>CAIXZF010000089.1 GCA_903923925.1 uncultured Bacteroidales bacterium
AACTTGATGTTTCATTCATTTTTTATGTTGAATTCTCCGTCAATAATTATTTTATTGATTCTACAATATTCTGAAACATAACCATTTAATACAATCCAAATTATTTGTAAATGCATTTATAAGCAGTGTCTTCCTTTACAATCAGCTTGAATTTTGTATCTTTTGCTACAACAAAGGTATCGAATGGTTTGTAGGATTTCCATTCAGTTTCGCCCGGGAGAAGTACAGTAAGTTCTCCGGATACTACAGTCATGTATTCAACTGTGGAAGTGCCGAATTCATATTCTCCGGGAGCCATTACTCCAACGGTAGCAGTACCTTCAGTGTTTTCAAGGGCTATAGATTTTACATTCCCATCGAAATATTCATTTGTTTTAAGCATAATGAGAGTTTATGAGTGAAGCATCAAAATTACAAATGAATGATAGATATTCAGCATTATTTTTTCAGATTCAGCCTTGTTTCAGTATATTTGCGCAAATAAATACCGAAATACTTAATAATGTATTTTATACGAATGTCAGCTCGTTCCTGGTTCCGTAAATGGCATAAGTGGCCATCTATCTTCTTGTCAGTTTTTATTATGTTTTTTGCATTATCGGGAGTTGTGTTGAATCACAGGACATTTTTTTCCTCTTTTGATGTAAGTCGTAAATTACTTCCTCCTGAATACACCTATAAAAACTGGAACCTTGCAGCCATCAAATCAGGAATCAGAATCGGGGCCGACAGCATTCTTGTTTATGGGAATATTGGTGTTTGGCTAACGAATTGCAATTACTCCACTTTTACCGGCTTTAACAATGGTTTTCCGGAAGGAAGCGATAACAGGAAAATCTATTCTCTGCTGAAATCTTCGGATGGCAGCTTGTATGCAGGAACATTGATGGGCCTTTTTAAATACAATAAATCACACAGCAAATGGATTAAAATTGTACTTCCGGTAAGTGAGGAAAGAATAAACAGGGTGTTAGAGATTGATAATCGCTTGATAGTTCAAACAAGGAGTTTTCTGCTGTATGGTATGAATGATACTGCAGAATTAACGTTTTCGATAATGAAAATTCCCGCTGCTGTCAACGATTCCGGCAAGGTTGGACTTTTCAGAACATTGTGGGTCATTCATAGTGGAGAGATTTATGGACAGATAGGAAAATTGTTTATTGATTTTATCGGATTAATCTTTGTTTTCCTTACAATTACAGGTATTATTCACTGGCTTTCTCCTAAAATTCTAAAGAAAATAAACGCTGAGATTCAAAGGCATAACCTGAAATTAACGAATCGATGGGCTATCAGATGGCATAATATTACCGGATCCTGGCTCATTTTTATCCTTTTACTTACTACACTTACAGGGATGTTTCTCCGACCACCTCTTTTAATTGCTATAGCAAATTCAAATGTTGCAAAAATCAACTTTTCAATACTCGATAATCCGAATCCCTGGTTTGATAAATTCAGGGACATCCTCTACGATACCAGGAATTCCCGTTTCCTGATTTCTACCTCAGATGGGATGTATTATTCTGATGATCAGTTTAATAGTTGTTTGAAACCCTTCCAGGTTCAGCCTCCTCTTAGTGTTATGGGGATTACTCATTTCGATACAGTTGGAAGCAGTGCCTATCTTGTTAGTTCTTTCAGTGGTTTGTTCCGCTGGGATCCGGAAAGTGGTACGATTGATGATTACCTCACCGGAAGTCGCTGGGTGCCCAAAAGTGGGAGAGATGCGGTTGTAGGTTCTGTTGCCGTTACAGGTTGCATTGCTGTTGATAAAGATCAGATGCTGGTGTTTGATTTTGCAAAGGGAGCAATAACTGCAGTAAACAATTCAGATGCACCCAGACTCACTAGAATTGTTAAAATGCCGGCGATGCCACCAACTATTGTCTTATCCTCACCAATGTCCTTATGGAATGTGGCTCTGGAATTTCATACCTGCCGGATCTGGGATTCAATAATTGGTGAATTCTATATTTTATTGATCCCGCTGCTTGGCCTGGGAATTGTGTTTACGCTAATTACCGGATTCTTTTCCTGGTATATTGGAAAGGAAGTTAAAAGGAAAAATAGTGCCTGAAAATTTCGTACTTTTGATAGTCTAAAGAAATTGATCTTATGAAATGGCGTTTGCAATTTATACTGGGTATTTTATTGATTTTCAGCACACTACTTTCAGCGCAAGAGTATGTTAATTGTGATAAACTTATCGAAAAAGATAAGGTTAAATTTAAAGATGGAGAATCAAAACCGTTTACGGGAAAGTGCTTTGTAAAATTCCCATCAGGTCAGACGATGATAGAATCAAATTACAAAGATGGCAAGCTTGATGGTGTTGAAACAACGTTCTTCAACAGCGGGAAGAAAGAATCTGAAGTTACTTATGATGCTGGAAAATTCAATGGGAAAGCAATCTGGTATTATCCCAACGGACAAAAGAAGACAGATGATACGTATGTAAATGACTATAAGTATGGTCCTGCTGTGGAGTTTTATGAAAACGGACAAAAGCAGTCGGAAGGTATTTATGACAATTGTCGCGAAACAGGCATCTGGACATTTTGGTATGAGAACGGACAGAAAAAGGCAGAAGGTGAATTTAAAGTGGCCTTAAAAACCGGCGAATGGAAATATTGGGATAAATCAGGGAAACCACTTAATGAAGCTCCAAAAGAAGACTAGGGGAGTTCTATAATTTAATTTACTGTAATACAGATATTTGTCGTTATATTTGTGTATGAAAAAGCACAAAAAAAGCATTAAAAAACAGTCTTACAAGACCAAAGGTAAAAAAGGATTATTTGATAATCAATTTGCGAC
>CAIXZF010000090.1 GCA_903923925.1 uncultured Bacteroidales bacterium
AGATAGTGAAGTTAAGTTTAGACAGATTTTCGACCTGTCTCCATTTGGAATTGTGTTAACTGGTCTTGATAAAAAGTTTCTGAATTGTAATCAAGCCTTTGCAAAAATGCTTGGTTATGCAGCAGAAGAAATAGTTGGACTTTCTTTTGATGAAATAACATTTCCGGAGGATATATTAGTAGGAAATTCGGCAATGAAGGCTCTAATAAATGGGAAAGTTAAAGAATTGCAAATTATCAAACGCTATGTGCGGAAAGATAAGCAGTTAATATGGGCTAACCTCACAATTTCGCTTATTAGAGACAACGAAAATGTTCCGCTGTACTTTTTTGCGAATCTTCAGGACATCACAAAACTTAAAAAAACTGAAGAAGAAAGAGACCGTATAATTGCAATCAATGAACAATCTTCCGATTTTATAGGAACTTCCGATATGCATGGAAATCTTCTGTATCATAATCCGGCAGCAAAAGCCATTATGGGAATGTCTGCAAATGCTTCTTTAGTAGGAATGCATATTAAAGATGTGTGTGCCACAAAATTTCTTGATTTGATATTGAATAAAGGGATTCCAACAGCAATCAGGGATGGGAAATGGGAAAGTGAAATTGCACTGAAACACTTTGAAGGACATGAAATCCCGGTATCTATACTTCTGATGGTTCACAAGGATAAAGATGGGATTCCGGCTTACCTATCAGCGGTTATGAGGGACATAACTAATATGAAGCTGGCAGAGATCAATCTAAAGAAAAAAACCGAGAAAATTGAGGCTCAAAACAAGGACTATATTCAAATCAACAATGAACTTGCTTTTCAAAACCAAGAAAAAGAAAATCGTACGGTAGAGTTAAGTATTGTTAACATAGAGCTTGAAGTACAAAATAATGAGATACAAAAATATTCAACAGAGTTAATCATTGCTAACAAGGAACTTGCTTTTCAAAATGAAGAAAAAGAAAAACAAGCAGTAGAACTAATCATTGCCAAAGAACACGCTGAACAAAGCGATCGTTTAAAGACTGCTTTTATGAACAATATTTCGCATGAAATCAGAACACCGCTCAATGCTATTCTGGGATTTGCCCCTTTTATTATTGAGCCTGATATTACAATGGAAGAAAAGGAGGCGTATTTGGAAATTATAAATTTCAGTAGCGACCGTTTGATGAATACCATTACCGATATTATGGATATATCCCTGATTATTTCGGGAAACATGGAAGTTCACCCTCAACCCATTGATATTTCATCATTGTTAGTGAAAGTCTTTAAACATTTTCAGGAACCATGTAAGGGAAAAAATCTGGAGCTTAAAATGCAATTTCCTTATAAGACTGATCCGGTTATCCTAAATACGGATGGAGAAATACTGCGAAAGGCGGTTTCTAAGCTGGTAGATAATTCGGTAAAATTTACAAAAGAAGGAAGTATTACGCTGGGATTTGAACTCATAAATAATGAAATTGAATTTTTTGTAACGGACACGGGCAAAGGCATTGAAAAGGATGCGCAAGAGCTTATATACAAGTATTATATGCAGGAAGATGTTTCTAGTACACGTGGTCATGAAGGCAGTGGGTTAGGGTTATCTATTGCCAAAGGCATGATACAATTGCTTGGTGGAGAAATACGTTTAGAATCGACAAAAAATGTGGGGACTACCGTGTTCTTAACTCTTCCTTATAGTACATCAACATTTTCTTCAAAACCAAAGAATTTAACAAATTCAATTGAAGTAGAAGAGATGCCAGTAATATTGATAGCAGAAGACGATAATTCCAATTATCTTTATATTAAAATGCTATTGAGAAATGAATGTAAAACTTTAAGAGCTTCCGATGGCCAGGAAGCTGTTGATTTATGCAAAAAGCATCCTGAAATCAACCTTGTTTTGATGGATATTAAAATGCCCGTCATGAATGGCATTGAAGCAACCCGTATTATCAAATCATTCAGAAATGACTTGCCAATCATAGCGGTCACCGCTTTTGCACAAAGTAGCGATGAGTTTAAAATAAAAGAAGCGGGTTGTAATGAGTATATTTCAAAACCCATTAACAAAGCCGAACTACAGTCATTAATGCAAAAGTATTTCGGAAAATAATTAAAAATCAACACATGATTAAACGGTAGAAAATGTAGCAAGTGGCTAAAATCTAAAGTGTAGCAGCAATTAGGGGTTTTGTTGTAATTCAAACAGTCTGTTCCGCTCAAACTTCGGTTCTGTAAGACAGTTTTGTCGCCCGTAATCCCTTACTGCTGCCACACTCATCCGTTGATCTAAATAATTTAACCTCAGAATTTACAAACACCCGCTAAAGCCCTAAAGCTTTTCTATTAACAAATAACCCATTGTCTATTTCCACCCCTCCCCCCACACAGCTAGCGCCGGATGGCTCCTTTTGCGTTTTCCTGTTATAAACCATCAATTAAAAAGGCAGGTTATTGCTACCTGCCTTTTATTTTGCAAGATGTACTCTTGTATTAAAAATCGAATGTAATCCCTTGTGCTAATGCTGTCTGGCCACTAAAATTAATAGTATTGGTCTGGCGGCGCATATAGGCTTTCCAGGCATCAGAACCGGATTCACGGCCACCACCCGTATCTTTTTCACCACCAAAAGCACCACCTATTTCTGCACCGGATGTGCCCAGGTTTACATTTGCAATTCCGCAGTCTGACCCTGTTTCTGAAAGGAACGTTTCAGCCTCTACAAGATTTTCGGTAAATATACACGATGATAATCCTTGCGGTACATGGTTATTGAGTGCTATTGCTTCTTCAATAGTTTTA
>CAIXZF010000091.1 GCA_903923925.1 uncultured Bacteroidales bacterium
ACTTTACAGAACACGATGGGCACAGGGCTTCGGAACTGGAAGAGAAATTTGCCGAAATGGATGGATGGAATGCCGAAAGCGATGCTGCCAATTTATTAAGCGGGCTTGGTATAAAGGAAGAATTGCACTTCAGGCTCATGAACGAATTAAGCGGTAAGGAAAAAGTAAAAGTTTTGCTGGCCCAGGCGCTTTTCGGCAAACCGGATAATCTTTTGCTGGATGAGCCTACTAATGACCTTGACCTTGAAACGGTAAACTGGCTCGAAAGCTATCTCGCCAATTTCGATAATACGGTACTGGTTGTCTCCCACGACAGGCACTTCCTGGATTCGATATGCACACACATTGTTGATATCGATTTCAACCGGGTGCAACAATTCCCCGGCAATTATACTTTCTGGTATGAATCAAGCCAGTTAGCCTTACGTCAGCAACTCACCCAGAACAAAAAAGCTGAGGATCGCAAAAAAGAACTCCAGGAATTTATAGCACGCTTCAGTGCCAATGCTTCAAAATCGAAACAGACCACCAGTCGGAAGAAAATGATCGAGAAGCTCAATATTGAAGAAATAAAACCTTCAACAAGGAAATATCCGGGCATTATTTTTACGCCTGAACGTGAACCCGGCAACAATATTCTGGAGGTAAAAGGACTTACCAAGAGTTTGAATGGCAACCTCCTATTTAAGAATCTCAATTTCACCATGCAGAAGGACGACAAAATCGTTTTTCTTTCGCGCGATACCAGGGCCATGACTGCTCTTTTTGAGATATTGAAAGGTCACGACACAGCTGACGCGGGAACGTTCGAATGGGGACAAACCATACTGAAAGCCTATCTTCCTTTGGAATACGAGGAATTGTTCCAATCGGATATGACCCTGATGGACTGGCTTGCTCAATACTCAACGGATACACACGAGGCTTACCTCAGGGGGTTTTTAGGCAAGATGCTGTTTGCAGGAGAAGAAATTTTCAAGAAAACAAATGTACTGTCGGGGGGCGAGAAAGTGCGCTGTATGATTTCGCGCATGATGACCCGCAATGCCAATGTGATGCTGCTTGATACGCCTACCAATCACCTGGATCTTGAATCAATTCAGGCATTCAATAATACGCTGATAAAGTTTAAAGGAAATATCCTTATGTCGTCGCATGACCATGAGTTTATACAGACGATATGCAACCGTATTATCGAAATCGGGCCTAAGGGCATGATTGACAAGCTGATGGACTATGATGATTATATCAGCGATGAGAAACTTAAGGAACAGAGGAGTAAATTGTATTCCTAAACAAATTTTCAGACAGACTCGTCAGAAAAACTCTTGAATAGATTCTCCTTTCCTGCTGAAAAAATAAACTCAATAGGGTTATCGAGTTCGTATAAAATCCTGTAGGCATCAGTCTCTTTGAGGCAGAAAGGCTCAACAAGTTTTATCATATCGGAATATCCGGCCAGCGTGAGGTCGCAGAAGAAATTTCTGTTGTCGTCAGTTATAATGCCTTCATCCGTTTCGGATACCCTAAGTGTCAGGTTGCAGTTTACCGGTTCAATAAACTCATAATCAGATAGTTCAATACCAGTCTTATTATTATCAGTAAGCTTCTTTAGAATTTGAAGAAATAGTTTTGCCTGAGCTTTATCAAAGTCGTTGAGACGAACGGCATGTTCGCCGTATTCATTAATATTTTC
>CAIXZF010000092.1 GCA_903923925.1 uncultured Bacteroidales bacterium
GCCTGCCCCGAAGCGTCAGGCGCAGTCGCGTTGTGGTTACGAGGCCACGCGGCCATGAGCGAACTGGTCCTCTATCCTTTGAAAGAAGCCAGAAGAGAACTTCTATAAAGCTAATGGGAAATACCCTTTCTGGGTAAAACTTAGATTTGAACCCGGTTTTTGTGATTTTTTAGTGTGCTAATTTGCTGGTTGGCAGGTGTGTTGGTGTGCTAGTGTGATGGTATATTCTTAACTGGAATTGTACTGAATTTCTCTGAAACCGACTTGATTACTCCATCCAGAACCTGGTTCCGGCTGTGCTTTTAACAGTATACCGGAAATTGATTTTTTTAGTCTGTCCGGGTTCAATAGTTAGTTTCCAGCTGATCTTGCCGGTAGTTTCATCCAACTTTGCATCGTTAGGAAGATCGGGTTCAACCTTGTAAACCTCACTATTTGAAAGGGGTATCTGATCTTCCAGAACAAGTGGAATCATTTTGCTGCGGTTGTTTCGGATACTAATTTCCCACCCACGCTGGATCTTCTGGTTGGATCCGAAAATCTGAGTGCTCGATTTATCCTTAACTTTCACCCTATCGATCACAATATTCTGATCGCGGCCCAGGGAGAGCTGGAGAGTGTCGTCTGTGGTATTTACATTCAGCATTGATTTGCCCAGGTAAGTGCCTTCGAAATAAAGATTGGCATTGCCTGAAATGAGCTGGTAATCCTGCCAGCCGGGAATGCGGGCGATTAAAAATGCTGCTTTCTCAAGCTTTGGAGTAGCCTGGTATTCATATATGGCATTTAACTGCTTTTCAGCAATTACCACAGAAATATTTTTTCCGTCTGTTGGAATTTTATAGGGAAGTTCAATAGCATATTCGAAATTGGACTGCTGTAAACTAATATTTACCTGAGGGCCTGATTCTGTTTTGTCTTCCTGCCTTATATCCCCATTCTTTTTCGACATCCTCATCTCCGACTTTGAGGGTGGGCGATCTGCATTAGTCCTGTCGTATGAAACGGCAGGAGCTCTGGTATTTGAGACAACAACCTCTTGTAAATCAACAGTATTAGGCTCCAGTTGAGGAGACAGAATGGTTGCCTGTCCTTCGCTAAGGCGAATATTTGAGAGGTTTGCTGTAGTATATCCAATATAGGTTACTTTAATGTCTACCGTACCTGGAGTTAAGGGTTTTATCACGAAGTTTCCGTCGAAATCTGTCGTTGCTCCCGCAATTACCTTTCCATTCGACATTGCCACAACATTGGCAAAGGGAATCATTTCCCCGGTTTGCCTGTCGCTAATGCGTCCTTTCAGCATCGACTGGTATGGAGAGATCCCCGATTCAGTTGCAGGTTGAGTTGAGGTTCTTGTTGGCTCACTACCAAGGTACCAGGGCGAAAGCTTTGGTTTAATGTTGCTGAGGGTTGGGGTGCCGGTTGACAGGGTTAGTTTAACCTTATTCCAGTTTTCTCCGGTTTTCTGGTGTACATCAGCTTTCTGCACCAGCTTTACAGCTTCGGAAATATCTTTAACACGGATATCATAATTTGGCTGCCAGCCAGCTCCGGAGGCGAAGTATGTGAGGGTAATATCACTTATCATTGCCTTTTTGGAACTCATCGTAATACAGATTTCGCCTGTTACTTCCGGCTTCTTCATATTGATTTCTCCCATCTGGTTGGTGATCTTACCAATCTGCTCGTTCAGCGAGCGGATGCTTTTCTGAATATCAAACTGTTTTTGCCTGATTTCTGTAAGACGCAAGCGCATGAAATCGGCAGCAGCTTTGATATCCAAAGCCTGTAATGTGGAATTCTGTCCTTTCAGTGAGACATTCTGTTTGAGCAGATTCTCTTCTTCGGCATATACAGAAAGTTGATTTTGAAGTAGTTCGATCTGTAGTCTGAGCTCTTTTTGTTTATCGGTGAGCAAGCCTATTTCTTCCTCAGGCTTTCCGGTATCCAGGTAATTGTAGCGGTATTCAACGCCAGAAATTATCAGATCGGCATCTGTTTTAACCTGTATGCTTTGTGGGTTAATTAAGGACGACAAGCCCTTAACCACTAGCCTGTTGCTTCCTTCATCCAGTTGAACAGAAGCTTGACGGGTTATTTGAGCTCCTTCAAAGAAAACAGTAACTTTTTCAATCCGTGAATCAGCGATTTTTTCTTTATCCTGGGCAAATAGGAGTGTCGGCACTAGCGCTATGATAAGGCAAAGGAGATTTTTCATAGAATGGAATTTTAGGATAGTAAAAATAAGGATAATTACCGTGCAGGAACGGGAGAAGTACGGATTGTAACTTTTTCTTTAACGCAAGGGACGCAAAGAAGGCGCAAAGGAGCGCAAGCTTAAGAAAATTTATAAAAAAAGAGACTGTCTAATTCTGAAGACAGCCTCCTAAGGTTTTAATCAAACAATAATTATTCTTCAGCATTGCATCTGTTGATGCAATCGATGATGCCTGTTAAGGATTTGGTGTTAACCGAGTAAATAATTTTTTGTCCATCTCTGCGTGATTGAAGGACTCCGTTTTCCTTTAAAATTTTCAGGTGATTGGATGCTGCAGCCTGTTCAATTTTAAAGTGTTTGTAAATTTCGGTTACACTTAACTTTTCTTTCTGATGAAGAAGTTCGATAATCGAAATTCTCATTGGGTGTGCAATTGATTTAAGTCGGCTTTCAACTTTCTCAATTTGTTCAATATCTAATCCGGATGTTGATGCTGTCTTTTTCATAATATTAATTTGACGCAAAAGTAATAAATATTTAACATTAAATTCGTAAATATTTTATATGCGAATAAGAAAATTTTATAATGCCGTAGAAATGATAGAATTATTTTCAGAGAATTCTTATTTGTTTATTTTTGTTAGATGAGATCTCAGATTTGGTTTTAATTTCATTAAATCAGCAGTAATGCGTTCCAGGAAATAATATGAAACATCTTCAGAAGAAAAGGAGATACAGCGAAACTGTTACCGCGGAAAAAAAATTCAGAGTACCAAAAAACTTTCTTATCAGCGGCAGCCTTTTCATATCAGTATTAACTACGCTAATTATCTATACTTCATCTTTCAATTTCAAGTATACTAACTGGGATGACCCATTATATATACATGGAAATAATTGTATAAAGAAATTGTCTGCTGCAAATGTCAGAAAAATGTTTAGCGAACCGGCAGTCCTTAATTATCACCCTTTAACATTGTTGTCGCTGGCCATTGATTATTCCCGGGCGGGAGATGAAAAAGAATTTGTTGAAAAAGATCCCAGGCCATTTCATCAGACCAACATCATTTTCCATTTACTAAATGTTATCCTGGTATTTTTTTTCATATACAGACTTAGCGGAAAGAAGTGGTTCGTTGCATTTCTGACGGCTTTTCTTTTTGGTGTTCATCCAATGCACGTGGAATCTGTTTCCTGGATTTCGGGAAGGAAAGATGTGCTTTTTACCTTCTTTTTTGTCGGCTCACTAATTATGTATTTATGGTATACAGAAAAAAGGAAAATCTATATTTATTTCGGTGCATTATTCCTTTTTGTGCTGTCTGTACTTTCTAAACCTGCAGCTGCACCAATGGGGATGGTTTTAATCCTTCTTGATTATTACCTCGACAGATTGCCAGTAAACTTACTTCAACCTTCTACATGGAAATTATTTTATCAGAGATCGGGATTGAGAATTTTGCTGGAGAAGCTGCCATTTTTAAGTATAGGTGTTGTAATAATATACATCACCTACGAAATTCAAAAAAAGACTGCTATTGCCGATTTTGGAGCTTTCACAGTAACTCAGCGATTGTTTTTTTCGACCTATGGTTTTTGTATGTATCTTATCAAACTATTTGTACCTGCTAATTTATCTGCTTTTTATCCATATCCTGCCTTAAGCAGCGGAGGTTATCTTCCAGTATTTTTTTATGCATCTTTGATAATAAGTATTGTTATAGTTTCATTAAGTATACTTATTGAAAAAAGGACAAAACTTCTCGTATTTGGTGTGTTCTTTTACCTGTTTATGGTAATTCTTGTCCTGCAATTTATTTCAGTTGGGGGCGCTATCATGTCTGACCGGTATAGTTATGTTCCGTATTTAGGCATATTTTTTATTCTCGCAATGGGGGTAAACAGTTTAATCGAGAGCCAATCACCCCGGATTTCCTATCTGAAATACCCTCTTGTTGTGACTACTGTTTTTTATATGATGGCGATGACTGTTGTTTCCATTAACAGGACAAGTGTATGGAAGAACAGCGAATTGCTTTGGACAGATGTAATTTCAAAATATCCCTTAGTGGGTTTTGCCCATGAGAACAGGGGTATTCATTATGTATCCTTCGTAAATCATTATGATAAAGCCTTGCAGGATTTCCTGATGGCAGAGCAGCTAGGTTCAAAAAATCCTTTCGTTTACAAGAACCAGGCATTAATTTATGCTTATAATAAAGATTATGAAAAATCGATAGTAGCACTAAATAAGCAACTAAAATATGACACTGCCGACAAGCAGGCTTATGTGAATCGTGGATTGAATTATGCTAATTTGAAAAAGTATGATGAGGCATTTAGGGATTATGATCGTGCTTACAAAATGGATTCTACTTTTGAAGTTCTATATACGAACCGTTCTTTTGCATATTATGAAACTGCTCAGTTTAAGAAGGCGGTTCATGATTATGACTGGCTGATTCTGAAACATCCGGAGGATGAAAAATACCTGTATCACAGGGGTTTATCAAAAGCAAACCTGATGGATTATAAATCGGCACTTAAAGATTTTAATAAATGCTTAAGCCTGAATTCCTCCGATTTTGAACTTTACTACAATATTGGGCTATGTTACTTTAAATTAAACGCCTTTGCGAAGTCCATAGAATACCTCAATAAGGCCAAATCTGGTGGTTTTAGGGTTGATGAGAGTATTTACAATTTAGCAGCAAAGCAGACTGCCGGGAATAAATCAATGTAAACGGGTCTTAAATTAATACGCTTTGTATATTTGAAAGAATTCATGTAGGTTTGGTAAAATTATACCCTAAACCAGTAAATACTATTCCAACAGAAAGTTTCAGCAAAACAGTAACTGATATGAAAAATAATAACCCCCGATTAAATGAAAAGAAAACCGTTCCTAAACAACAGCCCAATCATTTAGTTAGAAACTTTATAGTACTTTCATCAATTGTTTTAATTACCTGTACATCAATAATATATAGCGATTCTCCGAATAATAAATTTACGAATTGGGACGATGAAGGCTATGTTACAGGCAACCCTGAGATAAAGAGTATGCACGGTGACAGTACTACATATTCTCTTAAAAGAACATTCTCGAATTATGTTTTAGGGAATTATCATCCTTTAACCATATTGTCCTATAGTTTAGAGTATAAACTATTCAAACTGGATCCGAGGCCTTATCATGTCAACAATATTATTTTGCACATCTTAAATACCTTACTGGTACTTATTTTTATTTGGTTGTTGACCAAACAAAGATGGACTGCATTTTTAACGGCTTTGTTATTCAGTATACATCCTATGCATGTTGAATCGGTGGCATGGGTTTCGGAGCGAAAGGATGTGCTTTATACCTTCTTTTCATTGGCTTCATTATGTTTTTACGTGTTATTCAGCACGAATACGAAAAGGAAGGGATTGTATTATTTCCTGACCATGACCCTGTATTTAATGGCTCTTTTTTCGAAAGGAATGGCAGTGTTTGTTCCCGTATTGTTTGTTCTAATTGACTATCTCAAAGGAATAAAGCTATCGTGGAGGAGTGTACTTGAAAAGATTCCGTTTTTTGCCCTCTCAGCATTTTTTGGTGTTATTGCTGTGTTTGCCCAAAAATCTGCAAATTATACTTCAGATACTGCCTTTCTTGGTTACTTATCAAGATTGCTATTCAGCAGTTACAGCATATTGATGTACCTCAGTAAATTATTTTTCCCCATTGAGCTCAGTGGATTTTATAGTTATCCTATAACGATTAATGGGATGTACCCTTATTCATTTTATGCGGCCCCGTTTATACTGGCTGCTCTGCTTTACATAGTTTATTGGTCGATGCGAAAGGGAAGAGATATTGCTTTCGGGTTTGGGTTCTTCCTCGTTTCCTTAGTTTTAGTATTAAAAATTCTGCCAGTTGGCAGAGCTTTAATGGCAGACCGATATTCATACATTTCTTACATTGGAATATTCTTCATAATTTCCAGATTTGTAAATAATATTATTGAAAGTAAGTCCAAAAATTTCCAGGTCTACAAAGTACCACTTGTTATTTGTCTTGTTGTAATTTGCATATCCTATTCGTTCGCAGCATTCCAAAGAGCGAAAGTCTGGAAAAGCAGTATAAGTTTATGGACAGATGCAATAAATAAGAACGATAAAAATGCGCTTGCTTATCAAATGAGGGGATTAGCTTATTATCATAATGATCAATATGAAAAAGCACTTACTGATCTTAGTACTTACCTGACTTTGGACGATAAAAAGTTTAATGTATACAATGACAGGGGCTTATGCTATATTGAAATGAAAAAGTTTGATGAAGCTCTTCAGGATTTCAGTATGGCAATTAAACTCAAAAAAGAGTTTGCAGATGCTTATTATAACAAAGGAATTGTCTACAACGATAGTCAACGGTATGAAGAAGCTATTCCGCTTTATGACACTGCCATTCAATACAATCCCAAATATTCAAAAGCATATTATAATCGGGCAGGTGCATTTTACCTGACCGGGAAATACGATAAGGCATTGAAAGATGCCTTGAAAGCTAAGGAATTGGGATACAATGTTGAACCTGAATTCATTCAAACTTTGAAAACAATGTTAAAAAGCAAGTAGGAGCTTTGAGTTTTTAGAAATGGAAGGCAAATTAAGATCGGGAGAAATTTTGAAAAGTGTTTTCAGATATTATGAAAAATTAGTAGTATTGTAATCTTAGAATTTAATATGTTATGAATAAATTCTTTTACATAGTAATCCTTGTCGTTTCTGCAACAAGTTTCACCTATGGCAAGAGCAATGTGGACAGCCTGCTGAAAGTTTCGGCAGGTAGTGATTTAAAGGCGGGTTTTTATGCTTTTAAAGCTTTAAGTAAGTCTTTTAAATTTGAAAATCCTCAGACGGCGTTTTCGTATACAGAAAAAGAGATGGCGCAGGCAATAGCCTTGAAATCCAGATCCTTGCAGGCAGAAGCCTCTAATGATATGGCAATAACGCTGTTGCTCATGCAGGAACATGTAAAAGCCATTAAGCTGCTTGAAGAGAGTTTTATGATTTACGATTCGCTTAATGATGAACCTGGTAAATCCATGGTGTCGAACAATCTGGGTATAGCCTGGGATCAGTTTGGTTCTGCCGAAAAGTCGCTCAAATGTTACCTTAGCGTTGTTCCTTTTTATGAAATAAAGAATGACAAAGAAAACCTTGCCAGAGTTTTTATGAATGTTGGACTCGTATATTTGAAATTGCAAACGTTCGATCTTTCTATAAGTTATCTGGATAAAGCTTCTGAAATTTTCAGGGAGAGAAATAATACGAGGATGATTGCAGACAATGCTGTTAACATTGGACTGACTTACAAGGCAATGAAAAAGTTTAAGGAGGCGGAAACCAGTTTTATGAATGCTCTTACTTTTTACAGGGCTCAGGGGATCATATTTGGAGAGGCAGTTAGCTGCACGAACCTTGCGCAGGTATATAAGGCGGAACGTGATTTTGCAAAGGCTAAGTTTTGGTATACTATTTCACTTCCGCTGATTCGCAAAATGCATAACAACTGGGCTGAGGCATCACTTTTTTTCGATCTTGCCGACATTAATATACAGCAGGGAAAATGGCAGGATGCGCTTAACAATCTGGCAATTGCGGATCACATGAATGCCAATGAACCCGACCTTTCATTACAGGAACAGGTATTTCAATCCTATACAAGCATTTACGATACCTTGAAGGAGTATAAGCTTGCATATGCCTATCAAAAAAAATATATGACCTTGCATGATTCTCTTAATTCTATGCAAAAAACCAAGGTTATTGAAGAAATGAGCATACAGTATAAAATTGCACAGAGAGTATCTGAAAACAGTTTGCTGAGGAAAGACCTGGAGGTAAGGACCATTAGAAACCGCATGCTGAAAGGGATTATAGTGGGTGGATTAATCCTGTTTTTGGTACTGCTTACGATGTTGTTATTAAACAGGCAACGACTTATCCTTAAAAAGAGAACAGCAGAAAGAAAAGCTGAGTTTACGGGTGAAGAATTGAATAAATTAAGTCAGGAACTTACTTCAAAGGCAATGCAGCTGGCCAGCAATGCTGAAAAGAAGAGTTTAATTTCTGAAAAACTGTTGGCTTTAAACCCCTATATCGTCGAAGATGGCCGGCAGTTATACCAAAAAATTTCGGATGATTTTAACAGCACCCTTGATGATAATTTATGGGGAGAATTCGCAAATTATTTTGAGAAGGGTCATCCGGAGTTTATGGCTAAATTAAGCAGGGATTTTCCGGAACTGACTCCGAATGATAAGAAGATATGTGCCATGATACGGATTAACCTGAACACTAAAGAAACTGCCCTTATACTGAACAGAAGCGTGCGCACAATTGAATCATCGAGGTATCAGCTTAAGAAAAAGATGAACCTGGCTGAAGACCAAAATCTGACATCATTTTTAATGAATATTTAGAGTATTTCCCCCAAAAATAGCAATACAGTAGTTTTCCAGTAGCTGAAAGCTGTAAAAATGTCCTTATTTCTTATCTTTTCGTAGGTTTTCAGTACCCAAAGGAATTGCCATTTCATGTGCTAAGGAGTATCTTTAACAAATAGAAATCAATCGATTTTTTTTGTTAAACCGTATAATTTTATCGAAATCATGAAATGTATTGCAATTACACTGAAGCAAAATCGCTATTCTGAATTTAATTCTTTTTCACTTCTTGATTTCTTATATTTAATAGTTAACTTGCCTAATGATTTAGCTGAAATTTTAGGGATACATTTCAGAAAGAGTGAAGGTAGCTGGAATCGGAAAAATGGGTTTTAAATGAGAAGCTTACCTAATATTTTAGTAGTTGATGACGGGCAGGAAAATATCCTGTATCTGAAGGCTTTGCTAAAAAGAGTAAGCGCTAATATAATATGTGCAGAATCCGGATCTGAAGCATTAGAAATTACCAAAGGCATAGAACTTTCGCTTGCTATACTTGACATAAAGATGCCTGGTATGGACGGTTATCTTCTTGCTGAAAAACTTAACGAAGAACGGCAGCAGGAAAGGTTACCGATTATTTTTGTTACTTCCATGCTCAAAACCGAGGGGAATGTTATTGAGGGTTATACTTCCGGAGCTGTTGATGTTATTACAAAACCAATAGTAAGTTTCATTTTATTGAGCAAGGTTAATGTATTTCTGGAATTGTACTGGCAAAAACAGATTGTTAAAGAACAATTGAAGGAGTTACAAGAGAAAGAAGAAAAAAGCAGGAAAATATTGAATGCTTCACCAGAGGGTATTGTTCTTACGGATCACCGGGGAATTATCACAGAAGTATCAAAAGTTGCCTTGTTGATGCTTGGAGCCAAAGACCCGGGGAACCTCAGGGGGAAACACTTTCTTAGGATTATCAGCCAGGATAGCAGGGCTAACAATAAAGAATTTTTTGAGGAGACCCTTAAAACCGGAATAGTTCAAAATAAGGAACTTGTTTTAAAAAAGATAAACCAGCAGGTTTTTTTAGGAGAATTAAGTTGTACATTTATTGACGAAACAGTTTCAGGTAAATATTCATTCATGATTATCATCCGCGACATTTCAATGAGGAAGCAGATGGAGAGTCAGGCGATTCTTTCAGACCGTATGTTTAACCTGGGGAAAATGGCGTCAGGTATTGCCCACGAGATAAACCAGCCATTGAATTCCATCGCACTTGGTATGGATAATCTTCTGTACACTTCCAAAAATAAATCGGAAAGTTTTAATTCTGACTATCTGAAAAAGAAGTCGGAAAGAATTTTTGAAAATATTTCAAGGATAAAAAATATTATTGATCATATACGCTTGTTTTCGAGAAGTCAGGATGATGTGATTTCTTCAAATTTTGATATTAACGAAAGCATTAACGGCGCATTGTCGCTGGTTAATGAGCAATTCAGAAATTCGGGGATAAAGCTGGAAATAGATTTATCGGGAATCCCAATGATGATGATGGGTAATAAATACAAGTTGGAACAGGTAGTTCTTAACCTGCTCACAAATTCTTCTGATGCTGTTAATGAAAAGAAAATGAAATTAATGGATTCAGAGGAATCACTGATAAGTGTTAAATCATACCGGCAGAATGAGGAATCGATAATAGAAGTTTCTGATAACGGGATTGGTATACCCGAGGATCAGCTGAACAAGGTACTTCTTCCTTTTTACACGAAAAAGGAATACCGGAAAGGAAGTGGGCTGGGATTATCAATTTCATACCAGATTGTTCATGAAATGCAGGGAAATATTGAGATAAAAAGTGAAGAAAATAAAGGTACCTGTGTGTTGATAAAGATAAAAACTCAAAATTTTGGATATGGCGGCACGAGAGAAAATTAAAATTTTAATCCTTGATGACGAGAAACATTTTACAGAAGAATTATTAGAGTTTTTTGTAAATGCCGGTTATGAAGCCTATGAATCCAATTCTGTAAAAGAAGCGAGAAAGTTGTTGGATAAGCAGCGAATAGACCTGCTGATTCTTGATGTAAATTTACCTGAGATAAATGGGCTTGAATTTTTAATTGAAGTTAAAGAGCATTATCCTGAAATAGAAGTTATTGTAGTCTCCGGACAAGGTGATATGGATACGGTGATTCTGGCAATGCGGAACGGGGCATTTGATTATCTGCGGAAGCCATTCCGGCATATTGATATTCAGATGTCGCTGGAGCGAAGCCACAGATTTGTACAATTACAACAGCGGTTAAAGCATGTTGAAGAAAAGAATTCTTTGATATCCAGGTCGCTGGAGAATAAAATTAACCGTCAGTTTATTGGGACAAGCCAAAAGATACAGGAAGTGCTGGAGGCAGCAATGACAGCGGCGAATTATTCTGAGGCCAGTGTTTTGATAACCGGCGAAAGCGGTACAGGGAAGGAGAACATTGCCAGGATTATTCATTACATGAGTAACCGAAAGGAGCATCTTTTCTGTCCGGTGAACAGCAGTGCTATTACCGAAACACTTCTCGACAGTGAATTTTTCGGGCATAAGAAAGGCTCTTTTACCGGGGCATCATTCGACAAGATGGGGTTCTTTGAAGTTTCGGATGGCGGTACATTATTTTTGGATGAAATTGCGGATATGCCGCATAATCTTCAGTCGAAAATTCTGAGAGCTCTGGAAGAAAAGGTAATAACCAGGGTAGGGGATACCAAGCCGATAGAAACAAATTTCAGGATCATTTCAGCAACAAATCACGATATAAAACACCTTGTTGATGAGCGGATTTTCCGTCTGGATTTGTTCCATCGTTTAAATACTTTGCATATACACATACCACCGCTGCGTGAGCGTACAGAAGATATAGCTCCATTGCTGGAATACTTTGTAAATTTATATGCAGTAAAGTTCAATAAGCAGAAGTTTCGTATTGATGAAGAAGTAATATCAATATTATCATATTATGAATTTCCGGGGAATGTGAGGGAATTGAAAAATATGACTGAAAGGGCAATGATTCTGTGTAAGGGAAATACCCTTGGAATAGAAGATTTCCCTGTAAAAATTGACATGAAGTTAATCCCTGGCAGGCAGCTTATGCCGATAGATTTAAAGGCAAAAGAGGCAGATTTAATCAGGGAAGTATTGCGTAACAGCAACTATAATCAGAAGGCATCGGCAGAGTTATTGGGAATAAGCCGTGATGCCCTGATCCGCAAAATGAGAAAATACGATATAAGTATCAGTAAAACGGAAGTTTAGAAGAGTTAGGCGTGAAAAAGATCGTCGCTAACCCTGTCGGGGGCTTGAAGCCCCGACAGGGTTGAAAATTTCCTGCCTTCTGCCTCCTGCTTTCTGCCTTCTGCTTTCTGCTTTCTGCTTTCTGCCTTCTGCCTCCTGCCTTCTGCCTCCTGCCTCCTGCCTCCTGCCTCCTGCCTCCTGCCTAATCCAGCGGCTGCTCCATATAAAGGCGGATCATCTTTGCAATATATTTTCCGATTACATCGAATTCAATGTTTACGACTGAACCTGGCTTAAAGCTATGAAAATTAGTTACTTCGTAAGTGAACGGAATTATTGCAACACTGAAGAAATTCTTACCTGAATCCACTACAGTGAGGCTGGTTCCGTTTACGGATATTGAACCTTTTTCAACGGTAACATTCCCTCGTCCTGCATCATATTCGAAAGTGTACTTCCAGCTTCCGTCGAATTCTTCTACTTTCAGACAGGTGGCAGTTTGGTCGACATGACCCTGCACAATATGCCCATCGAAGCGACCATCGAGTTTCATACTGCGCTCGAGATTAACTTCGCCTCCGATATTCCAGTATTTCAGATTCGAACGATCCAGAGTCTCCTGGATAGCGGTAACTGTATATTGTTCCTTTTCCGGATCAACCTTAACAACAGTAAGGCAAACACCATCATGGCTCATGCTCTGATCAATTTTAAGTTCTTTCGCGATTGGTGTTTGAAGTGTAAAATGAATATTACTTCCTTCTTTTTCAATGCAGGCGACTTTGGCCATAGATTCTATGATTCCGGTGAACATAGGAGAATAGGTTTTGAGTTAGCTATATTAGTTTAATTGATTATCGTAAAAGGTGTATTACTCCGCTAAGGGTTCGTTTTGTAAGTCCTTGAAGCCGTTTTTCAAATACGTCGCATACATAATAGTAAACGCCTTCCGGAGCGTCCTGATTACTGTTAATGTTCTTTCCGTCCCAAAGAATCTGAGGATCCTGTGTTTTAAAAACGATCTTGCCCCAGCGATTAAAGATCTGCAGATCAATACTTTCCACTGAAGTGTAAGGGAATGGATGGAAGAAATCATTTTTATTGTCACCATTCGGCGTGAATACATTCGGCAATTGATAGGTTGGGCAGGAATCAATATCAACACAAACAACATTGCTGTAAATACTTTCATTATCATTAAAATCAACAGCCGTTACAAAATAACATGCGGCAATTGACAGGAGGTTTATGTGAAGAAAACTTGTATCTGTTGCACCAACTACTGTTGCCAAAAGGGTAAAATCGCCATTCAGGACAGGAGTATAGTAAATATTGTACTTCATTACATCATCGCAGCAGATGTTGTCGGGGTTAGTCCAGTGCAATTGATTCTCAACCAGGTCGCAGATAAGATCTACGGTAAGCTTTGGCGCACAGGGAGCCACATTGTCGACAGGTGAGCCACATTGGAACTGCGACCAGTTAATAAGCTGTTTCGGGAAACCAGGAGCTGAGTAACTGCCAAGACTTTTAACTTTGTAACAATAATTTGTCCCATTAACAAGTCCGGAATCAATATATGTTTTTGTGGTTGAATAGCCAATTGAATCGAAAACAAGGTTCAAAGGATTCTGCCTGTACACAACAAAAGTATCGTTTGTCCAGGGAACTGAAAAGGACCAGGAAAGGATAAGCTTTTCATCGGTAGCAGAAACGTTGAGGTAGACGGAGGTAGCAGGCTGACTTGATCCGATCATAAAACGGTTTCCCTCTGTATTATTCAGTAAACCAATACGGTATGCTATTTTATTATCTTTAGAATTTATCTGGTTATCCACATAGGAGGTATCCGTAAGCCCATCGATAGAATCGATTAAAGCATAGGTACTATTTGAAGGCAGAGCCCTGTAAATGAAATACTTATACGGGCCTGGAGTTTGTACAGAATCGAGTTCAGTTGGTTTCATCCAGCGAATATCAAGAACACCATCCGGAATTCCGGTATTCGTAACACTAACATTCGTAATAATCGGTAAATCGCGTTTGAGCGTAGCGCAAACTTCATCAGAGGCAATACTTTCGGCTCCGTCGCCGAAATACGCTATTATCATATAACAGTAGTCGACACCATGAATCAGTCCTGATCCATTTTCATCATCTGTAAATGCAAGATTATTCAAGCCCTGAATTTCTGCAATTTTAACATAGCCGGTATAGGCAGGAACCCCGGTTTCGCAATGGGCAGGAATATAGCCGTAGAATCCGTTTCGCCTGTAAATGCGATATCCGATTGCATTTGAACATGGACTTACTGACCAAAGCAGTTTCATGGAGTTTGCATACGGTGTTACAGAAAGGCTCTGGACAGGAGGTGCTATAACAGTAATATTAACTGTGGCAATATCGACGAGGGATATAGGATAGCCGTTGTCAACTGCTTTAAAATATACCTGATATGGTGATTTCCTCACGTGCCCGCAATTGGTATGCCAGGTAAACATTGAACTAACAGCTCCGGTACCCATTGCAGGCTGGAAAAATGTTGCCGGCGAATTGGCCATAACAAGAGGTCCGCCTGTGCCGGTAAGAGTTATCTTATTCCCGTCAGGATCAGTTGCTTCCACCAGAAATTGCACAGAATCTCCGGCGATAACGCAGGTATCAGGTATAGGTTTTATTTCGGGGGGATGGTTATTACAGGCATCAATAATAATCTGCATATCGCGGATAACATAGCCGATTCGCATTCCGTTCCGCCATTCTTCGATTAGAATAGCAATATTGTATTCCCCTTGTGTTTTCGGGCTGATCCACTCAAAAGTGCCGGTGAGCGGATCGAGGCTTATGAGGGTGCCGGCATTATTGCCAACCTGATTAGGAAGCACATAACCGGGAACATATAGTCCGCCGGCACCGCGACAGGTAACAAGCTTGTAAGAAAGGCTGTCGCCATCAACATCATAGGCACCCGGATTGTGAATATATGGCACATTAGTGCATCCATTATCAATAGGAGGCAGCAGAAGCTGAGGCGAGTTATTTGGTGTAAAGAATGGGTTAATAATCAGCAGCGATTGCACAAAGAAAGGCACATTAACAGAATTGGGAATATTCATTATACCATAATTTCTATTCGGGTCTTCAACAGAAATGAGGTATTCACCGAGGCCATTATAGGAATGATCTCCCACGTAAACATTTTTCATGATGTCATTGCCCAGGTAGGTTGAATCGATACGATTCAGGTCGCTTTTAGTGCCATCTCCCCAGTTTACGAGTAGTTGAGGGCGGTCTGCCAGACTAGGAGCATATGTGTAAGTAAGAATTGTGATCTCATACGTAAGTCCGCCCTTATATTTATATGTAATCTCCCCTGCTCTCTGATGTGTTGCAAATGAGGCGATTACGATTAATAAAAATGCTATTAGGAAGTATATTTTTTTCATTCAATAATCCGGAAACAATCTGTTGTAAAAATACGAATAAATAACCCTAATTATCTCACAATATTTTGCAGGCCATTGAAATGTTAAAAATTCATAATACGAATTACTAGATAAATCGATAGGTTAATTTTCGTTACATTTGTAAGAGAAAGCAAAACTTCGCTATTTGCAACAAGATTCAACACCATATTTCATTGATCTTGAGGAGGAAAAGAGAGAAATCCTGAAAAGGTATCGTAATCTTTTATCCCTGTGGAAACCTAAATCCGAGCTGGAAAGAAAGCAATTCAGAAAAGCTTTTTATTTTGCAGTAGAAGCTCATAAGGATATGCGTCGTAAAAGTGGCGAGCCCTATGTATTTCATCCAATTGAAGTTGCAAGGCTTTGTGTTGAAGAAATCGGTCTGGGAACTACCTCTGTAATTGCAGCCTTGCTGCATGATGTAGTTGAGGACACGAGTTACACTTTGCATGATATTGAGGTGATGTTTGGTGAAAAAGTAGCCAGAATTACCGATGGACTCACCAAGATCAAGGGTTTTGTGGATACGCAGCCTGCCTCTATGCAGGCTGAGAATTTCCGGAAAATCCTCATTACTTTATCTGACGACATCCGTGTTATTCTTATAAAGCTTGCCGACAGGCTGCACAATATGCGAACTCTGGATTCGCTGCCAAAGGAGAAGCAGCTAAAAATTGCTTCCGAAACCCAGGTTCTTTATGCTCCATTAGCACATCGCCTCGGTCTTTATGCAATAAAAAGTGAACTTGAAGATCTTGCCTTCAAATACACAGAACCAGAGATTTACAACTCAATTTCACAGAAGATCGAGGAAACTGAGAAGGAGCGTAACCGATTCATTTCCAAGTTTATATACCCTATCAAGAAATCGCTTATCCTACAAGAGCTCAATTGCCGGATAAGTACGAGAGTGAAATCTGTGTTTTCTATCTGGGAGAAAATGCGGAAAAAGGAAATTCCTTTTGAAGAAGTTTTCGATGTTTTTGCCATTCGAATAATTATTGACACTACTATTGAAAATGAGAAAATTGATTGCTGGCGTGCCTATGCTATCCTTACAGATCATTACAGACCTAATAATTCGCGGCTGAGAGACTGGATTTCGCTTCCCAAAGCCAATGGTTACGAGGCCTTACATACAACAGTTATGAGCCATAACGGTAGTTGGGTTGAAGTTCAGATCCGGAGCGACAGAATGGATGAGATTGCAGAGAAAGGATATGCAGCACATTGGAAATACAAGGAACCCGGCGACAATGAAACCGGCTTAGATGAATGGCTGAAAAAGGCTAAAGAAATGCTTGACAGTGAAGACGTTAATGATGCCTTAGCCTTTGTTGACGACTTTAAACTCAATCTTTATTCAGAGGAAATTTATGTATATTCTCCAAAAGGGAAATTTATTTCACTTCCTGCAGGATCGAGTGCTTTGGATTTTGCATATAATATTCATTCAGAAATCGGCAATAACAGCATTGGAGCAAAAGTAAATCACAGGCTGGTACCACTCAATTACAAACTTAAAAGCGGCGACCAGGTGGAGATTATCACTTCATCCAAGCAAAAACCCAAAGAAGAATGGCTGAATTTTGTAGTTACGGCTAAGGCCAGAAGTAATATCCGTGAGAAAATAAAGGAAGAGAACAGGAAATTAGTAACAGAAGGCAAGCTGAAGTTAAAACAGATATTGCTTGAAACCAACAAAGAAAAAGCAGAGTTCAATCTGCCGAAATTTCAGGAATTTTGTGGAGTTGCAAGTCGGGAGGAACTGCATTTAAGAATAGCAGCAGGTACTGTTGGAGCTGATGAGGTGAGAGCATATTTGAGGTCTCAGGGAAAAGACGGACTTTTTGATTTTCTCTTGCGACCATTTATCAGGTCGAGGAATACGGGTGTAAGCGGAGAAGATCAGAAACTTATCAGTAAGATTCATGAGAATCCCGGATCACTTCTGCTTAAGGACAATATTAATGAGATCAATTACGAGATCGCTTCCTGTTGTCAGCCGATTCCGGGAGATGATGTAATTGGGTTATTGTCGAAAACTGAAAAAATTGAGATTCACCGCACTAACTGCAAATTTGCTATACAGTTTATGTCGAAACACGGCGAACAAATTGTAAAGGCAAAGTGGAAACCAACAGAAAAGATAGGCTTTCTCTGCGGATTAAAAATCACGGGAATCGACAAAAAAGGCCTGGTAAGTGAAACAGCAACAATAATTTCAGAACAGCACAATTTGAATATCCGGTCCTATCATATGGAAACAAACGGGGAGGTTTTCAAGGGAATTGTGATGATTTATGTAATTAATACCCAAAATTTAAAAGAACTCATTTCATCCTTAAAGAAAGTTAAAGGAATTATTAGCGTAACCCGAATCAATGAATTGGGTGAGAAAAATCCTTTGTTGAGCTAGAAACATTGATATCATTGAGAAAATACGTTTTATTTAATTTTATTTTTATTTATTCCAAATAGACATAGTAATTTTTTTTATTTTTATGAAGAATTTGAAACAAGTAATATTTTCGCAATTCATTCTTGTTCAATGATTTATAAAACATTATCCAAATGAAGGAAGTTACAAAAGAACCGATCAAAGATAACTTTGAAACCGTAAGAAAGATTTTTACAGATTATTTAGAGTCAAATGGTCATCGCAAAACCCCAGAGCGTTATACTATTCTTAAGGAGATTTATACAACAGATGGCCATTTTGATATCGAGACATTGTATATTCGCATGAAAAACAACAAGTACCGGGTTAGCCGCGCTACCCTGTATAATACAATTGAGTTATTACTGAACTGTAACCTGGTTACCAAACATCAGTTTGGCAATAACTGTGCCCAGTTTGAGAAGTCATATAAATTTAAGCAGCATGATCATTTCATTAGTCTCGACACAGGCAAGGTTGTGGAATTCTGCGACCCGAGATTGCAGGAAATACAAGCTGCTGTAGAAGAGCAGCTTGGTGTTAATATTACACATCATTCACTGATATTTTATGGCAATTTCAGTAATGTTAAGCATGAAAAGAAGGAATTAATTAAAAACTAGCAACGCAAACGTAAGTAATGAAGGCAGATATTATATTAGGCCTCCAGTGGGGAGACGAAGGAAAAGGGAAAATTGTTGATCTTTTAACGCCGCAATATAATATCGTTGCCAGGTTTCAGGGTGGACCTAATGCAGGTCATACAATTGAAGCTGAAGGCTTTAAGCATGTTTTACACCTGATACCCTCCGGCATTTTTCATCCGGAAATTATTAATATTATTGGAAATGGTGTAATTATCGATCCTTTTCTTCTGATGAAGGAGGTTGATGGTTTGTATAAACGCAATGTTTATCCTGAAAGCAAGCTTTTTATTGCAAAGAAGGCCCATTTGATTCTTCCGTCGCACCGGCTTATGGATGCCTGTAAGGAAGGTAACCTAAGAGATAAAAAAATTGGTTCAACCTTAAAAGGTATTGGCCCAACGTATACAGATAAAACAGCCAGGCAGGGACTACGGATCGGAGAGATTTTCACTGCCGGTTTTATGCAGCACTACAACAGTCTTAAGGATCATCATCTCAGATATATGAAGCAGAACGATTTCAATCCGGATACTGCTTTAATCGACGGGATGGGTTTTGCAGAATATGAAGCTCACTGGATGGAAAGTGTTGAACGAGCCCGCAAGTTTCAATTTGTTGATTGTGAACACTTTATTAATAAATTAATGGATGAAGGGAATCGTGTGCTTGCAGAAGGTGCGCAGGGCACCTTGCTGGATGTTGATTTTGGTTCATATCCATTTGTAACTTCATCAAATACAACAACAGGAGGAGCTTGTACAGGTTTAGGTATTGCCCCGAACAGAATAGGAGAAGTTTTTGGTATTTTTAAAGCATATTGTACAAGAGTTGGTAACGGTCCTTTCCCAACCGAACAGGACAATGAACATGGAGAGAAGCTGAGGAGAATCGGAAGAGAATTTGGTGCAACTACCGGAAGGCCAAGAAGATGTGGCTGGCTTGACATTCCTGCTTTGAAATATGCTGTAATGATAAATGGAGTAACTCAGCTGGTTATGATGAAATCGGATGTTTTAGGGGAATGTGAAGAAATCCCCGTTTGTACCTCCTATAATACATCCGACGGGTCTATTGATTATTTACCATACAACCATAATACAGGAATTGTTGAACCTGTTTATGAAACACTTAAGGGCTGGAATGTAGATTTATCCCAATACAATTCAGTAGAAGATTTACCTTTGGAATTCAAGACGTATATTTCATATATTGAGAAAGAAATTAACCTTCCGGTAACAATACTCTCAACCGGACCTGAAAGGACACAAACACTTATGAAGTCATCATTAATTCATTCATAATCAATTCAATTCGCATATGAAATTAAAAATTCTCGGATTCCTTTGTTTTCTTGGCATCGTTGCGTTCGGGCAAAAACCCGCTGCCGATTCTGTCCCACAAAAAATCCAGGCTGCTTTTCTAAGCGAGTACCCGGATGCGAAACTTAAAAACTGGGAGAAGGTTGACAACAATTATGTTGCCAATGCCCGAATTGACGGACAGCTTGTTAAGGCAAGTTTTACCTTATCAGGTACCTGGATAGAAACAGTTTACGAAACTGATGTAAAGGAGATGCCTGGCAGGATTTCATCCTATATAACCAATAAATATCCCGAATTTAAAATCAATCTGGCCAGGTATACCGAAAGTAAAAACAATGGTGCTTTTTACTATCTGACAATAAAAAAGGAAGGCGCCGGACAGGAAGTTGCTGCGGAATTTTATTTCGATGTTTCAGGTAACTTCATGAAAATGAATGAGTTTTATCCAATTAACAAAGCCATTTCTACAGGGCAGAAAGCAGGAGAAGAACGTAAAGCTGAAGAAGAAGCTGAAAAAAGGAGCGTGAAGCAAAGCGTGCTGCATTATTGAAGATGGATCGCACAATTAATATGGCGGATCTTCCGATTAAAGTGAAAGATAACTTCAAAAAGAAATATGCGAAGATTGAAGATGTTCGCTGGGATACCCTGGATAATATCTATACTGCTCATTTTACTGTTGAAGAACTTGCCTATAAATCGAGTTTTGCTCAAAATGGTGACTGGACTTCAACAACAGAAGAAATTAAAGAAGAACAGCTTATCAAACAGGCAATCCTTTATTGTGGTGAAAATTATCCCGGATTAAAGTATAAATCAGGTGAAAAAACTTCAACACGCGACAGAAATACACAGTATTATGTGGAACTATACGCCAAGGTAAAGAAGGGACAGGAGGAGAAAATCACCAAACTGTATTTTGATAAAAACGGCAAGCTTGAAAAAGCCGAAGAACCTAAAAATACTGATGAGACAGAAGATGTAGCTGATACCGAGAAATCCAATAAAAAGGCTGAAAAAGATGATATTGAAGAGGCTAAAAGGGACAAGGACACAGATAATAACAGTGGTGACCAGCCAAATGGTGAAAAAATAAGTGCAAAGGAATTGCCATCACTGGTACTTTCATATGTTGATCTCAATTATAAGGGCTATAAAATTAAGGAGGCATATTTTGATGACTATCCGGAGTATGGAAGCTCCTATAAAGTAGAGGTTAAGCGTGAAGGCCTTGGACAAAAGGGTATTGATTTGTATTTCAACAGCAAAGGAGCATTACTGAATGATCCGAATACACATGAGGTTAAGCAGAAAGAAGCTCCAAAACCAGTGGCTTCTGCCAGCAAAAAGAAGGTAAAAGAGGAAGCAGCCGAGGATGAGCCTGTACAAAAAAAGGCCACTCCCCGTTCATCATCAAAACCTAAAAGCAAAGGTGGAAAGAAAGCTGCTCCGGCTTTCGGAAGTTTAAGTGATTCTGACATTCCTGAAGTTATCCGGAAAAATTTCACCAAGAGGTTTCCAAAAGCTGTTGATCCAGTATGGACTGATAATGACAATGGAAAGTTCAGCGTTGAATTTCTGATTAATGAGATTAAAAACAAGCTTGAATTCTCTGCTGACGGACAGATACAGGTTACCCACACGGACATGGATCCGGGAACACTAATGGGGCCTATCCAACGTTACATGGGTGAAAAATACAAAGGATATAAGATTCGTTATGCTGAGAAGGTTATTCGCAAAGACAGAAAGAACTATTTCTACATCGAAATTTACAGCAAGAAGAAGAATGCCGATCCACCAGAAGCTCAGCTATACTTCGATAAATCAGGCCGTTATATGGAACAGGCACCTGAATAATCTTCAGGAAATGCCACTTCCTGACAAGTTGTTTTCTGCTCTCCCCAGGTTTGCGCTGTTTTTCTGTATCTTGATTTTAACTCAGGCTGCTTTTGGCCAGGGGGCTTCTAAAATCAATCTCATTAAAGCAGATCAACTCAAATACAATAAAGACCTTGGTAAAGATCTCCGTAGGGTGATCGGCAATGTAGCCTTTGAACATGATGGTGCTTATCTGTATTGCGACAGTGCATATTTCCATGAAGATGCCAATAATGTAGAAGCATTTGGCACAATTCACATTAAAGTTAGCGACACTCTGAATATTTATGGCGACCAGCTTCAATACGACGGTGAAACAAAAATAGGTGATTTAACAGGAAAGGTTAAACTTGTTGATAATCAAACTATTCTCCTCACCGATCATCTGATCTGGAACCGAATTGAAGGGTATTCATACTACAACACAGGTGGAAAAATCACCAATAAGGACAATAAACTTACGAGTCAAATCGGATATTATTATACCGATCGTAAGGAGTTTTTTTTCAAAAAGAATGTTATCCTGGTTAACCCGAAATACACCATGAAATCGGACACTTTGCTGTACAATACTGTGAGCAGAACCTCCTTTTTCAAAGGGCCTACAACCATCAAAGGAGAGTCGAACTATATTTATTGTGAAAATGGCTGGTATAATACCATCACGGATGTATCTCAATTCAACAAAAACGGGTATATGATTTCCGGAGAGCGGAAATTGTGGGGCGACAGCCTGTATTATAACCGTCAGCTTGGACTTGGCAAGGCCTTCGGGAATGTGAGTATACTTGACACTGTTCAGGACGTAGTGGTGAAAGGCAACAAAGGCATTTACCAGGAACTTAAGGGATATGTGCGCATGACCGATAGTGCTGAGGGGATTCTTGTTGATAAATCAGGATCGTTTTTTCTGCATGCCGATACGCTTTATGCCACTTTTGATACGGCCAGGCAATTCAAGGTTTTGTATGCATACAATCATACAAAATTCTTCAGAACTGATCTTCAGGGACTTTGTGATTCACTTGTTTACAATTTCGGGGATTCTACCATTCTTTTACACGGTTCTCCAGTTATTTGGTCGGAAGTAAACCAGCTTACAGCAGATTCTATACGCATGTGGATGACAAACAAGGCCGTAGATTCAATGATGCTGTATAATACATCATTTATTGTTTCTGTTTCTGATACAGGGCAATACGACCAGATAAAGGGAAAAAACATGATTGGTCATTTTATAGAAAATGAACTGCGGAGTGTAAAGGTTTTAAGCAACGCAGAAACAATATATTTTGCTAAGGAGGATGATGGACATTCGATAGGTGTGAATTTTGCAAAATCAAGCGAAATGCTCATCCGGATGAAAGACAAAAAGGTTTACCGGATAAAATATGTTAGTGAGCCCGATGCATACTTGAACCCCTTAAAAGAAACCAAAGCGGAGGAACTCAAATTAAAAGGCTTTCAGTGGCTCGAAAGTCGCCGCCCGAGATACAGCGGAGATATTTATAAATGGTAGGCATGAAATTGGTCAAGCTTTTCTAAATTTCAGAAACTACTTGCGTGCAGGGAACACGGAGAAATTCAGATAGCGCTTCGGGTGTTCACGAATATCCTTTAGCAGGAGATCGAGTTCCTTTGAGGATGCCACTAATTCGCGGTGGAGACTATCCGAATTGATCAGAAGCCCCAGAGAACCTTCACCTTTGTCGATTTTCTCAAGAACATCATTCGTATGCGAAAGGCTATGATTCAGATGGTTAATCGTTTCAGTAAGCCTTACTTTAGCAATAGTATCGCTCAAAGTAGAGAAATTCTGAATTATTGCATTGATTTTCTGATTGTTATTCTTGATATTGGCAGAAATTGCATCGATATTACTGAGAATAGAGCCCAGGTGATTTCGTTGTCCAGAGACAAGTGTATCAACATTTGCACTAACTTTTTCCAGATTTTGAATGGTATTTTTAACACTTGTGAAAGTGCTTTCAAGATTTTGCCTGTTTTGCTCATTAAACACTTCTCTGAGGACAATCATTGCAGAATCGATGGACATCATCAGCGACAATGCCTTATCTTTCAATGGAAGTACCTGTTTGTTAACTTCTTCAGAGAAGGAGGCCTGAACATCTGCATGCAGAGTATCTCCGTTAACAGCCATTTCTACAGAATTTCCGAGCTTTATTTCAACAGCTTTGCTACCCATCAGATCAGCACCATAAATCCTTACGATTGAATTCTTCGGGATTGGAACATCGTTCGTAACAACTATTGTAACAAGGATTCGGTTGGTTCCATCCGGATGGAAAACCATATGTTTCACTAAACCAACTTTGTAGCCATTAATAAATACTGGATTTGAAGTATTAAGGCCAAGCACTGAAGTATAAACTGCAAAGAATTTCCGTTCTTTAATGAAGACATCCCGGCCCTTAAGAAAATTAAAGCCCCAGACAAAGAATGCAATAGCAGCAACAACAGTTATACCTATCCGAATTTCCCTACTAATCTTCACAAACTATGATTTTTTTGCAAATATACGCCTACTAATCAGATTGACGAAAATTAAATTTATTAATATGACAGTGTTAATGAAAATTTAACCAGGCAATTGATTCACCGGTAAATTGATACATTTTTAGACTTGTACATTTCGCATGAAATCAGGATACTTTTAACTTGAAGTTTCTTTCATTTTTATGTTGAATTCTCCGTAGGAGATTAATGACAATAGAATGGATA
>CAIXZF010000093.1 GCA_903923925.1 uncultured Bacteroidales bacterium
GAACAGCAAAGCTGAGTATTCGCTGGTATTGAAGCAAATGTACCTGACCTTTGGAGTTCAGGCATTTCAACGGAATTACATGGAAGAAATTGATAATTACAGAGGCGTATTTTTCCGCTTTGCCAGGCGGTTTTAATAAATGAAATTATGAAAAGGTATTTATTTATTTTGTTATTTCCTGTATTTGCATTCACCTTTCCATTCCAGGTGAAGCAGACAGCCGAGGATAAAAAGTGCATTGATTGCCATTCTGCAGTTACTGCCGGAAAAAATAAACATACACCTGTAACCCAGGGCTGTGATGCTTGTCATAAAAGCAACGGAAAAGAACATCCTGTTTCTGATGAGAAAGGCTTTAGCCTGGCAAAGGAAATGCCGGATCTTTGCTACAGCTGCCATACTCCGCTGAACACGAAAAAAAATATTCATTCGCCTGTTAATAATGGTAAGTGTATGCTTTGCCATCTTGTGCATAGTTCTGATAACAGCTTCCTCCTTAAAGAGAACCCTGTTGGCACCACCTGCCTCGAATGTCATGATGATCTTGAGATTGCTGAGAATAAGAGTCAGCACAGCCCTGTGGCGGGAGGGAAGTGCAACGAGTGTCACGATCCTCATCAATCCGACAATGCTAAGCTAGTAAAGCTTGCAGGACAAGATCTTTGCTTTAAATGTCATACACAGAAAAAGGAAGAAATGGCTTTGAAAAGTGTTCACCCTCCATTCGCCAATAAATGCGGTATTTGTCATAAACCTCACGGTTCCAAAGAAGAGCATATGCTTACTTCGAAGTTGCCGGATCTTTGCTATGGTTGTCACGACGACTTGCAGGAAAGTGTAGAGAAAGCTCCATTTCCTCATAAAGCTTTGAAGGAAGGCAAGTTGTGTTCAAATTGCCATTCGCCTCATGCTGCTGCGAATGATTCGCTGATTAAATTTGCATCCATTTCCGAAGCGTGTTACACTTGCCATGATTTGAAGATAAAGGATAAAAAGAATATCCATTCTCCAGTAAAAAATGGTAAATGTCAGGAATGTCATGATCCGCATTTCTCTGATAATAAGAATCTTGTAAAAGGTGAAACACCGGTTTTATGCGTTACATGTCACCAAAAGGCAAAAGAACAGCTTGCCATGGCCGATGTTCATCCTCCGTTTAAGAATAAATGTACGATTTGCCACTCACCACATGCATCGGATGAGGCTAAATTACTTACAAAGGGTGTTGCTGAATTATGTGTCGGATGTCATGATGATTTTGAAGAACCAATGCAGAAACCAGCCAATGTTCACGGCCCTTTGAAAGATGCGAAATCCTGCATCAATTGTCACTCGCCACATGCTTCTGCAGCAGAGAAACTCTTGCTGGCAGATCAGAAATCCACCTGTCTGAAATGTCATAGTAAGTCTATCCGGACGGGCAACAGATCCTTGGTGAATATGAAGCAACTGCTTCAGAAAAGCAAGTATGTGCATGGTGCAATAGCTTCTAAGGGATGTACCGGATGTCACAATCCGCATTTCTCTGAGAACTCAAACCTTCTTGTTGCAAAGTTTGCGGATAATTTCTATCTGCCTGCTGTACAGGATAGTTTTGCTCTTTGCTTTACCTGTCATGACAGCCAGCTGATGTTGGCTCAGAAAACCACTACAGCAACCAGTTTCAGGAATGGAGACAAGAACCTGCATTTTATACACGTGAATAATGCAAAAGGAAGAGGTTGTATTGTATGCCACGAAATCCATGCTTCAAACAATAACCATCTGATTAACGAGCAAACCAAATTTGGTGACTGGCAGATGAAGATGAACTTTATGGAGCAGGATAATGGCGGTTCCTGCCAAACCGGATGCCATGAGCTGAAAGTTTACAAGCGCTAGTTTAGCAGCTAATTATTGCGTTATGAAATATTATTGGAGTTTTGTAATTCCATGTTTATTATTTTCCTCCCTTTTGACTGCCCAAACTGGATTCCGGGAAGGATATATTATTCTTCCTGAAGGGGATACAGTTAAAGGACAAATCGACAATGTAAATTACTATCAGAATTCAATAGAATGCAGGTTTAAAAACAAAACTGCTGATTCTGTTCATACTTACTTGCCTGATCAGCTGAAGGCTTATCGTTTTACAAATGGGAAATATTATATTTCCAGGCAGTTGGAAAAAGGCTCGATTTTTCTTGAGTTTCTCGTTAATGGTCAGTTAAATGTGTTTTTCTACCAGGATAAAGATGGCGAAAATCACTATTTACTGAGCAAGGATTCGGTTCCAATCCGGGAGCTGGAATATGTTAATAAGGTTATTACTGTGGATGGGAGCATGTATGCCTATGAGTCCAAAAGAACTATCGGATTATTAGAGTATTACACAGCAGATTGTCCTGCTCTGAAGTATGAAATAGAAGGTTTTAAGAAGCCTGACCATAGAAATCTGATTGAACTTGCTGAGAAATACCATAGAATGGTTTGTACGGATCATCAATGTATTATCTATGAAAAGAAGATCCCATTCTCCGTTAAACTTAATATTTCGCCAGGCTCGAATATTTTCTTCAAAAACGTTTATGAAGATAAAAAAGGGCGCATTTATCCTTCAATCGGAGGTAGTATTGTTTTTAACCAGCCACAACGAAATGAGAATTATTACATGGGAATTGGATATGTATATGAAGCCGATATGCTGGAATCAATACCCTTGAGCTTTATTTACTCAGAATCTGGTCGGAAATTCAGTCCGTATTATTCATTTTCTATAGATATTAACCACTTTGGCCTGTTTCAGGAATACCAGGCTGGAGTTAAATTTGAGCAGAAGGGGTTCTCTGTTTTGTGTTTAGCAGGGCTTAAAACTGAATATTTCGTTGTACCATTCGCTTTCAGTCCCAGGCTTTGCCTTTTGTATGATATGAAAAATTTCGGGATTGATTAATATCTGAAATACAATTCTCAGACACTTTTATTATATGTTTCTTATATTGATTATTTCAAACAATAAAGATCACAAGTTGAATAGCGAAATCGTTTCCTTTAAAAACGGAGTGAAAAGCGTCATCACGGTATTTTGTGAACCTTGTGTAAATCTTTGTGATCCTTGTGTAAATCATTGTGAACCTTGTGGTAAAATCATCTGGAAATAACCACAAAGAACACAAAGAATACCACAAAGATCACAAGTTGAACAACGAAAAAGTTTCCTTTAAAAACGGAGTGAAAAGCGTCATCACGGTATTTTACGAACCTTGTGTAAATCATTGTGAACCTTGTGGTAAATCATTGTGAACCTTGTGGTAAAATCAATCGACCTCTCTTCTCTTGAAAATGGAGTGTATATGCTTTCAGTAAATTCGAACAAGAAAACGTATATGAGTCAGAAAATAGTTCTGATCAAGTAAATCAGGTATTCATAACACAGGCAAATAAAAACAGCGAACCCCGTCAGGATTTCAAATCCAGACAGGGTTCGTATCGTTAAAGGATAACAGGAGCGGATATCCTCAATGCTTAAGGATTTATCTCTTCTGTTTCCTTTATCTTTTTTATAGCGTTTTCCCGGATTCCAGCAATAATTATCAGGATAATAATACCAAGGATCATTCCCCATGCCCAAAGCGGGAATACCTTATTATCGTCGGCAGCATAACTGTGTAAGCCTTTCGACAGGTAGTAGTTAACACCGATAAAGGTCATTAAAACACTGCCAAATCCTATGATAGAACCAACATTGAAAATGAAGGCAGATTTAAGCTTAGGTACCAGCCTGAAGTGAAGAATAAAGGCGTAGGCAATAACGATTACCAAAGCCCAGGTTTCTTTTGCATCCCAGCCCCAATAGCGCCCCCAGGATTCATTTGCCCAAACACCCCCAAGGAATGTGCCCAGCGTAGCCAGGAATAGACCTATGGTAAGGTTCATTTCGTTAATGTAAGTAAGTTCCTGTCCGATCAGGTTGAGTTTTGCCTTGTTTTTTGAAGTTTTAAATATGGAAATAAACATCGTAATAATTCCTAATACAAAACCCAAACCGAGGAAACCGTAACTGATTGTAATTACAGCTACGTGGATAATCAGCCAGTACGATTTTAGAACGGGTTGCAGATTCGTAAGCTGTGGATCGTAACTGCTGTGACTTGCCGTCATTAACATTGATGCAGCAAGCAGTACTGTAGCCGCCAGCGTTATTTTTGAATACCGCATAAAGGAGAACCCAGCCAGCAAACTGCCCCAGGCCATGAGCAGCAGCGCTTCGTAGCCGTTGCTCCAGGGAGCATGACTTGAAAGATACCAGCGAAGTCCCATGCCAAAGGTGTGATAAATAAATGCTAATCCCAATAAAGCAATAAACACATTCTGAACAATATCAAGAATCTTACTTTTACCGCTTTTCAGATTTTCTGTAAAGGCCAGCGTGAGCATAATTAGACTCAGAATAGCGTACCAGTTTCTTAACTTTATGAAAATCTGTGCTTTATTGTAAAAATTTTCAAGAGAAACCATTTTTGGTGAAGGCAGAAGTTCTGCTGGTGTATATTGCCGTTGAACTGCTTCCATAATTCCCAGGATTTTGTCACAATTGGTGTAATCACCTGATCTTGTGGCTTCGGTTACTGCCGAAAAATATTGTCTGAGGATATTGCTGTAAGTCATTTCCTGCAGCTGCAACTCATTCTGGAAAACAGCGATATCACCTGTTAATGGGGTATAAGCCAAGGTATCAACCGGGCTGATCCAGCGATGGTTTGGTGAATCTTTCAGCGGAAAAATCTTTAAAAGGCTTCCGTTCAAAACAGTCATGAAAACATTTACTCTTTCATCAAGTTTAATGATCTCCTTGTCGAAAGCATTCTGCTCGGATTGTTTTTTTCTGAAGGATGTTTCGGAATATTGTGTCAGCCGGTAATTTGAATTCTGATCATAAAAATCGAGGATGGAGGCATATTTTCCGGTAATTCCGAGAACATCAGCTACACCTTTTTCTTTAATATAAATGATTTTCTGCTGTTTCCAGAATTCACCATCCATAAGCATATCCATAACTACCTGAACTCCATCCATCGAACCTTTTCCGGGAATTTCAAAATGGTCTTTCCTTGAAATCTTATGCAATACATCAAAAGCCATCGTTTGAACAGGCTCAAACCTGCCATCGAAGGTTTGAACCAGCAAATGACCAAACTTTTCGGAATGCTCAGGGCTTACCGCAGGTTTAACGCTATTTTGTGCAAACAGAGAGCTGCCTATTCCCATAAGTAGCACAATTGCAGTGGCAATAGCCTTTCTTTTTACTCTAAGATCTCTGATAAACCCACTTAAAGCACGGAAACGTGAATGTTTGTTGAATAAGGTAAGTGTAAAGCCAACGCCAAGCATTATATAACCGAGATACGAAATCCAGGTTCCCCAGAAATCATGGTTAACGGATAAAATTGTCCCTTTTTCATCCATATCATATGAAGACTGAAAGAAGCGGTATCCTTTGTAATCGAGCACATTATTCATAAATACCCTGTGTTTTTCTTTAACATTATTTTCAGCATCAATAAGCGTTACTTCGCTGGCATAGGAAGATGGGCTCATAGAACCGGCATAGCGGTCGAGAATAAAATCATCGAGATGAAGTGCAAAGGGCAATTGTATTTCTTTGTCACCATAGGCGATTTTTACTTTCACTCCATCAATAGTTACTTCTTTAAAGTTAGCCTTGTATCCTGAACCTCCGAAAATAGTAACTTCTTCTGATTTTCCGGCATGTTCAACATCCACAATAAGCGCAGGTGATCCATGATCTTCATCATTTCCGGTAACAAGTTGTTTTTTAGCATTGGAATATGTTCTCTTATAAAGAAATGAGACGCCCTGGGTGTTAAATATCCGTTTTCCATCCATTTCAACCGCTTCATTAACCTGCACTGTATCAGTTACAGCTCCCGACATTTCCATCTGGAGCAACTGAACCGGAGAAACCAGGATAAATTTCCCGTCCTTATAGCTGATCTGAATAGCATTTGGATTTGAATTGCTGTTGTAAGAAAACTGGAGATTTCCAACATTGGCTGTTTCACCCTCTTTTATCCATAGCAGATGCTGGTCGTTATCAACAGCATACACCAATTCAAGATAATTTGAGCCTCCATTCACATTTTCGACAACTTTTTCAACTGCATTTTTGATGAAATTTTTATACCGTACATCAATCTGCCCTTTGTCTTCAGGATTTAGTTTTACATGGAAATTATTGTTGATGTAGGCACTAAGCTGCATTTTCTCTTCGTAGGTAATAGTGTGTTTATCGGTTTCGGCTGATACAATAAGATAAGGATCAGAACTAAACATAATGTTTGATGATTCGCCTTCGCGGATATGGATATTGCCTTCAAACCCGATATACCGCGTAATTCCTGCGCCGATTATCAGAAGCAGAAAGGCAGCATGAAAGCTAAATCCGGTCCATTTTTTACGGCTCATCAACTTGTATTTTGAAATATTCCCTATAAAATTAATTGCCATCAGCACAAGCAGGATTTCAAACCAGCGAGCATGGTATACAAGGATTTTAGAGGTTATCGTGTCATATTTTTCTTCAATAAATGTTGCAACGCCCAGCGCAGCAGCAAATATCACAAGGAGAACCAGAGTGACGCGGGTAGAGAAAAGAAAGTCAAGTATTCGCTTCATTTGCATTAGTGTTTTTTGAATTAGTGTGCAAAAATAGTGAAATTCTACCGTTTAGAACATCTGTTAAATAAGGGATTTTATTTATAGTCAAACATTTTTGTAAATCAAAAGAGAGGATACCCCCTATGGGATGCCCTCTCTTTTTAATCTAATCAAGTGTATATATATGGATGCCTTATTTAAGGCTTGGGTGCACAGGTTTATAAATTTGTAAGCGTATCGTTTTCTGCCTGGATAAACTGTTTAATCTGATTCTGCCAGTAAAGACTGTCGTTTACCATGTTTTCCAGGGTTGATGCCGGTGTTTGGCTTCCTGTATCTTCGGTTTCTTTCAGAAAATCCGGCCAGAATGTTGGGTTGGCAAGCATCTGATTTGTAACTGTTGTAGTCTGCTCCACTGTTAAAGCAGAGGTTCTGTCGTTTGTAACTGTGGATTCTGCATGAGTTGTTGCGATACTACTGAAATTAAATACAGAAATCAGGATTGCTACCATGGCGATCTGAAGAATTCTTTTTGCGGAGTTATTTGCTGTTTTCATTTTATTTTCGGTTTTAAAAATGTTGTTCGTGTTTTGTTACATTGTTTATGACGACAAAATTACGTCAATGTTACAGCATAGAAATCTGAAATCGACTAAAGCATGGACATCACTCGGTAAACGCCGGAAATTTGGCGGTGAACGGGAAAAGGAATATATTTGTAGTATGAAATGGCTGTCGGTAATCCTTAGCATGTATATCTTTTCCCTATTCGTTTATCCTTGTGAGGACGTTTGCGGAGCCGGAGATCATACAACGAAAACCGAACAGAACTCCAGCCACCCTGATAAAGATCATCATTCAGATGAGTGTAAAGGATGCTCTCCTTTTTGTGTCTGCAATTGCTGTCAGGTACAGGTGCTGACTGAATATAGCCCCATGCCGGTGCTATTCAATACTATTCCTACCATTCTCAATTCGGTAACTTCGTTTCAGATTACGGATGCAATCCCCTGCAAGGTTTGGGAACCGCCAAAACAGTAAACTGCTCATTCTGATGGTGCAGGACGAATCCTCGTCTGCGCTTTATATTCATTAGCCATTACCGGCTTTGATTCAGTTATCTGTTTTAATAATTCATTATTATTCTATATGATAGATAAAATCATCTATTTCAGCATAAAAAACAAGCTGATTGTGGGGCTTTTTATATTGGCACTTATTGGCTGGGGAACATACTCCCTCACCCAATTGCCTGTGGATGCAGTACCCGACATTACGAATAACCAGGTTCAAATCATTTCTCTCTCACCAACACTTGCTGGAAATGAAGTTGAACAATTTATTACGGCCCCAATTGAAGTGGCTGTGTCGAATGTGCCGGATATCATTGAGTTAAGGTCAATTTCAAGGCTTGGACTTTCGGTAGTAACTGTCGTTTTCAAAGACAATGTTGAGGTGTATAAAGCCAGGCAGCTGATCACCGAGCGACTCAAAGAAGCTGAGGAGCAAATTCCGGCTGGACTTGCGCAGATTTCACTTGCTCCTGTTTCTACTGGACTCGGTGAAATTTATCAGTACATATTGCGCACAAAACCCGGATTTGAGAAGAAATACGACGCAATGGCTTTGCGCGAGGTCCAGGATTGGATTGTAAGGCGCGAAATACTTGGAACTCCTGGAGTAGCCGATGTAAACAGTTATGGAGGCTTTCTGAAGGAATATGAAGTGGCTGTTAATCCTGCAAGATTGCGTGGGATGAATATAACCCTCAATGATATTTTTTCTGCACTGGCTTCCAATAATCAGAATACCGGCAGTTCGTATATCGATAAAAAGCCGAATGCCTATTTTATCCGGGGACTGGGACTTGTAAATTCTTTTGAAGATATTAATGCAATTGTTGTAAAATCAACCCCCGACGGAATGCCGGTGCTGATCCGCGATGTTGCCACGGTGCAGTTTGGCCATGCTCCCCGCTACGGAGCCTTTGTGGCGGATACCTCCGGAGAAGCAGTAGGTGGTGTGGTGATGATGCTGAAGGGCGGAAATGCCTCAGAAGTAGTAAAAAATGTGAAAGAACGCATCGAAATTGTGCAGAAATCCCTGCCGGAAGGTGTTTATCTTGACCCTTTCCTCGACCGTACAGATTTGGTTAGCAGGGCTTTGGGAACAGTTTCTAAGAATTTAATTGAGGGTGGATTAATTGTAATCTTTATTCTTGTATTGATGCTGGGAAACCTAAGGGCCGGACTTATCGTGGCCTCGGTTATCCCTTTATCCATGCTCTTTGCAATTTCGCTGATGAATCTTTTTGGAGTCAGCGGAAACCTTATGAGTCTGGGTGCCATTGATTTCGGACTGATTGTAGATGGTGCGGTTATCATCGTCGAAAATGTAGTCCACCGGCTTAATAAGGGCAGGGGTAAGCAATGTGCCAACAAACTTGGTGTAGTGCAGATGGATGAAGAAGTCTACAGCGCCGCCGGCCGGATGATGGGCTCAGCAACTTTCGGACAGATCATCATCCTTATCGTTTACCTGCCAATTCTTGCATTAATCGGTATTGAAGGAAAAATGTTCAGACCTATGGCGCAAACAGTGAGTTTTGCAATACTCGGCGCTTTGATACTCTCCTTAACATATGTGCCGGCAATTTCGGCCTTGGTTTTACGAAGGAAAAACATTAAACGCTATAGCCTTTCAGATAAGATCATGGAATTTATCAGCAGAATATTCCAGCCGTTTATAGAGTTTGCTCTTGCAAGAAAGATGTTGGTACTTTGGGTTTCGATTGGTCTTGTAGTTGCCAGTGCATTTGTATTCAGCAAGTTAGGAGGGGAATTTATTCCAACGCTTGAAGAGGGCGACCTTGCTTCCAGTATTATGACATTGCAGGGTGGCTCGCTCACAAACACCATAGAATCGGTGGAGAAAGCCAATAAAATACTGATGACAAAATTCCCTGAGGTTGAACACGCCATCTGCAAAATAGGTGCCGGCGAAATTCCAACCGATCCTACCCCGATGGAAACTGGTGATTATATTATTGTTATGAAGCCAAAGAGTGAATGGACAAGCGCTTCATCCCGGGAAGAGATGATGGAAAAGATGGAAAAGGAATTGTCGGTATTACCAGGGGTAGTTTTCGAACTGCAACAACCCATTCAGATGCGTTTTAATGAATTAATGACCGGAAGCAAGCAGGATGTAGCTATAAAAATCTTTGGCGACAACCTTGAAATACTGGCCGATAAAGCTGCTGAAGCAGACAAACTGATTCAGCCAATTGAAGGTGTGATGGATATAAATGTGGAGAAAGTCACAGGGTCGGGGCAGGTACAGGTTACCTATAAACGCGATTTGCTGGCCAGGTATGGCTTGAATGTGTCGGACGTTAACCTGATTTTAAAAACTGCGTTTGCAGGAAATAATGCTGGTGTAGTGTATGACCAGGAAAGACGTTTCGACCTGGTTGTGAGGTTTGATAAGGATTACCGTCAGGACCTGGAGTTTGTGAAGAACCTTTATATACCGCTTGCGAATGGCGGACAAATACCGCTTGAACAACTTGCAAATGTTGAAATCCGCAGCGGTGTTGCGCAAATTTCCAGAGAAAGTGCCAAACGAAGGATTAATGTGGGGTTTAATGTCAGAGGCAGGGATGTTCAGAGCGTAATTACGGAAGTACGCCAAAAGCTGGATACCAGGTTAAAACTGCCGGCTGGCTATTATGTTACTTACGGCGGACAGTTCGAAAACCTTGTTCACGCACGCAATCGCCTGGCGATTGCTGTTCCGGTTGCTTTGCTTCTGATTTTTGTGCTACTGTTCTTTACATTTCATTCGCTGCGTCAGACATTTCTTGTGTTCTCTGCCGTTCCCTTTGCTGCAGTCGGAGGCATTTTCGCATTGCTGGCAAGGGATATGAATTTCAGCATTTCAGCTGGGATTGGATTTATCGCACTTTTTGGTGTCGCTGTTCTCAATGGCATTGTGCTTATTGCAGAATTTAACAGGCTTGAAAAGGAAGATGGGATTGCTGACATTGAGGATCGTGTGCGAAAGGGACTTAAAAATCGGTTGCGGCCGGTCATCATGACTGCCCTGGTAGCTTCTTTCGGATTTTTGCCAATGGCATTATCATCCTCAGCTGGAGCTGAAGTTCAAAAACCGCTGGCTACTGTTGTTATCGGTGGTTTGCTTTCATCAACCTTACTTACCCTGATTGTATTGCCAGTGCTTTATATTCTTTTCAACAGGAAAAGGAAAACACCTTTTACAATGCCAGCTGCTGTAATTTTAGTGTTACTTGGTTTTTTCATGATGAATAATCCTGTTCAGCTTAAGGCTCAGAAAACAGCAGGAAAGTATAGCCTTGAGGAAGCGCTTGCCCTTGCAAAAGCTCAGAACAGAAGCCTTGCAAACGAAGCCCTGAAGATTGAAATGCAGAAAAAGCTGCAGGGAACTGCCTGGGATCTCAGTAAAACAGATATCGCTTTTGAATATGGCCAGTTCAATTCGCTCCGAAAGGATAATAGTTTCAACATCACACAGTCCTTTGCATTTCCCGGTCAATATATTTCTCAGTCGAAATTGCTTAAGGCAGAAACTAAACGAGCAAGTCTCGAATATGTGCTGAGTGAGCAGGATATTCTGGCTGAAGTTAAGATGCAATATGTTGGATTACAGTTACTTTACACCAAAAAAACATTGCTGGAATACCGCGATAGTTTGTATCGTAAACTTTTTGATGCTGTTAGTTTGAGGGTGAAAACCGGGGAGGCAAATAATCTTGAGCAAAATTCTGCGGAGGTTCAGTTAATGGAAAACAGGCGGCAGCTTGATCAGCTTAGGGCAGATCTCCTTAACGGACAGAATCGGTTGGCAATAATTTTGAATGTGCAAGGGCCATCAGCAATTTCTGATACTGTTCTCCGAAAAGCGGAAGCAAAAATAATTCCGGATATTGCTGGTAATCAGCAACGTTCAGTACTCTCGCTCTACATGCAAAAATCGGAGTTATCCCGCTATGAGAAGCAGTTTGAGAAGGCCAAACTCTGGCCGGATTTCAGTATCGGCTATTTCAGCCAATCAATAGTGGGTTTTCAGGATGTGAATGGTTCACCCACTTTTTTCAGTGGCAGCGACAGATTTACTGGTATTCAGGCGGGTATCTCCATCCCAATATGGTTTGGACCGCAGCTATCGAGAATCAAAGCTTCGAGGATGAAAGAAACAATCAGCAGAAACGATTTTTATATCGCTGAAAGTGCTCTTAATCAGCAAATCAGGGAATTAAATCTGCAACTAAATACGAATGCGGCAAGTCTTAAAACCTTCGAGCAAAAAGCCTTACCACAGGCAGAAGCAATTATCAGGCAGGCAACACTGATGTATAAAACCGGGGAAATCGATTTTGCGGACTACGTTCATCATGTTGAGCGTGCCCTCAGCATCCGGGAATCTTATCTCGGATTACTTGAAAAACAGCAGTATATCAATATTGAGCTTGAAAAAATATCCGCGAAATAAGCGGAAATTCCCATGATCAGACAATAAATTCAAAATCATTAAAAAGATGAAAAAGATAATTCAAATAGCCGGAATTGCCCTGATAACAATCCTTACAAGTTGTTCAAAAAAAGAAAAAGCAGAAGAGCACGAAGTGCTTCCGGAGAATATAGTTGAAATGACTGAAGATCAGTATCGTATGTCCAATATTCAGTTGGGCATGGTCGAAATGCGGGTAATTGGAAGTGTAATAAAAGCAGGCGGACAGATTACAGTTCCACCTCAGTCTGTGGTTTCAATGTGTGCTCCTCTCGGGGGGTATATCAAAACAATGAATCTCGTACAGGGTAGCCTTGTGAGCAAGGGCCAGGTAATTGCAACTATCGAGAATACAGTGTTTATTGAAATTCAGCAGGATTACCTTGAATCGAAAAGTAAGCTCGAATTTGTAGAATCCGATTTAAAAAGGCAGAAGGAATTGCTTACTGGAAATGCCGGGACATCGAAAACTATGCAGCAGGTTCAGTCTGATTACCAGGGACTTAAGGCTAAAGTGAACGGGCTGGAACAGAAACTGCTTATGGCCGGAATTAACACTTCCAAATTAACTGCGGAAAATATTAGTCGTGCTGCAACTGTTGTTTCTCCACTTGATGGCTTTGTACGAACAGTAAATGTAAACCCCGGTAAATATGTGAACCCAACCGACGTGATGTTCGAATTAATAGGACGAAACGACATTGCTGTGGAGCTTGTTATTTTTGAAAAAGATGCAGTTAAGGTAAGCATCGGTCAGCAGATACGCTTTAGTTTGCCTGATATGCCGGATAATGAACTAACTGCAGTTATAAATCAAACCGGGATGGCTGTAAACGAAGATAAAACAATCAGAGTTTATGGAAAAATTGAAGCGACGAATAAGAGTTTGCTCCCGGGGATGTTTATTAACGGTCTTATTGAAACCGGAAATGAGTCTGTTACTTCTTTACCTGCCGATGCAGTGGTAACATTCGACAGCAAGGATTACATTTTTGTATCAAAGGGAAAGCGAAGTGAGAACAATAAAACAGTGAACGACTTTTTAATGGTGGAAGTGAAGAAGGGAATTTCTGTTAATGGCTTTATTGGAGTGATGCTTCCGCAGGGTTTCGATACAAGGAATTCAAAGATCGTGATAAAAGGGGCATTTGATATTCTGGCAAAGAAAAAGAATGGAGGAGAAATGAGTTGTTAGATAGATGATTCGGTTTCATTAATAAAGTGAATCCAGTAGTAAGGATCGTTTTCCATTTGTGCTGAAGGATTGTTTTCAGTTTCAATACTTTGGTTGATCTGGTTCAGCCAGAAATCCGGAGTAGAGATCATGTCGTCTGTAAAGTTATTCTGAGCAGCTGAAGAATCAGAGCTTGGGTTATCATTTAGAAAATCAACCCAAAATGTAGGGTTTTCAATCATCATATTGATTGTTGCACCTGCTTTCATTTGTGAAATTGTGGTTTCTCCGGTATTTGCTGCGGATGCTGAAGTATTGATTCCTGGTAAACCTGAAAAAATAAAGCTGAAGAAAAGGATTCCTGTGATTTGTCTAAGTGTTTTCATGATTTGGTTTTTTTTGATTGTGTTACGAATGCGTTGTTTAATTTGATGAAGCAAAGTAACAACCACTTTCACCGCTGTGCCAACTGATTTCGACCAGTGAATGCTCTTTATCGGTGAATACCGGAAATTCTACGGCAGGACAACTTCTTTTAAACAGTTCTGTCGAGTTTTTTATGCTGACTCCTTTCCTTAAATCCATAGCATCAAATGCCTTCAATTAAATTTCAATTGGGGCTTTCCAAAAAAAAAGTCAATTTTTTACGATTTGACCGATTAGAATTGAAAGGGAAATTATTGATTTAAATTAATAAAGTTCTAACTTTGTAACCTTATTTTATTTAGACTAATTCTAATATATATATGCCACATTATCACAAACTTGGACAATTTCCTTTAAAGCGGCATGTCCAATTTCGCAATCCCGAAGGTGGTCTTTATGCGGAGCAATTGGTGTCGACTGAAGGCTTTAACGATTTGTATTCCCTTACGTATCATCTGTATCCTCCTACAATGGTAAGCAAAGTGGATGAGCCCTATTCAGTAGCGCCAGAAATCTCTATTGAAAAGAATACCCAAAACAGAAGCTTTCAGGGTTTTAGCGTGAAACCGGAAGCCGATTATCTGAAAAGCCGTAAGATCGTTATGGCCAACAAGGATGTTTACATCAGCCTTGCTTCTCCTACTGCTTCAATGAACACATATTTCTACCGGAATTCATCGGCTACTGAACTGATTTTCATACACAAAGGTTCCGGAACTTTAAAAACAATGTATGGTAAGCTCGATTTCACCTATGGCGATCACCTGGTTATTCCGAAAGGTGTAACCTATCAGCTGTTGTTTAATACAGAAGAAAACAGGTTGTTTATCGTAGAATCCTTTGGCTTTCTGCGGTTTCCAAAGAGATATTTAAACCGGGCAGGACAATTAAATGAAACATCACCTTTCTGTGAACGCGATATCCGTAAACCTTCTAACCTGGAAACCCATGATGAAAAGGGTGATTTCCTGGTTATGGTAAAAGCCAATGATCAGATCTGGCCGTATCATTTTGCTACGCATCCTTTCGATGTTATTGGCTGGGATGGTTATCATTTTCCCTATGCCTTGTCTATTCACGATTTCGAACCAATTACCGGCAGGATTCATCAGCCACCTCCTGTGCATCAAACCTTTGAGGCTCAGAATTTTGTGATGTGTGCTTTTGTACCAAGGCTTTACGACTATCATCCGGATTCTATTCCCGTTCCATACAACCACAGCAATGTTGATTCGGATGAGGTTCTGTATTATGTTGATGGGGATTTCATGAGCAGGAATAATGTACAGCAAGGACAGATTACACTTCATCCGATTGGGCTGGTGCATGGACCACATCCTGGTGCTGTGGAGCGCAGCCTGGGTGCCAAAGAAACTAAAGAACTTGCCGTTATGGTCGATACCTTCAATCCGCTGATGCTCACCAAAGACGCAATGCAGATTGAAGATCCCGAATATTACAAATCATGGTTACACCCGCTGGCATAATGATATTCATGCCCTCAGTCAATTCCATTAATAAGCTTTTCGAAATTTAAAATACTGATATTAAATTATTTACAAAATGAGTGAAAAAGATTTTTTACCGATAAACGGTACCGATTACGTTGAATTTTATGTGGGAAATGCCAAACAGGCTGCCCATTACTATCAAACTGCCTTCGGATTTCAGCCACTGGCTTATGCAGGACTTGAAACAGGACTTAAAGACCGCACTTCGTATGTACTCCAGCAGGATAAAATCCGTTTTGTGCTGACTACTTCCCTGGTTCCGGATTCTGATATTGCTGAGCATCAGAAACAACATGGTGATGGTATAAAGGTTATTGCCTTATGGGTTGATGATGCGCGGAAATCCTTTGAAGAAACCGTTAAAAGAGGGGCGAAGCCTTATCTGGAGCCAGTTGTGGAAAAAGATGAATTCGGCGAAATCGTCCGTTCCGGGATTCATACGTATGGTGAAACTGTTCACATTTTTATCGAAAGAAAAAACTACAATGGACCATTCCTGCCAGGTTTCAAAAAGTGGGAACCTTCATATCGTCCGAAAGACACAGGTTTGCGCTATGTTGATCATATGGTTGGCAATGTGGATTGGGGACAAATGAATACCTGGGTCGATTTTTATTCTGATGTAATGGGATTTCACAACATCATTTCATTCGATGATAAGGACATTTCAACGGAATACACAGCACTTATGTCGAAAGTGATGAGCAGTGGCAATGGTTACATCAAATTCCCGATTAACGAGCCTGCGAAAGGTCGCATGAAATCCCAAATAGAGGAGTATATCGATTTTTATCATGGTTCTGGTTGCCAGCATGTTGCATTGGCAACGGATAATATCGTTACCACAATTAATGAACTTAAAAGCCGTGGTGTTGAGTTCCTTCATGTTCCCGATTCCTATTACGATACTGTAACCGATCGTGTTGGAATTATTGAAGAAGACCTAAATATCCTGAAAAATCTGAGAATACTCATCGACAGGGATGATGAGGGTTACCTATTGCAACTATTCTCTAAACCTGTTGAGGACAGGCCAACTGTTTTCTTTGAAATTATCCAGCGCAAGGGTGCAAAATCGTTTGGGAAAGGCAATTTTAAGGCTTTATTTGAATCCATTGAGTTGGAACAGGGATTAAGGGGAACATTGTAAGCCACGGTAATCAAGAAATGTTGTCTGAAAATTGACAAATTAACACAAGCGAAAATACGACCAAATGTTACATACCTCAACAGATAAAACACTAAACTCCTGGATTTCAGTACCTCAGGAAAGTGATTTCCCCTTGCAAAATATTCCATTTGGAATAGCCGCCAAAGCTTCTTGTCAACCAAAAGTATGTACACGCATTGGTGACACCGTAATTGATTTGTCGGTATTGGCAAGTGAAGGCTATTTTCAAAATCTTGATGCTAAAGTGCTCGAATCATTTGATAAACAGGCTCTTAACGATTATATCGCTCTTGGAAGTGAAGTATGGTCATCAGTAAGGGAAAGACTGATTACACTTTTTATCGAGGATAATCCTGAATTGAGGGACAACAAAGCAATTGCTTCTAAAATATTGTCACCTCTGGGAGAGAATGTGATGTATCTGCCGGTTAGAATTGGTGATTATACTGATTTCTACTCCAGTATGGAGCATGCAAGCAATGTGGGGATGATGTTCAGAGATCCGGCGAATGCCTTGCTGCCAAACTGGAAGCATATTCCTGTGGGGTATCACGGAAGGAGTTCATCTATAGTGGTTTCCGGAACTAATATCCACAGACCAAAGGGGCAGATAAAATTCCCGGATGCTCCTTCGCCCATTTTTTCGCCTACCCGTAAACTTGATTTTGAACTGGAGATGGCATTTATTGTTGGTAAAAATAATAGCCTTGGGGATTCGGTAAGTGTTGATGTTGCTGAGAATCACATCTTTGGAATGCTTATTTTTAATGATCTTTCCGCCAGAGATATTCAAAACTGGGAGTACGTTCCTTTGGGTCCTTTTTTGTCTAAAAACTTCGGATCTGTAGTATCGCCCTGGGTGGTAACAATGGAGGCTTTGCAGCCTTTTAAAACAGCCGGACCTGTTCAGGAAACGGAAGTTCTTCCATACCTGAAGTTTTCAGGAGACAAAAGTTATGATATAAAACTTGAAGTATGCTTGCAGCCGGAAGGCGATGTTCCACAAGAGATTTGCGAATCCAATCACAAATATTTGTACTGGAATATTTCGCAACAGCTTGCTCATCATACAGTTAATGGATGTAATCTGAATATTGGCGATCTGTGTGCGTCAGGCACAATCAGCGGGCCGGAGCCGGGTTCATTTGGTTCAATGCTGGAAATCTGCTGGAATGGTTCAAAGCCTCTAGTCCTGAACGATGGTAAAACACGAACATTTATCGACGACAAGGATACAATAATAATGAAAGCCTTTGCTGTAAAAGATGGGCTCAGAATAGGCTTTGGAGAATGTGCGACTACAATTTTACCTGCTAAATCCTGATTTATGCTTCGTTTCGATACAAAGGAAATCTCGTCGCTAAAACTTCATCAATTGTTATTGGGAGCTATTTCTCCGCGGCCGATAGCATTTGCGAGTACTATCGACGCTAATGGAGTACCAAATCTTTCTCCATTCAGCTTTTTTAATGCTTTCGGAGTTAACCCGACCACCCTTATATTTTCGCCTGCCCGCAGGAACAGGGATGCAACGACTAAGCATACCTATCAGAATATCAAGGAGATACCAGAAGTAGTTATCAATGTTGTTACTTTTGACATTGTACAACAGGTAAGCCTTGCCAGCACAGAATATGGAAAAGGGATAAATGAATTTGAAAAGGCAGGTTTTACTCCAATTCAATCGGAGATGATAAGGCCTTTCAGAGTGAAGGAATCGCCAGTGCAATTTGAGTGTAAGGTTAGAGAAGTACTAGAAACCGGTGAAGGAGGAGGTTCTGCAAATCTTATTATCTGCGAGGTATTACTAACCCATGTGGATGAGAATATTCTCGACAATAAGGGAATAATTGATCCGGAAAAAGCAAGACTTGTGGGTAGGATGGGAGGTGATTATTACTGCAAAGCCTTTGGTGACGGTATTTTCAAGGTACAGAAGCCTCTTGAAAGGATGGGAATTGGTATCGATTGTTTGCCTGACCATATCAGGTTAAGCAAGGATCTCACTGGAAACGACCTGGGGAAGCTTGGTAATGTGGAAGTATTACCTGGCAAGGAAGAAATCAGTATTTCATTAAACACTATTCTTCTTAAAGAATTTCTGGAAAAACTTGTAGAATCTCCAGAAAAGCAGAAACAAATTCATCAGTTTGCAGCAGATCTCCTTGAACAGGGCAAGGTGCATGAAGCCCTCTGCCTTTTGCTTGCACAATAAGAATCCTAACATCATGGAAAACAACGATATTCTGAATAAACTGCCCAAACATTTACATAATCTTGTAATTGAGCAGCCCTATAATTCATACACTGCTCAAGACCATGCTATCTGGCGGTATGTAATGAAACAAAATGTGAAATACCTGGGTAAAGTTGCGCATAGTTCTTATACAGAGGGGCTTAAACGGACTGGAATCAGTATGGACCGGATTCCTCATATGTATGGGATGAACAGAATTCTGAAAGAAATTGGCTGGGCTGCAGTGGCTGTGGATGGATTTATACCGCCCTCAGCATTTATGGAGTTCCAGGCAAATAACGTACTGGTTATTGCTGCGGATATCCGTCCTATCGACCAGGTAGAATATACTCCTGCACCCGATATTATTCATGAAGCTGCCGGACATGCTCCAATAATTGCCGATGAAGAATATGCTGCCTACCTTGTCCGCTTTGGTGAACTTGGATGCAAGGCGTTTTCCTCCAAACAGGATTACAGTCTTTATGAAGCTATCCGTCATTTGAGCATTGTGAAGGCTGATCCCTATTCCACAAAAGAGGATATTCAGAAGGCTGAAGAAGAGCTCGCATTTCATGAAAAAAATACGGGCAGCCCTTCGGAAATGGCATTAATCCGCAATTTACACTGGTGGACTGTTGAATACGGGCTCGTTGGCGATCTTAAGGAACCTAAAATCTATGGTGCAGGCCTGCTTTCTTCAATTGGAGAGAGTTATTCAGCATTAAACAATGGGGTAATAAAACTACCCTATACTCTTGATGCCATGAATGTTGGCTTTGACATTACAACTAAACAGCCTCAACTATTTGTTACTCCCGATTTTTCTCATCTGATGTATGTTCTTGAAGCCTTTGCCGATAAAATGGCTCTTCGGACAGGGGGGACAGATGCAATTACAAAGGCAATTAAGTCAGGGAACACTGCCACCTGCGAATTGTCCTCAGGAGTTCAGATATCAGGAACATTTACTTCCTTTATTGAAGTTGCTAAAAAGCCTGTTTATATAAAAACTACCGGACCAACTATGTTGAGTTACAGTAATATGATGATTCCTGGTCAGGGCAGTGAGTACCATTCTCATGGTTTTGGCTCACCTCTTGGCAAATTAAAGAATATTGCAATTCCACTTGAATTTATGACTGAAGGTGATTTATATTTTAATGGAATAGAAAAATCAAAAACTGTTCATCTTCAATTTGAATCCGGAGTAAGTGTTAAAGGAAATGTTAAGACGATTCACCAGCTTGAAGGAAAGAACATAATTATCTCATTTTCAGATTGTACAGTTACATTTAAGGAGGAGATCCTATTCCAGCCCGACTGGGGTATTTATGATATGGCTGTGGGAGAATCGCTGGTTTCTGCTTACAGTGGTCCTGCTGATCCCGAATCCTTCGGCTTGGTTTATCCTGCTCCTGTTGAGAAAACTCATAAAATAGAGCATAACGAGTCTGCCAGAAAATTGCATCTACTGTACGAGAATGTAAAGGATGTCCGTGAAAATAATTCCGCTTTTCCAAAATGCGATTCTCTATGGAAATCCATCAAAACAGAGTATCCGAATGAATGGTTGATTATTCTGGAATTGCTTGAAATACTACATCAGGACGATACGCAAGTAACTCTTTTTAAGGAAGTTGAAAAACACCTGAATACACTTGCAGCCACCCATCCTGAGTTTTCCAAACTTATTAGCGACGGCTTGAAGCTCTAAAATCAGCTGTAAAACTCTTCCTTAAAATTGAGCAGATAAAGTTTCTTTGTTGCCCTGGTAACTGCAGTGTAAAGCCAACGGAGGTATTCTGTATCTATCATATCATCAGTTAGATAGCCCTGGTCGACGATAACATTTTCCCATTGGCCACCCTGAGTTTTATGGCAGGTAAGAGCGTAAGCAAACTTTACCTGCAAAGCATTGTAGTGTTCGCTGTTTTTAACTTTCTCGAAGCGGTTGCGTTTGTTGGTCAAATCCATATAATCCTGCATGATCTCGTTAAAGAACTTCTGATTCTCTGCCCACGTCATAGAGGGTGTTTCAGTGTGCAGTGTGCTTATCAGCAATAAAACTTCCAGTTCTTTTTCCTCCGGATAATCCACCATCCGGATAAAGGCCTTTGCAAATTGCATTCCATACATTTCAAATCGTTTTCTAATGGCAAGAACCTCAATTACATCGCCGTTAGCTATGAAACCAGCAGCAGATTCTTTAGGCAGCCAGAAATAATTATTCCGCACAACCATCAGGTAATCACCGGCTTCTATCTCTTCTTCCCTGAAAAGTACCCTGTTGCGAATTCCCTGGTTAAACTGGTTAGCCCTTTTATTCGAACGGGTGATAACAACGCTTTCTTCGTTTCCTCCTTTGGAATACAAATCCTGAAGCAGTTCCTCCAGTTCAGCCCCGTTCAGTTTTACAATATCCTTAAACCCTCCAAGGTCGAAAAAAGGCGGGTCAGATTTCCCACTATTGATCATCTCACGGATATTGGTTGCATTAACGAGAATTCCCGACTCACTTGCCTGACGCACTACTTCGGTGAGTTCATACCCTACAGGATTCATAAGGTAACTGTTTTTCAGATGCTTAGGGTCAAGAGCCGGACTGTTGCTTATCCCTACTGGTGGCAATTGCGCTACATCACCTAACAATAGCAAACTGCATTTTTCTCCGGAATACACATAATTAAAAAGATCCTCCAGAAGATTCCGCCCTGAAAAAATTGCTTCAGAGGCACCATTGCTGTCGGGAACCATTGAAGCTTCATCAACTATAAACAAGGTATTGGTGTGCAAATTCTGCATCAGCGACATATGGATACCTCCATCGGCCGTTGTTACAGGGCGGTAAATTTTTTTATGAATCGTAAAAGCTTGCCGGCCTGAGTATGAAGCCAGAACCTTAGCTGCCCGCCCGGTAGGAGCAAGGAGAACGGATTTAAGATTTAAATAGGGTAGAATTTTAACAAGTGCACTAACAATTGTAGTCTTTCCGGTACCTGCATATCCCCGGAGAATAAACAGCGGACGATTAGCTTCTTTAGTGAGAAAATCGGCCAGTTTCCTGATTAACTGAATCTGCCCCAGTGTGGGTTCATATGGAAACTGTCTCTGCAATAAACCTGCTATTCGCAATGGGTCCAACATACGTTCCTCCAATCAGAATGGATATCCTATACCAAGGTTCCACATTACATTCGTCAGACTAACCTGCTTCATCTTTATCCATCTTATTGATTCGTCCAAAGCAGGATTACGAACAGGTAAAGCTCCATCAATTCGTAAAACAAAGAAGCTAAAGTCGAAGCGGATACCAAATCCGGCGTCAATGGCAATTTCTTTGTAAAACGAATCGCCCCGGAATTCTCCTCCAGGATATTGATCATTCTTCCTGAGCATCCATATATTCCCCATGTCTGTGAATAAACCGCCATTCAGAATGGGTGAAAACTGAAATCTGTATTCAATATTCGATTCAATAAATAGGTCACCCATTCTTTCCGACTGCAGGGAAACATTATCCGAATTAAAAGATCCTGGCCCCAGCGAGCGTATTGCCCAGCCACGCATACCATTTGCTCCTCCTGCATAAAAACCTTTGTCGAAGGGCAATGCTACCGAATTTCCATAGGGAATTCCCAAGCCTGAAGCAGCTCTGAAAACAAGCATAGATTTCCTGAGGGCATGGTAATACCGAAAGTCAACATTAGTTTTAACATATTGTGAATATCGGATTCCCGAAATGCCATAATTGCCGTTCTCGTCCTTGGTGGAACCAAGAAGATTATTCGAAATAGTTAACAAATTTCCTGCTGATTCAAAATCGCTCTTCAGGTAGATGAAATCAGATTTCTTATTGATTTGCTGATTGTTATATATGAAACTATACCGCAATGCCATAATTAAATGGTCGGTATACTGCTCCTGAAGCCGCTTGTCGTTAAGGCTGTTTATGTAGGCGTTGAAAGTAGAATCGGTGAAAATACTGATGGAACTAATTTCCAATGGATTGAAAACATGCCTGCTGTATTTCCCGTCTTTCCAGTCGTAACCGAATGTTACCTCCGTTAAATAACGCTTGAAAGAGGTCATTTCCAGGTAATTAAAACCGGCATTCAGCGTCGATTTTGGCCTGAAATATTTTGAAAACCGATCGGGCGCAAACGGAACTAAAAATTTGGGAATTACAAGACTGGCATTTACGCCCAGTTCGTAGGTGTTAAAAAGCTTTGGATTGTTTGCAAAATAGATGTCGCCAAATCTATGCTGTTTCTCCATCGCTCCTTTTAACCTGAGGCTCAATAATTCGGAACCATGGAAAAGATTTCTGTTTTGATATCCGGGATTGGCAGAAAGTCCGAAATCACCACCAGTATTCGTACCTTCCATTCCCATAGAAAAGCTCTGGATCATATTTCTCGACAGCTGAATAACGCAATCAACTTCCTTCCGCTCTACTGAGATGGTGTTAGTGGAAGAAATTTCTTTAAAATCAATATTAACATACCTGAAAACCTGCAAATCAGTAAGACGGATGTATGTCTGATTTACATCATTCAAATTATATTGCTTGTTTGGTGTAATAAAACAGGCATGAAGTATTGTTGATGGCTTTACCGGGATCTTACCATAACTTATGAATGTGTAAGTCGTTCCTGTTGTATCAGGCGAAACCTTAAAAATATAGCGAAGTGTATCGGGCTTAAGATTATTCGACCGCAAGGGATCGTAATCGGTGTATATTATTACATTGCGAACATTGTATAAAAGATGTTTCTGTTCCTTTAATTCAAAGGGTGGAGAAGTTGAAGTAACTCTTGGATTGTTCAGATTAACCAGGATGTCCATCTTGTTGTCCTTCAGGCTACTGTCAATTTTGAAGTTAATATATTCTCTTGCAAAATTGTAATATCCTTCGTTTTTTAAAACTGTTGTCACCCTGTTACGCTCTTCATCAAGGGTATATGCACTATAAATCATTCCTTCACTAAGCAAAGAGTTTTGCATTTCATGCAGTAGAACTTTACGGATGCTCGTGTCGCTAATCTGGTAATCTATCTTCCTGATTCTGTATGGAGTCCCCGTTATAAGACTATATTTTACCTTCGCATATTTTCCCTTATACTTTACGGTTTTCAAAACGTTCCCATGAAAATATCCAATATTATTGAGATACAATTTAATCTGCCGGCAGGCCTGATTCGTAAGATTTGTATCCAATACAACCGGTTTCTCTACAACGGCCCGTTTCAGCCAGAGTTTAAATCCGTTTTCTTTGCCTTTATTCGCATAGGTATTAAGCCAGACATTAAGGTTTGAGGAAAGTAATAGCCGTTTTGAAGGTTTTTGTTGGATGAACCCTTCAATATCAAATGAACTGATCGTTGGAATATCGAAGGCCAATGCATTCCTTTTAAGAACCACATCATGTCCCGGAGGCCTTGTTGTTGCACAAGATCCAAGCAGGATTGATAAAACCAGAACTATGATATTTTTTAGTAAACGTAAGGACAATAGGTTTAAATTTTTATAAAATTGACGATTTCAGCCAATTTAGCCAATTATTGAACGACTGTGTTGTAAAATTATACAAATAGACTGAATAATTGCCTGGAAAGTATGAAATTGAGGTTGATAACACTGATTTTTACCAATTCAAATGCCATGCCAATTATTAATTATTTATTTTCTGAGGCAACCCTCAATTAATTGGATGGTCTAGTACGCAAATCAATACCTATTAACCTAAACAAAATTAAAATTTAGCAAATTATGAAAAGGAAGTTACTCTTTTTTGTTGGCAGCGTTGTCGCAATCGGCACAGTATTAATTAATTCTGGTTTTTATAATCCAAATGGAGCACCGGCTGGTATGACAGGTTCCCCGGGAGACGGAAGCAATTGTACTTCATGTCACGGTGGAACAGCTTCTTCTGTAGTTGGATGGATTACATCTAATATTCCTGCTTCAGGCTATGTACCCGGACAAACCTACCAGATTACTGCTACCAGTGGTATTACAACAAGCAGTGGACTATATGGTTTCGAGGTTTCACCTCAGAGTATGTCAGGTGCATTATTGGGAACCCTAACCGCTGGTACAGCCAATAAATTGGTTGGAAGTGGCAAATATGTTACACAATCGAATGCCAGTTCAAACAAGGTTTGGAATTTTACATGGACAGCTCCTGCAGTTGGATGTGGAACAATTACTTTTTATGGCGCTTTTGCTCGAGGAAAGCCTGGCGTAGTGAGAGTTACAGAATATTCGGTACCTGAAAATACAACAGGAATTATGGAAGTTTCAGACCTGGCAGTTGTGAGCATTTTCCCGAATCCCTGCAAGAATAAATTTGAGATTAATGCACCGGCTTCATTACAGTCACAGAATGTTTCTGTTTATGATGTAACGGGTAAAGAAATTTTCCACTCCTCAATCCCTGCAAACAAAAGCAGCTTGCTTGTTGAACTGAATAATGCTGCTAAAGGCTTTGCCTCTGTAGTAATTACTTCTGATAATCAGAAAATTGTAAAGAAATTACTTATTGATTAATACTTGTTTCACAAGCTGGTTGATTGATTCTTTCTTGTTGTTTGCATGATTCTTATCATGTAATTCGATTAAGCCGTTTCCTTTCTAAAAGGAAGCGGCTTGATTTTTTAAGTAAGAAGAAAATCAATTTTGTTATGAGGTGATACCGCGAAGCGGTTGAAATTTTAGGTTCTGTTTCAGATTATTGCAAGTTATTTTCAATTCTATGTTTCAGTCATTTTTATGTTGAATTCTCCGTAGGGAATAATTCCTAAATAATTTCCTCAATAAAACCATTGAATGTCGTGATATTTTGAGATTGCTAATCGTACACCAAAATCGCAACTGGCTCCAGCGGAGCCATATGTTTGCAGCAAATAGCTGGCATTCAGTAAACAGAACCCCATCGGGGTGATATAAAATGGCCATATTGAATTTATTGGTCAATTCAATATGGCTTTTGAACAATAACAGGGCCTTATCACGTCCCCGGTCCAAATAATGTCGGAAGTAACAAAGTAAGAATAAGTTGGATAGAAATATTTATTACTCTTTGTTGTAGAATACTGATTATGAAATATTTAATAGAAATAAAGTAAGGAAGTAAGATGATTTTGAGAAATTAAGATTATATGATGGATGCAATTTGAGAATGAAATCTTCATTTAGAGCCTCATATCCATCATCGGAATACTTGAAGACAACGGCTTTTTCGTATACGGTCAATACCGGAAGCTCATCATTTCTTCTACTTCTCTGTATTTCAATTACTTCTCTCTGTAAGAATCTTTTAGAATAACTTTCAGCCTTGGTCATATCCTAGAATTTGATTCATCACCTAGTATCCATTTGTAGCAAAATTGCTATCTACAACTTCTTGCAGATATTCTTCATAAAGAATAATTTCAAATTTTTTACCAGTACTACTAGAAATCTTAGTACAAAAATAAACAATAACATCATTGTTTATTGAACCTGCAAAGCGATGAAACAAATTTAATCCGACTAAAGTTTCACATTAGCAAAAATAGCATCCATCTCCCGGCGAATTTCCTTGTTATCAATCTCCAGGTAATGCCTCATGGTTTTGCGGTCCGAATTACCGGCTGTTAGCATAATACTTTCCATTCGCCCTCCTCCTCTAAAAAACATGTTCACATAAGTACGTTTGGCAATATGGGAACTGATGAATTCATGCAGTGGCTTGGTCACTTCCTTCCTTTCTTTCCGCCACAAACTTATTAAAGCGTTGAAGAAAATAAACTTCTGAGAATTGATCTTTCTTAGCTTCATTAGGTTTGAACTTACCTTTAATGTAATCTATAGTGAGAGGGGTATCATAGAATCTGGCTTCAGAAATAATATTAGACAACTTCCATAAAGGATGTTTAAATCGATGGTTTTACTAGAAGAAAACGGATCCTTATTGGTAACCCTTTTTTCGGTACCTGATGGATCCCAGTTGTGTGGATTGACAGAAACACCAGTTGGTAACCTGAGTCTATTATTTTCAAATGAATAATCAATCCAGATCGGCAATTGATTACTACGATCATCGGAATATTTAGGATTCTCCTTCAAATTCCTGGTAGTTGCCGTATTCGTTCTCAGGGTAAATTTAATATCCCATGGTGTTTTTTTGAATGTCAAAGGCAGTTTAAATTGTGACAGAATTGTGACAGATTTTTATTACATAGGCGAATAGCAATTGTAATTATTAGTTAACTTGTATGTTGGGTTATAGCGTTTTACAATTTTATTAATGGTTCAGATTGTTAAAATTGGCACGTCCCCAAAGGGACTTTTGTTTTCTGTGTTATCATGGCTATAAATAGGATATCCCTAAAGGGATAGATACCGTTTTGGAGATGTGTAATATATTAGCTTTGAAGCAGGTTCCATAGATCTGGCTCTCGCTCTCACTCTTTACCCAATGGGACAGAAAAAGTGAAGGTACTCCCATACCCTTTCTTCCTTTCTGCATGAATTTTTCCTCCCATTCTTTCAACAAATTCCTTGCAGAGCGTCAGCCCAAGTCCTGTTCCTTTTTCATCAGCTGTTCCTGAGGTTCTGGCTATCTGGTCGAGGTTAAATGCCTGATCGTTAACCTCATTGTCAAATCCGATTCCGTTATCGATAACCCTGATAAAAACAAAGGAATCTGATAAACTCGCATCTAACTTTACAAATCCTCCTGAAAAGGTGAACTTTATTGCATTAGAAACCAGATTTCTTACAATAGTATTCAAGGCGTTTTTATCAGCATAAACAATAATATCAGCAGGAATTTCATTCAAGAGTGAAATGTTTTTTCGCATCGAAAGGGGCATTAAGGTGCCAAGATAATCGGAAACAATCATTCTTAGATTCAGGTTTTCGGGATACAAAGTCTTTGTTCCCATTTGAGAATTCGACCACTCAAGCAGTTCCTCAAACAGAATAACTGTTGATCCAGCTGCATTTTTTATGTTGTTTACAAAAATGAGTTTTTTTTCATCATCAAACTTGTCGAAATCTTCGCTCAGAAGCTCCGAAAACCCTAATATCGCATTAAAAGAGCCCTTTAGGTCGTGCGAAATCATTGAGAGAAACCTGTCTTTGGTTGCATTAAGTTCTTTAAGCATTTTCTCACTCTTCTGTAATGCAAGCTCAAGTTCGTTTTTATCGCGTAACGATTGAATCATTGAATTATACGAATCTGAGAAATCACCCATAAAATTCACTTTCTGACTAAAATCACCTTTCGCAATCTGATGTGTTTGCCAAACAAGATGTACCAGATTTGATTGAAGTGCTTTGAAAGGCGAAATCAGAAGGTTATTCCTGGGAGCCAGTTGTTGGAGTTTTCCTGCCGACAATGCAGAAATAAAGTCAGTACCTTCCTTGTACTTTATAGCCAGCTGTAAGGTGCTGAAAAGCAGTGCATCTAATACCTCAGATCCTGTATTTATGTCATTATCAGTATATTTACTGATAAAATCATCCGGAATCCGACCTGATACCAGCATTACATGAGCCAGGGTAATTTCCTGGAGATATTTTTCTTCTTCTGCTTCCAATATCAAGTATTAATAAGCTCTACAGTAAAACGACACGTCCGTTCTCCCGAAGCCCAGCAATCGATTTCCCGGGCAAGGAAAAATTTTCCGGTGTAGGCAAGAAAAATCCCTTCAATAAAACCTGCATCATAATCGCACTCGGAATCTCCTGCAATGGGAATACCTGAGCAGTCGAGATCCTCTGAAACGGTCATAACAAAATTCATGTTTTCAAGATCCGATTTCTCAATTTGAAGAATTCCGATATTTAATTTCAGCAAGGTTTCTTTCAGATTGGCTGCAAACTCATTAAAACCAAGAGTGCGGTCGAGCATGTTGATGCAAAACTCATGACCAGCCATGCGGCCTGCTTCCTTTAACAGTTCAGCGGTTTTTGCTGCACCATATTCGTCAATCAGTACATTTCTTAATGTATACTGCATTAACCTGTACACTGCTACATTGGTCATTGGCCCAAGATTCGGGCGGCCAACCTCAAGATTTCCCAGATCTTTCCATTCGAACTTATAACCCGGGGCTTGTTTTGAATTCATCATCGTTGCAAAATAATGTTACTTAGTAACAGCCTAAAGGTATTAATTTTTCACATTCAAGACAATAATAAAATCTTCGGTAAACAATTTTGGTATCCCTCTTTTTAATAAATTTGATTGTTTAATTCAGAGGTTATGTCTCAGAATATTGTAGAATCAATAAAATAATTTTTTCTGAACTTCAAATCTAATTCCTTGCCTTACATAGATAGCCCAGAGAAGGGCTTTAATGTCAATAGAAAATGCGGGGCAGGAATAATTATTGCCCTTAGGGCATAAATGAAAGGTTCCGAATTGTTTTTATCTCAATTGATTAAACACCAAACAAATTTCATTAATCTCCTTCGTAGTATTCAACATAAAAATGAGTGAAACATAAAGTTGAAAATAACCTGCAATATCCTGAAACAGAACCATTCCTGCTAATGAAAAAACTACTATTCAGAATACTCGTAATTTTCTTAACTCTTATTTCCCTTTCTGATGCTTATGCACAGTATAATGAAGGGGATACTGTACAATTCTGGTCTGTTAGTTATGTCGACTGGCCACCTTTGTGGGGTCAGCCTCAGCGGGTAGTTAATGCAATTTGCCGGAAAGCAGGGGCACATTGTTACGTTTTTGTTGAAGACCAGGCACCGGCTGCTAATTATGCTGCTCTTACCGCCCTTGTCAATGAATTCGATACCCATTATTATCCTGATTTAACCGCCAAATACGGCCCTGTTCCTGATGAGTTCGATCAGGATTCTGCTGTGTTTATTCTTGCCCTGAACGAGAATAACTGGGCAGGCTATTTCGATCCGGGCCAGCAAATGTCAGACAGCCTGGTAATGGCAAAGTGGAACCGACACAGTTCTGAAAGGGAGATTATTTATGTAGCTGCAAACTATATTAATTATTCGCAATCTACTGTTGCACATGAATTTGGACATTTGTTGCATTGGGGCGGGGATCATTCGCCGGAACCTATTGTAAATCCAACGAAATACTGGGAAGAGGCCTGGGTTGATGAGGGGTTCTCCACTTTTGCTGCAATGTATCTTACAGAAGATATTTATCAGCAGAATGTACAGCAATCTGCCTATTTTTCTACTGAACCGGATATTCCGCTTATCTGGTTTTCGAACTATAACCAGGTTCAGCTTTTTATGTTGTTTATGTATGAACATTTTGGAAACTGGGATTATATTTCGACACTTATTTCTGAACAGCTGAACGGAATTAACGGCGTTGCAAATACGCTTGCCGTACTTGGTTATCCGCAGGGTTTCGATGATGCTTTTGAGCAATTCGCAGTGGCAAATTATATTGATGATCCAACTATTGCCAATGGTAAATATGCGTATTCCCATTACAATTTTACCGATTGCCATTTGTCTGCAAATCATAGCGCAATTCCTACCGGTACTAAAAATGGCACAACCTCTGCCTATGCCGCCGATTATATTGCATTCAATTCTAATACACCTAAACCCATTACTATTGATTTTAATGGTGATGATTCAGGCAAATTCAGACTGGCCTTTATTCTCATGAATACAGCAACAGATTCAGTTTTTGCAGTTATTCCTGTACAGCCAGATGCTTTCAATAATGCTCAATTTCAAACAGATAGTCTCGGCATTCTTTTTAATAGAATTGTAATGGTGGTAATGAATGTAGATTCAACTGTTCACGAAGGAGAATCATCGCCTTACGTATATTCGGCATCCCTGCTTACCGGGATAAATAAATATGATCCGGCAGTGTCGTTTCAGATTTATCCAAATCCGGCAGAAGATTTTATTTATCTGGATTCCGATGATATCGATCTTTCAGAATCAGAAGTTGAGATTACGAATTTCTTCGGCCAATCAGTTATGAAGGTTTCTCTCACAGGCCAGAATAACAGAATTGATGTTACTGGATTGACGGCAGGTGCATATTTGCTGGGTTTTTCGCTTGAACATTCTGTGTACAGGAGAATGTTTGTAAAAAAATAACAAGATATGTAACCTTTAATGTATAATATAGTTTAAGGTCTCACTAACTATTTCTTTCTACCTTAGACCCGTAGAAAAAAAGATTAGAGGATGTTCCGAAAGGTTCGTCCTCTTTTTTTTTGGCTCGTAATTTGCTGCAATCATACGGATAATTTAAACTTTTCTATCAGACTGTTGTTTAATTTGAATAAACTTTACAAAATGAAGAAATCAATTTTCTTTTTTGCTGCGATTATTGTTTTCGCTCTAAATTCTTATGGTGCAGTTGTTTATGAGAGGGATGAGTTCCAAACTTCTGCCGGCAAGCTGGTTATTACCTTTTTTGGACACTCCTCATTTCGGCTCGATATTAACGGGAAATCTATCTATATTGATCCCTGGAGCAAATTGGCCGATTTTGCTCATCAGCCAAAAGCTGATCTTATCCTGTTAACTCACGAACATTATGATCATCTTGATACTACTGCCATTAGCAATTTATCAAATACCGAAACTCAGCTTTATTGCACTGCTTCAATTCAAAAGATGATCAATAAAGGTCTGATAATGAAAAATGGTGATATTAAAATGTGGAATGGTATTAAAATTGAAGCAGTTCCTGCATACAATTTAACACCAAATAAGGAAGAGTTTCATCCGAAATCCCGCGATAACGGCTATATCCTTACAATTGGAGATAAACGTTTTTATATTGCCGGCGATTCGGAAAACACCCCGGAAATGAAAGCTGTAAAAAATATTGATGTTGCTTTTCTACCCATGAATCAGCCTTATACTATGACTCCGGAGCAGCTTGCAGATGCAGCAGCAGCAATACATCCTAAAATTCTGTATCCTTATCATACAGGAGAAACTGATCTTGAATTGCTCAAATCCCTGATGTTAAAATACCCGAATATTGAACTGAGGATTCGGTCACTGAAATAATATTCAACCTGATTACTCTTTTTTAGAGGGTCATTTTTTCTCCTGAGCATTAGTTGTTTTGCCAGCATTGCTGATTACCAGTACTTTGAAAGTACCCGCTTTTAAACCAGGGCGTTGCCGCGAATTATCGATACTTGGTTTGGGAGCAGGCCCCATCTCTGCCATTGGAATATAAAGTGAATGTGTTTTGGGATCCAGTGCAGTTGTCCTGGCTCCTTTCCGCGTTTTAATATTGTCGAGTACGATGTACCTGTCGCGGGAAATTTCCTGGATTATCGTAAGGGTCCCATCTCCGTTCGAACTGTAAACACGCTTAAACTCCGGATCCCATACCACCGCATCTGTACCATAATCGGTGTTCATAGTCTGAATAATATTTCCAAGGTCGGCATCCATTATAACCATTTTGCTGTTGCCGCATCCGATAAATAATCTTCTGTTTGCAGTGTCGATAGCAATCCCACCAGGATTGTCGCCCGGAGTAACCGACCATCTTGCATCAATCTTAAGGGTTTCTGTATTTATCATATCAACCAGGAAAATATTCTCAATAGTTACGTAAACATTGCCTTTGCCATCGCTGACTGCAGATTTGGGTTTACCATCAAGGTAAATCGAACCGATTATTTTCTCAGAGGCTGCATCAAGAACAGTAGCAGTATTGCTTCCGGAATTAAAAATAAAGACTCTTCCGGAATGCTGCTCGAAAACAATTGCATTAGGATCCTTGCCTGGAATCTTAAGAGTAGCAGTAGGTTTTAACGTTAAAAGGTCAAAAATAACCAGGCTGGAATCTTTGCCAGTTGTAAAGAAACCTTTGTTCAAACCGTAGGCGAAAGCTATCGCATGTGCACCTTTCAGGTTTTCAAACGTTCCGATTTGTTTTCTGGTATTGAGGTCAACTATATGAATTGTAGTTGAATGGGTTACGAAAAGCCTGTTATTAATGGTATCCACAGATAAATAATCCCAATTGCCGTCGCCTGTAAGCGAAATACTGTCGGAAATTCTGCTGACGTTGGAGAAATTCTGGGCTTCTGCCTGAAAAATCAGCTGAGTCAAACTCAGAAATATCAGGGTGAGAAATGCTCTTTTCATACATTAACTAGTTTAGGTATGGCAAAGATACAGATAAAAAAACAGGCTGAAGTTTTTCAACAACAGCCTGCATCGACAATAAAACAACAACACATTATAATTTAATCAGCCTTTTCATAAATTCATTTTCACTGGTTCTTAACCGGATAAAATAGATGCCACTGTTTTTGAATAAGTTGCCGTCGAGCTCGATATGAGCAGGATTACCATCAATAACGTTGTAGCTGTTAAGAATCAGTATTTTTTGTCCTGTAATGTTTAATATTTCAATACAAATAGTTTCTGTTTTTTCGGGCAAAAACTCAATTGTAATATTCTCAGAAAATGGGTTTGGGAAAGCAGAAATCACATCTTCAGAATTAACTTGCTCTTTCTCAGTATTGTTAGAAAACATCATTGAATTAGAAGCGCTTCCGGAAGGTAAAAATTGACGTACTCTTACTTTAAAACTTCCAGAGGAGGTAATTCCGTTGCCAAGCCTTGAGATGATATAGGTAACAGTGGTTTCGCCTGGTCTGAATGACAAGCCGCTGATTCCGCCGGTTCTCATACAGGTGCCGGCATTATTCGTTGCACCGGTCATTGTAAAAGAGAGGATATACGGACAGTCCTCGTCGATTATGGGGTCTAAGTCGTAAACATCGATTTCTTCTAATCCAGGGGCCAGATAAACTGTCTTGTCCGAAGGACAGATTATAGCAGGATCCCCAGCATTAAGTACAATAATTTTCTGCTTGCAGCTTGTATTGTTGCCGTTCGAATTTTTTACTGTCCAGGTAACTGTTGTGACGCCTGCGTAATAAACTGAGGGTGCGTTGTTAAACATGGAGTAGAGGTTGCAGGTATTGCTAACCTTAGGAAAATCAAGCGTAATATCATTTATGAAACAATTTCCTTCAGTAGTTTTCAATGCAACATTAGGTGGACAAATAAGCGCAGGAATTCTGTTATCAACTATTGTTACTGAGAAGCTGCACGATTTTTTTATTCCTTTGTTATTTTCAAGGCTGAGTTTAATAATTGTTTCGCCTAAATAAAACATGGACCCGCTTTGTGGACCTTCGATGCTTAATTTGTCGGCCGGATAATCCGGGAGATTGTAAAACACAATTGCCCCGCATTCAGATTCCGTAACCGGAAGAACAATATCAGCCGGGCAAATAAGCTCAGTTTCTGCCTGAACTTTTTCAGTAACTGCTGTTGTATTTTCTGAATTCACTCCCAATGCGGAAAACTGCGACCCTTCATTAGAACTCACAGAATTATTCTGAGCATTTAATGAAAAATGTGGCATAACGAAAACTGAAATCACGACAATAAGCAGAAGCGGATATGATATTGTTTTCATTGCATCAGGTTTAGGTATTCAAAATCCATTATCTCAAAATTGGAAAAAGTTTTAAATTACTAATTAGTAACTTTGAAACTGGATTTATATGTTCCGAAATTGATAAAAAAGTTATTTTTCTGGTATTAAAAATACTATTAATAATCAGAAAATCAAATAATTGAATAATGCTGCATGATTCCATTATTAAGACTAAGCAAGTATACAACAAAATTGTCCTAAAAACAATAGAAATGTAAAAAAAATACAGGTAGCTGTAAAACAGTGGAATAGAATATTTTATGTAGAATATTTTCGGGTCATACGAAGCCGAAATAAATCCAAAAATTGGAAATTGATTACCGACTTATCCTGTTTAGTGGCTTACTAAACGAAAGATCTGTATTCGTGAGTTATAGCTATCGGCAACGTAAATATTGTCTTTGGCATCGATAAAGATCCCGCCTGGCATCCAGAATTCTTCTTTTTCCCGGCCCTGATGGCCAAACTGATAGAGGAAGTTCCCGTTCTGATCGAAAATCTGTACGTTATGAAAAAGGGCATCCACAATATAAATATGACCATACGAATCGCAGGCAATTCCTTTTGGCCTGGCAAAATACCCGGAGGCGTCGCCAGCCTCGCCAAACATGCTCACAAATTCTCCATTTTTATCGAAAATCTCTACCCTGAAATTCATGGCATCAGTTACATAAGCATTTCCAGCCTTATCTATCGAAATAAATGTAGGGAAATTAAATTCTCCTTCACCTTTACCCCTTTTACCAATCGTCTTTTTAAGTTTACCTTTTTCATCAAGTATGGCGATTCTGTGTTCAGCTGTTTCCACAACCCAGATCTCCTTATTCACAATAGAATAGGCTATTCCAGTGGGCTGTTTAAGAATCAGAGCGTCGTTCAGAACCTCCAGTTTTTTCCTGTCCGAGGAGATTTTGAAAATCTTCCCCAGCCTGGAATCGGTGAAAAGAATTTCATGACCAGGAGTAAAAGTCATGCCCACAAGTGAACTCATATCAACGAACTTCTTCCTTAGATTCCTGGGAATAGCAATAGTGTTGTTGATTACCTCGAAAATTACACCCGAACCCTGATCGGAAACAAAAAAGGAATCGGGGCTTAAGGCGACCACTGAAATAGGCTTTACCAGCGAAGGGAGCTCATCGCTCCCAATAATTACACCGCTTATTTTCCGGAAAATTCCTGTTTTCTTTTTAATTTTTTCTGCAGGCGGGTACATGCCCGTCCATTCAATGTAGCTGCTGTCGTTTCCCTGAGTTTGTTCTTTAATCCTGTTATTCTGAGCTTTTGCAGGCACAAGAAAAAGCAGGATTAGTAAAGCGCTTATACTTATTTTAATAGTTTGAAGAAGGGGATTGGTGTTCTGCATAATCAAAATTACTTAAATACATGGCGCAATGAACAATTAACGGGCACTTTGTTATTGCTCATTTAATAACAAAATTGCAACTGGCTCCAGCGGAGCCAGTTGTTTGTAGTAAATAGCTGGCATTCAGTTAACAGAACCCCATCGGGGTGATATAAACGGTCATATTGAATTTATTGGTCAATTCAATATGGGCTTTGAACAATAACAACGCCTTATCACGTCCCTGATGGGACTTTTGTTTTCTGTGTTATCATGTCTGTAAATATGATATCCTAAAGGGATAGATATAGTTTTGAGGAAGTTATTTTGATAATCCTCCTGAGCATATTGATAAGGTTAGATCTGGAGAGAAATCCTCATCTAACAGAAAAAGTTTTAGTGTCGGATACGATGGTTCCGTTTTTGCTGATTCCCTTTACAGTTATGCTATAGTCGCCGGGAGTATCTGAACAGTCGAAATGGTGAACAGATTTTACTCCCTGCCTCAGCTCAATATCCGGAACCCAGTAAAGGGTATTCCGTATATCCGGAGTTTTGGCATCCGGACTTGCAGCAGGAATGATGTTCTTTTCGGAAAGAAAACGATAATTAATAAATAAGCCGGATGAGGGAAGGTCAATCCCTGCAAAATCGTTCTTCCGGGAGATGATACTTATAATGCCACCATACACAATGTCGCCTTTGATATAGGGTTCATTAACAATTTCAATCCGTGAAATCCCCATGGGTGAAACAGCGAGAATTTTATCGGCATCATCAATCGCTACCAGGTCGATTAAGATCAAAGGAGCATAAACCGACATTTCTGAGAACGGACCTGAAATGCTGAAGTGTTTCTTTTTGCCTGATTTTCTGATTTTTACAATGGTTGTAAGTTCGGTGAAATATTCATCAAGCGTGGGTAGCTGTATAAATTGGTCGAGTTGCAACACCAACGAAGCCTTTCCATAAAAGGGTTCTGCAGTTTTCTTTGTGCTGTCGGTGATTGCTTCGGAACTATAATATTTTGCAATCTGCACCGTATTCGACAGCTGTGTTGCCACAAGCCGCTCGGCTTCTGAAAGGCTGAAGCGTGGTGAGGGTAAACTCACTTTTTCGGGACAGAAATCATTATCTACGAGGATTTCTGTATTAATGCTGTCGGGTTTTGCAGTGCTGATCAGAAGATCTTTGCTTCCATACTGCTCAGCTAAGGCGAAAAAGAATTTCCCGCTACTATCTGTCACAATCGGGATAAAATCGCGGTTATCGATCATGGTCAGGCTTAGATCGGCGTAGGGGAGAGGGTTTCCTTTAACTTTATTGATGAGACGACCACTCAAAGATACTCCCCTGGTTTCCGGGAGATAGCGTAAATCGGTAACGTTCTTATATATTGCAGGAGGATTTATGTATTCTGAGACAGATGCTGAAGGCACAACGCTTACAGTAACTCCGGCTAAAGGTTCTGCTGAAGTTGTTTCTATAGTTAAGGTTACGGGATTGCGGAGAGCGTAGGCTGATTTATCTGTAGAAAGTTTGAAGACAGAGGCCGTTTCAGTAGGATTTAAAGCCTTTGTAAGCGAACTGCTATCGGCTGTATTGCCGGAAACAAACTCGGTTTTAGCCTGGTTAACAATTTTTACCAGAACATAACTGAAGGAAGCTGGTCCGAAATTCCGCATAAATTTCGTGTATGCCCTCAGGTAGTAGATTCCGGTAATAAGCTCCTTGGGGATAGTAAGGTTTCCGCTGGCGCATGAATTGCTGAGCAGGTATTTGCCATCAGATACTTTGTTGCCATCAGGAGTTATTAATTCACAATAAATTATCCTGCTCAGTGGGTAATTCAAGTCAGTATTATTCTGAGAAAGCCTTGCAGAAAAACGGATATCCTCTCCGGCAACATAAAGCGTTCTGTCTGAAAACAAATGAATTTCTTCTGAAGGCCTTAATACGGCAGATGACTGGGCCTTGGCACTGGCTGATACAGCGATAACCAGAACGATTGCAAACAGAATATATTGATACAGTTTATGCATAATCAATTGGGCCAGAAATCGGGTTTAACATTTTTACCATCTTGTAAACGGCAGTCACAGCAAAGATCATCAAGTACTAACATACTTCCTTCGATTACAACGAGGTATACTGGATTTGATGGAGATGCACCATCCTTCCAGCCACGGCGCATAGGCTGAGGTCCGCTGCAAAAATCAGTATAATCCATTTCAAGATTTACAAGAGGAGGAATAAATAAGCGTTTTGATCTGACGGAAGAAGCATTAAAATATCCGAGGATTTCATCTTCAGGCCTGGTTTTGTTTTCCAGATTCCCTTTAACTGCAAGGGGCTGCTGCTGATAAAGTCCGCTTGGGTTGCAGTGGTTGATTCTGATCTGATCCCAATAGTGGTAAGCAGCTTCACTAATGGCAAGTTGTTTGATCAGCAGGCTATATCCATATGCAAGTCGCGAAGTTTTATTATCAACGAAATGAAGCGGAAACATTTTGTATTTATTATCAACCAGATCCTTTGTTGAGAGCGTAAAAACATTATCAACGGTAAGCGTCTTCCAGCAGATATGGCGTGAATAATCCGGAGGACTCATTTCGTGGTAGGAGCCATCAAAATAATAGGTAATAGGGTAAGCTGTGTGATATTCCCAGGTTTCCTCGAGAACCCACATCACATAAGGACTATTTAAGCTGTTGCCATTATAATCCACATAAAATTGTATCCCTTTTTGTGGATTGTTCGGGTTATTTGTAGGAATATCTTTTCGGATAAAATAAACGCTGTCAATTTCGGGAACTATCGGCATTCGGTCGTAAGCGGAGCTTATTTGGGTGCCGTCAGAGGTTGTAATATCAATTTTGAAAGCAGTTCCGGGAGTTATGCTGCTTTGCGACATCCAAACATGATAATACCCGGATTTGTATTCATCGAGTACATAATAATTCCCTTTATCGTCGGTAACAATTACACTGCAGTTTTTAACAGGAATAAATTTGGGTTCTCCCACAGGCGATGAAAGTGAGATGCTAACCTCCTGAAAGCCTTCCTGGTCGGTTATCTGCCCCATTACAACATATTTATTTATTTCGTTGCTGCTGATATCGGGGAAGTACGATTTTATACAAGCCGGCATGAATAGCAAAATGCAGGCAAAAAGCATGGTAAGCCTGCATTTCCTTAGTATTTCCGGATATCGTGTTTCCTGTTTTTGCATAATCAGTTTGGCCAGAAATTGGGTTTAACATTTATTCCTTTCTGAAGCAGGCAGTCAACACAGAATTCATCAACCCACATATATGAATTGTCTACAACAACGAGGTAGATCGGGTGTTCGGGAGTGCCTCCCTCTTGCCAGCCTATTTCGAGTTTCATAGGTCCTCCGCAAAAATTGGAGAAATCCATGTCAAGCCCGGCTACATTCTGTACGAAAATTCGTTTGGTTTTAACTGAAGATGCATTAAAATATCCCAGCACTTCTTCGTTTGGCCTGGTTTTGTTTACAAGATTTCCTTTAATTGTAAGTGGTTGTTGCTGGTAAAGTCCACCATTGGAATTATGGTTAATCCTTACCTTATCCCAGTAAATATAGGCAGCCTGACTAAGCGAGAGTTGTTTTATCAGCAGGCTGTAGCCATAGGCAAGCCGGGATGAATGATTATCAACAAAATGTAAGGGGAACATTTTGTATTTGTTTCCACCCAGATTTTGAGTCGATAAGGTAAAAATATCATCAACTACTGTTGTTTTCCAGCATATATGCCGCGTATAATCATAGGGTGTCAAATAATGTGTACTGCCATCATAATACGCTTCGATGGGATATTCAGTGTGATATTCCCAGGTTTCTTCAAGATCCCATTTTACGTAGGGACTGCCGCTGCTGCTTCCATTGTAATCGATGTAAAACTGTATGCCTTTGGTAGGATAGCCAGGGTTGTTTGTGGGGATATCTTTTCTCAGGAAATACACGCTGTCAACATCGGGTACTTCCGGCATTTTGTCGAAGGAGGATATTATTTCAGTACCATCTTTCGTGATTATATCCAGTTGATAGGATGTGCCTGCCTGTAAATCGGATTGTGACATGTACACATGGTATATGCCAGATGAATATTCATTCATCATATAGGTATTGCCTTTATCATCAAGAATATAAACCGTGCAGTTTTTTACCGGTAGAACTTTCGGTGCCCCCACTGATGCTGCTTTCGAGATGCTGACTTCCTGAAATCCTTCCTGGTTGGTAAGCTGTCCGAGCACAACATAATTATTTGTTTCATTGCTGTTGATGTCGGGCTGATATGATTTAACACAGCTGCTAAACAAAATGCCGATGCAAAGGAACAGAAATATGTACTTATTCCGATGCATAATTCCCGAGTTTAAAAATCCAGGTTATTGTGAAAATGGGCACCCCAATAACAGAATACTGGTAACTTCTGATTTTTCCGCTTTCGGAGGTGAAATAAACAGAATAGGGGTTCTGCCTGCCGGTAAGGTTATACAAACTCATAATAAATGAGCTGTGTACCAGTTTTTTCTTTTTGAGATTGCCTTCCAGGGTAAGTGATAAATCGGTACGGAAATAATCGGGAATTCTGTATTCATTCCGTTTGGAATAATCAACATAAGGATTTCCGTTGATATAGTAGATTGAGGTTGGGTATGTTACCGGCTTACCTTGTTGGTATGAAAATACTGAGGAGAGCGTATATCTTCTGCTCATATGAAAATTAATCACGGCATTGAATACGTGTGGGATATCATAATTGGCAGGATAAACATCACCTTCATTAATCTTATCCCACGAATTTACCCCGGTTACATGAATGAGGGAGCGGGAATAGGTGTATGAAATCCAGCCATCCAGTGTTTTTCTGCTTCTTTTAAGAAAAATTTCAACGCCATAAGCCTTCTGTTTGCCTTGTAAAACAGCAGTTTCAACCTGAGGGTTGTTCAGGAAGTCGGCACCATCTTTAAATTCCGGGTATTGCTGTGTAGTTTTATAGAAGAACTCCACAGAGGTTTCCCAGCCGCCTTTTGGCAGGCTGCGGAAAATTCCGAGTGAAAATTGCTGGCTTTGCGATGGTTTTATGTGATAATCAGCGAGTTTCCATTGAGTATTCGGGGCAATAGTAATGGTATTGCTGAGCATAAACAGGTTCTGATGCATCTGGTTAAATGCGAGTTTAATTGTGCCGTCCTGATCGGTAACAATGTTAACAGCAGCCCGTAAATCGGGTTCGGTATATGTTTTGATTATTTTACCGGATTTAAAATTGAGTGTATCCTCTATGTATCTTACATCGAGTGGGTTTCCGGCAGCATAGGTATAAACTGTTTTCTCACCTGCAGGAGTATAAATTGCCGACCTCAGTCCGATGCTCACATTCATCCAGGGAAACAAATCGTAGATATCAGAAAAATAGATTGAGGATTCAACACCTTGCTCTTTTCCCAGGTTTATAGGGCTTCGCATCGAATTTAACCCATAAGGTTCCACAGTACCCCTGTTGAGGCGGTAAAGAATTACCCCAAGACCATATTCCATTGTATTCCTGTAACTTGTAACATGGCTGAAATCGGCCCTGGCTTCGTAATGATTGATAGCATAACTCTGAGAATAGGCAGCGGAAAGATCATTTTCATCGATTGTTTTAAACGTATATCCGGAGGCAATAATCGAAAATTCTCCCCTTAAAGACGAATTGAAATTATGATTCATATTCACTGAAGCCCCGTTGTTGCTGTATTCGTAGTCGTTTTTATCGGCAAGCCGGAAATGATCTTTACTGTGATAGATAAATACAGAAAGCTGCGATTTTTTCAGATCATAATTTGCTGCAGCTGTAAAATCATTAAAATTGGCACTGCTTCTGCTGATGGTGGGATCTTCAATGCGTTTAAGGATCCAGTCGGAGTAAGATGAGCGGGCACTTAAAATGATAGAGCTGCTGTCCTTTTTAAGGGGTCCCTCAACAACAAGATTGCCGGCAACGGGGCTTAATCCGCCATGCATTGTAAACTTTTTTCTGTTTCCCTGCCGGGTTACAATGCTGAAAACAGAGGATAATCGTCCTCCGTATTTTGCAGGGATATGCCCTTTATAGATGGAGAAATCTTTAATGATATCAGCATTAAAGGCAGGAAAGAAACCAAAGAGGTGAGACGTATTGTAAACAGGGATTTTGTTAATATAGAATGCATTCTGGTCGGAGCTGCCGCCTCTTACATTAAGTCCGGCTGCACCTTCGCCAACGCTAACAATACCGGGCATCATCTGCGACACTTTGAGGATGTCGCGCTCGCCCATCAGCATTGGCATTTCTTTAATCGATTTAATTGATATTTTATCCAAGCCGGGGTCTTTGGATTTAATATTTACCTGCCTGTCGCCATAAACCACAATCTCTTTCATTTGAATAACCGGCTTTTTCATGGTGATGCTAAAATCGCCGTCGGAAAGGACTTCCAGCAGATATTTCTGTTTTTCGAATCCGAGATATTTAAAAACCGCATTGTATTTCCCCGGTTTTAAAACAATTGACAGGTAGCCGTTGAGGTCGGAAACAGATCCGCTTTTTGTTTCCTCAATATACATAGTAACTCCAATAACCGCTTCGCCAGTTTCCAGATCGAAAATCCTGCCCAGAATGGTGGCTTTATTTCCGGGTTTCATCGTACCGGCTTTGCCAATTTTAATGGTCTTCATTACATCTGCTTTTCTGCCGGTGAGGTAGCGTTCTTCAGATTCTGTAAGAGATTTTGATTTGACAGTTTCTTTTTCAGCAGCAGCTTTCTGTTCAAATTCAGGGATTGTTGAAAGAAGATGTTCGCCGGGAAGCAGAACAAGGTTGTTATGCCAGACAGAAACTTCGAGTTTGCTTCCGTTAATAGCTTGACTAACAGCAGATTCAACAGAAATGCTATCGTTATTGAGTGTAACTCGTATTGATTTTACCCACTCCTTCTGAAAAAAAATCTTTACTCCGCTTTTCTTCTCCACGGAGTCGCAGAAGGCAGGGAAGGCTAAATTCTGAAAATGGCAGGAAATAAGTTGCGCCGGTCCGCTTTCATGATGAATTGGTGCTCCTAAAAAGAATAAGTGTAAGAAAATAAGCAGTCCGGACATAGGTTTTTATATTGTATTGCAAAAATCAATCACAACTGCGAGTTCAGCATCAGAAAGGCTGCTTACTTTAAAATTGTTCTGACGGAGATATTGTTTTATAGATTGTTGCTGTTCTTTTGGAAAACAGAAGACGAAACTTCTGTTGTTTTTATATTTGAAAGCCTGATTATTCCGGTAAACAAACATTGCCCGGTGAGCTTTGGAGAATACCATATTCGATTCACCGTAGGAGTTATTCGCACTCAGAACTTTCCACCAGGAGAAAATAATTTTGGCTTTTCCTTTTCCAATGGTCTGATAAATTGTTTCTTCAGAATTTGCTGGTTTTAAAACCTCAAACACCTTATTGTTAAACGCGATATTGTCGAGAGTGCTTTTACTGAGGCATAAAATGCTTGTTGTGCCGTTAAGATGGCGGAAACGCAAAAGCAACTGCTGATTGACCAGATCATAGTTAAGGAGCAGGCTGTCGTATTTTTTCCCTTTTATTGTAGCAGACCCCGGAGAATAAATCTTGTTTTCGAGGAATTGATCTCCGGCAGAACCGGCAGGTGGTACAAAGGTGTACAGTTTCCCGTTGTAAAGTGTGGGATCAAGCCCATAAATCCTGTCGAAGTTTTCAGTCTGACCCAGGCAAAAGGAGTAGCTAAAAATTGATAAGAAAAAGACAAACAGTATTTTACGATATATAAGCATTGATCAGGGTTAGAATTTTTGAGTACAATGGAAGCCTAAATGCCTAAAGGTTAAAATTATGAATAAAATCTGGATTTCTATTGAATTGCTTAATGTAGCAATGTAGCAATGTAGCAATGTAGCAATGTAGCAATGTAGCAATGTAGCAATGTAGCAATGTAGCAATTTAGCAATGTAGCAATGTAGCAATTTAGCAATTTAGCAATGTAGCAATGTAGCAATGTAGCAATGTAGCAATGTAGCAATGTAGCAATGTAGCAATTTAGCAATTTAGCAATGTAGCAATGTAGCAATTTAGCAATTTAGCAATGTAGCAATGTAGCAATGTAGCAATGTAGCAATTTAGCAATGTAGCAATTTACAACCTCAGCCCTTTGTTTTTGTTAATGCAGCGAGAGAAAGCCGGATACTTCCATATGGGATTTCTTCCTTAAAGTATTCGAAATATTCTTTTATCACCTCGCTTTTATTCAGAAGTGGATAGGCCTCTTCTATTCTTTGAAAATCTTCGGGTTTGATAAAATCGTGAATATTGATGTTTTCGCCAATGCTGTAGAGGTAAGCTACATGCGAGAATATTGTTGTGACGTTCAAACTTCTTTGCTGAGCAATTTCTTCGATGGTTTTACCTTGCTTGAGCATTTCAAATGTGATCTTGTAGGTCTGGCCTTTTTCCTTTTTCTGAGATCCAAACTGTTCTGCAAATATTTCAATAATTGCCTTTCCGTATTTATCGGCTTTGTGGTGGCTGATTCCTGTAACATCGAGCAATTGAAGATAGTTTCCGGGAGCACGGTTTATCAGGTCGTCGAGAGTGGCATCGTTAAAGATAATGTATGCAGGAACTCCTTCTTCAGCTGCCAGTTTACTTCTCAATGATCGTAAGGACTCACGGACTTTGTCGGAAACTGTAACTTTTTCGTGGAAATCCTCAATATCCTCCCAGCTTTTTTTCTTTCGTTTTTTAGGTACAAATTCTTCGTATGGGCGAGGTTTAACAAGACTGATCATTTTACGGCCATAGGCTATTTCTTTGCCATAATCAGTTGGTTTTAAACAATATCCTTCATCATATGCAATTTCGAAAACACCCAGGTTAAGTAGTTGAAGTACATAGGCATGCCAGTCGTGATATCCGATATCAGCACCAGCACCCCAGGTTTTAATTTTATCGTACCCTTTTTCCAGCAATTCGCTCTTGCGTGAACCGCGGAGCACGTCAACAAGCATATGAGAGCCAATACTGTCGGAAATACGCAGCAGGGCCGAAACAGCTTTCTGTGTGATAATTGTTCCGTCGAAGTGGTTTCTGGGACTTTTGCATACATCGCAGTTTCCGCAGTCTTTTTCGAAAGATTCCCCGAAATACGTGATCAGGATTCGTCGTCTGCATACATCAGCCTCGCTGAACTGCTGCATTCTTTGAAGTTTTTCGAGGTTAAGTTCCCGTTTTCCGCTTTCCTCCGCAAATTGCCTTAACATAATCAAATCTCCGGTGCTGTAGTAAAGTACAGTGTCTGCCGGAAGGCCGTCGCGTCCTGAGCGGCCAATTTCCTGGTAATAGCTTTCGATGTTTTTCGGAAGGTTGTTATGAATTACCCATCTCACATCTGGTTTGTTGATTCCTAGTCCAAAGGCTATTGTTGCACAAATAACCTGGCTTTTATCATTTATAAAATCCTCCTGTACCTGCCGCCTGCGTTCATTGTCCATTCCGGCATGGTAGTAGGTCGATGAAATCCCTGCATTTTCAAGCATCTGCGCCATACTCTCGGTTAATTTCCGGCTCAGGCAATAGATAATCCCACTCTGTCGCGGTCTGCTGTTAATGAAATGGACAATTTCACGGTGTCTTTCCTTAGCCTGAATTCCGGATCTGACGGAAAGACTGAGATTCGGCCTGTCGAAGGAAGCAACGAATATTGAAGGATTCTGCATTCTTAGCTGAAGTGCAATGTCCTTGCGGGTAATTTTATCGGCTGTGGCAGTTAAGGCCATAACAGGAACATTCGGAAAATGATCTTTAATAAGATTGAGTTTGGTATATTCAGGCCTGAAATCGTGCCCCCAGCTTGAGATACAGTGTGCTTCATCAATTGCAAACAGTCCGATATTTAATCGATTGAGAAGTGAGGATGAATTCATAAGACGTTCAGGAGAAATATAGAGCAGGTTCATCCGGCCTTCGGCGCAGGTATTCAGAATGTCCTGCTCCTGAGCTGCTGTGAGGCTGCTGTTAAGGGCAGCTGCCTCAATACCATTAGCCCTCAAACTGTCCACCTGATCTTTCATTAGTGAAATCAAGGGCGAAACAACAAGAACAGTCTTCTTCATCAATAATGACGGGATCTGGAAACAAACAGATTTTCCACCTCCTGTGGGCATTACAAGGATAACATCATTCCCGCTCATCACCTGTTCGATAGCCTCATACTGATAGGGCCTGAAGGCATCATACCCAAAATATTCCTTCAAAACCTGCCCTGCCTGATCTTTCATTTCCATTTGCAATTCTTTTTAGTTCATTTTCATTTTACAATTATTTAGATGCATCTCGAACCCGAAAACGGAAGCACTTTGGCAAATTTATTTTAATTCTTTTTCTCTCAGGATTTCATTAATCAGAATTCCACAAAGATAAGCCTGTTGCCTCATCAAAACTGTAATTTTCATACCTTTGGCTCCTTCTTAAGAAATAAAATTTCAGAGTGTGAAAAAACAGTTTCTGTTAATTGGTAGTTTGATCAGTTTGTCCTTCGTCCTGATGAGTTGGGGTAGCGTTGGACACTTCAAAATAAATCACGATTGCTCATTGTCATTTGATCCGCAGATGAGCATCTTTCATGTTTGGACAACTCCCCTCGCTGATCACGCTTCTGATGCAGATTACCGTAAGAATACTGACCCCAATGAGTCACCCCGGCATTTTATCGATATCGATGATTATCCGGAGTTTATTTCGAGCGGGAGAATTGCTTCAACCCTCGATTCACTGGTTTTTATCCATGGTTCAAATTATGTTTACAACCATGGTATTCTGCCTTATGCTACCCGTACCACTTATGATTCATTGCGGAATTGTTTCCAGCGTGGCGATTGGGATAAGGCTATGCTGTTCGCCTCTGATCTCGGGCATTATGTTGGCGATGGTCATATGCCACTTCACATTACAGCTAATTATAATGGATATTCAACGGGCAACGATGGAATTCATTCCCGCTATGAATCCACTATGATATCCGCTAATATCGCTCAGATTCTGTATACAGGTGACACAGTGCAATTTATTACAGATGTTAATAAGTACATCTTTAATTACATCTATTACAATTACACATATGTAGATTCGGTTTTATTGGCTGATACTTACGCTCAGAGTGTTTCCTCGAATACCAGTTCTTCTCAGTATAAACTTGCTTTGTGGAACAGAACCAGGTTATTTACGGTGATGCTTTTTAAAAATGCTTCCCATTCGCTGGCAGAGCTAATTTATACTGCATGGGTTAATGCCGGCAGTCCTGCATATGGACAGGCATCTGTGTTTAACAATTTTGTTACAGTATCGCCAATCCTGAAACAGGTATCGCCAAACCCTTTTTCCAGCGGAACTCAGATTCAATATACTGTTCCTGAAAATGCAATAATCAGCCTGAAAATCTCCGATGTTAATGGGAAAATTATTTCAACATTAAAAAATGGTTTTGTGCCAAAGGGCGATTACACACTGGAATGGACTCCTCAGAATATAAAATCCGGAGTGTATTATCTCATTCTTAATTCAGGAAAAACGCAACAGACAAGGAAAATTGTTTACAATAAGTAACAGCTTTTACTCCCTGATATTCATTTCATTAACCAGATTGCCCGCGCCACATACTTTATCGATAACGAAAAGGCAGTAGCGGATATCGAGTGTGATATTCCGGCATTGGTCGGGATCGTAAATGATGTCGCTCATAGTTCCTTCCCAGCAGCGGTCGAAATTGAGCCCTATAAGTTCTCCGCTCCCGTTAAATACGGGACTTCCGGAATTGCCGCCGGTTGTGTGATTTGAGGCAATAAAGCAGGTATGGAGACTGCCATCCTTATCGGCATATTTTCCATACTCCTTCCTGGAAAACAATTCCTTTAATTTTGGGTCTACAACGTAATCATAAACTGCGGTGTCCTCCTTCTGCATTACGCCGTCAAGAGTTGTGAAATAATTGAATCCGGTTGCATCTGCAGGTTTGTAGTCGAGAATATTTCCGTAGGCAATCCGGAGTGTAAGGTTGGCATCAGGATAAAAGCGTTTAGAGGGTTGCATCTCCCGCTGAGCCTTCATGTAAATCCTGTTCAGGCTGTCGATACGGTTGCGCAGAACATCAATTTTCCCCTGGATATTCTGAGTGTAATTGTCGGCAAAATGCTGAGCCATGCTGTAAACCGGCTCCCTGCTCAGTTTTTTATAGTTTGATGCCTGGTAGTTATTCAAAAAAGCCATCATTTTCTCTTTCGAAGCGAATATTGATTCTTTAAAAACTGCATCGGAATATTTTTTAAAATCGCCCTTATTTTCAGCGGAAAGTGCTGTTAATTCTGAAGGACAATATTCCTTAGGACAATTGGCAGCATATTCGCTGAGCAACCAGGGCATGAGCTCATGATCCACAGTTTGGGAATAATTTTTAAAGAAATCTTCGGTTGCCGTTTTTGCCTTGGCAAGCGCTTTGTCAAGGTCTTCTTTTTTTGTCTTTTTATCCTGACTGAGCTTTACAAGTGCAGTAAAACTTCTTGTAAATTTAAATAGTTCAATGGCGTTTCCGGCTTCATTGTAGTAAATGGAAGAAAGATCGAGCGGCAGTAATTCGGCATATGTTTTTGCATATGCTGATAAAAGTTTGCTGTATTTGCTGTTGTGGCCAGTATCTGCGGTAATCCAGTGCGTAAAATTGCTCTCAAAGAATTTCTTCTTTCCAACAGCATCCATTCGTTTAATTCCTTTGTCTTCGCCCTGCCATTTTTTCCAGCCATTGGCAATGTTAGCAGCTTTTGCAGAATATTGGATTCTCACAAGCCGGCTTTCATTCATATGTGTTTTAATAACTTCTAAGCGTTTGGTCCTTAGTTTGATCCGGGTTGGATTTTCTGTTTCACTGATCAGCTGAACAGCATAAGACGGAAGATATTCCTGGGTGGTTCCAGGATAACCATAAATGAAGGTGAAATCGCCTTTCTCATAACCTTTCAATGAAATTGGCAAGGTATACTTCGGTGTATAGGGTACATTATCTTTTGAGTATGCTGCAGGTTTGCCATCTTTATCAGCATAAACTCTGAATACACTGAAATCTCCCGTATGCCTGGGCCACATCCAGTTGTCGGTATCACCGCCGAAGTTCCCGATATTAGTTGGTGGCGCCCCAACTAAGCGCACATCTTTAAATACTTCAATGATAAACATATAGTACTCATTGCCGTAATAAAAGGCTTTTGTTTTTGCCTCGTAATGGGTGTTTTTAAGAGCTTCCTTTTCGGTGCTTTTAATATTAATGGTGATGATACTATCTCTTACGAGCTTGGACATTTTATCATTTACACCATTAAGAATTTTTGTGGTAACATCTTCCATTCTAACCAGCAAGGTAACAGAGAGAGCTGGATTTGGCAATTCTTCTTCCTTGTTTTTAGCCCAGAACCCATTGCGGAGGTAATCGTGTTCCAATGTGCTGTGCTGCTGAATTGAGCCAAATCCGCAATGATGATTTGTGAGCAATAAACCTTGTGTAGATACAAATCCGCCGGTGCATCCACCTCCAAAGAGCAGAATCCCGTCTTTCAGGCTGGAATGATTGATACTGTAAATGTCCTCAGCAGTCAATTTCAGCCCCATCGACTGCATTTCTTTTTCGTTCAGCTGTTCGAGCAGCATTGGAAGCCACATCCCTTCCCCAGCAAAACTGCGGGCAAAGACGAAGAGAAAAACAATCAGTATAGAAGTTCTTTTCATAGGGTAAAAATCATGAATACGGAATCAGGCCACGGCATGCCATGGCCATACAGAATAATGTGAATTTGATGTTGCTACAATGATGCTTTTACGGCGATGGTTTCAATTTCAATGAGTGCGCCCAGAGGTAATCTGGAAACTTCATATGCAGCTCTTGCAGGAGCATCGGCAACATAAAACTGGGCATAGATATCATTCATTTCAGCAAAATCTGAGAGATTAGTCATAAGAACTGTGGATTTTACTACTTCTGTGCGCTCATAACCGGCAGCTTTAAGTATTGTATCAATGTTTTTCAGTACTTGAATGGTTTGCTCCCTGATACCGCCATCAACCAAACTTTGAAAAGCAGGATCAATGGCAATCTGGCCGGAGATAAACAGCATACCGTTAACCTCAATTGCCTGGCTGTAAGGGCCTATTGAAAAAGGTGCATCAGGTGTATAAATAACTTTTTTCATTGGAATTATGATTTATTATTTTTTGGAGTTTTTCTTTATGCTTTGATAATCAATATAATATAAAAATTTAATGGTAAAAGTATTCAATTGGGGCGAATCCCAGGTATTCTGAATATTTTCCCAATAATGTCTGATAACAATATTGCCTTCATCCAGAATAGCATTCTTCCATACGAGTTCAAGCTTGCTGCCCGGGGCAAACTCCCATGAACCTACCATGTCGATATTAAATACAGTAAAATTGAAATCAGGATTTCCGTCATATTTTATATAATCAGAAAGGTTTCCATCGGCAAGAAGTTCATAAAACCTGTCGTATGTGCCAATAGAAAAATAATGCCTGGCCCTGAAATTCAGAGATAGATTGTTTCTGAATAAATACTTCAATGTAAGAGAGTTCTCCATTTCATCTACATCTCTTCTTCCAAAATAAACTGTATTTGCGGCACTGCCGGCATATCCGATGTCTCTTACCATCTTCTGAAATTCAAAGCGGTAATCAAACCCAAGGTGATCGTTTATCCTGAAGATAGGCCTTATCACACATTTATATGCTCTGAATTTTTCTACATCTGAGAAAAAGTAATCGAAACTCATGTCAAGGGCAAAAGGTTTACGGTAATCTGAACTGATGCCGACTTCAAAAAAGTAGTAGGCTGGTTTAAAGAAATACCTCCCCGAAGTGCGGGGTTCATAATAGTCGTATGTCCTTACCGGGTAAGTGCTGGCGTCAAACCATACGCTCAAATAATTAAGTAAGGTTCCCCAGGTATTCCAATTAAGTTCAACATTGGTAAGTTTTCGTGTCTGGTAGTTTTGCTTATAGTTTAATTGGACATATGTAGCCAGGTCGCGGAGTTTACCTATTGGTTCGAAAATACTATAGCTGGCTTTTGCAAGATGCTCAGTTTCATTATTGTAGAGGGTTATCCCTATATCATTGGCTGAAAATTTATTATCTTTTTCGTAACGGGCAAGCCAGAACTGGAAATTTCCTTTCAATTTTCCAACAGCTATGCCATATTCATATCCAAGATCCTGGAGATCCTTGCCAGCTGTTGTGCTTCCCTGTGTAAAAATCTGGCTGAGTGCTCCGCTAAAAGCGAAGCGGTATGCGTTATTTTTAGAGTTCAGTGTAAGGCCGCTTCCGCTTACATTTGCATTTGAGTAGCCTTTATCCCTGGTAACATTTGTATTGATAAAGTAAAGTGAGGAATTGTTTTTGAGGGCCTGATCCACAACCACAATATTATAGTTAGTTCGGGGATCGGTAAGAAATTTTGAAGAATTCCCCAGACTGTCCTCAAGTGTAGCATAGGTGTTGTCTGTTACAGCATTGAAAATACCAATAGCTGTGCCCTTGCTGTTTCTTCCTGAGAATTTTGTTGCATTGATTAACTTGGATTGGAAGGGATTTTTTATAATTTTTTCACCCTCTTTAAGACTAGCCTCAACGGAGAAGTAATTCAGCGGAATCCTTCCGATTCTTCTTGAGTAAAAGAGTCCGCCTTTCTGGAAAAGATCAACGGCTTCCTGGAAAAATTGCCTTTGTTCGTTGTACGTAGTTTCAAAGGCTGAAAGGTTTTTTATCAGGTTGTCGCTCTGTACCTGGCTGAAATCAGGCAAGAGTGTTACATCTAAGGTAAAACTCTCATTGAATCCATACTTTAGATCCATACCACCCGAGAAAGAAGAGCTGGTATTGTTTTTATCCGGGATGTTATACGGAAAATGTTCCAGCGATGCACCCAGGTAGGGTGTGAGTGAAAGTCGTAAAGGTGGTTTGATGTTTTGAATTCCCTCGAGTTTCTTCCAGTGAATAAGATTGTTTGAAGCGCCGTTTTCGTCGAGAGAGAACTGACTTTTTTCACGGTAGCGCCTGATATTTCTTAGGATCTGGATTCCCCATTTCTGGTTATTTGCAGAAGGAAAACGCAAGGCGCTGTAAGGTATCATTATTTCAAGACTCCATCCTTCTGAATTAATGGAAACTGCGCTCTGCCAAACTGCATTAAAAGTTGCGTCAGCAATCCTTGAATCCAGCTGAACGCCCGAAGCCATTACTATAAAAGTGTAGGCATCAAGCTGGTTGTTGTAGGTGTCGAATTGAATCCCAAACCAATCGGCATTCAAATCTTCATCATCCCTGTTGCCAAGTTGCCTGAGGATACTGTCGGGATGCGGATCGTGTAATTTTGCCCCAATGTAGAGTGCGTAATCGTCGTAAACTATTCTAACATCGGAAGGGAATGAAGGTTTTTTTCCATAATTAGGTCTGAACTGGATAAAATCTGTTATTGGTTCAGCTGTTTTCCAGTCGGCTTCATCAAGTATCCCATCAATATGAGGCGTTGCAGTTGTTCTTTGGGCATAGGCATTTTTTGCTTCCTGAGCGAAGTTTGCTAGTGCCATTAAGAGCAAAACAAGTATGAGGAATAGGCGTCTCAACATAACTGCAAAACTAAAGAAATTCTTTCAGGTTTCCGTCTTGTAATTTTGGACCTGTTGCTATGCCTGTATCTGGAAGAGGCTGGCAAAAGAATTTATTAATTTTTTTGGTAATTTAAAAAAATGCTGTAATTTTGCCACCTCAAAAGGGAGATTAGCTCAGCTGGTTCAGAGCACCTGCCTTACAAGCAGGGGGTCACTGGTTCGAACCCAGTATCTCCCACCACAAAATCAAGCAGTTAGAATTTATTTTCTGGCTGCTTTTTTGTTTGTACCATCAAATGTACCAACTCGGTTATTATTACGGTCGATCAAGCATGAAATCCGTAAACGAAAATTCGTCTGGGATCGCCTGCAGAATGAAGTTACATTCGTCCAAAATATGTTTCAGATAATCTCATCGAGCAGGAAACAAAGATTAATAAAGTTGTCATAATTTTTCCATAACTAATCACTGTTGTCCGATAAAAGTACAAAATAATTTTCTGACTTCATAACTATTTGATAGACAGTACGCACGTTGACACTTTTTTTGTTTTCACAAAAGTAAGCCCCTCAAAATAACGAGAGTTGTTCCTCATTTCGAAGGA
>CAIXZF010000094.1 GCA_903923925.1 uncultured Bacteroidales bacterium
CAGCGCTCCCTTTCTCCTCAAAGAGAAAGGGAGCACTGCTGTCAAATATTCCGGGATCAACTTTTTATTGCTTACGTTCTCCGGCTGAAATGTTAATGCGGTCCTCCTTTTCGGCAGGCCGCCCTTACAGGGCTAATATACTGTTTGTTAGCATCCTGCACGATGGGCGCTGCCCATCGCTAATGGGAAATACCCCTTCAGGGTATAAGCTAAATTCCATTGTCCATATTACAAAGTAACATTGATCCCAGAATTCTGGCCAGCAGCGCTCCCTTTCTCCTCAAAGAGAAAGGGAGCACTGCTGTCAAATATTCCGGGATCAACTTTTTATTGCTTACGTTCTCCGGCTGAAATGTTGTACGGTCCGGCTTTCCCAGCCGCATCATAACGGGCAGAAGGCTTGCTTATAATCTCGATAGCCTAAATTTCAGAAGATTGCATTCCTTTCAACTGAAGAGCCAGATCTTTGCTGTCGAGAGGGACCTCCCTGCCATCAATCAAAAATTTCACACCGTTCTCGCTTTTAAACTCAAATACTTTCCTTTTTAGTGTGTTCATCCCGATCATACTGGCTTTAAAACTAGATTTAGAGTAGAAAAGGGAATTAACTTACCTTAGAGGCAAATTAATACTCTGTATTTTACTTAATAGACTGCTTAACAGTGAAGAACAAGAAGTTTACCATTCGCTCGAGATTGAGGAGCTTTAACTATGCGTTTAACGGAATAAAAATCCTTGTCAGGGAGGAGCATAATGCCCGTATTCATATTTTTGCGGCGATTTGCGCTGTAATCGCAGGCTTCATTTTAAATATTTCCAGCTTAGAATGGATTTCTGTTTTGTTTTCAATTGGATTCGTACTTGCATTTGAAGCTATAAATTCTGCCATCGAAAGCATTGCCGATTTTGTATCCGCAGAGAAACATGATGCCATCAAAAAAATCAAAGATTTGTCGGCCGCAGCGGTTTTATTGAGTGCAATAACAGCCCTGATTATTGGTTTTATTGTATTTCTGCCAAAAATTCTGGATTTATGTTTAAATTATTAAGGGAAGATAAGCGCTTGAATGAAACAATTCTGATGGGTGTTTTCACCCTGTTTTGTTTCGCCTTTTCTATTTACAGAGCATTTTACGTGCATTCAATTGTTTTTCTTTCGTTAAACTGGAATTTATTCCTTGCCTTTATCCCGTGGGCATTAAGCAGCATTGCCGTGCTAAAACCGAGCTTAATTAAAAGCAGAATTGCAATTGTATTTCTGCTTTTCGTCTGGTTTCTTTTTTTTCCAAACTCCCCATATATATTAACCGACTTAGTACATCTCCGGATGAAATCGGCAATGCCAATCTGGTTTGATCTTTTACTGATCCTATCCTTTGCCTGGACAGGAATGTTATTCGGATTTCTTAGTCTTTGGGATATAGAGAAGATTTTAGCAAACTATTTAAACCGGACATGGATTTCAATAATTTCCAGCGCATTGTTATTTTTAGGAAGCTTCGGAATATACATTGGCCGTTACCTGCGCTGGAATAGCTGGGATATTTTCAAAGATCCTATTGAATTATTCAACGACATCGGTGATCGAATGATAAATCCGATTTCAAATCCCAGGGCCTGGGGCATGACGCTATTTATGGGATTTTTTCTGAATATGGTGTATTGGTCGTTCAGCCTGATTCGTAAAAGACAATAATCAACAAAATAATCTTTAAATTTGTTTTTTTTCTAATGCCTGAATCAACCGATACCAGACAAATTTTCACACTTCTTGAAGTAACAAGGAGTATACAAAAAACCTTGGCTGAACGGTATAAAAGTTCATTTTGGGTGAAGGCTGAAATGAACAAGCTCAATCATTACCCTCATTCCGGGCATTGTTATCCGGAACTTGTTGAAAAAAAAGACGGGAAAATTATTGCTGAACTAAAATCAACTCTCTGGAAAGACGACTTCCAGAAAATTAACGATAACTTCCTGAAGGTTTTGAAAGAACCTTTAAAAAACGGGATCAACATTCTGTTTTCTGCAAAAATATCTTTTGATCCGGTTTATGGGCTCAGTTTGAGGATAATTGATATTGACCCCTCGTATACACTTGGTGAGCTGGAAAAAGAGAAACAGTTAAGCATTGAAAAACTCATTCAGGAAGGAATCTTTTATTCGAACAAATCGCTTCATTTGCCGATACTACCCAAACGAATCGCTATAATATCAGTTCAGACCAGTAAAGGATATTCCGACTTTCTGAAAATTATTCAAGGTAATCCATGGGGATATTCCTTTTTCACAATGCTGTTTCCGGCGCTGCTTCAGGGTGAAAAAGCTGTTGAAACCATAATAAACCAGCTCAGGAATATTCAAAAAGTAAAACACCACTTCGATGCTGTAGCGATTATTCGTGGAGGTGGTGGCGATGTTGGCTTAACATGTTACAACAATTTCAGGCTAACCAGGGAAATAGCCTTATTCCCAATCCCGGTAATCACTGGCATTGGTCATTCTACCAATGAAACAGTGGCTGAGATGATTGCCTTTAAAAACGCAATAACACCAACAGAACTGGCAGACTACCTCTTGCAGAAATTTCATAACTTTTCAGTTCCGGTTACAAAGGCCCAGGAAAAACTGATCGATAAATCGAAACGACTGATAAAAGAAGACACTTTAAAGCTATTAAATACAGTTAAATTCTTCAAATCTGTAACTCAATCTATGCTGATTAAAAGCAAAAATACGGTACAGAATGCTTCCAATTCACTTCAATTTCAATCAACATATTTTGTAAAAAGAGAAAGAGAAACTCAAATTTCTGTTGAATCACAACTTACAACAAACCTGAAAGATCTGTTCAAGGATCAACATCAATTATTAAACCAGCTTGCAAAACATGTTGAATTATTGCATCCCGACAATGTTTTGAAACGCGGGTTTAGTATAACAACTGTCAATGGATTGCTCATACAGGACTTAAGTAAAATCAGCAAAGGAGATGTGCTGAAAACAGTTGTTTCCGACGGGACAATTCTCAGCACAATTACGCAATTAAACAAATCAGAATCAAATGAAAGATAAGCCAACATATAGTGAGGCATTTGCAGAACTCCAGACAATCATTTCAGAAATAGAAGATGGTGAAATTTCTGTGGATATATTATCTGAGAAAGTTAAAAGAGCAGCCATTCTCATCAGGATCTGTAAAGACAAACTTACGTCCACTGAGGGCGATGTCAACAAAATTCTGAAAGACCTGGAGTCGGAAGAGCGACTAATTGAAGGGGAATGAGAATTGTTATCCCGGCAATGCAATAATTTTTAATGGGGATGGTACTATTTGAAGTTTAAAAACTGAATTTTACTTAGATTTGTAGAAAACCTTGCGATGAAATTACGAATACACCACTTGATTAAGCTATCATTTTTCTTATCGCTTTTTCTGATTTTAAACTCAGGATTTGCCGCCACAATTAAAGTTTTAACCTGGAATATCCGCTACGACAATGCCGGTGACAGCTTGAACAGCTGGCAACACAGAAAAGAAAATGTTACAGCACAGCTTGCAAAATATGCCCCTGAAATTATTGGTTTGCAGGAGGTTCTGAGGTCACAATTGGACTATCTGCAATCGCGGCTTAATACCTATTCGCATTTTGGTGTTGGCAGAGATGATGGCAAAGAGGCCGGAGAATATGCACCGATATTCTTTAACAAATTCCGCTTTACAGCAATCGATTCGGGATATTTCTGGCTTTCTGAGAATCCTTCGGCAGCAGTGAAAGGCTGGGATGCAGCTTGCATCAGGATTTGCACCTGGGTGAGGCTTCAGGATAATCAGGATAAGAGTACTCTTTTCGTTTTCAATACCCATCTCGACCATGCAGGTGAGAAGGCAAGAAATGAAAGTGCTCTGCTGATCCGCGATAAAATCAGGGCAATTTCAGGCCGGGATCCGGTGTTGATGATGGGCGATTTCAACTGCACAGACGACACCAAAGCCTATGCTGATCTTACGGCCGGAAAGTTTCTGCTCGACTGCAGAAAAACCACCATTGTTCCACCCGAAGGACCTCAGTTCACCTTTTCTGGTTTTGATGTAAAAGGGAAACATGGCGGAGTTATTGACCATATACTGTACAGAAAATTCGGCAAAGTACTGAAATACAAGATAATAAACGACAATAAAGATGGAAGATATTTTTCTGACCATTTGCCGGTATTTATTGAAATTGCCCCTGACTGAAGGCAGAAGGCAGTAATTAATACGTTTAATTAAAAATCTGATGAAGAACTATATTTTTGGACTGGCAGGCATATTTTTATTTCTCTTTGCTGATGTTGTGGATGCACAGGTTAAAACACCTGCTGATTATGTGAACCCTTTTATTGGTACTGGCGGTCACGGGCACACGTATCCTGGCGCTTTGGTTCCTTTCGGGATGGTGCAGTTAAGTCCTGATACAAGGCTTACTGGCTGGGACGGATGTTCTGCCTACCATTATTCCGATAGCATCGTTTATGGATTTTCGCACACACATCTCAGCGGCACAGGCTGTTCGGATTATGGCGATATCCTGCTCATGCCTACTGTTGGGAAAGCTGCATTCCGAAATACGGATTATTCCTCTGTTTTCAGCCACAAAAATGAAAAGGCAAGTCCGGGATATTACAGTGTTTTCCTCGATAAATATAAGATCCAGGCAGAATTAACAGCAACTGCCAGGGTAGGATTTCACAAATACAGTTTTCCTGCCGGCAAGGAATCGAATGTTATTATTGATCTTGTGCACCGGGACGAGGTAATTGAGTCTTCAATAGAAATAATTGACAATAAAGAAATCCGTGGTTTAAGGCGTTCAAAAGCCTGGGCTGATGATCAATATGTATATTTTGTAATACGGTTTTCTAAGAAATTCAACAGTTTTTCTATAGCTGAAGATGACAAAATACTTGATGGTACTGCAAAGAAAGAAGGCAAACATTTAAAGGCTTGTGTCACTTTTGAAACGGATCAGAAAGAAGCTGTTTATGCAAAAGTTGGCATTTCTGCTGTTAGTATTGAAGGTGCTCTGCATAACTTGGATATTGAGATACCGGACTGGGATTTCATCGGAGTTAAATCAAAAGCCCGTGAACTCTGGAATAAAGAATTGAGTAAAATTGAAGTCAATGGCCACGAGAAGGACATGGAGATTTTCTATACAGCCTTATATCACAGCATGTCGGTACCGAATCTGTATATGGATGTGGATAGAAAATACCGGGGACGTGATAACAAAATTCATGTAGCTGCTGATTTTGATTATTATACGGTTTTCTCGCTTTGGGATACCTACAGGGCAGAACATCCTTTACTTAGCATTATTGATCAGAAAAGAACAAACGATTTCATCAGGACTTTTCTCCGGCAGTATGAGGAAGGCGGACGGCTGCCGGTTTGGGAGCTTTCTTCCAACGAAACATTCTGTATGATTGGTTATCATGCAGTTCCGGTGATTGCAGATGCCATTATGAAAGGTATCGGCAATTTTGATATCGAAAAAGCCTTTGAAGCTATGAAACACAGTGCAACTGAACCCAGAAGCGGCATTGACCATCTTATGACGTATGGTTATATATATGGTGACCTGGAGCATGAATCTGTTTCCAAAACACTGGAATATGCATATGATGACTGGTGTATTGCGCAGGTAGCGCAGTTCCTGAAGAAAACTGACGATTACAAAACCTTCATTAAAAGAGCACAGTTTTACAAAAATGTGTACGATCAGCAAAGCGGTTTTATGCGGGCAAGGATTAATGGTGGCTTCTTCAAACCCTTTGAGCCATCGGAAGTAAACAATAACTACACTGAAGCCAACAGCTGGCAATACAGTTTTTCTGTACCTCAGGATGTAAGCGGTCTTGCAAATCTGATGGGTGGTAACGCAAATCTATCTGCAAAACTAGATGACCTTTTCACTGCTTCTGAAAAAACTACCGGCAGAGAGCAGGCCGATATCGCCGGGCTTATCGGACAATATGCCCATGGGAATGAGCCAAGTCATCATATGGCATATCTTTACAATTACCTTGGTGAACCCTGGAAGACTCAGCAAAAAGTGCATCAAATACTAGAGACACTCTACAAATCAGAACCAGATGGATTAAGCGGCAATGAAGACTGTGGACAAATGTCGGCCTGGTATGTTATGAGTTCTATGGGAATTTATTCTGTTTGTCCGGGTCAGCAGCAATATGTAATCGGAACTCCATTATTTGAAAAAGTTGTTCTCAACCTTGAAAATGGAAAAAAATTCACGATTAAAGCAGAAAATCTTACAAAGAAAAATTATTATGTCCAGTCGATTACGCTGAATGGCCTGCCCTATTTCAAATGTTACATTAACCACACAACGTTGATGGCAAATGGAGAATTAGTTATAAATATGGGGCCGGTTCCAAACAAACAATTTGCTTCCAGGCAGCATGAGGTACCAACATCAGAAATCAAGGATGAAATGATAGTTCCTGTACCTGTAATAGATGCTCCTGCCCCAACTTTTCAGGATAGCTTATTCATTACGATGTACCAGGCAGGTAAAAACGACATCTATTATACGCTTGACGGAAGTGAGCCAGGCCTGAACAGCACCCTCTACACCAGACCAGTAATTGTTAAAAAGAATGTTACAGTTAAAGCTCTGGCACATAATGCTGAAAATGGAAACAGCTATACTTCTGTTGCGCATTATGCAAAGATTCCTTCCGGAAGGCGAATAAGTATATTGTCTGCTTACGAAAATCAATACACCGCAGGCGGGCCGCTTGCACTGATTGATGGCTTGCGTGGCACAACAAACTGGCGGCTGGGTCGTTGGCAAGGCTACCTGAATACTGATTTTGAAGCAGTTATGGAATTGGGGAAACCTCAGACCATTGCGAAGATTTCAGTTGGTTTTTTACAGGATGTCGGAGCTTATATTATGTATCCGAAACAAGTAGAGATCCTTATTTCTGAAGACGGATACAATTATCAGCTGTTAACCACAATAAAGAACGACACACCTGACAATGACTATAAGGCCCAGATAAAGGACTTTACATATTCATTGCCAACAGACCAAAAGGGGAAAATGAAAGCGCAATATATAAAAGTGATTGCTAAGAAATATGGTTTATTACCAGCCTGGCATACAGGTGCAGGAAGCGAGTCGCATTTATTTATTGACGAAATCAGCATTGAATAAAATCGAATAAACGAATGGCTTTGTAAATCAGATTTTAGGAAGGGTAAAACAGAACTTGCTTCCTTTCTCCATTCCACTCTCAGCCCAGATTATACCATTGTGTTTATCAATAAACTCCTTGCAAAGAATCAGGCCAAGGCCTGTACCCCTTTCATTTTCGGTACCTGGTGTTGAGAAACTTTCGTCGATACGAAAGAGTTTATCAATTTCTTCTTTGGGAATTCCGATACCATTATCAAGTACTGATACTTCTATTTTATATTCGTATTCTTTAATTGAAATTAATATTGCACCACCTGTACCAGTAAATTTTATTGAATTAGATACAAGATTCCTCAATACAGCACTTATCATTGGCTTGTCGGCATAAACTGAAATACTTCCCGGCCCGGTAATGTTTATTGTAATAGCCTTCGGTTTAGCACTATCTCTAAGTAAGGCCTGAACCTCAATCAGAAGATTGAGGAGATCGAAATATTCCGGGTTATATTGTATCTTTCCTGTTTGAGTGCGGGACCATTCCAGAAGGTTTACCAGAAGATCCATTGCACGTGATGCCGATTGATAAATAATACCAGAGTACTTTGCCACTCCGTCATATTGCCTGTCTCTGACTTTCTCATTCAGAATACTGCTGAATCCGAGAATACTATTAAAAGGGCCCTTAAGATCATGTGCAATAATGGAAAAGAATTTGTCTTTTGTGGCATTCAATTCTTTAAGCAGGGATGCACTTTCAATAATTGCTTCTTCAGCCTCCTTGCGATCAGTAACATCAATATGCATTAATATCACATTCTGAATGTTGCCATCAGAATCAAAAGAAGGGTAAATACATGCCTCAACCCATTTTCGCTCTCCAACAGTAAAAGATTTGTCAGCTTCATAATAGGTAGCAGGTATAAAGCTCTGCTTACCGGCAAAAGCCTCTCTTATATACTTAATTACACCATTTTCAATAAGTTGAGGATCACTTAATATATTGTACCCCTTCAGATCTTCTAATTTCAATTTCCAAAGTTTCTCCCATGCCGAATTTACTGAAACAGTAACTCCTTCGCTGTTCATTATCTGAATGCTGATCAGCGATTGGCTTACAATAGTTCTGAATTTTAGTTCACTTTCGAGCAAAGCTTTCTCTGCAGACCTTCGCTTTGAAATATCCCTGGTAACCCCATGAACTTCAACTTTGCCTGTCTTGTTGTTTGTAAAGAATGTTGTTAAAACTTCTGTAGATACAGTAGATCCGTCTTTGCATGGCTGCTCAATCTGTTCAGTAAAGAATTGTTTACTCTTTTTACCTGAAAGAAATTCAGCAACTCTTTCAATAGTGAGATTTCTTACATATTCACGCTCACCGGGAGTTAATGCATCAAATACTGATTCAGCAAGAATTTCTTCAGGAGTATAGCCTCTAAGATTAAAAACAGAAGGGCTTACATATGTAAATTTCATTGTTTCGACATCCATTGTCCAAACAACATCTTTAGTGATTTCGGTTAGCGTCCTGTACTTTTCTTCACTATCTCTAAGTCTCTGTTCGATTTGTTTTCTTTCCAACTCGCCGGCAGCCCGTATGCTAACCAAATTAAGTATTGACACAGCAATTTCCTGAGAAATTAACTTTTGCCGGCTGATCATTGAGATCAAGCCTGATGGCTTACCTGATGAATCCCATAATGAAGTTCCAATATAACCTTCAGCCTTCAATTCCTGAAGAGCCAAATCAGAAGGGAATAAATGCCTTACCCCCTCGGAAAAAGTACAAATCGTTCTCCCAAAAACATTCCCACAAGGAGTATCTTTTAGTGAATAACTAATATTCTCTTTATAAGAACTATCAAAATAAATTGAAAGCGGTTGTGCTGTTATTTCATCTCCCTGAAGTTTTGCAATGCAGACATAGTCCATCCTTAGAGTTTCAGCAAGATATTTTGCCAGCACCATAAAAAAATCATCACCTGAGGCTGTCCATTCCGACCTTGCCAGAAATAATTGAGTAGCTGCAATTAATTCATGTTCCAAACTATCATGCATTTCGTCTATATGAATAATATCAATTCTATTTTATTAGCAAATTCAAAAATAACAATCAATTAATTGTTTGCAATAAAAGTAATATTATATTTTGCATTTACAAGACTAATCGTCCTGCATTTTACTGAAACATTCCTCTATTTTTTCAAATGTCCTTTCGATATTATGATCCAGTCCAACGGAAAAACGAACCAAACCTTCCGACATACCCATCTCTCTCTGGATTTCTTCAGGAACCTCAGATGAGGTGCTTTTACCAGAGTTGCTGAATAAAGTCTTGAAATAGCCGAGACTAACGGCTAAATAGCCAACGCCAGCTTTCTCCATTAACTCCATCAATTGATTTGCACGTCCGGCAGTTCCCATATCTATTGCGATCATACCACCAAAACCAAAATCAGGATTCATAATTTTCTTTAAAATATCATGTCCCTTATGTTCAGGCAAACCCGGATAAAGAATCTTTAATCCAATTTTTTTAAAATGAGAAGCAAGATACATTGCATTCTCGCTATGCTTTTTCATACGCAGATGAAGGGTATGAATATTTTTCAGGATACTGGATGAACGCATGGGGTCAAGAACAGGGCCAAGGAGCATTGCAGTGCCATCATTTACATTGCAAAGGGCATCGATAAACTCCTGCTTACCACAAATGGCACCTGCTACACAGTCATTCTTGCCATTTATAAATTTTGTCATACTATATACTACAACGTGAGCTCCATGAATTGCCGGGGCCACTATCATCGGTGTAAATGTATTATCAACTACAAGTTTGATGTTATTGTCATCTGCTATTTTTGCAAGGGCAGGAATATCAGAGATCTGCAACATCGGATTTGTCATTGTTTCCGTATAGATAATCTTCGTATTCGGACGAATAGCCGCTTTTACCGCTTGAAGATCAGTAATATCTACAAATGTTACCTCCACATTGAATTTTGGAAGATAATTTTTCAGAAAAGCAAAAGTTCCTCCATATATCGTCATACAGGCAACTATATGGTCACCACAACCAATAAGTTGCAGGATTGCCGAAGTTATAGCGCCCATACCCGAGCCTGTAACCCAGGCAGCTTCTGTGCCTTCCATGGCAGCAAGTGCATCGCTTAGATATTTGTTGCTGGGATTCCAGTGACGCGAATAAAGAAAGCATCCTTCAAGTGTTCCGTCGAAAGTATCCGACATAGAGCGGGCCTCCATAAAAGTATAGGTTGCTGAGTCGGTGATTGAAGGATTAACATCACCAAATTCCCCGAATTGCAGGAGGTCCTGGATGCGGGATGCTGGGTCAAAAGTGTTCATTGTAGTAAGATTTTAGTTGGAACAAAGATAACAAAAAGGCGTACGCCCTTATCCTACAGGAATTGTTTAACTTTGTTAAAAAAATGAATTTTCTTGGTCACGCCTGGTATTCAGGAGATGAGAACGATGAATTCCTCGCAGGAAATGTTTTCGGAGACTTTATTAAAGGTAAGATTGAAAATCAGGGACTGCCAATTGGGATAGTGAAGGGTATAACTTATCACCGATATCTTGATACTGTCGGTGACAAATGCAGAGGTTTTATTAAATTAAGGGAATTGCTCGGGCATGAATTCGGACACTACAGAGGTGTTATTGCAGATGTTTTTATCGACCATTTGCTCACTGTAAATTGGGATTCTTACAACAAAGTTTCGCTTGATAGTTTTGCAACGGATACTTACAGACGTATTTCAAGATCAGTACATTTTTTTCCTGATCTGACCATCAGAGTTTTTGAATACATGCAACGCGACAACTGGTTCGTAAGGAATCGCGACCTCTTTGAAATAGAGAAAACACTGCAGCGAATTGAAAACCGGGCCGGGAATTTAGTTCCTATCTGCCTGTCAGTTGAAATTCTTCGCCAAAGACCAGGCGACTTCAACAGTGCCTTTCACGAATTCATGCAGGAAATGATTATCCTTGCCGGCAAAAATAAGCTGCTTTGATTTTCGTTTCTCACCAACAAAAGAAAATGACGGATCGTATAAATACATATCAGAATTCAATAGAATCATTCTCAACCAAGCTGAATCAACTGGATAGAGAACGAAAAAGGATACCTGCATTAAGGGTCATAACATTCTTATTAACAGGCCTTGGAATCTACTGGATTGTTGCAGCGGCAGGCATAACATCCGTTGTTTTTTGTGTTATATTCTTTTTCGCTTTTCTCTTTTTTGGTTTCGCGGACTTCAAATTGAAAAAACAAATTGAAATTCTGAAACAGAAAATTATTCTTACTCAACAGGAAATCGACTCAATTAAGGGTGACCAATCCGCTTTTGACCCCGGAGACGAATTTACAGATCCCGACCATAATTACACTTTCGATCTTGATATATTTGGCAAACACTCAGTTTTTCAAATGATTAACCGGACTGCCAGCTTTTTTGGAAAGCTGGAATTAGCTGATTACTTTAAGAACGCATTTGATTACAGCAACACTTTAAAGGACAGGCAGGAAGCCGTAAAAGAATTAGCCGAAATGCCTGAATTCAGATTGTTAATCCGATTGATTTTCTTCGGGCAGCAAAGCAAAGCAACAGATAAAGAGAGTCTGGAGTCGTGGATTAAACATACAGGAGAGTTCAAACTAAAGGGAATTCTTTATTCCATAACGTATGTACTTCCTTTCTTAACTATTTCGTCAATTATCCTGGCTATTGGAGGGTTAATTGGGCCTGAATTGCCGGGATTACTATTCTTAGGACAGCTTTTTTATGTGGGATTTTATGGGAAACAAACCCTGAAAACTCAGCAGGAAATTACTTCTCAGTACACCATTATCAGGAAATATTCAGATCTTTTACATCTCATAGAATCGACTGAGTTCAAAAGTAAAATATCGATTTCACTTCAGGCCTCATTAATGAATGAAGGACAGGAAAAAGCCAGTAAATCAATTAAAAATCTTGCAGTTTTGCTCAACTGGCTCGACAGCAATCTTAATCTGCTGGTTTCAATACTGCTGAATGGTTTATTCATGTTTAACCTTCACGTTTTAATTGGCATTGAACGCTGGAAAATACATAATAACAGGCAGATCCGGAATTGGTTTACTGCAATAGCTGGTATTGATGCCCTGTCGAGTCTTGGAAATTTCGCATACAATAACCCCGCCTATTCGTTTCCAGAAGCTGTAACAAACGATTTTCAGTTTGTTGCAAAAGAAGCAGGCCACCCTCTTATCGACAACGCAAGCTGTGTTACCAACGATATTGAGATCAGGGGATGGAATCACTTCTGCATAATTACAGGAGCAAATATGTCGGGGAAAAGCACTTTTCTAAGAACAGTAGGTGTTAATCTGGTGCTAGCAATGACTGGTGCAGCGGTTTTTGCAAAAGAAATGGCTTTTTCGCCAGTTCAAATTCACAGCAGCATCCGAACAAGTGATTCTCTCGCAAAAAAGGAAAGTTACTTCTACGCAGAATTAAAGCGTCTGAAGCAAATAATCGATGAACTGGAAGGCGGTGCAGTTAAATTGATATTAATGGATGAGGTGCTTAAGGGAACGAATTCTAAAGATAAACAGTCAGGTTCCATCGCACTTATCAAGCAGCTGTTAAATTACAGATCTGTTGGAATGTTCGCCACCCACGATCTTATTCTCGGAGAATTGCAGGAGATTTATCCCGACAATATCATCAACCTCTGTTTCGAAATTGCAATTGAAGAAGAACGAATGGTAATCGATTACAAACTGCAACAAGGTGTCTGCAAAAATCTCAACGCAACTTTCCTGATGAAAAAACTTGGAATAATTATGGACAGCTAGCAGGAGGCAGAAGGCAGGAGGCAGAAGGCAGGAGGCAGGAGGCAGAAGGCAGGAGGCAGAAAGCAGGAGGCAGAAAGCAGGAGGCAGAAGGCAGAAGGCAGAAAGCAGAAGGCAGGAGGCAGA
>CAIXZF010000095.1 GCA_903923925.1 uncultured Bacteroidales bacterium
GCCGTATCCCGGGGGCGGGGGCCGTATCCCGGGGGCGGGGGCCGTATCCCGGGGGCGGTAGAGACGTAGCATGCTACGTCTCTACGATGTTTCGGGGATGGCTTCGTATTCAGAAATTGTCGTGTCACGCTGGCGGTGTCGTGTCACGCTGGCGGTGTCGTGTCACGCTGGCGGTGTCGTGTCACGCTGGCGGTAGAGACGTAGCATGCTACGTCTCTACGATGTTTCGGGGATGGTACGGGGATGGCACGGTATTTATTTTAATTTGGTACAATAAATTGCCTCGGACGCAGAACGGTGAAATTGCCATATTTTGGATATTTCATAGCTTTGATTCAAATTCTTACATATGAGGTACAGGGCTTTGTAGAGATTATCAAAAACGGTCCTTTACCAGCAAAGGTGAAAGTTTATTTAAAATAGACTGCTTCTCTTTGCGCCTTCATAGCGTCCATTGCGTTAATGAAAGAGTTTATAAGTAATTTCAACCAAAAAAATTAAGATAATTTAACAATGTATGGTCAAATAATCCGGTATTTTTGCACTTCAAATTATTAGTCATGAGCCATATTGTCCTCACTCTTTTTTCCGGTGGCCACATTATTGTGATTGCCCTTGTAGTTGTGCTTTTGTTTGGTGGTAAACGAATTCCTGAGGTAATGAAAGGTGTTGGGCAGGGAATTAAGGAATTTAAAGATAGCATGAACGACAATAATACGACAAGCCAAAAGCAGTTGCCACGTAAAAATGATCGCAACGAAAACTTGTTTTAATCCTTTCCGGACCTCACTGCTACAATTACCTTCCAATTAAACAACAGTTGAAAGAAATTGATCCTTCTGCTGAAGTTATTCTCTATGGTTCAAGAGCAAGAGGTGATGATCGACCAGATTCGGACTGTGATCTGTTTGGTATTAATTAACAACAAGGCAGATACGGAAACTAAAAAAGGATTCTGTAACTCCTTAATTTCACAGTTTGAGCAATTTATGAATGAAATTGTTTAACTTATCGAGAAATAATTTATACTTCCTTCCTTCATTAATCATAATGAGATTCCTTCCAGCATGATATTTTTCTTAATTTAGCGCGTCATATCAAATTGCATGTCCAGACCCGAAGAAAAATACAATAAACGCCGGCTTCAAACTTCATACCTTACTAGTATCGTGAGTATTACGCTGGTATTATTTATGCTTGGGTTATTGGGAATCCTTCTTTATCATGCCAACAGAGTGTCTGATTATGTGAAGGAAAATATCGGCTTTACTGTGATTATGAATGAAAATATTCAGGAAACCCGTATTCATGAGCTGCAAAGGAGCCTGAGTTCTGCCTGCTATGTTAAGGAAAGCCGATATATTACCCGGGAAGAAGCTGCAAAAACCCTGATGAAAGATCTCGGCGAAGATTTTGTCGGATTTCTCGGATTCAACCCCTTGCTACCCTCACTCGAAGTAAGACTCAAAGCCGGTTATGCCAACAGCGACAGTATTGCGTGGATAGAGAAAAAGATACTTGCTGATAAAGATGTGAAAGAAGTTTTTTACCAGAAATCGCTGGTGAATGTTATCAATGAAAACCTCCGCAGAATCAGTCTGATTATTCTAGGATTCAGTTCTATTTTACTGATTATTGCCATGGCGCTGATAAACAATACGATACGGCTGGCTGTTTACTCCAGGCGTTTCCTGATAAAAACAATGCAACTTGTTGGCGCTACAGAGAATTTTATCAGAAAACCGTTTCTTCTAACCGCTATGGCACACGGAGTTTACAGTGCAATTATTGCCTTAGTATTGCTAACCGGCACGCTTTTCCTGGCAGGAAGAGAATTGCCGGATTTTATTAATGTACAGGATTATAAATTATATCTTACACTCTTTCTGACTGTTACAGTTTTGGGTATGGTAATCTCACTAATTTCCACTTTCTTTGCAGTTCGAAAATTTTTACGCACACGTTCAGAGTATTTGTATTAAAATAAGCAAAAATGGATATCAAGAAGAAAAAAACAGTTGATGTTAGCCAGCCACAAGCTGCCAAATCAAAACAGGAAAAAGCAAACGGCAGTTTTGCGCTTGGCAGAGAAAATTACATTATCATGTTGATCGGACTCGGAGTTATTATGCTCGGCTTCGCTTTGATGATAGGTGGCGGTTCCAAAGATCCCGGAGTTTTTAGCAGTGAAATTTTTAATTTCCAAAGGCTTACATTAGCTCCAATCCTGGTGCTTGCCGGCTATGTTATTGAAATCTTCGCTATTATGAAAAAACCGAAAACAGTAGAATGAATTTTTTTCAGGCCATAATAATTGCGATTGTAGAAGGAATTACAGAATTCCTGCCGATTTCTTCTACAGGTCACATGGTGATAGCCCAGAATCTGCTCGGGGTGGAAAGTACCGATTTTGTGAAAGCCTTTACCGTTAACATTCAATTCGGAGCCATTCTCTCTGTAATTGTTTTGTATTGGAAACGCTTCTTCCAGAGTATCAATTTTTACCTTAAACTTGCTGTTGCATGTTTACCCCTGGGTATTGCTTTTCTCCTTGAAAAACAGGTAGATGCAATGCTTTCCTCTGTGATGATAGTTGCTGTTTCCATGTTTATTGGCGGTATCGTACTTCTTTTTGTAGATAAATGGTTTACAACTTCCGAAGAGGACGAAATCGAGCTTACGTATCTGAATGCCTTTCTGATAGGTCTTTTCCAGATTCTTGCAATTATACCTGGCGTCTCGCGTTCAGCTGCCACAATTGTGGGCGGAATGAGCAGAAAACTCAGCCGGAAAACAGCTGCTGAATTTTCTTTCTTTCTTGCTGTTCCTACAATGTTTGCAGCATCAGCTCTCAAATTATTCGAAAATTACCACAGCATTCACACCGAAGATATCAAACTCTTAGTTATTGGGAATGTGATTTCTTTCCTTGTTGCAATGATAGCCATTAAAACATTCATTGATTTTCTGACAAAACACGGATTTAAAATGTTTGGCTGGTATCGCATTGTTGTTGGATTGATTATCATTGTGTTATTGCTGAGCGGACAAAAGTTAAGTGTACTTTGATGGGGTTTGAATTCGAAACCGGAGAAGTACTTCTGCTGAACAAACCTCTTACATGGAGTTCATTTGATGTGGTTAATAAGGTTCGGTACCTTGTAAAGGATTATCTGGATGGTAAAAAAATAAAGGTTGGCCATGCAGGTACCCTGGATCCACTTGCCGATGGGCTGCTGATTATCATGACAGGCCGGTTTACCAAAAGAATAGAAGAATTCCAGAATTTCGACAAAGAATATACCGGCACATTCTTTATTGGCAAAACAACACCTTCATACGACCTCGAGCACGAACCCGATGTTGAATACCCAACAGAGCATATAACAAATGAGCTGATCCTTGCAGCAGCAGAGAAATTTACCGGCGATTTTGATCAGATACCTCCTGTTTTTTCGGCAGTGAAACATGAAGGAAGACGTGCCTACGATTATGCCAGAAATTCGCAGGAAGTTGTGCTTCTTTCGAAAAAAATTAAAATTGTCGAATTTGAAATCACCCGCATCGAATTACCAGAAGTTGATTTCAGGGTGGTTTGCAGCAAAGGCACCTATATTCGCTCTCTGGCAAGAGATTTTGGCGAAGAGCTGGGCTCAGGTGCCTATTTACAGAAATTGAGTCGCACACGCATCGGGGAGTATAAACTTGCCGATGCTTATACCATCCCTGAAATTGAGAAAATACTTCATGCGCATCAGCAGCAGGCAGTGATTGTAAATACAACAGAATCCTGAAGAATTTGACGATAGGTAATAATGACACAAACTCGTTTCATCGTATTTCTGCTGCTCTGTGCTTTAGGTGTTAATGCACAAAAAACCAAAATTAACGGATACTCAGGCATTGATGCCAAAGCCCTTCAATGCCCCGATTCATTAACGAAGTCTGCCGATGACATCGCCTCGTATATGAACGGGAATTTTCATACCGATAAAGTTAAAGTAAGAGGCATCTTTATTTGGATTGCAGGAAATATCAAATATGATGCTGAGAATATGTTTGCCCTGAATTTTTACGAGAAAAAAGAAGATAAAATTGCAAAGCCCCTAAAGACAAGAAAAGGGATCTGCGAAAACTATGCGGCATTATTTACAGAAATTTGCACAAAATCGGGAATTAAATCCTTTGTTATAGAAGGTTACACCAAGCAAAACGGCTTTGCAGACTACCTGCCGCATGCCTGGTGCGGAGCACTTATCGACACATCATGGTTCCTCTTCGATCCAACCTGGGGATCTGGCTATCTGATTAAAGGAAAATTCTACCCTGAAATCAATAATGATTACTTCCTTGTAAATCCTTCAATGCTTATTAAATCGCATATGCCGTTTGATTGCCTGTGGCAGTTTTTAAATTACCCTGTAACAAATCAGGAATTTTATGAGGGCAAAACTCAGGAAAATAAATCAAAAGCATACTTCAGCTACCAGGATTCCATCCCTGCATTTGAAAAAATGAGCCATACTGATCAGCTTGCTGCTTCAGCCAGCAGAATAGAAAAAGCCGGTATAAAAAATTCATTGATTTTCGACAGGCTTCAACATATAAAAATTGAACTCGAAAATGAAAAACAGACCCATATTGCAGATCTTTACAACGATGCAGTAATTGATTACAACGACGGAATTGCTGCATACAACGACTTCATCAATTACAGAAATAAACAATTTACCCCAAAGAAAACCGATCCTGAAATTAAGGCAATGCTCGACACTGCCAGTGTAAATCTGCAGAGTGCAAAAACTAAATTAGCTGAAATTATCAAGCCTGATGCTACTACCAGCAAGTTAATTCAGCAGCTTTCGAAACCAATAACAGAAAGCATTGATTTAGTTAACGAACAGCAAGACTGGCTTAAAATCTATTTTTCAAAACCAAAGGCATCACGAAAATTAATGTTTTACAAGAAATAATCCTTATGAAACTATTCACCATCAAGCTCTTACAGAAATCTTTTGCCTTTGCTCCTTTTGCAATTCTTTTCATCCTTTTTTCGTTAAAGACTTATAATGGGAATGCACAAAACATTGTAAACGACAAGTTTAAATTCCAGGAGCAAAGCATAGCACAAATTCAGCTTGGCTACAAGAATGGCAGCTATAGCTGTAAGGAACTGATTCAGGCATACCTCGACAGGATAAATGAAATTGACGTTAATGGCCCTGGTTTGCATGCTATAATACAGATAAATCCTGATGCGCTTAGTATAGCTGAAGAGATGGATAAAGAGCGGAAAGCCGGAAAAATACGAGGTCCTTTGCATGGGATTCCGGTTTTATTGAAAGATAATATTGATACACACGACAAAATGCCCACAACGGCTGGTTCCAGGGCATTGATGAAATCATTTCCGTTAAAAGACAGCTATATAGCCAGGAAGTTAAGGGATGCAGGTGCAATAATTATAGGAAAAGCGAATCTGAGTGAATGGGCAAATTTCAGAGGTACAATGTCAACCAGTGGTTGGAGCGGAGTAGGCGGGCAAACTAAAAATCCCTATGTTCTGAGCAGAAATCCCTGCGGATCGAGTTCTGGTTCAGCGGTAGCAGTGGCTGCAAATCTTACAATGCTGGCCATTGGCACCGAAACAGATGGGTCTATTGTTTGTCCCTCACACACAAACGGAGTAGTAGGTATTAAACCAACTGTTGGGCTGCTAAGCCGTTCGGGTATAATTCCGATTTCATTTACACAGGATACTCCCGGCCCCATTGCACGCTCAGTAAGAGATGCAGCTATTTGTCTCGGAGCCCTCACTGGTGTTGATTCTGCAGATTCAAAAACATTTGCCAGCGAAGTAAAATATTATATGGATTATACGCAATTCCTTACGCTTAGCGGACTAAACGGAAGGCGAATCGGATTTTATAAAGGCTTTAGCGGGATAAATTACAAGGTAGATACCCTGATGGATAGAGCAGTGGCATTTATGAAAAAAAACGGTGCCGAAATCATTGAAATCGACTCCATATCAAACAGCAGTACCGATAAATATTCTCTGGAGGTGATGCTCTATGAATACAAAGACGGGCTCAATACTTATTTCAGGTCTCTTGGTCCTGATGCGCCGATAAAAAGTATTGAAGAACTGATAGCATTTAATAAGGCTGATAAGATTGAATTGAAATATTTCAATCAGAATTACCTCGAAATAGCAGCAAAAAAGGGGGATCTAACTTCAAAAGAATACCTGGAAGCACTTGCAAAAATGGCCAAAGGTTCTCAGGAGGACGGTATCGATAAGGTAATGAATGCACTCAACCTGGATGCAATTATTGCTCCAACGGGCAGTCCTGCCTGGCAAACCGATCTGGTTAACGGCGACAGTTATCAATTCGGAAGTTCATCGTTTGCTGCTCAGGCAGGTTATCCAAGCATCACCGTTCCAATGGGATACATCGATTCTTTGCCGGTTGGAATTTCCTTTTTCGGGAGAGCATGGAGTGAACCAAAACTTCTTTGCATGGCCTATGCCTATGAAATGGGCACAAAGCTTCGCCAAATTCCGAGGTTTTTAACAAGGGATTGAACGTTTGGCAAAAGGACATTCAGTTACTTGCAATAGCATGTCAATAAAATATAATAATATTTGAATACTAAAATGCAATAAGCCGATTTTTAGGTGTATCTTCCTCAAATCTAAAAATTTACAATATGTGTTTTTCAGCAGGGGCTAGTTTTGCAGGTGGAGTTATCATTTCAGCCATAGGAGTAGCAACAGTTCGCAAGGTGCATAAACCGTCGCAACTGATATTTGCCAGTATTCCGTTGTTTTTTGGCGTTCAGCAACTGATTGAGGGTACACTGTGGCTCACTTTACCTTTACCGGAATATGGCACAATTCAAAAATTAAGCACCTTTTTGTTTCTCATTATGGCCGACGTGGTCTGGCCTTTTATGATTCCTTTATCTGTACTTTTCATGGAAGAAAACAGAAAAAAGAAAGGCTATTTATGGGCGTTATTGGTCCTTGGTTTAATTTTGTCCACTTATTATACAATTTGCCTGTTGATGTTTAACGTGAATCCCAGGATTGAGAGCTTTCATATTAAGTACTACAACGACTTCCCGAAGGTATTTGCTAATCCTGCCTTTGCAGTGTATTTGATCGCCACCATTACGCCTCTGTTTATTTCAAGTATTAAAAGGACACACTTATTAGGTGGACTAATGTTTTTATCCTGTGTGATAACTGCTATTTTTTTCAGGCAGTATCTAACATCCGTATGGTGCTTTTTTGCAGCTTTAATAAGTGCTGTTATTTATTGGATCTTACGAGATTCCAAAAATAACTGTAAACTTGCCGAAGAATAATGGAATAACCTCATGAAGATAAGAATTTTTGCATTTTCGGGAGTAATTCTCACTTTCTTTACCATGTTTCTTGCTGATGCGCAGCGAATCGGGCTTCCTGGAATTCAGAACTTCAGTCGCTCGGAATACCGCGGAGGAACCCAGAACTGGGCTGTTGCCCAAGCCTCCAATGGGATGATGTACTTTGGCAATAACAACGGTCTTGTTGAATATGACGGGGCACATTGGGCCGTTTACAGGGATCTTGAATTGGTAATCCGTGCCATTTGCATTGACGACAAACGCATTTATGTTGGCGCTTTCAACAAGTTTGGCTATTATGAAGAGGATGCAAAAGGAATATTGAAATTTCATTCATTGCTTCCTTTGCTACAAAACCGCATTAGTGATTTTGATGAAATATGGAGAATTCATAAAACAAGCTTTGGAATTGTATTTCAATCGTTTAAGGCAATTTTTATATACAATCACGGCAAAATTGACATCGTTTATCCAAGGTCCGTTTTTCATTTTTCATATTATGTTAATGGTATTTTATGGGTTTATGATGAAACTCAGGGCTTGATGCAGTGCCGCGATGGCAAAGTAAGACAGATTCCTGATGGCTCGAAACTGGCTGGCACACAGATATGGACCATGCTCCCAATAAACGATGACCAGGTAATTATTGGTACTGCTAAAAAGGGCTTGTTTAAATATGATGGAGAAAAACTTTCTGAATGGGAAAAGCCTGTTAATGAGTTGCTTATAAAATATCAGATCTTCTCTGGTGCGCTAATCGATAAAAAATATTTTGCCTTCGGAACCATTCAGAATGGGATCATTATTACGGATACTGCCGGACAAGTTGTTTTCGAAATAAACAAAGAGCGAGGGCTTTCAAATAATACAGTGCTTTGTGTCGGAAACGATCAGGAAGGAAATATCTGGCTGGGCCTTGACAATGGCATCTCTGTTGTTCACTTTAATTCTCCGCTTACTTATATTCAGAACTATTACAATATCGGTTCTGGATACGCTTCCGCTTTCTTCCATGATATTGTATACCTGGGCACAAATCAGGGTCTTTTTTATATTACCTGGGCAGATTTCATCAATCCATTAAAGAAAAAAGAAGACTTTCACCTTATTGAAGGCACAGAAGGCCAGGTCTGGAGCCTCACCATTATCGGCAATACCTTATTATGTGGCCACAACCTTGGCGTATTCCAGGTTAGAGATAAGTCGGCTGTTAAAATATCCTCCATTTCGGGAGGCTGGAACGTGCTTAGCGTTGATAAAAAGAAAACACTTCTTCTTGTTGGCACATATTCCGGTTTATCGGTTCTGGAAAGGAAAGGCGATTTGTGGTCGTACCGCAATGAGTTAGAGGGCTATAATCAGTCATCGCATTATCTCGTGCAGGATTCAAAAGGATCTATCTGGATTAGTCATGGTTACAAAGGATTATTTCATATTAAACCGGATAGCGATTTACGGAAAGTAAGCGAAATAAAATTTTATGATGATAAAGCAGGTTTGCCCTCGGCTCTTTACAACACTGTTTTTATGCTTAAATCGGCTATCGCTGTTGGTACACAAAAGGGAATCTATAAATACAACGAAGCCGCTGATAAATTTGAACCTGAAATTCAATACAATCAACTCATTCCGGGAATAAAACAAATTAATTACCTCACCCAGGACAGCGCAGGAAATATCTGGTACTATAATAATCAGCAACCCGGAGTACTCAGGATCCAGGAAGACGGAAGCTATAAAAACATTACTGCTCCTTTTGTAGAACTATCCGGGATGGTTATTCCACCTTTCGGACATATCAATGCCAGAGATGGAAACAATGTTATTATTGGACTTGAAGGTGGATTTGCCCATTACAATTCAGGACAAAATAAAGATTACAGCAACTTACCCCAACTGTATATCAGTAAGTTGCAGTCAGGGGATACTAGCGAAGGCAGTTTCAGATTCAACAGTACATATCCCCGTCAGGAAATTATTCCAAGGTTCCGGTTTTCAAATAATACGGTTTCAATCGCATTCTCTGCCAACCAGTTTACTGAACAAAAGGTCTCCTTTCAATTTAAACTCGAAGGCTTTGATGCAGACTGGTCGGCCTGGTCGCTCCAGAATTCCAAAGAATACACAAACTTAGCAGCGGGTGAATATACTTTTAAACTTAAAGCACTCACAGCACAAGACAAAACTACAAATGAGCTAAGCTACATATTTCGCATTTCGCCTCCCTGGTATCAAACTATTTATGCCTGGGGCATTTATACGTTGTTAATAATTTACCTGCTATTCCTGGCCTATCGGTTTTTTCTCAGAAGTATGGAAAAATCCCGGTTAAAGGAAGAAGAATCACAAAATAACAAATTCAGGCAAAGGGAACATGAACTCAAAGAAGATGCACTTATCACAGAGAAGGAAATGATAGGGCTCAGAAATGAGAAATTAAACCTTGAAATGATTCACAAAGAAAAAGAACTCGCCAATTCAACAATGCTAATCATTCAAAAAAATGAAATCCTTCAGAAACTAAGAAACGAACTCAATAAAACAAAAACTAAGCTTACCGACGAACAGCTCAAAAATGACCTTAATAATACAATAAAGAGAATCGGTAAGGAAATAGATAACGAGAAACAGTGGCAGGTTTTCAATACACATGTGGAACAGGTTCATGAAGAACTTTTCAGGAAGCTGAAAGTCCAGTACCCCGAGCTTACCCCACGCGAACTCAGCCTCTGTGCTTACCTCAGAATGAATATTTCGAGCAAGGAAATTGCAACCTTAATGAATATAAGCACTCGTGGAGTTGAAATCAGCAGGTATCGGATCCGCAAGAAACTGGGACTCGACAGAAATGCCAATCTTACCGACTTCATGATGAAGCTATAATTTTCAGGCATCATGTACTCGATAAAGATGAATTCCGGCAAAATATTTTTTGCACTATTTTGGAAATTGTTAGTGTGTAGGCTTTGATGTGTTATTTTTATGTTTACAAAACACTCATCTTACTTATTTATAGATAATTGTACTATTTTTTGTTTATGAATGATGTAATATTGACGTAGTAAAAAATTAGTCAATGCTGCATTTTTGATGTACATTAATATTTTGTTAAGTCTTGGTTACGCCGTTATTTTAACAGCTCAAATACACGCAATTTTAAGTATCAGGAATTAATCCAGGCATTATTGCACACTATTACTGAAGTTATGAGTTTCCCGAGAACAATTTTCTTTTCTGTATTGCTTATTTTTTCATTCCTGTTTACTGAGGGGTTTGGTCAGACCAAAATAAGTAAAAGTAAAAACGCTTATACTTTAGTGCGGAATGGCAAGCCTTATTATGTAAAAGGTCTTGGAGGTGAAGTTAACCTGGATAAGATTCTTGAAATAGGAGGAAACTCTATCCGTACCTGGGGTGTTGATAATGCCCAGCAGGTCCTGGATGAAGCCCAGAAAAAAGGCCTGACCGTAATGCTTGGAATGTGGCTTCAGCCCGAGCGACAAGGTTTTGATTACAACGACAAGGATAAAGTTCAGAAACAGCTTAATTACTTCAAAACCATCGTCCAGAAGTTCAAAGATCATCCGGCCTTGCTAATGTGGGGAATTGGAAATGAATTAGATCTGCAGTACACAAACACTGTTGTATGGTCTGCAGTGCAGGATATCGCTAAATATATCCATGAAATCGATCCGAATCATCCAACTTCAACAGTTACGGCAGGTTTGGATTCGATGGAGGTTCAACTGATAAAAAAAATGGCTCCTGATGTTGACATTTATTGTGTTAACACTTATGGTGACATTGAGAATGTTCCTGCACGAATTGAACATTATGGCTGGAGTGGTCCATATATGATCACAGAATGGGGACCGAACGGTTACTGGGAATCGCCTAAAACAAGCTGGGGTGTGTCAATAGAACAGAGCAGCTCGGAGAAAAAAAAGGTCTATTTCGACCGGTATACCAATTATATTGCGCCTTACTCAGAGAAATGCCTGGGATCTTATGCATTTCTTTGGGGAGCAAAACAGGAATACACAGAAACCTGGTTCGGATTGTTTTCAAAAGATAATACAGCCACTGAACCCATTGACGCTCTCGAAATTGCCTTCACCGGACATGCACCTTCAAAACCTGCTCCAACAGTTATTAGCTTGACTGTAGACAATAAATTTGCTAAGGATAATATCAAATTAAAGGCTGGTAATTTATACGATGCAGTTGTAGTTGCTAAAATCGGGGTGGACATGACAAAAACATCTGAAGATTCGCTCAGCCAGTTTACTTACAGCTGGAAGGTTCTTTCAGAAAGTACCGACAAAAAATCGGGTGGCGACGCTGAAGAGGAAGCACAACAAATATCTGGCCATATAAAACATAACGCACAGAAAATAATATCCTTCAGAGCCCCTTCCACCGAAGGTGCATATCGTTTATTCGTAAGTGTAAAATATAATAATAAAGTTGCCTATTCTAATATCCCGTTCAAAGTTGAAAAACGTGATGACAAAGATGGGCAGGCAAGGTTTATAGAATTCAGGAAAACAGATATGGAGTCATTCAACAAATAAATGAAAAGACTAATACAATATTTTCTATTCCCCGCTTTGGTGATTTCCGCAAATCTCTGCCTGCGTGCACAGGAAACGGTTTCCCTGCCTGCAAAAGACAGCAGTTATAACCAGATTTGTGCATTGACAGGTGAATCGGGCAACTTCCCGAAAAAAGCGCAAGAAGCCCTTCAACAACTCACAATAAATGGTTATTACCGCTTTGTGACTAATTACAGGCACCTCCCACTGTCGTATGCTAATCTTGAAAATAACAAGAATAATATTTTTGTAGGAGACGACAGCCAGATTCCACAGTTAATGCTTAATATAAGCGGTAGTGTTGCTAAAAACACCTCTTTCGGGACCGACCTCTATATGTGGGCACCAATGACGGGTCAGGGTCAGTCAGAAAATGTAAAAGGTCTGAACCTGGGAATCAGCCTTTATGGCACTTACTCAAGCCCGTACGGCGATTTTACAATCCGTACCGGGGGGATAAACTGGTATTCCTTATCTCCTTTTACCTTCCAGGCAAACAAAGGCTACGACCGCTACAGTATTTTTGAAAGAAACCCATGGGATCCCAATACGAAATCACTGGATACCCGATATAACACCTTTTACAACCTTGGAGCTATTAATCAGGATGAACGATGGGGACAACAGGCTTTTCAAGGCTTAATAGTGGAAGGAAACAACCTGCCAAATGGCTTTTCAGGCGTTTTAATGTATGGAAAAACCCAATTGAACGGTGGATTATCGCCTTTACCAAATAATTCGTACGGTGGAAAATTAAAGAAAGAATACAAATCAAATTCCATCAGTTTTAATTCCTTTAATAATACCACATTTACCGATTCGCTTCAAAGCAGGAGAATCGGATTTAATGTATCGAGCATTGAATTTAAAAACAAGATAGGCAGGTTTCTGCTAAGGGGCGAAATTGGTGCAGGACGAACAATAGAGCAGGAACAAACAAACGATTGGGGTGAAGCCGCTTCCATCAAAATATCAAGTGATATCGCAAGAAAATTCCCAACAGAAGTTCACCTATACCGTATAAGTCCGAAAGTTATCAATAACAGCGCTGCCTTTATCAATTCATCATTTCTGCAGGCTACTCCTGTAAACGGAACCGATAATACGCGACCCGTTTTACCTTTGGTTGCAAGTGCAATGGTTCCTATCGGACAGCTTGTAAATAACCGGCAGGGAATCGATGTAAACAGTCAGCTGAACATTGGAAAAGTAAAAACTTCCTTTGGCTACAGTTCTGGTGTGGAATTGGAAAAGCTATCCTCAAAAATAACTTACAGTCATCCAATCAACAGCTTGGCGCTCTCCCACTTCTGGAGATGGGATTTCCCCGGAAATGTAGGACCCTACAACAACCTTTCAAAAATATACCGTACTGTTTATGAAACTGTTAACCTCACAGAAATCGATCCTGTGACAGCACTGCCAGTCCATAAAAAATACTTCAACAGTATAGAACTTAACATGAAACTCAAAGGTGAAGTCTTTAAGAAAGATTACTATATATATTATCTCGGCCAGTATAGTTCTGCTCAGAATCATCTTTCACCAATCACTGTATTTACCGAAAAGGCATTGCTCAGAACTTATTACCATCAGCTGGAGCTTTACTATAAACTGAATAACAGGCTTATCTGGACGAATTATCTTGGATTTGAGCGAATTATAGCCAATTACAGTACCGAAACAGATTTAGTATCGCATAGACCTAAAAACCAGACTGGTTACAGTGTTGCAACAGGATTCGACATTCTGATGAGCAAAGGTGCCGGACTTTATATCCGTCAGCGATGGATGGATTACAAAGATTCGAGTTTTGAAAATGACAAGTATAAAGGCTTTGAAACAACTGTTGAAATTAAAATATTCTTTTAGATGAATAAACATAAAATACCCATTGTATTCGTTGTGTTGCTTTTCTTGCAGCTGAATGTTTCAGCTCAGCAGAAACGCACAATAGATTTTATTGGTGGTGCCCGTTCATTTATTTCCAATAACAGAATACATGTTCAGGACAGCATCCCCGACACAACCACAATTAAACGGAACACCGGTGGATATGCCCTGATCGACCTTGGGCTTGATATTCGTCCGAACAAAAGCACCGAAATTCTTGGTATGTTCAGAATCCGTAACAACTACGGTGGTTTCTGGGGCTCCGGAGTTAGTTTCGATGTACGTCAGTTATGGCTAAAAGGAATTATTGGCAATGTGGTAAGGTATCAGGTTGGTGATCTGAATTTGCAACAATCGCCATACACCTTATTTAATCATCATGCCGATAAAATTGACTCACTTCCCGCGATTTTCAACCTGCAGAACCAACTAATTTCTTACGAAAAATATTATCAGAAAAACACCTGGCACCAGCAAGGTGTAAATGCAGATTTCGGGCTTACATTCTCAAAAATTGTAAAAGAAATTGATTTCACAGGATATCTGACCCGTTTACTGGCCACCAATTTCTCAACAACTCCCGACAGGTTAATGGGTGGTTTTAGTACAAAAGTTATTCAGAGTAAGCATTTTAGCTTCGGCTATAATTACTTTTCGGTGTTTGATGTAAAAGGAACTGTACTCGACAGCAATACATACAATAATAACGTAAATACTGTTTCCCTGGCCTATACAAGCAACATCGGCAGCAAACAGCTCGAACTTAAAGCTGAACTGGGAAGTAGCCGTGCTGAGTACTCACAATTTATTGAAGCATCGCAACTTAAAGATAAGTTCATCAATGCCAGTGCAAAACTGCTGATCCCTAAACAGCATCTTGCTTTAACGTTGGGTTATATGAATGTGGGACCCGATTTCAGAAGCATTGGTGCACAAAGCAAGGACGTTAATTACAATTTTATTCCCGGATACTTCAATACGATCGGGAACAATCAATCCTTCAGGGCTGTTGACCTGTTTGATGTTATCAGGAATGAGAATATCTACAATGCAGGTGTTTCTGTAAATCTGATGGCAGTGAACCCCGTTTACAACAATGCTTTACCCTATGGTGAAGCAACGTTTAACAGAGAGGGCATTTTTGCAAAAGCAAGTTACAACTCTCCAAAAGGCATCTTTATTAATGCTGAACATCACTATTTATCCGAAATCAGAGGACAGGGAACTTACCAGTTAAAGAAATTTTCAGTCACGAAAATTCTTGCCAGTGTTGATGTAAATACAATTGCTCATTTTACAAGATTAATGCGAATTCAATTCGGTATGAATTCCCAGTCCACTAATCGGACAAGCAATGCTGAAGTTGACAATGTAAAACTCAACACAACACTTTATCAGGCAGGAATTGAATATGAGATCATCCCGAAAGTTGATTTGCTCTTTGGAATAACAGGCGTAAACTGCAAAGGAAATGAGTTCACAACAGAACGAAACGCTTATTCAAAAGCCGAATATTTCACCCGCAATTCCTATGATTTAACACAGCAAATCTCGGCCCTGGGATTCCGTTTCAGGTTCGATGCTAAAACAAACCTTTCAGCTGTTTACCAGTCAAGCAATAATCAGGATAAGCTGAACATGAGTCCTGACTATCAAACAGATCAATTTGCACTCATTTTTAATATGACCTTTTAGTTATGAAAAAGATTTTTCTTTTCGCTATATGCCTGCTGAGTATTTATGCGTGCAAAAAAGAGAGCAGTACCTTCGATGGGCCAAGCATCGAAGAAATGTACAGCAATTTTAGTGTACTTGCTGATTTCAAATGTGATAAAGATAGCGTCGACTTTGCTGCTGGAGAAAAAGCCTTGTTTACGGCTAAATTTAACAAACCGGTAAACTGGAAGATAACTATTACAGGTCAAACCTCTCATGCACAAAAAGAAATTACCGGCATCAGCAAAAGCATTGATGCCACAAATGGTATATGGAATGGCTCAACAAGCGTTTTCCCGATGTTTAAAGCCGAACATTGCATTGCAAAATTAACAATAACTGATGTTGCCGACACTTTCCAGGTAGCTGTTAAAATCAGAACTGTTAAGGTAAATGAAGGTTTCGTTATTGCTGATTTTGAGAACGGATTCAATCCTTTATGGGTCAAGTTCGTGCAGTCGGGTGCAAATATGGATTTTACCATAAAGACCGACTCCCTTGCCCCACAGGGCGCAAAATATTTAAAAATGGCAGGCACCGTTAACTGGGACTGGCTTATCGGCATGATAGATTATCCTGCAAAAGCCTACGGAACGGCAAACACCTTGTCGCTTCCTACAAATGCCGATCAGGTATATTTCAACTGCTTAATTTACGGTGTACCCGGCACAAATGACTCAAAGGTGCTTTTTCAGTTTAGAGAAGACGAAAACGCTGATGGTATAATTAATGCTGCTACCGACGATGAGTATGATGTGGAAATTCCCGTGACCTGGACAGGATGGAAACTGTTTAGTGTCAAATATTCAGATTTGGTTAGCTTAACCAACGGACAACCTACCACTCCTCACGGAAACAGTATACACAATCCTGATAAAATCGGCAAAATATCAATGCTGCACCTTGCTGATCCTGCAAATGGGTTTGCCAGCTGCAAAATAGATTATATCATTTTTACAAACAGCCCTTTAGAACCATAATGAAGCTTCAAGCCTTATATATTTTACTCGTATTGGGTTTAACTAGCTGTTTAACCAACAAATCTTCTTTTGTGCAGGTACAGAAGAAAGATCTCTACGATATTTCTGTGGCAGAGGATACTACGTCTGTTTATGGATTTAAAGAACTGATCATCTTTTCAGATATCCTCGATAATACAGTATGGGTATCACCCGAGAAAAACTGTGTTACACTAACCAAAGAAACTACTCAGACATATGCCGGAAAAACTTCGATACACCTTAGCTGGGATAAAATAACAGGCGGATGTAAATGGATTGGGCTCGGGTTTGGATGGAATAGCTGGCAACCTAAGAATATGCTCGATATTGTTGATTATGCTGCAATTGAATTTCATGTGAAAGCCGTCAAAGGCAGTTTTTCAAACCTGCCCGTTGCCTTTGCCATCGAAGATTATACAGGTGTTCAAACATTTTATGGTTTTAATTCGAGCCTGGCTTCAGGAAAATTCAATGATAAAACCTGGACAACAGTTACCATACCTCTGAAAAATTTTCCTTTCCAGAGCAAAGATGCCGATTTAGGAAAAGTTAAACAGTTTATGATTCAGCTTGAAGCTGATGGTGATATTTATTTAGATGAGATAAGAATAGTAAAATACAACGATGCGAAAAATTAGTCTCTTCTTTATTTGTATGATTTTTACTCTGCCGGGTTTTGCTCAACGCGGCGGCATTTCCATTGACTCTATCGTTTCTTTAATGAGTATTGAGGAAAAGGTTGGTCAAATGACCCAGGTTGATTTGGGTGTTATTGCAAAAGGAGAAAACTGCAAATTACAAACACCCCAGGAATTGGATCTCAGCAAGTTAAACCTGGCGATTACAAAATACAAAATTGGTTCTGTACTCAATGTTGGCTGCGGAAGTGGTACAATTTCCCTGGAGAACTGGCGCAAAATTATCGGTAGTATTCAGAATGAAAATGCAAAATATTCGCGCTTAAAAATTCCGGTTATTTATGGGGTTGATGCTATTCATGGGGTTAATTATACTGTAGGCGGAACCTTATTCCCTCAGCAGATTGGCCAGGCTGCCACCTGGAACCCGGCACTTGTTGAACAGGCCAACGCAATTACTGCTTATGAAACCAGAGCCAGTGCAATTCCATGGAATTTCTCCCCGGTTCTCGATATCGGACGACAGCCGCTTTGGTCGAGGTTTTTTGAAACCTATGGAGAAGACGTCTACCTGGCAAAAACAATGGCAAAAGCTGCCATTAACGGCCTGCAGGGCAAAGATGTGAGCAGTCCTTACAAAGTTGCAGCTTGCATGAAACACTTTCTCGGTTATAGTTACCCCTTAAGCGGGAAAGACAGAACTCCTGCCTGGATCTCCGACAGGGAACTGAGAGAATATTTTGTGCCTACTTTCCAACAGGCAATTGAGAGCGGTGCTAAAACTATTATGATAAATTCTGGTGACATTAACGGCACCCCGGTTCATGCAAATTATGACATTCTCACTGTATTGCTCCGTAACGAACTGGGATTTAAAGGAGTAGCTGTTACCGACTGGGAAGATATCTATAAATTAGAGAAAGTACACAGGGTTGCTTCCAGTAAAAAAGAAGCTGTAAAAATGGCAATAATGGCGGGTATTGATATGAGTATGACTCCTTTGGATTTTGAATTCACCGAATTGCTTGTTGAACTTGTTAAAGAAGGCAGTATTCCTGAAAGCCGGATCAATTTGTCTGTTAAACGAATTTTAACCCTGAAAAAAGAATTAGGTTTGTTTGCTTATCCCTTCTATCCTTCTGATCAATATCCCAAATTTGGTTCAAAAGAATATGCCGAAGTGAGCTATCAAACTGCATGCGAATCGGTTACTCTGCTGAAAAACCAGAATACTATTTTACCGCTTACGAACACTAAAGAAAAAATCTTTGTCTGCGGCCCTTCAGCAAATTCCCTGAACTTGCTGAACGGTGGCTGGACTCACACCTGGCAAGGGGTTGATACACTTTACAATACAAAAAATAAATTAAGCATCCTTCAGGCTTTGCGAAATAATTTTGGCAACAATCAGATTCTTTATGCAAAAGGCAGTAGCACCGATAGCCTTATTGATTTACAGAATTGTATTAATCAGGCCGCTAAAGCTGATAAAATAATCGTCTGTCTGGGCGAAATACCCTGTACAGAATTACCAGGGAATATTGATGACCTATCCTTACCCAAAGCCCAGAATACCTTAGTAACAAAACTCTTAGCATTAAACAAACCTCTGATTCTTGTTTGCTGCTTTAACAGACCAAGAATTATTCACGATATTGTACCAGCTTCGGCTGCTGTTATTTATGCCTATCTTCCTGGAGATGAAGGTGGAAGGGCAATTGCAGACTGTATTTCCGGAAAGATTAATCCAAGTGGGAAGTTGCCTTTCACCTATCCAAAATCGGTTAATGATTTTGTTCACTACGACCACAAAACCACAGAAGAACTGTCCACAGATTTTTCAATGAATGGATACCAACCCGAATTCGATTTCGGATTTGGACTTTCGTACACCAATTTTACGTATTCTGCAATGGAGTTTTCAAAAACCACACTTTCAGGTAATGATTCTGTTGAAGTATCGATAACAATTACCAATGCTGGGAAAAGAGCAGGAAAAGAGGTAGTACAGTTATACTATAAAGATCTGTTTGCTTCAATCACACCTCCGGTTAAGAAGCTCTGCAATTTTCAGAAAGTGGAGTTGAATTCCGGGGAATCGAAGAAAATACGGTTTATTCTCAAAAAAGAAGACTTCTCCTTTATTAATAAAGCCTTACAAAGAGTCACAGAAGCAGGCGAAATTGAAATCCAAATCTCTAATCAGCACAAGCGTATTTATGTCAACTAAAGTCATATTTTTGAGTTTATCAGTACTGATTGGGCTGAGTTTCATCTCCTGTAAACAATCAGACCCTCCTGTTCCGGACGATCCTTCAGGAAAAGGTGATTTGTATTTTTCAGGCTATTATTGGAATATTAAGAATAGCAATGGGACCCAGGCAGGTCCGGGTCCTAATATTTTCACAAATGCTCCGGCAAATATCTGGCTCGACGCCAGCAATATGCTCCATCTGAAGATTACAAAAACAAACAACACCTGGCTCTGCAGCGAAATCATTTCATCAAAAGCCTTTGGGTATGGAACCTATATTTTCACCACCGCAAGCGATCTGACTATTCTAAATGAAAAGACTATTTTCGGATTATTTACCTGGAACAGCTATTCATTCCAGACTCAGGCAAACAGTGAAGTGGATATTGAATTTTCAAGATGGAATGCCGCCAGTGACTCTCTTTTAATTACCTACAGTGTACAGCCCGTATGGTTCGACAATCCTTCACCCTATGTAGAAAGAACAAGGAAACCCCCAATGCAGGTAAGCAAGCTACATGGAGCATGTACACATATGTTTAAATGGACCCCTGCTATGATTACCTGGGAAACCTATGAGGGAGATTCCTACCCGGGCACAAATTTACTGTCAAGCTGGTCGTTCAATAATACGAACCCTCCGCGAAATAAGCTGGAAAATGGTCTCATATCAAACCCAATAGTGATCCCGGCTCCTGAAGACAGCACAAATGTTAGGTTTAACCTTTGGCTATTGAATGGTCAGGCACCTTCGAACAACCAGGAGCAGGAAGTTGTGCTGAAATCATTCAGATTTATACCACTGTAATTAATGATATTTTACATATTCACGAAATTATTGAAATCAAATTATCATACATATAACTAAAAATGTAATTATTAACTTTAAAAATTATCCCATATGAAAAAAGGAATACTTATTCTGATTTCAAGCTTGATGATTTCATTATTCAGCTTTGCTCAGACACATTCTGTAACCTTTCAGGTGCATAATCCGAGTACAACTCCGGTTTATGTATTTGGAAACTGGAGCGGCTGGTCGAACTGGCCCGGCGACGTGATGACTTCAATTGGTAACAACACCTACGCTGTTACCCTGCAACTTAACGGTAACGCAACTTACGAATTTTTATATGTTAACGGCGTTGCACCTGCCAAAGAAACTCTCAATCCCGCATGGACATGTACAAATGGCAATGCGCAGTATACGAACAGAGTGCTTTCTCTCGGAAGCCAGAACACAACGGTTTGTTACGAATGGGAAAGCTGCACTTCATGTGGTGGCGCAGTTTTAACCCAGGTTGACCTTCCGGTTACCTTCGATAACTCAAATGTTAACTATTTGTTTGCTGATTTTGGCGGAAATGCAAGTGTTATTCATGCTGACCCTGTTGTACCAACAAATATGGTTTGTAAAACCATCAAAACAGGCTCCGCAGAATTATGGGCTGGTACCACTATCAGTGGAGGTGGAACGGCTGGTTTCGCTACAGCTATTCCTTTTACTGCTAATTCAACTAAAATTTCGATGAGAGTATTCTCTCCTGATGCCGGAATTCCTGTACGAATGAAGGTTGAAGACCCTAATGATTATACAAAATGTGTTGAAACAGAAGCAATGACAACTGTTGCTAATACCTGGGAAACCCTTGAATTCAATTTTGCGAATCAGGCTCCCGGTACTGCAGCTATTAACTTAGGCTACATTTATAAAAAATTATCGGTATTCTTCAATTTCGGAACTACTGGCGCTGTTGCCGGTGAGAAGACTTACTATTTTGATGATATAAGCTTTGGTGGTGCTCCGGTTGTTTTAAACCAGGTAAACCTTCCGGTTACCTTTGATGCCACTAACATTGATTATGCGCTGGTTGATTTTGGCGGAAATGCAAGTGTTATTCAGGCTGACCCTGTTGTACCAACAAATATGGTTTGTAAAACCATAAAAACAGGCTCCGCAGAATTATGGGCTGGTACCACTATCGGTGGAACGGCTGGTTTCGCTACAGTTATCCCTTTTACTGCTAATGCAACCAAAATTACAATGAGAGTGTACTCTCCTAATGCAGGAATTCCTGTAAGAATGAAGGTTGAAGACCCTAATGATCCTACAAAAAGTGTTGAAACAGAAGCAATGACAACAGTTGCGAACGCCTGGGAAACCCTTGAATTCAATTTTGCGAATCAGGCTACAGGTACTGCAGCTATTAACTTTAGCTACATTTATAAAAAATTATCAGTATTCTTTAATTTCGGAACAACTGGTGCTATTGCCGGTGAGAAGACGTATTATTTTGATGATGTAACTTTTGGTGGCGGTTCTGTGGTACTAAACCAGGTAAACCTTCCGGTTACTTTCGATAATACTAATATTAATTATGCTCTGGTTGATTTTGGTGGAAATGCAAGTGTTATCCAGGCTGACCCTGTTGTACCAACAAATTTAGTTTGTAAAACGATAAAAGGGAACACAGCAGAATTATGGGCTGGTACAACTATCGGTGGAACAACAGGTTTCGCTACAGCTATTCCTTTTGCAGCTAATGCAACAAAAATTACAATGAGAGTGTACTCTGCAAATGCCGGAATTCCTGTAAGATTGAAGGCTGAAGACGCAACTGATCCTACAAAAAGTGTTGAAACAGAAGCAATGACAACTGTTGCAAATGCCTGGGAAACCCTTGATTTCAATTTTGCAAATCAGGCTACAGGAACTGCAGCTATAAACTTTGGCTACACATATAAAAAATTATCGGTATTCTTTAATTTCGGAACCACTGGCGCAGTTGCCGGTGAGAAGACATATTATTTTGATGATGTTCAGTTTGGTGCTGTAACACCTTCTACTACCTCTGTTACTTTCAAAGTACACAACCCTCAGTCAACACCGGTTTTCGTTTATGGTAGCTGGAGCAACTGGGCAAACTGGCCAGGTGAACTAATGGCAGATATTGGCAACAATACCTATCAGGCTACAGTTCAGCTAACAACCGGAACAGTTTATGAATATCTTTATGTTAACGGTGATCCTTTCACAAAAGAAGTGCTTGATCCTTCATGGGCCTGTACAAACGCAAATACCCAGTATACAAACAGGGTTATGACTGCTGCCGGAGCCACTATGGAACTCTGCAATAATTGGGCAAGCTGCGATGCCTGCGGTTCTTCTGGCTTAACGCAGGTTAACCTGCCTGTAACCTTCGACAACACCAATGTAGCATACGAACTTGTTGATTTTGGCGGAAATGCAAGTGTAATTATGGCCGATCCTGCAAACCCATCGAACATGGTAACACAGACCATAAAAGGAAATACAGCAGAATTATGGGCTGGTACAACGATCGGTGGAACAGCTGGTTTCTCTACAGCTATTCCTTTTGCCGCTGGTGCAACAACAATGAGCATGCGTGTTTACTCTCCTGATGCAGGAATTAAGGTTCGTATGAAAGTAGAAGACCCCAACGACCCAACAAAAAGCGTTGAAACTGAAGCTACTACTGCAACATCAAATGCATGGGAAACCCTTACATTCAACTTTGCAAACCAGGCTCCCGGAACTGCAGTTATTAACTACGGTTATACATTTAAAAAATTATCTGTATTCTTCAACTTTGGAGTTACTGGTGCTGCAGCTGGTACAAAAACTTACTATTTTGATGATATTCAATTTGGTAATGCAGCCCCTACTACTACCAATGTTACCTTCAGGGTTCACAATCCTCAGACTACTCCTGTATATGCTTTTGGCAGCTGGGGTGGTTGGGTTAACTTTCCAGGTAATCTGATGACTTCTGTAGGAAATAACACCTATGAAGTTACTATTCAGCTAAATACTTCAACAATTTACGAATATCTGTATGTAAATGGTAATGAACCTGTTAAGGAAGTTCTAGACCCAACCTGGTTATGTACAAACGGAAACTCTCAATACACAAACAGGATTTTCACTACAGGAACAAGTAGTTCAACAATGTGCTCCGACTGGGGCTCATGTGCAACATGCGATGGCGTAAATATTTCTGGTACTGTTAGCTACTTCAATTCTTTAGCATCTGCAATGTCGAACACTTCAGTTTACCTCTGTCATGGAACCGACACTTTAGGAACAACTACAACAAATGCTGATGGTCAGTACGCTTTTGCAAATAAGCCGGCAGGCCTTTACACTCTGAAAACAAAAACCACCAAAGCATGGGGTGGCGGAAATGCTACAGACGCATTACTCATCCTGAAACATTTCGTCGGATCAGCTATTCAAACCGGACTTGCTCTTACAGCTTGCGATGTTGATGCTTCAACATTTACAAACGCTGCGGATGCACTTTCAGTAATGAAACGCTTTGTAGGTCTTCAGAATGCTTTCCCTTCAGGCGACTGGGCATACACTCATCCTACAGTTTCAACACTTTCAGGTGTTAATGCTACACAGAATATCAACGCTTTATGTTTTGGTGATATTAATGGTTCATTTATTCCTGAAGCTAAAACTGAAGCTGGAATTTCAATTAAAAACCAGGGCCTTGCTGTTTGCAGTGCGAATGGAATCTTCGAAATCCCAGTAAAATTAAACGTTTCATCACCTGCATCAGCCTTATCGCTGAACCTTGAATATTCTACTTCCGATTTCGAAATTCTTGAAATTATTCCTTCAGCAAAAATGCAATCGAACGAGAATAGTATGTTCATGGCAAATAATACTGCCGGCAACCTTCAACTCGCATGGCTAAGTCTGTCTCAGACCATTGGCACCGACGATGCAGTTCTGTTTACACTGAAAGTAAAAATGCTGAATAAGAAAACTCCTGAATTTACAATCGGAAGCTCAAGCAATTGTTCTGATATTTCCGGAAACGATCTTCAGAATTCAAACCTAATTATTCCATCATTCTCTCAGAATACTACTGAATCATCATTGAGCTTCTGCAGCCCGAATCCATTTACAAATGCACTGTCTGTTAATGTAAATGTACCTGAAAAAGGTATGCTTAAGGTGAAAATTTCCTCTGTTCAGGGTCAGGATATTCTGGTAGTAAATGAAAGTGTTCTCGAATCAGGAGTGCATCAGTTTGTTCAGGATCTTTCGCAGCTAAAATCAGGCATGTATCTGCTTATCACGGAGTTCGAAGGCAGCACATCCAAATTAACGAAGATTGAAAAGATTCTTAAGAACTAAGTCTTAAACCTCTGTAAATCTGACTAACTTTAGAGAATAAATTAAATATCAAAACCTATGAAAAAAGTATTGCTTGCATTTTTTATCAGCATAATACTAACCTCATTCTGTAATGCTCAATCTGTTAATGTAGTTTTTCAGGTCCATAACCCATCTACAACTCCCGTTTATGTTTTCGGAAGCTGGAATTGGACTTACTGGCCAGGAACACTTATGACATCTGTTGGGAACGGGTATTATGCAGCTACAGTCTCTTTAACGGCAAACACCGGATATGAATTCCTTTTTGTGAATGGAAGCACTCCGGCCAAAGAGGTTTTAGATCCTTCATGGCCATGTACAAACGGGAATGCTACCTATACAAACAGGATGTTCGCACTTGGCGGTGCCGACACTACTGTTTGTTACGACTGGGCATCCTGTACCTCCTGCAATGTACCAACATCCAACGTAGCGGTAACTTTCCAGGTACACAACCCTGATTCTGTTCCTGTTCATGTTTTCGGAAGCTGGAGCAATTGGGCAAATTGGCCGGGCGAGGTTATGAACGCTATCGGAAATGGCTATTATACAGCTACTATTATTCTGCCTTCAAACCAAAACTATGAATACCTCTTCGTAAATGGCACAGGCCCTACTAAAGAAGTACTTGACCCAACATGGTCATGTACCAACGGGAATTTGCAGTATACAAACAGGATTTTAGGACTGGGCGGCAGCGACACAACAGTTTGCTTTAACTGGCAAAGCTGTACTTCCTGTAACGTACCTTCTAATACCATTAATGTAAAATTCCAGGTCGAAAGCCCTGATTCTGTCCCCGTTTACGTATTCGGGAGCTGGAACAACTGGGGAAACTGGCCTGGAACGCAAATGGCTAATTTTATGGGTACTACCTGGGAAACTTCGCTACAGTTGAATTCTAACCAGGCCATCGAATATTTGTTTGTAAATGGTATCACCAAGGAAGTACTTGATCCGTCATGGGCATGTACCAATGGGAATGCTACCTATACAAACAGGTTAACAACACTTGGGAATTCGGACACCACAATTTGCGGAGTCTGGAGCACCTGCCTTAACTGCACTGTATCAATCAATTCAATACAGAAGGATGATACAAAAATAAGCCTCAGCAAAGAAGGAATCCAGATTTTCTCTACCTCCGGTAAAGCAATTGAACAGCTTGAAGTTTATGATCTCATGGGCAGAAGACTGTTTGCTTCCGATAAAACCTATACTGGTAACACTCTTATTCCAATTGGTTTTAATGCAGGTTCTTTATACCTGGTTAAAGTCAAAATAGATAAGCAATTTTTAACTTTTAAAGGATTGGTATTAAAATAAACCGATCTTAGCAAAAAAAATGAAGCCCTTCGTTTTTTGAAGGGCTTCATTTTTATAATTAAAAGTATTACAGTAAATTAAATAACAAGCATTATGTCCAAATCTGGTAAAAGTGGTTTTTCAGCATTGTCAATCATTATTTCAGTGTTCTTTCTCTGGGGTTTTGTTGCTGCATCTAATGGCATTTTTATACCTTTTTGCAAAGGCCATTTCAGTCTGACACAATTTCAGTCGCAGCTCATCGATTTCACATTTTATGGCGGGTACTTTATAGGATCCATTCTTTTACTTGTGCTATCGCAAATTGTCAAAGTTGATATCCTCAACAGAATTGGCTATAAAAAAGGTATCATATACGGATTGTTGATTTCCGTAGTTGGCGCTTTAGCGATCATACCTTCAGTACATGCCGGATCATTCGGTTTGATTTTAGGTTCACTTTTTATCGTTGCTCTAGGCTTCTCGCTGCAACAAACAAGTGCACAGCCTTTTGTTGTTGCTCTGGGAAGTCCTGAAACAGGTGCTCACCGGCTTACCCTTGCTGGTGGCGTTAATTCTTTAGGTACAACACTCGGCCCTATTGCTATTGCCTTTGTTTTGTTTGGTTCGGTTGGTAGTCAGACTGAGGTTTCTCTCAGCTCAATAAACGCATTGTATTTAATTCTTGCCGGCGTTTTTACACTCGGCGCTATTTTCCTCTCAGTTGTTAAACTCCCGGTTGTAACAAACGAAGAACCCTTCGAACCCGGTGTTGGTTCACTGAAATACCCACAGCTTGTTTTAGGAATGATTGCCATTTTTACCTACGTTGGCGTGGAAGTTTCCATTCAGAGTAATATGGGTGCTTTGCTGAAAGACCAGGCTTTTGGAGGATTTCTTGAAAACGATATTGCTCCCTTTATTTCTTTATACTGGGGAAGTCTCATGATCGGCCGATGGGCTGGTGCCATTGCTGCTTTCGATATTTCTAAAAAGCTTAAACAGATTCTTACCGTCATCGTGCCTTTTGTTGCATTTGCTATAATACTTTTCGTTAATAGTTTAGGTGGAAAAGATATCAGCCATCTGTATAATTATATTTTCTGTGTTGTAATTCTGGTTGCTGCATTTTTTATCGGAAACGAAAAACCAGCCAGAACGCTGATGATATTCTCATTTATTGGAATAACTGCAATGATTATCGGCCTGTTAACTACAGGGCAAATTGCACTTTATGCCTTTATCAGTGGTGGACTAGCCTGTAGTATCATGTGGCCATGCATTTTTGCAATGTCGATTTCCGGACTTGGCAAATATACAAGCCAGGGTGCGGCTTTTCTTATAATGATGATTCTGGGAGGTGCAATTATTCCGCCTTTACAAGGAAAATTAGCTGATGTTATTGGTATTCACATGAGTTATATTATCCCGGTATTCTGCTTTGCTTACCTCGCTTTCTTTGCTTTCAGGGCTAAGGCAGTTTTAAAACTACAGGGCATCGATGAAGACCAGATTGGTAAGGCAGCACATTAATTTTTCCAGCTGAAACGGCTTATTAATCACAAATACGCTATATTTTAACGAATATATTATTTTTAATAAAAATATTTCACTTTCTCAGGCTACCTTTTGCAAAATTTGCTGTCTAAAGGTAAGACGCCCCGTTGTTGTGCAGGGTTCAAAATTCCAGACATGTCATCTATTGACTTGTGCTTGTTTATTTTGTACCTTTGCAGACTTTTTTCAACGGCTTAACGTTGACTTAATAAATCTTACATATCGACATGAAGCTATCTCAGTTTCGTTTTTACCTGCCGCAGGAACTTATCGCCGACCATCCTCCTGTTAACAGAGATGAGTCCAAATTAATGGTTATCAATCGCAAAGATCAAACTATTGAGCACAAAGTGTTCAAAGATGTTCTCGATTATTTTGGTGATGGTGATGTATTTATCATCAATAATACCAAAGTTTTCCCTGCCCGATTGTATGGCGAAAAAGAGAAAACCGGCGCAAAAATTGAAGTATTCCTTTTACGGGAACTTAACCGCGAAAGCCGCTTGTGGGATGTCCTCGTTGACCCCGCCAGAAAAATACGAATTGGAAACAAACTTTATTTCGGCGACGACGATTCGCTTGTAGCCGAAGTTATAGATAATACAACATCAAGAGGCAGAACAATCAGATTCCTGTTTGACGGCCCCTACGATGAGTTTAAAAAAACGATCGAACGACTTGGCAAGACTCCTCTTCCCAAGATCCATAAACGTGCTGTAGAGCCCGAAGACAAAGAACGCTACCAGACTATCTATGCAAAGCACGAAGGCGCTGTTGTAGCTCCGACTGCAGGTCTGCATTTCAGCCGCGAACTTATGAAACGCCTCGAACTTAAAGGCGTTAACTTTTCAGAGGTTACGCTTCATGCCGGTTTAGGTAATTTCCGCAATATCGATGTGGAAGATCTTACCAAACACAAAATGGATTCTGAAGAAGTGCTGATAGAAGAAAAAAACTGCGCTATCATCAATAAAGCCAAACTGGCTAAAAAAAATGTGGTAGCTGTTGGTACAACTACGATGAAAGCTGTTGAATCATCGGTTACTATTAACAACCAGATAAAACCCTTCAAAGGATGGTCGAATAAATTCATCTTCCCTCCCTACGAATTCAATATCGCTACAGCAATGGTTACAAATCTTCACCTGCCTATGACTCCCATGCTCATGCAGGTTGCAGCTTTTGCTGATTACGACTTTCTGATGAAAGCCTATCAGGAGGCCGTTGACTTGAAATATAAGTTCTTCACCTATGGTGATGCAATGCTGATTATCTGAGATCCTGTGCTTAAATCAGTCCTTATTGTTGCCGGAGGTAATGGCAAACGAATGTCTGCCAATATGCCTAAACAATTTCTTCCGCTGAACGAAGAACCTGTTTTGATGCACACAATAAGGGCTTTCTATAATTACGAAAGGGGAATTAAAATATTTGTTGCTCTGAATTCCGAATGGCATTTTTATTGGCAGCAACTTTGCGCAGAACTTCAGTTCACTATACCACATATACTTACTGAAGGTGGTTCAAATCGTTTTGAATCTGTTAAAAACGGATTAACCCATATTTCGAATGAAGGTCTAATTGCAATTCATGATGGCGCAAGGCCCTTGGTTAGCAAAGAATTGATTTCAAAATGTTTCTCCGAAGCCAGAATATATGGCAACGCCACTCCTGCTGTACCCGTTGGAGATTCAATGCGTGAAATTAATGGACTTGATAACCATGCTGTTGACAGGGCAAAATTTGCGTTTATTCAAACGCCTCAGGTGTTTTGGGCGGAAATAATAAAACTTGCCTACGAAATCAACTACAATCCTGCCTTTACTGACGATGCTTCAGTTGTAGAATCTCAGGGGCTGGCTATAAAACTTATTCCCGGTGATCCCAGAAACATAAAAATTACCTGGCCCGATGATTTACGAATAGCACAATTATTATTAGCCGAAGTTCAGAATTCCTGACCTACTTTTCCATTGCCGTTAAGCACAAAATATGTGTAAAACGTTGCAGCACAAGCAACTATAGTCCTGCTATGGACAAAATAAAGACCACGAAATTCGCAGCCCGGAACGGGTTGAAGACAAGCTTATGTTTGGAACACTGTTTAAGCAAAGTTGATGTCGCAAACCTTATTCTGGAACAGAACCATAATCATTGGAGGCTTTTCATAGATGCCCTACGGGCAAATGCTTTTGTTGCTTGCCGCGTTTCTATAGGCATTCAAACCCTACGGGCTATGCAAGGAATTCCGATTCTTTCAGCCTATGCCAGATATGGGCTTTCCTCCGGGTCAAACCAGGAATACCGTTTCATTCTCCGTCAGGAGATTCATGACAATAGAAACATTGAAACCGATATGTATTTTTTCTCCGTAGGAGATTGATGAAGTTTGGCGTCATTGAAATTACTATTGTTGATGCTGCTTTTGAATTTTTAAATACTACAAAACCATCTGAGGTCGGTTCGCCTTGGCCGTCAGCTCCCTGCTAAATTGGCACCATCAATCCCGTGAGGGATTAAATATGGGTAGAATTTATATCTAAACATCCAATGCTACAAACAGGAGGCTGTTCTGCGGCCAGCATTATTCAAGGAACGCCTGATGCTACTTCTCCCTTTCCAGCTGGTATTCAGGAAAACACCCAGGATAGCAGCAAGACTTACATAAAAAATTCCAAGAAATTGAAGAGGCAGATAATACAACATCAACCTGCTTTTTCCAAAATATTGGATTGAAGAATGAACAAGCCGGAAATCGGTCACATTCTTTACTCCAAAAAATACAACAAAAACTAAAATCCAGGAATTAAAAAATATTGATCCAAGGAAAGAAATAAGTAAAAAAAAGTTCATCATAAATACAAGGCCAGCCACAAATAGTATCCATTTATCGGTATAAGCCGGTGCTTTTGAAACCCAGCGTAAACGCTGTATACTAACTGATTTCCAAGTTTTTAAACCGCTTGTCCTTACCAAACTTTGCTCCCCGGATAAACAAAAATAAATACTATCTGATCCATAGTGCCGCTTAACTTTCTCCAAAAGGAACATATCGTCGCCAGATGCATACTTTTCGCCACCCTGCAAAGCATCTGCTGCTTCCCAAACAGCCTTTTCAATGAGCAAATTGGCTCCATTGCACATCAATGGCCTGCCTGACCGTATAGCGCCAGCCGTAACTCCCATCAAAACGCAACATTCAAGTAACTGAATATCTGACAGTAAACTTCTTTCATCAAAGGGAACAACAGCAGCAGCTATCATTCTTGCTTTCCCTTTCCGATTTAAGTAACAACGTACCATCGATTCAATCCAATGCACCGAAGGCACACAATCACCATCCGTAAAAACCAAAAGCTCACCTTTTGCCTTTCCTACCCCGATTCTAAGTGATTTCTTTTTACTACAGCCATTATTCTCAATTTTTTTTGCATCCAGGAGAGTTACGATCCCCTTTCCGCAGTATTCAGAAACAATTTCAGCAGTTCTGTCATCCGAATAATCATTAACAACAATAACCTCATACTCACGAATTAAATCCGGCAGATGTTGATTCGTTAATGAATCCAGCAATGCAGCAATACCCGATTCTTCATTTCTGCAAGCTACAATCACACTTACAGATACACTACGTTCGGAAACTCCAGAAGATAGGTTTTCTTTTCTAAAACCATCCTCTATCGATAGAATTACAATAATATATGCAATGGTAATAATACTTCCTGTAATAATTAATCCTGTTAACATCCTATATTATTACGGTAGAGGTGATAAGTTTTACCTATTTTTGTCTGATCAGGCATTATTAAACTAAAGATGAGTGTAACAGAACGAATAATTTTGGGTATTGACCCGGGGACAACTATTATGGGTTTTGGTGTAATTAAACAGGAGAATAAAGATATTAGTCTTGTTGCCCTTGGGGTTTTAAAATTAGCTAAAATTGACGATGGCGCTTTAAAACTCAAAAAAATATTTGAAACCATGCTTGAGTACATCGAACTGTACAAACCCGACGAACTAGCAATTGAGGCACCATTCTTTGGGAAAAATGTACAATCCATGCTAAAATTAGGCAGAGCACAAGGAGTTGCAATTGCAGCAGCATTGTACCGCGACATCCCCATATTCGAATATTCACCCCGTAAAATAAAACAGTCGATAACAGGTAAAGGTGCAGCCTCAAAAGAACAGGTATCCGAAATGATTCTGCGTTTGCTGAAAATTAAAGAAAAGCCAGCTCAGTTAGATGCCACAGATGCCGTAGCTGTAGCAATGTGTCATTATTTCCAGCGTAACACAGCCGCTGCCGACTCAAAATACACCGGATGGGAAAGTTTTCTATCTAAAAATAAGGATAGAATTCTGCCGTAATACTTCTTCAGAAAAGAAAATTTATTTGAATTCAGAAGCTATAGAAGCACATAATTCGCTTAGCTCATCCGCACTGAATTTAAGCTTGGGCTTACTGAAGTCCATATCATAAACACTTGTAATAGGAATCAGGTGGATATGGGCATGAGCAACTTCGAGTCCGATAACAGTTACTCCGATTTTAGCGCAGGGCACACGCTTTTTTATAGCTCTGGCCACCCGTTTAGCAAAAAGAAATAAATCGCTATAGTTCTCATCATCAATATCGAAGATGTAATCTATCTCAGCTTTGGGAATAACCAGAACATGTCCTTTAGCCAAAGGGTTAATATCCAGAAAGGCAAAAAATCTTTCATCCTCAGCAACTTTATAGCTAGGTATTTCGCCCTGAACAATTTTTGTAAAGATACCGGCCATAGGAAAATTATTTAGCGGGTAATTTCTATAATTTCAAAAGGAATAACGCCGGCAGGAACCTGAATTTCAACAATGGCTCCCACTTCCTTGCCCAGCAGGCCTTTGGCAATAGGAGAATTTACAGAGATTTTACCATGTTTAATATCTGCCTCATTTTCAGGAACAAGTGTATACTGAACAATTTGATTTGATTTCAGGTTTTTTACTTTAACAGTAGAAAGTATTAAGGCTTTATGATCATCAAGTTTGGATTCATCGATTAAACGTGCATTACTTATAACATCCTGAAGTTTAGCTATTTTCATCTCCAGCATGCCCTGGGCATTTTTAGCCGCATCGTATTCAGCATTCTCTGAAAGGTCGCCTTTATCGCGGGCTTCAGCAATTTGTTGGGAAATAGATGGTCTTTCCACTGATAAAAGGTGGTCCAGCTCATCTTTAAGTTTAATCAGGCCTTCCTGTGTATAATATCGTAGGTTTGACATGGAATTGGTATCTTTTCAGTAAAAAATAAAGTAGAGAAGACCCTAATACAAGGGCCTTCTCTGTCACAAATATAAATTAAATATCCTAAAAAAGCAAATCTCTATAAATTAATTCTGGCTCCGATACTGTGAGTACCAGAAAAAGGATCCGTAGACCTATACGAATAATCTATTGAGAAGGTTGAGCCTTTTTCTTTGTTTAGTGGCATTTCCACCGACAATCCAGCGCTAGGGCCTGTATAGGCCGAAGTTCTGTCCTTAGTACTGAAAATACCATCTTCATATGAGTAACCAGCACGCAGGTAAAGGTAACCGGCATAACCATACTCAGCACCAAAATTAATCTGGTCTTTGGTAAAAGAGTTAGAAATGAAAGCACCAGCCATCGTAAGTTTATGAGTTTCACCGAGAATAAAATCATAAGCAGCACCAATATTCAGCTGAGCAGGTAATTCGTATTGCTGCGAACGCTGTTCAACAGTAAACTGTGTTTCCTGACCCGGAATGAAACCACGAAAGGACATACCGTCACCCTTGAATTTCATTGTAGGACCCACATTTTTAAGTGCTATTCCGAATTTTACATTTTCCAGTTCTCCGGTAATATATTCAATACCGGCATCGATTGCAATTCCCTGGGCTGAAACATCAGAAATAGCTTCATTGATAATCTTTACGTTAATACCTCCAAAAATGGAATTTGAGAAGGCTTTTGAGTACGAAAGACCAATGTTCATGAGCGAAGGTGAGAAAGTACCGATACTTCCTTGAGAAGGATCAGGGCTTTCAACCGTTGTTTTCTGGATATCGCCAAACCGCATCGACATGATCTGCATACCAATAACACTGGATTCTCCGGCTTTCTGAGTAAATCCGAAGGTGCTGATTGAAACACCTGAACCTTCGAACCAGCGGGTATGTGCGAACATGAACTCTGAACGTTTGGTTAGAGCAGTACCGGCCACATTGGTAAACATACTTTCCAGACCTTTCGCACAGGCCACATTTGCACTGCCCCAGCCTGTAGCACGTGCCCAGGGATTAATGAGCAATTCAGAGGCACCGGCAGAACCTGATCTGTCTTTGTTTCCTGCATAGGAACTTATAACCGGCATGAGCAGGCTTAAGGTTATTATAGTGGCAGCAAGATATTTTAAAGTTTTTTTCATCGTCTTCCTTTTTGAATTTTTTAACATGATGAATTCCAAATGCAATCGTTTAGAATGCGTTCAAGTCAACAGGACGTAAAACACCGAACCATTTGACAACCTTTTCTCCTATACCGGGAGCATTAATGTGAAGGAGATAAACACCGCCGGCAATTGGAATTCCGGCTGTATTTTTCAAATCCCAATCCACAGAAGTCTTGATTTCGTCTTTTGTAATCTTACGAACAAGAACTCCGTTAACGGTATAAATTGAAATGGTACATTTCTCAGGTAGATTTGTGATTCTCACCCTATTATCAAGCTGATCTGTTTCATAACCAGAATAACCATAATAAGGATTCGGAACTACATTAATAAGATCGAGAGCAGATTTTGCCTGATCATTATTATTGTAAACAGTAGCAATATCTTCAGTATTGAAGGTATACATCGGCCAGTTATTATTCTGAGGACTGCCGGCACCAACATTAGATGTCGAATAATTCTCAGCATATGGTTTCCCGACCCTGATACGGATAGTACACTCATTTGAGAGCCATGGCTGGTTTGTTACAGCCATTGGGATACCAACCCACATAGCATTTGCATACCCATAAAGACGATAATTAATATCGGCAATAGTCGTTCTTCCCCAGTACCCAAAATCATAAGCAGGGCAATCGAGTTGTGGATTTCCAGGCTCAATATTCTCAGTGTGAGCAAAAGTGTATACAAAGTGTTTTCCACCGAAGACAACTTTACCCAGGTTACTGATATAATGTGTGCTTAGGAAAGGATTATTCGGATCTATATCGGTTGGATTCCAGATCATATCGCGGCCATTTTCGGAAACGAGCCATGAATCTTCTGAGAATGCCATATTCAAACGTTCGCCTGTTTCGAGGTTAATTGCATATCCAGGGAACCAGCCCATGCCAGTTTCAGCAATAAAGTTTGCATCTTCAGGATTCATACTAACACCTGATCCAACAGCAGCAGGATTGCCGAATTTATCAACAGACTGAGCTTTTCGTACATCAAAACGATCAGCATTACCCTGCGACAGGTTTTTGTCAGGACTCATTTCGATAACAGGAACACGCGACCATTTAGATTTGTCAGGTGTGATTACAATATCAACACTGGCAAGCTGAGTCATTTTGAACTTCGATTTCGAAGGTCTTGAGAAACCAGGACCAGCTTCGCTCTGATCTTTAAGAGCAGTGAGGTTGTAAGGCGCCCAGGTACGTCCAACGGTTTTCTCATAATCCTCATTCGGATCATAGGCAAAACTTGGCATATCCCAGTCATTATTTCCTGAATTTGCTTCATCCTGAAGAACTCCTGAACGGATCCAGTTCCAGGGACCTGGGTTATCAATATCCGTAATACCAGTCAGCCAGATTTTCGAACTGTCGGCAAATGAGATTGATGATTCAATATATCCATTAAGCAGAGCCATTGCAGTATCGTTCGGGTTTCTTCCAGGTCTGAGAACCTGCTTAATCTGAACCGAAAGTCCGATGTCGAGAAGTAATTGCTCATTATCAACAGCTATGGTAGTATCAGAAGAATAAACCTCGCCGCTAAGGTTATTGGTAAGCGTCCATTTTGAAGAACTTACTCCAGTTGTTGAAGAAGGAACAAATTTAATTGTGTAGTTACCTTTTTTAACATTCAGCGGATCAATAACTTTAATTTTTACAGGTCCTTTACCATTCTCATAAACCGGGTTTTCCAGAATAAAAGGAGGACTTGTCTTTGCCATCAAAGCGTCTTTACTTGCCTGTGTCCACTCAAGAGCCAGACCACCATTTCCCTGTCCTTCGATACGGGTAATTTTAGGACCATCGCCATAGGTGCTGTGCGTAACAGTTCCATTAGCTTCCGGACTAGGAATGTGAGGGATAGCCGTCATAATTTTCGGTGACTTACGCCCAATCAGGTAAGGTTTTTTCTGTCCGAGTAAACCATTCTGGAAGTTCGGATCCTGGCTATAGGTAAGATAATTATTGTAAGCGTAGGCAACACAGGCAAAATAATATTGCTTGTGATTCACCAGTCTCTTATCACCTGTAGCAAACTGGTCTTCGCTAACCATAAATGAATGTGTAATTCCCTTATCACCACCCTCAACCATTTTCACAGGAACATTTGCCTGTAATTCCTGGTTGTATTCATAGTTAATAAGTGTAGTAACGCCATTTTTGAGGTCACACTGAGCAACCTGGCGGGCTTTATCAAGGTCATTAAAATCGGTAACAGTAGCGTCAGCTAACTGGAAAATCTGGTAGCCTTCGAAACGATAAACAGAATCGTAGCGAACCTTGCAAGGAACAGTTGTGCTGTCAGGTAGCAAGCTATCAGGAGTAATAATGTTTGGATCAATTTCGTGATAGGTTTCAAACTCGTTGTTTGAGCCTTTGTAATTCTTAGTGTAAAGAAGGATTTCCCTGTCGAGTTCCTGTACAATCAAATCTGGATGATCAGGACCCTCAAGAACCTTGAAACAATTTTCGAATAACTTCTGGCATTTATCGTCAACAACTTTCAGCAGCTGAACAGAAGCCCATGGACCTCCGGAACTAGCTCTTGCCCATGGAATACCAACAGTAATATAGTTAACAGAACCAGGTTCCAGGGTAAATGGACCAGCAGACTGCATGAAACGTCTGTCGTCAGGAGGGTTCCCAACATTTGCTTCAGTCCATGGTTCTCCACTACCACCAACGCCAGTCTGGTATCCAGGAGGTTGAATTCCTAAGGTACCCCAGTTACATGGGTCAGAAAGTTCAGGGAACATAAAATCGCAGGCAGGACCAGTAGCACCAGAGTTCGGGTGGCCGTTACCGCCATATTGCATGCGAATACCGTCTTTCCAGATACCTCTGAGGAAATTGTAATAGTCAGGAGCAGTGTTAGGGTCGCAGGTAGGACCTGAACTACAGTTTGTATGATAAACGAAACGCCTCATTCCAAAACGCTCATTATCTACAATACCATCGGCGAAGTTTACACCATTGATAGAAACGTCGCACATAATATTTCCGTCAGGACCAATTTTGGGATTGTCCAATCCATCCGCATCCATATAAGGACCCTGGAAAAAGTCAACACCAACTGAAGGTGGCTGAGCACCATATTCATCCTCTTTACCAGAACCGTCGATAGCACGTCCGTTATAGCAATAACCAAGGCCTCTCTGAACATCACAACCAACATAATCGTCCCAGGCATAACCAAGGTCAGTATCAACCCACTGGCTGAAATAGGTCTCAGTTAAACGGTAAGTAGAACGGTTGATGATTTCATAAGAATAGAAAGTCATACTGTTGATTTCATCATTTGTGGAGAAACCAAAAGCCTGGGCACGGATTTCGAAACCAACAGGAGAACCTGAAGTTTCACTGTGAATATTTCCTTTATCATTGAAAACCCACCAGATTGTTTCATCACCTTTCAGCACCTGGTCGGCCTGAATACCACCATTTACAATACCAGCCTGAGTTTCAGGGGTTGGAGTATTGGCCTTGCAGAGTTTATTCTGGAAATCATAGTAAGGATAATCACCCTCTTCCCAGTTGTATACTCCGTCGCCGTTTATATCAACGAAAGGAGCAAGAAAAGGGCTCTGTTTCTTTGATTCGTCGCCATTGCCCGGCCAGTCCTTAATAGAGGCAGGAACAGTATACTCAGGAAATGCGCCCGGATCAGCTTTCCAGCGAAGGAACGCATTTACTTCTGCCTTAGAAATCCTGAAATGTTTATCGTACTGAGAACAAACTTCAGCATCAATAGAAGCATTACCATCTGTAGACAGCGGACCTGGCCAGAAATCGTTACCATTGCCTCTGTAGCGTTGGGCTGCAAGTTTCAACTGACCGTTAACATCAAGACCTCCAATCCAAAGTGAAGCGGAGAACATTGAGGTTTTCTGTGTATTTCCAGGTACAAAATATTTTGCAACACCCTGAAGGTCCCACCACATATCACCGCCGGTATTAATACGGCAGCGTACGTTATTGACCCACAAATCGGTGAATGCAGCGCCTGCTGCACAAGCTGCAGCGGAAGATTTTGGAATGTTCGCGGACGATTTTATCCATGTGTTTTTATAGGCAAAAGAATTCTCAGCCCACAACAGTCCGACGAAAGCTATTAACAAAATGCGCAATAAGCTTTTCATGGTATATATATTTTTTAAATTATTCAATTAAAAATTCAAAGAAACGCCTAACCTGATACGCCTTGGTAAGCTGTAGTTGTAAGGGCTGTTTACACGCACCTGATACATATCGATAAACGATTGTGGGTCAGTTTTAATAGCGATATCAGGCTGTGCCTGAGGAGAGGAAAGGTATCCGTCGTCGTCAGGGTTACCTGTTGCACGATAAACAGACATAATATTCTTTGAATCAAGTACATTCAGAATTTCGAAGTAAACATTCATAAACATATCTTTACCTTTTTTACCCTTTTTGCCGGTAGTAAATTCAATATCCTTGTCAACACGGGCATCCATTCTGAACTGCCATGGTAACCTGGAACCGTTTACAGAACCAATCATGATGTTGCTTCCGCCAAGGAAACCAGCACGGCTCGAACGGCTGTATGGTGTACCAGAACCACCGTTGAAGGTAATACTTGCACCGGCGTTTGCCAGTGGAGCATAGGTTTTAGTTTTGCCATTTTTGGTTTTCGTCCATTTTGGTCCATTGTACTTTACTCCACCTTCATAGCGGTAGTCAAATACAATACTCAGGGCATGACGTCTGTCGTAGTCAACTGGATAAGTACTTCTTAAGTTCCTGAGTTTAGGTTCGTTTGAAAGTACAAGCGACTGAGCAGAAGCATTATCTGAACCGGTTCCATCAGCAAACTGAAGGGTATAACTGGCACGGATACGGGCATTGTTTGTTCTGCGAAGGTCGTATGAAATGATAAGTCCTTTTACAGTACCAAAGTCGATATTGTTGAATGAATAATATGGTTTCGGATAAGCACCGGCGTAGAAGTAAGCCTGAATCTGATCGCGCATTTCTCTGTAGAATGCACTTAAATTAAGGGATGATGAATTTGAAAGCTTCTGCTGAAAACCAACTTCATAGTCGATCGTTTTAGAAGATTTCAGCGCCGGGTTGTTAATAAAGGTTGAACCGATAGTTTCCAGGAACAGGTAATCTGTAGGATCGAAGCGAACATTTGAAGTAGGACGCTGGGTTAGCACATCATAATGTGCAAAGAATAAAGCTTCGTCAGAAATAGGGAATGAGAAAGAAATACGAGGCAGAAGATTAGTCTGTGGCTCATAATCTTTGAACGAAGTTGCTTTAATAGTTTTATCGCCAGCATTTACAAGATATGGAGGATTGTTGGTTCCAAGTCCGTAAGCATCAGGGTCAGGAATTTCTGTACCAGTTGCGGTATACCATTTTGATTCGCTGCGGTAACCTGCAATTTTACTTGGGTTAGCAGGATTATCAACATAAACAATATAATCATCACCCATATTGGTAGGATGTGCACCAAGATTGGTAACTTCTTTAACAGTTTTTGCTTCATAAAGCAAATACGGATCTTTCAGTACCATCTGGTTTGCATCAAAACGGTCGACACGTAATCCAATGTTGAAAATCAGGTCGCTGAAAGCGAATTTATCCTGAATATAACCGGCAATGTAAATAGGTTCGTAAGCACCAATTTCGCGTTTGTAATTACCAAAAGCATCTTTTGCAGTGAAGAAATCGGAGAAACTTGGTTTTTTATTTGTTCTTCTACCAGTGTAGTCATAGCCATAATAGGTTACCAGTGATCTTCCTGAATTCAGGAGTTCATCGGCACTAAACATATCCACTGAAAATATACTTGGGTCATAATTGTCAACATCTATCCAGGCTGAATCCGGCAAAACCAATTTTTGTCTGAGATTATAATCAAAAAAACTTTGTTTGCTATAATCGATAAGGTCGCCATAATTAATAGTATCCTGGAATACTCCGAATTCATCATAACGAGCATAAAATTTTGATTTATCCCCTGCAAGGCTGATGTGTTTGTTCACCAAACCAGTACGTGGATCGATCAGTCTCCAGAATCCTACAGGTGCAAAGCTGTAAGCACGGTCGTTGCGCTGTTCATACTGGATACCGAATTGCAGAGCGTGGTTTCCAACGTCGGCATTGGCATTCATGTTAATCCCGATCTGCGCATTGTCGGTTACACTATAACCATTATACTGAGTACCAGCACTTGACCAGAGGCCATAGATACTTTCTGGCTGTTCACCATTTAAAAGAGCACCGCCTGATTGATATTGATCCGGGCGTTGAAGATGGCCAATAGGCTGATTAGCAAATAGATTTGCGTAATAAGATGTATAATTCGACAACTCCGGATTAAGTGCTGAAGGTGTGAAAGAATACAATGTATCCCTGTAACCTGTCTGTAACCAAACATTGCTGAAACCGGCAAGAGTATCACTGCCAAAATCATAATTCTTAACACGGTGGGAAGTAAACTTACCTACATAACCATAGTTGAAAAGTTTGTCTTTATGTGTTGGATCCTGAACAGTCTGGAAGAATCTTGTATAGTCGGCCTGAATTGTATAATATACGTTTTTGATTTTGGTTTTGCTATCCTTGCTTGTGAGGAAACGCTGTGTAAATCTGCCGAATACCCTCCAGGTTGAATTAATAACCTGAGCATTATTGTTGTAATTGAATAGTGAACCTGCAAAATCATAGGCTCTGTAGTTTGAATAGTTCACCGAACCACCAATAGAAAGGTTGATTGTAGGTGTTGTTCTGACATCAATTTTAGCGCTGAGGTTAAAATTAAAATTATCGGAATTCAGCGTATGATTGATTTTCTCGAGATCACCGCTGCGGATAAAGTCGGCATTTTTATAGGTACCACCTGAGGAAAGTCCGGCAGGACGCAGCGGATTGGCAATCAGCTGATCAAGTTTTGAATCGCTCACCTTGTAGAGGTTAGTGGAAGAAGGCCTTCCATCAACATCATAAGAGACCTCACCAGCGATAAAATAACCCAGTAAAGAAATTTTCTGCGTTGAATCTGTTTTCGATTTCATACGGATAAGCGGACCCTGCATATTGAAGCCCAACCTGTTATGACCAAACTTGTCGAAAAATTGTGAAGTCTCAACTTCCAAACCAGCTCCAAATTGCCTTGATGGGCCTTTTGTCGTAACATTGATAACACCACCAGTGGCATCACCATACTGAGCAGGAAGACCGCCGGTAATAACCGTTACTTCTTCGATAGCAGACTGTGGCAGGCTGTTCGAGCCGCGCACCCTGATACCATCGATGTACATAACAGTACCATCCGTACGCTGACCTCTAACGCTACCGCGCTCACCGTCGGCAGAGAAAACTCCTCCTACAGTGGTAGCAACAGCATCAGCCGAACGATTCGGCATTTTTGCAATTTCGTCGGAGGTCATTGTACCTCCAGTTGAAGTTTTGTCCTTGGAAATCAGAGGAACTCTATAGTCCGAAACAACAACCTCACCAAGAGCAACAGAAGTGCTTTCCATGGATAAATCCTGGAAGGTAATTTTGTCTGAATTAATTACAATCCCCTTGATTACAACAGTTTTGTAGCCAACATATGTAGCTTTCAGGTCGTACTTACCTGGTGTAATGGGTTTGATAGTATAATTCCCGTCGAAGTCCGACTGGGCTCCGCCTATTTGTGATCCTCCTGACTCAACGATAACGTTAGCAAAAGGAATCGCTTCCTTGGTGGTTTTATCGAAGATCTTCCCCTTAAGGGCGCCCGACTGTGCATAAACCAGTGCATGTGTTGTTAATAAAAAAGCAACAAAAAAGAGTAATTTTCGCAACATAGACAGCAGTTTTTTGTTTATTAACCTTAATGCCTAAAAATCCGGGTAAAGGTAGAAATAAATCTGAAACCTGAAACCAAAAAGTCACCCGGTCTCAAATTTTCCTGTGTTCCTTACGGATATGGGCGTTTCAGTACTTCTGAATACAGAATTGCCCGTCTTAGGTCGAAGTCGGCAAGGAATGAATTTGCCGCCTCCTCACAATAAATTTCAGGTGTGTTCGTTGGTGCTGAAACCTTATCATCACCCCTTTCACCACCTTTATACATAGTTAGTTCGTTCGTCAGGAAGGGTGCCGGTTCTGAAGCGGACGTCAGAATCGCCGGATTACTTTCTTGTTGCGTTGTGGTTTGGGCTGCATTTGGTGCCGGAGTCCGGTTTACGAACTCTTCACCTAGAAGTATCTCCTCCAGCCAGGTCCTGATCGACCCTTTGGAATCTGTATCCGCAGGTATATTGTTGTCTGAATCCTCCTCCGTGCGCGCAGAAGAGAATTTTTTGACGACTGAATAAATCATCCAGCCAACAATAATTACGGGTACGAGATAATCTCCAAAACCGGCAGCAAAATTGTTCATTGTTACGATTTTTTGATCAATTTACGCCTTACCTTCCTGATTGTTACGGGTATGGCACAGTAAAAATACTGTGGTAATTTCCAATACCCAAGCACGAATCAGTTAACGGTAAACGCAAATCAGTTAACGGTGCAATTTACGAATTCTCGCTTATATCTGGATGTCAAATCCATCGAGCAATTCGTGGATGCTTTCACGCTTCCGCCTGGAAACCGGAATCCGGCTTCCATCGGAAAGGATAAGCACTCCCCCATCCTGTCGGTTGTAACCTCTTATATACTGAGTATTAACAAGATGCGATTTATGAACCCGAACAAAACTATGAGGATTTAAAAGCTCTTCTACTTCTTTAAGCGTTTTGGAAACCATCAGTGTTGTTTGATCGCTGAAGAAAAAACGGGTATAATAGTCATCAGATTCGCAGCGAATTATATTGTTGGCATCAACAACATGAATGGTATCAGAAGTATGCAGCACTATACGGTTCGGGAACTTCTCCGGAAATTTCAGACTTTGCAGGAGGACTTCCACTTTCTTATTGATTGATGGCATCTGCCTCACTTTCAGTATCTTGTCTACAGTAGTGCGAAGTTCTTCGATGTCGATAGGTTTCAATAAATAGTCAAGTGCACTGAACTTGATTGCCTGAATGGCATATTGATCAAAAGCTGTGGTGAAAACGATTTCAAAATCAATGTTATTCAAAGATTCCAGAAGCTGAAAACCACTTCCATCCGGCATCTGAACATCGAGAAAAATCACATCCGGTCTTTGCTGTTCAAGTATATTTCTGGCCGAAACATATCCATCGGCTTCAGCAATTATCTGTATCTGGGGGCAATACCTCGTAATTAATTGCCTTAAGGCATCCCTCGAATTTTTCTCATCATCAACCAGTATTGCCTTAACCATACACCAATTTTAAGTATGTTTAACCATTGGAACGATATCAATTTCTACCTTTGTCCCTGAGGCATTTCCTTCATTATCAAGCATATCTATAACATTAATTCCAAACTTCTCTGAGCTGCTTGCTTTCAGCAAATCAACTCTTCTGCCTGTAATAAACATACCCATCGAAGGTCGTTTTAAACCAGAGTTTTCCTTTATCTGTCTCGATTTTTCACGGCCAACTCCGTTATCTTCCACCTCACAATGGATTACACCCTTTGTGTAGAGTATCCGGATAATAATTCTGCCCTTTTCCTTTTTATGAAGCAAGCCATGAATGATGGCATTTTCAACAAACGGCTGTATGAGCATAGGAGGAATCTCGAGTTTCTCAATATTCATTCCGGGATCCAGCTGTAGTTGAAAATCAAAGCGTTCATCAAATCTGAGCCTTTCAATTTCAACATAATACTCCAGTGCCTTTAATTCATTTTCCAGCGAAACCCACGACTCTCTTGAATTTGTAAGAATGAGACGCATGAGGTGGCTGAAGCGGGTGAGATAATGAATGGCCTTTTCTGTTTCATTGCTGAGGATAAAACTCTGAATGGAATTCATTGCATTGAAAATGAAATGTGGGTTCATTTGAAGCCGAAGTGCCTTTTTCTCCACATCCATAATCTGGTTCTCCAGTGTAAGAAGCTTTTTCTCCACGGCATGCTTGCGCTTCAGTTTCACTATTCTGCGCCATATCAGAAACCAGGTGAGCGCAATAATAAACAGCAGAAGACTCCCTCTGAACTTGTTGGTAACATACCAGGGAGGTTGTATTATAATGGTAAGCAGAAATTCCTTCTCACACCATACTCCATCATTATTCGATCCAATCAATCGAAAGGTATATGTGCCCGGTTTTACATCGGTATAATTCGCAAGGTGACGGTTAACTTCGGCCTGCTCCCAGCGCTTATCCACATTTTCAAGAATATATTTATGCCTGTTCTTCTGTGGATTCGTATAATCGAGTGCAGCAAACCCAATTGAAAAGAAATTCTGAGTATAATTTAATTGAATCGTATCTCCGCTTTTGAATTCTTTTTCAATAAGTTTATCGAAAATCTTAAATGAAGTAACAACAACGGGAGGAGCATAATTATTCTTTCGTATTTCCGAGGGTTTAAAAATATTATAACCATTCATTCCTCCAAACATCATTTCGCCAGTTGATAATTTCAATGCAGCTCCGTAATTAAACTCATTGCTCTGGATACCATCGCGCACATCGTAGTTGTAAAAAGCTTCATTATAGGGATCAAAACGGCTAATGCCATAGTTTGTGCTCATCCACAACCAGCCTGCCTCATCAATTAATATATTGTAAATCACATTATTAGCAAGACCATCTTTTTCGGTATAAATTCTGAATGTTTCTGTAGCCGGGTCGAAACGGTTTAATCCGCCACCAATAGTTCCAATCCAGATTATCCCTTTTGGATCTTCTGCAACAGTAAACACATCATTGTTGCTGAGGCTTGCCAGATTTTCCGGTTTATGCCTGAACACCCTGAACTGCCCCGTTGAAGGGATGTAAAGGCTCAATCCGTTTGAGGTTCCTGCCCAGAGGCGGCCATGACTGTCGAAAAAGACCGACCATACCGTATTGGAACTCAAACTATTGTTAACGCCAGGCCTATTGCTTATCACCGTGAACTTCCCTGTATTCGGATCCAGGCTGCATATTCCGCTTCCACGGGTAGCCATCCAAATTTTTCCTGCAGAATCTTCTGTAATATTTGTAATTGCATCATTTGGAATACTCTGAGGATCAGTAGGATTGTGGGTGTAATTTTTTATTTGCGAAGGATTTCCATTCTTTAACCTGCTAACACCTTCCGATTCAGTAGCTACCCATATATCGTTGTGGCTATCTCTGAAAATGGTTCTGATCTTACTCCCGGCAAGGCTATTCTTTGCGCCGGGAGAACTATGCATATACGTGAAGGTATTTGTTTTCCTGTTCAGAATATTGATTCCCTTTTCGGTTCCTATCCAGATTTTATCGTTGCCATCCTGCATGAAAGCCCATACAAGATTACTGTTCAAGCTTTTATTGTCGTTAGAAACAGGGTAAACATGTTTAAAATAGTATTTGTTCTTTACGATTTCGTTAACACCGTTCCAGGAAGTGCCAACCCAGATAATTCCTGACCTGTCTTCATAAAGCACTGATATAAAATCGTTACTAAGGCTCTGATTATCATCAGCTTCGTTACTGTATCTTTCGTATTTACGGGTGGATCTGTCGAAAGTGCATAGTCCTCCTCCTCTTGTACCTACCCATAGTATACTGCTTTTGTCCTCAAAAACGCAGGTTACATCATTTGAATTAAGGTGAGAAGCAGAGATATTTTTCAGATCAAAATGTTCAATAGTGTGAGTTCCTGAGGAAATAAGAAAAATTCCATGATTTGAACCAACAAGGATACTGCCGTTACTGCATTTGAAAATACTGTTAATGGACGGTCTTAATTCGAAAGGAGATTCTTTGTCAAGAATAATATGATTTATAAGCCTGCTTTTCAGATCCATCAGATCAATACCTGTATTACTTGCAATCCAGAGTTTATTTCCATCCTTTATTAAACCCCGGATATCATTATCGGAAAGTGAGTTAACTGATTCAGAAGCATAGGGAAGTCTTTCAAACTTGTCGGAAGAGGGATTATAGGCATTTAACCCATGAATTGTTCCTATCCATAGAATCCCGCTATCATCTTCGGCAATGCATTGGATAGTATCGCACCCAATACTTGCCTCGTTTCCATCCTCTCTGAAATATTGTTTAAAAGTGCCTGATCTCCTGTCGAAACGATTCAGTCCTCTTTCAGTTCCAACCCATATGTAAGCATTATGGTCTTCACACAAGGCCTGTATCGATTTATTTGACAGAGAGGTAAGAGGATTTAGAATATCAGGACGGTAAATTACATACGAATAACCATCATATTTATTCAGTCCATCCCAGGTTCCAAACCACATAAAACCCCTGCTGTCCTGGATAATTGAAATTATTGAATTCTGCGAAAGGCCTTTTTCAATTTTAAACTGCTCAGAACTTAAACGGACAAAGCGCAAATCAGAATTATTCTGGCCAAAGAGCAAGTTCATCGGTATACTGCAGGCCAGTAAAACGAATAAAAGTACAAACCGTAGCAATTGCCTTTTAAAAAATCCCATCATCAATCATGAATAATAACAAGCATAAAGTTATCGATATTTATATGCAATTCAATTCTTTATAAAGAGAAATTTTAAGAATAATTTCCATAATGTTTCTTAACCGGTCGAAATCATTATTTTTGGCTGAACAATTCCCCATATTCCATGAAGCTCATTTTCAACATACTATACCTTACTATGCTGAGTATTGCCTTTGTATTCTTATTAAATTCATGTAATAAGGACAAAGAACAGGAGCCTATACCACCTGCTGACCCCTTGCCTGCCTGGAAAAATATTACTGCGATCGACACTTCAGTTTCCATAAATGCCTTACAATTTACCGGCAGCAGTACAGTTTGGATGACCGGAGATTCAGGCAGGATCTTCAACTCAAACGACGGCGGAACCAATTGGACTTCCATGATTCGCCCCGGAAATGACCTAAAGAACATTTTTTTTCTGAACGCTGCAGCTGGATGGATCTGCGGAAGTAAGGGTCTGATTTTGCATACCCAGAACGGCAGTAGCTGGGACTCAATTTCTACCGGAATTGCTGCCGATCTTTATGATATTCAATTCATTACTAATGAAGAAGGCTGGGCAGTCGGCGCTCCCGGACAGAGTTCTGAGACGGTGATTCTCCACACAATCAACGGTGGGATTTCCTGGAATCAGCAACTTTCATCGACCACCAATTTACTTTCCGGAATTTTCTGCATCGACTCTATGGGCTGGGCCTGTGGTATGAACGGAACTATTCTGAGAACCACAGACAAAGGAAGTAGCTGGAAAACGATTTCGGTTTCATTTACCAACAACCTGAAGAAAATAATTTTCATTGATAAAAATACAGGCTACATTGCAGGCAGTAACGGTTTTCTGGCAAAAACTTCAGATGGGGGTCTCACCTGGACAATCCTTGCAACTAACACACTTAGCGACCTTTACGATATCTTTTTCCTCGATTCAGCACATGCCTGGGTTTCAGGGGAAAAAGGAAAAGTCCTTCAAAGTACCGACGGCGGACAAACATGGGCTGTAATGAATACAAACACAGATGCATACCTTTACGGAATTGCTTTCAGTGAACCAACAAAAGGATTGGCAATAGGAGCCACAAAATCGAATAAAGGGATAGCAATTCAATATAAATAGATGATTTCACCTTTAACCATTCAGAATATACTCGACACATCCCGGATTGAGGAGGTTGTGGGAGATTTTGTGTCGTTAAAGAAGCGCGGATCGAGCATGATCGGGCTTTGTCCGTTTCATAACGAGAAAACTCCGAGTTTTCACGTATCTCCTGCCAAAGGGATTTTTAAATGTTTTGGCTGCGGAAAAGCGGGCAATTCGCTCAAGTTCATAATGGAACATGAGCACTTCACATATCCTGAGGCAATCAGGTTCCTTGCCAATAAGTATAAGATTGAAATTGAGGAGAAAGAAGTAAGTCCTGAAGAAAAAATTGTAATTGATGAACGTGAAAGTCTTTATGTTTTAAACCAGTTTGCTGCCAATTATTTCATGAAGATATTGCATGAAACTGAAGAAGGTAAAGCTGTGGGTATCAGTTACTTTAAGGAAAGGGAATTCACTACAGAAACTATAAAAAAGTTTCAGCTTGGCTTTTCACTGGAGAAATGGGACGATCTTACGCTTGAAGCCCAGAAACAGGGTTATAAAGTCGAATACCTTGAAAAGACGGGGCTTTCTATTTCGAAGGACAGCAGGCATTACGACCGTTTCCGAAGCAGGGTGATGTTCCCGATTCACAGCCTTTCCGGCAGAGTCTTAGGTTTTGGCGGACGAATTCTTGGGAGCGAAAAGACTGCAGCAAAATATGTTAACTCTCCTGAATCTGAGATCTATCACAAAGGCTCAACACTTTACGGAATTCATTTCTCGCGGAATTCGATTGTTTCGAAAGACGAATGCTTTCTGGTTGAAGGGTATACAGATGTGATTTCGCTGCATCAGGCAGGATTTGAGAATGTTGTAGCTTCTTCCGGAACAGCACTTACCGCAGAGCAGATTAAGCAGATTAAACGCTTCACCAGCAACATCACAATTCTGTACGATGGTGATGAAGCCGGAATTAAAGCATCATTCCGTGGAATAGACATGTTTCTGGAGCAGGGGATGAATGTGAAAATCGTACTCTTCCCTGATGGTGAAGACCCCGATTCCTATGTTCGGAAACACCGTCAGATAGAAGTGAAAGAGTTTCTGGCTGTAAATGCAGTAAACTTTATTCTGTTCAAAACCAGAATCTTACTGAATGAGGCAAAGAACGATCCTATAAAACGCACACTGCTCATTAAGGAAATAGTGAACTCCATTGCGCTGATGCCGGATGCAATAAGCCGGAATGTATATGTGAAGGAGTGCAGCAGCCTGATGAATATCGCTGAGCAAAGCCTGATGAACGAGCTGAATAAGCTGCTTCGCAGAAATTTCGATAAAAAAACGACAGAGAAATCTTCGGAAGCGGCAGGCGAAATGCCAGAACTTTCGATAGAGCAGGAAAGCCAGATAAGTCTGGATGTTTTTGATAGCGAAAGCCAGGAAAGGAACCTGATACGTTTACTTCTGATATACGGTAATATTGAAATAGAAGACGACAAAGAGAGAAAGAAAGCTATCGAAGTAGCAGATCCAGAACAGGAAGGCGAAAGTGGAAATGCAAAGGAGAAGGAGAAACTGGAAGTAGGAAAGTTTATTATCGGGGAAATTGTTCACGACGAAATAAGCTTCAGCAATCCTGTTTACCAGAAAATGTTCAACCTTTTCAATACCGGACTAAGCGAAGGCATTATTCCAGATGATCAGCATTTTATCAATTATCCGGCAGAAGATGTAGCAATTGTTGCTATTGATCTGATTCACAGCCCCTATACCCTTTCCAACTGGGAAAATAAGAAGATTTATGTTAAGCTTGAACGCGATGTGCTGGCAACAGAAGTTACAGAATCTGTTCTTGCATTCAAACTAAAGAAAATTGAGCGAACCATTTCCGATGCCACCAATGAGTTAAAGTCCAATCCTCCCGAAAGCGAGCTTGATAAAATTCTCCAGAAGATAAGGATATTAAACGGTGCGAGAAATCAAATTGCCGAACGGCTGGGAAGAACTGTTCTGAGGTGAAATCTGTTTATTTTTTCCCTGCAGAAAGCAGGAGGCAGAAGGTGACCTTAATACTTATGGGCTGACAAATAATATTTTACAAGTCTTTTGTTCAGTAAAGCAACTGTTTCATCGAAAGACCATTTATGAATAACTCTGGTAGAAGCAGGGAAAGGTTTATTAAGCTGAATAAAATTTTTATCCCTGATATATAGATCATAAAAAGTCATATCAGATGAAGATTTATAATAATTTTCAGTTTTTGTAATTCCACCATTATCAGCCTGATCGTAACTATAATAGGAGAAATATTTTGCTGTGTCCTGCGATAAAGTGCTGAATTCCGCAATAAAAAATGGCTTATTGGTATCCATTATTATGGAATTATCTATCCTTAAGCTGTCATCCAGAAAAATGCCTTTGAATTTTTTATTCATTATTTCAGCAGATGCATTGCTGTAGAAAAACAGCATGCTGCTAAAATTATAATACTTTTTAAATGCTGAAATTATTTTAATATTTTCTATCCTTTGCTGATTTTCAATTCTATCAGCTATCTCAAGCTTGCCCGTTTCTTTTAATGCATTAATCTTGTTTTCTGATGTTTTCAAACTAACTAATAATGTTCCGCTTTTTAGCTGCAATATTTGAGCTTTGGATGCCATTTGTCTCAATTTCCTAAAGCTGTCTTTTCTATGCCTGTGATTGAGCGCTATATTAATGGAAAATTGAAAATTTTTACTACCATTTTTTGATGAAGGAATAAAGTAATTCAATTCAAAATTCACATTATCCTGCAATTTAAATTCAATTCCCACAGGGTAATTCACGACAGAAGAGTAGCCATCTATTGCTTTTTTCCCGATTCCAGTTCCGGTATTTCCATTATTCACTATTTTTCTGGACGACACTAAATATGAATATGCCAATCCAGCTTGGAAAAACAGTGTTTTAGAAAATCCATATTGAAATAATAAAATCATATCAATATATTGATTTCTGATTTTAAAATTCGGTGTAGTGGAAGTTGATCCTTTTGGTGAATACAAGAGTGAACTATTAAGATTGAAATTATTAAAAACCTCATAGTTGCCAACTAAACCCACTAAAGGTTTTGCACCAAACTCAAGATCAGTAGTATCGCCTGGTAGTTTGGTGTAATTCAAACCCGTTTTTATTCCATAATTAAATTTCTGTGAATTCTGATCAGAGTTCCCATTTTGTGAAATCCCACAGAAAGAAATAAAGCTGAATAAACATATTATTGCAGTTTTTTTCATACATTCTCATATGTTTCCTGTGTATTTATCAATGATTTTCAGAAATCGAACAACGTCCAATGGTTTTGTGAGATACTCAGAGGCACCAGCCTCCATCAACTTCTCAAGCTGATTTGGCATGGCATCGGCGCTGATTATAACCACAGGAATTGATTTTGTAAGTGGATCGGCCAGCAAAATTCCCAATACTTCAAAGCCATCCATATCAGGCAAATCGAGATCGAGTAATATTAATCCTGGTTTGATCTCCATTAACAGTTCAATTGCTTGCTTTCCGTAGTTTGCAGTAAGCATTTTTATTGAGGGACGATGATCCGCTATAATTTCTTCAACCAGTTCGATATTCGCATAGTTATCTTCGACATATAAAATTGTGACAACCTGGCTGGGCACAGACAATTGCGGAGTTGGTACGGCGGCATTTTGAGCAAGCTTTGTTTTATGTTTTTCAATAAGTGGCAGTTCTATCCAGAAGGTGCTTCCGGTTCCATGCACGCTTTCAACTCCAATAACTCCGTCCATCGCTTCAGTAAGTGTTTTCGCAACCAAAAGGCCAAGGCCTGCGCCTTCAGTTTCAGTTTTATCAGCACCAATGCGTTCAAAAGCATGAAAGAGTTTCCCTATGTCTTCTGGATTAATTCCAATACCTGTATCGATGATAGAAATTTTAACATGCTTAATTCCTTTTGAATCTGCTGCTAGCTGTTCAGTTTTAATACTTATTTTACCCCCTTCTTTATTGTATTTTATGGCATTATTGAGAAGGTTTATCAACACTTGTTTTAGTCGGATTCTGTCGGCCTGTGCAAAAAGCTTATTGGCAGGCGAGTCGGGAACTTCAATTGTAACATTTCTTTTATTTGCTGCAATTTGAATGCTGTCTGTTACTTCAACAACTATTCCGGCCAATTGTACTGGTTCCGGTGTCAGAATTTGTCTGCCGGCTTCAATCCCCGAAATATCGAGTACTTCGTTTATTAAATCAAGCAGGTGCCTGCCGCTGTTCAGGATATGGTTTACCCCTTTCTTTTGCTTCGGAAACAGCTCTCCCATTTCCAATAATTGAGCAAAGCCAAGTATTGAATTCAAAGGCGTCCGGAGTTCATGGCTCATTCGTGAAAGAAATTCGCTTTTAGCCTTATTTGCTTTTTCTGCTTCGTTTTTTGCTTTCAACATAGCTTCTTCAGCCCTTTTCTGGTCGGTAATGTCCTGGTGTGTTCCCGACATCAGGAGAGGCTTACCTTCATTGTCCCACTCATGCACCCTTCCTCTGTCCAATACCCAGACCCAACGGCCATTCTTATGCCTCATTCTCGATTCGAACGAATAATACTTTAATTCATAATTAAAGTGCTTCTCTAATAATTCACCCGACACTTTTAAGTCGTCGGGATGCGCAAAATTCATCCATGTTTGAATGCTTACAGGCGAAATTTCATCCAATGAATAGCCAAGTATTTCAGCCCATTGTTCATTAAATATGGTTTCACCGGTTTGAATATTCCATTCCCAGGTTCCTGCGTTTGTACCTTTGATAATATCTGCCAACCTGCGTTTTTCATTTGCAAGCTCCTGGTATAGCTGTTTACGTTCGGTGATATCAATTTTGATCGAGATAAAGCTGGAAATATTACCCTGAGAATCAAGTACAGGAGTAATAGTTTCCTCCTCAACATAAAGGCTGCCATCTTTCCTGCGGTTTATCAATTCACCTGTCCAGACTTTTTTGCTCAGTATCGTATCCCAGAACTCTTTGTAAAAGGCCTTATTCTGCTTTCCAGAATTTACAAGCTCTCCCGGGGTTTTCCCGATAGTCTCCTCCACAGAATATCCTGTAAGCCTGGTGAAAGCCGAATTTGCCCATTGAATCCGGCCTTTGATATCTGTAATGATTATCGAAAGTGCAAACAACTCGAAGGCAGAACTTTGCATTTTAAGTGCAGTTTCTACCTCTATCCTATCGGTTATATCATGAATAATAGAGAACAGAACTTTCGTACCCTTAACATCAATAGGCGTGGAGTGAACCTCAACAGTTCTGATTTCACCTGAAGCAAGTTTGTGTGGAAAAATAAAATAGTTACGATGATGTGCTATGGCCTTCTCCATTTCATCTTTCACCTGCTCAGAAGATAATGTATTAAGATCCGTAATAAAAAGCTTTGGACCGTTTTTAAAAGCATACCCATAGAACTCTTCAGCAGCATTGTTTGCCTCAATAATTTCACCGCTTGCAGGATCAACCAGCAGCATTACCGCTGAATGATCATAGAACATACTATGAAAACGCTCTTCACTTTCGCGCAATGCCAGATTCGAAAGCTTTTCCTGTGTAATGTCGTTGGCTATTCCTATGTCTCCAAGCAAACGACCTTCATCATCTTTAATTGAGGAAATAGTAAGATTTACAGAAAGTTTTTCTCCCCCTTTACGAACATAGCGCCATTCGCGGGTTTGATTGAAAGATCTTTTTAAAATATTTTGAAATACACTAAAATCAGATGTAACAAACTCACCAGATTCCTCTGTAAGTTCTCTGGAAATAATTTCAAGTTCGTCAGGATCATGAAAAATAACAGGGGTGCATATGCCAACAACCTCTTCAGCCTTGTAGCCCAGCATTTCTTCGGCAGCATCATTAAATACCTCAATCACTCCATCGGCAGAGGTTGATATAATGGCAAGTCCTGCATGGCGCAAAATGGCCTGCTGAAGGTTGGATAGCTGCAGGATTTCCTGAGTACGCTCCTTCACCTGTTCTTCCATATGAAAGTTAGCTTTATTCAGCTGTTCCAGTGTTTTCTTCAGCTCATTTTCAGCGTCGCGGATCTCAAGTTCTCCGGCAGTGCGCGATGCAACCAACCTTAGCAATCCTTCCGCCTTTGCTTCTGTTTGCATTGGCTTATACCCGATAAGTTTAATTATCCCAATAGTCTTTCCCTTTGAGTCGGGAAGAGCAATGCTTAAAAAACTCTCGGCATTCATGTTCCGAAGCATTTTGTCATTTGGAAACAGATGCCTTACTCCTTGCCTGTAGCTGCAAAAACTCCGTTCAACTGCCTGGCTGCTTGGTGAATCTTTAAGAAAATACTTTACATTGTATTCAAACCTGCCTTCATTGTAAATAGCAATGGATTGGGCTGTCAGCCCATCGCTTTCAAGCCGCTCAATGGAAACATATTCCATGTTCAGTAATTCGGATAAATAGCGGGCGAGCGAATTAAAAAAGTCTTCTCCTGTGCCTGGCATTCCACAACTTAGCAAAAATGCCTGTGCATCCTCTAAAAGTTTCCGATCAGTAATGTTCCTCACACTTCCAAAAATTGTTTTTGGCATTTGTGTTTGTGTATCTAAGTCCAGGGAGGCATTTACCTCAATCCAGCGTAAACTGCCATCGGCTGAATACGAACGACATATGAAATTCACTGGCCTCTTAAGCTCAAGTACCTGCTTGAAGTTATAATTAATAATCGGCAGGTCAGCAGGGTAAATAACTTTATACCAATCGTCAGGATTACTTGCATCTTCCAGCTCACGACCAGTTGCCTGAGCATAATTCCCAGCAATTACCGACATTTTAAAATTGCCGTCGGGCTGTACTGAAAGCTTGAAAATGTAATCGCTCATCAATTCATTTAGAAAACGGAAAGTTTTCTGGTCTTCTAGCTGGACCTCCTCAGCTTTTTTGCGCTCAGAAATATCAGTATGGGTGCCCAGCATTCGTGCTGGCTTACCCTCTGCAGTCCAGTCAAATACTTTACCGCGATCGAGTATCCATTTCCAGGAACCATCCTTACATAATACACGGTGCTCGCTTACATAATCCTCAGTTTTGTGGTCAAAATGATTCTGTAACTGATGATTCACCCTTTCAATATCTTCCGGATGTACTCTTTCTTCCCATGCACTTATATGCCCTTCAACTTCGTCAATCCCATAACCCAGCATCTCTTTCCAACGAAAGGAGTAAAAAACTTCTCCGGTGGTCACATTCCAGTCCCAAATTCCTTCATTACTCCCTTCAATAGCAAACTGCCAGCGCTCCTCACTTTTTTGCAGACTTTTCTCTACTTTTCGTTTTTCCAGTATTTTGTACAATTCATTGGCAATGGCTTGTAGTTGAATTACATCCACATCGTTGTAATCAGTTGATTTATTGCCTACTCCGAAAATCAGCCTGACTTTTCCTTCATTCACCACCGGAATGCTCATGGTTCTTCCAATAGTTGGATGACCCTCAGGCAGCCCTTTTTTATTGGACATAATTGAATAATCATTATAAATTACCGGCCTTTTTTGCCTTACACTATCGGCCCAGACCCCAGCTTTTTCAAGTGGATAATGATTATCGTAAACAGAAGTACATTCTTTCATTGATTCCTCATTCCAGGTAGTGAGATTTATTTCTAATTGGTTGTCGCTAACCAGATGAAGAAAACCTATTTTGCTATTGGTAATATTAACAGCTATATCCAGAGCTCTGTCGTAGAGTTCTTTATCGCTTAAAACCGGGGCCTGTGCAAACAAATCGAGCAATAAGGAAGTTCGTTCAACTTCCATATAAAGCCCTAATTCAGACTGCTTGCGTTCAGTAATATCCACAAGTGTAATCTTGCAATGTTTTCCGTCATCAGCAAGAATGCCGCTCAGTTGAGCATACAGGAGAATTCCGCCATCTGTTTCAAGAGCAACTTCGCAGCTTTCCCGGCTATTCCCATTTATTGTTTTTGAAAGAAAATCAGTAAAAATATCCCTGGTATCATTCGTAATATAATGTGCAAAACTACTGTCGATTAAACTCAGACGCTCCTTGCCTAACATCTCAGCTCCCGCCAGGTTTATCTCGGCTATGTCACCAATGGCTGTTAGCGTGAAGTAGCCAAAAGGCACAAAATTGAAAAGGTTTATACCTTTTTCTGCGGGAAGCTCCTCTTTTGTTTTTTCGTGATCAATCATTCAATTCTTTATTTAAAACAGTCAATATAACTTTGACATTTATATTTTAAACACAACTTTCCTGTATCCTTCTGATTGCCATTTGTTCAGAATAAACCGCAAATCTTCATAATTTCCTTTTTCAGGTTTTGAAGATGATAAGCTAACTGATTTTGTGACCTTTACAACTCTCCCTTGCTGTTTAACGGAATATTCAAATTTCCCGGCAGTATTCTCAGTTTTCTCATTTACTTCTGATGTAACAAGCTTCATTCCATCAGCTAAAGTAAACTCCATTGAATATTCCTCATTTACCGGAAACTGTATTTCAAATGGATTCTTTCTAAACTCCGTTAATTCTGATAAATGCCACGATAGAATTCCTTTATCACAATACGGAAAATCCAGGAAAAAATAATTGCCCTGTCTTCTTGCTGGCATTTCCTTGGCTATTTCGAAGCTGAAATGCGACTCCGAAGCTCCAAGTTTGGTTATTTTCGTCTCCTTTGCTTCTCCAAACGGACCTTTTAACAATGAAGCGGCCTTTTTCTCACTTTTCAACAAATCGAAATACGGATTACAAGCTCCCGAAATTTCAAGGTCGATAAACCCTTTTGCATTCATAGCTGTGTCAAAGGTTAGCCTGGCATTAAGCTCAATTCCATTTTCCTGCCAGCTTTCTTTTATCATTGTACCCGCTTCACCTGGCTCGAGTACAATAATCTGCCGCTCTCCTAATTTCATTACACGACTCTGATCATCAACACTTTGCAACGACAGAAAAATATCTTTCGACTTTGGTACAAAAACTTTAACCATAAACAAATCAATACCTGGAAGAACGCCCATCCCCTCCTCATAATATCCTGAAATTAAAGCTAACGGAACTGCATTTATATTCGCAGCCTTCAATAAAGCAGTTAGTAAAACTGCCTTCTCAAGTTCTGTGCCTCCGCCACTGGCCCATACATCAACCGGAGTGCGACACCTGAATCCGCTGTAAACAGGATATAGCAGGTAAAGGCTGACCTCATTAATTACCATTTCCTGCATCTTTAATACTGCCATCAGGTCGTTTTTATTGACTTCCCTTATTTTCATGGCTGCTGCTCTCATCTGTTCATTGCATTCAAACTTAAACGCTGGCAACGAAGTTAGGTAAGAGGCAGCTGTCCTTGCATCAGCAGCATTCGAAAATGCAAGCGTTGGAAGAAAAGAGGCAAGTCGTGGCTGTGAACCCTCCGCAACATAGGCAGGAACATTCCTGAATTTCCAGCTTACTACTTTTAATGGACCCTCAACCCCTGTAACTTCCTTTGCTTCACTGTTGTAGAGTCTGTATTTTAAAATGCTGTTCTGAGGTACTTTAAGCATTATTGAATACTCATCAACCGGACTATTCTCGTAAAGTGCCTCCTGTCCCATAAAGGCAGGAAAATATCCTTTAGCTGTAACAATCTCATAATCAAGAAAAATAGTAGCTCCAATCTCTAATCCAGTATGGGTTACAACCATTTCTCTAAGTTTATTAAAAACCGGGGCATTGGCAGCAAATCCTGGTAAAACCTCGTTGAAAGCATTGGCCGGAGTAACAACCTTCTTGCCGTCTTTCATAACAGTATAACAGGAATTTATTTTAAGCTTCTGATATTCAGGATTATATACTATGAAAGTTTCTCCATACAATCTATGAAATGAATTATACGTAAGTAATTTAACTTCTTTTGTAATCCTTGATGACATTGAGCCATCTTCAGCAAGGCTAAACTCTTTCGAAACTTTTTTAAATACCGCATCACCATCTTCCGGAGATTGCGATCTGGCAGTGGCAAATACAAAAACTAAGGCAAGACTTAGGAGGATATGTAGTTTTTTCATGATCGTTACTTTTTGATTGTCAGTATAATAGGTTCTTCAGCAAGCTTTGTTTGGGCAAGTGCGGCCTTGCGGAAATCGGGCCAGTCTGAAGCTTCATAAATCCTTTGGTAATAGGATGCCACCTCAGTAACAATTAATGAAGAACCATTCACAACAACATTTACATTATATTCAACAGCATTACCATTCACAAATTCCATATTCGGTTTAACAGCAAGGGCGCAGTTGTAGGGTAGTTTCACAGTTTCCGTTAAAAGCACACTTCTGGAGCATCGGTCGCGAAAAGGAAATTTCCGTTCCTTCAGGCTGGTATTCAAACTTAATTGGCCCTGGCTTCCTTTAAAAAGATTATTAATAACCAAAGGACTGAAAATAATTTCATTCTCAGTTACAATAGCATAATCTGGTATTACATAATGAAATTCAATCCGGATGGGGCCTTTCTGATAATCATAAGGGTCGCCATAATCAACAGAAACCAGCTGTGCCCTGGGCGCAACTTTCAGAAGTTCGCGCTCCATGTACATTTTCCACTGCACCTTATATGTTCCTGTAAAGAACCGCCTCACGGAAGCATCGCTTTGCCCTTCGGCCGTAAGTATAAAACTTCCGCTCAGTGCACCTGTTTTAGAAATTTCCGAATTGCCGCTTATATGGAAATAGTGATTTTCAGGCGAAGAAACATCGGTAAGGCCGAGGTCGGCACCTTCAGGAACTCCCATCAGGTAGTTTTGCTGTTGCTCTGCACTCGACCATAACTCCCGCAGAAAGGGTACCCAGGTAGGATCGAGCAGCTGATATTTCCCGTTTCGCCGCATTACAACTGTAACGCAATGGTTGAACTGGTCGGCAGGGATATAATCGATACGGGAGCCGGCCATCGTCATTGCAGGGTAAGACTTGAAACCGGCTGCACGAAGCATGGTAATTAACATTCCCGCTTTGTCCTTGCATACACCACAACGGTCAGTAAAAGTCATATCACCTTTATGCAGGGTAAAGCCTTCGCCCTTGCCCATCGAAATACCCGAATACCGAATTTCATCAGCACACCAATGCGTTAAGAGGGAAATAGAATCCTCCTCAGACTTGGCACTTTTAAGTATTTCGTTCACTTTTGCTTTAATTGACGGATCCGATTCAAAGCTTCCGAAATTCTCATTTACACCGAAAAACCATACTGATTTTGTTTTCCAATCGGGATTGGTCGACATCAGCAGTTTTGGTGCAACATCCGATTTATCAACCATATTCGATTCCGCTTTTATCGGAAAAATATTTTTCTTAGAGAATGTATATTGTGTTTTACCTTGTTTAATAGTCTGAGAAGCAGTTACTTCTCCATTATAAAACTCAAATTGCAATTGTTTGCTCGCAGGCAATGAAAGCAGGTAAACCTTCGACAATACCGGAAAATCTGAATAAAAAGGAACAATATCATAGAAATGACCCCGCATTGGCGGTATAAATTTATCATCATCATCTGCCTGAAGCAGTGCGTAGGTGAAGCCTTTCTTGTACAGCCACACTTCAACTGCATCTTCGGGTTCCAGCCTGCCCAAACCAAGTATAATTTCGCGAGCTCCCCAATAAATTGCTCTTGCAGGGGCCGGATAATCCTGTACTTTTTTCACATCAATTTCTTCCTGTGTGCCGTTCGCTCTGTAAATAATAACCCGTTTTATTTCTGCTGCTGCGGAAAGAGGGTCATAATCATATTTCACATAACTTAAATCTAAGGCCCCTTTTGCTGTTAAAACTTTCTGAAGACGATGAGTAAAAATATTACTCAATCCTGTCTCCATTACATCAACATAAGTACTGTCGAAAATTGTAAGCTGCTGATCATTCGGAAAATCTTTGGAATTCCCTGCCTTGTTAATGAGTTCCCTGTTTGGATTTGCGGATACAAATGCCTGTAACAGGATAAAAGTCAGGATTAAAAGTATTAATTTTTGCATATAGCAGAGAGAATTAATGATTGATTGGCGATCAAAAATAGGGGAAATTTACGAAAGTTTAAGGAGTTAACGGAATTAGAAAATATTCCATCTGAAAATGCCTGATTCCTGCTTCCCAAAAGGCTTCAGAAGTAGACGTAAACCCATTCCGCATATAAAATTTTACTGCATCCTCCTGCGCATGCAAATAAATCTTCTTTCCGAGCGGAATAACATCTTCAAGCACCTTTTTTAGAATGATTTCTCCGTAACCGGCATTTCTGAATTCTGCAAGAATGGCAAAACGTTCAAGCTTAATCCCATTTCCCGAATATCTCCACCTTGCTGTTCCGATAGGCAGATTATCCGAATAGAGCAGATAATGTGTGCAAATCTCCTCCATACCATCGTGTTCAAGTTCATGCGGAACCTCCTGCCCTATTATAAATACTGTTGTCCGGATGGCAAGTGCAGCCTCAAGCATGTCCTTTTCTGCTGCCAGGAACTTTATTACTTTTATTTCGGGAGCTCTGTTCGTCATTCTGCAAAGGTAAAAGATTCAGAATAATGTAGAATGAAACTATTAGCCTGGTCGCTGGCGCACATAGACAATTGCTACCCTGGTAAATCGGTAAACTGGTAAATTGCTACATTAAGCTTTAGTTCGTTCAAATGCCTGAACAGATTTCTTTTCATCTTCAAAATTTCGACTCAACCCTTACATACATGCCGCTGGCTGCAGCGCATCCCACTGTTTGTAGGAATGATTGAAAGATCTCTGGGTGAGGAGTCCGAAAAAACCAAAGGCTGAATCAATAGTTGATTCAGCCTTTGGTTTCATTATTTCAGGCAAAGCCTGATCAATAGGTTTATCTTACAATAGCGATCTTGCGAACGATACGGCTTCCATCTGAAAGTACACACTGTAGTGAATAACTTCCTGGAGTTAGTTCTGAAGTATTGATATTCAACTTATTACTGCCTGTTGTAAGAGCAGATGTATTTGCCAAAACTTCATTTCCAAGGATATCAGAAATAATCATGGTTACAGAACCCGACTTAAGGGTATTCAATTCCAGTGATAAATTATCGGAAGCAGGGTTTGGATAGAGTTTGTTTACACTGATAGTTTCGTGGTTTTCGATTCCAATTGTAATTCCGGAAGAAGTCATTAACAGACTTACATTATTCGAATTCGGAGCTGCAGCATTTAATGTAATCACAGCAGGATTTGTATTGATACCGCCAACTTCTGCATAAACTTTATAAGTGCCATATGGCAGATTGCTGAAGCTGAAATTACCTGATGCATCAGAATAATCAAGGATCAAAGGATTGTTGCTCATATCCAGAAGCATAATTTCGATATTCGGCAGTGGAGCACCTGAGCCAAAAAGTTTACTTCCGGTTGTAATTGTTCCGCTAATATTTCCCGGACCGGCAAAAGGAGGTATACTAACCTGTAAGTCAATATTATATGGATTAATAGGCTGTCCGAGAGTGATTAAAGATGCACTGCTCCAGAAAATTGTATTGCCATAATATGTTGGCATATACTGTCCGAACATGCTTGAATTTGGACTAAGCTCTGCAATAATAGCATATGTACCCTGATAAACATTGCTGAACCAGTAATAACCCACAGAATCAATAGATGTTGTATCTACAATATACCAGGAGTTTCCAGCAGGATTAACACCGAATAGGTATATTCTTCCATAATCAACAGGAGCTGTACCGGCAGTAACCTGTCCCCAGAGTGTTAATGGGTTTGAAGTTGAAATCACAACAGGTTGGCTAGAAGTAAATGAGCAGCCGTTAGCATCAGTAGTTGTGAGGGTTACAGTATAAGTACCGGAAGATGCGTAGGTATGTGATGGATTCTGAACACTTGAACCGGTTCCGTCACCAAATGACCATAAAAATGAATAAGGAGCTGTACCACCATATGCATATCCGTAGAAGCTGGCATAGGTTAACTGAGTTCCATAATAGAAATAACTTGAACAAGGCATTCCAGCACCAACGATTAGCGTATCACAGAATGAGCTCTGGCAGCCTGCATTATTCCAGATGGTTAAACAAACATAGTATGTACCAGCCTGAGCATAAGTATGATATGGAAACTGTGAGGTAGAAACAGTGTTATCCCCAAAATTCCATTGGAAATTGGTTGCAGATCCTGTGGAAAGGTTGACGAAATAGTAGGTTAAAATACCTGAAGAATCAGGATATGCCTGGAAATTTGCCTGGCAGTTGCCGCCATTATTGCTAACATTAACGTATTGTGTTGATGCACTTGTACATCCAAGGGCATCAGTTGTAACGAGCATTACATTGTAATAACCCGACTGAGCATAGGTATGAGTTGGGTTCTGTAAATAAGAGGTTGCACCATCACCAAAATCCCAGCTGTAGCTGTATGGAGCAGTGCCGCCATAGGCAGATCCAAGGAAAGTTACATTCAGAAGCTGGGCAGTAGAAGTAAAATAGTTATAACAGTTAGGCAGGACGTTGCCAACATAAAGTGTATCACAGAAGGTACTCGTGCAGCCCAGTCCATTGCTGATTGTAAGACAAACATTGTAATATCCTGATTGAGCATAGGTATGCATCGGGTATTGTAAAGCTGATGTTCCTCCATCACCAAAACTCCATAACCAGTTAACAGGGTTTCCGGTCGACAGGTCAGAAAAATAATAGGCCAATGCGCTTGAACCTGAATCCGGAAAAGCATAGAAACCAGCCTGGCACTGTGCTGGCGTTGTGGTGCAGATACTGAAATTCAAGAGAAAGTTTGTGCTACTCGGAGTACCGATGAAAGTTGCGGCATTCCAACCCTGATTGCAATCCATAGTTAAAACCTGGAAAACAACAGTTAAATTTGCAGGAATAGTAATAATGTCATAATACTCTCCATTTGCATTGGTAGTTACAACATTGTAATAATTAAATGAAGTACCGTTGCTGTCGGACATAATGTAAACCTGATGGTTTGCAACAGGAAGATTTGTAGTATTACTTGTAACAGTTCCGGTAACCTGAAACGTAGTTGCTTGTACAATTATGCTGACTAACAGCAAAAAAGCAACAATTGATGATTTAATTAGCTTTTTCATTTGTTTTGTAGATTTGATTTATAATTAAAGAATTTAGAATGATTTTAAGCCTCGGCTGATATCGTTTTGGGAACTAATTAAAAGACGATAAAGCTTGATGAAGTTGCCCTGCAATAATTAATAATTATCACAAACATTCATAAATTCAACAAAATCAATCGTTTAGTTTGGTGAACTTTCTAACAGAAAGTTTGCTGTCAATAGTGACACTAACAAAATAGGTTCCTTGTTTAAGATCGTTAAGCCTCAAATTCCAGGAATTTGTACCAGGATTTAAGTTAATCTGATTTCGAATCAGGCAGCGCCCGGAAAGATCTGTTACGGATATCACACTATTTTGTTTTCTTGAAGAAAGTACCGATAATTGTGCCACATCTCTGCAAGGATTGGGATAAAACGTCATTTGAAGCTGTTCACCGGAGGCCGGTGGAAGTTCTCCTACTGCAGCTACACTGCTCATCTCAACCAAAAAGTAAAGATTCTCCAACATTGGATGCAGTGAGTCTAAAACAACAGTATACGGACTCGACCATTTACCCGTGATTTCAGGATATACAATATAAGTTCCATAGGCGAGGTTAGGAAATGAGAAATTCCCGCTTTCATCACTATAATGAACAGTATATGGCTGATTTGACTGGTCGAGCAGAAAGATTGTTACATCTGCTGCCGGCAGTAATATACCGCCCTGACAGTTTCTCTTCAGATAACCTTTAATCTGTCCTTGTCCTGCTGCAATTGGAATTGATTGCCGCAAAGTAATATCTCCTGAAAAAGTATTCGTAGCAATCATTTCAGCCTCAGCTTCCTGCCAGAATAGCCGGTTTCCAAGATAGGTTGGCATAAATTCCGGATCAGCGCCGGTAATCACATCATGGGCTCTTACAAGATAGTTTCCGAAATATTTTTTATAAAAGTAATATACTCCCGTTTCATTTACCTCTGTTGATTCCTCAAAAACCAGTTCCTGTCCCTCTTGCCTGAATATCTCAGCATATCCGTAGTTAACAGGGAAGAGCCCGTCAAATACCTGTCCACCAAGGTTATAAAACAAATTCGAGTCCTGAGAAATAATTTTTACTGCAGAATCTTTACTATGATAAACAGGCAGCTCGTCAAATACAGTTAATTTAACATCATAATTACCGGGAAGATTGTATTTCTTGAATGGGTTTTTTTCGGTTGAAAAAGTTCCGTCACCAAAATCCCAATTGTAAAACTGTGCATTGTTATTACTCTGATTCTGGAATTTGATTTCCAGAGGGTTGTAAGGATTCTGGGTAAATTCAAAATGCGCATCTACCTCAGGGAAACTTAAGGTAATAATATGGATGATAGTATCACTACAGTTATAAAACGGCCAGTTATCCCAAATAATCAGCTTCACATTGTAGGTTCCGGGAGATGCATAATTATGCACCGGATCTCCGCTGTAAGATGGAGATGTTCCATCATCAAAATCCCATTTAAAAAAGTCGGACCCGAAAGAGTGATTGTCAAAGTGTACTCTCAAAGGCTGTTGAGGACTGACAAAATAGGTGAATTCAGCATGGCAGTTAAAATTCGGACTGGCACAGAGATCAAAGAAATAAGGGTTTTCCGGGCTGCTGCCTTTGAAAGAATAGGTCAGCGAATTATTCTGGCAATCAAACGTGTAGACCTTATAGCCACTATTAATACCCTGAGTTGCAGGAACAGAATCAATAAAATACCCCATCCCGTCTGAGTAAACAGTGTCTGCGAAAACTACTCCGGGTTCAGTTGTGTCTCCAACTATAATTATTTTCTGATCGGGTAAAGGATTGCCAGTGTTTGTGTTAATTACATATCCATAAACAGCTACACGCTGAAGCTGCGAAAAACTTTGTGAAGAACTAAATACAACTGCCAGCAGAAATATCAGTTTTGTTAGAGTCGATTTTTTCATGGCTTCTGGAGTTAAAAGTTCCACATTAATCCGGCCTTGGTACCGAAATAGGCCGGTAAGCCTGAATTTAGTTTTTTTCTCTCATACGGCTGGCTGATCGTGGCAGTATAATATGGTCCGAACAACAGTGTCACCCTGCTCGAAAGTGCATACTGGTAATTCATCTCAAATTTCCACTGAAGATTCATCTTGTTCCTTACATTCGAGGTGTTTACGGAAGTGATAATTTTATCCTCATTCAACAGACTAAACTCAGGCGAAGGAAGATTTTTTGAAATCATGTACGAAAACACCGGGCCGGTTTTAAACGTAAAGCCATGTCGTCCAAAATCATAGGAATAGCCTACCAAAACAGGTATTCCGGCAAATGTACAGGATGCATTCTGGCTTACTTCTGCCATGTGAATAATGGAATCATAGATCTTTATTTCATGGTAGTAATAGGTTGGCTGCGGGCCTCCCTGAGGATCGTAAACAAAGGTAACTGAGTCGAGATTCTGGTAAGATCCTAACAGAGGCAGATAATTGACATTCTGTGTGTTAGACGTCTTTTCCGTATAAACTGAGATGCCAGTTTCCAGGAAAAAATGCTGGCGTTTTGCACGCACAAACACTGAAGTAAGCATATTCTTTTTCCCGAAATCGTTTCCTGAGTTTGTAAGAAGCCATTCAGGAGAAGCAGCAATTCCTGCCGACCATTCTAATTTTGGAGATCTGGCATAATCGTAATGACTACGCAGATCCTTCTTCAAAATATCCAGGATTTCATCACTGCTTAAGGAGTTCCAGCCAAATGGATTGACCGCAATCATCTGATCGTTTGCAGATGCAAGGAAAATCGGATACGACCTGCCTGACATCGACATCAGAGGTTCAAGATTTTGCTTATTAATTAAAGGTTGAGTTAAACTGCTTCCTGTTCTCTTTTCTTTACTTGATATAACTAATTGATTTTTTGTTGGTTTTGGATCATTTTTTACCAATTCCCGGGCAACTGTTTCTTTTTTATGGTTTTTAGTTTGGGTTGAAGATGCTATCGCTGAGGTCGGAGTGTTATTTAAATTATCGGCTGCGTTATGTTTAATTCCAGGCGCTTTTGACGACCTCAATTCAATAGTTGATTTGTTGGAATTTGTTTTAATCTCATCAGTTTTCAATGTTGAAGCAATTTCAATCCCTTCCTTTATAGCAGAATTGGTTTGAAATGTATCTGCTTGAACCACAGATATCTGCTTGTGAGTAGCTGTATCCCGGGCAGCAATCCTGTTATCAACTTTACCAACCATATACCAGGAGGTTAGTCCGGTAACAAGTATAGCAGTGGATATGGAGCCAATCAGGCCAGCACTCCCATTGAAAAATGGGGTATTTAGAAGGCTGCGGCTGAACAGCTTAAACTTAAGTGCAGACCATAAACCCGGAGAAGGCGGAACCTGGTAATTTGCCAGGCTGCTCCTCAGGAATTCGTCGAATATTTTATTTTCATCACCTCTCATGGTGTTCAACTAATTTGAGTTCGTTTTCAACAATGTTTGATATTTGATTTTTCAGATATCGTCTTGCTTTGGAGAGTTGCGACTTGGAAGTGTTTTCAGATATCTGCAGCATTTCACCGATTTCCCTGTGGGTACATCCTTCAAAAACATAAAGGTTAAGGACCATTCTATAACCTTCCGGAAGAACCTGAATAAGTTTCATAACCTTATCAGGAGTTACCGGAATATTATCGGGCCCTTCATGTAGCCAGTCGGCAGGTTCCTCTTCAATGTCACCAGCATAGGTTTCAATGTTTTCAACACTGATAATCTGATGCTTAGACGTTGAATGAAAATGGTTTATTGCTGTATTTGCAAAAATTCGTCTCATCCAACCTTCAAAGGAACCCTGTCCTCTGTAGCTTTTAATATGTGTAAACACCTTCAGGAAACCTTCCTGAAGTAAATCTTCAGCTTCCACCTTCGTAGCAGCATACCGTAAACAAACACCAAACATCGTTGATGCATATTTACTATATAACTGGCTCTGGGCATGGCGCTTACCTTCCATGCATCCAGCGATAATCTGCTCTTCCGAAGACTTCATTTTCCCAAAACTATCATCAAGACATACACTTAAGTGAAGGGTTGCCTGAGGTTAATGTTAAAGATACGAATAATTAAAACAATAACTCAGAAAATTGTTTCCTAAGGATATACTAAAATTTTAGTTTCTGACGAAATGTCTGATTTTTTTTAGTAATTTGGTAGTGGCAAAACATTTGATACAGGATATTCGTTAAACAGAAAATCTAAAGCTATGATCTCGATCTGGGTAATTTTTGGTGTATTTATGTTGCTGAGCTGGTTAGTTGGCAGCAGATTGAAAAAGAAAATTAAGGAATATTCGCGTATTCCCATTGGCGGAGGGATGTCGGGTGCAGAAATTGCAGCAAAAATGCTTCGCGAAAGCGATATTTTTGATGTTGAAGTTGTTTGTGTGAACGGGGAATTGTCCGATCACTACAACCCTGCCAAAAAAACCGTTAACCTGAGTCCGGATGTTTACAATGGCAGAAATATTGCCTCAGCGGCAGTGGCTGCTCACGAATGCGGCCATGCGGTTCAGCATTCACGCGCGTATTTATGGCTGCAAATGCGCTCATCTCTCGTACCTGTTGTTAGTTTAAGCTCAAAATATATGCAGTGGATTCTGCTTGCCGGAATTCTGATGATAAATACAGCACCTCAGGTTTTATTAGTCGGGATAGTGCTCTTTGCATTAACTACAATTTTCAGTTTTGTAACTTTACCTGTTGAAATTGATGCCAGCCGCAGAGCTCTTGTGTGGCTCAACACTACTGGCATGACTAGTGCAGAAACACATCCGAAAGCACAGGATGCACTCAAATGGGCTGCGTATACCTATGTGGTAGCTGCTTTATCATCACTGGCAACACTACTGTATTATATTATGATTTACATGGGTGGCAGAAGAAGCTAATTAACTGTTATTCACTTAGTTTACTTGTTTATTAATGGATCTATATAATGATTATGAAGACAATTGATGATTATAATTTCAATGGAAAAAGAGCGTTAATCCGGGTGGATTATAATGTACCTCTTGATGGCAAATTTGAAATTACCGACACTACACGCATCGATGCAACCATCCCAACTATCACAAAAATTCTGGAAGATGGTGGTTCAGTAATTCTTATGTCGCATTTAGGTCGTCCAAAATCAGGACCCGAAGAGAAATTCTCACTTAAACATCTCATTACCTACCTGGAGAAAGTATTTCACACTGATGTACTTTTTGCTGACGATTGTGTTGGCAATTCTGCAGTAGAATTATCAGCACATCTTAAACCCGGACAAATTTTATTACTTGAGAATCTCCGGTTTTACAAAGAAGAAGAAAAAGGAGATGAGGTCTTTGCTGAGAAATTAAGTAAGCTCGGAGATATATACGTAAATGATGCTTTCGGAACTGCACATCGCGCACATGCTTCTACTGCTGTAATTGCAAAGTTCTTTCCACATACCAAAATGTTTGGTTATGTGATGGGTAATGAAATCCGCAGCATCCAGAATGTTCTCATAAATACACAACGGCCTTTTACTGCTATTCTTGGCGGCGCCAAGGTTAGCGGGAAAATCCAGATCATTCAGCATTTAATGGATAAGGTTGATAACCTGATTATTGGCGGTGGAATGATGTTTACCTTTATCAAAGCAATGGGCGGGAAAGTCGGCAGTTCCTTAGTGGAAGAAGACTTTGTTGAGCTGGCAAAAAAAACGATTGAAGATGCCAAAGCAAAAGGAATCAATCTGTACATTCCTACCGATGCTGTTATTGCAGATGCATTCGACAATGGGGCCAACAGACAATATACCGCTGCAGGCGAAATTCCCGACGGATGGATGGGTCTTGATATCGGTAAAGAAACCATGATTAGCTTTTCTGAGGTTATAATGGAAAGCAAAACCATATTATGGAATGGACCAATGGGCGTTTTCGAAATGAGCAATTTTGAAGAAGGAACCCGGTTTATCGCGGCTATTGTTGCTGCTGCAACAAAAAAAGGTGCATACAGCCTTGTTGGCGGGGGCGATTCAGTTGCCGCTATCAATAAATACGAACTCGAAGAGCAGGTAAGCTATGTTTCCACCGGAGGCGGCGCTATGCTGGAATACCTTGAAGGACAGGTTTTACCAGGTATTGCTGCCATTAACGGATAAACTCAAGTATTCTCAGACTAATTTCTTCCATTTCGGAAAAATTAGGCATTCGCGCTAAACCAGAGGTAATGTATCAATTTAGCAATTTAGCAATTTACCAAATTACCAGTTTATCAATAATCAAGTTCACAGTTTTACCCTGTAAGGGTATTTTCCATTAGCTTTATAGAAGTTCTCTTCTGGCTTCTTTCAAAGGTTAGAGGACCAGTTCGCTCATGGCCGCGTGGCCGCGTAACCACAACGCGACTGCGCCTGACGCTTCGGAGCAGGCAAACTTCTCCCTGGTTTGATGCCGCGCCAGACGAGGTCGCTTATGCGGTTACTGGTATGATTGACTTTCTTTTTAGGCCTAAATGCCCTTTCATGGCTATATTGTTACCTTGGTAAACTGGTAAATTGTTACATTAAGCTTTGGCTTGGTACAGAGGTCAATGTGCTAAATTTTCTGTTCAAATCGGAGTTTTACCCTGAAAGGAGTATTTTCCATTAGCTTTATAAAAGTTCTCTTCTGGCTTCTTTCAAAGGTTAGAGGACCAGTTCGCTCATGGCCGCGTGGCCTCGTAAC
>CAIXZF010000096.1 GCA_903923925.1 uncultured Bacteroidales bacterium
GCGGACACAAATGATCGAAGATCAGAAATCGGAGATCCTGAACAAGAATTTAGAACTGAACGAACTGAATGCCGCCAAGGACAAATTCTTTTCCATTATAGCCCATGATCTGCGGAATCCATTCAACGCCATAATCGGCCTCACCGATATTCTGCTTATAAACCTTGATGATCTGGATATTCAAAAACTTCAGAAAACCCTCGAAAACATTAAGGGATCGTCGCAGCAGGCTCACGAGCTGCTCGAAAATTTACTGTTGTGGGCCCGTTCCCAAACCGGAACCATCTCATACCGTCCCGAACCGGTCGACCTGATTGTACAGGCTGAGGAAATCATCGAACTTGTAGCGGTACAGGCAACCCGTAAGAACATTACCATAATTACCGAATTTAACGCATGTGAAATGATAAGCGGTGATGTGAACATGATAAGCACTGTGATGCGGAACCTGCTAACGAATGCGTTGAAATTTACACCCAGGAATGGTGAAATTTATGTTGGCATAACCGAAAAGAAAGGCTTTTGTATTTTGAGCATAAAGGATAACGGCATTGGAATTCCGGCCGAAAAAATGAAAAACCTGTTCAGTATCGACACGGCTCACAAGACAAAGGGAACGGATCAGGAACCAGGCACAGGACTGGGGTTGATCCTCTGCAAGGAGTTTATCGGGAAACATGGGGGCCGTCTCGAAGTTGAAAGTGAAGTGGGGAAAGGAAGCGAGTTCAGGGTAATTATTCCGGGAAACCGGAATTAAGTAATCAGCAGATTAAATCTTTTAAAACACTCCAACATTAACTAAATCGTATAAAATCAAAGCAGAAACATCTATATTATTCTGGTTCTGTTTAAGAATATGGTAGCAGGTCGTAGAGCATACAACCTGGTACTGGGCACTAAGCACTGAGCACTGAGCACTGAGCACTAAGCACTCTTTCCCAAAGCCTATTAATCCTCCAATAAAACAGAACTTTTTATTAATCGGGTAAATGAAGCTCTTCGCAGAAACACACAATCCATTGGCCGGATAATTATCCCCGTTCATCGATTTGATTATGACTTATATACTTGGTTTTCATTATTTTGTTTAACTTAGATTAGCAAATTAGCCAAACGGAAAGGATAATAAAGTGAAACGGAAAAATATCATAATCATCCATTTTTTCTTCTGGTTCTATATTATAAACCAGGGGCTTTTCCCCCTTTACATCGGGCAGCTCGATAAAGAATTGCTGGTGGATAACAAGTATTTCAAAGATGTATTTTTCTCGGCCATCCTGAATATGGTATCGTTTTACACGATTTACTTTTCATTTCCCCGTTTGATGAAATTCAGAAGCAGGATTCTTGCGGTAGCAGCAAGTTTGATAATAATCATCCTGCTTATTGCTTTCAGAACAACTGCTGAGTATTATTTCTGGAAGGTTTTCGGAACGCTGTCCGGGAAAGAGATGGTGTTCAAAATGGCCTTTGTTTGGGATAACCTCCGGCTGGTAATCATCACCGGGATTTA
>CAIXZF010000097.1 GCA_903923925.1 uncultured Bacteroidales bacterium
GGATTTTTTAATTGGTTAATCGAAAAAACAGATTTTCAAAGAGCGAGTAAAGTCAGATCCGCTAAAGGCCTACTTGTTCACGTATTTGGCAAACTAGCTGCCGCTTTTATTTACTTGATTTTTAACCCTTGATTCGCATTATAAACTGTTATTCAAATCAGAATGAATAATAATTTTACAAAATCATTGTTTATTCAAAAGGCAATTTTTGAATTGCTTTGTTTCGATTGGACAAGTACCTAAATTAACAATAAATGAAGGCTAAGTTACTGATAACTATTGCTTTAATTGGTTTGATGCATAATTCTGGCAGCGCACAGTCAATTATTCAGCATTGCACTATTAAGTGGACCGGAGTTAAAAATTTCAGAGAAGCAGACTCAAGTATTCAGGAAATTCTGTTTTTTGAGGGTGCAAATTTTTTATCTGAGTACGGAAACTTACCTGTTTCAATTATTCTTCTTCCATTAAAAGGCGAGACCTTGGATTTGGCAGTAACATCGTTTAATGCTGTTTATTCTGAACTTGCTCCCGGGGAGCTATCATCAATACCGGATGCAGGACTGTTTAAGGAAGATCTTATTATTACTTCCGGTATATCTATTGCCAGGAAGGTTGTTAGTGCTCAGATCAACATAGTGCCGTTCAGGATTAATTCTGAGTCAAAGAAAATCGAAAAATTAATATCCTGTGATTTATTGGTTGATCCGACGTATGCCGAAAATTCCTCCTTAAAATCAACTAAAACAACTGGTACACTTCAATCTGTACTCTCAACAGGATCCTGGGTAAAAATGGGTGTTAAGTACAATGGTATTTATAAAATTTCCTATAGTGATCTTATAAACATAGGATTGAACCCCTCAGGAATTGACCCGAGAAATATCAGGATTTACGGAAATGGTGGTGGTATATTGCCTGAGTCGAATGCCGTTTCCAGATATGACGATCTGGTTGAAAATCCTGTTCAGGTTGTAGGAGAAGAGGACGGAGTTTTTAATCAGAATGATTATATACTTTTTTATGGACAGGCGCCCTATAGTTGGAAATACGATGTTAATAAAAAGAAGTTTTCTCACCTTAATAATTATTATTCCGACTACTCATATTATTTTATAACTGCAAGTCTAGGAGTGGGTAAACGAGTGCAACCTCAAACTTCAGTAACTTCTGCTGCGAATAAAGTTGTAACTAATTTTAATGATTATTCTTTCTACGAGAAGGACGAACTCAACCTTATAAAGTCTGGTAAAGTGTGGTACGGAGAAAAATTTGATCTTAAAAACTCTTATGACCTGAACCCGTTCAGTTTTCCCGATATCAACGGAGATAGTTTATGCTATCTTGAAGTTGATGTTGCCGCTAGTTCAACAACTCCAAGTACATTTAAGGTTTATGTGAATAATGGTGAGGCAATTTCTGCACTGGTACCATCAATTTCACCAGCCTTCAATACGGATTTTGCCATGACAGTAAATTCCAACAGAACCTTCTATCTGAACACGCCTGTTACCAACGTAAGAGTAACGTATTTGCCCTCCCTGAGCAGTTCAATTGGCTGGCTTAACTATGTGGAATTAAATGTGGTTCGTCATCTGAAGCGCTCTGGTGATCAGATGCCATTCCGGAGTATTTCCAGTGTAGGTGCAGGAAATGTAAGTGACTTTATTGTTTCAGATTGTTATACTACGGATGTAATTTGGGATGTAACAAATATTGAAGACATCCGCAAGCAGGAAACAACATTCCAGAATGGCAATTTACAGTTCAGGTTACCAACTGATATCTTGCGCAACTTTGTTCATTTTACTGGCAATTCTTTTCTTTCAGTTGATAATTATCAATATGTTTCTAACCAGAATCTGCATGCAACCACTTCCGCTGATATGATTATAATAACGGCTCCTGCTTTAATTTCTGAAGCAAACAGACTTGCTGATATTCACAGACTTGAAGACAATATGAATGTTGTAATTACAACACCTCAGGCTATCTATAATGAATTTTCTTCCGGAGCCCAGGATATTACTGCAATCAGGGATTACATTAAGATGATTTATCAGCGCTCAACTGTCGGATCCGAATTAAAATATGTTCTTTTGTTCGGTGATGGTTCGTACGATTACAAAGACCGCATGCCCGACAATACGAATCTGGTTCCTACTTTCCAATCAATGAATTCACTTCGTCCAACTGAGTCCTATGTTAGTGATGATTATTTTGGTTTGATGGACAGCAATGAAGGAAATGATTGTTCTGGAACACTTGATATTGGGATTGGACGTTTGCCTGTAAAGACTATTGATGAAGCTAAAGCAGCTGTTGATAAGATTGTTCGGTACAAAGAAAAAAATGATAATAGCAGTGTTGGATGTAATACTTTTTCTACCAATGTGAAACGCCTGGGCGATTGGAGAAACCTGGTATGTTTTGTTGCTGATGACGAGGACAACAATATGCATCTCGACCAGGCAGAAGATCTTTCAACCTATGTTGATACTGCATTTAAGGAATACAATGTTGATAAAATATACTTTGATGCCTATCCTCAGTTATCAACACCGGGCGGACAGCGCTATCCTGAAGTTACTGATGCAATAAATAAAAGAGTTGCTAAAGGTGCATTAATAATAAATTATACGGGCCATGGAGGGGAAACCGGCTGGGCACATGAAAGGATTCTGGAAGTTTCAGACATCAACGGGTGGACAAATGAAATGGATTTGCCTGTTTTTGTAACTGCAACCTGTGAGTTTAGCCGATTTGATGACCCCGAACGAACATCGGCAGGAGAATATGTTTTTTTGAATCCACTTGGAGGAGGTATTGCATTGTACACAACAACCAGGTTGTCCTTTTCCTCGACAAATTTTGCACTAAACATGAACTACTATTATAGTGTGTTCACTAAAGTTAACGGGGAGTATCAGCGGATGGGAGATGTAATGCGTCATGCGAAAACGCCTTCGAATCCAAACATCAGAAATTTTGTTCTCCTGGGTGACCCTGCTCTCCGGATAGTTTATCCTGAATTTAAAATAGAAACTTCCACAATTAATGGACATCCTGTCGGCTCAGTTCCGGATACACTAAAGGCATATGAAATGGTAGAGATAACTGGGTTTTTGCGGGATGATCAGGGCAATAAGCTAACAGATTTTAATGGAACTCTGTACCCTACAGTGTTTGATAAGCCTGCAGAAATTACAACTTTAGCCAATGATGTTGAAAGCCATCAGACTACATTTAAATTGCAAAAGAATGTTATTTATAAAGGAAAAGTAAGTGTTAATAACGGAGATTTTGCTTTTAGTTTTGTAGTACCGCGGGATATTGCCTATAAGTATGGCAAAGGAAAAATCAGCTATTATGCCGAAAACGGAGAAACAGATGCAAATGGTGTTTTCGAGGATTTCATTATCGGAGGTTCTGAATCAAATATCAATATTATTCCTGACTCATTAAATCCGACAATAGATCTTTTCATGAATGATTCGTTATTTGAATTTGGAGGAATTACAGATGAAAACCCAATTATACTGGCGTATATAAATGATTTTAGCGGTATAAATACTACAGGAAATGGGATAGGACATGATATTGTTGCTGTGGTTGATGGAGAAACTGAGAAATCAATGGTTCTGAATGATTTTTATGAAGCAGACCTGAATAGTTATCAAAGAGGTTCTGTTCGCTATCCATTGTTTAGTTTAACCAACGGTTTGCATAACTTAAGAGTGAAAGTATGGGATGTTTACAATAATTCATCAGAGGCTTATACCGAGTTTCTGGTAGTTAATTCAGGAGCTCTGGTACTTGAGAATCTTTTGAACTTCCCAAATCCTTTTCGTGATCAGACTTCATTTTCTTTTCAGCATAATCATCCTTGTTGCGAACTGAATGTGGAAATTAAAATTTTTAATATGTCGGGGCAGTTAGTTAAAACTATTAATCAGGTTGTTTCAACGGATGGATATAATGGTGGGCCAATAATGTGGGATGGCAGTAGCGATAATGGCGCTCCAATATCTAAAGGTATTTATCTTTACAAACTCAGAATTACCACGGAGAGTGGGGAAAGCTTTCAGAAGAGCTCGAAACTCGTTGTGCTTAAATAAGATCACAAGCAATAACAATTAAAAATATTCGTTACTTTTGCACTCTTTTTTCAATAATTAAAAATATTACAATGCTCAGACCAGCGTTCAAATTTTACGGTATAATTGTTTTATTATTGGTTTTGGCTGGAAATCAAGGTTTTTCCCAACCAAAAGGCTTACAGATTGGTACAGTTAACGGTAATGAACTGAATACAATAACTACAGCAGTTCCTTTTTTAATGGTAGCCCCGGATTCAAGATCGGGTTCTATGGGAGATGCCGGAGTTTCTTCCACTCCTGATGCTAATTCAATGCATTGGAATCCGGCCAAGTTTGCTTTTATTGATAAAGAAATGGGATTCAGTGTTTCATATAGTCCCTGGCTAAAAGCACTTGTAAATGACATTAACCTTGCCTATATTACAGGTTACAAAAAACTAAATGATGAGTCGGCATTCGCTGCCTCACTTTTATATTTCTCCTTAGGTGACATTACATTTACGAATGAAATAGGAGTTGAAACAGGAAATTATCGCCCGAATGAATTCGCAATAGATGCTGCCTATTCGAGAAAGTTTACAAATAATCTGGCGATGGCAGTAACCGGAAGGTATATTTATTCTAATCTTACACAAGGACAATTCGTTGGAGGACAGGAAACACATGCAGGGAAATCTGTAGCAACAGATATTTCTCTTTATTATCAGAAAAAACTAAGCTTCAAAAATAAAGTAAAAGGCCTTTGGGCATTAGGAATGAATATCTCAAATATTGGCGCTAAAATTTCTTATACCCAAAGTACTGAGAGGGATTTTATTCCAACCAATCTGAGGATAGGGCCATCACTTACCCTTGATCTTGATGATTTCAACAGGATTTCTTTTATGGTTGACTTTAATAAACTTTTAGTTCCTTCACCTCCGAAATACCTGGTAAATGATTCAACAGGACTTCCTGAACACAGTCCAAATGGAGACCTGATCATATCCAGTGGGAAAGATCCCAATGTTGGTATTGTTAAAGGAATGATGCAATCTTTTTATGATGCACCCGGTGGAAGTCAGGAAGAAATGAGAGAAATTAATTATTCGGTCGGCGTTGAGTATTGGTATGATAAACAATTTGCAATCCGTGGTGGTTATTTCCATGAAAACAAGACTAAAGGAAATCGTAAGTTTTTCACACTTGGTGCTGGCTTAAAATACAATGTATTTGGTCTTGATTTTGCCTATCTGATCCCTGTAGAACAACGTAATCCACTGGAGAATACTATTCGCTTCTCCTTATTGTTTGACATGGACGCATTCAACGATCAGAACAAATAAATGAACATCCGGATTGGTTTCGGATATGATGTTCATCGCCTTGAAGAGAATATAGATTTCTGGTTAGGAGGCATCCTGATTCCTTTTGAAAAAGGTGCCGTTGGCCATTCGGATGCAGATACCCTGATACATGCTATTTGTGATGCCCTGCTGGGTGCAGCAGGGTTAAGGGACATAGGGTTTCAATTTCCTGATACTGCTGCAGAATATAAAGGTATCGATAGCAAAATCTTACTTGGGAATGTTATTAAGCTGTTAAAATCTAAAGGCTATTCAATAGTCAATATTGATTCAACAATTGTGCTGCAGCGCCCGAAAATTTCAGCTTATATCCCCGAAATGATAGAAACACTTGCCGGCGTGCTCGGAATTCCAACGCATGATTTGTCAATAAAAGCAAAAACTACTGAAAATCTTGGGTTTGAAGGCAGGGAGGAAGGATTATCGGCTTATGCTATTGTATTAGTTCAAAAAAGCTGAAAAATCTCTTTTTTTACGAAATCAAGAGCTGAAGAAACACTTGCTTTTTCAGTACTTAGGTAAGCCTCAAATATTTTTCTGGCCAGATCAGTAGAAGAAGCATCTTCTCCAAGTTCTGCAGCAGCAGAATTAATAATCTTAATGAGATCTTCTTTAGCTGTCTTTACAAGTTCCCAGGATTTGTTCGAAAGGTAAACCTGTTGTGAAAGATTATGCTCATATTCATCGCGGATATTCCGGATAAGAGATACCTGAAGATCTCTTGATGACATACCAGCTTCATTTACTCTGAGAATGAGGTTTTGGGGTGAAATCCTCTCAAGAAAAAGTACAATGCGTTCGAATGCCTGCAAACGGATTGGTGTTATCAAGGATTTATTTTGTAAAGTTGCTTCTTTAGCCCGTAAATCGAGGTCCCGGTTAAGTATTAATTGTATCAGAAAATACGCAGTTGCAAAAACAACTAAGGATGGAAGGATGTATTTCAGAATCTCAAGGATAGTTGACATTGAATTGATTTTAAGTGATAATTGCAAAGTTCTGAATTCCGATTGGAATTGAGTCTGTTTTTTAATTAACAGTAAGACAAAAATTTCTAACTTTGGGTTTTGAAACGAACTTCAATACGCTCATAAATACAACATTCACTATGGAATTGCTTTCAAACAGGGTGAACGAACTAGCTGAATCTGAAACCCTTGCGATGACCCGGATCAGCAATCAGCTCAAAGCACAGGGACATGATGTAATCAATCTAAGCATTGGTCAACCCGATTTTAATACGCCAAAATATATTAAAGAGGCAGCAGTAGAGGCTTTAGATAAGAATTTTACGTTTTATCCACCTGTACCCGGATATGCAGATTTGCGTGAGGCAATCTGCTTAAAATTTAAGAGAGATAATAATCTTGAATACAAGCCAGAACAAATTGTGGTATCAACCGGAGCCAAACAATCTCTGGCGAATGTATTTATGAGCATGGTAAATCCAGGTGATGAGATTGTAATTCCGATACCTTATTGGGTTACGTATAAAGAACTGGTTAAGCTTTCTGAAGGTAAGGCAGTTTATATTCATGCTACCGTTGATTCAGACTTCAAAGTTAGTCCTGAGCAGGTTGAAGCTGCAATTACTGATAAAACCAGGTTGTTTATTTTCAGTAGTCCATGTAATCCTTCGGGGACTTTCTACAGAAAAGAAGAGCTTGAAGCACTTGCTGCTGTTTTTGAAAGACATCCGAATGTTTACATTGTGTCAGATGAGATATATGAACTCATCAATTTTACCGGAAGGCATGAAAGTATTGCACAGTTTGAGAGTATTCGGGACAGAGTTATTATTATTAATGGTGTATCCAAAGGATTTGCCATGACTGGCTGGAGAATAGGGTATATGGCTGCACCAGCCTTTATAGCGAAAGCCTGCGATAAGCTGCAAGGGCAAATTACTTCTGGTGCATGTTCAATAGCCCAGCGTGCTTCTATGGCAGCAGTTCTTAATAATCCTTCAGAGAATCCGGACCTGAAGATTATGGTTGCTGCCTTTAAAGATCGCCGTGATTTTTTACTTGATATTTTAAAAGAAATTCCAGGCCTTAAAACGAATGTTCCTGACGGTGCTTTCTATATATTTTCTGATTGTAGCTTCTATTTTGGAAAGACCGATGGTGAAACTATCATACAAGATGGTAATGATCTCAGTATGTTTCTGTTGTACCAGGCACATGTTGCGATGGTAGCCGGTAATGCATTCGGAGATCCAAACTGTATACGACTATCTTATGCTATTTCCAAAGAAGATCTTAGAAAAGCTGTAACCAGAATAAAAGAGACTCTGGCCCGATTAAAATAGATTCGGTTACTGTTTCTGAGGGTTTAGAAAAGTTATTCCCAATTCTTTGAGCTGAGCTTCTGAAATCGAAGCAGGAGAGTCTATCATCATATCTCTGCCCGAATTGTTTTTCGGGAAAGCGATAAAGTCGCGTATTGAATCTGATCCACCAAAAATTGCACAGAAGCGATCAAAGCCAAAGGCAATTCCTCCGTGAGGCGGTGCACCATATTCGAATGCGTTCATAAGGAAGCCGAATTGCTTTTGCGCTTCCTCGTCGGTAAATCCAAGGAGCTGAAACATTCTTTTCTGGAGGTTTTTACTGTGAATTCTAATAGAACCACCGCCAATTTCAACTCCGTTGATAACCAAGTCATATGCATTTGCTCTTATTTTCCCCGGGTCTGATTCAAGGAGGTTAATATCCTCTGGTTTTGGGGAAGTGAAAGGGTGATGCATCGCATAGAAACGTTGACTGTCTTCGTCCCATTCAAGAAGTGGGAAATCGACTACCCAAAGGGGTTTAAATACAGTATTGTTGCGCAAGCCCAATTGATTCCCCATTTCAAGTCGAAGCTCATTCAGTGCTTTTCGTGTTCTATTAGCAGATCCAGAAAGAATTAAAATCAAATCGCCAGGTTTTGCATTAAAAACTTCAGCCCATTTTTGAAGTTCTTCGGGGCTGTAGAATTTATCCACTGATGACTTAAGGCTTCCATCTGCACCATATTTCAGATAGATGAGACCACTTGCACCTATTTGTGGTTTTTTTACAAAATCGGTCAATGCATCTAACTGCTTGCGACTGTATTCACTGCAAGCTTCAGCGTTTATTCCAATAACAATTTCGGCATCATCAAAAACTTTGAAATTATGACCTTTTACCAATTCAGTGAGATCACCGAACGTCATTTCAAACCTGATATCAGGTTTATCAGATCCATAAAGCCGCATTGCTTCATCGTAAGTAAGTACAGGGAATGCTCCAGGATCAAATCCTTTGACAACTTTGAATAAATGTCGCGACAAACCTTCAAAAGTATTCAGAATATCATCTTGCGTAACGAATGACATTTCGCAGTCAATCTGGGTAAACTCAGGTTGACGATCGGCACGAAGGTCTTCATCCCTGAAACATCTAACAATCTGATAATAGCGGTCGTATCCCGCAACCATCAGAATCTGCTTAAAAGTTTGGGGTGATTGTGGCAATGCATAAAATTCGCCATGATGAAGACGGGAGGGGACAACAAAATCGCGGGCACCTTCGGGTGTGCTACCAATGAGATATGGAGTTTCAATTTCCATAAAGTTTAGAGAGTCAAGATAATTACGAACTTCAATTGACATCCGATGCCTTAGTTCAAGATTTTCCTTAAGAATATTTCTTCTTAAATCAAGATATCTGAAGCGCATGCGCAGCTCGTCGCCACCATCCGTATTGTTTTCAATGGTAAATGGAGGTAATGCGCTTTCATTAAGTATATTAAGTGAATCAACATCGATTTCAATTTCACCGGTAGCCAGTTTTAAATTCTTATTACTTCTTTCAATAACAATCCCGGTGACAGAAATTACAAACTCCCTTCCGAGTTTTCTTGCAGCATTGCATAGATCGGGACGGGTTTCCATATTAAAAACGAGCTGAGTTATTCCATAACGGTCGCGAAGATCGATAAACGTCATTCCGCCAAGATCACGTGAACGCTGGACCCAGCCTGATAAGGTTATGTTTTTTCCTACAAAGGAGATATTTAATTCACCGCAAGTGTGTGTACGCAACATTTAGTTTTTGTATTAAATGAGGCGCAAAAATACTGAAAATATAAGCCGGTTTATTAAAAAACCCGTTCGGGTTAGGGCAGAAATTCAAAAAATATGCAAGTGATCTATCAGATTTCGAACTCGATGTGAAGTTTTAACTTTATTATATCGCTTGTTGGCATGCCCATTAATGAAGGCTTCTCGATTTTATATTCAGTCATTAGTACCTGGAAATTACCTTCTATAATCATTGTCTTCCCTTTCAGATCTTTCTGAACCTCTATACTTATCGGTTTACTTATTCCGTGAAAAGTTATTGTTCCCAGGATATTTATTTTGTTGCCGTCCTGCTTTATTGACGTACTTGTAAAGGTAACATTAGGGTATTTTATTCCCTCAATAGTTTCTATCATATGGGAATCGCGGTTGGCATTCTGGCTGTCGAAAGATGCCACTTTTACTGAAACAGCAATATTTTCAATGGATTGTTTATCACGATTGTAGAGAATAACTGCTTTAAAGTCCTTGCTTATACCATCCCAGTTGTGCATAGGATGGCTCATAGAATATGTAATAGTTGATTTTTTTGTATCTGCAAATATTTTAACAGCAGAAGTTGTGCTTGTCTGGCAGAAAATGGCAGTAGAAATAAAGATAAAATAAATGATAAAAAACTTAGCTAAACTTTTCATTATTAGTGATATATAAGATGTAAATTTCTAAATGATAATTAAAATTTAATAACCGCCATTGCAACTGCATAAGAGCCGAAAGCAGTAAATGCTGCCGCTCTGTGCCAAGGCCTTATTTTTGGATCTTTTGCCTGATCAGCAAGGACATTTACTGCAATCATACTGGTCATATGGATTATTGCCAGTATTTTATGAAGCTTAATACTACTTACTCCTTTACGCTCACTGAGCATTCTGGGAGGGGCAAGCAAAGAAAGACCTGCTGTTGTGAAATATCCGATGTTTACTCCCAATGCAAGGAGCTCATGTGTATTACGGATACTGCTATTTTCTCTCACAGTACCCTCAGTGCTAACCTTATATAATTGACTGCCAACAATTCCCTGTCCGATCATTCCACAAAGAGTGGCAATACCGACTACCTGATGGGTCACTAACATTGTTCTGCGAAGTTTAAGCTCACGTGCACGGTTATCAGGAGTTAGTTCAAATCGTTTAAAATTTCGCATTAGCCCCTTCTTTCCCCAGAAAATATGCTGGGTGATAAGAAACTTTGGTGGCAGAAGTTCAACTTGCTCCTGATTAGTATTTAACTCATCAAGAAGGTTGATTGAATTTTGTTTTGTAGTATCCGTTTGTGCAAAGGAATTGTTGTGTTGAAAAAAGAGCACTACCATTACAACTAGTGCAAGCGGAAATAGTCGGAAATTGTTTTTCATCTGAATTTATTTATATATCATTGTTCTATCTAGAATAACTATAAATAGAGATTAAGCGAGCAGGAATGATGAAGAACAAAGGTAAAAAAACATTAATTGTAATCAGGACGTGATTAAATATTTTAAAATTAATTTTAGTCTATTTTTTCCGATAAATCCGATTTAAGTTCCTCAAGAAAGGCAAGAATCGGCCGTTTCTGAAAATAGTTGGCAAGTTTATTTAAACCATATAATATCAGGTAAATAATAGCATGGATACCGATTACATTGAGTTTGTTCGAAACTGGGAACTCTCCGTTTTGATTATCGATAAGAATTGTAAATGAAAATGAAAACGTAAGAATAGCATATGGAATTATAATAATCCATATTTCATAAAAAGTTGATATAAAGCGAAGTTGCTTGTTTAATAAACTAAGGAGGTCAATATTGAATTTATTTAAACGGTAGAAATATGTGATTAGAAAAACGCCAAAGAGCAGGAAGCAGCTATTTACGAAAAGCATTGAATAAATAAAATAGGACATTGCAAGATTGAGTTTGTACCCTGAAATATTAAAGTTGAGAATAATAATTCCACCAAGAAGAAAAAACAAGTAAAGAACCATATTGAAATAATATGTTAAGTTGCTTTTTCGTATTCTGGGTTTTAAGTATTTTTCAAGGGATTTATCGTCAATTAAGTCCCAATTCTCTTGTGCCTTATTTTCCATCTGCCACTGGTTTAGTATAATAGACTGCTTCATATAGTATGCTATTCATTGTCTAATATTCGCTCTATCTTTCCCCGAATATCAGAAATATACCATTCAGCATTTTTTTCAGAAATACCTGTTATCCAGGCAATTTCGCTTGCAGAACGCCTTTCCAGAAATAGAAGAGTAAAAGTTTTGTCAATAATTGACAGACGGTCAATAAATGTGTAAATGAGTCTGGGGTGAGTTTGATTAAGTTTTTCCTGGTTATTTAGTTTAAAAAGGTTGTCAAAAAGGGGAGGATGGTATTTGTTTTTGCCTGATTTATATAATAACACGGTGTTAATCCCGATTCTATATATCCAGTTTAGCTTCTCAGTGTCATTAATAAAAAGAGGGAAAGACCTCCATAGTTGCCTAACAATTTCATTTTTATTTTTTTCATATTCTACACTACCACTGGCAAATACCCTGCATATTCTGCTAAGAGTTTCACTATTCGAGTCAAGGAATAAAATGAAGTTCTGTCGGATAACTTTTGTCATTGAGGGCGTGCTGGATAATATTTGCAAACTATGATAAAAATCACCTAATAACCAAATGAATTTATAAAAAAAGACATCAAATGTCCAAAATATAGAATTATTTTGATAATTGATGGGTATTAAGTCAAACTAAATATAAAAATTACAGATATCATTTCCTTAGTTTAGAAAAGGCCTTCATATAAAGAATTTTCTATACTTTTAAACTTTGGTAATTTCAGTTCAATTGAAATGGATAAATAACCTTACCGTGCTAAAAAACAATGATATTCAATTAGTAATGACTAAGGCTGCGAATGCAGCTCGTGAATTTGGTCAATTTAATCAGGAACAAACTAACCGGGTATTAAAGGCAGCCTACGAAGCAGGATTTAATCAGAGAGTGAGGCTTGCCAAAATGGCGTTCGAAGAAACAGGAATTGGCAAGTGGGAAGATAAAGTCATTAAAAATGTGATAGCAACAAGGTATGTTTATCGCGACATTGCTAACATGCAATCAGTAGGGATTCTCAGTGAAGATGAGGCTAGTGGTATAGTACAGATTGCCAGGCCAATAGGTCCAATATTTGCTGTTACACCCATTACCAATCCAACAAGCACGGTAATGTTTAAAATTCTGATTGCTTTAAAAACCAGAAATCCAATCATAATTTATCCTCACGGTGCAGCAAGAAATTGTTCGGTGGAAGCTGCAAGAATTTGTTATGAAGCTGCTGTGGATGCCGGTGCTCCTGAAAATTGTGTACAATGGGTGAAAAGGGCTTCGCGTGAAGAAGTAATTCAACTTATGGGACATAAACAAACAGCACTTATTCTGGCAACAGGATCTGTAAGTCTGGTGAGAGCAGCATATAGTTCAGGGAATCCTGCAATTGGGGTAGGACCTGGGAATGTTCCGGTTTATATTGGAAAAACGGCCGATGTTTCAAGTACAGTTAGTCAGATACTTTCATCAAAAACCTTTGATAATGGAACAATTTGTGCCAGCGAGCAGGCGGTTGTTGTTTCGAGGTATAATGCGAAAGAAGTAAAGGCGGAATTTATTCGTCGTAAAGCCAGGTTTTTGAATGATGAAGAAATTGCGAAAATTGAGCCAGTTGTTTTTAGCAGAGCGAATAAAGTCATGAATGTGGAGGTAATAGGGAAACCCGCATATGTTATTGCAAAAATGGCAGGTATCGATGTCCCTGAAGATACAAGTGTTTTAATTGCCCCTTTGGGGGATAAAGTGGGTCTGGATTCACCCTTAAGTCTTGAAATTCTGGCACCAGTACTTGCATATTATGAAGTCAACAGCTTTCAGGAAGGTATTGAAATGTGTCGGAAAATTAATATTCATGGAGGATTGGGACATACAGTAAGTATTTTTTCAAATGACGATGATAAAATACGGTATTTCGCTGCGGAAATGAACGCGGGGCGTGTACTTGTTAACACTCCAGCTTCGCAAGGTGCGCTTGGAGGTGGTTTTAATGGTTTGCAACCTTCACTAACATTAGCTTGTGGGGCAGGCGGAAAAAATATCACTACTGATAATATTTCTGCCAGACATCTTCTGAATATTCAGAGGATAGCCTATCGAAAAGAAGACAGATGCGCAATTTGCGATGAGGACCTATATTCAAATGAGTCTCTTACTGCTGCTGTTGTGGAGGAAGAATGTGAGAAACGGTATCGTTTACAACAGAAATAAATCCTTTTAGAAAATAAATCCTCAACACAATTTATGAAAGGCATTATTTTCGATATAAAACGGTTTTCAACAAATGACGGACCAGGAATAAGAACGACTGTTTTTTTAAAAGGATGTCCTCTGGCATGCTGGTGGTGTCATAATCCTGAAAGTCGTTCAGCTGGCATACAGGAGTTTTCTGTTGGTTCAAGTTCTAAAACACAAACTATAAAGAGGATTGGGGAATGTTGGAGTGTTGATGATCTTTTGGTGGAGCTTGAAAAAGACAGAGTTTTTTTCGAGGAGTCGGGTGGTGGCATTACGTTTAGTGGGGGAGAGCCATTAATGCAATTGGATTTTTTGATGGCCCTTGCAAACGGATGTAAAAAGCGAGGTATTCATACAGCTATAGATACATGTGGGTTTACAGATTTTGGGAATTTTGATTTGCTCCTTGACAAAATCGATTTATTTCTATACGATTTCAAACAAATTGATGAGATCATCCATCAAAAATATACAGGTGTTAGTAATAATCAAATTCTGGAGAACCTGAAGTTTTTGCATTCAAAAAGTGTTAATTTGGTTTTAAGAGTGCCGTTTATACCCGGAATTAATGATTCAGAAAATGATATTAGTAATATGGTTTTATGGATGAATGAAAATACCCCATCATTCAAAGAGATCCATTTGCTGCCGTATCATAGTTTTGCAAAAGCAAAATATCATAAGTATGGCTTTGAAAATAAATTAGCTGAACTGCCTGAGATTTCGGAATCTAATTTATTGGAAGTAAAGCGATACTTGATGCGAAATGGATTTAACGTAAAAATTGGAGGTTGATACATATGAATGAAAGAATTCAAAAATTGCGGCTACAGAGCTTGAATGCGGAATATAAAATTTCGGCGGAACGTGCACTCCATGTTACCGAATTTTATAAAACCCCATCCAACTATGGTTATTCAGTTCCGGTTCAGCGAGCGTTGTGTTTTAAATATATTCTTGAGAATAAAAAGATATGTATACTTGAAAATGAGTTAATTGTTGGAGAGAGAGGGCCAGCACCGAAAGCAACTCCCACCTACCCTGAAGTCAATCTCCATACAATTGAGGATCTTAAAGTGCTTGATTCAAGGCAAAAAGTATTTTTTAAAGTTGATAGTGAAACAATAATAGCCTATAGGGATATAATTATTCCTTTCTGGCAGGGCCGAAGCCATCGTGAGCGAATGTTGCATCAAATGGATGAGTCGTGGTTAGATGCTTACGCTGCTGGTGTTTTTACCGAATTTCAGGAACAAAGAGCCCCAGGCCATACTGTATTAGGGGACAAGATCTATAAGCAGGGCATGTTAGAGATTATTACCGAAATTGAAAGAACAATAGAAAAACTGGATTTTTTCAATGATCCGGAGGCCTATAGCAAGAGAGAAGAACTTAGGGCTATGGCAATTTCGGCGGAGGCTCTGATTATTTTTGCAAGGAGACATGCTGATGTATTAGATTCTGAAGGAAGGAGTGATTTAGCGGAAATTTGTAGAAGAGTGCCAGCATATTCACCTCGAAACTTTCATGAAGCCCTTCAGTATTATTGGTTTGTTCACCTCGGAGTTATTACGGAACTTAATCCCTGGGATTCTTTTAATCCCGGTCGGCTCGACCAGCACCTTTTTCCATTCTATCAGGGAGGACTTGAGGAAGGAACTTTATCAAAAGAATCTGCTAAAGAGTTACTTGAGGCATTCTGGATTAAGTTTAACAACCATCCATCTCCTCCCAAAGTGGGCATTACTGCGTTGGAAAGCAACACCTACACCGATTTTGCGCTGATTAATCTGGGAGGATTAAAGGAAGATGGCACAAATGCAGTAAATGAATTAAGCTTCCTGATGCTCGATGTTATTGAGGAAATGCGTTTAGTTCAACCTAGTTCGATGATTCAGTTAAGCAATAGAAATCCGGATAATTTTCTCCACAGGGCACTAAACATAGTTAAAACCGGATTTGGGCAACCTTCAATATTTAATACAGATGCAATTGTTGAGGAGTTGGTTAGACAAGGTAAATCTATTGAAGATGCAAGAAATGGGGGTGCCAGTGGTTGTGTCGAAAGTGGGGCTTTTGGCACAGAGGCATATTTTTTAACTGGATATTTCAATATAACAAAGATTCTGGAGATTACCTTATACAATGGGATCGATATACTTTCAGGTAAATTAATTGGATTGAGAACAGGAGATCCAAAGGAATTTTCCAGTTTTGAAATGTTGATGAATGCATTTAAAAGTCAGCTTAATTATTTTATTGATATTAAAATAAAAGGGAATAATATTATTGAACAACTTTTTTCTGTCTTTTTACCAGTACCCTTTCTTTCAACTCTGATTGAAGATTGTATAAGTAAAGGTAAAGATTACAATTCTGGAGGAGCTCGTTACAATACAAGTTATATACAAGGAGTTGGTTTAGGAAGTGTTACAGATTGCCTGGCTTCATTAAAATACAATGTGTTTGATAAGCAGCATATTACAATTGAAGAAATTCTCAAAGCAATGAAGAATGACTTCATAGGATATGAAGGTATGCGATTTGAATTGATAAGGAATTCGCCAAAATACGGGAATGATGATGACACTGCTGATGATCATGCCAGGAAAGTATTTGAGCTGTTCTATGATTCAGTGAATGGTAGGCCAACTGCCCGTGGAGGCACATTTAGGATAAACTTACTACCGACCACCTCACATGTTTATTTTGGTTCGAAAATTGGGGCGATGCCAGATGGTCGCAAAGCATACGAACCTTTAAGCGAAGGAATCTCACCTGTTCAGGGAGCTGATCTCAAAGGACCAACAGCAGTACTTAAATCGGCTGCCAAGATAGATCAGCTGAAAACCGGTGGAACATTGCTGAATCAAAAATTTACGCCTTCGTTCTTCAAGGATGAGCAGAGTATACTATTAATTGCGAGCCTGGTTCGGGCTTATTTCAAAATGGACGGGCATCATATTCAGTTTAATGTTGTTTCTGCGGATATACTCAGAGAAGCACAGAAATATCCTGAAAAGTTTCGTGATCTTATTGTTCGCGTTGCGGGGTATTCCGATTATTTCAATGATCTGGGAGAAGACTTACAGAATGAAATCATTCGCCGGACTGAACATAATGGTCCTGTATGATTTTTGAATTTTTAATAGACTACTTCATCCATTCATAAACTTTGTAATGATCACCATCCATTCCAATGGCTTCATAAACCTTTAATGCAGGAGTATTTCCTGTATCAACATAGAGCCGGATACCTCTATAGAGATCAGATCCGGAGACGAGTTCCTTCAGAAAAAGGTACATTTTCTTAAAAATTCCGGATTTCCTGTGTTCCGGACTCACATAAACAGATTGGATCCACAGAACCATACCGTTGCGCCAGTCGCTCCACTCATAGGTCGTCATTAAAGATGCAACTACTATACCGTTAACTTCGGAGACGTAGTACCTGCCTTTTGTGTGATCTTCAAAAACTGCCCTAATACCCATACTTAAAACCGATTCTTCGAGTTCGATGCCTTCACTTTCTCTAGCCATTTCTATCTGAAATTCAACAATTACCTGAGCATCTGAATAGCTTGCCTCCCGGACCTTAATTTTTTCCATCTTACGAAATTAAGAATAAACCTGTCAACTGGAAGCAGGCAGTGACAGGTTTATTCTTTTTTTGCATTAAAAATTAATCCTGCCGGAATGTGAATTTTGATTTCTCCTGATTATCTCATCCAGAACGGCATCAAATTCCATTCTGAGAAAAATAAAACCGGGATTGAATTCTTCATAGGTTGCGGACAATAAGTCGAGCCAATAAATTGCTTTGAAGCATTCATTATCGAGCAGCCGGAGTTGCTCATAATAGGATGCACCGGCTTGTCCTTTAATTGCCATGTGTTTGGCTCCAAGTTCCCCAGCTGATTTAACGAGCTGACTTTTAATAATCTGGATTTCCCTTTTCCCATGGATTTCAGCACATAAACTTAAGGTGCCGAAAACAAGGTCGTCGATTTTTTTCTGATTTTGAATTCTGTTTTTTTTCATATTTAGTGATTTTGTTCACTATATATATGGATATCAACTCTCAAGTCGGAGGTAAAAGAGAGAAAATATTTTCATCAGATTCCAAGTCTGATTTCAATTCTATAATCGGTTTTTAAATTTAGCTTACCTTTGCACTTTCTTAAAATAAGCCTATGAGCGAACAGATTAAGCATGAATGTGGCATTGCCCTGGTACGTCTGCTCAAACCGCTTGAATACTATCTTGCTAAATACGGCACTGCACTTTATGGACTGAACAAACTTCATCTATTGATGGAGAAACAGCATAACCGTGGGCAGGATGGGGCAGGGATGGCATGTATTAAATTCGACATTGATCCGGGAAAAAAGTATATTAACAGAGTAAGGTCAAATGATGCTAACCCTATTGATGCCATATTCAAAAGTATATACGACAAGGTAAAGGATATAAATAAAAAGAGTCCTCAGCGTTTGCAGGATATTGGTTGGCTCAAAGATAACATTGACTTTACCGGAGAGCTATTCATGGGGCATTTACGTTACGGCACTTATGGAAAAAACAGTGTAGAGAATTTACATCCTGTAATGCGCACAAACAACTGGATTACACGTAATCTGGTTCTTGCCGGCAACTTTAACATGACGAATGTTTCTGAGTTATTCCAGCACTTGATTGATCTGGGGCAGTATCCAGTTCAAACCTCAGATACAGTTACAATACTTGAAAAAATAGGTCATTTTCTGGATGAAGCGAATGAAGCTATTTATCGGAAGTTTAAAGAACAAGGACTTGAGAAGAAAGATATTTCACCATTAATTGCACAGAATCTGAATGTTCAGTCTATTTTGACAAGAGCTTCAAAACATTGGGATGGGGGATATGCTATTGTTGGAATGTTCGGTCATGGAGATGCATTTGTAATGCGCGATCCTTCGGGAATTCGTCCGGTTTATTATTTCCATGATGATGAAGTAATTGTTGCTACTTCTGAGCGTCCGGCAATTCAAACGACTTTTAATATTCCTTATGAATCAGTTAAAGAGTTAACTCCGGGTAAAGCATTGATTATTAAAAAGGATGGATCTTTCGGTGAACATGTTTTCAGAGAACCAGAGGTTCAAAAGTCGTGCTCATTCGAACGGATTTACTTCTCGAGAGGTACAGATAAGGATATTTATCAGGAAAGGAAAAATCTCGGAAAGCACCTTGTACCAGCAGTTCTGGAAGGAATTGACTACGATATAGGGCATACCGTTTTTTCATATATTCCAAATACAGCAGCAGTAGCCTTCTATGGATTGCTTGAAGAGCTGAATACTTTCTGTGTTAAAGTTCAGAAAGAAAAAATCCTTGCGCTAAAGGATAATATTACGGCAGAAAAATTAGATGAAATTCTATCTTTCAGGCCTCACACTGAGAAAGTTGCGGTTAAGGATGCTGCCCTGAGAACTTTTATTACCAATGATATACAGCGCGATGATCTGGTAGCCCATGTGTATGACATTACATACGGAACAATCAGAAAAAATGTTGACAATCTTGTTGTTATCGACGATTCAATTGTAAGAGGAACTACATTGAAGCAGAGTATTCTCAGGATACTTGCGCGATTGGAACCAAAGAAAATAGTAGTAGCTTCTTCAGCACCTCAAATCCGTTATCCCGATTGTTATGGGATTGACATGGCAAAATTAAGTGATTTCGTTGCTTTTAATGCTGCAATCGCGCTTTTACATGATACGGGGCAGAAACATGTAATAAATACAGTATATAAGAAGTGTAAGGAGGCAGTTGGTAAGAATGGGGATAAAAGTATTAACCATGTTAAAGCCATTTACAAACCGTTTACTGCAAATCAGCTTTCAGATAAAATTTCAGAATTACTAACTCCAAAAGGAATAATTCCTGAAATCCAGATCATTTATCAAAAGATTGAAGATCTTCATGAAGCTTGTCCTGAACATTTGGGAGACTGGTATTTTACAGGAGATTACCCAACACCGGGAGGTAACCAGGTTGCAAACCGGTCTTTTGTTAATTTTATTGAAGGTAAATACGAAAGAGCTTATTAAGCAGAGATATTTATTTAGTACTACATAAGTTTCTGATAAACTTGCCACCATCTGTTTGGAAGTTCATCGGTACATGCTGTTTGATAGTCCTGATAGGAGCATGGAACCAGGTAATGCCGCTCATACTTACTTTTCATACTGGTTTGAACGGGGACTTCCATCCACCAGCGGTCGCTTTTTTTGCTTTTAAAGAAAACCAACTCGTCTTTATGGCCAGAAATTGTAACCAGGTATTTGACATAGTTCTCTTTATCTTTTAATGGAAAATCTTTCTTTCTTCCATAATAGCCCTCAAAGAAATACCAAATTGCCTGAGCAACAAGGTGAGAAGTTTGGCCGTGATGATCCATCAACGGATTGACTTCATAAAATCCGATAGACGAAAGCTTGTCACTTAGACCGGCATATCGCACAATCTGGCATAGTTCCTCACCGTTGAATCCATTTGGTGAAGCATTTCCATTACCGGGAGCATCGCTTTGCCTGACAGCACTGATGTCAATAGACAGCATGTCAGCATTTCTTACAATAGGTTCAACTTCTTCCATATTGGCTCTGACTTTTCCAAGGCGGTAGGCGTCGAAGAACAGATTGTTCATGAGTTTAATGGCATCCTGATCTGCAAAATAGGATTGGTAGCCAATATTAGCATAGTTGAAAAGATAATTCGGCAGGTGAAGAATTATTCTGCTCAAATAGGATTGAGAATCATTTTCTTCATCTGATTTACCAAGATCAAAGCAGGAATCTACAGAAACGATGTTGATTATTTGACCAAGATCTTCGTAGGCTTTGTAATTAGCGAACGTCAGATCCTGGCTGCCACCGATAATAACCGGAACGATTCCGGCTTTAATCAATTCGCTTACAACATGAGTGAGCGCAAAATAGGTATCGTCAATGTCAAATCCCTGTTTAAGGTTTCCCAGATCAACAACTTTTGGAATTGTTTGTCCGGGAAACAGACGATAAAGGAAATCTCTTACAAAATCAGGTGCCTGAGCACAACCTTTGTTATTAACTCCGTTTCTGTCTTCCTTAACGCCAATAATTGCTAAATCAATGTCAGAAACATCGGGGAAGTTATTCTCATTAACGAAACTGCGGATGACATCTCCCATCCGTTTTCGTTGTCCCTTTTCCGCATAGCGGAATTGAAGGAATTCGACTGGTTCAAAATATACCGACAGATCCATATAGTTAAGCTGAACTTTTTACGACTCAAAGTTAACTTTTCTTTTTGGCTGCAGTCCTGTTTGTTTTAGATTTTGTTGGACCACCCTCATCCATTATTTTTTTACAATCATCAAAACTCAAAGAAGCAGGATCTTGACCTTTTGGGATTTTGTAATTGCTTTTGCCAAAAGATATATATGGGCCATATCTGCCTTCAAGTACTTTTAGCTTTGGTTCCTCAGGATATTCCCTGATAAGGCTTTTCTCTGCAAGCTCTTTTTTCTCCAGAATCAGTTCGACGGCTCTTTCAATTGTGATTGTGTTAGGGTCATCAGTCTTTTTGAGAGAATAAAAAACGCTTTTATGTCTGATATATGGACCAAATCTGCCAATTCCGACGTTGATTTCCTCATCTTCATACTCTCCAATTGATTTTGGCATTTTAAAAAGTTCCAATGCTTCATCAAGAAGAATTGTATCAATTCCCTGTTCTTTAGGTAGTCGTGCAAATTTAGGTTTGTCTTCACTTTCAGTTTCACCAAGCTGAACCATAGGGCCGTATTTGCCGATTTTAACAAATACTTTTCTGTTAGAAACGGGGTCTATACCCAGTAAACGCTCACCTGAAAATTTCTGAGATGTTGTATTTGTATCCTCAATTTGTTTGTGGAAGACTGTATAAAACTCCTTAATCATTTCATTCCACACCTTCTGTCCGGCGGCAATTTCGTCAAATTCCTTTTCAACATTTGCAGTGAAGTTGTAATCTATAATATTTTCAAAATACTGCATCAGAAATTTGTTAACAAGCATGCCAAGGTCACTTGGTACTAATTTCCCTTTTTCGTAACCTGCTTTTTCGGTTTTTGCACTTTCCTTTATCTTATTGTTTTTCAGTGCAATATAGGAGTAATCGCGTTTGATTCCTTCTTTATCCTGCCGTGTAACGTATTCTCTTTTCTGGATTGTAGAAATTGTAGGGGCATATGTAGAAGGGCGGCCAATGCCGAGTTCCTCTAATTTTTTAACAAGACTTGCCTCAGTATACCGGGGTGGAGGAGTGGTAAACCTTTGAATTGCCCTTATTTCATCATTTTTAAGGACATCCCCAGACTTCATTGGAGGAAGAATTCCTTCACCATCATTTGCTTCATCATCGTCCGTAGATTCCATGTAAACTTTAAGAAATCCATCGAATTTTATGACTTCGCCACGAGCGGTAAATTTTTCTTTCGTTGTATTGATATCAATAGCAACAACAGTTTTTTCGAGTTGGGCATCAGCCATTTGTGAGGCGATCGTGCGTTTCCAAATCAGGTCATACAGCCGTTGTTGAGAAGAATCTCCGGAGATGGTTTGATTTTCCATGTAGGTAGGCCTGATGGCTTCGTGTGCTTCCTGGGCTCCTTTTGATTTGGTTGTATATTGTCTGGTTTTAACGTATTCAGCACCGAATTGCTTTGTTATTTCCTCTTTGGCCATTCCAAGTGCAGTATTCGACAGATTAACACTATCGGTACGCATATAGGTTATTTTTCCACTTTCATATAACTGTTGGGCGGCAACCATAGTTTTAGAGACAGAAAAACCAAGTTTTCTTGATGCTTCCTGTTGCAGAGTTGAGGTAGTGAATGGTGGTGCAGGCGATTTTTTTGAAGGTTTGGTTTCAACAGATATTACTGTGAAACTGGCCTCAACGCATTTCTCAAGAAAAGCCAGTGCTTCTGCTTTTGTTTCGAACTTAGTTGAAAGTTCAGCTTCAACTTTTGCAAGGCCATCAGCTGTTTCAACGAGGAAATCACCAACAACTCTGTAAGCAGATGTGCTGCTAAATGCTTTAATATCCTCTTCACGTTCTGAAATTAGTCTTACAGCAACAGATTGAACGCGACCTGCCGATAATGAAGGTTTTACTTTTTTCCAAAGTAATGGAGAGAGTTCAAATCCAACGAGGCGGTCGAGTACACGACGAGCCTGCTGAGCTTTAACGAGATTGTGGTCTATCCCACGAGGATTTTCAATAGCGGCAAGGATTGCTGATTTTGTAATCTCGTGAAAAACAATTCTGCGGGTCTTGCTTTCATCAAGGCCGAGGGTTTCTACAAGATGCCAGCTAATGGCTTCTCCTTCGCGGTCCTCGTCGGAAGCGAGCCAGATGATTTCAGAATCCAGACAAGTTTTTTTTAATTCAGCTACTATCTTTTTTTTCTCAGCTGCTATTTCATAATTCGGCAAGAATCCGTTATCGATATCCACACCAAGCTGCTTTTTAGAGAGGTCTCTTACATGCCCAAAACTCGATCTGACAATAAAATCCTTGCCCAGAAATCCTTCTATGGTCTTGGCTTTAGCAGGTGACTCAACAATTACCAGGTTTTTTCCCATCTTCCTTTTCTTGGTTTTTTTAAGGGCACAAAATTATAACAATTAAATCTTCATAATACACAAGGATTACAAAACCTTCATTTTATTGAATGAACGTATCCTTTTAACTAATTTCGCGCCAGTTTGTTTTAACATTCTACTCATATAGATGAAATAAAAGGACAAAAGTGGAATCAAAAAGAAAAATATTTATTGAAACTCATGGATGCCAGATGAATTTCTCAGACTCAGAGATCGTTGGATCTATTTTGGTTGACGATGGACATGAGCTTACAAAAGACTTAAAAGAAGCAGATGTTATTCTGGTTAACACCTGTTCTATCCGCGATAACGCTGAGATAAAAGTAAGAAACAGGCTTAAGCAATTTAATGTTCTTAAGCGAAATAAACCCGGCTTGTTAGTTGGTTTGCTAGGTTGTATGGCAGAAAGAGTCAAAGAAAATCTTTTTGATGAAGAGAAAATTCTTGATCTTATTGCCGGGCCTGATGCTTATAGGGATCTTCCTCAACTTCTCAGAAAGGCTGAAGGAGGCCAGAAAGCAATCAATCTTATACTTTCTGCCGATGAGACGTATGCTGATATTACACCTGTTAGAATGGATGGAAATGGTGTTGCTGCTTTTATTTCAATTATGCGCGGATGCGAAAATTTCTGTTCTTACTGTGTTGTGCCTTATACCAGGGGAACTGAGCGAAGCCGGCCTCATTTAACAATTTTAAAGGAAGCTCGTGAACTTTTCGACAAAGGCTTCAGGGATGTAACTCTTCTTGGACAGAATGTGAATTCTTATGCCTGGGAGGATGCTGGTCAGAAAGTAGGATTTGCTGAACTAATTGCATCAATTGCAGAAATTAGTCCGATGTTACGTGTAAGATTTGCAACATCTCACCCCAAAGATATCAGCAACGAACTCATCGGAGTAATTGCTCTTCATCCCAATATTTGCCGAAGTATCCATCTTCCTGTTCAATCAGGAAGTTCCAGAATGTTATGGGAGATGAACAGAAATTATACGCGAGAGTGGTATCTCGACCGGATCTCAGCAATTCGCAAAGCAATTCCGGATTGTATGATTTCTACAGATATTATTTCAGGCTTTTGTGGTGAAACAGAAGAGGACCATAAAGAGACTTTAAGCCTTATGGAGAATGTTGCTTTCGATTATGCTTATATGTTTAAGTATTCTGAACGACCGAATACACTTGCTGCGGATACTAAAAAAGACGATGTTCCTGAAGATGTCAAATCCCGAAGACTTCAGGAAATAATCAATTTCCAGGGAGAATTATCATTAGAAAGTTATAAAAGAGATATTGGTAAAACTTTTGAAGTACTTGTAGAAGGTAGTTCTAAAAGGTCTAAGTCACAGTTAAGCGGCAGAAATAGTCAGAACAAGATGATTGTATTTCCGGGTGCTGGTCAAGAGCCCGGCGATTATGTTATGGTCAGAATTGTTGAGTGTACTTCAGCAACATTAATTGGTGAACTTGTTTAACTGATAATATTCAACAAAAGAGTTTTATAAAAAAGAACAGGCATGAAATGGATCATGCCTGCCCCCATTCTGGTTATGAATCAATGTTACAAGGCACCATCATCATAGGCTTTTTCTCCATGAAGAGCTTCATCAAGGCCTGCCATTTCGGTTTCCTCTGATACCCTTACCGGAGTAATATAATTAATGATAATCAACATAATATAAGTGAACATAAAAGCATATGCACTTGCTATTGCTACTGCTATCAATTGTTTGAAAAAGAATGTAGAATCGCCGAACAGCAGGCCGTTTGCTCCTGCTCCATTAATTGCTTTGGAAGCAAAAACGCCGAGCAGGATAGTACCAAGAACTCCGCCTACGCCATGGACTCCCCATACATCAAGGGCATCATCCCATTTCATTTTATTTTTTAACTGAACTGCAAGGTAACATACAATACCAGCTATAGTTCCTATCAGAGCTGCTGCCCACAATGGAACGTAGCCCGCGCAGGGAGTGATTGTTGCAAGACCTGCAATTGACCCGGTAAGTAAACCTACAAATTTGGGCCTCCTCTCGCGCGACCATTCAATAATTACCCATGAAATTGTTGCGAATGAAGCTGCAATATCTGTGTTTAAAAAAGCTAATGAAGTAATCTTATCTACGCAAACTTCACTTCCTGCATTAAACCCATACCAGCCAAACCATAATAATCCACTACCAATTGCAACGAGTGGAATGCTGTTTGGTGTCGAATTTTTATTCACCCGGGCACCAACATACATAACAGAGGCCAGAGCCGCAAAACCTGCAGTCGCATGAACAACAATACCACCGGCAAAGTCAAGAACGCCCCACTGAGCGAGTAATCCACCACCCCAAATCATATGGACAAAAGGGTAGTAGACAAAAATCTGCCATACTGTTAAAAAAATTACATAAGATTTAAAAGTAACACGATTTACAAATGCTCCTGTAATAAGCGCAGGAGTGATAATAGCAAACATCATCTGATATGCAATGAAAACTATTTCAGGGATTTTTCCATTGCTGTACATTGAGTCAAGAGCAACATTGTTTAAAAATGCCTTGTCAAGGTTTCCAAAAATGCCGCCATCGCCACCGCTGAAACATAAAGAATATCCGAAGATAAACCATAATACTGTCGTCCAACCCAATGAAAAAAAGCTTTGGATCATAATACCCAGGATATTTCTTTTAGTGGCCAGACCACCATAGAAAAAAGCCAGACCTGGTGTCATCAGCATCACCAGACTGCAACAAAGCAACATAAAACCGGTTGATCCGGGTTCTAGAATTTGAGTCATTTGTGTTTCTTTTAAGGTTTAGTTTAATTGGACTGCACGATTTTGAACAAAGGTAGAGGAGGAACCTTTTAAGGTCAATTCGTAAAAACAGGAAATAGTTTAGGTGGGATTGTTAGTGTAAATTAAGTGTCACTCTTACAAAAACAATAGAACTAAATGTTGGCAACTAAAAATAAATAAGAGGAATCAACATTTGGATTAAACTTCCAGAATGCCGTTGCGGATGCAATATTTTATAAGATCAATGTTGTTTTTTAGTCCTAGTTTCTGCATAATATGGTTTTTATGCGATTCAACTGTCCGAACACTTATAAAGAGTTTGTCTGCGATATCCTGGTTGGAAAGCCCTTCAGCAAATAATTTTATGATTTCGATTTCACGTTTTGTAAGATCATCTTTGCCCACTTCCCTGTTTTGTTCAGCTTTAGCAGATTTTACAACACTCTTCATGATTAATTTTGAAATCTGTTCGTTGAAATATTCCTCACCACTTATAATTGTATGAATAGCATTAAGAAGTTCTTTACGTGTTGTGTTTTTGGGAAGATAGCCCCGGGCTCCGGCTTTGAGGGCATTCAGAACGAAATCTTCATGGGTATACATAGAAAGTATCAGGATAAAAATGTCGGGATGACTTTTACTGAGTTCTTTAGTAAGTTCAATGCCCGATTTGCCTGGTAATGAGATGTCCATTAGTACTATATGCGGATGGACATCTGCGATTGCCAGGAATAATTCATCTCCGTTGTTTGCTTCCCCAACAATTTCGATATCAATTTGATCCTGAAGGAGCGCTTTTATCCCATCTCTAACCAATTGGTGGTCGTCCACAATAATAACCTTAATCTTTTCCATCTTTTACAATCTTTATCGGAACTTCAATATGGATCAGCATGCCATTCATTTTCCCTTTTGTAAAGGTAAGATTTCCACTCAGAAGGTTTACCCTTTCCCTTATATTGTAGAGCCCGTTTCCTTTACTTTGGGCAAGCTGTTCAATTTTGAGCTGATCACCATTATCTTCAATCTCAAGAATCAATTTCTGATTTTTACATTCCAGTAACACTCTTGCCTTTGAGGCAGCTGCATGCCGGATAATATTGTGTAATGCCTCCTGAGTTACCCTATACAGGTAAGTTTGAACCCTTTGGTCAGCCTGCCTGGGAATGCAATGCCCCTGAAAGTCCATATCCAGTTTGCCATTTATTGAAGTTTCCTCGCAGATGTTGCGGATGGCTGTTTCGAGACCGAATTCCTTAAGTATTGCAGGCATCAGATCGTTCGACATACGGCGGATTTCTTCTATAGTAAGGTCGACACCCCTGCTTACCTCCATAAGTGTTTTAGCTGCCCGCGGATCTTCTGTATCTGAAATGCTTTCCAGTCGCAACTTCAGGGCAATCAATGATTGCCCGAGTCCATCATGTAGTTCCATCGACAGCCGTTGACGCTCTATTTCCTGCCCATCAATAACAGCAGAAAATCGTTGAATTCGTTCTGCAGCCAGTTCGCTTCGTTTTGCCTCCAGTTCTTCTGCCATTTGATTAAAGGCCTCTGTAAGGTCATGAATTTCGTCGTTGGAATGTGGTAATTCAACCCTGGCAAATTGACCTTTCCCAATTTCAAGTGCTGCCCGTTTTAATCGGATCAAAGGCCTGGTTATTCTTCTGGCAATAAGAAAAGTAAGACAGAATACAGCTATTGCGATAATAAGTGTTAACACAAGAATGTTGTTCCTGAGAGAAGTAACGATTTTCATTGCTTCAGGTAAATCTATTTCAGCCAGAATTACCCAGGACAATCCCGGGATATTAACCTTTCCATAAGAGCCTAAAACGCTAACACCTCTGTAATCTTTGTAAATCCCGGTACCTGAGCTTCCTGAAACCGCTCTTTTTACGCCGTTTGTATTAACAGTCGTCTTTAAAATAGAATGACTGCTGAACCTCGAATTACTTCTCAAAAATCCATCGTCGCCGACAAGGTAAGATTCTCCGGTATTCCCAAGCCCTTTGGAAGGATCCCGCTCGAGCATTATAGCATCAATAGTAAGAGGCGAAATACCAAATGCAATAAATCCCAGAGGATTTCCCTTTTTATTAAATACTGGTGAACAGGCTCGTATTACTTCCTCTTTTGAAACAGGATCCTGCATAAAATCAAGAATTTCATTCTTATAAGATCCTAATTGTTGCGACAGATCAGAATTGCTAAAAAAGTGAACAGTTGTAAGCGAGTCTTTGCCAACTGTCCTGATTTCTATAAAGTTACCTCCTTTTTCGCCAATAATAAAACTATCGTAATAATGACTCGAGAGCAGATATTGGTAGATATGGCTCGATTTGCTATATGCCAGAACATCAGCGTTAATACTGTTGTTCCTGAATTCGTCTCCACTTGAATTTTCAAGGATAGCCAGAATATGAGCAACATCATCTGATCCTGATGCCATTCTGGCATCTCTTAAACGGTCAGAAAAAAACAGCTCAATCTGCATGGTCTTAGCCATTCGTACGGAGGTGAGCTGGTTGTACGTTCTGTCGACCAAAGCATTTCTGGCGATATAAAAAATCACCCCACCAACCAGTGCAATGGCTGCCAGACTCACACCCACATAATTGAGGATCATCCTCTCACTCAGGGAGATTCTTCTCATCCGAAGTTGGCAGTTCTTTTACAAAGTAATACCCAGTGTGAAATAGACCCGCGAGGTTTGTGGATTGAAGATCAAACTACCGGTAAGAGGAATTTCCCAGGTACTGGATGCCTTAATCTTTTTTATTGCACTAAGTCCCACATTAACTACTCCTCCACCTGTTCCATACAAGCCTTCATTTGGAGTACCTCCAATAAAAGCTTTCATGTCATATTCTTTAAGAATAAAAGGGTAGGCTACTTCAAAATAGCTTGAATACCTGTTTATATAGACAGTTTCACCTGTTACCGAATCGAAATGGTCGAATTTATTGTCAGGACCAAAAAATATTGTGGCAGCCTGAATTGTAATCGGAAAAGATTCAGGACCTTTCCATGCCACCATACCTTCAAGATAGTGCCCGGATTTAATAAAATCATAGTTTGTATAGTCCAGGCTGTCGATATACGGACTCCAATAATAATCGTTAAAAGTGAATGTAAAATTGTTCAATTCATAAGTGGCAAATAAATCTACTTCTCTGTATGAGTTATCCAGATTTGTTGATCCAAAAGCACCAATACTGAATTTTTTGTAAGTATACGTAAGAGTTGGTTGAATATTTGGTTTAGGATCTGCAACCATTCCTCTCCATAAATAAGTACTTAAAATGTCAGTTTTTAAATCAAAACGACCCTTGTCTTTTTTTTCCTGACTAAAACTCATATTAAGACAAGAGAAGAAACAGAATGTTGTTAAAATGTAGATTTTTGTTTTCATAGGAAGATTTCAGTTAAAATTAATACGAAGTTAAAAATTTATCACTTAGCTAATGGTCATTTCTCCTCTTAATGGAGTTTGAAGCAGCTGTTTTAATTCCACAATAGGGATATCTTTACCCAGTAGGTACATTAATTTTGCAAGTGCTGCTTCAGTAGTAATATCATAGCCGCCGATTACACCGATTTTTCCAAGGGTAGCACTGGTTTCATATTTGCCGATTTCAACTGCACCACCTTTGCATTGTGTAACATTAAAAATGATTATACCATCTTCAATTGCTTTTTGCAAACAGTCGATAAACCATGAAACAGTTGGAGCATTCCCGGCGCCGAAAGTTTCGAGAATAACAGCTTTAAGACCTTCTATTCTAAGGATTGCGTTAACTGATGCTGGTGTAATTCCGGGAAATAATTTGAGGATTGCAATATTCTGATCAAGTTTATTATTGATCTTTAGTTTCTTGAAATTTGGTTTCAGGATAAGATCCCGTTTATATTTGATGTTAACCCCTATTTCAGCCAATACAGGATAGTTTCCAGAAACAAAAGCCTGAAAATGTTCCGCATTCACTTTGCTGGTGCGGTTGCCACGATAAAGTCTGTTTTCGAAACAAATGCTAACTTCAGGAACAACAGGGGTGCCTTCTTCTAATGCAGCAGCAATTTCAACAGAGTTAATAAAATTGTCCCTTCCATCATTACGAATTACTCCCATTGGTAATTGAGAACCTGTGAAAACAACTGGTTTATTCAGATTCTCCAGCATAAAGCTCAGCATCGATGCAGAATATGCCATTGTATCAGAGCCATGAAGTACTATAAATCCATCATATAATTCATAATTATTTTCGATCACTCCGGCTAATTCTACCCAAAATGCAGGACTCATATTCGAGGAATCAAGTAAGGGGTCAAATGAGTGAATATTGATAGTATAGTTAAAATTCTCTAAAAGAGGTATATGCTTATACAGATGCTCAAAATCGAAAGGTTTCAGTGCTCCGGTTTCAAGATCCCTGATCATCCCGATGGTGCCACCGGTATAGATTACCAGTAAGGAGGGTTTAGTGGTCATAAGCTCTATATGCTAGTATACTGTGATGTTGTAAATTTATATAAAATAACATTGTACTTAGTTCATTTAGGTTAAACTAACAGGGAATCTGAATAATTTCAGCGCATTGTTTGTTGTAATTTCAGCAACTTTTTCCAGAGAAACTCCTTTCAGATCTGCTATTTTCTGGGCAATAAACCGAATATATGCACTTTCATTACGGGTACCGCGTTTAGGAGCTGGTGTTAGAAATGGTGCATCAGTTTCCAGAATAATATTGTTCAGACTAATCGCAGCAGCTACTTTTGCCATCTCTGAATTCTTGTATGAAACAACTCCACCTAACCCAAGAAGAAATCCAAGTTCAATAACTTTTTCAGCCTGTTCAATCGTTCCGGGGAAACAATGAAAAACGCCTCTGAGACCTTTCCCTGTAAAGGAGGAGATGATTTCTACAGTTTCATCAATGGAATTGCGGGTGTGAATAACAAGTGGCAGATCATGCTTAAGTGAAAGTTCAATTTGCCGTATGAAACAGATTTTCTGCTCTTCGAAAAAGGTCTTGTCCCAGTATAAATCTATTCCCACTTCTCCCACAGCATAATAATGAGTAGTCGACAGCTTTTCTTCAATAAAAGTGAGTTCCTCAGGGTAGTTTTCTTTTACACTGGTAGGGTGGAGGCCCATCATCGGGAAACAATGCTGAGGATAATTATTACAGAGTCTGTGTAAATCAGCGGAAGTTCTTGTGTCAATATGCGGAATTAGCATGTACTTCACATCATTGTCAATAGAACGTTGTATCATTTCATCCTGATCGTGTTTGTAATCCTCAAGGTAAAGGTGGGCGTGGGTATCAACAAGAATCATAAAATTGGTTTCGAAATTTTCAGGCACAAAGGTAATTGCAATTGTTTCTACCTTTGCAGAAATAGTTTAATGAAAAAGTACCTCATCATTCGGTTCAGTTCTATTGGCGACATTGTGCTTACCACAGCATTAATCCGTTGCCTGAAGCTGCAACAGCCTGAAGCCGAAGTGCATTTCATAACCAAGAAGCAATTTCTGCCGCTTTTAGAAGCTAATCCGTACCTCGATAAAATCTATACAATTAGCAAGAACATCAGCGAAGTTCTGCCGCAATTAAAGGCAGAAAATTATTCAAATGTTGTCGACCTGCACAAGAGTTTACGATCAAGAGAACTACTTCTCAGACTTCAGAAACCTTATAGCAGCTTTCCGAAGCTTAATTTTCAGAAGTTCCTGATTTGCAGTTTTAAAATCAATATTCTACCAGCAATTCATATTGTAGACAGGTACTTTAAAGCTGTTCAAAAATATGGAGTAAATAATGATGGAAAAGGACTTGATTATTTTATACCTGAGAAGGAGAGAGTTTCACTCGGGTCCCTGCCCAAAACGCACCTAAATGGTTACATAGCACTTGTTATTGGAGGTAAACATGCCACCAAACAAATGCCGCCAGCTAAACTTGTAGCTCTGTGCAAAGAGATCTCAAAACCAATAATTATACTTGGAGGGAAGGAAGACCGGGATGTTGCAGAATTAATTGTTTCCCAATCGGGAAAAATGATTTTTAACGCTTGTGGCTTATATAACCTCAACCAGTCAGCTTCACTGCTGGCTTCTGCTGACCGTGTGATAACCCATGATACAGGACTTATGCATATTGCCGCAGCCTTAAAAAAGGATATTCTTTCAATCTGGGGTAATACTGTTCCTGGATTTGGGATGTATCAATATTTTCAGGCAAATTACACAGGTGACTCTCAAATCGCAGAAGTGAAAGGTCTCTCATGCCGACCATGCTCAAAACTCGGATATAAAGCCTGTCCCAAAATCCACTTTAACTGTATGAACCAAATAAATGTGGAATACATATCAAAATGGGCAAATTCAAACATCCCCGTAGAGACGTAGCATGCTACGTCTCTGTTTCGGTTGGGGGATCAGTTCTGGCATTTGGAGACGTAGCATGATGCTACGTCTCTGTTTCGGTTGGGGGATCAGTTCTGGCATTTGGAGACGTAGCATGATGCTACGTCTCTGTTTCGGTTGGGGGATCAGTTCTGGCATTTGGAGACGTAGCATGCTACGTCTCTACGGGGATATTTTGGATTAATTAATGCAGGGAACTACCAGATGTTCACTCTTTTTTCAGGTTCGATAAACATTGCATCACCCGGTTTAATAGAAAATGCTTCCTGGAAAGCTGCAACATTTGGTAAAGCCCCATTTACACGCCATTTACCCAGAGAATGCGGATCAACTTTTGTGCGGCGGAGGATTTCCTTATCACGGACGTTGTTAGCCCAGACATTAGCGTAGGCAAGGAAAAATCTTTGCTGAGGTGTAAATCCGTCTATTTTTTCCTGTGATTTGCCTTCAAGTGCTTTCTTTAATGCATTAAAAGAAACCTGTAATCCACCCTGATCAGCTATGTTCTCACCTAAGGTGAATGCGCCATTTGCATGTACCGTATCAAGAACTTTAATATTACTGAAGTGGTTAACTAGAACTGCAGTACGCTCGTTGAAAAGTTTTGCATCATTTTCTGTCCACCAGTCTTTTAAATTACCTTCTTTATCGTATTGACGACCTTGATCATCAAAGCCGTGCGTCATTTCATGGCCGATCACTACGCCAATTGCCCCATAATTTACAGCATCGTCTGCATCAAAATTGAAGAAAGGAGGTTGCAGGATTGCAGCAGGGAATACGATTTCGTTAACGGTAGGATCATAATATGCATTTACTGTTTGTGGAGTCATGCCCCATTCGGTTGGGTCAACTGGTTTACCTACTTTGGCAATACGAAATGCGAATTCGAAATTGCGGCTACGTACTACATTTTCCCAGTAGCTGTCGTTTTTAATTTCGAGTGCTGTATAATCACGCCATTTATCCGGATAACCAATTTTTACTTTTATTGCAGCAAGTTTCTCCTGTGCTTTCTTTTTGGTTTCATCACTCATCCATTGCAAACCTGCAATTCGATCACTTAAAGATGAACGCAGATTCTTAACCAGGTTAATCATTTTTTCTTTTGCAGCAGCAGGGAAATATTTCTCAACATACATCTGGCCAACACCTTCTCCTAATGAACCATTAATTACATCAACAACACGTTTCCAGCGGGCTTTCATTTCTTCCTTGCCAGATAATGCTTTTCCATAGAATTCGAAATTCTGTTTCTCCATTGCTGCATTCAGGAAAGAGGAAGCATCATTAATAAGATTCCATGAATAATAAGCCTTAACGTCTTCGATGGGAGTGGTTGTAAAAATAGAATCCATTGACTTGATGAAGGCTTTCTGCGAAATATTTACCTCTGTTAGGTTACCAGCTCCAATGCCTGAAAAATACGCCTTCCAGTCGATATGGGATGCCATTTTCTGGAGATCCGTTACATTGATTTTATTGTAATTAGCCTGAGGATCGCGAAGTTGTTCACGACTGGAGCTAACCTTTGCAAGAGCAGTTTCGAGTTTAAGAACCTTTTCAGAATTTGTTTTGGCAATTTCCGGAGCAATACCAGCTAATACAAACATCTTTTCGATATGTTTCAGATACTGATCACGAACTTCTTTTGTAGCAGGGTCGTTTTCAAGATAATAATCACGGTCGGGCATTCCAAGTCCGCTCTGGTAGATATTGAGAATATTCATTTTGCTGTTCTTCTGATCAGCACTTCCGTCAACCTGGAAAAAAGGTGAAATATATTGTTTATGAAGTGTTATTAATTCCTGTTGGAGACCATTAACATCTTTGATTGAATTAATAGCATCCATTCCTGATTTAAGAGGTGCAACTCCTTGTTTTTCAAGATTGGCACTATCCATACCAATTTTATATAATTCACCAATTTTAGCGCCGATGCCAGCAGCTTTCTGTTGAGTTTTGCTTAAGCCTTCGATAAGTTCCTTAACTTGTTTCTGGTTATCTTCCTGAAGTTTGTCGAACGAACCATATCTTGCATATTCTGCTGGCAGTGGATGAGTCTTCATCCAGCCACCACAGGCATATTGGTAAAAATCGGTCTGCGCTTTTGCGGAGGTATCGAGATTTGCCAGGCTGATACCTGTATTTGGCTTGTGTTGTTTGCAGCTCATAGCAATAAGTGTAAAGCTTGCGATTGATAAAATGAGATATTTCTTCATGTTAAAATTTAATTATGCCAACAAAATTAATGATTTAACACACCTCTACCTTACGGCTTTCGTCGAGTTTAACATTAATTAACTAATTATGAAATGGTTGGGTAGGCATGAAAAGGGTCATGCCTGCAGAATGCTATGGTATTACAATTATCTCAACCCTGTCGTTTTTCGCTTTGTCGGCATCGGTGTTTTCAACTCTCTTGGCACGTTTTTTTCCACCAAAGCCTTTATAGCTCATACGTGTGGAATCAACACCTTGTTTAACAAGCTGATCGAAAACATATTTTGCGCGATTAAGACTGAGCGTTGGAGTTTTTGTATCAACATCAATTCCATCAGGACTAATACTATCACAACAAACAAAACCGTGGAGTTCTATTTTCAAATTTGGCTTCTGGTTCAGAATAGCAGCTGTTTTTTTGATTGACACAATAGATTCAGGACGCAAAAGGTGCTTGCCTGTAACAAAGAAAAATTTATCGAAGGCTATTTGTGGACCCTTAGCAGTAGCAGCGGCTACTGGCGAAGCAGGATTTGAATTTGCCCCTGGTTTTACTGGAACCGGAGAAGTAGTTGCATCGCCTGGTTTGGCGGGTGCAGTTGTTTTTGGTTTTGATGGACCAGATTGTCCGGCAGGGTAGGGGTTTAACGACCTATCGACTTTTGCTTCTTTTCCTTTAGCAACAGTTTTTGGAACTGCTTTTTTCCCAATAGGCCACATTACAACAACTTCAGTTTTTCGGTGCATTGGCACACCTTTCTGGTTAGGAACAATAGTGGCTGGTTTTAAGGCACCTTTCCCGGAACAGTTTACAAATCGTACACTGTCGATCCCTTTACCTATCATATATTCTTTAATCTTATTGGCCCTGATTTCAGAAAGTTCAACATTATGTGGATCTTTACCAAGATAATCAGCAAACCCTGTTATTGAAAGGGTAGATTTTTTATTCCTGTTAAGCAAGCTAAGGAGTGAGTCAAGCTTTGCCTGACCCGCAGCTTCCATTTCTGTCTTGTTTATGGAATAGAACAATCTCAGGGTATCATAACGAAATTCCTGAGCATTAACTTGATTTGTTGCCAGAATTGAAATGGCAAAACCTACTATAAAGATCACCAACAGTTTACGGACTATCATAAAAAACTTGTAGTATTTAGTAATGTTATCGGGTTTAAGATATATTATCCAGCAAAATTCGCTTCTTTACGTTTTTCAGAACACATTTTTGCAGCAATAAACTCCCTGTTCATTTTAGCAATATTCCACGACTTAATTTCTTTGGGACATTCGGCTTCACAGGCAAATGTGTTTGTACAATTTCCGAAACCGAGTTTATCCATAGTTTCCACCATTTTTTGCACGCGTTCAAATGCTTCAGCTTTACCCTGAGGGAGTAAAGCAAGTTGAGAAACTTTGGCAGAAACAAACAACATTGCGCTTGAATTTTTACATGCTGCAACACAAGATCCGCATCCAATACAAGCTGCTGCATCCATTGCCATATCAGCATCAACCTTCGGAATCAGGATCGCATTGGCGTCCTGTGCACCGCCTGTATTAATGCTTGTATAGCCACCAGCTTGTATTATCTTGTCGAAGGCTGATCTGTCAACCATTAAATCCCTGATAACAGGAAATGCTCTCGAACGCCAGGGCTCGATGATAACGGTCTGTCCATCGTGAAAATTTCTCATATGCATCTGACAAACAGTAATCGCTTTATCAGGTCCGTGAGGGCGTCCGTTTATGTAGAGGCTGCACATACCGCAGATTCCTTCACGACAATCGTGGTCGAAAACTACGGGTTCATCTCCTTTATAAATCAATTGTTCATTGAGAATATCAAGCATCTCAAGAAATGAACAATTGGGCGAAATATTTTTAACCTTGTAGGTCTCGAACCTGCCTTTGGATTTGCTGTCTTTTTGCTTCCAGATTTTGAGCGTAAGATCCATGGTTTTGGTTTATAATTGGGTTGAGTGAAAAGTCTGAATTCGTTTATTGTTATTCATTATCCTAAATGACGAGAATTGCAAAAGTCTATTTGTAATTTCTTTGTTTGACCTCAATAAATTCATAATCAAGAGCTTCCTTATGAAGTTCATGCTGAGAATTTCCTTTGAATTCCCAACAGGCTACATATTTATAGGTATCATCATTTCGGAGAGCTTCGCCTTCATCTGTCTGGAATTCCTCTCTGAAATGCCCACCACAGCTTTCGTTACGGTTTAGAGCGTCCATTGCCATAAGTTCTCCCAGTTCAAGGAAATCAGCAACACGTAATGCTTTTTCAAGCTCTGTATTTACCCCTGCAGTGGTCCCGGGAACGAGTACATCTTTCCAGAATTCTTCACGAAGTGCTATAATAAGCTCGATACCCTTCTTCAGGCCGGTTTCATTTCTGGCCATTCCAACATAATCCCACATGATTTTGCCGAGTTGTTTGTGGAAATAATCTACAGAATTCTTTCCTTTAATATTCATCAGCTTATCAATACGGTCTTTTACCTCTTTCTCAGTTTTTTCGAACTCAGGAAGATCAGTTTTTAACCTAGGTGTTCTGATTTCATTACTGAGGTAATTCTGGATGGTGTATGGCAGAACGAAATATCCGTCAGCTAATCCCTGCATTAATGCTGAAGCGCCCAGGCGGTTGGCACCGTGGTCGCTGAAATTGGCCTCGCCCATTACAAACAAACCTGGAATAGTAGATTGCAACTCGTAATCCACCCAAAGTCCACCCATAGTGTAATGAACAGCAGGATAAATCATCATTGGCATTTCATACGGATTATCATCCACAATTTTTTCATACATCTGGAAGAGGTTCCCATAACGCTCCTCAATCACATTTCTACCCAGACGGGCAATGGATTCAGAGAAATCGAGGAAAACAGCCAATCCGGTTTCACCAACTCCGTATCCGGCGTCACAGCGCTCTTTCGCAGCACGAGATGCCACATCTCTCGGAACAAGATTTCCGAAGGCAGGATATCTGCGCTCTAAATAATAATCGCGGTCTTCTTCTTTTATTTCTTTAGCCTTCAACTTACCATGACGCAGTTTTTCGGCATCTTCTTTATTTTTTGGCACCCATATTCTCCCGTCGTTACGAAGACTTTCACTCATAAGCGTGAGCTTCGACTGGTAATCGCCATGAACAGGGATGCAGGTAGGATGGATTTGGGTAAAGCAGGGGTTTCCAAAGAAAGCACCTTTTTTATACACCTGCCATACAGCACTTCCATTCGAACCCATTGCATTGGTGGAGAGGAAGAAAACATTCCCATACCCACCAGTTGCAAGTGCAACTGCATGACCAAAGAAACGCTCAAGTTCTCCTGTTACCAGGTTACGGGCGATTATACCACGAGCTTTACCATCAATCATTACGAGATCCATCATATCATGACGTTCGTAAAGTTTCACATTTCCTTTCTCAATCTGACGGCTGAGTGCTCCATAGGCACCAAGTAGCAATTGCTGTCCTGTCTGTCCACGGGCATAGAATGTGCGCGACACCTGTGCGCCTCCGAAAGACCTGTTGTCGAGTAATCCGCCATAATCTCTGGCAAATGGAACACCCTGGGCAACACATTGGTCGATAATTGGACCACTAACTTCGGCAAGACGATGCACATTTGCTTCTCTTGCACGGTAGTCTCCACCCTTGATCGTATCATAAAAGAGACGATAAACGCTGTCGCCATCGTTCTGATAATTTTTTGACGCATTAATTCCGCCTTGTGCGGCAATGCTGTGTGCCCGGCGGGGACTGTCCTGGTAACAGAAAACTTTTACCTGAAAGCCCATTTCCCCCAGAGATGCTGCTGCAGATGCTCCGGCCAGACCTGTGCCAACGATAATAATATCGAGTTTGCGCTTGTTTGATGGGTTAACAAGATTGGCGTGAGATTTATAGTGCGACCATTTATCCGCCAATGGTCCTTTTGGTACTTTTGAATCCAGCTTGCTCATAGTGCAAGAATGTTTTTGATGATGTTCAAAAGTAAAAAAAAAAAGAACCTCATGTATACGCTTACGTAAATTCATTCGCTAATTAGAATCGTTACTATTTAGCTTTGAATTTTTGGTCTGAAATCGGCATCAATCTGAACCTTGTAATTAGGGTTCTCAAAAAGTGCAGAAAATACTTGTTTTATAAGTAAAATATTGAAAATATAGTTCTGAAATCGCAATAAGATAAAATTTAAGCTTGTTAAAATTAATAAAACTTACAGGTAAAGCTATTTCAGATTAAATTTGCAACACTAAAATCAATAAAATGAAGCCTGTTACTTTCAATGAAAACGACCCTGCTCAGGTAAGTCTTTATGATGAACTGCCTTTGATTGGACTGAGCTATTGGAGAAGAATGGATTTGAAGTAAAGAATTTTCAGGAAAGTTCCTTTCAATATCGTTTTACAGATGCAGAGGCAATGTTTAACTACTACTTTTTTAGCTTAGCTTTCCTTGGATCCTGGTTGAAGAAAGCGCCTTCTGCTGTAAGAGAAGAAGTGTTTCAGGAGGTCTCAGGAATTCTGAATACAAAAAATGAGATTGTGCGAATTGTGCCCTTTGTTTGTTTTGATACTACTAAAGCATAGAAAATTTATACTTCGGAGAAGTGTGGAATTAGGAGTTTTTAAAATTTATCCCTTTTCATGCTTTGTAATTTTTACTAAGGGTATGGATATTGTCTGTATAACCTTAAACTGACAAAAAACAGATTTTCTCACAATGATGATTCAATGATTATGAAAAAAAACAATAAGGTGTCGCCGGTGATGGTGGTAATTGCATTTACAACTGTTTACCTGGTTTGGGGGTCAACTTATTTTTTTATTCAAAAAGCAGTTCAGCATATACCGCCAATGATGCTGGGAGCATTTCGTTTTGTAACAGCCGGATTATTAATGATAGGATGGTGCTTGTTAAAGGGAGAAGGAATTGGTAAATGGCGACAAATAAAACCCTCCATAATAAGTGGGTTGATGCTATTATTAGTAGGAACCGGCGCCGTAATCTGGACTGAGAAAACGCTTCCCAGCTCATTAGTTGCAGTGCTTGTTTCAACATCTCCTTTTTGGTTTGTAATACTTGATTTTCCTAAATGGAAGGAAAATTTTACAAATCGTGCGATAATTCTCGGATTAATCTTTGGTTTTATCGGTGTCACCTTAATGTTCATTGAAAAGATTACCGAAGCATTCTCTTCACCAAACGCACTTACAGGGATTTTTGGATTATTCATTATTTTAGTAGGTACCATAAGCTGGGCAGGTGGTTCTCTTTATTCGAAATATCATTCCACAGGATCTACTACTTTAAGTTCAGCATGGCAAATGCTTGCAGCGGGAATTGTTTTTAGTCTCGCCAGTTTGTTTTCGAATGAGTGGAGTGGATTTGAATGGAACTCAGTAACACCAGGTTCCTGGTTTTCATTAGTATACCTGATAATAATGGGTTCTTTAGCAGCATATAGTGCCTATGTCTGGCTATTAAAAGTTAAATCAGCTACGCAGGTGAGCACATATGCTTACGTAAATCCGGTTATAGCAGTTTTACTGGGAGTGTTTTTTGCCAGAGAACATATGAGCGTTCTTCAGATTAGTGGACTGGTTGTGATTCTTGGGAGCGTGTTGCTTATTAATTTATCAAAATACAGGAAAGAATAATGGAATTTATAAGACAGGAATAGCAAATGTCATTTACTGCTTTATTCAAATGACTATTCTGGTCCCTGCAAATCAAAGGCTTCGAAAACCGGCCGCGCTACCCAGCTTTCGGGAGGAGTCAGGTTTAGCATAAGTATTATGGTCATTGCAGTATTCATGTTGTCGTTCGGTTTGGTTAGAACTTTACCTTTCCGCATGCCTGGGCCCTCAATTATCCAAGGTATTTCCATTTCGGCTGGCGTTTCTCCTCCATGGCTTTTATCAACACCACCGTGATCGGTTACAATAATAAAAACTGTCTTTTCAAACATGCCTGCTTTCTTTACTGCTTTTACTATTTTTCCTACTTCCTTATCGATGTCATTCAACGATTGTTTATACTCCTCTGTCATAAATCCTTTCTCATGACCCACTTCGTCAGGGTGTCCGTAATAAATAAAGCTGAAAAGTGGTTTTTCTGCAGTTATATATGCTAATGCTGAATTTGTTACATTTTGGTAACCCGTCAGAAGTTCCATTTTTGTGACCAGGCTATTATTGATGTACTGGCCAAGCCAGTCCCAGTCGTAGAACATGCAAGTTTTTGCTTCTGGCATTTGTATCTTCAGAACGGAGAAAACGGTGGGAAAATATCCTGTCTGATCCCGTTCGGTTGGCTCGAGACTGTGCTTGCCAAATGTCCAGGCATTATTTGTTACTCCAGTTTGCTCAGGGCCTGCACCGCTAAGGATAGCTGACCAGTTTGGTGCACTTACCGAGGGCATTACAGACCGAGTCTTCCACGAAATGCAGCCAGCCTTAGCCAGACTGTCGATTGCAGGTGTTTTGGAAGCGCGCAGACCTTCACCCAACATCCCATCGATACCGATAAGGATTACGTGTGAGGGAGTTATCGGTTGGGAGTTTAAAATGCTTGAGATGCAGATTGTCAACACTATACAGAGCCAGATTCTTTTCATAGTTGTTTAATTTATTTAATATTCTAAGTTAAGCTGACCTTTTTAAACGCAAAGGACACCAGGAAGGCGCAAAGGAAAATTAATCAACAACAATTTCATCAGCAAAAAGCCAGCAGGTTTGACCTGCTGCACCATGCCATGCAGGGCAAACACCAACATTTATTGCTTTTACCTTAATATAGCGTCCTGATTTTCCACTCGTTAACTGATGGAATTCTTTGAGCAATGCACCGTGGTTATTGTCGTTGTTATTTTCAATTATTCCAGCTGCGGCAAAAGTAATACCATCATCTGATAAATAATATTCCACGCGCTTAGGCAGGAATATCCAACTCCATGTGCTCTTCAGGAAACTTGCCCGAATGCTGTTGATTACTGTAGATGCCCCCAGATCAATGATTATTTCCATATCATTGCCATGATATCCCAGCCATGCTCCTGCTTTTACACTGAGATTTCCTTTCATTCCATCCACCAGGGTTTGGTCGCCTTTGCCGGGATATTGTTTACTGTAAGGAGTAAGAATCTGAACCTGTTTTCCAAAAGCTTTATTAACGTAAATAGTTTCAGCTACAACTCTTCCTTTACGGTCTTTTTTATTGAAAAGGGCAGCCCTGATTTTTGTTTCAGATTGTAATGCTACAGGTTCTGAATAAACAGGAGATGCTGCTGTGGGATCTGTTCCGTCGAGTGTATATCTGATATTTAGTTTTTTCCAGTCACTGTTAAGCGCGAGAAGCATTGTGTTTTTGGCTTTGCTTGGAGTCGTGGATATTTCTGCATCGTACAGGCTCTTGCAATAGTTTACTTTTTTATAGGTAAGCCGTTTAAAATGATCGTCAATACGAATTACAAAATTCTCCCAGTTTCGTGAACTCTTTGGAGACCACGTAACTTCTGAGAGAGCAAGAACTCTTGGATAGGTCATATAAGCTGCCTGTTCGGGACTATCAATATACTCTGTCCATAGGTTGGCCTGTGCACCAAGAATATATTTAGCTTCTTCTTCATTCAGGCCGACCGGAGTAGGCTCAAAAGAATAAACTTTTTTTAAGGGTGTGAAACCTCCGATAGCCAGTGGTTCTTGTGCCGGATCTGCCTGGTAATGATCGAAGTAACAGTGAGAACCGGGAGTCATTATCACAAAATGCTTTAGTTTGGCAGCTTCAATTCCACGATCCAATCCACGCCATGCCATTACTGTTGCCTCTGGAGCAAGTCCTCCTTCCAGAATTTCATCCCAGCCAATTAGTTTTCTGCCTTTTGAAGTCAGGAATTTTTCAATCCTTTTAATAAAATAACTCTGAAGTTCAGCTTCATCTTTTAAGCCTTCGGTTTTTATTCTTGCCTGGCATTTCGGGCAGGATTGCCAGCGATTTTTTGGAACCTCATCACCACCAATATGAATATACTGTGAAGGAAAGAGTTCGATTACTTCGGACAGAACATCCTGGAGAAATGTAAATACGGAATCGTTACCAGCACAGTAAACATCCTCAGCAACTCCCCAGGAGGTTCTTACTTCAAACGGTCCTTTATTACAAGCCAATTGCGGATAAGCCGCCAAAGCAGCTATACAATGACCTGGCATCTCTATTTCAGGTATTATCGTTACATATCGTTGTGCCGCATAAGCCACAATATCCTTAATCTGCTCCTGTGTATAAAATCCTCCATATAACTTTGCGTCGGCACTGTCGAGTTTTCCAACCTGGGTTCCCCTGCGGAAACCTCCAATGCTTGCGAGTTTGGGGTATTTTTTGATCTCGATTCTCCAGCCCTGATCTTCAGTGAGGTGCCAGTGGAAAGTATTCATCTTATAAGTCGCCATCAGGTCAATATATTGCTTCACAAAGGAAACTGGAAATATATGCCTGCATACATCGAGGTGCATACCACGATACACATATCGGGGATTATCTTTTATGCTAATGCATTTCAGAGAAATATTCTTCAATGAATTTTGGGAGGCAGGCTTCTCAATTTCAGCTGGCATCAACTGGAAAAGAGATTGAATTCCATAGAAAATTCCACTACCGTTATCTGCGCCTAATACTATGGAATGGCGATTTATTGTAAGTTCATATGACTCTGAAATACGACTTCCTGCAAGCTTGTTAAATTTGAAGATAATAGCATTTTTAGGAGCGAGCATTTCCAAATTTGGCTCAGAGATTATTTTTAACTCAGGTCCTCCTGAAAGTTTGACTTTTTCAGCAAAATACGCTGCCAGTCTTTTCAGTTCTGCATTATCGCCAGGTATATAAATATTCGTTTTTTTATTTATTTTAAAATGACCACACTTTGTATGCATTTCTGCAGGTAGAGGAATTATAGGAATAATTGCAGCATTTAAGCTTAATATGCCTGATAACATAAGGAAAATGAAGACAGGAATTTTCATAAGTATATCTTTGTCATTAAAATTTGTAAGCTATGAATTCATTATATTGATGTAACAATTTGCAATTTCAGACATGTGGCTCATATTGCTTTCAATACATTCGACCATTCGGAACTGTACTCTGGCGCGATCAATATTCTGATTAGGGCGTGTAATATTGTAGTACACGTCACCAGCAAGATAATCAATCAGAAAGCGCAGTCCTATGAGAAAAGTCATATATCTTGCAGCTTCAGGCAGATTTGTAATTTCAATATCAGTTAAGGCTGATGCACATTCTTTAAGGTAGCCGTTTGTGTAAGCTTCATAAAGATCGAGATCAAAATTTACTTTTGTTAAATCGCATTCATCTTCTGATGCAGTATTTGTTGCTGTTCTTATTGCATCTCCAAAATCAAACAGTACAGTGCCAGGCATTACTGTGTCAAGATCGATAATACAGGTTGCCACGCCTTCCTTATTAAACATGATATTGTTGAACTTGGTGTCGTTGTGGGTGATTCTTTGAGGCAACAAACCTCTGTCAACCTGGCTGTAGAAATCCGACAGATCTTTGTACCGCTCCTCAGCAAACATAATTTCCTTTGCAGCAAGCAGAGCCCTGGGGTTTCCTTCAATTTTAAGGACGTCCTTAAACTGTTCCCAACGGTAATTAATGTCATGGAAACGCGGAATTGTTTTTATAAGTGATGATGGATCAAGATCGGACATCACCATAACAAATCGTCCAAAAACCTTACCACCTTCGTAAGCAAATGATGTATTCTTCACAACGTCATATACATAGCTGTTTTCAATAAAGTTAAACAGACGCCATGAATATCCTTCCTTATCAGTAAAATAAAGCTTGTTATTTCGGGTGCGGATAATTCTCAGACACTGCATATTGTCTTCTTTACCAGGATCATCTTTCGAAATCAGATGCCTGGTAACCAATTCAACATTTTTCATCAGGCCCTCAATATCATGGAATACATTCGCATTAATTCTCTGGAGGAACCAGTTTTGCTCAACAGAATTAAGAACTTTCAGGTGATAGGAATTATTAATATGGCCATTTTTAATTTGTTCAATGGCAAATAGATCTCCTTCAACCTCGAAATTTTTGAAAACTTCGATTATTTTTTCCTTCATACTTAGTTATTTCCAAAGACTTACGGGATAAATCCCATTTTTAATCTGATTATTTATCTTTTCTATTACGAAAGGCTTGTCCTCTTTATAAGTAACTCCAAACCAGCGACTTGATGTTCTTAGTACCTTAACTTCAGCTTCCTTATTCCGGATAAGCGTATCGATAGCTGTGCTCAGGTAAAACTCGCCTTTTAGTTTATCACTCGTTTTATTAATGAAAGTGTTAAAAAGCGTATTCAACTGACTGAAAAACTTCGGTGTGAATCCCCAGAAATTCATAGAAACAGCTGATTTTTTGTCGAGAAAAGCAAGAGTTCCATCCATTTCCTGGAAAGCAACCTGCCCATGCGAACGTTTTATTTTGGTACGTTCGGTCACCGATTTCAGAAATGAATTATCATCAGTTTCGCAGATACCCCGAGAAACATCGCCATAATCGGAAAGAGTGTTGTCGAGGTCATAACCTACCATTGAGTAAGATGCTGAATCAGGATCAATGCTGCTTAGTTCTTTTGCCAACTTTTCGAAGGCATCAAGTCCATAGAAGTCGTCAGCATTAATAACGGCAAATGGTTCATTGATTTTTTTATCTGCAACCATCACAGCATGCCCGGTACCCCAGGGTTTTTGCCTGCCTTCCGGCACTGTAGTGCCTTCGGGGAGCATATCAAGTTCCTGGTAGGCAAAATCAAAAATAACTTTTCCTTCCAGTTTGTTTGTAAATGCACTGCGAAAATCAGCTTCAATATCTTTTCGGATAACAAAAACTACCTTACCAAATCCTGCTCTTAAGGCATCGTAAATTGAATAGTCCATAATAGTTTCTCCGGAAGGCCCAACAGAATCAACCTGTTTAAGACCGCCATACCGACTGCCCATTCCGGCAGCAAGAAGTACAAGGGTTGGTTTCATTTTTTTAATAGTTATTCTTAGTGTTTTCTTTTCGTGAAAATTTCATTTGATGTCTTTTCTAGTTCTCAGACATTATTTTTTGCCTGGCTATTTTTGAAGGCTCATCGGCACTTTTAAGTGGAATTATTGTAATGGAGAATGAATAGTTTTTTGCTTTTGGTCTCCATTGATTATGAGGTTTAGCCCCCCAGCTGTCGTCGCCTCCTACTCCCATCATCACAAGATCGATGTTGAGATCTGTGAAATCTTTTTTTATCATTTCATTTGGATGTTTTCCTCCCCAGTTATACGTGGCCATGTCGTCGTATGTAAAAGGTAAAGCACTAAACCCAAGCAATGAATCAGACACAAAAAGCAAACCTTCCCCAATTGAGTTTGTAAGTGCAAGCCAGCGTGCATCGCATTTGTAGCCGTTTTCCTGTGGCCTTACATATTCAGTGAACTGGTCCTGGACAAAACTTGAATATTTCCCTACAAAAGCTGCAGTTTTTCTGTCAGGGTAATTTTCAAACGGTCCTCTGCCAAGCCATTCAAGTTTTTGAATCCCTGCATCAACCTTTAAGTTCAGTCCGAAGCGCGGCATTACAGCAAGGTTGTTTACTGAAACAGGTAAAGGGCTGTCGTTTGGAAGCATTCGGGCAGTTAGGTGTATTCTGCCGTCGCCATAAATTTCATAAGTGAGAGATTCGTTCACCTTTACATCAGGTAATTCATAGATTACAACAACAGTAATTATATATTTCTCCTCTTTCTGAACAGAAATAGTATGTAGCTTACGATTCGAACTGGCATCGAACCACATTTTACATTCATTATACATTTCGTTTCCAATATCATTATCAGTTAAGGCTCGACGGAAATTTGGAAGCGGGCCCTGCCGTAGGTAGTTTTTGCCTGAATAAGTATATGATTCAAGATTGCCGTTTGTTTTACTGAAAGTAAGATTCAATACTTCGTTTGAAATAATGAATTTATCTGTCTCTTCTTTCACTTTTAATTTGGTGGGGTTAAGCATTTCTGCCGCAATTTTATTCTGATATACAGGAAGTTTTATCTGCTCTGACGCAATTGTGAATCCCTTTCCCAGTAAAGGTTTGTCATCTGAAGTGATGATGTAGAGGTTGATGTAATATTCCTTGCCTGGAAGCGGGATGATTTTTTTAGCAGGAATATCAATTGTTCTTGTTATACCTGCTGTTAGAATAAATTCAGGAAAATTTCCATTCTGAACTGCTATGCCGTCTTCGGTAATTTCCCATACAAGTGATGTCCCATAAAGATTATAGAAAAAATAGCCATTGCAAACTTCGATAGAGATTTTTGTCTTAAGCTCGATTGGTTTGAAGGAAACAGATTGATATACCTTTTTTACTTCATTGAGACCGGGATGAATTTTTCTATCAGCGAAGATCAAACCATTACAGTTGAAATTATTATCACTGGGAACATCTTTTGGACCGAAATCACCACCGTATGCAAAAAAAGACTGCCCTTTGTCATCTTTTTTTAACAAACCCTGATCAACCCAATCCCAGATACATCCTCCCTGTAAAAGAGGATATTTCTGGATAGTATCCCAATATTCCTGGAAGTTACCAGTGCTGTTGCCCATGGAATGCGCATATTCACACATTATCAGAGGCCGGGTTTGTTTCTTTCTGGCATATTGCGAAAGATAATCAACACCAGTATACATCGGACAGTAGACATCGGTGTTCGATTCAAGCAAGGCCCGCTCATAATGTACAGGCCTTGAATTATCCTTGTTTTTTATCCATTTATAGGTAGCATAAAAACAAACACCGTTTCCAGCCTCGTTTCCAAGCGACCACATTATAATTGAGGGATGATTTTTATCCCGTTCAACCATCCTGATAGTTCGATCAAGATGTGCCGGAATCCACTCGGGTCGGTTTCCCAGTGTCTTGTCAAGGTCATATCCCATTCCATGGCTTTCAATATTGGCCTCATCGATCACGTAAAGACCATATTGATCGCATAATTCGTACCAGTAAGGATCGTCGGGGTAGTGGCAGGTACGAACAGTATTGATGTTGTTTTGTTTCATCAGCTGAACATCTTTCAGCATCAGTTCTTTGGAAATTACATGCCCTTTTACCGGATCGTGTTCATGCCGGTTTACACCTTTTATATAAATTCGTTTGCCATTCACCAGAAATTGTGCATCCTTCACCTCAACAGTCCGGAATCCCAAGCGATTACTTACCGACTCAATAATAACACCCTTGTCATCTTTCAGATTTAGTACAAGTTGATATAGATAAGGGATTTCAGCATTCCATGGTCGGGCATGAGGTACAGTTTTCTCAAAACTAAGACTATCCTCAGCGTTCTTCCTCAGATTAACAGCGACTATTTCACGAAATACAGGAACCTTATCTTTGTTCAGCAGAACAATTTCGACTGAATAAGCTTTGAACTCTGAAGCAGTTGTGTTTTTTAACTTTACATCAAGCTTGAGGTGACCATCCTGGTAGTCATTTAAAAGATCTGATTTGATAAAAAAATCGCGGATGTAGGTATTGGGAGTAGAATAAAGAAATACATCCCTGTTTATTCCACTCATGCGCCACATATCCTGACATTCCAGGTAAGAACCGTCTGACCATCGGTAAACTTCAACAGCAATATCATTATCGCCTTCTTTTACCATAGTTGTGATGTTAAATTCGGAAGGCGTTTTTGCATCCTTACTGAACCCGGCGTATTTCCCGTTAACCCATAAATAATAGAACGATTTCACTGCACCAAACTGAACAAAAATTTGCCGTCCTGCCCATTCTTTTGGAATTTTAAAGTTTCTCTTCAGGCTGAAAACGGGGTTATAGTCGTGTGGAACTCTGGGAGGATTTGGCTTACTGGTCCATTCGTAGGGTTGGTTTACATAGATTGGATAACTGTAACCTTCTACCTCAAAAGTTGCCGGAATAGTAATATCTTTCCATGAACTGCAGTCAAAATTGCTTTGAAAAAAATCTTTTGGCCGCAATTCCGGATTATTCGCCATGCTGATTTTCCAGGTTCCATTTAAACTGAGATACCATGGCGATTTATCACGGTCGCTTACAACGGAAGCTGATTCAGTATCATAGGGCAGCATTGTAACATGTGCTTTTTCAGTATTGAAAGACGGTTTTGAAGGATCTTCCCATTCGGGAATAGCTTGCTGAGCACGGCTTGTATTATTTAAAAAACTTAATAGAATCGTAAAAGCAAGAAAGCTGTATGTTAATCGTATCATGGATTAGTATAATTGAGGCTGCTTACAGACATCTGAAAATTCCACCTGATAACATCATTTGGATATGGGATTGCTGGTAAAGCTCTGGGCAAAACCGGCTTTTTCATCTTAAAGCAGATTGTGACAGCTTTGTAAGTATAATCTGCTGCCAGCCATGTTTGCACTGATCCTTTCCATTCCTTGATTTTGTCATTTTTAACTAAGTTCAGCTTCAAGCAATGATTGCCGCTTTGCGGATCGAAAGAATAGCAAGTCCAGCTACCTTTCTGAATTTCTTTGAATGATTTTATTGGTTTCCCATCCAGATCTATAGATAATTCAGGGATTTCCTTGTCGCGGAATTCTGGTTCAGGTCTTTGCATTAGGCTTATCAATCCTTTTTTTACTTCAGGATTAACTTCAAAACTATTCCGGCATTTTGTGCCACTGCTTAGTTCTTTAAAAATGTTGACTTGAGATACCTCATCCAATTTTACATCGCTAATCAATTTTTCCGTACCATTTATAGAAATTTTATCAACAATTTCAGGATTTAACAATCTTGGTGTTTCGCTTTTTCCAAGGCAATGCATTAAATATTCTCCACTATTATCAATTGAAGAATAGAATACCACACCTGCAAATAATGGTTCAATAGCAGATTCTAAAGGGTATAGCTCATAAATTGCAGTTTCGTAGGCATCGAGAGGGATTTCAATTGAGGCACCCGCCGAATAAATTTTGGGAGAGATCCAACGGTTTGGATAAATTCGCTCCAGGACAAGGTTTGCTGAAGCAGGTTCAAGCCCATAGGCTGGATCAAGAATAATTTTTACAGAGGATGGACCGAAATTCGGGTTTCTGGCGGCAATAATACCTTTATTTCCATTAAAGTGGAGGTAAGCATAGGTTTCAGCTTTGGTAGGATCACCCCCAACCATATAAGTTCTTGAAAGAATATCCCAGTTTGCTCTGGCCCAGTTTATTGATTTACTCATTGCTTCCCACTCCTGAACGCTTAGAAGGTCGGGTGATATGTACAATTCCCACATGCTGACTCCGCGGGCAAAATAAAATGCAGCATCATTTGTGAATTTGTCAATTGGATCATTGTTTCCTCCAACAGTTTCGAGGTTTCCTTTAATAATTCCGTGAGTCATCAGGTTTGAGATAGGAAACCAAAGATCTTTTTTTGTAAAATCCTCATAAAGCACAACATCTTTGTAGGTAATGGCTGCGTCGCGCGCATGTGCACAAGGAACTTCAGAAAACCCAAAATCTTCTCCATCCATCCAGATCTGATCAGCATATTTGGTCCACCATGGGCTAAGCCAGGTGCCGGAAGTAATGTTCAAATAGGTTTGAGGATCGAGTGCCCGTACAGCTTTACATTTACTTATTACAGATTCCATTACTGCCCTGCGGGAATACAAACCCACAGCATGTCCGTGATCTGGTTCACTGCAGGAAAACTGAATGCCATCCCATTTGAAGTATCCGATACCATCTTTACTTACCAGATCAGTAATCCGCTTCTCGAATAGCTTGCTATAATTTTTCCCTCCAAGGCAAAGCATATCATAGTCGCGCCCCTTGCCTACGGTTTCATATCCATGTTCCTTCATCCAGTTTACTCTTTTCATCCTGAAGGAATAGCCACCTGTTGGTCCAAACCATATCCCAAGCCTGCTATTCATCCCTTTTAGTCTCTCTGAAATTGCCTTCATTCCATTCGGAAACGTTTCCATACGCATCTTCCAGTCGCTTTCATAAATATCCCAGCCATCATCAAGAATAAAGGCATCCAGGTGAATCTTGTATTTATCGATCATTTTCGTTTTAAATAAATCGATAATACGGCCAACATTTGCCTCATTCATTATATTTTCTGGTTTTACCTTAGGATATTCAGGTGATCTAAGATCGTACCAGCTGTTGTAAAGTGTATATGGCATTGCAGGATGTACCCTTACAGCATCCAGGTATTTGAAGAACCAATCTTTTACGTAAGGTACAGGAACAAATGCGACAACAACCCATTCACTTTCCAGCCAGTTCCGGCTTATTTTATCTCCGATTTCCTGCGAACAATTAACTGAGGTAGTTCCATTACTATTTGTATTGCATTTATTCGTTGCAGCAGGATATTCCAACGCAATGAAGGTTCCATAGCTCTTGTAACGTAAAGCTACGGGTTGCCCAAATCCCCCGTTTTTTAGAATTTCGGGTAAGGTAGTATTGGAAATTCCGGCATCAAAGGCATCAATGCTTTGTAAAAAGTTGGTTTCCTGAGTAGTGTCTCTTACAGAAATCCTGCGTTTGTAATAAAACCAGTCATTTCCTAAGCTGTAGGAGATCTTTAATTCCAGAGGGTTATCGGTAGAAGTGAAATATACATCAACTCCTTTGGTTCCATCTGCATTCTGCAGGTATTGAGAATTTTTAAATTTAAAGTCTGATTTCGTAAGCCTTATCGGATTGTCGGCATTATTTTCTTTTCCCGGAGCTCGCCAATCTGTCCACATAATGTCAATGCCGAAATTACCATCATTCGTTATATGCGTGGTGAGAGGAATAGAATATTGTTTTAACCATTCTGACTTTCCCGTAATCTTTTCATTCAAAATACACCCATTGTTGAATTCGACAAGAAGGTCGATTCTGGAGTTGCTTAATGCAATCTCCTTAATATCTTTTGTGTTGATTTCATTTTTCTCACAAAAACCTGAGGAGGAAATCAAAAACAATACAATAGTATAATATAGATATCTGCAATTCATCTTGCTAAAATTCAGTTTGAGGTGAAAGTATTCTCCATTACCAGGGCAATTGTTCCCATTATTCCTGCATCTAACCCAAGTTCAGAGGTCACAATCTCCGCATCCTCCCTGATGCGCGGAATGGTATGCAGGTTCATGGTATTGCGGATAGGGTCGGTTAGAAGCTTGCCGGCTTTCGCCATTTTACCTCCGATAATGATCATTTCAGGATTAAAGAGATGTATAAGCGTTGCAATACCTTTGCCCAGATGCTCGCCGGCTCTTGCTAATAAGGTGGTGGCATATTGGTCGCCGTTTGTAGCAGCATCAACGATCATAGTTAGACTTATTAACTCTGGTTTCCCTCCACACTGTCTTTCCAGTGCTGTAGAAGCAGGACTGTGGATTTCCCTTCTGGCGATATTCACAAGGGTTTTTCCGGAAGCAAGTGTTTCTAAGCAGCCGATTTTTCCGCAATAACATTGTTCGCCGGCAGGATCGACAGTAATATGGCCAAATTCGCCGGAAAATCCCGAATTCCCCGTGTATAATCTGCCATTTAAAATCATGCTCAATCCAATGCCGGAACCAATATTTAAACAGAGCACATTCTGCTTTCCTTTGGCTAAACCATAAATATTTTCACCTAATGCAAGAATTCTTGTATCATGTTCAATATAAGCAGGCATTCCAAGTGTCTCCGTAAAGATTGTGGCAAGTGGTTTCTTTACATCAGTAAAATAGCTGTGGCTGATACCTGTTTTGGTATCAATTAAACCTGGCATTGCTATACCTGCACCAAGGATTGTTGATTTTTGAATATCAGAAGAATCGATAAGTTCCTCAAGTTTTGCCTTAAGAGCTGGCCTGATATCATTTAAGGTTTCTATACCACCGTTTATTATTTCAATTGGGTGCAAGGATTCACAAAGCAGATTGAAGATCCCGATCCGGATTTCGGAACGGCCAATATTTATGCCAACAATTTGTCGGGAGGAAGGATTCAATCCATACAAACCGGGTCTGCGGCCACCGCCAGAAGCGGCCAGCCCATTTTCCATTACCAGGCCTTCTTCAATAAGTTCGTCGAGCATTTTTTTAACCGTAGGAGTACTCATTCCTGTATACCCGCAGATGTCTGGTATCGTTTTAACACCTTCACGATAAAGGATTTGAAGAAACCGTATCATTAGTGCCCCACGCCTGCTGGATTGCAATACCTTACTTTTCTGTAGAAGTCGGTTTTTATTCATAATATCCGATATAAACATTTGATTCTTTCATCAAATAACACCGGAAAATTACTATGTTTTTTTATATATATCAAGAAACCACCGAATCTTTTTAAAAATTATTTAAAAGATTCGGTGGTTTCGGTTATTTTAAACGGATCAGAACGAAAAATTCTTCTACTTCTCCGATAATTCAATCAAAGTCTCGTTCACATTAACGGTATCGTCTTCCTTTACAAGCACTTTCTTCACCTTGCCATCCATTTTGGCCTTGAATTCCATCTCCATTTTCATGGCGGAAACAATAATAACTGTTTGGCCGTTCTTCACCGTGTCGCCAGGCTTTACCAGGACTTTCACAATTTTTGCGGGCATTGGTGTTGTTACCAGATGTTCTTCGCCACCATTGTGGTCTTTGCCCTTTGTGAGCTTCAGTTTTGAAGACGAATCCTGAATTTCAATGTGGTATGAATTATACAATGCATTAACGTGGTAGGAGTTCTGCGAATTTCCCTGTATCATTTCGAGATTATAGGAGCGGCCAACATGGAGAATGGAATAAACCATATCCTCAACCATGGCCACATCAACCTCATATATTCTATCATCGACCTTCACTTTCATGATATTTCCATTTTTCTCAATCAGGTCGACTTTTGCTTTGCGGTTATCAATTTTTATATCCAATGCCATTTTCAATAAAATCTTTAAGTGTGAATTGAGAATTTTTAATCTACGCCAAACATGCCTCTTCTTCTGCCGAAGTCCTTCCAGGGACTGTGGCTCAGTCTGCGGGCAAGTGTGGGCTTATGTGCTTCTTTGCGTGAATGGTAATCAACAAATGCGGCTATCAGGGCCATGTCCTGGCAGAGGCCATCGCAATCGTCTTCAGAAAGCAGAAACTGCAGGTTATCCTCAATAAAATGGGTATTGTATTTTCCACTCACAAAATCAGGCGTACGCATAATTTTAGAAAGGAAATAAATATTGGTTTTTACACCTGTAATTTTGTATTCAAACAAGGCACGTTTCATTCTCATCAGAGCCTCTTCACGTGTTTTGGCCCACACAATGAGTTTCGAAATCATTGGGTCGTAATAAATAGGTATTTCAAATCCTTCATAAACATACCCATCATGACGAACACCCAATCCGAGAGGTTCAGAGATATGCTTCACGCGGCCAGGGCTTGGCATGAAATTCTGTTTTGTATCTTCAGCATAAATCCTGCATTCAATGGCATGTCCGGTTTGTTTCAGGTCTTCCTGTTTAAATGGGAGTTTGAGGCCATTTGCGATGTTTATCTGTTCTTTTACCAGGTCAACACCAACAACTCTTTCGGTAATCGGATGTTCAACCTGTAAGCGGGTATTCATCTCCAGGAAATAATACTTCAGATCGTCGCCAACAATGAATTCAATGGTTCCTGCACCATCATAATTCACTGCCTGGGCGGCAGCAACCGCATATTGGCCCATTTCAGCACGAATTGCATCAGTTAGCAGCGGAGAAGGTGTTTCTTCAACAACCTTCTGATGCCTGCGTTGCACAGAGCATTCACGTTCAAAAAGGTGAACAGCATTGCCATGTTTGTCTGCAAGAATCTGAAATTCGATGTGATGTGGTGATTCGATGTACTTTTCAATATAAACAGAATCGTTACCAAATGCTGATTTGGCTTCAGACTTTGCTCCACGAATTGAAGGAAGAATATCCTCTGTCCTTTTTACAAGACGCATCCCTTTACCACCACCACCGGCAGATGCCTTGATCATTACCGGCAAGCCGATCTCTTTGATGGTTTCCAATGCGAGATTCTCATCCGCTATAGGTTCAACAGTGCCAGGAACAACCGGCACACCTGCTGTCATCATTTTTTTCCGGGCAGTAATTTTATCACCCATAGTGGAAATGGCATATTCTGAAGGTCCGATAAAAATAATTCCTTCTTCCTTGCAACGTTTTGAAAATGAAGCGTTTTCGGATAAAAATCCATAGCCTGGATGTATTGCATCTGCATTAGAAGCACGGGCAACATCCAGAATCTTCTCAATTTTCAGGTAGCTTTCTGCAGAAGGCGGCGGCCCTACACAATAGGCTTCATCTGCATAACGGACATGCAACGAATTGCGATCTGCCTCCGAAAAAACAGCTATTGTCCTGATTCCCATTTCTCTGCAGGAACGCATTATCCTAACAGCAATCTCACCTCTGTTTGCAACAAGTACTTTTTTAATCATAAGCGGTTATAAAATAGCTGGCAAAAATATGAAAACATTCACTGGGTTCAACTCATATATATAAGATTGCCAATACAATTAAACCATTCCAGAAAGATTTTGTTTAATGGATAGCATTCAATTGAACTGAGAACTTGCTGAAAACAACTATTTTTGTTTTAAATAATGGAGGAAATAAAATGAGGAAAAAAATATTCTTTTTAGGTTTGTTCTGTACACTATTTGCCTATCAATCCTTTTCACAGTCGTTTTCAGGTGGCATACTTGCCGGCATTGCAGCCAGCCAGGTTGATGGTGATAACCACTCCGGATACACTAAGGCTGGATTTGCCGGTGGCGGGTATGTTAGCCTTACAGTGCGAGAAAAATGGACACTGCAAATGGACCTTGAATTTGTTATGAAAGGAAGCCATGCAACGGATTCATTAAACAATGTTTACGCTTTAAATCTTAATTATGTTGAGGTGCCTTTGTTGCTTCAATATAATTTTTACAAGAAATACATTGCACAGATTGGATTGTCTACCGCAACGCTTATTTCCCATAAAGAAACTTCGAATAGCTATGATTTAACGGATGTTTCTCCAGAACTGGCTAAACAGAATGTTAGTCTGATTATTGGGCTTCGTTACCCTTTGGGTGAGCATTTCACTTTTGATTTCAGAGCCAGCAACTCATTGCAGTCGATCCGGAAAGGAACTGCTGCCTATGGGTATATAAAGCGCTTTGGCAAATACGGGCAATATAATAACTTGCTGGTGTTAAGCATGTTCTATAAATTGTAATATGTTTAAACATCGCTTAATAATAGCAGTTACGGGAGCCAGCGGAGCAATTTATGCCAGGAATCTTTTTGAGAAGCTTAAAGAAATGCCTTTACAGATTGAACGTTGTGGGGTGGTTTTCTCAAATTATGCCAAACAGGTTTGGCAGCATGAACTGGGGAATGCAGATTTTAAGGAACTCCCCTGGAAAGTTTACGATAATGATAATATGTTTGCTCCTTTGGCTTCGGGTTCTGCCGGCTATAAAAATATGATAATTATACCATGCAGTATGGGAACCATGGGGCGAATTGCCTCTGGAGTTGCCAGCGATCTGATAACACGGGCAGCAGATGTTATGTTGAAGGAGCGAGGTCGGCTGATAATCGTACCTAGAGAACTGCCTTACAATCTCATCCACATTAACAACATGAAAACACTAACAGAAGCAGGCGCAATTATATGCCCGGCTTCACCGTCTTTTTACAGTAAACCTCAAAGCATCGATGCTTTGGTTAACACCGTTGTCGACAGGGTGCTTGACCTTGCTAGTTTCTCCCTCGATACGTTTAAATGGAAGGAATACGAATAGTATTAATGTTTGCTATTGATGTATTTGGCAAGTTCTTCAGTTGAACTTGAAAATGAAAATGCATCGTTCACTTTAAAGTAATTTCGTTTTTCTATGCAATAATCGTAGGCATATTTTGCAATTTCCAGCCTTGAGTCTTCGAAGGAGAACAATTTCACAATTTCTCTTACCTGATCGGCTGAAAAACATTGTTTTGCTGCTATAACTTGTTTTGCAACAGTTACTTTAGTTGAATTAAAACTTTGTTTGCTGATAGCATCCTTTACCTGAACGAAATCGATATCTGTTACCTGGCAAGGTGTTGTTGTTGGTGGAGGTGAATGTGGCGGCGGAACATTCGGTAACTCAACTGGTGGAACAGGAACAGGAGCAGCGTGCAACCCATTTATAAAATCGTGCAGGCGGAATACATTCGAGAAATAGGCAAAGCTATCGTAAACATCATAAAAATTTTCTTTATCTGTAGTATTAGGGTAGGCTACTTCAACGAAATCCAGGCGATTATAATCGTTTACAAATAGTTCTGCAATGGCTTTTACCTGCTCTGTACTGAGGCAGAAGTCGATGGAAAGTTCTTTAGCTTTTCTGAGTTTCTGGGTTTCATTCTGAGAAGATGTAATAAGGTCGAATTTTTGTTTGAACTTAACACTCGGGAGTGGGCCTTCACAGGGTTTCCTATGCTGCCCAAAGCTGAATAGAAAGCAGAATATCAGTATTATAACACCAGGAAAGTAATGTAGTCTCATAATTTCAAAGTTTACGTTGAATTGTTTAATGGAAAACAAATTTAAAATATTTTCCGGAATTGCTTCTATTGATAAGATCTGATTTTATTCATAAAACCAGCATAAGTAAGACGTTTTATTCCGGAGGTTGAAAAGAGAATATCAAACTTCTCCTCTGAGAGTTGTTCCCAATCTTCTTTGGACATTTCAGCAAAATAAGTCTTTGGTTCAAGCCAGTTATTAGGCTGATATTCTATCCCTTTATTGAATGGACAAACATCCTGACAAATATCGCAGCCATAAATAATATCAGTTGCAAAAAGCAGAATTTCCGCTGGAATTGCGTCTCTGGTTTCAATTGTATGGTAAGAAATACATTTTCTGGCATCTACTTTCCCGCCTTCTGAAATTGCTGAAGTTGGACAACTCTCGATGCATTTGGTGCAATTTCCACAACTGCCGGAGTATACTTCTTCGTCAGGGATTAAATCAAGATCGCAGATTATTTCGCAAATAAATGTAAAAGAGCCAAGTGTCCGGTTAATCAATAGCGAGTTTTTGCCAATCCAGCCCAGCCCGGATAGAGCCGCCCACGATTTTTCTGCTACAGGTGCAGAATCTGTAAATACCCTGTATTTGAATGGCCCGAATTTCGCTGAAATTTCTGCTACGAGTTCTTCCATCTTTTGCTTCAGAACAACATGATAGTCGGCTCCGAGGGCAAAACGTGCGATCTTGTAATTGTTTACCGTTACGAATTCCTGGGAAGGTTTGTACTTATAAAGAAAGGAGATAACTGATTTAGCGCCTTCAACCAGGATTGTTGGATCCATTCTTTTTTCGGGATCTCTTTCAAGGTATGCCATTGTTGCATGCTTCCCTGCCTGAAGCCATTCGAGGAGCTTTGCAAATGGTTCTTCCAAAAGTCTGGCTCTGGAAATACCACAGGCAGAAAATCCGATTTCAGTCGCTTTTTCTTTGATAAAACCGGATATTTCCTTTTTTAAAGCTTCAGACATAAAAATGGGTACTTACTCAAACAGCTTTTTTTGAGGTCCGCTCATTGGCCATTTATTCAAATGTTTATAAGCAAGCTCTGTAACTTCCCTCCCTCTGGGAGTTCGGGTAAGGTAACCTTCCTGTATCAGGAAAGGCTCGTAAACTTCTTCTATGGTGCCTGCATCTTCGCCAACAGCTGTTGAAATTGTTCCAAGTCCAACAGGACCGCCTTTGAATTTGTCGATAATAGTTGAAAGGATTTTGTTGTCCATTTCATCCAACCCGTTAATATCAACATTCAGTGCCGACAATCCAAATTGAGCAATGGCAAGGTTGATCGTCCCGTCGCCTTTTATTTGGGCAAAATCCCTGACTCTGCGCAACAAAAGGTTTGCAATACGAGGGGTTCCCCTGCTCCTTCTGGCAATTTCCATTGCAGCTTCTTTGTCGATAGGAACATTTAATATTGAAGCAGATCTCACAAGAATTTTCTCAAGGATATCAGCTGTATAATAGGACAGGCGGAGGTTAATTCCGAAGCGGGAACGTAATGGGGCAGTTAGCAATCCGGAGCGGGTTGTGGCACCAACAAGTGTAAACGGATTAAGTTTTATCTGTATGCTCCTGGCATTAGGCCCGGATTCAATCATAATATCAATCCTGTAATCTTCCATGGCAGAATAAAGATATTCTTCCACTACAGGTGATAAACGGTGTATTTCGTCAATAAACAACACGTCATTTGGCTCCAGATTGGTGAGTAATCCTGCCAGTTCTCCAGGTTTGTCGATTACCGGTCCCGAAGTTACTTTAACGTTTACCTCGAGTTCATTCGCAATGATATATGAAAGTGTAGTTTTTCCAAGCCCGGGAGGTCCATGCAGAAGCACATGGTCAAGAGCTTCACCTCTTTGCCTTGCAGCCTGAACAAAGATTTTCAGATTATCTATGATCTTTTCCTGTCCATAAAACTCAGTGAAATCATTGGGCCTGAGTACTTTCTCAATTTCTTTTTCGGCAGGAGAGAGCTTATCTGCTTCAGGATCCAGGTTTGTATTTAACATTCTAAATAAATTCCTTTAATAAGTAAGCAACTTTTTAAATATTTGAACTGTCTTTTCATCAGCAACTATGGTAAGTTAAGGCAAAAATAAGCGTAAAACTCATGCAATAATCTTGTAAAATTATCCTATTTTAGCCAACAAATATACTACCATGAAAAAGATCATCACAGCCATCGACTTTTCAAGATGCTCGATACATGCACTCGAATACTCCATTAACCTCGCCAATACTGTTGAAGCTGATATAGTTATGGTCTGGGTTGATGCTTCAGAATCAGACTCTGAAATGGCAATTGTAAGCAGAGAACATCGTCATGAAACAAAACTTCAGTTCGAAGAACTTATCGAAAAATATGCTCCTGAACTGAAGACTGGGCAACTCAGCTATAAAATCCGCAAGGGCAAAGTATATCAGGAAATTTCAAATCAGGCAAAATACGATGATGCCATTTTGATTATCACGGGATCTCATGGTGTGTCGGGCTTCGAAAAATTCTGGATCGGCAGCAATGCATTCAGGATCGTTAGTTATTCGCCATGTCCTGTTCTTACAGTCCGTCTGGCATTCGATTTTAAACCTCAGATTAAAACAATTGTTGTACCTATCGACAGTACAGGCGATACCCGTCAAAAGGTTCCTTATATCGTTAGATTGGCCAAGTTTTTCGATAGTGAAATTCATATTCTTGCAATTTATTCTACTTCAATTCAGGCTATCCAGAAGAAAGTTGATATTTATGTTGAGCAAACTGCGAGATTTATACACGAGCATGGAGTAAAGTTCAAAGCTGAAGTTATCCAGGCCGACAATATAACCAATGCGATAATTACATATTCAGAAAATGTTGATGCCGATCTGATCAGCATCATGACAGAGCAAGAATCATCTGCAGCTAATTTCCTATTAGGACCTTATGCCCAGCAGATGGTAAATAATTCACCAATTCCAATACTGGCAAGCCAGGCGAAAGAATTTCAGAAGATAAGGGCTGAATTTTAATAAGGTTTATATGACAAAGCAGGCTGCACGATTATTTCTGTTTGTTGTATTACTTTCAGGCCTGCTGCATTCCCTGAACGCTCAAAACAATGTCTCCCAGGGGAAATTGGAAATTATACAGGATTCCAGGATGAATTTACTTCTCGAAAAGCACATACAACTGAATGCTGTTATACCAGGTGTTATGGATGGATATCGTATCCAGATTTTTTTTGATTCAGGTAATGAATCAAAAAAAAGGGCAGTCGACATCCGGGTCGATTTTCTCAATCGTTTTCCGGGTATTCCTGCATATCTTTCGTTTCAGGAGCCCTTCTTTAAAATACGTACGGGCGATTTCCGTTCAAAACTGGAGGCAGATGGTTTCCTTCAGAAAATCCTTCCGGTTTTTCCAAATGCATACATTGTACGCGACAGAATTAACTTCCCGCGCATCGAAGTTCCGGAAATCATCATGAACCATTGATTTTAGCATTTTCTTGTACTATATTTACCACTGCAAACACGATTCATTATGAGACCTATTGTTGTTGGAATTGATTTCTCAGATTGCTCAGTTAATGCTCTTGAGCATGCAATTTCTATCGCACAGAAAGCCCAGCTTGACATTGTGCTGGTGTGGGCAAAAAAACCGGAAGATGCAGAACCTGAATTTCTTAAAACAGGTAAAAATGCCTTAGTTCTTGTAGAGGAACAAATTGGTAAACTGATTGAAAAATATCAGCCAATGTTGCCGGATAGCACCATTACATACCATATACGTAAAGGCAAACCTGCAAAAGAGGTTGTTGCTGAAGCTGCTGAGCAGAATGCATTTATGATTGTGGTAGGTACTCATGGATCCTCTGGCTTCGAGGAAATGTGGATTGGAAGCAATGCAAACAAAATTGTCTCAAACTCTCCTTGTCCTATTATTACAATTAGGGGAGGAGTAAGCATTGGAAGAGAATTGGCCCATATCGTCCTTCCAATCGATTGTACTATTGAGACCAGGCAGAAAGTGCCGTTTACTGCGGTAATGGCTAAGCTCTTTAATGCTGAAATTCACGTTGTACTTATACTTACATCAAAAGTAAGCACCATCAGAAGACAAGTTGAAGAATATGCCGAACAGGCAATTAAATATTTCCACGAGAATAAAATCAAGTACAGAGTGGAGTATCTGCAAACCAAAAATGTAGTGGATGATGTTATAGCATATGCAACTAAAGTTGATGCTAATCTCATTTCAATAATGACAGAAATGGAGAAATCTGCAAGCAATCTCTGGTTGGGAAGCTATGCTCAACAATTCGTTAATCATTCACCATTTCCCGTTTTAACCGTTCATGCCAAACAAATGATGGTAGCACAGACTGTCTGAAAATCAGAAGTCTATCTCCAGGTCAAATTCGTCTTTAAGCTTTATTATGGCTGGGTTTATCTCAGCCATTTTTTTAAACTTATCCAAAGGTGTGTAAGGCTTATTGTCTTTTTGTGAAATAATAACCTGAGGAGTAAAGTCAAGCTCGAAGTTGTTCAGTTTATTTCTCAGGAATGAAAGAAGTTCATTTTTCTTTAGGAGTAATTCATCCTCCTGAAGTTTATTGTCAACATCAAGAATGAGCATGTTGCCATCCTGCAAATAAGGTTTCCGCTTAGTAAGCGTGATGTAGTAATTTGTTGAAGCAGATCCTTTAAGGTCGATATAAGTTTTCCATGCAGTCAGCAATTGTTCATTACTGAAACTATCTGATGGTTTATTTTTAGGAGTTGTTTCTTCATCCTGGATATCGGTTTCTTCCTTCTTTTGTTCAGTGGTCAGATCTTTGATTGATAAACTCCCTTTGCCCATAGTAACCGGCACACTGGTTTTTATATCTGACGCAGGTTTAGGAGGAATACTTTCGATAGCTTTATCAAGTATTATTGAAGGTTTTGGTGGACTGACCTTTACAGCTTGAACCTCGCTGATTTCAGGAACTGATTTTTTTTTCTGAATTGTTGTGGTTTCTGCCTGATTCGACATTCCACATAACAGTAGTACAAGGATTTCCAGATGCAGGCGTTTGTTGTTCGCAATCCTATAGTTTAAGTCATATTGATTGTTGATCTCTAGTGCCTTAAGTAAAAAGCCCGGTTGACAAGCCTGGGATTGTTTCAGATAGCGACTGCGAATCATGTCTCCTGCATCAAGCAGCCTTACAGTAGAAGCATCTTTGCACATGAGCAAATTTCTGAGATGGCTCCCAAATCCACCCATAAAATGCTGTCCGTCAAAACCACGGTCAAGTATGTCATCAATTATTAGAATCGTTTCAGGGAAATTGCCGTTCAGAATTCCATCAGTAAGCCTGAAATAATAATCAAAATCCAATACATTCAGGTTCTCTATAACTTTATCATAGGTAACTTCCTTGCCTGAAAAACTCACAATCTGGTCGAAAATAGAAAGGGCATCACGCATAGAACCGTCTGCCTTCTGGGCGATAATATGCAATGAATCTTCATCTACCGTTACCTGTTGTGATCCTGCAACATATTTAAGATGAGAAACAATGCTATCGATTGTAATTCGTTTAAAATCAAAAATCTGGCAACGCGAAAGGATAGTAGGGATAATTTTATGCTTCTCAGTTGTAGCCAGAATGAACTTCGCATAAGCCGGAGGTTCTTCCAGCGTTTTTAGAAAAGCATTGAACGCAGAAGCCGATAACATGTGAACTTCATCGATGATATATACCTTGTACTTCCCTGTCTGAGGTGGTATCCTTACCTGGTCGACAAGGTTCCTGATATCTTCAACACTATTGTTCGAAGCTGCATCCAGCTCGTAAATATTAAAAGATGCAGAAGTGTTGAAATTTTTGCAGGATTCGCAGGTGTTACAGGGCTCAATACTCTCTGTTACATTCAGACAGTTTATCGTTTTTGCAAGAATTCTGGCGCAGGTTGTTTTCCCGACACCTCTGGGCCCACAAAACAAAAATGCCTGTGCCAGCTGATTTTGCCGTATTGCATTTTTTAAAGTTGTTGTAATAGAAGGTTGCCCCACAACAGTATCAAATGTGGCGGGCCTGTATTTTCTGGCCGATACAATAAAATTCTCCATCCTTTCCTATGCCTCTTTATCAGATTTTAAACAAGGAGTCGTCCACCTTGGTGTTAATTTCAATAGATTCTACAGTAAGTTTCATCGCCTGTCCTCCCATGTCCTGCTGAATTGTGTAAGGATATTTGAAGCCGTTAACTTCCTTGTAATCCATAAAATCAGTTTGCCCGTCGGGAGTCACTTTTTTAACTTTCAGGGAGCTTAAAACATCGTAATATTCAGTTTCTATATTGCCACCTGGATAGGTCAATTCAATAGCATAGGCTTCTTTACCATTCAGATCTTCGATTCCTTTGAGTTCAGTCTTAATGCCTTCTTTGCCATAGTTCTGTTCTATATTCATAATGGCCTGGTACTTCATATCTTCCAGTTCCTTGCCTTTTAATTCCTGATTCCCCATTTGAGAAACCATTGCACCTTTAGTTCCATCAAAAATTTGTTTTGAAAAAGACATTCCGCCTGAACCAATATCAATCATCATCTTATTCGGAGCTTTCTGAACTTGCTTAATCGTGATATTCATACCCTGCATACTGGTGCTCATCGTGATTGTCATGTCTGCTAATTTTTCCAGATTTTTTCTTCCGCCAATTGCGTTAAGATAATTCTCGATGACACTAGCTGCAGTTACACCGGTAGGAGCTGGTTTCTGTTTCTTCACCGGATTGAACAGATTTCCATCAAAATCATAATATTCAACAGTGTTGGCTTTGCTGAAACGGGCAAGAGGCTTTGCCACATCTGCAGCCTTTCCAACAACTACCAGGTATGAATTCTCAGGCAAAATGTACTTTTTAGCTACTTCTTGAACGTCTTCGGCAGTCACAGCTGTAATTTGCTGCATATAATTCTGATAATAATCTTTCGGAAGTTTATACCGCTCAATATTCAGTGCGAAATTAGCAACTGTTTGCGGGTTTTCGAGCGAGAGCGCAAAGGTTCCGGCTGCATAGTTTTTTACAAGAGTAAGCTCATCTGCTGGTACTTTTTCTTCGCGCATTCGCTTCATTTCGTAAAGGATCTCGTGTGTTGCTGAATCTGTTGCACTATTCCGTACCTCAGCACTGGCCATAAAACTTCCAATTAATCTGTCAGGATTCAGTTTTGAATAAGAACCGTAGGTATACCCATGTTTCTCGCGGAGATTGTTGAACAGCCTGAAAGTTCCTCCACCAAGGATTGTATTTGTAACTTTTGCTTTAATAAAATCGGCATCACCAACTTTCAGCGATACAGGATAACAAATTTTAACAAGCGATTGAACAGAAGCAGGTCTGTCGAAGAAAGCTACTTTAGTTGTTGAAGGTATTGTAGGTACAGGATAGTTGAATTTGGGTATTTCTGATTTTTGCCAATCTGAAAAATATTTGGTAATCAGTGTTTTAGCTTCAGCAAAATTAATGTCTCCAACAATAGCCATATAGCTAATATTGGGCCTGATATAGTTTTTGTAGAAGTCCTTGCACATTTCAAGGTTAACACTTTCTATACTCTTCTCCGTTATTGAGCCTCCATAAGGATGCTGTTTCCCAAACATTAACGATCTGGCAATACGATCAGAAATAGTCTCTGGTTCCTTTTTAGATGCTGCTAATCCTGACGTACTTTGTTTTTTTAATTTATCAAGTTCTGTCTGGTTAAAAACGGCATTAATAAGGGCATCCGACATAATTTCCAGAAGTTTTTCATTGTTTTTCTTCAGGCAGGAGGCACTTAGCCCTGATGCGCCAAAATTCAAACTGGCGCCAATAAAGTCGATCTCGTCGTTTATCTGATCCTTTGTACGTGTGGCAGTTCCTTTGCCAATTAATCCACCTGCCAGGTCGACAAAACCCTGGTTATCACCTTCAACTATTGGATCATATTCATATACCATCGTGTAATCAACCTTAGGTAATCTGTGGTTCTCAACAACAATAACCTTAAGGCCGTTGGGAAGCTCAAACATCTGATAAGCTCCAACAACTACTTTTGGGGCAGCAGCTGGTTTTGGCGACTTTGTACGGTCAACTTGTGCTGAAAGATTTAAAATACCTGCAATAAATAATATCGTAACAAATAGTGTCTTCTTCATTTTACTTGCCCTCCGTCTTTTCTTGTTTTGGTAAATAATACAAAACCACCCTGTTTTCTTTCTTGAGATACTGCTGAGCTACGCGTTTTATATCTTCTTTTGTAACCTTCATATATCTGTCGATTTCGGTATTTACGAGATTTGCGTCCCCAAAATAAACATGATAGTTAGAAAGATTTTCGGCAATTCCTGCCATTGTTGAATTCTGTGAAACAAATTCACTTTCGCTCTGATTTTTTAGTTTCTGAAGGTCATGGTCTGATACAAGTTCATTTTTAACCTTCTCGATTTCTGTGTCAATTGCTTTGTCGAGATCTTCTGCTGTAACTCCCATGTTGGCAATGCCAAAAACAATGAAAAGGCCTGCATCTTCCAACGCAAATGGGAAGCTGCCAACGTATAGTGCTTTTTGTTGCTGGTCAACAATTGATTTAATTAACCTTGAGCTTTCTCCGTTTGAAAGTAAAGTTGTAAGCATTTGCAATGCATACGAATCAGGTGTCCCATTTGCTGGCATATGATACGCCTGAATCACTGCGGGTAACTGAATGTTATCCAGAACAATATCTCTGACCTCAGCAGTTTGAGCGGGTTCTTTAATGGTTGGCCTCTGAATTTTTGATTTTCCTTTTGGGATTCCTGCAAAATATTTTTCTACCAGTTTCTTGGTTTCTGAAATATTAATATCGCCTGCAATTGATAAGGTTGCGTTATCAGGAACATAGAATTTTGCATGAAAATCCATAAACTCTGTAAGTTTTGCCTGATCGATATACTGAGCTGATCCAATTGGCGTCCATTGGTATGGATGAACCTTGAATGCATGTTTAAATGTTTCTTCTATTATTGAGCCATAAGGCTGGTTATCATATCGAAGGCTACGTTCTTCTTTCACAACTTTTCGCTGAGTTTCAACACCAGTACTGTCGATTCTAAGGTGCAGCAAACGTTCAGATTCCAGCCACAATCCAAGTTCCAGCTGGTTAGAAGGGAAAAGTTCATAGTAGAAAGTACGGTCCTGTGTAGTATTTGCATTATTAACGCCACCGGCACTCTGTACATATTTGTCAAATTCGCCGCGGGGGATGTTATCAGAACCTTCGAACATGAGGTGTTCAAAAAAGTGAGCAAATCCGGTACGATCGGAAGATTCATTTTTTGAACCGACATGGTAGAGGATAGTAACTGCAACTACGGGAACAGAACTATTTTGATGCAAAATAACGTGTAACCCGTTCGGAAGGTCATATTCCACGAAATTTATCTTGTTTCCCTGAGCCATCAAAATGCCTGCAGGCAGAAGCAAGAAGATCAGGAATAGTAAATGAATTCTCTTGATCATTGTGATTGAAATTAAGTAGTGATAAGAATATCAATTAGTTACAATATAATGTGTGCGCACACACGCAATACATCCTATAAAAAAGCAAAGGTAAGAGGAAATAAACAACCCGACTTTGATTTGAAACGAAATATTTTTTTTATCTTTGCACTCCCTTTTTGGGAAGTAAATAATTAACTTATTAAAAATCAAAGCTTAGCATTATGTTAAACCGTTATGAGACCGTTTTCATTATGACTCCCGTTTTGTCTGAAGACCAGATGAAGGAAGCGGTTCAAAAGTACCTGAAGCTGCTTACAGACAAAGGAGCAGAGATCATTCAAGAGGATAACTGGGGTTTGAAAAAGCTCGCCTATCCGATTCAGAAAAAAACTACCGGCTTTTATTACCTGATTGAATTCAGGGGCGAAGGCGCCATAATTCAGGACCTGGAAGTCGCCTTCAAACGCGATGAGAGGATTATTCGTTTCCTCACCCTGGCACTTGATAAACATGCTGCTGCCTACAGTGATAAAAAACGTGCAAACAAAGCCGGTAAGGCTGAATCAAAAGTCGAAGCTTAAACTTTAAACAAACCAGATTATGGCTAATCAAGCAAACAGCGAAATCAAATACTTGACCCCGATTGCGGTTGATGTCAAGAAAAAGAAATACTGCCGTTTCAAAAAGAGTGGTATTAAATACATCGACTATAAAGATGCCGATTTCCTTCTCAAATTTGTAAATGAGCAGGGAAAAATCCTTCCAAGAAGGATAACCGGTACATCTACAAAATACCAGCGTAAGGTTGCAACGGCTATTAAAAGAGCCCGCCACCTTGCCTTATTACCTTATGTTGCAGATATGTTAAAATAATCGGAGGTAACTATGGAAGTGATTTTAAAACAAGACGTTCCCAACCTGGGATATATTAATGAAATCGTGGCTGTCCGCCCGGGATATGCACGCAACTTTTTGATCCCGAAAGGGATGGCTACTATGGCCACAGTATCTGGCAGAAAAGTTCTCGCTGAAACAATTAAACAGAAATCCTTTAAAGCTGAAAAGGAAAAACTTACAGCTCAGGGTCTGGCTAAATCATTGGAGAATTTAACTGTAAAGATCGGAGCCAAGGCTGCACCAAATGGAAAAATCTATGGTTCAGTAAATGCTATCCAGATCGCAGAAGCTATTAAGGCTCAGTTCAATTTTGAAGTAGATCGTAAAAAAATCCACGTTGATGGTGAACATATTAAAGAGCTTGGTAATTATACTGCTAAGATCATCCTTCACAAGGAAGCTCAGGTAGAAATAGCTTTTGAAGTATTCGCAGAGTAGTTTTTCTCTGTATTTTGAGACCCCCGGTAAATAGATTTCTATATTACCGGGGGTTTTGTATTTTTACACTCCAGAGAACCCCTATCAATTATGATCTCAAAAATTCAGATCAAAAACATTGTTGCACTTCATCAGGGAAAATTTCGCAAAGAACTTAAACAGTTTATTGTTGAAGGCCCTAAAGTAGTCAGAGAATTATTGGATAGCTCTTTCAGTGTTGATGCAATTTATGCAACCTCAGCCTGGAATGAGACCGATAAGGAAAAAGCATATTCAAAGAAAATTTCCGTAACCGAAATTAGCTCTGAAGAACTCAAAAAAATAAGCGTTCTAAGTACGCCTAACCAGGTTCTTGCTGTTGCTCAAATGGAAGTTACCATGCTCGACTGGGGCATGATGAGCCGCGAATTAACACTTATGCTCGATGCTATCCGCGATCCAGGTAACCTGGGAACAATTATTCGTATTGCCGACTGGTTTGGAATCGGGCAAATAATTTGCTCTAAAGATTGTGTGGAAATGCATAATCCCAAAGTTATTCAAGCAGCAATGGGGTCGGCATTCAGGGTTAAGGTATTTTACCAGGATTTAAACTCTTTTCTTGAGGATATTCCGGATGATATTCCTGTTTATGGTGCCTTCCTCGAAGGGACTAACTTGTCTGAAATTGATCTTCAGCCCAGGGGAATTGTTGTAATTGGTAGTGAGTCGCATGGTATATCTTCTGTTTTGCAGCCCTATATTACCGAAAAATTGTTTATTCCATCTTTTCTGTCGGGCAGTCTTGGCAGCGGTTTAGCTGAATCCTTAAACGCCTCAGTGGCTGCTTCCATCATACTTTATGAATTCCGCCGACCAGAAACCGGAAATAAATTAAATAATTTAGATTGTAGCTGTAAGCATCCTAAAAATTAAGATCTTTACATATAATAAAATCCCTGCAAAAAAAGGCTTAACAGTTAAAGTCAAAATTATCAGCCAATGAACAGCAGTTTTAAAATACTGGGAATTCTAGTACTCCTTATGATGTTGCAACTTTTATTACCGGCCCAGGAATCGGATATTAAGGGGGACTATTATAAGGAAGATTACGTAAGGTATTATGACAAAACGTATGCACTGAATATCCATTCTGTAACACTTCATAATACTAGTTTTGAGCTTTCTGATCCCATATTGAAGCTTGGAAGCGACGAGAATCTTTTACTTGCTTTTGATGATTTTGAGGGAGGTGTAAAAAATTTCAAATTTACCCTTATCCATTGCTCATCCGACTGGCATCCTTCCGATTTGCAGGTTCAGGAATATCTGCAAGGCTATACAGATGATTACATAAGAGATTACAAATTTTCCTTTAATACTTTACAATCCTTTACACATTATCAGGTTAAATTTCCGAACGAGGATATTAAAGTTATTAAACCCGGGAATTATATTATAATGATATATCCTGAAAATTCTAAAGATACCCCATTAATAACACGCAGGTTTTATGTTTGCGAAACAAAATGCAGGATTGCAGGTCAGGTAAGGCAGGCAATTGATTTAGAGGAGCGTTATTCCCGGCAGCAGGTTCAGTTTTCGGTTTTTGCCGATGGGATGCAATTTGTAAATCCTTTCAATAACGTAAAGGTAAGCATTATGCAGAATGGGCGGCTCGATAATATGATAACAAACCTCAAACCCTTGATGACAAAAGGAGGTGAGCTTGATTACAATCATATCAACGGAAATGTCTTCGATGGGGGTAATGAATTCAGGCATTTCGACATTAAAAGTGTTAAATACACTAGCGACCGCACGGCCCGTATCGATGCCAGCGGACAATTTTATTCCATTTGGCTCATGAAGGATGAGCGGCGGAGTTCAAAAGTTTATGTTACCGATGATGATATTAACGGTCGTTATCTGGTTAAAACTACCGACAGTGATGATTCCGATGCTGATGCAGATTATGTTGATGTTCATTTCACACTACCCTTCTCTCCCTATATTTCAAACGGAAACCTATACCTGATGGGCGAATGCACCAATTGGCAACTTTCAAAAGATGCCATGATGAATTACAATTTTGAACGGAAAGAATACCAGGCTACGCTTCATTTAAAGCAGGGCTATTATAATTACCAGTATGTTTTCCTAGAGAATGGAAGTAAGGTTGCCGATGTGGGTTATATAGAAGGAAACCACTTCGAGACTAAAAATGTATATTCAATTTTTGTTTATTACCAGGAGCCGGGAACGCGATATGAAAAACTAATAGGTATTCAGCAGCTTATTTCAAAGTAATATCACAACACAGTCTCAAAAAGACACAAAGTACCAAAATGGGAAAAGAATTCCAAAACGGGAACTTCTTGAATAAAGGTCGATTTTTTAAGTAGTTGAAAAACAGTTAATTAAAAATATGGCACGTAAATTGTAAATAGTATTTAAAATTAATTAGCATGAAAACACTATTCCTAAAGAACTACATTTTATTCCTTGCTTTAGCAGGATTATTTATATTGAATTCTTGTAGAAAGAACTTCAATGAGACGTACGTCGACCCAACAATTACTTCAATGGATGATTTGATTGCCAGTCCGGCTTTCAGGTTTAATACCGAAGTTGAAGTAGCTTTTAATATAAATACGAAAGACAATCTTGATCAGCCAATACCAGGTGTAAGGGTGGATATTTACACAAATTATCCTGATTCTGGTGGAACAGTTATAATGAGCGCCTTAACAGATGCGAATGGAAACCTTAACACGAACTGTATAATTGGAGCAGATTACACTGAGATAGTTATCGGTACCAGCTTTATTGGGCTGCCAAGCTTCCTGAAAGTACCTATTGATAATGGAACAGTTTCCTGCACATTTGGTGGAAGCAGCAGTAAAAAATCTTCAGCGGGTCCGTTTATTACACCTGTTGTTCCAAAGAATTCAAATTGGACTATGCAGTTTATGGGCTCCTATAATTCTCTTGGTGTGCCTTCTTACCTTTCATTGCCGAATGATCCGATATCAGCAAGTTTATTGCAGGATGTAAATGCTACTTTGCCAGAATATCAGCCAGTTCCTACTTATCATCCAAATTACCTGGCAAATGGAAACCAGACAGATCTTGTAATTACACAACTTTCTGATGTATGGGTTACCTTTGTTCATGAAGGGGCAGGATACAGGAATACATTAGGATTCTATCAATATAATCTCAGCAATCCACCTACCAGTGTAAATGATATTAGTGTAGTGAAAATCATTTACCCGAATGTTTCTTTTACCGGAAGTGGCGGAGGTTTGAATAGCGGGAACCGTGTTAAAATCGGTACCTTCCCTGCTAATACAGGAATTGGATGGGTTTTATTTTCAGATGGTTTTAAAGGAAATACTATAAGTGGACTCTACACATATTATTCAAATCCGAATTTTAATCCTGAAGCGAATCCTGCCCTTAGGCAGCATAATGTAATCCTTAGTGATCCAGGCCGCGATATTGCCCTTATTGGATTTGAAGATCTTAAACGTGATGCAGGAAGTGATAACGATTTTAACGATGCAGTTTTCTATGCAAAATCAAATCCTGTAACAGCCATCCAATCCGGAAATTATCCAACAATAACCTATACTTCACCTGATTCTGATGGTGATGGTGTTGCTAATACATTCGATGATTACCCAAATGATCCGAATAAAGCCTTCAATAACTACTATCCTTCAAAAGGAAATTACGCATCTCTGGCCTTCGAGGACCTCTGGCCAAATAAAGGGGATTATGACATGAATGATATGGTTGTTGACTATAATATCAATCAAATTACTAACGCACAGAATAAGGTTGTTGATATTAAAGCGAAATACATTCTGAAAGCTTATGGTGCGAGTTTTAAAAATGGATTTGGAGTTCAGCTCGGAGTTGTTAATTCTAAAATTGGTAATGTTACTGGTATTGATATCCGGGAAAACTTTGTAACCCTGAATTCACAAAATCTGGAAGCAGGTCAAACTAAGGCAACTGTTATTGTATTCGATAACGCATACAAAACCCTGCCGTATACCGGAGGTACAACAGGAGTGAATACTACTCCCGGAGCAATTTATGTAGTCCCTGATACATTAAATATTGATATCCCTTTTACAACTGCTGTGCTTCAGTCTGAATTAGGAACCCCACCTTACAATCCCTTCATAATCATTAACGAAACCCGTGGATGCGAAGTTCATCTACCGGATATGCCGCCAACATCACTTGCAAATATGGCCTTGTTCAGAACTGGAAATGACGACAGTAACCCAGCGATTGGAAGATATTACAGAACGAAGAACAACCTGCCATGGGCATTAAATGTGTTCGACGGATTCGACTATCCTATTGAAAGAGCGCCGGTGATTACAGGATACACAAAGTTTGCAACCTGGACACAATCAAGTGGTTCAAACTTCACAGACTGGTACAAAAACTTAACTGGCTACAGAGTTTCCTCAAATATCTATTCACACTAGAAAAAATAATTGCAAAAAAAAATGAGTGTCCTAAATCGGGACACTCATTTTTTTTATTCATACCTGAGCGATTCAATTGGATTCAGGTTAGATGCTTTATAGGCAGGGTAAATTCCGGAAACTACAGCAACAAAGAAACAAAGAGCCACGCCCATGATAATCCACATCCATGGAACAATAAAACTGCTTCCAATAATTAAAGATAAAATGTTTCCGATTCCAATCCCTAAAATTATCCCAAGAAAACCACCTATCTGTCCTATAACAATTGCCTCTGCTAAAAACTGATTTCTTATTGTACTTCGGGTTGCACCAATTGCCTTCCGGATACCGATTTCGCGCGTGCGCTCTGTAACAGAAACCAGCATAATATTCATGAGTCCTATAGCAGCTCCAAGAAGGGTAATAAAACCAATTATTGTTGCAGCCATTGTAACATATCTGATATTTTTAATGAGCATCTCTGCTATGTTATCACTTTTGGTAATGTCAAAATCATCCTCTTGTCCAACAGGCACTTTTCTGATTTTCCGAAAAATACCTGTTGCTTCACCAATTCCGGGTTCAATATCCTGTGTTTTACTTGCCATTACATTTATTGTGAAAGACATATTGGGCCTGGCAAAGCGCTGCCTGACATTTGCAAGCGGGATGATACAGGCTCTGTCGCCGGTAAATGCCATACTTGAACCTTTTTCTTTCAGAACACCAATTACGCGGTAGCTTCCGGGTCCAATCGATACAATCTGACCTACAGGGTCTTCTTTCTTTTTAAACAACCTGCTGCATACTTCATTGCCAAGAATTGCCACGTTTGATCCATAAATAAGTTCGTTCGGGGAGAAATTACGTCCCTTACTCAGGGTGTTCCCGGATGTTATAAGATAATTTTCATCACCGCCCATCACTGCAACATTCGGGTTTGTTTTTTGAGATTGAAATTTAATAGTTGTTGCGCCAGATGCAAAAATGGAAATTGATGGGATTGCTGGAAAAGTAAATTCATCCTTAAATGTTATTGCCTGATCGTATGAAATATGCGGGAAATTCCGGGGAGTATTCGCATTTCCTCCGATATGAATCCGCATAGTCCTGTTCCTGATGGAAAAGGTGTTGGCTCCCATCATGGTAAAGTTATCATTCAAATAATATTTTATGGAATCTATTGCAGTAAGAATTCCTACCAGAGCCATTATTCCAAAGGCGATAATCAGGACTGTAAGTGTAGTTCTTAGAAGGTGAGTTCTTATGGAAGTTAATGCAATCCGGACATTTTCAATAATAAGAGGATGTATCATGGGTTTCTATACTTTTTTGCCAAATGCCAGATCGCCTGCATCACCCAAACCTGGAACGATAAATGCCTGAGCTGTAAGTTCATCATCGATTGCGCCAACCCAAAGCGTAATTGCCGAATTCGACAGATTCCGTTTAATGTATTCCACTCCTTCAATGCTTGCAAGTGCAGAAACAATGTGAGTGTGAAGTGGTTTACCCCGAAGCAGTAGTTCCTTGTAAGCGAGAACCATGGATGCTCCGGTTGCAAGCATCGGGTCTGAAATAATCAAGACTTTTCCATCGAGGTCGGGAGCTGAACAATATTCCAGTGCTATTGAGAAATTACCATTCTTTTCATATTTTCTGTAAGCAGAAATAAACGCATTCTCTGACCTGTCGAAAACATTGAGCATGCCTTGATGGAGCGGCAAGCCTGCACGAAGAATAGTAGCCAGAACCGGATAATTAGCTAAAACCGGTACCTGAGCAACACCGAGAGATGTAGTAATCTCCTTGTTCTCATATTTTAATACCTCACTAATTTTATAGGCAAAATATTCACCAATCCGCTCAAGATTGCGGCGAAACCGCATACTATCCTGCTGTAATTCTGCATCTCTGATTTCAGAAATATACTGGTTCAGCACCGAATTATGGTTACCAAGGTTTTTGATCATGATCAGTTTTTTTATGCTGCGTAGTACTTTTCACTGCGGAAACAAACCTAAGCAAAAATCTGCAAAAAACAAAGTTGTTGAGTTCTAAGCAATTGTTTACCTGTATTTTTTATAAAGTTTAAACGCAAACTTATGAAGATTACTAAGCGTGTTTCTGCTTATTGAAAAATAATTGCACTCTACGGACCCAAAACTTTTGTAAAACCTTGCCAGATCAGCATTATTGGAGCCTTCAAAATCAAGTGTATGCTCAATACCTGCGAATTTTCTGATGTGATCATCTATCAGGAATGGCATGGCAGAAACTTCTTTTGCTTTAGTATCAGTTGCAGAAAACAGGAATATACTTCTGTTGAAATGTTCAAGAAAAAAAGCTCCGGCACAGAGTTTACCTTCTGATGTAAGAACACCTTTAACTGAAACTATGCCAGAATCAATGCTTTTTTTCATAAGATTCATCAGAATTGTGTACTCTCCCCTTCTGAAAACACTTATGTCTTTTCCTTTATTTTGTTCAAAAATCCTGATTATATCCCGAATTTCAGGTGAATTTATCAAAGAGATATTACTTTTTGAAGCCTTCTTTAAGTTTCGTTTCAGGTTTTCAGAGTATCTTTTTGCGAGGTCCTCGTAAGGTGAAATCAGATCAAGTTCGAAATTTGAATTCGTTGTAAGCGAAAACCCAGTTTCTGTAAACCTATTTAGGGTGTTAAAATTAATTTCTATAAGTTTGAAAAAAGCAGGGATGCATTTAAGGTATGAATTTACCAATTCTACAGTGAGTAAATTCTTGCTAAAAATTCCAAGTTGTTGAGTAAAAGGAGGTTGATATAAGTATTTTATGCCTGCTTTTTGCCTGTATGGAAGGGGGAAGACGGAATTGTAGTCCCCTTCGACAAGTGCATCCCATTCACCTGCAACAATATCCAGATACCAGGAACAGGCATAAATCTTTCGATTAATTGAAGATTCAATACAGTGATCCCATTGTCTTTTATCTATTTGATTATGTGTAAGATATCGAATAGATTCATTCATATGATGTCTATATTTGATGCATATGCAACAAGTTCTTCATATACTGTTTTCCATCCCTTCCAACGTCCGGTTTCACTCAAAGATTCGTTATGCCATAACGTAATCATTGTTCCATCAACTTTTTTTACTCTGTCGATAAGTACCTTGGATCGCCTGATTGCCTCATCTGCAGATAGATGAAGATAGTCGTTCAGTGTACCATCCATGAGTACAAGTGGATAGAGCATTAAATTTGTTTGTTTTTCAAGCTTCAGATCGTAAAATGGGAATGGAATACAAATTCCTGCCCTGAATCCTGGAATATCGGCGAACCCCATGCTGTAGTCTTCTTTAACACCTGCTTTTTCCAGCATTCTATAAGTATCGGGCAGTGAAAGCTTTAAAAAATGTTGTCTTGTTCTTGTCAGCTTTAATGCAGTAATGAAATTAAACAATGCTACTTCTCTATTGAATTTACGTGAATCCGAATTTGATAGAAACGAAGGATGTAAGCCCAGAGAAGCATGAGTTGACAGACTTAAAATAAAATTTCTGAATTCCTCCTTATCGGGAGAAAGACTTTTATCCAGTCCACCATAATCAGCAAGTAAAATGAAATAGATTGATGTTAGCTTGTAGTTCTGATGAGTTGAATAGATAAAATTGTAAGTGTCGAATGGATCTTTTGTTGTATTGAGCAATACAGCAACTCTTTCTAATACTTCATGAATATCACCATGTAAAACTGATCTTGCAGTTCCTCCAATGGTTTTAAACAAAGAACGGTATTTGTATTTGAAGGCAATATCAATATCAATAGTAGGCAAATATTTGTAATTCTGCCTGTTGAATGTAATTTCAGGATAGGTGTTTTTTAAACATCCAGCAAGATTTAGTGACCATATGTTTACGATCGGGACTTCAAGAAAACCATTTTTATAAGCTAAACTTTCGTAGGCAGGAAAACGCCCGTAACTATCTGCTGTATGAGGAAGGTATTCTTCATACCTGCTGGTCATGAAAAAAACTGCTGCGAACAAATCGAAAGGGTAATCAGAAGTATTTCCGTTATTTGGAAATAGCGTCGGAAACCCTTCGTGCTGGCCAATAGGTAATTGTTGCAGAATGATTCCTGATTCGGATACTAAACCAGAAGGTAAAATATGCAGGCTGCCGGGAAAAATTTCACTGCTATAGTTTATTTTGGGCCCCTCTGAGTTATTGAATTCAACTGGATTACTGCTTATTCTGAACCCAATACCCAATAATCTCATAAAGATGAGTTCACAGGTAAAATGCAACCTTGGAGTTTCTATATCACTGTAGATTAGTACCATCAAGCGGAGGCAAAGATCTCTCTGCAAATGAAAGAAGCAGCACTGCCATCCCCAAAAATGGGCGGATACTCAATATCATTTTTAGTAATCAAATGGTCGAAGGCATCAATTATCCGGAGAAAATCAGCATCAGTAATAATTCCTGCCCCTTGTTCCACAATTTCTTTCCATTCTGTTTCGGGCCGAAGAATAATACAGGGTTTCTTATTGAACCAGGCTTCTTTTTGTACTCCACCTGAATCGGTTAGTATTAATCTGCAGTGCTTCTCAAGAACTATCATGTCAAAAAATGAAGCAGGAGGAATAATTTTAATCCGTTGGTTTTCATTAATTGCAATCAACAATTCAGACGTTAAATTTTGCGGTAAAAGTTTAACTGTCCGCGGATGCAAGGGCAGAACCATTTTTAAGCCACTTTTGGTTGCAGACTGTAGAATAGCTTTAAAAATACTGTTTAGCCGATCCGGATTATCAGTGTTGTTATCGCGGTGGATAGTAGCAAGAATGAATCTTCCGGATTCCAGATTGTTGTCGGCAAGAACGGTAGAATTCTTTTCAGCCACAGCTGTATAATGCAACATGTTATCATACATTACATCGCCACAGTGATATATTTTGGGATTATCAGCTGTAAATGGAGGTGTGCAATTTGGGTTGAATCCTTCAGCTAATAAATTCTCATAACCTGTTTTTGTAGGAGAAAAAAGCAATGTTGAAATATGATCTGAAAGAATGCGGTTAATTTCCTCCGGCATCGATTTATTGAATGAGCGTAACCCCGCCTCAATATGTGCAATTTTGAAATGAAGTTTGGAGGCGGCAATAGCCGCTGCCAGAGTTGAATTCGTATCACCATAAATTACTACAAAGTCAGGTTTTTCTTTTAAAAGTAATGCCTCAATTCCTTCAATCATTCTGGCAGTTTGCTGGCCATGGCTCATTGAGCCAACGTTGAGATTGTAGTTTGGTTGAGGTATTCCCATTTGCTCGAAGAAAATATCAGACATATTTTTGTCGTAATGTTGCCCTGTATGCACAATAATTTCCTGCATACGACCCTGATATTTTTCTTTAATAATGCGGCTTAAAGCGGCTGCTTTAATAATCTGTGGCCGGGCGCCTATAACTGTAAAAATTTTAATCATTTGTAAATCAGGTAGATAAGTCAATTAAAGTTCACCTTGATCTGCAAAGCTATAATAATTTTCGTCACCAATTATCAGATGGTCAATAACAGGTAAATCAAGGAGAATTCCGGCATCTTTTAGTTTACGTGTAAGTTTAATGTCAGCATCACTTGGTTTCAGGCTGCCTGAGGGATGATTGTGCGAAAGAATGATAGATGCGGCATTATGTTCGATTGCTGTTTTAAAAATCTTTCTTGGATCCGCTACTGTTCCGGAAATACCACCTTCGCTGATGCACTTCCAGCTAATAATTTTATTTGCCCTGTTTAGCATAAGGATCCAAAATTCTTCATAAACATTATCTCCAATGATGGAAACCAGTAGATTATATGCATCTCTGCTGCATGAGATCTTTTCCCGCTGAACTGCTATTGAAGCTCTTTTCCTGTTTCCAAGTTCAAGAGCGGCTATTACTGATATTGCTTTAGCAGGACCTACACCCTTGAATTTTTTAGTGAGTTCCTTATATGAAAGTTTTGATAATTCGATGAGGTTATTTTGTGTTTCTCCGAGTATTCTTTTTGCAAGATCTACTGCAGATTCCTCTTTATTGCCTGTACCAAGAATAATTGCAAGCAGTTCGGCATCTGTAAGTGCCTGACGCCCTTTTTGTAAAAGCTTTTCCCTGGGCCGGTCTTCTTCTGCCCAGCTCTTTATTGTTGTTTTTTGTTCGTAGGTGTTCATACCTTTTAGATGCAAATCAACAAGGAAGTCGGAAGTGTACTATTGTTTTTTTAACGCAATGATTGCAAAGAAGGTGCAATGAACGCAAAGAATTACAAATTAACGACAGACATTTCGGCTATTCCAGTAAATGAAAATCCAGAACCAGCTTAACCGAATGGGACAAGTGTTTATCCAATTGTTTCTGAGAATTCTTTAATAGACTGCCAGCCTTGTTTCCAATCAGTAAGGGAGGATTTTAATTGCCCGGCCACCATCCTGATTGTGTATTTCCCATCGAGTTTGGTTTGGGTGAGAAGAATTTTTCCACTTTCATTGAGTTTGAGAAGCAGCTTCTCGTTCAGGAGGTTTAGTTCTGATTCATCGTTGATGCTATCAGGATGATAACGGAAGCAAACAAGTCCGAAATTTACAGAAGCTAATAGTTCAAAGTCAGGATCTGCCTGAATAGTATTCTCAAACCATTTTGCATTTGCAATATGCGATCTAATAATAGTTTGCAGCCCTTCAATTCCATAATAACGAATTACAAACCAGAGTTTAAGTGCTCTGAACCTTCGTCCGAGTTGAATTCCCCAATCCCTGTAGTTGTTTACCAATTTATCGTGAGGAGTTTTAAGATAATCGGGCATAATATCGAAAGTTTTCGTCAGCGCCTCTTTGTCTTTTACCAGGTAAACAGAGCAATCGAAATTTGTGAACATCCATTTATGGGGGTTAAAAACAATTGTATCTGCCAGTTCAAGGCCAGCTGCCAGTGGGTGAACCTCCGGAAGAATAAGTGCGGTGCCGGCATAAGCAGCATCAACATGAAACCAGCAATTGTATTTAATGGCAAGGTTTCCAATCTTTTCAAGGGGATCAATTGCTGTAGATCCTGTTGTTCCGAATGTTGCTATAATACAAAGAGGATGAAAACCATTGCTGATATCCGTGAGTATTACTTTCTCCAATTCGTCCGGATCCAGTGCAAAATCGGGTCCGGATTTTACTTTAACCAGGTTATTAATACCAATACCTGCTATCCTTACTGCTTTGTCTATTGATGAATGAGCGAATGCAGAAGAATAAACCCTGTATTTTTTTCCGTTGGAGAATCCATCATTATTTATCGACCAGTTACTGTGTTTTTCTCTGGCAGTAAGAATAGAAACCAGTGTTGCTGTGGATGCAGTATCCTGAATTACACCTGTATACGATTTTGGTAGTCCGATCATATCTCTGAGCCACTCGATCATGCGTTCTTCGAGTTCTTCCGCTGCTGGTGAAGTATACCATACCATACATTGTGCCCCCATAGTTGCAGTAAGCATTTCAGCCAGAATAGAAGGTTCGCTGTTACTGGCGGGGAAATAAGCAAAAAATTGCGGGTGCTGCCAGTGGGTCATCCCCGGAAGTATTAGATTCTGGAAATCAGAGAATATTGCATCAATGGTTTCTGCGGTTTCCGGCGCATTTATTGGGAGCTTCTTTTTTACATCTCCGGGGCTAAGATCAGCTTTAACAGGAAAACTTCCTGTATTGGACAGGTAATCTGCCATCCATTGAGCAAACATACCGGCATAACGGATAAATTCTTCACTTTCCATTTGAAGTTATTTTGAAAAAGTAAAGATATGCTGATTCGGCGGGAGTGTAAATAAAAAAAGGGCGTTACGGAAGGCAACACCCTGATTTTACAAATTACTTATGAAACTTCTTACATTGCTCTGGTCTTCAGCATAAGCGAAGACTTCAGGTTTGCTGCTTTATTCTTGTGAATAATACGCTTTTTTGCAAGCTTATCGATCAATGAAACAAGTTTTGGAAGGCCTTCTTCTGCTAATTTCTTTTCGGTAAGACCTCTGAACTTTTTCACGGCATTACGCATGGTTTTTGCGTGATAACGGTTGAGGATTCTCCTCTTTTCGTTCGACCTGATTCTTTTTAATGCTGACTGATGATTTGCCATTTTTAAACAATGTTTAGTAGTCCGTAGGGGATTCGAACCCCTGATTTCTAGGATGAAAACCTAGCGTCCTGGGCCAGCTAGACGAACGGACCATTTGATTTTGGGAGTGCAAAATTACTTCTTTTTTTAAAAACTCCAAAACTTTTTAAAAAAATCTTCAATTAAATGTTTTGATCGGTATCAGCATAGAATCTGAACCCTAAGCGTTTACCTGTTTTGATAGGCATATTGTCAATGGTATACTGCATTTCAGAAACACTAACCTCCTTCATATTTTCATATGGTGGTGTTAATAAATCAAAATTGATAGTGTACATCATTGCACTTTCAATGATTTGTCGTACAGCAGATTTACTGATAATAGAAGTAGGGAAATTGTTATACAGAAGGCCAATTTCTCGTTTCCCTTCAAGAAAGTAATGAGATTCATTATTGATAAATACCCTGCCAATCAGATAGCCGATATCGTTTGTTCTGTGGTATTTAAAAGAATCCGCCAGAAAATTGAAAATGGTGATCATTCCGCAATAGGATCTTTTAGGATCATCTTTGATATAAGATGTTTTCATAATTTCATGATCCCGCGAGAACTCAAAAATGTTTGTATGCATCAGGAAAAAAAGAACATCTCCGCCAAATTTTAACTCGATTTCAAAATCTCCTTTATCAGTGTAGTCTAAAGCAATGTTAGGGTTTAACTTAACTACCTCTTCTTTATTTTCTTCTACAAATTCTTTTACAAGCTGTTTGAAATCCTGAAAAACAGAATAAGTATTTCCATAAACCTGCTGTTTAAGAGAGGTTTTGGTGATAAGGGCATCTAAAACCTTCCTGGAATTGCTGAGATCTGTCTGCATAAAAAGTTTCTAAATGTTTATCCAAATTTATGAAAAAATATGAGACGCTATAGATTCTGCAACTCTTTCACCATCAATGGCAGAGGATACAATTCCACCGGCATATCCAGAACCTTCGCCACAGGGAAACAGCTTTTTAACCTGAACATGCTCAAGGCTGATTTCGTTTCTTGGCATTCTGACCGGAGAAGAAGTTCGGCTTTCGACACCCACTAGTATTGCTTCAGCAGTAATATATCCCCGCATTTTTTTATCGAATTCCCTGAAACCGGCTATTAGACTTTTTGTAATGAAGCCCGGTAATAACTGGTGAAGAGGGTAGGAGGTCAATCCCGGGAAGTAAGAACTGTCAGGTAAATGAGGTGACATTTTTTCATCAAGAAAATCGGTGAGTCGTTGAGCTGGAGCCCTCTGGCAGGATCCCCCAGCAAGAAAGGCAAGGTTTTCGATGCTTTCCTGAAGTTTCTGACCTTTTATAGGCCCATATTTGTTGTATTTAGTAAGATCTTTTTCATCAATTTGAACTACTATTCCTGAATTCGCATAAGGCGAACTCCTTTTTGAATTCGACATTCCATTAACTACCACTTGTCCGCCGTCTGTTGCACTTGGAACAATGGTTCCGCCCGGGCACATACAGAACGAAAATACTCCACGCCCTCCGACCTGGGTAACAAGACTGTAGTACGCTGCCGGAAGGTATTGGCTGCGGTTTTTTGAATGATATTGAATGCTGTCGATTAAAGCCTGCGGATGTTCAATCCGAATTCCCATGGCAAAAGGTTTGAATTCGATAAGGATATTCTGGCGGATCAGCATATCGGTAATATCTTTGGAAGAATGTCCTGTTGCCAGAATTACCGCCTTTCCATTAATTTTATTTCCATACTGATCGATAACCCCACATGCTTCTCCATTCGAAATAATTACCTCTGTAACGCGTTTCGAAAAATGCATTTCACCACCGGCAGCAAGAATAGATTCCCGCATTTTTTCAATAACAGGCGGGAGCTTATCGGAACCGATATGTGGATGACTGTCGATGAGGATATCTTTTGTTGCACCATGATAAACAAGCGTTTCAAGGATTTCCTGAACATTTCCCCGCTTGGTCGAACGTGTGTAAAGTTTTCCGTCCGAAAAAGTACCGGCTCCACCTTCCCCGAAACAATAGTTAGAATCAATATTAACTTCCTGCTGTCTGTTTAATTTCGCAATATCCAGTTTTCTGGCATGAACGTCCTTGCCTCTTTCAATAATAATAGGTTTTATGCCATATTCCAGAAGTTTTAAAGCGGCAAATAAGCCGGCAGGGCCTGCGCCTACAATAAGAACTCTTTGTTTATCAGAACTTTGTTTATATGTTCTTTTTATGGGAGCTTCGGTAAACTCTTCATTGATAAAAACCTCGGCACGCATTCTGACAAGAATATTTTTTGATCTTGAGTCAATAGATCGTTTCAGAACTTTAATTCCTCCAATATCAGTTTTGTCAATTCTCAGAAATTTCGAAACAGGATGTATCAGATTTTTCTCCCCGAATACCTGTTGAGGCGGGAGATTTATATCAATAATTTTTCGCATAATAGATTGTAAGACCCTGATTTACTCAAAAGTAAACGTGAACTGGAAAATTTTGGAATTTAGCCGGTCCATGCTCTGAGCATAAATGTTGCTTTCATGAACAAGTAAATCACGAATACCATAGGCCATTTTTAATTCGGTGCCAAATTTGAAATGCGTTGTATAAAAATCAAATCCCACGCCTGCTTCAAAAGAATAATCGTTTTTTTTCAGCTTAATCCTTATCTCATCATCAGCTGCCTTTTTATTTGCCTGTGAGGCCATATCAATACTATATTTAACTCCAACTAAAACATAAGCTCTTGAATTATAGAGCCTCCTTGATTTAAATTTTAGTTCAAGAGGGAAATCGAGATAGGTAGATTCCACCTTCTTTTTAGTATCGAAATAAATAGTATCATGAAGTGTTCTGGTGAAGAGCATGGTACGTTCGCCAAAAGCCAAAGTAGGAATAAAGCGCAGGTCGAAATGTTCTCCAATTCGAAGATTTGTAACAATACCGATATCAAATCCCATTTCAGCCTGCGAAGAAACAGCTTTGATCGTATCCTGCTGGTTGAATTCTTTTATTGGTTTAACCACAAAGTTCATGGAATTCAATCCGATTATAAACCCGAAATGATAAGGAGCATAATCATACTTTGGTAAATTCTCCGGCATTTTTTTTTGTGCAGACAATTCGCTGAACATACCTGGAATCAGTATGGCGGTAGAAAAAACAAGGATCGCAATTCTTCTGTAAAGCAAGCAGGAATAGTATTAGATAGTTGCTTTTAACGGCTTTTAAGTACCAAATATTTTGTTTCCCTAAAAAGGGCTGCAAAATTAATAATTATTTCTTTATTCCTGAGTAGATAGTTGCAATACCTCCGGAAAGTCTTAATTGCGAGGATTTTATGAACCCAACTTTGCCAAGATGTTCGAGGAATGACTTTCCCCATGGGAAGGCCTTTACGGATTCAGGCAGATAGGTATAGGCACTTTTATGCCCTGAAATAAGTCTTCCAAGTATGGGTAATACAAATCTTGAATAGAATTTATACAGATAATTTAGCGGGAATGATGTTACTGTAGAAAATTCAAGAATAAGAACCTTGCCACCTGGACTGAGAACTCTGAGCATTTCTGACAGCCCTTTATCAAGGTCTTCAAAGTTTCTAACTCCAAATGCTACAGTAACTAGATCGAAAGAATTATCTTCAAATGGAAGTTGTTCGGAATCGCCAGGTACAAAATTAATAATAGGATCCAGGTTTAAATTCTTGACTTTTTTTGCTGCAATTTCAAGCATATTCACAGCAATATCAAGTCCGGTAATTCTCAATGGTTTAATTCTCGCAAGTGCAATAGCCAGATCGCCTGTTCCTGTGGCAACATCGAGTATAAACTCCGGAGAAGATTCTTCAGCCATCCGAACGAGTTTTCTTCTCCATACCTTATCTATTCCGGCAGAAAGAAAATGATTAAGAAAATCATAGCGGCCGGCAATACCGTTAAACATATCACGAACTTTTTCTTTTTTACCGGCCATTTAGAATGATATTTATTGTTTGAATGATAATTGTTAAAGTAATTTAGTTACCTCCGACAATAGTTTAACCTTGTTAACAGGAACAACTCCAACCTGCTCGCAAACCAGCCCGCCTGCCAGATTAGCCACTACAGCGATCTGATCAGCAGGACATTTCAATGCAAGACATAAAGAGGCAACGCTAATTACAGTATCACCAGCTCCTGAAACATCAGCTATCATACGCTTATGTGCGGGAATAATCTGAACTGATTCTGCCTGACCTTTTTTCCGGATTAAAACGCCAGATTCAGAGAGTGTAACCATTAACAAATCAATGTTCTGAGTTTCCTGAAAATGCATTACGGCCTTGTCAAGTCCTTGCAGATCGTTTACATTGAGATCGGTCTTAAGCCCATCTTTTAATTCTTTCAGATTGGGCTTGAAAAGCGTGATATTTCTATAACTGCTGAAATTTTTCTTTTTAGGATCAGCGCATGTTGGAATTTGATTCTCAATGCATAAAGAAGTTATTGCAGAAATAACATGCTCAGTAAGAATTCCTTTATTGTAATCCTGAAAGATTAATACATCAGGTTTCTCGGTTGAAATAAGCTGATTTACATGCTTAATAAACAGATGTTCGTCACTTTCAGAAAGGTCGTTAATAATTTCTTCATCAACTCGCAACATTTGAGCATTATTGCCAATAATTCTGAATTTTATGGTTGTAATACGTTCCTTGCTTTTCAGAATGCCTTCAGTACTAAGCCCTTTATTTAGAAGTAATTCCAAAAAAATATCGCCCTGATTGTCATTTCCAATTACTGAGCAAAGTACAGGGATTGCGCCTAAAGCCTGAATATTCAATGCTACATTTGCAGCACCTCCTAATCTGTTCTCTCTCGATTGTAATGCAACTACTGGAACAGGGGCTTCTGGTGAAATCCTGTCAACTTTTCCCCACAAATACGTATCCAACATAACATCACCAATTATCAGGACTTTTTTCCCAATAAAAGAACTAAACAAGAGAGCATACAAAGAATGACTGTCCATGGGCAGAAAATCATATAATGGGATGCCAAAATTAGTAAAAAAAAGAAAAGCAGAAGTTTAAATTATTTGCCTGATTACCAGATGTCTATGTAAGTTGCTGATTTTAATTAATAATTCAACCATTGCTCAGGCAACGCCTGTCAATTAATAAGGTCTTATTTTCGTTATATTTGTGCTTTAAAGTATTAGGTTAATTCGTCATTAAATGTGATTTATGAGATATACTTATTACATTTTGTTTCTTTTTATTATATCGGGACTTCATTCAAGGGCCCAGCTCGTAGTTCAGTTGACAACTACCCAGAATGTTGTGTGTAATGGCTTTGGATGTAATTATGTTGGACCATCAATTCTCATTAACGAGGTGATGACTAAACCAACTACCGGAAATGGTTCCATTTATGGGACGGGCCCGAATTCTCAGCCTCAATCGGGAGAATGGATAGAACTTTACAATCCAGATCAATGTAAGCCTGTTGATATTTCATGCTATTTCCTGGGGAATAATGCCCCTGATGATGGCGGAAACTGGGGAGGTGGATTTGAATTGCCTGCTGGTACGATTGTTCCTGCAAGGGGTTTTGTTGTTGTAAGAGGGATTAATGCCCCGGCAGTTCCTGCAAACCTGCTGCTTGCCAATGGTGGAAGAACGGTTGAAGTAATTGTAAATACGGGTAACAGTGTATGTATTGGAGGAGGTTTTCGCTTATGGTTTCCTGATTCAGGGGGGTGGTTTGCCTTTTACGACAGGGATGGAGTACCACAGGATGCAATATCTTGGAATAGTACAACTAACTCATTAATGAATGGTAATCCTTGCAATCCTCCCGGAAATTGTCCTTTTACCGGACAGCTTCCTTCATATGTGAGCATTCCTGCAAGCAGAAAGACCTATATTGATAACGGTAATGCATCCACAGGCTTATCCTACAAACGTAATCCTGATGGTGGAGCATGGGTGATTAATACTCAATCGGCTGCTACTTATGGAAATTGCAATGCCACTTGTGTTCCCCAGCCTCCGATTACCTGTACAGGAACTGCCACAGTTAATGTTAGCGGGGGAACACCTCCGTATACCTATAGCTGGAATGACGGGCAGGCTCAGATAACTATGACCGCTACAGGTTTATGTGAGGGAACTTACTGTGTTACTGTAACGGATGTTAACCTCGAATCTACTGTTGCCTGTGTTACTGTTAATAATTTTGAACCTGCTGTTGCCACAGGAATTCTTCCTTTGGAAATATGTAAAGACCAGTCTCCAATTGTGCTAACAGGTGGAACTCCAGTTGGTGGAACCTATTCCGGACCAGGTGTATCGGCAGGTATTTTTTATCCTTTACTTGGGAATATCGGTGTGAATATTATTACCTATTCATGGTATAACCCTGATTCTTGTTTTGGCTCTTCTACAACAACTATTTCAGTTTTCGAGAAACCTATAGTTACTGTAAATGCAATACCAGGGATCTGTGTAACAGCTCCCCCTGTTGGTCTGTCAGGTGGTTCTCCTGCAGGTGGTACTTTCAGTGGGCCAGGTGTTACAAACGGGATGTTTGATCCGTCTCTGACCGGTGTTGGCACTTTTACACTGAAATATAAGGTTGTAGTAACTGGCGGATGCAGCGACTCGATTAATCAAACAATAACTGTTTTTCCTCTTCCCTTTGTCAGCCTCGGAGTTCAGGCGCCCGCCTGTGTAAATTATGCTTCAGTTTTTCTTTCTGGTGGAAATCCGGTAGGAGGTACTTTTTCCGGTACAGGAGTAACAGGCGATTCTTTAAATCCTGCAGTTGCAGGAGTAGGGCAAACAGTTATAACCTATACCTATACCGACAGCAATACCTGCGTAAACGAAGCAACAACTAATTTTACAGTTTTTCCGCTTCCGGTTGTTACTCTTGCGAGCCAGAGTCCGATATGCCTGAATGCACCTCCTGTAAGCATTTTTGGAGGATTGCCATTCGGCGGTACTTATTCAGGCCCCGGTATAACTGGAAATACCTTTAATCCTGCCAATGCTGGATTGGGAATTCAAACCTTAACGTATACGTTTACCGACTTAAATAATTGTACAAATTCAGGAACAAACACAATAACAGTTTTCCCTCTGCCAACAATACAGTTTGGCCCGGTTCCCCCGGCCTGTGACAATGTGACTTCGTTTACAATAACCAGCGGATTACCTCCAGGCGGAACCTATAGCGGACCAGGAGTAACTACTGGTGTTTTTAATCCTTCAGCTGCCGGAATTGGTGTTCATCAACTGACGTATTCATATACTGACGCCAGTGGATGTACAAATTCTGCAAACCAGAATGTTACTGTTTTTGGACCTCCATCTGTCAGCCAATTGCCTTTCGATAGTATCTGTTTAAGTGCCACACCGCTGGCATTAAGTGGAGGTGCTCCAACTGGTGGTACTTATTCCGGTACTGGAATTTCAGGGAATGTCTTTGACCCGGCTATTGCTGATACCGGTTATCATACGATTACCTATTCGTGGGCTGACTCAAATACCTGTGTAGGAGATACTCAGGTAACGATTTTTGTTGTTCCGCCGCCGACTGTATCTCAGCAGCCGTTATCAAATATTTGTGCGAATGCTGATTCTATCCCACTATCTGGTGGTGCGCCGGGAGGAGGAGTATATTCCGGCCCTGGTGTTGTAAGTAACTACTTCAATCCGAAAAACACTCCTACGGGCAACCAAACAATAACCTATACCTATACCGATCCCCAGGGATGCTCGAATTCAGTGAATACAATAATTTTTGTGCAAAGCCTTACTCCTGTCGGGCAGCTGTCATTCCCGATTATTTGTGAAGATGCAGATCCGATAACATTAATAGGAGGCAATCCGCTTGGAGGGACTTATTCTGGTCCCGGTGTGACTTCAGGGATTTTCGATCCTGTGCCGCTGGGAGCGGGAACTTATCCTATTACCTACTCCTTTCTCGATCAGAACAATTGTACAAATGATACAATCAGACAATTGGTTGTGAGTCCGCTTCCAACTCCTTTTCAGGTTACCGGTGGTGGAATAATCTGTGATGCTGGCGATGGTACAATTATCGGTCTTACAAATTCTGAAATCGGAGTTGAATATCAGCTTATTCTTAATGGCCAGCTATATGGCTTCCCTTATACAGGAACAGGGCTTCCTTTCAGTTTCGGAACAAAAAGCGATTCAGGAACATATCAGATCCAGGCAGTAAATCAAATTACCGGATGTGCCAATGTAATGAATGATAGTGCTTACGTAACGTATATTTACTCACCAAAAGTTAAACTTGCCGACAGTACCTGGCTTTGTGACGATGCCGGTATAATGCTTGATGCCGGAGGATACCTTCCTGATACGGTTTTCTATACATGGCAGAATGGATCATCAGAGCGTTATTTTAAAGTTACTGAACCCGGAATTTATTGGGTTAGTGTTGGTAAAAACAACTGTTTCGGAACCGATTCTATTCTTATAAAACCTTGCAGCGAGCTATGGATACCGAATGTGTTTACACCGAATGGCGATGGTAAAAATGAGCGCTTTCTCCCCAAAGTTACAGGAGATGTCATAGACTATAAGGTGATGGTGTTTAATCGCTGGGGAAAACAGGTTTATGAATCTATTGATTTAGAAGAAGGTTGGGATGGAACGAATTTTAATAATGGCAGTGAGTGTAATGATGGAACCTATTTTTATGTAATTTATTATAAAGGTTTGGGCCGCGGTGAGCCTCCTTCAGAAAATAAACTTACTGGTTCTGTTACCTTGTTACGTTGATAAAAAAATTATAGTTTTGCATAAACAGAAGTCCTCTGGATTCAGTACATTCTGAATCCGGATTATTCTGTTTATAATACATAAACTCAACCCAAAAATATACTATATGTCAGACAAACTACTTGACAATATCTCTGCCGGTGTTGTGACCGGTCGTGATTTACAGGAAATTTTCAGAATAGCAAAAAAGAACAAATTTGCAATTCCAGCCGTTAATGTTGTTGGCTCTCATTCTTCAAACGCTGTGATGGAAGCCGGAAAAACAGCAAATTCACCTGTAATAATCCAGGTTTCTAATGGTGGAGCAGTTTTTTTTGCTGGTAAAGGAGTCTCAAATACAAATGAGAAAGCAGCAATTAGCGGAGGTATTGCAGCTGCATTGCATGTGCATCAGGTAGCAGAACTCTATGGTATTCCCGTCATTCTTCATACCGATCATGCAGCGCGAAAGTTGTTACCATGGATTGACGGACTTCTGGAAGCAGGTGAAAAACACTATGAAAAATATGGTAAATCACTTTTTAGTTCTCATATGCTGGACTTAAGTGAGGAAGATATTTACGAAAATATTGATACCTGTAAAAGGTACCTTGAACGGATGTCCCGTATTGGCATGACCCTTGAAATTGAACTTGGCGTTACGGGTGGTGAAGAAGATGGCGTGGATAATTCTGATATTGACAGTTCAAAATTATATACTCAGCCTGAAGACGTTGCCTTTGCCTACAAGGCACTAAGCCAGATCAGCGACCAGTTTACGGTTGCAGCCTCTTTCGGCAATGTACATGGAGTTTACAAGCCAGGCAATGTGAAATTAGAACCTGCAATTCTTGCAAATTCTCAGAAATACATCATGGAAAAATTCAATACTGCTGAAAATCCGGTAAGTTTTGTATTCCATGGAGGTTCAGGCTCAGAACCTGAGAAAATCAGAGAATCGCTGGGCTATGGCGTTGTAAAAATGAATATTGATACTGATACACAGTGGGCATTCTGGGAAGGAGTACATAAGTATTATAATAAAAACAGTGCTTACCTCCAGGGACAGCTTGGCAATCCGGATGGTGAAGATAAACCGAATAAGAAATATTACGATCCGCGCATATGGGTAAGGGAAGGAGAGAAGTCGATTGTTGACCGCCTTAAAATTGCTTATGCTGATTTAAATTGTTTAGATCGCTGTTAATACTGGATAAATTGGACTTATCAACAATTGTTAATATCTGTTGTTAGTTTTTGGTTTATTTTGAAATGCAAAATTTCTTGACTTTGGGGTTTTGTTCGCCTTATCTTTGATTCACCAGACGAGAGATAAAGGGCAGGCAGGGAAGGACTGATTCGGCAAAGTAACCTAAGGGAGAACCGCTGAAATAAAGGGGAAAGTTTAGAAATAGATGTTTCTCTGAAGTCCGGAAGCGCACAGGGTTGAACCGAGGATACCCATAAGTGGAGAATCGCAGAGACTCAGGTTCAGGTGGAAGATAAAGTTACAGGTCAACTGCGCCAGCTTGAAAAAAGCAGGGGAGTTGGAAACCCGGAGACGCAAGTAGCCGGAAGTACCAGCAAACCGACACAGAAAGAGGTCTCTGAAGCTTACAAGAGATGGATCAGTCGTAATAACGGCAATTTGGTGTACGTTGCCTGCTAAGGCGTGCAACGAACAAAACGGGAACCTGTTCATTTCGATCAAGTTCCCGTTTTTTGTTATTCTACCAAGCTTTTTTTATCTTCGCTCCCATTATGTTTAAACTACTTTCGAAATTTATTCTGACGATAGCCGGGTGGAAAGTTGTGGGCGAATACCCTTACCACCTCAGAAAGAGCATTGTAATTATGGCTCCCCATACAAGCATGTGGGATTTTGTTCTTGGCCGTCTTGGCTTTTCTGTATTAAATGTCCCTGTAAAATTTCTTATTAAGAAAGAAATGTTCACCTTTCCGATTGCTGGCTTGCTGAAAGCTATGGGGGGAATTCCCGTAGACCGTGGAAAACGGAACAATATGGTGGATTATGTTTCAGATCTATTTGACAAATACGACGACCTCGTAGTGGTAATAACACCTGAAGGAACGCGTAAATATCAGGATCATTGGAAAAAAGGATTCTGGTTTATTGCTCAGAAAGCTAAATTACCGGTAGTTCTGGGATTTCTTGACTATAAAAAGAAAGAAGGTGGTGTTGGTGGTTTGATACTTACACCAACCGATGATTTTAATGCAGATTTTGAAATTATTCAGGATTTTTATAGAAAGAAATCCGCACGCCATCCCGAAAAATTCAACCTCTCACCAAAAACAACTAAAGAATAGAAATTCTTTAATGTAATATTCAAATCCTATGAATTCTGAAAGGATACTTCCTCTCCTGAAGAAGCCTGTAAACAAACTCATTCATGACTTTGCAGCAATCTTGCTTTTTATTATGCTATGCGTCAATTTTAGTCTAACCTATGGTCAGAATAAAAAACCGGCAGTTGGCTTTCTAACCTTAAAAGCCTTAGCCGATTGTTCAATTGAACAACAGCAAGCCTTTAATGCCCTGAATAAGGTAGTTGATACTTCGAACACTGTAATTACAGCCGATCAGCTAAGTAACCCCTTAAGTTTGATTGATAAACAAATCTTATGGTATCATAAGCCTGATACTACTGAGTTTGACAAATCGCTGACAAAGAAAAAAAATATTGAGGCTATTCACAATTATGTAAAAAATGGGGGAACGTTACTCCTCACCCTTGATGCCGTACGATTAATAAAAATCCTGGGTATTGAGTCAAAAGTTCCGGAGCGACGAGTACGATGGTCGGTTGATGAGGGCTATGGTAGAAAATCTGGTTTCCATGCTTATCATGAACACCCTTTGTTTGATGGTTTGTTTGGCGGAGCCTATATTCAGAATCCTAAAAAGGACACCAGCTTTGTACTAAATGGTTACTTCGGTGATGACGTACCTTCTGGTCGTGTTATTGGTATTAATTGGGCATATATCAATTTTGAAGAGAATAACAAGCTTGTTTGGGAATATTCATTAGGAAAAGGAAAAATTCTTTGCATTGGTGCCTATACCGTATTTTCAATAAGCAATTTTAATTCGATGCAATTGCTGCGTTTTCTGGAGAATTCACTGAATTATCTGAATGGGGGAGCTAGCAGCAGCAGTTCGAAATATTGGTCGTACACAGCCAAAACGATAAGTGGTTTCAATCAGAAGTCGGATTCCATTAGTACTCCTGCTCCCGCTTTCTGGATTTATAAAGATGATTCTTTAAGTATTCATAATCCTGAAGGTAACAACGACCCCTGGAATGTGGCCGGCAACAGAATGGTCTGCATGGGAAAGGAGAAAGGTGGAATAGAAGAAGTCTGGGCGCATCCGTTTATGGCCATACGAGATTATGAAGTTGGCTTACTGTTCGAAGGGTCGACAGAACCTTTATGGCTAAGCAAAGAGAAACCTCAAATAACAGTAAGACCAGAGTGTTTTATGCGTGATTATCTTTTAAGAAACTGTAGTTTAAAGGAAACCATTATCACCGGAAATAATAAAGCTGTTACGATCATTCGCTATGAATACATTGGAAAACAAACAGCTTCAATTATTATTAAATACAATACCAGCCTGCGGCAGATGTGGCCCTATTCCGAAAAAACCGGCGGGAATATTCAATATACATGGGATTCCGGGCTTAAAGCTCATGTGATAATTGACAGCAGCGAAAAAAATATGGTAATTCTTGGTGCTGACAGGGAGCCAACTGAACAAATATGCGGAAGATTTGAGGATATTAAGTTTATTGAAGGTAGTTTGAAAGCTGTTGCCACCGAAAAATTCCAGGTTTCCTCCATGCTGAAATACCAGCTTAAGCTGGAGGATGACCTCACTGTTGTTCTGTCAGCCTCAAACGATGGGTACGACCGAACCAAACTTGCCTATGTAAGAACACAAAAAGAACCTGTCAGATTATATTTAAGCACAAAAAAGTACTGGAACGAAATTATCAGCAAGAGCCTTACTATTTCATCACCTGATCCCGATTTCAATAGAGGATATTGCTGGGCATTGCTGGGTACTGCGAGATCTCTGGTATATACAAATGGAATCGGAACTTCCCTGATAGCAGGATATGGAACAACTGCCAAGGGCTGGGATGGGGGGCAAAAAATCAGTGGAAGACCGGGATACGCATGGTATTTCGGCAGAGATGCCTTATGGAGTGGTATGGCAATGCTGGATTATGGGGATTATAGCAGTGTTAACCTTATTTTAAATCAATTTCTTAAATATCAGGACCTTAATGGCAAGATCTATCATGAACTTACAACTTCTGGTGCTGTTCATTATGATGCGGCAGATGCCACACCATTATTTATTCTCTTGTGCGGGAAATACTTGCGTCAGTCGGGAAACAGTGCATGGTTAAAGGAAAACTGGGGCCAAATTAAACATGCGATTGATTATTGTTTTTCAACAGATACAGACGGCGATCATCTCATTGAAAATACAAATGTTGGACATGGATGGATAGAGGGTGGGAAATTATATGGCGCCCACACTACTTTTTATCTTGCATCATGCTGGGCTGGTGCTCTCAGGGAATCATTTATTATGGCCAGCTACCTGAAACTCGATTCATTGACCAAGTTCTATATGGACGAAGCCATTAAGGTTGCAAGAGTAATAAACACAGATTTCTGGAACGAAGAAACAGGTTTTTACAACTATGGAAAGTTAAAGGACGGAACATACGTAAAAGAAGTGACTGTTCTTCCGGCAACTTTTCTGCTTCAAAAGCTAGCCGAGCCTGATAAGGTTGATAAGGTGCTCAGACACTATGCCGGTAATGGCTTTTCCTCAGATTGGGGGATGCGTATACTTAAAGAAAGCAGTCCTTTGTATAATCCTGAGGGTTACCACTATGGCAGTGTATGGCCACTCTTTACCGGATGGACTTCACTTGCTGAATACGCCTATTACCGGCCGATTCAGGGATATATGCATTTAATGAACAATCTGCTTATTCATAAGAATTTCGCCAAAGGTTTTGTTGAGGAAGTAATGAATGGCGAAAAATATGAACCATCAGGATTTTGTCCTCAGCAGTGTTGGTCTGAAACTATGGTTATTCAACCTGCAATTGAAGGTATGCTTGGATACCAGGCTATTGCTGAGTTTAATCAGGTACAGCTCGTTCCTGCTTTTCCGGCTGATTGGGATAGTGTTGCTGTAAATAATATCAAGGTAGGTCCTGAGCGATTCTCTATGATAATGAAGAAAAGTAGCGGAAAGTACAAGTTTACTTTTGAAACTGAGTCAAAAACTCCGATTTCAGTCCGATTTGCACCAAGATTATTTCCAGGTGCTGATATTGTTAGTTACCAGATTAATGGGAAACCGCAAAAGGGGATAAAGGTTAACACAGAAAATGGAGTAATTGGAGCTTCAATATTTGACCTGAATAACCTTACAACTGTAGAAATTGAAACAACAGGAGGGATTTCTGTTCTCCCTGTTGTTCCTGAACCTAAACCCGGAGATGTTTCGACTCATTTCAGGATAATTAATGATTCTTTTAAAGATAATTACTATGAAATTGAAGTTGAGGGTCTTTCTGGCTCCTCCAATGAACTGAAAATTGTTAATCTTAGAGGTAAACCGCTTACAATTGAAAATGCCACTGTTATTAATCAGACAGGAAACATTCTGAATCTGAGTGTTAATTTCGATAAATCATTGTCGAAATACAGCTCAAAAAGTATTAAGCTCTCATTTTCTGCCCAATAAGGTATTTGAAAGGAATTGTAAATTTTTTATGAGGATAAAAAAAACTATAGCATATCTTCTTCTGGCCATGTTGTTTGTCAATAGTGGAGGGCTAATTGTATATTATCAGATTAGCAGGATTCAGATTGCAATGGAGATGGAAAGGCAGATTCGCAACAATCCAGCCAATTGCGAGACTTTTCAGTTTAGCCTGTCCGATTTCAAATGTCTTGATGGTGATACCTCTGAGTTCAGATATAATGGAAAAAGGTTTGATGTGATAAAAACGGTAACTTACAGTGACAGTATCCTGGTTTATTGTTTAAGAGATATTGACGAGGAACGGCTTGTGGCTGATTTTTCTGAAAAATTAAAGAAAACAGACCATTCTCCTGATTCCGGACATATGCCCGGCAAAATAATGAAACTTTTAAGAGCAGATTTTCTTGCGTTTAATAAGTTTGAATTTCGTGATATTCAAAATGATTCTGTTCTTAAGTATTGTGAAATAGCCCAATTAACGCTTACGCAGGTAGGAGAAGTGCTTTCACCACCACCCAGGTTAGTTTAAAACTAAATTTTTATAGATGCTACAGGTCTTATCATCAGGATATAGATCAGGCTTTTGCTTTCGCATATTTCAATAATAAGTTAATTAAACAAACAGCGTGAAAAAAATCTATATATTTATTTCAGTTTTATTTCTGTTAACAATAGAATATCAGGGAATTAAAGCACAGGATACAGCATATAATTCTAAAAAAATTCTATTGGATGAAATGGTCATCCATGCCAACCGGGTACAAGAATTAAAAAAGGATGTACCTCAGCAGATGCAGGTGATTTCATTAAGAGAAATTCAAACAATTAATGCAAGGAATACTGCAGATTTATTGGCCGTTACTGCTTGTGTTACTGTGCAGAAGAGTCAGCAGGGTGGGGGAAGCCCCAATATCAGAGGATTTGAAGCGAACAGGGTGTTGCTTGTTATAGATGGTGTGAGGATGAACAATATTATTTATCGTGCCGGTCACCTTCAGAATGTAATTACTATTGATCAGTCGGTTCTCGATCATGTTGAGGTTCTTTATGGGCCATCATCTTCACAATTCGGATCGGATGCCTTGGGTGGAACAATGCTCTTTTTTACCAGAAAGCCTGAACTATCAACTGTGGCGGGAAAGCCTTTTACAAAGACCAATGCTTTCCTTCGTTTCGGAACAGTTAATGGAGAACAAACCGCTCATATAGATTTCATACTTTCAAACACTAAATTCGGATCTCTTACTTCATTGACATTCAGTAGTTTTGGTGATTTGATAATGGGAATAAATGCCAATCCTTTTGATAAAGAATTCGGAGAGCGGCCATATTATGCAGATAGAATAAATGGCAAGGATTCTCTTGTTCTATCGGATAATAAATACCTTCAGAAATTCAGTGCTTATAAACAGTACGACCTGATGCAGAAACTTATCTTCAAGCAATCGGCACGCACCACGCATCTGCTTAATCTGCAGTTCTCGAACTCATCTGATGTTCCCAGGTATGATAGATTAACAGATCCCAAGGGAACTGGGCTCAAATCAGCAGAATGGTATTATGGGCCACAGTTACGTGCGCTGGCAGCTGTTGAAACTAATCATACTTGTGATGGTTTATTTCAGAATATTCACAGCATAATTCATTATCAATATGTTGAAGAAAGCCGGCATGACAGAAAATTTGGAAACAATCAACGCAATAACCGTTATGAATATGTGAATGTTTATGGTTTTGACCTTGATGCTTCACACAAAAAGAACAAACAGGAATTCAGCCTGGGCTTCGATGCTAATTTTAATACGCTGAAATCGCGAGCAAATACAAACAACATTCTTACCGGAGAACTTGCTCCTCTCGATACCAGATATCCTGCCGGAAATAATTATATGTGGAGTGCAGGTATTTATGGCCACCATAAATGGGATATTTCAAAGAAATTGTTCATGAGTGAAGGTGTTCGCCTTGGATATAGTTTTCTCCATGTGGCTTATGCTGATACCAGTTTTTACAGTTTCCCTTTTAGCAGTGTGGATCAGAAAAATCCAATTGCCACCGGAAGTGTGGGCTTAACGTTTATGCCTCAGGAAAAATGGAAATTTGCTGCGAATATCTCATCAGCTTACCGCGTTCCAAATGTGGACGATGCTGCCAAAGTCTTTGAATCATCTCCCGGAATGCTTATAGTCCCCAATCCGGATATTAAACCTGAACGAACCCTCGGAATTGATTTCAATCTTACGCATTACCATAATAAAACCTTCAAATGGGAAAATGTGATATTCGCCACTCTGCTGCAAAATGCAATAACACTTGGTAAGTATACTTTCAATGGAATGGATAGTGTAGATTATGAGGGAACAAAAAGTCAGGTAATGGCAAATAAAAATGAGATGAAAGCCTACGTTCTTGGTGGGTCTTCTATTGTTCAGGCAGATTTTTGTAAGAACTTCAGTTTGTTTGCTTCAATAAATTATACCTATGGAAGAATTAAAACGGATTCTTCTGATTATCCCCTCGATCGTGTTCCGCCTTTGTTCGGCAGAATAAGTCTTGAATATCATAAAAATGCATTAAGTGCTTTATTCTACATAAATTACAATGGATGGAAAACGCTTAAGGATTATAATTACTATGGCGAAGATAACATCGTGTATGCTTCTGAAAAAGGGACTCCTGCCTGGTTTACTTTAAACCTTGCTTCGTCCTGCCAATTAACGAGTCGTTTTACTGTACAGGCAGGAGTGGAGAATATCCTCGACACAATGTACAGGACGTTCTCATCAGGAATTAATGCAGCTGGCCGAAACATCTTCATAAGCCTGAGGGGAACTTTCTGACATCATTATCTAAAACACTTAACGACAGACGGATAAATTTGTATTTTTGAGTATTAATCCAAACTGCAGCAAACGTCGGTCGTTAAGTGTTTACATTACCTAAATCCAGCAGATGTTCCTCACAATAATAATTCCTCTCTTTGATGAAGAAACCACAATTACCGAGGTTATCAGATCGTTGGAGGAGGTAAACTTTCCTGAAATTGTTACAAAACGGGAAGTTATTATTGTTGATGATTGCTCACGCGATAAAAGTGCTGCTGTTGTTGAGTCTTTTATCCGCGAAATGCCTGATTATCAATTATTACGACATACAAAGAATCAGGGGAAAGGTGCTGCAATTCACACTGCAATTGCAGCTTCTAAGGGCGACACCTTCGTTATTCAGGATGCAGATATGGAGCTTGATCCCCGCGATTTACCTGTTCTCATTAACACAATGGTGAAACTGAAAATCGATTTTGTAAATGGATCCCGCTTTCTTCCCGGTATTGTAAGGCCTTTACATGCCTATAACAGGTACTTTGGAAATAAGGTATTTTCTGCATTAACATCTTTGATGATAAATGTGCACATTACAGACATGGCATGTTGCTATAAGTTATTCACCCGAAAGTTGCTCGAACAGATTGTTCTTAAAGAAAAGCGTTTCGGATTTGAAGCCGAAATAATTATTAAGGCAATCCGAATTAAACGGAATAATGTAGCAGAAGTCCCTGTTCAATATTTTCCAAGAAATGCAGCTCAGGGGAAAAAGATAAAGTGGTATGATGGCTTCAGGGTTGTTAAAACCATTATTAAATATGGAATATTTCACGCAAATTGAATAAATAATGAAGTTTAACTTATTTAATATCAGACTGTGGATCATCTTAATTGCCTTAATTCTACTTGGAATAATTAGTATTGATGAACAATACAAGCGCAACGACAGGATTATTGCCAGCGACGTTATTGAATATTATGCCTACCTCCCCGCACTCTTTATCTACCATGATATTTCACTTGATTTTGTAAACACATACAAGGGCCCGCATACGTTTACAATCTGGACGAAAAAAACTGAAACCGGGAAGAACGTAGTAATGACCAGTGCCGGACTGGCATACCTCTATGCCCCGTTTTTCTTTGCCGGACATATTGCCGCAAAGGTTTTTGGTTACGACAGTGGAGGATATTCAATGCCCTACAGGCTGGCGCTTATGCTGTGTACCTGGGTTTGGATGATAATCGGCCTTATTTTCATTTCCAAAATTCTGAAAAAGTACTTTACAGATAAGGCAGTTGTAGTTACGCTGGTAAGCATCGTTTTTGGAACAAATCTTCTGTGGTTTTCCTGTTTTGATGCTCCAATGGCCCATGTTTACGGATTCAGCCTTTTTGCAGTATTTATCTTTTTTACACTAAAGTGGCACGAAAAACCAAACCTGCCCGATTCAATATGGATAGGATTACTTACAGGATTAATTGTTCTTATCAGGCCAACCAATATTCTGATTATACTCTTCTTTGCACTTTACGGGATTACTTCCTTTGCTGATATTATTTTGAGAATCAGGCTTTTTTTCTCCAAATATTACCTCGTAATGGCAATGGCTTTATGTGCCATCCTCATTTGGATTCCTCAGATGGCCTATTGGAAAGCAATGACCGGACACTATTTCTATTACTCCTATGGTAACGATGAAGGTTTCTTCTGGCGGCACCCACACATCTTTGAAGGCCTTTTTGGATACAGAAAGGGATGGTTACTATATACTCCGCTAATGATTCTTCCTTTATTTGGAATTATCCTTCTGAGAAAGAAACTGAAAGCTTTTTTACTGCCAATACTACTTTTTCTGCCACTGAATATTTATGTAGTGCTATCCTGGTGGTGTTGGTGGTATGGCGGAGGTTTCGGTCTCAGAGGTTTTATTGATTCGTATGCCTTGCTTTCTATTCCTCTTGCCGCATTAATTGCCTATTCTCTTGAAAGAAGATGGAAATTCGTTCTTTTACCTTTGCTCTTCATTTTAATTTTTCATAATTCTTTCATGACCCGGCAAGTATTGAAAAGTATAATTCATTATGATTCAATGACCAGCAGTTCTTATTGGGCAGGTTTCGGACACTATAAACTCACCACAAAGATTACTCGTTATCTCGAACTTCCTGATTATGATAAAGCAAGGAAAGGAATTGCTGCTTCGAAATATTTTCCGGGTTATATCCACAGTTGGATGATGTATGGTGGAAAACCATATGCCATACTGCCTTCCGATCCGCCTGATGAGAAAAAACCTTTTACCATGTTTCAGCGCAGTCCGGAAACCCTGGATACCATTTCTGCTCCTGTATTCAGCCTTACCTTGGACAAATCATCCTCTTTTGGTTTGAATTATTCGGTTGTAGATGTTATGCCTTACGACATTTTCAAAATTTACGTCAAAAGGAAATCTTCCAAACATAAGGGAAGTATGGTTTGTTGCGATGATTTGGGTGCAAAGTTTATTTACAGTTCAACAGATAAAGCCAGGCCAATCCCCGGTACCAGCTGGGAATTGCTCACCTTTACGGCCTCAGTTCCACCTGGAATGAAGGGGCAGCAGATAAAACTATACGCATGGAACCCTACTGATGAGCCAGTTGAGTTTGGCGATCTTTTTGTAGTTAAAGTGCAGGAAGGTTTCTGATTCAAAAAAAATTCAAGGTAGAATTCAGTGAAAGCAGCTATTTTTGCACTTCATTTATAATTATTGCTTTTACTTATGGAAGCTAACAGAGAAGAGAAAGAAGAAGTAAAATCCCTGCATTTTATTGAACAGATTGTTGAAGAGGATCTCAGGAATAATAAGAATGATGGTCGTGTTCATACGCGCTTTCCCCCGGAACCCAATGGATATCTGCATATTGGACATGCAAAGTCTATCTGTCTGAATTTTGGTCTTGCAAGTAAATATAATGGGAAAACCAACCTTCGTTTCGACGACACCAATCCCAGCAAAGAGGAACAGGAATATGTTGATTCTATTAAACAGGATGTTAACTGGCTGGGGTTTTCATGGGATGATCGTGAATATTATGCATCCGATTATTTCGCTACCATTTACGATTACGCAGTTACCTTAATTAAAAAAGGTGTTGCTTATGTTTGCGAGCTGAGTGCTGATGAGATTAGTACTGGCAGAGGAACACCAACAGTTCCCGGCCAGCCAAGTCCCTTTCGCAACAGGACCATTGAGGAAAATCTTGATCTTTTTGCAAGAATGAAAGCCGGAGAATTTGCAGAGGGAAGCAAAGTCTTACGTGCTAAAATTGATATGTCGTCGCCAAATATGCATATGAGAGATCCTGTTTTATACCGGATAATGTTTGCTCATCATCATCGTACAGGCGACAGCTGGTGCATTTATCCGATGTATGACTTTGCCCACGGACAATGTGATTCACTGGAGCGGATAACACATTCAGTATGTACCCTCGAATTTGAAGTTCACAGGCCATTATACGACTGGTTTATCCGCCAACTTGATATTTTCCCTTCCCGACAGATAGAATTTGCCCGCTTAAACCTTACCTACACAGTTATGAGCAAACGCAAGCTGCTTGAGCTGGTTACCGGAAATTATGTTAACGGCTGGGATGACCCACGGATGCCAACCATTTCAGGACTTCGTCGCAGAGGGTATACTCCTGAAGCAATACGCGAGTTTGCCGACAGGGTAGGAGTTGCCAAGCGCGACAATACCATCGAGATTGTTCTTCTGGAACATTGCCTTCGTGAAGATCTTAACAAAAGGGCTGAGCGACGCATGGCTGTTCTGAAACCCCTCAAAGTAGTTATAGTGAACTGGCCGGAAGGCGAGGTTGATGAACTTGATGCGATCAACAATCCTGAAAATCCGGCTGCAGGTACCCGCAAAGTGCCCTTTTCCGGTGAATTGTATATAGAGCAGGATGATTTCATGGAAGATCCTCCAAAGAAGTATTACAGGCTTGCACCAGGTGCAGAAGTTAGGCTACGCTATGGTTATTTTATTAGGTGCGTAGATGTGATAAAGGATGAACGCGGAGTAATAACCGAAGTTCATTGTACCTATGATCCGGAAACAAGGGGTGGAAATTCGCCTGACGGTAGAAAGGTACAGGGAACTATCCACTGGGTTTCAATAAAGCATGCCGTAAAAGCAGAAGCAAGGCTATATGAGCATTTGTTTATCAAAGAGAACCCTGACGATATAGCGGAAGGAGAAGACTGGAAAGATGGAATGAATCCGGATTCTATGAAAACCCTTGAATGTTTCGTTGAGCCGTCCTTAGCCAATGTAGAGTCGCTGCAGAAATTTCAGTTCGAACGCCTGGGCTATTTCAGTGCAGATTTGGATTCAGTTTCAGGTAAACCGGTGTTTAACAGAACAGTAACGCTAAAGGACAGTTGGTCGAAAATGGCAGCAAAATAATTTGCCCGAATGCCTTGACAGGAATACAAAATCTTGTTTATCTTTGCCGCATAATTGTCCGATGGTGTAACTGGTAACATTACTGTCTCTGGATCAGTCGAGTCTAGGTTCGAGCCCTAGTCGGACAACTTTTAAGCCCAATAAGTCGCTGAATATCAGCGACTTATTTTTTTGTGTTCAAGATCTGTTCATTATCCTAAAAAAGTTGGTGTTTTTTTGTCAGAAAATGGTCAAAAAGCGGGTTTTGTGTGTAATTTGGCTGAAAAATTCCAGGTTATGGGAAAATTAGAATGTCTTTCAAGTAGATTAAATATTGGGTCTAGCTAATTGGATCAGGTAAAACAGGTAGTAAAAGCTGATAAAGCTGATATAATAAAACCATCAGATCTTGAATCCTTCCTAACTGGGTTCAACGGTGATGTGAATCAGCTTGAACAGTTCAAGGATGGTCTGGAAAATCTTCTTCATGCTTTAAATAGTAAAATATTACATGAAATATCGGAGTCTGGACAGCATTCAGTCTCAAATAGCCGGATTTTAGAAGAAGAAAGTACATTTACCACAAATGAATTAAAGGAAATTTTGAATGTTAGTAAGCAAACCGTTCAAAATTGGATTGATAAGCATGGGTTAGTGGCAGAACAGAAAGTAGCAGCGGGTAAATATTACATAAAAGAAACCGCAATCGTTAAGTTTTTAAATGGGTACAGCAGAAAGCATTTGAAAACATGGAACTTGAAGATGGCGAATAAGTAGATTAGCTACTCCCCATAAAAATCCCGATACACCTGTCCAAGATAATCATGAAAACCCCAACCAATATTACGGGTATCATGAACCACCTTCTCCGCCCTGATCTTATATTTATCCAGGATGTTCTCCTTTTTCATAAGCGTTAACGCTTTTAGATAAACGCCAGCAATACTGTCATAAAATGGTTCATCTATATCACCAAAGTTGTTTGTGAATAATACCCCCATCTCCACATAATACAGCATCAGGTCAGCCAATAGATCAGGTGATACCCCTAGTTTTTTAAAGTTAGAGATGGCTGATCTCCCTTCAGAAAGCTTCAATCTGTATCCACGTTTTGGAAAGAAAGCTTCTTTAACTTTCTCCTGGTACTTTTTGAAAAGTTCCTTTTCATCAGGGTTAATATAAAAATCGAAGTATTCCTTAACGGCTTTATTCTTCTTGTACAAATCAGCGATAAGGTCAACCAGATGATTATGGTCGAGTTTTTTCAGTTCCTTTTTTATGTCAGATAGTCCCATAATTCCGCTTTAAATCTCATCTAAACACTCAATTAAGCTTTTTATTCCTAATAAAGCAAGTCCTTTATTTTTAGCTGTCATCATTTTAAGTGAAACGATTTCTTCAAATCTGAACCAAATGACACTAAGAAGGGCTTTGGATTTAACCTTATTCATATCAATGGCGGTGATATTTAATTTGTCGAATTGATCAGGTTCGCCTTCGAGATATTTTAAAAGATAAATGTTACGTTTCTGTAGTCTTTCAAATTGCTTTTGTGTAACCCTTTTGGTTTTTATTCCATTTTTATCTTTGAAGAATTCCCAGATAATCATACCCATTTTTATGACTTCGCCATGCTCTTCAGGTAACAGGTCAAATCGAAAGCCCAATATTACTGAAAGCATAAACGGCTGGTTATGGTAGATTTCATCCATTATTTTATCAGCCGTCGCTAAATCGATATTGTTTATATTATCAAGGATTGGTCTTAGCTGTTCAATTTCAATCTTATCTGATTCTGAAATATCCAATATAACCTTCCCCTGTTTCATTGCTATTGTTTTATCTTTAAGGTCTTCAACAGAAACTTTTAACGGATCAAAATTACAATAATAATACCACCTCCATGACCACTATTAACCATCCCACCCACCAGGAAACCTTCCAGGACTTCATAGGGAATAACATCACATTCCAGATAACACAACTCGATCTTGGCGTAAAATACTGTGCGGCAGCTGCTGAAATAACAGACAGCAACTTACACAGAACCTTTGATGCTTATGATAACCTCGATCCTTCGATGGCTCTGGTCAAACTTCGTCAACTTATCAAAACGGAATTGAATAAACGGTATTTTTCAGAAAATGACGGTAACAAGTTCGCCGATATGAACTTCGAATATTTTCGGGGTCATATTGTAGAAGGACATGGTGAAGAATGTTCAATTTGTGTTGATGGGAAAGAAATGACCCTAAATGATTTTGGTGAATTCCTAAAACCGATGGTTGGTTTTAGGATTGAAGTGAAGATAATAGAGGAGTAATCCGAAATAAAAAGAAATGAAAACACATACTTTGGAAGAAGTTCAAGTAAACTGATTGGAAAAATCGGAACACCAGACCGTGACAAATTTGAATATGACCTTCAAATGATAATACGCTACCATATATCATATTTTGTGACATTACTTTGTAATCTGCTTCCCATTCGCTGATGACCACACTAGGAGGGACAATATTTATTTTAGATGGAATATGGTTGGAATAATCCAGGCCACGAAGAGCATTGAATTTTTCTCTATGGTGAACAATGTTTTCATACAATTCAATATCCTTGATGGCATTTATTCCATATTCAGTGTCCATCAATTTTTCTAAATCGTATAAATGGCGTGTTAACCTTTCACTCCTAATCTTCGTAGGGTCAAGTGAAAATTCCTCATGTAAAAGAAATATTTTTTCTAAGAACGTCCTTTGTGGTACAACAGTAGATACTGTAAATGCTTCACTACTATATGCTTGATTTGGAAAAGTAGAACTTATAATAGAGTTTATTTCACAGTTTAAACTTGGTTCAATTAAAGAACGAGAACCAACCTCTATCAAAACTCTTTGTTGTAAATAATCTGATTTTTCAAAGACAGAATTATAATATATCTCAATAATGCGTGGGTCTTTGTCCGTATCAACGACGGGTTGAACGATCAACCTACAATCTTTTATTGCATTCCAATCAGTTAATCTGCTTGTTAAATCAGCAAGGAAGTTAGTGGATAAAAATTCGCAAGATTTTCTCCTTAAATTTTTAATCTGGCTTTTACTTATATCTTCTTCGTAGCCAAAGAATTTCTTATCTATAGCTATATCAATATCTTCCGAAAATTTCTATTAAATTCCACCCTTTGCTTAATGATGTTCCACCTTTGAAAACGACAAAAGATGAGTATTCTAAGGTAAAAGAGGCTTTAATTGCCAAAGTAACCCACCAATCTTTTTCAATTGCTATTGCAGGTAGTCCAGTGATGTTACTTGCCTGATTAAGAATATCCCTTCTTTTTTCTTCTGATAACTTCAACCACTCTGTATTCATATTATTATATTGAACGCATTAATATTTTATTTATCCAGGCTGGTGCAAGTTTAGCATCATGTAAAACAACCTCTGGCTTTTCCTTTTTCAGCAACTCAATCAATCTTTCAATTACTGGATCTTCGATATTTTCTTGCCCAATACTCTTCAATGCTTGAATTACCAGTCCACATATTTCACCACTTACCAATAGATTTTTAGGACCTGTCCTTTTAAATGTGATTGTTCGTTTACCGATGTTAATGGTTCTTGCTGCGCCGTCAGTTAGGAATACTACCTTTAATGGAATTTGAGTTGATAAACCCAATTTGTTTAAGGCCTGAATACCAGTCGGGATAATCCTGGCTTTGTCTCTTTTTGCGATAGCTACAGCAATTTCCTCTGCTGATGGGTATAATACCCCAAGATCAATATCAATTTTGGGATATAAGTATATTCCGTGAGCCAGCCGAACAAGTTTCCCCTTTTCTTTAAGCCTGAATAACGCTTTCTTAATACTCTCGGAATTGCCAAAATTTAAAAAGTCATCCACAAATAGGATACTTCCTTTCGGCATGTTATTAAGCGATTCTGCTACTTTATTTTCTACAACTGGTCTTTCCATTTGTCTAATTTCGTCCCAAATATAACAAATAATTGGGACGAAATGCAATAATGAGGTATAAATATTCTATTACAATCCAAGATGCCGCTGCCATAATTTCATATACATGAAGCCTTCGGTGTTAGCACGAAAATATAGATTCACCTGGAAGGAGGATTGTCCTTTTTGGTCTTTTTTTTATTGAAATCAATATTGTCTGTAAATTCTGGCTCCACTGGTTTAAACTGGTCATAACTGCTATCTCCTGTAAAACATCGGAGGTTTTCGTAGGCGTCTTTGCTCGATGATATTTTATCACGCATTAAAGCCTCTGATGCACGTTTGCTATTACCTATCAAACTGTAAACTCAAGCATGGTTGAAACCTATTGGCAAATCGGACAATATATCGTAGAGTTTGAACAGTTAGGCAAATTTAAAGCTGAATATGGTAAAGCATTGCTTACAAATTTATCCAAGGATTTGTCCTTAGCGCA
>CAIXZF010000098.1 GCA_903923925.1 uncultured Bacteroidales bacterium
CCTTCAGCGATTGCGGAGAGAGCTCAAAAGACGGAGTTGAAAAACCATACTGGAGTGTTTCCCTGGGAACCGATCTTGATGCCGAACCAAAATATGCCTACAAAGTTTGGTACTACGTAAAAGCAAAATCCCTTGCCGAAAGAATCGCCACCGACCAGAAAACGGAGATCATATCCATGGCTACAACCGCCAGATAAAACCCCTACCAAAAAGAACCCCTGAAAAAGGGGTTTTTTAATGCCAACTTTTGATTTTGGTAATGAATAGATAATTGCTTACTAAAAATATTCATCATTTGTTTCACTCCCCAAATAGATTATGCTTCACAATATGTAACTTCGCTTCTGTTAGTCTTAACATTAAAGTTGTTATCTATGAAAAAAAAGGAGTTTATATTGTGTGCTGCCATCGACTTTAAAGGCACAATAATTTGTGGTCACAGACATCAGGATTGTTTTATTATTCTTGAAAATCTTCTTGAAAAAAATAAAATAAGCTATAAACCGCCCTGTAGGGAACAAGAAGGATTTCTGACATCTGAAAATCGTTTCGTTGATAGAGTTGAAGCTTTTAAAATAGCAGTTGCCAGTAAACAAATTGAATGGAACCAAGATCCTGCCAAATATTATGGTGAGTCTATCCTTTTTTCTGAAAATCTTTATTAATCTGCAATAGTAGTCTGGAAGTTTATTGATCTCACCAGGTTTAATAAAATTGATCATTGTATGGTTAATATGTCTAAGGAAGTATCAGATATTAAAAATTTAAATTTACCTAGTTAATAGTCTTTTATATATAGATTATTATTACTTTTATTGATTGAATGAAGCCTGTTAAAGCCTAAACAACATGTCAGAATATTTTTTTAAGTAAATAATATGATTACAATCCATTATTCAGAGTTTTTCGATGAAGGTGTTTACACGGAGCATACCCATGATAATAAGTGCAGTGTAAATACTATGTGGCTGGGTTCCATGGGTTTGTTAGGTTTCCTAGAGAGAGAGTTTGGCCTTACTGGAAACTACACAGATACAATTGACCGCACAAACACGTATTCTGCAGCATTGAAACGTCATTTGATTACTGATCCCGATGCATTTTATGCAAAAGCCTTCGAGACTGATGAAATGGGAGTTACAAAGGATCTGCTTCGTTGGCGTGATGACCTTGTATTTTTAGGTTGGAAAAATATGAATGCAGTTGGACAACCTTTTAGATTAAGAACACTTGCCCTGGTTGAGCAAAATTTTTGTGACCAGCATTTTCACTTTGGAATTCCTGACCGTTGGCAAAATATACTCAATTCTGCTGGTTCAACCTCAAATGAGTTTGACATAATAATTCTAGTATATGATAATCCGGAACAGATTCATCCTTTTTACAGGAAATTATTCAATTGCCTTGGGGAACATATTGAGTTTAAAGACTTAAATACTACAATCAGTATTAAAGACAACAACCTGGGTATCATTAAAAGTTTGTTATTGGGAAAAGCTGTTGATAAAGGAAATTTCCGTCCCCTTTGTGAAGACCAATCTTTCTCAGTTCTTCATCTGAAAGACAATCATGTTGCTGCTGAGCTGATGGCTGACCAAATCAGGCAAGGATTCAGACCCGTAGTGATTAATGACGATAATAAAATCCTTGATTACTATCTGATGTCCAATGGATTGCCTGCCTCCGGATCCAGACTTGACAATTCAAATCCACTGATAGTACAGTTATTCAAGTTGATTGCCGTTAGTTTGACAGGACCATTAAACGTTTTTAACCTGTTGTCATTACTACAATGTCCTTATTCACCTATTCCAAAGCCACTGGCATCAAATCTTGCCAGAAAACTTATTGAAAAGCCCGGTGTCAACAATTCGGATTGGAAGGAATCCATTAACCGGTATTTTTCAGATCAGGAGGTAAGCGAGAGTGACCGCAACCGATTGAAAACCAAACAGGAAGAAGTAGAACTCCTGCTGAATTTCAATTTCGATCAAACTGCAGAAACCAGCCGTGTTAAAAGTGTTTATGCAATCTTAAAAAACTGGGCCGATAAACATTCATTACCTGAAATCTACAAACACAGTGATGAGGAAAGAAATCAATTTGCTTATCTGAGCAGCTTATCTGAAGGCTTGCTAAGTAATTTAATGGATGAAGGTGAAGCTATAACTTCGATGAAACTGATGAAGCTGATAGAAGGTATTTACCAGCCTGCTTCATTCCCCAACCAATCAGCCCAAGCCTGTACTGTCGAGCGTGTCGCCAGTCCTGCATGTTTGCTCGGCAACCCATCGATTTTAATATGGCTTGATTGTTATAATTCCACATACAAGACTGACCAATTAACATTTTTATACCAGGAGGAGGTTGAGTTTCTGACGCTTAATGGAATTGAAATTTATTTACCGTCCCATCGGGTGAAACATATCTATGAAAAAGATAAAAGAGGTATTCTGTCGGCTGTGGAACAATGCTTGCTTGTGATTGTTGAAAAGCATAATGGCGCGAGCACAACTCTTCATCCTTTGATTGCAGAAATTTTATCTTTCCTGCCAGAAAAATCCGATGTGCAATGCCAGATCTCAGATATTGAAATCATTACAAAATACAAACCTCATTATCATTTTACTTCAGAATCCAAACTTCCACCTGAAAAATTAAGGTGGAAGATCAACAATCCCGAAAATTTTACAAGGCGTGATCTTGAAAGTGCGTCAAGCATTGATACCTTGATCCAGCATCCATTTGAATGGGTGATCAGGTACCAGGGCAGACTAAATACCGGCAACTCGTTTACACTTCCTGATTTGTTTACACTTAAGGGGATTATTGCCCATGCCACAACGGCCTCCATTCTGAACTTGTATTCAGGTAATGCTAATTTTTTACTGACCGACAGCCTGATCAGGGAACACCTCGACGAAAAGATCCGTGAAGAAGGTCTTGTTTTCCTGCTTACCGAAATGAAGTTCGAATATGAAGAATTGGCCAGAAAATATACTTATGCTATTCAGTCACTTCTTGAGATAATCCGGGAGAATGATTTAAAAGTAGTTGGCTGTGAATATTCCAGAGAAAACCATATTGACGGAATCGGGAAGGTTGCGGGAACAATTGATTTGGTACTTGAACGAAAAGGAGGACAGCAGGTAATTTTCGATCTCAAATGGACTAAAAACAATAAAAAATATCAGACCAAGGTTGAAGAAGGAAAGGATATTCAGCTGGCAATTTATCATGCCCTGCTTAACAACAATCCTCATACGGCCTATTTTATGTTCGACAGCGGGAAACTTTATACACGCCATACTTTTATTGGCAATAACGTGATTACTGTTAATGTGACAGGTATACTCTCAGAAAAAGATGTACTTAGCAAAGCTAGCAATTCATTTACGTATCGCTGGGAGGAGCTGGCAAAAGGAGATATAGAGATCGGCGACAATGCAAAACTTGAGGACCTGGCATACTTCAATGAAACAGATGACAGAAGTCTTATTCCCCTGGATTCTGATAAAAAAAACAAATACGCTGACAAATACAGCGGTCTGGAGTTGTTCAAAGGAAAGATTTATTAGGCAAGAGCGATACGATGAAAAACATAACTTTTATTAACGCAGGTGCTGGCAGTGGCAAGACTTTTAGTCTTACCGACAAATTATACAGTTTTATCAAGGATGGCAGATGCAGGGGTGATCAGGTAATGCTCACAACGTTTACAAAAAATGCGGCCGAGGAGATCAGACAAAGAGCATTCACAAAGCTCCTCGAAAATGGAAAAACTGAAGATGCCATCGCCCTGCAAAATGCCTTTATAGGAACTGTTCATTCGGTGGGATACAGGATGATCGGGAAGTTTTGCTACCTCATCGGTATCTCGCCCGAAATCAGAGAGCTTTCCGAGGAAGATACAGATTTCTATTTTTCACAGGCGATTTCGGCAGTTCCAACACCAGAAGACCTGAATAAAATAGCTGAACTAAGCGAAAAATTTCAATTCCAGGCTTGGGACGGAGGTTTTACCAGCAGCTATAATCCGAACAAGTGGCAAGATCATGTGAAGAAAATTATAGGAGAGGCAAGAAGGAATAATATCAATGATTTAAGCGAGGACGGATTAAGTTTTAGTAAATCTCTGGAGTTTATATCCGCAGTGTTAGGAGGAGGCAATCAGAAGGAGTTAGATCTAAAAAAAATTAGTTCTGAAACTGAAGAGGTTATAAAATATCTTGAGCAATTGCCCGACAATAAAAATGTTACCATAAAAAAAGCGGGGCAAGAGCTTAAAACAAACCTTTACACTAAAAAATCCTCCTATGCTGTATTCCTTGATATTTTCGATACTGCCAGCGACATTCTAAATAGAAAGGATTCTACTCATATCCCTTCCCAAAATCTGGTGAATATGTTGGGCTCGTTTTACCAGTCATCCACCATGTTCAATGATATTGTTGATTATATGCGGCTCATATTTAAAATCTCGGGGAATTGTTTAAAAGAATTCGAGGATTATAAAAAGAAGCATGCCCTGGTTGATTTTTCTGATATGGAAACGTTATTCCTGGAGCTACTGGACAAGCCAGAAGTTGAAACCGAACTTAAACAGACGATCAGAATATTAATGGTAGACGAGTTCCAGGATTCCAATCCGATTCAGCTTGCTATTTTTCTAAAACTGGCAGAAATAGTTGAGCAAAGCATCTGGGTTGGAGATCCGAAACAGGCTATCTATGGCTTTAATGGTTCTGATCCTGTAATGGTGAGTAAACTGCTTGAATTGTTTTATAAGGAAAATGAAAGCAACCTAAGACTCCAATTGTTAAAAAACTCATGGAGATCAAGACCGGACCTGGTATCAATCGTAAATAAAATGTTTGGAAAATCGCTTGAGAATCAATCATTCCCTGCCATAATAAGCAAGGAAGATGTTCTTGGACAAGGAAGCGGGATTGAGCAATGGAAAAAAGAGAAATTCATGTCAAAAGAAAGCATAGAATTGTCTCCAAGAGATTCCATTAGCCTTATTCCGGTGAGAAATGAAGATGAAGAAGGTTTCGCAACTGCTGCCTCCACTTTAGCTTTAAGCCACTGGCATTTTATTAATAAATTTAAAGGAGCAGGCAATAAAGCCCAGTTCAGCTATTACCTTGGGAAGAAAATTAAAAAATTGCTGACTGAGGATATAAAAGTATTTGACAAGACTAAAAAGCAAGTAAGGTCACTGAAGCCTTCAGACATCGCTATTTTATGCAGGAAAAATTCCGAGGTGAAGGCAATTTCCTCTGAACTTCTGAATAATGGGATCGAGGCAGCTGCTATTGTTGAAGGCCTTTCCTCCACAGCAGAGTACCGGCTGCTCATCAATATCCTGAATTACATTGCCGATCAGGGCAATTCATTATCCATTACGGAAATCATGCTTCTTATCAAGGAAGAAGAAGAAATCACAGCCGAATCATTGCTGGAAAACAGGCTAACATTTCTGTCAAAAGCTCCAAGCAAGGATGATGCAGATTCAAGCGCCTATTTCAATTATCTTCAGCAATGGGGAAAGGAACATCCCTTTATTAAGAACCTGGAATCCTTTGCCGCCAACTCCAGACATCTTTCCGTTCCTGAGTTAATTGAAAAGATGTTTGCCGTTCTTGAACTGCGAAAATTCATTTCAGCCTGGGGGAATTCAGAACAGAGGCTTGCCAACATTCAGCAACTGATAAAATATGCCTGGGAATATGATGATTATTGTGTCAAATTAAACATCGCCTCCAGTTTGATCGGTTTTGTAGTATGGATGGGTTTGAACAGCGAACGAAACAACCAGGCAGCATCGGCAAGCGAAAATGCCGTAAACGTGCTGACATATCATAAATCCAAGGGTCTTGAATGGCCATTTGTCATCTTAACAAGCCTTGATTACAAGTATAATAAGGGGTTTCTGCATAAGGATTTCTTCAGGATGTCTGTTAAAATGGAAGGAGATCTAGATATTAAAAATCCTTTGCAAAACAGGTATATAAATTTCATTTTCTGGCCTTTTGGAGGAAAGGAGAAAATAATGGGCTACGAAGAAGATATCTTTACGTCTCAAATTTACCAGGAGGCAGAAACTTCAAAACGAAATGAAACTATCCGCTTACTTTATGTAGGGATGACACGTGCAAGGGATTATCTGGTTACTACCAGTTTAAAAGAAATTGATTCACATTGGTTTAACCTGGCCTGCGGGCATGATGAAGCCTGGACCTTAAAGAGCAAAACACAGGCTAATGTCAGCAACCAAATAACAGATTTGTTCGATCATCCGGTGAATATCAATTACCAAGTTCAGGCAGATCCTGATGAAAATTTCAGTCCCGCCTATGAAGACCCGGAATACAAACCGGGAATATATTTTGAAAAACAGGGAATTAAGCTTCAGGATAATCCAAAGTATGTTTCTCCCAGCAGGTTAAAAGCTGAGAAAGAAGTTAAGGTTGAGTATGTTATCGATTTTAACAACCGCATAAAAACTGGAAAATTCGAGAATGAAGCCTTGCTTGGCAACTGCCTGCATGACATATTATACCTTTGGCCCGAAAATCCAGATTCAGCTAAAGTGGAGGCCATCATCGGCAGGCATAATCTTATGGGTCAGGTTAATGTTTCCGACACACTCATTGCCGTTCAGAAAACAAAGGAATACATACTATCACTAAAACCGATTGCCTCTTACAGGGAAATGCCAATGAGAATGAGCATGGATACTAAAATTCTCGCAGGATCGGCGGATCTTGTGCTTGAATTTGAGAAAGAACTCTTCCTTATCGACTATAAATCATATCCCGGAAGCATTAAAGAAGTATTGGATCCCAAATCAAAACATTTTGCAGGGATTTACGCAGGGCAACTTGATGCCTACGCTGAAATGCTTGAAGCGGCGATAGGAAAAAAGGTGATCAGGAAAATGATCTATTTCGCTGTATTGGGGAAGATTGTGGAACTTGTGTAAGTACAGGCACTAAGATGAACTAAATTTAACAACCAAATTCATATACCATGAAGGCTTTGAACGCATTGGCCTATTTTGTTGGCTATTACAGGAGAAATATGCTGAATACCATGAAAATTATTTTATTGCTGGCTTTATCTTTATTTGTATTGTACGCTGTAATACACCTGTCGGGTCTATCTGTTGAGGTAAAAAGGGCAGATACTCTTTTATGGAATATCGGCTGATACTAATATCAAAACCTTTAAAGGACTAGTAATGGATATTGTTTTTATCATCGTCAACGACAAGGTAAAAAGTGGCACGAAAGATGATTTTGTATTCGGTGCTTTGGATTCTTGTTGAGGTTGTTTACTCCACTATTATTAATGCGAATCAAGGGTTAAAAATCAAGTAAATAAAAGCGGCAGCTAGTTTGCCAAATACGTGAACAAGTAGGCCTTTAGCGGATCTGACTTTACTCGCTCTTTGAAAATCTGTTTTTTCGATTAACCAATTAAAAAATCC
>CAIXZF010000099.1 GCA_903923925.1 uncultured Bacteroidales bacterium
CATATCCTATGATGATTGGTGGAACAAAAATCTAAGATACTGATTTCTAAGGTTTTATAAAATTTATATTTTTATAATTTACTAACAATCAGACTGTTAACAACTTCGCGTTATCACACTTTTTAACCCTTGATTCGCATTTATAATAATTAAATGATCAAATCTCTCAATAACAATAATTTAGCAAATCAATCTGTTTTAAATAAAAATTGAAATTGCAAATAGCTGTAACAAATACTCCGGTAATGCAGTATAAAATTGAGATAACAGACAACCTTCGGACTTGATTGTGGTCTTTAATATTGAAATTTATGAATTTTGAAAGAACATTTATTTTTTTGAAAAGCGTTTTTTTTAAAATTTTTCGTAATATTGTGACTTGAATTCGCTAATCTTTTGTTGAAAATCATATGATCAAGAAGCTAAGCTGCGCACTGATTGCCACTTTCGTTATCTTATTAGGTGAGGTTAGTGAGGCGCAGGACCCCATTTTTTCTCAATTTTATGCCAATCCACTGTATTTAAACCCAGCATTGGCCGGTTCTGCAGTTTGCCCTCGCCTTGCTTTAAATTACAGGAACCAGTGGCCATCGATCGCGGGAACCTACGTCACCTATAGTGCGTCCTACGATCAATACGTGGACAAAATCTCAGGTGGTATTGGGTTTCAGGCAGTATCGGACAGAGCTGGAGAAGGGGCACTAACGACCAATTATTTGAGTGGGGTTTATTCCTACCGCTTGAATATAAACAGGAAATTAACTCTTAATGCCGGATTTCAGGCAACCTACATGCAACGCAGGCTCGACTGGGATAAGCTAACTTTCCCCGACATGATTGATCCAAAGTATGGATTCGTCAATCAAACAATGGAAAAACAACCTCCAAAGTTAAGTATTGGTTTTGCGGATTTTTCCAGTGGAATTGTTCTCAGTAACAGCGATTATTTCTATACCGGAATTGCGGTTCATCACCTTACTCAACCAAATGAAGGATGGTACAGTGATATTTCCAGCAAGCTTGATATGAAGCTTACGTTTCATGCCGGCGGTATTATTGACTTAAAAAGAAGAAGAAGTGGCGGACGTCAGCAGGAAGATCCTACTTTGTCTCCAAACATTTTATACCAGCAACAGCAAAAATTCCAACAAATAAACTACGGTTTGTATTTCAACCGTTATCCATTTGTAGGTGGTTTATGGTTCAGGCAAAATTTCAATAATCCTGATGCATTTATTTTGCTGGCGGGTTTCCAACAGCCAAGTTTTAAAATTGGCTATAGCTACGATCTGACTGTTTCCAAACTTACCAATATTACCGGGGGTGCTCATGAGATTTCATTCAGCTGGTTGTTCCCTTGTCCGGTAAAGAAGAAAAAGGTTAGGACAATAAACTGTCCATCTTTCTAGTTTTTTTGATTCGTAAACTGATACTGACAGTGAATAATATGAAAAGGAAATTCAACATCCTATATAGTTTTGCAGCCGGGTTGATACTTCTCAGCCTGAGTTCCTGCAATAAGGAGGCATCTACTACCACAGGATGGGAGTACAACAATTCTAAAAACGGAGGATTTGAGGTCGTTGATTTCATCGAGCAACAAACCGGACCGGGACTTGTGCTTATTGAAGGCGGTACATTTGTAATGGGCAATACTCAGGACAATGTTAACTACGACTGGAATAATGTTCCCCGCAGGGTTACAGTTTCTTCATTTTATATGGATGAAACCGAAGTCCGCAACTTAGACTATCTGGAATACCTTTACTGGACCAGAAGAGTTTATGGAACAGATTATCCGGAAGTTTACCGTAAAGCTTTACCTGATTCACTGGTATGGCGCGATCGTCTGGCATTCAATGAACCACTAGTTGAACTCTATCTGAGACATCCTGCTTACAGGAACTATCCTGTAGTTGGAATAAACTGGAAACAGGCAAACAATTATTGCGCCTGGAGAACAGACAGGGTAAATGAAATGATTTTAGTTGAACAGGGAATCCTTGATTGGGATCCTGACCAGCTAAACGAGAATAACTTCAATACCGATGCTTATCTGGCTGGTCAGTATGAAGGACTGGTAAACAAACCTTTACAGGATCTAAACCCATCAGGTACTGGTGAGCGTAAAGTTCGCATGGAAGATGGGATCCTTCTACCTCGTTACAGACTCCCAACCGAAGCTGAATGGGAATTTGCTTCCCTTGGCCTCATTGGAAATACACAGTTTGAACGTATTGTTGAAAGAAGAAATTATCCATGGAACGGGAATTATACCAGAACCAATGATGATAAGTTTTACGGTAATTTTGTTGCTAACTTCATGAGAGGACGTGGTGACTACATGGGAGTTGCCGGGAATCTTAATGATGGCGCAGATGCTACTGCTCCTGTTACCAGTTATTGGCCAAATGATTATGGCCTGTATAATATGGCCGGTAATGTTAGCGAATGGGTAATGGATGTTTACAGGCCGTTAACTCATGAAGACATGACTGATTTCAGGCCATTCAGAGGGAATGAATATAAAACTCAGCAACGTGATACTGAAGGGTATATAGCTGAAAAAGATAGTCTTGGTCATATTATCTGGAGAGATGTTACTGTTGAGGAATCAACCACCCGCAGAAATTATCGTAAATCAGACAATATCAATTACCTTGATGGTGACTTTGCTTCCACAATTCAGAAAGATTGGACTGAAGTACCTGAAGGAAATAAAACTACGAGTTCCCAAATGTACGACTACAGCATGACATCTATGATTAATGATAATGCAAGAGTCTATAAAGGTGCTTCATGGAAGGACAGGGCGTATTATTTAAGCCCTGGAACCAGGAGGTTCCTTGATGAGAACCAATCAACAGATTTTATTGGTTTCCGCTGCGCAATGGTAAGGGTAGGAAGCCCGGTTGCAGGTGGAAATTAATTTTTAATTCAAGAAATTTTAGCCCCATTAATTGTGAATTAATGGGGCTTTTTTGTACTATGGAAATACAGCAACTCTATAAAATATTTCAAAAGCACAGCTCTGTATCAACAGACACCAGAAAGATCGAACCCGGTGGAATTTTTTTCGCACTAAAAGGTGAGAATTACAATGGGAATAAATTCGCAGAGAAAGCTCTGGTAGCTGGTGCATCCTATTCCATCATCGACGATCCCGGTCTAAAAGATTCAAATGACAGGTTTATTTTTGTTCCTGACTGCCTCACTGCTTTGCAGCAACTAGCGAAATATCACAGAAACAAGCTGAAAATAAAAATTATCGGAATAACCGGTACGAATGGTAAAACTACAACAAAGGAATTGGTGTATGCTGTTTTGGCATCAGCATTTAGTGTTCAGGCTACACGAGGGAATTTCAACAATCATATAGGCGTTCCCTTAACTTTGCTTGAATTGAAAGAAAGTACTGAGATCGCCATTATTGAAATGGGAGCAAACCATCCTGGAGAAATAGCTGATTTGTGCGAACTCTCTTCACCTGATTATGGCATTATTACGAATATCGGCAAAGCTCACCTTGAAGGATTCGGAGATAGTGAAACAATAATTGAAACAAAACGTGCACTTTACGAGGCGGTTCGGAAAAAAAATGGGACGCTTATCGTGAACAACGACAATGAACTGCTTTTAGAACTTTCGAAAGGAATAGCCCGATTTACGTTTGGCAGAATTTCAAAAGGAGATATTAATGGCCAAATTGTTGCAAATAATCCTTTCCTGGAATTGTCGTTTGAATTTGATGGATCTAAGAAAGTAAAAACCAGACTAATTGGGTCCTATAATTTCGAAAATGTTATGGCCGCCGTGTGCTGCGGTATTTTTTTCAAGACTCCTACGAGTAAAATTGTTCAGAGTCTTGAAAATTATACTCCATCTAATAACCGCTCTCAGGTAATGAAAACCGCTGCAAACCTATTAATTCTCGATGCCTATAACGCTAATCCGACTAGTCTTGAAAAGGCTATATTAAACTTTATAGACTTAAATTATACCGATAAAGTTTTGATAATTGGCGACATGCTTGAGTTGGGAAAAGCTGAAGACCTGGAGCATTCAGCTATTCTGGAAACACTTTCAGAAATCCAGGATGTTGAAATAATACTGATTGGCCCCGTATTTCATAGGTTATACAGGCAATTGTCCTTTAAGACATTTGAAAATGTTGAAGTTGCGAAGCAGTACCTTATCAACTACCCAATGAAGAACAAAACTATCCTGCTTAAAGGTTCGAGAGGGATCCATCTTGAACTTCTGAACGAAGTACTTTAAATTAATAAATGAGCAACAAGACTATTACTTCAATAGGGCTAATGTCGGGGACTTCACTGGATGGAGTAGATATTGCCTGTTGTTTCTTCGAGCAGAAAAACAACAACTGGTCTTATGAGATTTTAAGTGCTGAAACTATTGAATATCCATTTATTTGGAAAAACAGACTTAAAGAAATTGAGCATTCAGATGCTTTCAGTTTGGCAAGAACTAATAGTGAATATGGAATTTATCTTGGCCGTTTAGTGAAATTATTTACAGAAAAATTTCAGCTGAAAGCAGATATCGTTTCTTCCCATGGCCATACTATCTTCCATCAACCCTCACTTGGATTGACATTACAAATAGGACATGGTGCAAATATTGCTGCGGAAAGCGGACTCATTACAGTATGTGATTTCAGAACAATGGATGTTGCCCTTGGTGGGCAAGGCGCACCATTAGTGCCTATCGGAGATAAGTATTTATTTGGTTCTTACAGTCATTGTTTGAATTTAGGTGGTTTCTGTAATATTTCCTTTGAAAAAAATGGAGAACGAATTGCTTATGATATTTCACCTTGTAACATTGTATTAAATTATTTTACAGAGAAGCTATCATTACCATTTGATAATGATGGACGGATTGCTCAATCAGGAAACTTGAATATCCCTTTACTGTCGGAACTTAATTCATTACCTTTTTATTCGTTGATACCTCCCAAATCTTTAGGAAAAAATTGGGTTTATTCTGAGTTTTTGCCAATCATTAAAGAATTCAAGATCCCTGTTCCGGATATTCTCCGAAGCCTTGTTGAGCACATTGCCATTCAGATTTCCAGTGCAATTGAACCCGGGACCGATACAAAACTCCTGGTAAGCGGAGGTGGAGTTCATAATGGGTATTTGCTTAGCAGATTGAAAGAACTTAATTCTATCCACATCGAAATTCCGGATAGGTTTACAATTGATTTTAAGGAGGCATTAATTTTTGCTTTTCTGGGAGCTTTACGGTATACGGGAGAGATTAATGTTCTCAGTTCTGTAACAGGAGCGATCAGAAATAACATTGGAGGTGCAATTTATACGCCATAAACGCAGAAAGGCCGGAAAATTCCAGCCCTTCTGTTAATTTTTTACAAGCGAAGTTATTTCATTGGACCTTCCTCTCCCATCGGTCCAGGACCTCGTGATCCATGTTTCTTTCCTTTACCCATCTTTCTCCCTGGTCCTTTCTTATTTTTCTCTCCTTTATGCCTATCAAAAAACAGTCTTTGATCATCGGTGAGCATGCTACGGATCTCCTGCTCCATCTGACTTTTCTTCTTCATCAGCTGTCCTTGTATAGCAGTTAATTCATCAATTGTTTTTTCAATTTCAACCTGATTTGCTTTATCTGCTTCGGATAAGGTTTTCAGATGAGCACGCTTTTCAGCGATCTGATTTCGAAAATTTTTAGCCTCCTTGCGAAATTTTAATCCTGTTTGCTTAATCTTCTTTTCCTGTTCTTTAGTTAATTCGGGGATTTTCAGGAAAGGTTTTTCTTTTCTATCCATTTTTGTAGAATCTCCTCTGTTCCCTCCCCGGTGTATTCCCGTTCCAGGACCATTCCCCTGGTCAGCACCAGGTTGAGCATTTGATGTTATTGCCAGCATAATAATCATTATCAGGCCAGTCATTTTCGCTAAACTGAATTTCAAGTTTGTGTTCATTTGATATTAATATTGATTTCTATGGTTTCTACTTTAATCCCCAATCCTATGGCGGTGTGGCCTGGTTCTTCCAGGTCCGTCTGCTTCCAGGATTTGCCTGTACATTCTGCACAGTTGCTTGCATTGTTCCGGATTGCAACCCGATTGTACATTAATAAAGTGTTTTATTGCCATTTTCTTTAATTTGCCATGCAATTGGCCAAATTCATCAGCGGTTTTAAAAAGTTTTACTGTATCCGGTTTGGATTCTGATAAACCTTTAAAGATTTCTTCTCTTTTGGTTTTAAGTGAATCCAGAACTGGTTTTGTTTCATTAAAAAAGTCCTGTCGTAGTTTTTTAAAAGCGATTCTTTGATCAGAGTCAAGATTAAGCTCCTTTTCCATGGCTTTGCCCATTGGACCATCCGACCCCGGTGGCAGTAGTTCGTGGTGAGGTCTATACGTAAGATATACTATTGTGCCCAGAGCACTGATATTCAATACCAGTAAAAAGACAAGAGCATAAATAATCCATTTTTTATTCAAATTCTGGTCCATTTCATTCATTTATTTCAGGTGAATAATAGGCCTCATAAACAGTTTGATCAACATTTCCCTGATAATATGCATTAAAGACTTCTTCATTAGCAACAATACTTTGCTGCGATTCTTTATACGAAGCCCAGCTTGAAAAATCGACCATTCCAACTCCGAAAATTACACCTGCTATTATAAGTAATGCAACAGGGATAGGACGCAATAAATATTTCATATAGGAGCCAGAAATACCTGTGTTGGAATTTTGGCTATTTTCCAACCTCTGCAGAACCCTTATATAAAAAAATGGTGATGCTTCGATATTTTTCTGAGCCTGTATTGTTTCATCAAGCAATTTTAGAATATCGTAATCGTCGGATTTCATTTTATCTGTTTTAAATTAGACAATATTACTATTAAAAACTTGCGAAAAACTAAGTGGATTTTTTAGTCATTTTTTTTACAATTGTTGCTTTAGCTCTAAAAATTAATGATTCTACAGATGAAAGACTGATTTTCATTACTTCAGAGATTTCCTTGTACGATAAGTCCTCATATTTATTAAGAGTAAAAGCGACCTTCTGTGAATCTGTAAGGCTTTCAATTGCAGCGTGCAATTCAGCCTGGTTTTCGTTTTTTATTAGTTGTTCATCAGGCAGCAGATTCAGATCAGAAGGTATAATATCAGAAATCTTCTTACCTGCAAACAAGGATTCTATGTTAAGCAACCATTGTTTTTTCTTATTTTTTTTAATCAGATTAAGGGACTTATTCACTGCAATCCTGTAAAGCCAGGTAGAAAGAGATGAATCTGACCGGAATGAATGAATAGATTGAAAAACTTCAACAAAAACATCCTGTGCAATATCTTCTGCATCTTCAATATTTTGCAATAATCCAAGGCAGGTACGAATTACATTCTGATTGTATTGGTCGACAAGGTATTTGAAGGCCAGCTGATCATTACTTTTCAGACCGATAATTATCTCCCTTTCATCCATTCATTAAAAGAAATCTTACTGATTTGACAACAATAGTAAAGATAACTTGCGGTATAGATGTTTTAATATTTATAATGAAATTTATTTTTTGTAAAATAAATCAAGGTATATGGGAGTTTATCATAATCTACAGGCACTTAAAGCTGAGAAACCTATTAACATTCAGTTGTTTAAAAATCAAGGAAAAGCGAGAGAAACACTACCATATAATATCTACTTTTAACTCAGCTTTAATTTAACTCCAATTATGATTCCGGGAATTCTTTTACAGATCACGAACACGGCGGCTGTTGCTGCTGATACAGTTCACAAAGTGACAACACAGGCGTTGACAACCACAGTACAACCTCAGGTTCAGAGTTTGCCTATCTGGGAGCTGCTTATTAAAGGTGGGGTTATTATGATTCCGCTTTTTATACTTTCACTGATGGCAGTTTATTTTTTCTTTGAACGATTGATTGCAATTAAGAAGGCCAGTAGAACGAATGCGAATTTCATGAATAACATTCGTGATTTTATTTTCGACTACAAACTGGATTCAGCCAAAGCATTGTGTAAATCAACAAATTCACCTATTTCGCGAATGGTTGAAAAAGGCCTGACCCGCATAGGTAAACCTATTGATGAGATAGAGCGTTCACTGGAAAGTGTAGGCAAATATGAAGTATCGAAACTTGAGAAGAATCTCAAGATTCTGGGAATAGTTGCCGGTATTGCCCCTATGTTAGGATTTATCGGAACAATTATGGGTGTTATCAAGATTTTTTACAACATCTCCTTAGCTGACAATATCAGTATTGGTATTATCGCGGGTGGGTTATACGAAAAAATGATTACCAGTGCTACTGGTCTGATAATCGGAGTACTTGCTTACGCTGGTTTCCATTACCTGAATATTTTACTTGACAAGGTAATTTTTATGCTGGAAGACAGTTCAAATGAATTTCTTGACATACTTCAGAAGGAGGCTAAGTCATGAATCTGAGAAGAAGATCAGCATACACGGCAGAGGTTTACACCGGATCTCTGAACGATATTATGTTTTTTCTCCTGCTATTCTTTTTAATTGTTTCAACGCTTGTGAATCCATCTGTTATTAAACTGATGTTACCAAAGGCTGCGACTTCTCAGGCTATTAATAAGCAACAAATTTCACTTTCAGTAACAGCAGATAAACAATATTATCTTAACAACACAAAGGTTCCATTTGAGAACCTTGAGGTTGAATTACAAAAAACGGTTGCAAAAATTTCAGAACCAACAGTTATTCTTCGTTTTGATAATGTGCTTAGCGTACAGGATCTGGTGGATGTACTCCAGGTAGGTAACAGGCTTAATATCAAAATGGTATTAGCAACTAAAACAGGAAAACAGTAGATGATCCAGGATGCGCAAAATACGAACAGGCCTTTAGCCCTCGTTTTAACTATCGTTTTCCATGCGTTAGTTATCCTGATGCTTTTTCTTGTAGTTCTGCATACTCCTATCCCACCCTATCCCATGGTTGGGGGAGGTTCAGGGCTGGAAGTAAACTTTGGAACCTCTGATCAGGGAACAGGAGATATTCAACCCGAAGAGTTTATCAATGTCGAAACGCAGAACATGGCAGATGTAAAATCGACTGAGAAAGCCAATGTGCAGGTAACGAATAATCCAGACGAGAACATTTTAACTCAGAATTCTGAAGAAGCTCCTGCAATACGGACTTCCGAGAAAAAACAGCAGGAGAAGCCGATAGTAAAAGAAGTTATTAAAATTAATGACCCGGTAACCAACCCAATGGCTTTGTATAAGAAGAAATCGGGATCAAAGGGAAATGGTGAAGGAGAAACAGGAAAACCTGGCGATCAGGGCAACCCGAATGGGTCTCTTTATGCTAAAAATCACTACGGAGAGCCTGGTTCCGGCGGTCCGGGGAATGGTGGAAATGGTATTGGACCAGGTAAGGGAGACGGTCGTGGTCCATCCTTTGACCTGAGCGGAAGGTCGTCAAAGATCTTACCAAAACCCGAATATAATCTTACTGAGCAGGGCACTGTTGTTGTAAAAATCTGGGTAGATAAAGATGGAAATGTAACAAAGGCAGAAGCTGGCGGCAAAGGTACCAACACAACAAGCGAAGAACTCAGAAAGCGGGCAGTTACAGCAGCCAGGAAAGCAAAATTCAGCGCAAATCCATCTGCTCCCGAAGAACAAAAAGGTACAATTACCTACCATTTCGTTCTTCAGAATTAACATGAACTACAGCGAAGTACTTGACTATATGTACAGACAGCTTCCGATGTTTCACCGAATCGGAGCTGCTGCATATAAGGCAAATCTTGATAATACCCATGCCATTTGCAAGCTGCTTGGGAACCCTGAACTTAAATTCCCGTCAATCCATATAGCAGGTACGAATGGTAAAGGCTCAACATCCAATCTCATTGCTTCCGTTTTACAGGAAAGCGGATTAAAAACAGCTTTATTTACATCTCCACACCTGAAAGAATTCAGAGAACGAATTCGAGTGAATGGGATAATGATCCCTGAAGAAAAAATTATCGAATTTGTAGAGAATTACAGAGAAGTCTTTGAAGAAATTAAACCTTCTTTTTTTGAATGGACGTTTGGGCTGGCAGTGCATTACTTTGCTGAGCAAAAAGTTGATATTGCTGTTATTGAAACAGGTATGGGGGGACGATTAGATTCTACAAATGTGGTTTCACCTCTTATAACTATTATAACAAATATTGGGTTTGATCATATGGCCTTTCTTGGTGATAAGTTAGAAACAATTGCAATAGAAAAAGCTGGAATAATCAAAGACAAAGTACCTGTAATTATTGGAGAAACCCACCGAAAAACTTCCAGTGTTTTCATTGAAACTGCAAAGTTGCATAATTCGAAAATTCAATTCGCCGACAAGAACTATTTCCTTCGGAATATTAAACTCTCAGAAGCAACTGCAGAGCATTTGATATTGGATGTTTACGACCATAAGAAATTGATTTTTGAACAATTATATTGTCCTCTGACTGGAAATTATCAATATAAAAATATTCGTACTGCGTTTGCTGCACTAACTGAAATTAATAAAACTTCTTTTAAACTATCAGAAGAAGCAATCAGAGCAGGTTTCAGCAATGTTTTAAAGAATACAGGTTTCATGGGCAGGTGGCAAAAATTGCAGGAAAAGCCACTTGTAATATGCGATACTGCTCATAATGAAGCAGGTATAAAACTTGTGGTTAAACAATTAAGTCAACAATCCTTCAAGCATCTTCATTTCATTCTTGGAATGGTTAATGACAAAGAAATTGATCAGATTCTTGAGTTGCTGCCCAAGCGGGCAACATATTACTTCTGCAAGGCCGACATACCAAGAGGTCTAGATACAAATTTTCTTGCCGGGAAGGCTATTTTAAAAGGATTAAGAGGAGCATGTTACCCGAGTGTTAAAAAAGCATATGATGCTGCAATGCATAATTCAACTACCAACGATCTGATTTTCATAGGAGGGAGTACATTTACTGTGGCTGAAATCCTGAATTTCATCTAACTTCAAGGAACCTTATTCAATTTAAATTGTTTGATTGTTTAGTTTGCTGATATTTGTAATATAAATGCAAATAACGGGCAACTTATAGCAGTAGTTTTTGTCTTATGTTTGTTAAATATAGAAGGGAGTTTTGCTATTTCATTGAAAAAATGTAAATTAGCCCCTTTTAATTTGGTGTGTTTATAATAGAAATTCTTAGAAAAACAGATAACATGAAGAAATTTACCTTCTTTTTTGGGTTAATGCTCATCATCCCATTTTTTATTAAAGCCCAAACTATTGGTTTTCATGAAAACTTTGAGTTGCCAAGTCTAAATGATAGTGTTACAACTACATCCACGACCCCTGGTGTTCCAGATTGGGCAATAACAACAAAGTTACATTACGGAGGTGGTAGTTTGCGTGCCGACAGTTGCAGGGTGAAGAACTCAATGACAACATATTTGACGACAGCACCATTCAGCACTGTTGGTAATTACAATGTTATTCTGGAGTTTGCACAGATTTGCAAAATCGACTTTTTAGACCAGGCAACAATAGAAGTATCAATTAACGGAACTACCTGGACTCAGCTGACAGGAGTTCAATACATGGGTACCGGTCAGTTTGCGACAAATGGCAACAGATTTGCATCCAATTCCTATGGTGCAGTTTGGGCTCCTTCCAATGCGAGCACAATTCCTCAGAACACCTGGTGGAAAGTTGAGCAGTTTAATTTGTCGACACTGATTGCCAATGTTTCAACTGCGCAAATCCGGTGGAGGTTGTCTGATGCCGGTACTGTTGGCGGTGGAGCAAATTATGGTTGGATGATTGATGCTATTAAGGTTACGATGGCAGCGTCTGAACTTATTCCGCCTGTTATTACAATATTAAATCCAGTTCTTACCGGTTCCATATTCAGTATTGGACCTTTTCAGCAGAGAGCCAAGATTACAGACGCAAGCAATATTGATACAGCTAAAATATATTACAGCATTAACGGAGGGCCAGAATCAATTTTAGGGATGACAAAGCAACTGCTTGATACATTTGCAGTTACAATCCCTGCTGTTACAGATTCAGACCAGGTATGCTGGCATATTGAAGCCTGGGATGATTCTCCGGCCCACAATCATGCTTCAAATCCTGCAACTTCAACAAATTGTTTTACTGCTTATGCAGGTATCGTTTTCCCCTTTTTCGACGACTTTGACCATTTCAATCTCTGGACTGGTTCAGGACCAGGACAATGGGAACTAGGAACACCCGCATATCCTACAGGTGCCACTGCGCATTCTGCACCAAACTCATGGGATGTAAACTTAACCAGTGCGTATTCGGCAAATGCAGAATGTAATTTAGTATCACCTGTATTCGATTTTTCAAATGCTGTAAATGCAAGATTATCATTCTGGCTCAATTATTATACAGAGACTACTTATGATGGTACCAGACTTGAGTATACTACAGATGGAACAACTTGGAATGTTCTTGGAACAGTTGGTGATCCACTTGGAGTAAACTGGTATACCAATATTCTGACAAGTTCCACTCAATTACCAGCATGGGCTGCTAATTCCAACGGCTGGCAGAAGTCAAAATACAAACTAAGTGTTTTAAATAACGCGGGAGCAACAGTGAGGTTCAGATACAATTTTCATTCAGATCCTTCAGTACAATATGATGGAGTTTCTCTTGATGATTTTTCGATTACACTTCCAGCACCTCAGGAGGCTTCAATATTTTCAATAGAGAATCCGGTAAGCGGCTGTGGACTTGGTAATGAAATTGTAAAAATCCGTATTATAAATGAAGGACTTACAGCAATTAACGGCAATATTACCGCCAGCTATCAGAAAGGCAATGGGACTATTGTAACAGAGCCTGTTAACAACATAATTCCAATTAGTGATACAGCTTATTTTACTTTTGCAACTCCTCTGAATCTTTCCGTACCCGGACAGGCAGACCAGAATTACACTGTAAAGGCCTGGATTTCACTTGCATCAGATCCTAACCATTTTGATGACACTACGTCTAAGGTAATTACCTCAAAGTATGTTCCTTATGCACCAGCTGTAACAAATTCAACAATTGCTTATGGAAACTTTACAACCATAACAACGACATCAACATTGCCTGTACAATGGTTTTCGACACCAACAGGAGGAACTGCACTTGGTTCAACAAACTCTTATACAACACCGGTTTTGTATGGTACTACAATATATTATGTAGAGGCCACCGGACCTAACGGTTGTAAGAGTAACAGAGCTCAGGATACAGTTTTTGTTGGTCAGGCTCCACCATTTGATGGCAGTATTCTTTCGATTACAGCACCAAATTCTGGCATTAACCTTACAAATGCTGAGAATGTGGTTGTTGACATTAAAAATTATGGAACACAAGCAATTTCCAATTTTAATGTTTCTTACAAAATAAATAACGGCAGCGTTGTAACTAATACTGTTGTAGGCCCGATTGCCTCATCGGCAACATTATCCTATCAGTTTACCGTGCCCGCGAATTTATACGCTTACCAGACCTACAATTTCAAAGCCTGGATTTCACTTAACGGTGACCTGAATCAGATTAATGATACTGCAACAAAAACAGTAGTAAACAGTATGTTCACATATTGTCAATCTGAAGCAACCACCACATACGACGTTGATATCGGAAATCTGACATTGAGCAATTGCAACAATGGTAACCCAAACCCATTTACTAACAATGCAAATGCTAATTTAACCTATACGAATTTTTCTCAGTCGGTTGCACCTATTCTCTTAATGAGAGGTCAGACCTATCCGGTTAGCCTGAGTCCGATTTATATGTATTCAGCCTATACTATTTGTGCAAAGATTTTTGTTGACTGGAATTACAACGGCACTTTTGAAGAAGCTACAGAAACTGCCTGGGTTGGACCAGCTGGAACTGTTCCATGGACCAATATTACACTTGATGTACCGGTTGGAGCAAATCTCGGCTATACGCGCTTACGTGTTGTACTTGTAGAAACCAATGCGCCTCAAAATGTACATGCCTGTGGCACTTATACTTATGGAGAAACTGAGGATTATACTGTAATGGTTATACCACAAATCCCTCATGATGCCGGAGTAACATCCATTACTACTCCACCTCAGTCGTATCCACAGGGTTATAATTTACCAGTAACAGTGGTTGTTAAAAACTTCGGGACTCTACCAATTAACTCTGTTGGAGTAACCTATAAAATTGACAACTTAGTTCCGGTAACGTTAACCTGGACAACAGCTATTGCGCCTTCAGGAACAGCAAATGTTTCGTTTTCACCAATAATATTACCAGTCGGGCAACATTCGATTTGTGCCTGGACAACTTTACTTTGGGATTCAATTCCATTGAATGACAGTACTTGCAGGGGAATGTTTGGTGTTGCAGTAGATACGTTGAATTACTGTGATAATTTCGATGGAGCTGTTAAATTCCAGGCAAGTACGTCAACAGGAACAAACTGGGTACTTGGAGCACCAACGGGAGCATTTCCGCCGAACGGTGCACCTTCAGGGCCGAATGTCTGGGCTACAAACCTGAACGGATCAGGATATACTGATATGGCGAATACTACATTGACTACACAGTTATTTGACTGGACCGGAGCAATAAATGCAAGACTTACATTCAAATACACATGTAGTACAGAGACCGCCTATGATGGTACTAAACTCGAATACAGTAAAGATGGAGGAGTAACATGGCAGATTCTTGGTTCAATTAATGACCCAATGTCAACAAACTGGTACACAAATACCATTTATTCATCAAATCAGCCAGCATGGGCAGGAGCCATTGGCTGGAAGGAAGCAAAATACAAACTGAATGCATTTGTACCAGGAACCGGACCAGGACAGGTTGAGTTTATGCGATTCCGATTTGTATTTACTTCAGATGCATCAGCATCAGGCCCAATCTATAAAGGAATGGCTATAGACGATTTTTGTATAAATATTCCATGTCACCAGGATGCGCTGGTAGATTCAATAATTGCACCTCATGGAGAATTTGGAGTAACAACACTGGTTTCTGTATCTGCAAGAATTAAAAATAATGGTATTGACCCACTTACAACAATTCCATTGCATTATCAAATTAACAATGACCCTGCTGTAACAGAAACCTGGATGAATGGAAACCCATTAATGCCAGATGCAACAACAAATTATACATTCACTACTCAGTTTTTACCTCCAGTTGGATCTTATTCATTGAAGGTATGGACAGATTTACCAGCAGATTGCGACAGAACTAATGACACATTATCTGCTGGTGAATTTGGTATTGCTGTTTACAATGTGCCATTTGAAGACAAATTCGATAGTGCAAATTACTCTGTATTTTATTCTAAAGGCAGTAACTGGGAACATGGAGTACCAACATCAAGCACTATTAATACTGCTTATTCTCAGCCATCCTGTTGGAAAACAAATCTTGACGGGATATACGCAAAGACAAATATGCCGGATTATCTTTACACACCTCAATTTGATTTTACTCAAGGCTTAGACTCATTGAAATTCTTCCAATGGGCACATATTTTCCAGAATGAGGGTGGAAAAATTGAATACTGGGCCAGTAATAATACCTGGAAAACACTTGGTATAATGGGTGATCAGAATGCTACCAACTGGTATAACAGTGGTACTTTAGGATTCAGCACCAATGCAGGCGTACCTGGTTGGCATGAATCAACTTATGACCTGAAGATTGTTCAGGATTTTGCGATACCAACACAATTCAGATTCAACTTCACCTGCTTATATACAAATACAACTTACGACGGCTGGGCAATTGATAACTTTGAACTTACTTCACCAAAAATTCAATATGATGGCGGAGTTATTAATATCATCTCACCTGCAGGTTCAATTGTATACGGTACTGATTTAAATGTTCAGGTAACTATTAAGAATTTTGGCTGGGATACACTAAAAATTGTGCCTGTTAAATATCAATTAAACGGAATAACTGTAGGTGCAGCTGTATGGAACGGAATTCTGCTTCCAGATCAGACAACCACTGTTAACTTCCCGGCAATGACGTCTCCACTAGCTGATTTTACCTTGTGTGCTTATACTGACATCCCATTTGATACCTACTTCCAGAATGATACCAGCTGTACTTTTGTACCTGTAAGTCCTCCTGATTATGATGTAAGTATTAATGCAATTCTTGAACCGGTTGCTCTGACGATTCTTGGAAACGAGGCACAGGTTAAGGTTAAAATCAAAAACCTTGGTTTGCTATCGGTTACTGAAATTCCACTTACGTTTACTGTAGGAGGCACAGTAATTTCAAATGAAACATGGTCTGGTCCTGCTCTTGCAACTGGTCAGGAAGTTGATTATACTTTTGCTACACCCTATAAATTCGGTTACGTTGGCTGGTATTACCTCTGCGTGTATACAAACTTATCAAATGATGGATATCGTTCAAATGATACAGTATGTGTGAAACTTGAGAATAAATGGACCGGAATTAACGAACTGGATGAAAATGGAATTGGTCTTTCGCAGAGTATTCCAAACCCTGCAAATGATAAAGCGCAGGTGGTATTTTATTTGCCAAAACCTGGTCAGGTTACATTCAAAATGTCGAGCTTCTTAGGTCAGGAGATGTTTGCAAGAACTTCGAAAGAAACCATTGGGGAACATGCTCTGGATATAAATACGAGTAAATTTCCAGCCGGACTCTATTACTATTATATAGAATTCGAAGGGAAACGGCTTGTGCGCAAGATGTTAATAACACATTAAAAAAAGAAAGGCTGCTTCGAAAAAGCAGCCTTTCTTTTTTATAATAATCCAGCGTAAGAATAAGGGGAGGCTCTTTAATCAGATTGATTAACCACCACTAATAAGATGCAGGATCATAACATCGTCGCCGTTCTTAACTATTGCAAGGTCATGCTCATCTTTCTTCACTATTTTCCCATTTATTTTTATTACGAGCATTTTAAAGCTGAAGTTTTTCAATTTCAGCAGTTCTGCGATGCTCAGGGAATCAACGTTAAATTCTTCTAAACGATTGTTTAAATTGATCTTCATTTTCAAGTTTAAATCAGATTTTACCCAATAATATTTCAAGAACAATATTTGCCTGCATATTGGCGATAATTCCAACCCGGGGAGCAAGCGGCGGCATTAATTCAGAAACTTCCGTCTGACCATCACCACAGGTAATCAAATCGCCATACCTTTTTGTAGAAATTGATTCATTATTTCCCCAACCGGCCAGACCAACACCAGAGATCAAGGGAACTCCAGGCATTTCAGAAAGTACTGTTTCAATAATCATTTGCTTCATTCCGGCCAAATCGAAAGCCTCCACAATAACATCACAGTCAGCAAAAAGTTCAAGAATTGAGACTCTGTCCAACTTAATATCATAAGCATCAACAATAACTTCCGGATTGATTTTATTGATATTATCCTTAAGAGCGGCAGATTTTTTCAACCCGATCTGATCAAAGAAAAAATACTGCCTGTTAAGGTTACTATGACTTATAACATCAAAATCTGCAATTACAAGAGTACCTACCCCAACTCTAGCCAAAGCAACAGCACAATTTGAGCCTAATCCTCCGCAACCGGCTATACCAACTTTCTTCTGCTTTAAATCGTCTAACATTTATTTACTGATTGTTCTTATGATTCAGACAAATATAAAGAATAGAATTTGAAACAAAACTATTCTTTTGAAGGATTCAAAGTTACAACTCCATTCAAAACACTTAAACGATAATTTGAAGCGATCAGAGGATATAACAAAATATTGTACTTTTGGCACCTCATAAAGATTATGCAATTCAAGAAAATCATTGGCCATCAGGTAATAAAACAGAGATTAATTCAAACTACTCTGGATCAACGGATTAGTCATGCCCAGTTATTTATGGGACCCGAAGGCAATGGTAAGCTTGCAATGGCTATTGCTTATGCACAATATGTAAATTGTACGGACAAAGGAGAGTCGGATTCGTGCGGCGTATGTCCAAGTTGTGTAAAATATGAGAAACTTGTACATCCCGATCTTCATTTCATTTATCCTGTAGCCGGAACTAAAGAATTTCCGGTCAAGCCTGTTAGCATTCAATTTCTACCAAAATGGAGAAATTTTCTTCTCAAGCATAATCATTATGTAAACCTTAATGAGTGGTATAGCGAAATTGAGATCGAGAAGAAACAGGGAAGTATTAGCGTATATGATGCAAGTGAAATTATCAGGTCGTTAAATTATATGTCGTATGAGGCAGAATATAAGGTAATGATAATCTGGATGATAGAAAAGATGCACCATGCTGCATCTCCAAAATTGCTTAAGATTTTAGAGGAACCACCTGATAAGACACTATTTCTGCTAATTACAGAAAATTCAGATCAGTTAATGTCGACGATTATTTCCAGGGCACAAATTCTGAAAATACCAAAAATAAATGATACTGATTTATTTGAGGCATTGTCTGGAAAAGTTGGAAATTCTCCAGAAGAAGTAAAAAAATGCATCAGTTTATCCGATGGGAATTTTCTTGAGATCCGCAGATGGTTTGCCAGGGATGAGGAGGAGGGTTATTATTTCAGGTCGTTCAGGCAATGGATGCGGCTATGTTATTCAGCAAAAATCCCGGAGGTGATGGGGTTTATAGAGGAAATTGCCGGCTTGGGCAGAGAGCGTCAAAAGCAATTTTTCCAGATTTCGATTCGCTTTACAAGAGATTGTCTTTTAACTCATTACAAAGATAAAAACAGTTTGCACCTTGACGGTGAAGAGCTGGAATTTGCAGTAAAATTCTCACCATTTGTGCATAGAGGCAATAGCATACGGATTGTGGGCGAATTAAACAAGGCAATTAACCAGATCGAGCGCAATGCAAATCCTACAATCATGATGCTTGATATCTCACTTCAGTTTATGAGCCTTCTCAAAATGGCTGATCCAGACAAAGTTTAATGAAGTTTGCCAGGATGTATTATTTAGCATATCTGGCTAAGGATTACAATTATTTTCGAATGGTTTATGGTTCTTTCGTAATTTTGCATGTATCTTCGTAGAGTGTTAAGATTTGTGGTGTTGAATTATTTTATAATTAGAAGAAAATGAGTGATTTAGAAGAAACTCCCCATATTACCTTTGAAAAAAAGAATGAATTTATAAGCAGAGGTTGTTGCTCTGATCCCCGACCCTACCAACCAAATAACAGGATAATGGGAAATGGATGTGCAAAGCTTGATTCGTATAATTGGTTAAGTGATCTCCCTTTGACGACGAATCCCAAGACATTTGAGTTTGTTGAGGTACGCTTCAAGAATAGCAGAAAAGATTTCTTCAGGATACAACCTGAACAAGAGTTTGAGATTGGAGAAATTGTAGCTGTTGAAGCATCGCCAGGGCATGATATCGGGATAATCTCACTTACTGGTGAGTTAGTTGTGCTTCAGATGAGAAAAAAAAATGCAAAGCCAGATTCAGAAGATATCCGGAAAGTTTACCGAAAGGCAAGACTTACTGATATTGAAAAATGGGTTACTGCAGTTGAGACAGAAGATAAAGCAATGCACAGAACCCGCAGGATAGCCTCAACATTAAGCCTTAATATGAAGGTAAATGACGTTGAATATCAGGGTGATAACACAAAAGCGATTTTTTATTATACTGCTGAAGAGCGTGTTGATTTTCGTGAACTTATTAAGTTGCTAGCTGATGAATTCAAGGTTAGAATTGAAATGCGTCAGATTGGAGTACGTCAGGAGGCAGCCCGTTTGGGAGGGATAGGAACTTGTGGCAGAGAGTTGTGCTGTTCGACCTGGCTTTCAGACTTCAGAACAGTTTCAACGAATGCAGCAAGGGTACAGCAGTTATCGTTGAATCCGCAAAAGCTTGCAGGGCAATGCAGTAAGCTGAAATGCTGTCTGAATTATGAGTATGATACCTATCTGGACGCGCTTAAGGATTTTCCAAGTGCGGATGTTGCATTAAAATTAAAACGGGGTACTGCACACTGTCAGAAAACAGACATTTTTAAGAAGATCATGTGGTATACTTACTCTGATGATCCTTCGAATTTCATGGCAATTCCAATAGAAGCAGTAATTGATATTCAGCAGAAAAATACTAAAGGAGTATTTCCTGAAAAGCTGGAAGACTTTGCTTTCACACAAGAACGGAAAGTAGATTTTGACAATGTTATTGGACAGGACGATCTTACCCGGTTTGATTAATCATAATGAATGTAAATACTATGATTTCTACTTGGGTAACTGAATACGAACTAATGAATATTATTAGATTAAAACCAATATTACGTTTGTTTTTATTTATAATTTTCTCAGTTCTTCTATATTCATGCGGGTCGGGAATAGTTTTTGATAAAAATAAGACCATTACAGGAGAAAAATGGAATCGGGAGGATAAAATTACCTTTGATGTTAAAATTGAAGATACCCTCCTCCCTACCGATTTTTTTCTGAATGTAAGAAATACTACAGATTATCGTTTTGCAAATCTTTACCTGTTTATTAATACTATTTTCCCTGATAAAAAGTTCGCAAGAGACACAATTGAGTGTATACTTTCAACACCAGAAGGCAAGTGGCTGGGAAAGGGAATAAGCAGATTAAAGGAAAGTCATATACTTTTAAAAAAAGGCATACGATTTCCAAAGAAAGGCATTTACCGATTTGAGATTGAGCAAGGTATGCGAAAAGAACAATTAGAAGGTATTGCAGATATAGGAATCAGGATACAGAAACATTAACCGAGTAAATTTTCAGCACAAAAAAATGCCTGCAATGAAACGTAAAAAAGGCAATTGGTCGTTTTCAAAGAAATTCTGGGTGACCTATTTTTCTTTGGTTGCAATGGTCTTTTTGCTTTTCATTATTATTTCTTTAGGGGGGTTCGGATTTATGCCTTCTCTGGAAGAATTAGAAAATCCGAAAAGTAATCTGGCATCTGAACTTTTCTCTGCAGATCAGAAAGTTATTGGGAAGTATTTTATTGAAAACCGCTCAAATGTACATTACAATGAATTATCGCCAAACCTTGTAAATGCCTTGATTGCTACAGAGGATGCCCGCTTTGAGAGTCATTCAGGTGTGGATTTTAAGGCAATGATGAGGGTTTTTTATGGAGTTTTTGCCGGAGGTAAAGGAGGTGGCAGTACTATTACCCAGCAACTTGCAAAGAATTTATTTCCAAGGAAAGATAATCAGAACTTCATATCAACAATTTTCACAAAATTGAAAGAATGGGTAATGGCAATAAAATTGGAGCGCAATTATTCGAAGCAGGAAATTATTGCGCTTTATTTTAACACAGTACCATTTGGTAGTCAGGCATTTGGTGTTAAATCTGCGGCAAAGATATTTTTCAATAAAGAACCTTACGATTTAAAAATAGAAGAAGCCGCAATTTTAGTTGGAATGCTAAAAGCACCAACCTGGTATAATCCGATTAGAAATCCGGAACGTGCGATAAAACGCAGGGAAGTTGTACTTCATCAGATGGAGAAATATGATTATATCAACGGTGAACAATATGATTCTCTAAGAGTATTGCCACTTGATATGTCGGAGTACATACCACAAGATCAGAATTCGGGTCATGCGACTTACCTGAGGGAATATTTGCGGGGTTACATGGTTAAATGGTGCGAAGAACATCAGAAACCTGATGGAGAACATTATAATCTGTACAAGGATGGGTTAAAAATATATACAACGATTAACTCAAAAATGCAGCAATATGCCGAAGAAGCTGTAAGAGAATATCTAGGTAATGAATTGCAGCCTTCATTTTTTAAACACTGGAAAGGAGTAAGAAATGCTCCTTTCGACAGGAATATGACGCAGTCAGATATTGATTTGGTTATGCGGCAGGCAATGGAAAGAACAGATCGGTATATCTCCTTGAAAAAGAATGATGTAGATGAGAAAGAAATTCTGAAAATTTTCCGGACGCCTGTAGAAATGACTATTTTTTCCTGGAAAGGTGACAGGGATACACTAATGTCGCCACTTGATTCAATAAAATATTACAAGTATTTTCTACAGACAGGTATGATGTCTGTAGAGCCTCAAACGGGGTATGTGAGAGCCTATGTAGGAGGCATTGATTACAAATACTTCAAATACGACCATGTAAAAGTTGGAAAGAGGCAGGTTGGTTCTACCTTCAAACCATTTTTGTATACATTAGCGATGCAGGAAGGCGAATTTTCTCCTTGTTCCAAGGTTCCCAATATTCCTGTAAGTTTTGATATGGGTGATGGAACACAATGGGTTCCTTCAAATTCAGAAGACGAAGATGATGGTAAAATGGTTACTTTGAAATATGCTCTTGCGAATTCAATCAATTATGTATCAGCATATCTCATGAAGAGGTATTCACCAATGGCTGTGATTAACCTGGTTCGGAAGATGGGTATTACAAGTAAAATAGATGCTGTGCCCAGTATTTGTCTGGGGACTCCGGATATTTCTGTTTTTGAGATGACCGGTGCTATGGCCACTTATGCGAATAAAGGGATTTTTATTGAACCCATTTTTATTACCCGAATAGAAGATAAATATGGGAACCTTCTGGCGAATTTTATTCCAAAACAACAGGAGGCAATGAATGAAGAAACAGCTTTTCTTATGACTAACCTACTGAAAGGCGTTGTTGAAGGAGGTACAGGCTCGAGATTACGTTACAAATATGGGCTGAATGTTCCGATTGCAGGAAAAACAGGAACAACACAGAATAATTCAGATGGGTGGTTTATTGGTTTAACTCCACAATTAGTATCAGGTGTATGGGTTGGCTGCGAAGACAGGAGTATTCATTTCAGGAATATAACAATGGGACAGGGTGCGACAATGGCGCTACCAATCTGGGCTATGTATATGAAGAAAATTTATGCAGACAAAACGCTGAAATTGAGCACAGAAGACTTTGAATATCCTTCAAAACCTCTTTCAGTAGAGATTGATTGTGGAAGTTATGAATCAAAACAAAAGAAAAAGGACGACTTTCTTGAAGGCTTCGGTTTCTAATAATGCAAACAAGTAGCAATGGTATTTAGCAGTAGTCTTTTCTTATTATATTTTCTGCCGGTATTCCTGCTTGTTTATTACTTTATTGATAAACGGTACAGGAATGCTTTTGCACTGTTGAGCAGTGTATTTTATTTTGCCTGGGGGGCACCTGTTTTTGTTTTTATAATTCTTGTATCAATTCTTACTGATCATTTGTTAAATATTACAATGCTTCGGTCGGAAGGTAGCAGAAGAAAGTATCTGCTAAGCGCAATTATTTTACTCAATGTTGGTTTGCTGGTGTATTTTAAATATTCCAATTTTCTTTTCGACAACCTTGGGTTCATTTTTAAATTGTTAAAATTCAATGATTTGCAAGTAACTAAAGCAATAGTTCCTCTTGGAGTTTCATTTATTACTTTTCAGAAAATTTCTTATTCTATTGATGTTTACAGAAAAAAGGTTAAACCTGCCGAAGGGCTTGTTCAGTATGCCTATTTTATCTTATTGTTTCCAAAGCTTTTTGCAGGTCCAATTGTACGATTTGGGGAAATCTCACAGAGTTTAGCTGATTCGGGGGGAGAAATTACAAATGATCAGCGGCTGGCAGGATTTTTCAGATTTGTAATTGGATTAGCTAAAAAAGTACTGATTGCAAATGTCCTCGGAGAGCAGGTTGATCAACTTTTTGCCTTACCGGCTCAAGATTTTTCGACTGTATTGGCATGGACAGCTGCTCTTGGTTATACCTTTCAGATCTATTTTGATTTTTCAGGTTACAGTGATATGGCAATTGGCATTGGAACTATGATGGGATTCAGATTCCCGGAAAATTTCAATAATCCCTACACTGCAGGAAGTATTACAGAGTTTTGGAGAAGATGGCATATGTCGCTTTCAAACTGGCTGCGCGATTATATTTTCCTGCCCAGGGCTTATGCTTCATCAAGAAGATTAAAGGAAAACTACTATCTTGGATTGAAGGCAGAGCAATGGATTTACATGGAAGCAACGCTGGTAACTATGCTTATATGCGGAGTGTGGCATGGTGCTGCCTGGACTTTCATTATCTGGGGCCTGTTCCAGGGCGTAATCATGATTCTGGAAAGGCTATTTCTGCTTAAAGTTTACAAGAAACGCCGGTATATCGCTATTCCAATAACTTTCTTCCTGACAATATTGGGCTGGATGATGTTCAGGGCAGAAAATATTCATCAGGGATTAACTCTCATCCGGAATTTGTTCAGCATTAAAGAAGCTGTGAACTACACATATGTTAATCCAAAATTCTATACAATTCTCATCATTGCTGCATTTTCCTCATTTTACGGGGTTTTTAAAGGAATTGAAAGTTGGCAGAACAAGGTTTTAGCGTACGACCAAAAAACCTCATCTTTTGTTCTAATCACAATTATTTCAATATTGCTTTTTATCCTATCGCTTGCAACGATAACATCAACAGGTTTTAGTCCATTTATCTATTTCAGGTTCTGATCGTTAATGGAAAAGCTTGTAAAACAAACCCTGGTTTTCATCGTTTCCATGCTATTTATGCTGATTTATTTCCAGCATCTTACAAAGATTATAAAAATCGCTAAGCTTCATGGTTCTTTTCAAGAATATAAGCGTCCAAAAGCTTCAGTAAAAACTTGGATATCAGCTGATTTTCAAAAATTATTCGGTCCATATATCGAACAGAACATAGGGTTCAGGAACATCCTGATTCGCATTAAAAACCAAATTGAATTTTCCTTATTCAAACTAAATTCTGCTAATTCTGTAATTATTGGAAAGAAGGATTATTTATTTGAGTTAAATTACATTTCTGATTATACAGGCAAGAGCTTTATTGGGAAGAAACAGGCAGATGAAAGGTTGCTTAAATTAAAATATATTCAGGACCAATTAAAGAAGAAAAATATTGATCTGGTAATTGCATTTGCCCCGGGTAAAGCGAGTTTTTATCCTGAATATATTCCTGATATGTACCTGGAGAAAGGTAAAACAATCAGCAATTATATCTATTTTTCAAAGAAATCAAGGGAACTCGGAATTAATACTATTGACTTCAACAGGTATCTGATGAATATTAAAGACAGTGTAAGCTGGCCTATTTATCCAAAAGGAGGTATCCACTGGAGTATTTATGGTATGGGGATATGTATGGATTCTCTGGTAAATTATTTTGAAAAGCTCCGTGGGATTGAAATGCTTGATTTTGGCTGGACAAGCCTTGAAATAACGAATAAGCTCAGAGAAACAGATGATGATGTAAATGATGGAATGAATTTATTGTGGAATATTCCAACAGCAGCATGTGCCTATCCTAATTTTACTTTTGGAGAGAGTACCCCGAAAGTTAAACCAGCTGTTTTGACCATTGCCGATAGTTTCTACTGGACTCCATTTGGAAGTGGCATATCTGGCAGGCTTTTCTCTATGAATGATTACTGGTATTATTATGAGCAGGCCTATGATGGTAATGGAAATCAATATAATGTGAAAGACCTCGACCGTAAAAAGGAATTTGAAAAACATGATATTATTCTATTACTGGCGACAGAGGCAAATTTGAGCAGGTTTCCATTCGGATTTATTGAGGATGCCTGGCGCTTATATTTCCCTGAAACAACTGAAGAAAGAATGTCAATGTTCAGGAGTATAATCAATTCTGATTCATCATGGGTTGCCGATGTGAGTCTGGAAGTAAGCAAAACAGGAAAAAGTTTTGATAAAGCTATGAATGATGAGATTGAGAAGGCTGTTCATTACGATACTACTCAAAAAATGAATTCCGGATCCGTAAAAGACAGGACAAATATTCAGCGGTATTGGCCGGTAAAATAGTAAGCAATTTATTGTTCAGGTTTGTCAAAAACCGTTATTGACAGGTCATCAATAAGGATTGGTTTTTTTCCTCTAAGCCAGAAGTACACTTTTAAGATATCATCTTTGCTTCGGACTTCCGGGGTAATAAAATCAACCGATAGTTTATTCCACAGCCCAGATCTTGTTTTAAAAACTGGTTCAGAAATGTCTACAGCTTTATATTTATAGCTAGCACCTTTATGTTCAAAAGAAATAACCAGAAGCCCCTGGCATTCTTTTGGATCATCAAAAGGGTAAACATTCAATCTAATCCTTACCCATGCATAATACGCTGTCGTAAGCTCTTTATATGGAATTGAGAAGGAAGGAGAAAAACAATTTTCCGGATCAATCCGTATCGAATATTTTCCACTGACACTAAGGCTGTCGCATATTCTTTTAGGATCTGATGCAGGTGATTTTTCGAAATCTTCGTAATATATCACCCTTCGTTTATATCCGGATGAATCTGTTAAAAACTCATTTTCATTGCCAGGTCTTTCAACAAGCAGAAGCTTTTTATCGTTTTCATCAACAGATAGTTTTCCAAAGACTGAGTAATAATAAGCCTTTGTCATTCTTTCAGGATGGATAATTTTCTGTGAGAATTGCCAGGTCTGGAAGAGATTAAAACTCAGAAAAACGAATAAAAAACAGCCAATACTAATTCTGATTTTCAAGCCTTTCTCATCAATGTATTTTAGAAAGTAGCCAAAAGGTAAGGCCAGAACAGGATAGGTTTCAACCATAGGCCTCTGACCCAAAGTACCAGGATACCACCAGCAAGACCAGCATGAAACTATATAAATATAAAACAGAAGGAAAACAGTAATTGCAGTAAATGCCTGTTTATTCTTAACAAAAAAAGGATATAAACCCCAAAGAGCGAAACCCATTAAGGGAGTATAAAGCAACCAACCTTTCCGGAAACTGAACAGAAAATTGATTGTATGCGGGTTAAGGAAATCGAGACCTTCTCCGGGATTTTGGTAACTGTAAAAGAAAAATTGGCCGGTTGAATACTTCCAGTACAATAGTTGGGGCAAGCCCATTAACAGCAATCCCAGGATCAAAATACCCAACTGCCTGAAATGCATTTTGAGTAGATTTATTTTATATCTAAATGAAGATAAATCATAAATACCCCACAGCAATGGAATCAAGATAATCAAGCCATCAGTAGGCCTGATCATCGTAGATAGTCCGACAGCCAATCCAAGCAGGAAAGCAAGTCCAGTTTTTTGCGATTGATGCCACTTTATGGTAATTAATAAAGTAAAAGCATACAATCCGAACAACAGATTATGTGTGAGAAGGCTTGTATCACTCGCCATTTGCAGATAATTAGTCCCGGCAACGACCAGAAAGATGATCAAAGCTGATAGTCTGTCATTAAAAAACATCAGCAGGAGCTTCCTTAACAATAGCAGGCCCACTAAGGTGTATATCATAGCTCCCAGCGTAAGAATATTCTGGTATGGAGCTGAGAGACCATCGGCAGGAAATCCAAGCATTGGGGCCAGAAAGTGTGCCAGAAAAAAGAATGGGCTGTACATTAATGCGAAACCAGCAGGATATTTTATCACTAATGCACCGTTAGTTCCTGAATACAGCTGATATAAAGAAGAAGTTGGGTGATACGTATCAATAAGGTGGTTAACCCACGAGAGATCGCGCAGACCAGGGTCATGATAAATAAAATTTGCAGGCAAATAAAGATAATAGCCAAATGTATCCCAGCTTATAATATTCTGAATCGGGTGATAAAACCGGATAAGGGCAATTACTGCAAACAGGAATAATGCAGTAAAAAAAGTAAGGGGATTTTTGACCCTGGGCATGGAAACTATTTTAAGTGTCGTCGGTTCCAGATATTGTATTTAAAAATACACCATATTGCTCTGAAACCATCACGGGCTTTAATTTTCTTACCTTCCTCATACGTACGACCATAGTAAGAAATACCAACTTCATAAATTCTAATTTCCGGAATTCTGGCAACTTTTGCGGTTACCTCAGGTTCAAAACCAAAGCGATTTTCAACAAAATGAATTTGTTTGAGAAGACTGGCATTAAACATTTTATAACAAGTCTCCATATCTGTAAGATTCAGATTAGTAAAGACATTGCTTAATAAAGTAAGGAATTTATTTCCTATAGTATGCCAGAAAAACAAAATTCTGTGCGCATTTCCGCCCATAAAGCGCGAGCCATAAACTACATCTGCAAAACCATCAAGAATAGGTTGTAAAAGGATGTTAAACTCAGCCGGATCATATTCAAGATCGGCATCCTGAATAATGATAAGATCGCCAGTGGCAAGTTCAATTCCTTTATGTATTGCAGCACCCTTACCTTTGTTAAAAAGTTGGTTTTCCAAAATAATTGTTTCTGCCGGATGTTTCTTTATGTACGATTCTACTGCATCAACAGTACCGTCCTTTGAACAATCGTTAATGATAATCAACTCTTTTTCCAGATCACCCAGAAGCCTGACATTCAGAATCTTGTCAAGAATTAAATGTATAGTCTTAGCCTCATTGTAGGCAGGAATAATTACAGAAAGTTTTGAATACTTCATATCCTGCGAAAATAAAGATTATTCCTGAAAGTAAACACGTTTTACTCTTCTTGAAATTCCTGTAAGGACTTCGTAGGCAATAGTGCCCATTTCTGTTGCAAGAGAGTCTATAGGTTTTTCAGAACCGAACACGATAACATTATCTTCCTCAGTAATATCAAGGCCGGTAATATTAATCATACACATATCCATACAGATATCTCCGACAATTTTACAAAAGTTTCCTTTTACAATGAGGGTACCTGCACCATTACTCAATCTTCTGTTTAAGCCATCCGCATAACCAATAGGTACGATTGCAATAGTCATATCATTTTGTGCAATCCAACTCCTGTTATAACTTATTGTTTCACCTTTTCTCACATTTTTAATCTGTGAAATTCCAGATCTAAGAGTGCTCACATTTTGAAGTGGCAATTTGTTTTCAGGGTCGCTTTGGGCACCATAAAGTGAAATGCCGAGTCTTACCATATCGAACTGAGCCTCCGGGAACCGACTAATTCCGGCTGAATTCAAGATATGTAATAACACGGGATAGCCTAAGGAAGAAACTATACTTGACGACATCTGTTCAAATACCTTAAGCTGTTCACGGGTAAAGTCGTCGAATTGTGGATTTGAGCTGGCGGCAAGGTGAGAAAAAACGGATTGTACTTTAAATGAGTTCAGATCCGACAATTCCGAGCGTAATAATGGGATGTCTGTCAATGAAAACCCCAGTCTGTGCATACCAGTATCAAGTTTCAGATGGATGAGCATTGGCAGGCTCTGATCGTGATGAAGTTTAAGCCTGCTTTCTTTAAGAAGCTTAAGCATACGAAAACTATAAACTTCGGGTTCAAGGTTGAATTTTGTGAGTGCATCTATACTTTCTTCATCAGGATTCATGACAAGGATAGGAAGGATTATACCAGCTTTTCTCAACTCAACGCCTTCGTCGGCATAGGCAACTGCCAAATAATCAACGTTATAAAATTGAAGAAGATTTGCTACTTCAAAGCTTCCGCTACCATAGCTGAAGGCTTTAACCATAGCCATTGTTTTTACAGCAGGCTTTAATAATGCTCTGATTACATTAAGGTTGTGAACCAAAGCATTGAGGTTTACTTCAAGGACAGTATCATGTGTTTTTTGCTGAAGCAACTTACTGATCTGTTCAAATTCAAAAATTCTTGCGCCTTTAATAAGGATACTTTCATTGTGGAAGGTTGATAAGGGAAATTTTCTCAGAAAGTCTTCGGTGCTTAGAAAGAATGATTTTTCGATTGGAAATTTAGCTGATTGTCTGCTAATTGCAGAACCTACACCGATAATCTGATTCACTCCTTTTGAAAGGAGTAATTCCGAAATCTGGCTGTAAAGCTCACCCTCATTCCGGCCACTCTGGAGAACGTCTGAAAGGATAACAGTCCGGCGGTTATGCTGCTTTTGCTGCTTAAGAAAATCAAGCGCAATAGACAGGGAATTGATATCGCTGCTATAGCTGTCGTTGATTATCGAGCAGTTATTTATTCCCTCCTTGAGTTCCAGCCGCATTGCAACAGGTGAAAGTTGTTCCATCCGTTCAGAGATTACCTCTTTAGAATAGCGCAAGTAAAGCATTAAAGCACAACAATGCATTGCATTTTCAACCGAAGCGTCATCAATAAAAGGGATTGTGATTACAAAATTTTCTTCCAGATATTTAATGCTGATGGCAGTATTCTTATTGTTCCTTTGGACGTTCACAATCTTAATATCTGCATTTTTTTTTCTGCCCCAGGAAAATATCTTTATGTTTCTGAAGGCTTCTGATTGTAAAATTCTACCTGTAATATCAATATAATCAACACAATACACAAGGACTCCAACCTTTGTGAAAAGCTTAAGTTTTTCTGCTACTTTCTGTTCTCTGTTGATAAAATTCTCATCATGGGCAGGGCCAATATTTGTAAAAATGCCGATATCAGGCATAATTATTGACTGCAGCCTGTTCATCTCTTCTGTTTCGCTAACTCCAGCCTCAATTATAGCCAATTCATCATCGTTTTGAATCTGCCATACAGACAAGGGTACTCCAACCTGAGAATTGTAGCTTTTGGGACTTCTCACAATCTTTTTATCAACAGATAGAAGCTGGTACAGCCATTCTTTGACAATAGTTTTTCCGTTGCTGCCAGTAATGCCAATAATTGGGGAATTGAAAGACTTTCGGTGGGCAGCAGCCAGAAGCTGCAATGCATTAAGACTATTGGCAACCTGGATAAAGCAGGAATCCGGGAAATTTTCCGTCTGGTCGGGAAGCTTAACAACTACAAACAATCTCAAGCCTTTCTGGTAGAGTTCTTCAATGTATTTATGACCATCATTTCTTCTGGTAATGAGGGCAAAAAACAAGGTATTATCAGGCTGGCGGAGTTGTCTGCTGTCGGTAAGCAAATCTCTGACTTCAGGATCATCAATACGATCAGATATCAAACTACCTTTAATTAGATTGACAATCTGAGAAATGGTGTATTTTGCGGGAACCATTATAAAAATATTACACTATTACATCCAAAACGAAGGTAATGAATTAGTTCTCTCTTTCAGCAGATCTGCTGGCTTGCAGAGCCCCATTTTCCAAATCCTGGTTCATTTTTCTGGTTTTATGAATATCCATTGCAAGGAAACAGGCGGCTCTGAATGAATCAGGATTAGCCACATCTTTGCCAGCTAATGAATATGCAGTTCCATGTGCCGGTGAGGTCCGGATAAAAGGAAGTCCTGCAGTAAAATTAACACCTTCATCGTAGGAAAGCGTTTTAAAAGGGACAAGACCCTGATCATGATACATTGCCAAAATGGAGTCGTATTTCATGAATTCACTATAGCCAAAGAATCCATCTGCGGGGAAAGGGCCAAAAGCAAGCATTCCTTCACTCAAGGCACGGTTTATTGCAGGTATAATAATTTCTGCCTCTTCTTTTCCAAGCAGACTATTGTCGCCGGCATGAGGATTCAAGCCTAAAACTGCAATACGAGGTAAGCGTATACCGAAATCTCTGACTAATGTTTTATGCATTGTAACGATCTTACTGTAAACCAGTTCCTCTGTTATAACAGCAGCAACATCCTTTAAGGGCTTATGTCCGGTAACCAGGCCTACCCGCATTTGAGGACCAACCATTAACATAAGATAATCGGAGGATTTGAATTTGGAGGCAAGGTATTCAGTATGCCCAGGGAATTGAAAGCCTGGTGATTGAATGTTTCTTTTGTTAATCGGGGCGGTAACCAGAACGTCGATAATACCACTTTTAAGGTCTTCTACTGCAGCTTCCAGCGACATTAGTGCAAGCTCACCTGCAACCTCAGTTGATTGGCCAAGATCTATTTTTACTTCCTGATCATGAAGATTTACCAGGTTGGCCTTTTTATGATTCATCTGATCAGCCTTACGAATGATATTAAAACTAAAATCATTAATATTCAAGGACTTTCTGTGATATGAAGCAACTTTAGCTGTACCATAAACCACGGGGGTCATCAATTCCAACATTCTTGGATCCTGAAAGGTCTTAATAATTATTTCATAGCTGATACTATTAATATCGCCATGCGTAACACCAACAACAATTTTTCTGTCTTTATCCTGATTCTCTGTCATTTCTAATAATTATTTGACTGTTACAAAAAATTCGCATACTGTCTTACAAATTCAAACAGTAGCCTGACTCCTACTCCACTTCCACCCTGGCTTCGATAACTATCTTTACTTTCGAGATAGGCTGGTCCCGCAATATCCAGGTGGATAAAGGGATAATCTGTAAAATGAGCTAAAAATTTTCCGGCAGTAATAGCGCCGGAATCTTTTCCTCCCAAATTTTTTATATCGGCAATTTCAGATTTTATCATTTCCCCATATTCATCCCAAAAAGGAAACACGGCTACCCTTTCATGAACATTTTCGCCTGCTTCACAAAGGCCTTTAATAAATCCATCGGCGTCTTTATGCATTCCCACCGTGCCTTGTTTCCCAATTGCAGCACTTGCAGCCCCAGTTAATGTTGCCATATCGATAACAAGTGCCGGATCGAATTTTTTAGCATAAGAGAGTGCATCTGCCAGGATAAGCCTTCCTTCGGCATCTGTATTGAGAACTTCAACATTCGTACCATCAAACATCCTTATTACATCTCCAGGAACATATGCATTTCCATCAGGGCGATTTTCAGTAGCAGGAATAAGAGCAACAACATGAACAGGGATTTTCGCGGAAGCAATGGCAAATAACGCACAAGCAACAGCTGCAGCCCCTGCCATATCATTTTTCATTGTGAGCATTGATTCGTATGACTTGAGGTTAATGCCTCCAGTATCAAAAACTACTCCTTTACCTACAAAAACAAGAGGTTTATTGTTTACCGGGTGCTCCGGTTTCCATTCCATTATTGAAAAAGTAGGTTCTTCAAGGCTCCCTTTGTTAACAGCAAGCAGGCCTCCCATTTTAAGGGATTCAATTTTAAGTTTTGTAAGAATCTCAACTTTTGCTCCACTTAATTTCCCCATTTCATCAATCTCCCCGGCAAGTTTTTCTGCGGTGAGATACGATAAAGGCTCATTTACGAGGTCGCGGCATTTTGAGACGGCAATCAGGAGAATATTTAGCCTGTCGATAGCAAGTTGATCTATGCTTTTTGACCGTAAAGCTAACTCTTTCAACTTTATAGCCTTATCTTCCTTATCGCTTTTATATTTCAGGAATTGATAACTACCAAGAGCAAGACCTTCAGCAAAAGCAAGGATTGCAGGGGTATCATCATTAACATGAGAAATTACAAGTTTTAGAAGTTTATTTTCTTTTGCCTGAGAGGCAAGTTGATCACCATAACGGCGCCATTTCTCAAGATTTTTAGATTTTTCGGTAGAATCTCTGAGAAAAACAACAAACGCCATATGCGTATAGCGGTTCAAAATAATGAAATCCTTCTTTTCTTTGGAGAATTGTCTTGTTATATAATCGAATTCATCGATAGAGAAAAAATCGCTGTCGAGCTGATCAGGAGCGGAAGCCAGCATGATGAGGTTCTCGCAATCCGTAATCCTTGTACTTTTTTTAATGATTGGAAGCATCTTAGGTGTATTTTTACGCTTTCTTAACGTACAAAGGTATAAAACTTAATGTTGTCCGAAAGTATTATCAGCAAAGCCTTACATCTTGAATTTCTGAGTAAGGAAGAAGGCCTGGTTCTGTACAGGGAATTACCACTCTCTAGCCTAATGGCAATTGGTAATGAAATCAGGATGAAACTTCATCCCGAATCAGAAGTTACATGGCTAATTGACCGCAATGTAAATATCACAAATGTGTGTATTTCTGCCTGCCAGTTCTGTAATTATTACCGAACGAAACGAAGTGCAGATGCTTATATCACTACAATCGAACAGTATTGTGAGAAGATTGATGAGATGTGGGCTCTAGGCGGGAGACAACTACTTTTACAAGGCGGGCTTCATCCGGATTTGGGCACAGACTATTATGCTGGATTATTTAAAGAACTGAAATCGCGATATCCTGAACTGAAATTACACTCCCTGGGGCCTCCTGAGATTGCTCACCTGGCAAAGCTCGACAATCTCAGCCATGAAGCAGTATTAAGCAGACTTATAGGAGCTGGCCTCGACAGTTTACCCGGCGCAGGTGCTGAGATCCTTGCAGACCGTGTAAGACAGCAGATTTCGAAAAACAAATGTTCAGCCGGAGAATGGCTGGAGGTGATGCGTGTAGCTCATCGACTCAGAATGTCGACTTCTGCAACCATGATGTTTGGCCATATAGAATCACTGGAGGAAAGATTTGATCATTTAATAGCAATCCGACAGGTTCAGTCAGAAAAGCCGGACGGAGCTGCAGGTTTCATCAGTTTCATACCATGGCCATTTCAGGATGAAGGAACTTCTCTCAGAAAACATCATGGAGTTATCAATAAAACTTCTGCTGAGGAATACATCCGAATGATTGCTATTGCCAGAATTATGCTTCCAAACTTCAATAATATTCAGGCATCGTGGTTAACAGTTGGGAAGCATACCGGCCAGCTTTGTCTGCATGCCGGTGCAAATGACTTTGGTTCAATTATGATCGAGGAGAATGTTGTATCAGTTGCGGGAGCGACGCATAAATTCGACAGTGAAGGTATTCAGGTAGCAATCAGAGAAGCCGGGTTTATCCCCAGGCAAAGAAACCAAAAGTTTGAACTGATTAAACCTCACTAATCATTAACAACTTACTGATATTCAATAATCAGGTCAGGAGAGTTATCTTCAACAATTATGAAAGGGTTTCTCAATTATGGATTTGTGTGAAGAACCGGTGGCCAGGACATTAAACTTTCCATCAGGTGTTAGCCTGATATTTTTCTTTATTTCACAACCATCACACCCCTCGCATTTTGAAGATTTTTTAGGTGCTGTATTCTTTTTAACCAGGTAAAATCCGTAGATGAGACTGGAAAGAATAATGCCAAATACAATTATATTTTGTACCATAATAAGTCAATTTAATCGGCATGGTCTTCACATTGCCTATGTTCAGTTTAGTCACCGAAACTTATTCCAAGTCCTCTGGCAGTTCGCATCAGGGCAGTATCCTGCTCAACCAGATTGGGCTTTTGAACAGCTTCTTTCAGCGTAACTGAAGTGATGTAAGGGTGCCTGTAAGAAACCATCCTGCCCCATTCACCAGCCAGGGCCATTTCAAAAGCTTTTACACCAAACTGTGAAGCAAGAACCCTATCGTATGCGATAGGAACACCACCACGCTGAAGATGACCAAGAACAGTTTCACGGATACTATGTTCGCAGCCTGCAAGCTGCAAATCATGAGAGAGTTTTGCAGCAATACCACCCAGCCTGAAATGCGGATTACCTGCTTCAGAAGGATTGGTACCTGTTAATAAACCGCCTTTAGGCCGAGCCCCTTCTGCTACCACAATGATAGCGAAACCATGGTCTTTAGAGAACCTGGAATTGATTTTTTCTAAAATAATGCTCAGATCGTATGGAATCTCCGGAATTAGACAAATTTCTGCGCCACCTGCAACAGCAGCATTTAAAGCTATCCAACCTGCGTCGCGCCCCATAACTTCCAGTATGAACACCCTATTGTGGCTTGCAGCAGTAGTAACCAGCTTATCAACCGCTTCTGTAGCAATTTGTATAGCAGTCTGAAAACCGAAAGTAGAATCGGTTGCTGACAAATCGTTGTCGATAGTTTTAGGAACACCGATAATATTGAGTCCCATTTCGAAAAGTCTTTCCGAAATCCGCTGCGATCCGTCGCCGCCGATATTAATAACACCGTCGATTCCGAGGTAGGCAATTTTCCTGATCATCTCTTCCGAACGGTCGAAGGTAGTCCAGGAGCCATCCGTATTTTTTACAGGCCAGGCAAAAGGGCCGCCAAAATTAGTAGTTTGTATGATGGTACCACCCTGAAAGTGAATACCTGAAACCTTTTTTTCATCTAATTCTACCAACGCTGTGGGTTCGCGAAGGATTCCGTTAAATGCCTCTATACAGCCAAGAATCTGCCAGTCTTTCTCCTGAACCGAACGCTTTACAATGGCGCGGATTACCGCATTCAGTCCGGGACAATCACCCCCCCCTGTTAACACCATTAATCTTTTCATTTTCAACTATTTAGATAAATACTATAAAAACAACAGGATGATTTTTAAAACGGGTGCAAGGGTAATATTAAAACAGTTTATTAATACCGATTTAGGCTAGGCTGGTTTTCAAATAATCTTTATGCCATTTTGTAATAATATCCGATCGTAACCGAATATTATTATGTTTTTTTCGGTTACGATCTGATATTATTACCTAATTTTCATGGTTAGGGAATAAAAGCTAATAAAACGACCTTGCTGACTGATTAATTGAAACTTTTGTTCTTCAATAAGTATCAACCATATTTATTTCAATTCACTTGCTTCAATTATCTATATGACATCATTTTCACTAATAACTATCTTCTGCCCTAAACGTTTCTTCTTAGCCACTAATTTCTCGGCAGAAATTTTCATTCCTTCTATAATCCTATCACGTATTTCTTTTAATTCTGCATTTATCATGACAACATTGATTTTATTAATTTAAACTTTTCCAATTGAACTAAATCCCACATTCGTGGGATAGCTTGAAACAAATTTAGCAAAAGTACATTAGAAAATTACATGCGGCGCATCGCCTTGGTAAGTTTAAATTATGGTCGGCTTCCGGATTTCATTACAGAAGAAGAAATAAACGAATATCTTGCCTCACTGGCATCGAATGCAAAGACACCTTCGCGGACCACTTTTAAGCATACTGTTTATGGCTTGCGTTCTTGCGAAGCCGTTAATCTGAAGATCTCCGACATTGACTTTGAACGAGAGATGATACATATCAGGCGCAGTAAGTACAACAAAGATCGTATCGTACCCTTGTCGAAGCTCATGGCCAAGGGACTTCGCAAATATCTGGCAGTGGAACATCCTTATACATGGCTTTTCAACGGCAAAGAGGCTGATGGACGTTTTAGCGTGACGGGCTTGAGTTGGGTAATGCGAGAAACACTAAAGAAAACGACAATCAAAAAGGAAGTAAGCCTGCATCAGCGCATAAGCTATAATAGCTGCCGCAACCGGCATTGTCCCAAGTGCCAGGCAGCAAAGCAGGCCTTTTGGGTAGAAGACCGTATGAAAGATGCCCTGGCGGTGAAATATTTTCATGTTGTGTTCACTACGCCTCATGAGCTAAATGCGCTCTGTATGACAGACAGTGCATGGTTTTACAACACCAATATACAGCATCTCCTCGAAAGCAGGATCAGGATTGTATTGCTTGCCCAGATCATAAATACTAAAGTATCAGAAAAATGTGTTCCATTTATTGCCTAAAGAGCCACATAAAAGTATAAAAGCAATGCAAATCTCTCTTCCCGGAAAACCATCCGGATGAAAATAAACAGAAACCTTTAGTGCAAAGTACATAGATTATCCCCAACCGCCGGATTTAGTTCAACCAGGACTTCATGCTTGGCACTGCGTGCCGCACGAAGTCCTATTTATTATTGATAATAATTAAAGCCTGTTAGGCTTCCCTAACAGGCTTTACTATCTATAATATTGATTGGTATCTATAATATACCACTCAACTAACCAATTTACCTTACTATCACCAACTTCACTGTCTTCTGTACCCGTTCATCTGAGGTAGTTAGTGTTAGTAAATAAACACCTGCCTGAATATCTTCGATACTGTAATGTCCAAAACCCTGCTTCCCTTTGAATTCCCATTCTTTAAATAAAATCCCCGAAGTATTGTACAATCGTAAATGGTAGGTCCCTGAATATTCTTGGTTGTTAAGCCGATAGTTAAAATAATCCTGTGCCGGATTTGGCCAAATTTCAAAATCAGTTTGTTCCTTATGGATTTCAGAATTACTGGTAATAATATTTATACCAAGCGTATCACAGGTACTACCATCAATTGGGCCTAATCGGAAATTTGGGAAATTTGGGATAGATGATAAATTGAACGTTGGAAGTTGAACTGAATGTTGAAGTACATTACAAGCCACCCCACAAGAATCAGGTTGATCGATTACATGCAAGAACCGTGTGCCATTGCCAGTACAAATGTAAATTTTGTTATCAGCTGCTAATTGCTGAAGATAGAAAGTTGTATACCCAAATTGGGGGAACAGAGGATCAATAAAGAAATCATAGTTTGCAACAGTTAGTTTGGAATCTACTATATTAGTTGCTTGTAGATCGTACTGGTCAATAGATAACTGCCTACCAACATACATAAATCGTGAGTTTGGTGAAATAGAAAGTCCAGGAGCATAAATACTATCCACAAACCAAAGGTTTTGGTAATTACTTAACTCTCCGCTACATCTGTCAAAATTAAAAACTTCTAATCTGGATGGACTATGTACTTGAGTTAAACCATATCTAATGTATTTTGAACCATCAGGTGAAAAATAAGCCAATCCAAGCTCCATCATAGTTGAAGGAACTCCTATTGTAATGGAATTCGATAATGTTAATCCCTCAGGAGAAAGTAAAAAAATGAAATACTTATTTTCAAGAAATTTTGGAACAACTATCCACCAGTCTCTGCCATTTGCATGTCTGGTCGCTGTTATACATCCAGGGTCTAACGAATCAGTCAGTACGCATATGTTTTTTAATGTCACATCTCCAAGACCATTATTAAGATTTTGGTCAACGATGGAATAATAAAGGCCCGGGCAAACATCAAAGTACTGATTCGACCATTCAAGTTTTTCGTGAATAATATAATAAAGGTTTTCTACTCCTGGTTTGGGTAAAATAAGAACTCCTTGAGGCAACCTGTATCCAAATCCAGAAAAATAGTTGAAAAGATCCCCTGGGTTCAATGTATCTCCATGCGGCATAATCTGGTGATTCGCATCAGCCACATACATTCCATTGGTATAGAATAAAAAGTTCCCATTTGTATCGCATATGCTTGCATTTGTCCCATCAAGACTTATTTCTTGCTGAATATATGTCGTAACAGGAGGAAAAGTGTTGAATTTCAAATCTGATCCGCCAAAAGTAGTTCCAAAAGTCCCATATCCAAATAGCCAGTGAAAGTCTCTTCTTTTATCAGTTGGATATTGAGAGAAAGACGAATAACTTAAAAGTATTAATAGAAATCACTGTTGTCCGATAAAAGTACAAAATAATTTTCTGACTTCATAACTATTTGATAGACAGTACGCACGTTGACACTTTTTTTGTTTTCACAAAAGTAAGCCCCTCAAAATAACGAGAGTTGTTCCTCATTTCGAAGGA
>CAIXZF010000100.1 GCA_903923925.1 uncultured Bacteroidales bacterium
AAAAGTGATGTCCCGAGAATAACTCTCCGAGTTATCTCCCGTTCCATCACTCTTAACATCATGTCTTTTATTTATTATTTTTGTTAGGTGGTTTGCTCTTTAAACTGAAATACTGGTATACTTTTCAATTAATATTTACATGATTAAAAAATTAGTGACATCATTTAAAATCGGGAACTGGTATCAATTATGTTCGGGGCGGAAATTAGGTGGAGGTTCAAAAGTTCAGTCTGCTATCTGGGCTGGGGATGGTGTTGTTATCTCATTCATTCAAGGCAACAAGACGAGAATAAGAAAATACACATCAGCCTCCACCTTCATCACGATAGTTTAAAAGATGCTGTTTTTACCCACCCGTCAAGCTGTTTTTTGAACGATAATATAAAAGTGATACAAAGTATTGACTTTGTGTAAAATGAGTTGGAATTGAGATTATTTGAATTTCAATTTCTCCCTGTTTTTGAATAGTAGAAAAGCCCCTACCAAAAGAAAAACTAACCCCGCATATATTCGAAACCTGTTATTATATTCAGATATAGTAAATCTATCCTCTAAATAAACTCTCTGCCTTGTTGAAATCATAAATACCATAATGTTCTTTTCTTTTTGAACATCTTGAAAATTAGATTTCGCTATCCAAACACTCACCGAGTCTCCTTGTTTTACATCCTTTTTAAACTCATCCTTGTAAAACAAATCAGTGAAGTCAGCAATTATTTGAAATTGAGCACTATAACCATCCAAAGTAAGATAATAGTTAAAAGTATGATAACGATAACCCCTGTCCTCTACAAAAGAGCAATTGCTTAATAAACTTTGAACCTCCACCAAATCAGCTCTCGTTGAAACTTTATCTCTTACAAAATAAAAGAACAGAAAAGCAAAACCAGAAACAGTAAAAACAATTGCCCCTGCAATCTTTCTTTCTGTAAAAACAACTCTCAATATTTTAAAAAACACATTGTAAAGTTTAATCTCTCAAACTTACAAATTATATCTGATTATCCTAAAATCCCAAATGTTTCAACATTTGTTTTAACAAAAAAGCCCATCTAATTGATTTACAATTAAATAGGCTTTCATCTTGTTGTCCGACCAGGACAACTTTTTTAATGAGATTACATACTTGCAACTGGAGGAGCAGGATCGTCGGGATTTCCGGCTTTGCTGATTGGAACGTAAACAAGTATTACTCCAATAATTATCAGAACTAAGATGCTAATGGAGAAACCAGGATTAGCAAATATTGAAAGGAGCGGAATGTCGATAAAATAGAGCAAGGCAACAACGAGGCCCATCAGTGCTTCACCTGCAATAAAGCCGGAAGCGAGAAGAACGCCTGTGTTTTCAACTCTTGCGCGTTGTGCTTCATTATGTTTTTTTCTATCATTGAAAATTTCAACAGTGCCTTTGATAAGACCACCAAGGAAAATTGCGAATGTTGTTTCAAGTGGAAGATACATGCCAACGCTTACAAGCATCGGACTTTTAACCTGCATGAGGATGAAGCCAAGACCCATGAGCATACCAACAATAATTAGAGGCCATGCCATTTGTCCGCCTACAATTCCTTTGGAAAGCATAGCCATAAGACTTGCCTGTGGAGCGGGGAGGGTTTTGCTGCCGAATCCGCCGTCGTAGCCTTGTTTGAGTCCCTGAGCAATATCACCCTGATTAAGAATAATAAGAACGCCAAACATTACAGAACCGGCCAAAACAACACCAATAATATCACCGATCTGCATTTTCCAGGGAGTACCGCCAAGAATGTGACCAGCTTTAAGATCCTGCAGCATTTCACCGGCAACAGCAGCAGAAACGCAGACAATTGCAGCCACACCGAGAACAGTTGCAACACCTGCATCACCACTAACACCGAGAGCAACCAGGATAAGAGCTGTTACAACCAGAGCAGTAAGTGTTAAACCACTGATAGGATTGTTGCTGGATCCCATGATACCAACCAGATAACCTGATACAGCGGCAAAGAAGAATGCGAGAATAATAAGTAAAGTAGCGGCTACTATTGAAACTAAAAGAGAAGCGTTGAAAATAAAGAATGTAACTGAGAAAGTAATAACTGCTACTCCCAGAATACCAATAATAATCCAGTTAAAAGAGATGTCTTTTTCAGTTCTGTTTGCTGCAACAGCATTACCGGAAGCTGCTTTTTTAACGTCGCCAACAGATCTTCTGATACCTTCGATGAGGCTTTTACGCATTTTAAACAGCGTAAACCCAGCGCCCATTAACATACCACCGATAGCAATAGGGCGGACGATAAACCTCCACACCTGTGTAATTTGCCATGCAGGGTCGCTTACGCGAGCCAGGGCTGCATCCTGAGTAAGAGTAGTATCTTTTGCCATGAGAAAAGTTGCCCATGCCTGCAGGTCCAGATTTGGCCCCAGAAAGTAAAGAATCATTGGAGCTAACAATCCCCAGGCGATAAGTCCACCACTGAAATTGAGCGCACCAAGTTTCGGACCGATAATGTATCCAACGCCCATGTAAGCAGGGCTAATTCCGGGTGAACTTAAAAGGAGTCCACCTTGACCTGTAATTGCGGTTCCGGTGATTGTTTGTTTTGTAAAAGGAATAAATTTTGCCCATGAAGAAGCAAATAGTTTAAATTCTCCGAGTATTTTGATACCAGCACCAAGAGCCATTGCATAGAAAAGGAATTTTGAGCCACCACCACTTGAGCGGCCTGCTTTGTGAATTTCGGCTGCTGCAACAGATTCGGGGAAAGGCAGTTCGGCATCGTCGACCATAACTCTTCTAAGCAGAGCTACAAACATTATACCCAGTAAACCACCTGCGATGAGGATGATTGAGGAAGTGATATAATGTCCTGGTGTATAAAAATCGGGCCAGAGGCCTGAAACAAAAAATGCAGGAAGGGTAAAAATAGCACCTGCAGCAACAGATTCACCGATTGAACCAACGGTACGTGCGATGTTTTCTTCGAGAATAGAGCCTCTTACAACTTTTAAGATAGCCATTCCGATAACAGCAGCAGGATAAGTTGCCGCGATAGTCATACCAGCCTTGAGACCAAGATAAGCATTAGCTGCACCCAGAACCACAGACATCACCAAACCGATGATTACTGCTCTGAGTGTAAACTCTGCCATATTGGTATCGGGAGCGACAAAGGGAATAAACTTTTTGGGGTTTGTCATTTTTCCTCCTATTTTGAATTAATAATTAAATTTTAAGCTAAGTAAGTAAAAAAGATCGGATTTCCGAGTGTTCAGAAGAGATGAACCAGTTTTTTAGTCAGAAAATAATCTTCTTCGAAGTATTCAGATAGGTTGATGATTAGATGTTTAAACTTTTTAACATGTTGGATTTCCTGATCCAGATCGCCTCCTTTAAGGTAAAGTATACCGTTTGGTAAATCGTTGAATGAAACGTTGTTGAGGTTCTTTTGAGTAAGTTTGCAGAATTCAGGAAGGGTGGTTACTGCTCTGGAAAGAACAAAGTCGTGTTTTTGAGTCCAGGTTTCAGCGCGAGATACAATGGTTTCGACGTTGTTCAGTTTCAGTTCTTTTGCAACTGCATTTACAACATTAATTTTTTTTTGGATAGAATCCATGAGCACAAAATGACATTCAGGGAATACTATGGCCAGAGGTAAACCCGGGAATCCTCCACCTGTACCAACATCGAGAAGGGTAGTTTCAGGTTTAAATTGTATGAATTTTGCGATAGCAAGTGCATAGAGTACATGTCTTTCGTAAAGATTTTCAAGATCTTTTCTGGAGATTACATTAATTCTGGAATTCCAATCGTTGTATAAGGGCTGGAATTGACGGAGCAAATCAAGCTGATAATCAGATAGATCGCTGAAGTATTTTTGAATTATCTGCATAATAATATTGGCAGATGAAGGTAAATAATTTAACAATACGATGTTTACATCTCTTTGGTATTGTTTGTTGAGAACAGCATTCTGAAGGTTAGATTTGCAGTTACTGAATGCATGTTCAGCAGGGATATGTATATCTATATAGATTAAATTAATATAAATAAAAGCATTGAAGCGTTTATTAGTTTTTCTTTTAGCTATTCAATGGTTTATTCCATTGTTAGGGCAGAGTACGCCTCCAAAGGTGAGTGTGCCTGATTATATTGAAAAATATAAGGATATTGCCATTAAAAAGATGAAGGAACACAGAATTCCGGCAAGTATAACTCTTGCGCAGGGGATTCTTGAATCGTCGAATGGCAACAGCAACCTGGCAGTGATTGCCAATAATCATTTTGGGATTAAATGCCATGAAAACTGGAATGGCGATACTTACATGATGGATGATGATGCGAAGAATGAATGTTTCAGGAAGTACAGGAGTGCGGAGCAGAGTTTTGAGGATCATTCACTGTTTCTGTTATCAAGGCCGAGATATGCACCCTTATTCGATTTGGATGAGACAGACTACAAAGGATGGGCTTCGGGCTTAAAAAAAGCGGGATATGCAACAAATCCGGATTATCCTAAATTACTTATTAAAATAATTGAAGACAACCGCTTATATGAGTTCGACCGATATGGAGTTTTACCTTTTACGGGGAGGAATGTTTTTGAGTTAAAGAAGCTTCCTTCAGAATATCAGAAACTTACATCTAATGAGAATTATGAAGTTATTCGTTTTGGAGGGATTGAGCGTAAGATATTAGAAAACAATGGTATAAGATATACAATAGCGCGGAAGAATGATAATCTGGAGAGGATAGCGCAGGAACTGGACATGATGCCATGGCAGATTACACGGTATAATGAGCTTGGCCGGGGAGATCTTCCGACGGATGGGCAGATTATTTATCTTCAGCCAAAGAAACGAAAGGCTGAAGTTGACTATCATATTGTTAAAGAAGGTGAGACGATTTATACTATTTCTCAGCTATATGGTGTAAAGAGTAAGTTTTTATACCGGAAGAACAGGATGGAAAAAAGTGAGGGTGTTAGGGTAGGGCAGAAGCTTTGGCTGAGGAGAAGGAAAGCGGGGTAGTGTAAAACCGTGTCATACTCGTTTTCGAAGCCAGGACATGCCATGGCATGTCCGTACAGAATGTTTGATTAAAAAAAAGCAGGGCGCCCTTACAGGGTATAAGGAATTTATATTTGGTTGGGTGAATTGAATTAATCGTTGAAACAGTATTGTATTTTCATACGAAATGTGCAAGTCTGCCAATCTGTCAATTTACCAGTGAATCAATTGTCGGTGTGCTAGTGTGCTAATTTGTTAGTGTGTTGATGTCAGAGATTCAGGCGGAGTTGGGATTTGAGGTGGAAAGAGCGGCGGTGGTGAGGAGTGAGGCCGTGGATTGAAATGGCATTAATGTGAGATTTTGCGGCGTAGCCTTTGTTTGAAGACCAGAAATAATCGGGGAAGAGCGGAGAGAGAGCTTCCATATAATCGTCGCGGTAGGTTTTTGCGAGGATAGAGGCGGCTGCAATTGATGCATAGATTCCATCGCCTCTGATAATGCAATTGTGAGGGATGTCTTTGTAGGATTTAAATCTGTTTCCATCAATCAGCAGGAGTTCGGGAACCATATTCAGTTTATCTACAGCCTGTTGCATTGCCAGAATAGAAGCATTCAGGATGTTGATTTTATCGATGGTATTATTGTCGACAGAGGCTACTGCCCAGGCAAGTGCTTCCTGCTGAATGACCTCCCTAAGCATCAGCCTGTTTTTTTTGCTGAGTTTTTTTGAATCGTTGAGGATTGGATGACCGAAATTTCGTGGAAGGATTACAGCTGCTGCGAAAACCGGACCTGCAAGGCAACCGCGGCCTGCTTCATCGCAACCTGCTTCGAGTTTATCAGGAGAATACCAGGATTTAAGCATTATTCGGTTAGTTTTTGAAATATTGAGAGGTACCTCTCCTTCCATGCGTCCATAGAATACTCGTGTATAACCTTTTGTTTTCCATTCGCACCTATTTTACTACGAAGTTCGGGTGAATCAATTAACAGACTGAGTTTCTGTAACCATTCTTCGTCGGTGGCAGCCAGGAAACCGTTGACTCCGTCATCAATAATTTCAGTATTTACTCCAACAGGGGACATAACTGCCGGTATCCCCATCGACATATATACGAGTCCTTTCAGACCGCATTTACCCTTTGCCCATTCGGTATCAGGCAGAGGCATTATTCCGATGTCAATTTTGTTAAGTTCAGGAATCTCCGAATCTTTTGTCCAGGCGATTCCCTGAATACCCAGAGCAGTATTGTGGAATGTTTTGTCACCAATCACCTTAAATTCGATTTCTTCACCATAATATTCTTTTAATCTGACCAGAACAGGAATGAGCATTTCGAAATGCGGGATTGTTGTAATGCTTCCACTCCAGCCAATGCAAACTTTCTTGTTTTTTTGAATACTATCTGAGGGTTTGTAAATGTTCGTATCAACAGTTGTGGGAATAATTGATGTATTCGGATTAAACTGAAGTGCATAATCGGAGAGGTATTTGTTACCAGCAATTACATGGTCGGCAAGACTGATGAGAACAGATGTTTTTTTTGGACTTTTAAGCCAGCCGTATTTCTGGTTTGCAGGAGACACATCAAGAAGCCAGATTGCATCGTCGAAATCGAAAACAATGCGGGCATTACTTTTCCGGAAACGGTGTTCGAAGAAAGTCGACCTGGTTAAGAGTGCTTCGCGGGCGATTAAAATGATATCGTAGTTGTGTAAGCTGAATAAATCCTTGAATCGCAAGAATTTATGTTTAATAAAGATGGTGAAGAATTTTTTAAAAAGATGTCCGGGAGCATATAAGTACGTATCTTCTTTTTCAGGAATGATTGAAGAAATGTGGCATTCAAACCCCTTGGCATATAGAAAATCCATGAATTGCTCAAAGCGGTACCTTTGGTTAGGAGCGCGATCTTTACGGTGAGCAGCGATATAAAGGATTTTCTTCATTGGAAAAGGGAATACCCGGTAAATGTAGAATTATTTAATATTTTTATATACGGATTTGTATTTAGTAACTGCAGAACTGAGATCAAAAAAATGCATAGCTTTAGTTCTGATTTCGTGTTTGTTATATTTGGTAGTTATTAATTTTTGCACGGATTCAGAAAAATCGCTCTCAGAAAAGTTTTCCAGGCAAATTCCGCCACCAGTGAATTCCAGCTGAGATTTCACATCACCAATATCATTACAAACAACAGGAATGCCCATTGCAAGGAATTCTCCGAGTTTAGTGGGTGAACTTGCCTGTTTTGAAAAGGTGTTCTGAATAAAAGAAATTGCAAAATCTGCTGCAGAGAGGTATTTAGGCACCTCGGCAGGATCAGAAGCTGTTATCCGGATACAAGACTGAGGGATATGAGCAGTGCTGATTCTGTTAACGACTTCATTGAGCGGATCATTTGTAATAATGAGGAAGATTGAATCGGGACGGAGTTTAAGAAGATGCCTGAAGAACCCGAGCATTTCGTTAAGCATATACCAGGTTCCGGTTGAGCCGAGATAACAGAGAACAGTGTCGTCTTCATTAATTTCAAGGTTTTTTCGAACTGTAATTCTGTCGGGGTATTTGACAGGATTAAACCTTGAAAAATCAGTAGCACAAGGAATTACAGTAATAGCTGAGTTGGTAGTATTTGTAATTGACTTTATTGTTGGTATTGCTTTTTTTGTAAGGGAAATGATTTCAGCAGCTTCCCGGAAAAGTAATAGTTCTTTCTTTTTGAAGTACTGATATACTGATCTGTAAAGAATATTTTCGATATTCCATAATTTACCATCTACCCTTTCATCAGCCCAAAAGCCGCGCATATCGAAAATGTAGGGAAGTTTGAATTTGTGTTTTACATCAAGCGCAATTAAAGCTGGGAAATAGGAGCGGCAATGCAGGAACGAATATTGCTTTCTTTTTAATTGTGCGAAGACTTTTTTTCTGAGCTTGTAAAAGTTAAAAATTGCTGTCCAGCCTGAGGCGGAAGCAGTGTAGCGGAGAGGGATCCATGTGATATTATGAGATTTGCAAGTTTCGGAAACCCTGTTGTAATAATTTTTATAATGAAGAGGTTTTTCGCAGCTGATGATGGTAAAGGAATAACTTCCAGATAATCCGAAAAGGTATGGCAGGATCTGAGACTGGCCAAGCTGATCGGTTAAGCCATCATAGGTTATGTAAAGTACATTGATGTTTTTTGAAATCGTCATCTGATCCTCAGAAGTATTAATGCCAAGGCCATACAGGCAAAAAGGATTTCGAGAAACCGCAGTTTCTTCACCATTGAAAAATAAAATGCCATTATAGTAGCTGCAGGAATAGCAAGAATTGTGGATTGATATTCAAAGTCGTTTCCGGAGAATAAAATGATAGGAATTGCAATAATGAAGAACCAGATCATTATTGTGAATTTCTTTCTGATTGTAATTATTTTTTCTTTTAAAACATTGATAATATTTAAGATAGACCATGAGCTCAAAAGAATAAATGCAGAAAAATAGGCAGCAGTAATCCAATTAAAATGGTAATTGAAGTGAGGCACATAACGGAAGAATTTTACATATTCGGCAATAACTGTACTGAGATTTCCAATAAGGAAATAGTAAACGGCAGCGAAAAGCAGGGGTACAAAAAAACCGATTACAGAAATGACCCATTCGCGCCAGGTAAAGGTGCGGTATACCATAAAACCTATCCAAACAAGAAGAAAGAGGATAAAAATCGGCAGGTCGAAGAAAGTAGCCAATGAGAGTGTAAGCGTAGCAGAAAAAACTTCTTTGAAAGCGTCTTTTTGTTCGTGTACTTTCAGGAAGTAATAAAGGAATATTATGAGGAAGGCATTTACAAACAGCGCAGGATGGAGTGTTAAAACCGAAGGTGACCAACTCATGAGCATAAGGTAAAGGATGGCGGGCAGGGCGCTGTTGCGGGGCGCCATATCATGATTTGTCAGAATAAGATTAAGCAGAACTGCTTCGGCAAGAACCAGGATAAGTCCGATAGAAGTGATAAGCCAGGAGATATTTCCGAGAACATTTTTAATAAGATCGTAGAAAGGCATAATTGCATCAGAAGAGGGCATTGGAATGGGGTGCAGGAAGCCATTGAGCCAAAGCAGCACTGCCAGCAATGCAATAATTAAAATCTGAAAAGAAAAATCGGATCTGAAAACCTTAATCAGCATGATATCAATTATATAAAATACTATAAAGTACGGCCGACAGCAAAAGTACAATAACTGAAGTAGAGATTATGTACTTATATACATCTTCCGAGCGCAATGTCTTCTTTTTGTGATTGCCAAGATTCTTCCCTATCAATCCGATTATGAATCCGATGAAAGAAAGCGCAATTACTATTAAAAGGGATTTCTCAAAATTCATGATTTGAATTAACAACTGTTATTCGTTTGTGTTCGTTAAATTTTCAACGTAATGAAGAAGGTCGAGGCCAATGTCATCGCGGTAATAGCAGCCATCAAAAGTGATCAGGGGAAGCTGTGAATATACCTGATTTTTGGCCTCAAGAAGCGTTGGGGCGATAGCAGTTAGTCCCAGGACTCTTCCGCCATTCGTAAGTATTTGGTTGACTGTGGGGTTGAAAGCTGTTCCGGCATGAAAAGCCAGTGCGTTTTGTATGTTGCTGATTCCATGTACCGGCATTCCTTTGGCATAGGTTCCGGGGTAACCGCCAGAAACCATCATTACACAAATTGCAGTTTCTTCCGCAATATCAATTTTTGCTGAGGAAAGTTTGTTAGTAGCAACCAGGTGGAAGAGTTCGAGCAGGTCGTTTTTGAGCCTGGGTAAAATAACTTCAGTTTCAGGATCTCCCAGCCGGCAATTGTATTCGATAACGAAAGGTTCGCCATTTACATTCATTAGCCCGAAAAAGATAAAACCTTTATAGGGGATATTGTCAATCTGCAGGCCGCTGATGGTTGGTTTTATGATGCGGTCTTCGACTTTGGCCATAAATTCAGGAGTTGCAAAAGGAAGCGGCGAAACACAGCCCATACCTCCGGTGTTGAGTCCGGTGTCGCCATTCCCAATTCGTTTATAGTCTTTAGCTTCAGGCAGAATGCAGTACGAATTGCCGTCGGTGAGGACAAATGCAGACATTTCTATGCCGTGCAGAAACTGTTCGATTACAACTTTCTCAGAAGCTTTACCAAACTTTGAATTGAGCAGCATTTCGCGGAGTTCGAGTTCAGCCTCCTCTTTTGTAGCGCAGATTACCACACCCTTTCCAGCAGCCAGTCCATCGGCTTTAAGGACATAGGGGGCATGGAAAGTATCCAGGAAATCGACAGCACTGTTGAAACTTCCGGCATTAAAAGTCTGGTAAGCAGCAGTAGGGATAGTATGGCGGGCCATAAATTCCTTTGCAAAATCCTTGCTTCCTTCGAGCATGGCGGCATGTTTGGCTGGTCCGATTACGGGGATGCCAGCAAGTTCGGGGGTTTCGAGAAAATAATCGTGGATACCGAGAACGAGGGGATTTTCGGGGCCAACGATAAGCATATTTACGTTATTCGCGATAACGAACTGATGAATTGATTGAAAATCAGAATCTTGAAATGGGAGGTTCGTTCCATGTTTTGCAGTTCCGGCGTTACCCGGGGCACAATAAAGTTTGTCGAGCATGTCACTTTGGGAAAGTTTCCATGCTATAGTATGCTCTCTTCCTCCAGAGCCAAGAAGCAGAATGGTATATTTAGTTGCCATTTTCCGGTTTATTCGTTCAAAGTTTTAAGGATTGAGTTCCAAAGCAGGTCGGCAGATTTCTGCCAGCTATAGTTGTTTTTTCTAAGAAAACCTTTAGCGATCAGTTCGCTGCGGAGTTTTCTGTTTGTTGCCATTTGTTCCATTGCAGCAGCAATTTCGGTTTGGGAAGCAGGGTCAGCGTATATAGCAGCATCGCCGGCAACTTCGGGCATTGAAGAAGTATTAGAGGTTATAACTGGAGTTCCGCAGGCGAAAGCTTCCAGTATAGGTATTCCAAAGCCTTCGTAATGTGACACATATGTGAGTGCGAGTGCAGAACCGATGAGGCTGTGTAAAGATTTATCGTCGAGCCTTCCGGTAAATACAACATCATCCTTAAATCTCATTCCTTCGTAGGCAGAACGGATTTCGGAAGTCCACCATTTTTTTGCACCAGCTATAACAAGTTTAATGCTTTGATTATCAGATATTTTAAAGGTATCAAAAGCCAGAAGAAGGTTATCTATATTTTTCCTGGGATGAAGAGCGCCAACGAAAATAAAGTAGGGATAACCTTTAGTAAATTTAAGCCGGGTATTGTGAAATATTTCAGGATCAACAGGTTTAAACAATTCATTTACACCATTGCAGACGACATCAATTTTATCGGGACTGATATGATAACGGGCAACGATATCGGATTTTGAGAATTCAGAAACGGTGGCAATGCGGCTTGCTTTGCGGGCAAAACGGGGAAAGAAATGATGATAGTATTTTTTTACAAGCCATGGAACATCCTGAGGCCGGGCTTCGAAAGTAAGATCATGAATTACGATAAGCGATTTTCCTTTCCAGGGCAAGCAGTTATAGCCATCTGGTGAAAGGTAAAGATCGGGTTTCAGTTTTCTGAGAGCCGCAGGCAGTGAAATGTTGAACCAGGTATAAAATAAAAAGGGATGCCTTGCCGGCGGACTTACAATTAAGGGTTTTACGTTGTCAGCAAAGATGAACTCTGAATCAAATTGGCGGTCGAAAATGAACACGAACTCCACTTCCGGGTGCTGGATGCATATTCTTTTGAGCGTTTCAAAGGAAAACCATCCAATCCCTTCGAGTTTATTTTTCAGCAGCAGACGTGTATTTACGGCGATCTTCAAAGTGATAGTTTCTAAATCTTAACAGGAAAATAAATATATTGATAACTTTGCACAAATATCCAAAAAATAAGGATATCCTTTCAAATAAACTAAAACAGAAGACGGCATTTAAGAAGCTATGCAGAGAAAATTTCTTACCAATCTTGGATTGCTCCTATTCCTGAATCTTCTCATAAAGCCATTCTGGATACTTGGTATCGACAGAACTGTTCAGAATCTGGTAGGTGCTGCTGAGTATGGAATGTATTTTGCGGTTTTTAATTTCTCTTTCCTTTTTAATATAATGTTGGATTTTGGCATTACCAATTTCAACAATAAGAATATTGCTCAGAATAATCATCTGTTAAACAAACATTTCAGCGCAATACTGGTGTTGAAGTTCATGCTGGCAATAGGTTATTTTCTGCTGGTGATGTTATTTGCATGGATAGTTGGCTACGATCACACCCAGTTTCGTTTTCTGATTTTCCTGGCCATAAATCAGTTTCTGATTTCATTGATTTTATACCTGAGGTCGAATATTTCAGGCTTGTTGCTTTTTAAAACAGATAGTATGCTATCCGTGCTTGATCGGGTAATTATGGTATTGATTTGCAGTATTTTACTGTGGGGAGGTATAACACACAATGTGTTTAAGATCGAATATTTTGTGTATGCGCAAACGCTGGCATACCTGTTAACAGCAATAATTGCACTCATTGTTGTAACAAGGAAGGCCGCTTTCAGGAAACTCAGCTGGAACTGGCCGTTTTTTATACTGATAGTGAAGCAGAGTTTTCCTTTTGCTATACTTGTTTTATTGATGACATTTTACAACAGGCTGGATTCCGTTATGTTAGAAAGAATTCTGCCCGGTGTAAGCGGAGAACAGCAAAGTGGTATTTATGCCTCAGCTTACCGATTGCTTGATGCCACCAATATGATTGCATATTTGTTTAGTGTTTTATTGCTGCCAATTTTCTCAAAGATGCTAAAGAGCAGCGAATCGATTGAACAAATGTTGAAATTATCGTTCACCTTACTAATAACATTGGCAATAATAGTTGCAAGCGGTTCCTATTTTTACAGTTACGACATTATGAAGATGTTATATAAGGATCATGTGATGCAATCCTCGAATGTGTTTAGTTTGCTGATGTTTGGTTTCATTCCCATTTCCACTACTTACGTTTTCGGGACATTGTTAACAGCAAATGGAAATCTTAAGGCATTGAATTTAATGGCAGCCAGTGGAATGCTTATTAATTTCGTTTTAAATATCATTTTAATTCCGCGTTTTGAGGCAGTTGGTTCTGCCTGGGCAAGTTTATGTACACAGGGATTTACTGCGCTAATACAAGTAATTATGGTTCACAGAGTTTTCAAGCTGAAGGTACACTTCAGGTTTGTGTCGGTACTTTCGGTTTTTGTTGCGGGTGTTGTGTTGATTAATTATTTCTCAAGGGAACTGACCTTGCCCTGGTTTTATTCATTTTTCCTTATGCTTGTTGCAAGCAGTATCCTGGCGTTTTCATTGAAACTGATACATTTAAAGGCATTATTGGGAATTATTCGAAAGGGCTGAGAAACAGGACAGATAAAACACCTTGGACATTCAAAATAAATTTCTAATTTTACGCTCCTTTTGAAAAACCGGGCCAGATGGCTGAAAATCAACAATTCGATTTCAATTCTTCCAATTTTGTCATCTTTCTCTATAAATGGAGAAAGCAGATATTGATAGTTGGATTAGGCGCAATTGTTATTTCCATTCTGTTTTCATCACCCTGGTTCATCACTCCGAAGTATAAGTCGACAGTAATTATGTTCCCGACTTCTACGAATGCAATTTCCAAGGCACTTTTAACAGACAATTTCGGGAACAAGCAGGATATTCTTGAATTCGGGGAGGAAGAGCAGGCAGAGCAATTGCTTCAGGTGTTGAATTCCAATACTATACGAACGAAAGTTATCAATAAGTTCAGGCTGATGTCTCATTATGACATCGACAGTACTGACAGATATAAAAATACACAGCTTTATGGTGAGTATGATCAGAATATTACATTCAATCGTACTGAGTATATGGCTGTTCAGATCAGTGTGCTTGATAAAGATCCTCAGATGGCTGCAGATATTGCTAACAATATTGCCGACCTTGTGGATTCTGTTAAAAACCAGATGATTAAGGAGAGGGCAATTATGGCCTTCAGGATTGTTGCAAATGAATATCATACTTCTGTAAAGGAAGTCAGGGTAATGGAAGATTCGATGACAGTGCTCAGAAAGCTTGGTGTACATGAATACGAGACTCAGTCGGAGATGATTATGCAGCAACTTGCTGTTGAGTATGCAAAGAATAATACCAGGGGAATAAAGGCATTAGAGGATAAACTGGGTGTATTAGCACAATATGGCGGTGCTTATGTTTCTTTACGTGAGGCTTTGCTGCACGAAAAAAAACAACTAAGTTTATTAAAAGCAAAATATGCTGAGGCCAAAGTTGATGCCGAGCAGGTGCTGCCACAGAAATTCATTGTTAACAGTGCATATAAAGCTGAAAAACGATCCTATCCGGTTCGATGGTTAATCGTATTAATCACTACCTTATCATCGCTTTTGCTGTGTATTCTCGTGCTAATAACAATTGAGAGTTTAGACAAAAATAAGTTAGGGCTAATATTACCTGAAATAAAAAAAAAAGACTAATAATCCGGCGGCCGGATTTTAAGTTTAACTTCAGTCTGGAATTGCCGGAAATAAATATGGACTCTTTCTTCAATTATATGAATGTTTACCGGGATATATTCAAGTGGAAGTATCATCTCCTTGTACTGATGATAATTGCGGCCGTATTATCGGCTTTGTTTTCCAGCAAGCTGTTTATCAAGCCATTGTTTAAATCGTATGCTGTTGTTTATCCGGCAAATATTTTTCCCTACTCAAACGAGAGTGAAACTGAGCAAATGCTTCAGCTGATGAACTCAGGTGATATCCGCGACAGTATCATTAAGCATTTTGATCTCGGCAATCATTACGGACTTGACAAGGAAGATTATTATCAGTCGACGCTGTATTATGTTTATAGTGAGAGAATCAGTGTGAAAAAGACTGAATTTGAGTCGGTTGTAATTACCGCACTTGATGCTGATCCGAAAATTGCCTGCGAAATTGTTACTGCAATAATGGATGTTTACAATAAAAAGGTAAGCGGTCTTCATAAGTCGAAATTTGAGGAAGTTGTAAAGAATTTTGAGGTTGTTTTAGAAAAGAAGCGGGCATTGCTGGACTCAATTCAGGATGAAATCGATTTTCTGGTGGGTTCAGGTGCTAAAGGTGAAGTAGTTACTCCCAATCCGGAATTGGTGACTTCCTTTACGCAACACAAAACCAAGGCAGAGAAAAAGAGAATCTTTGATAAGGACGTTGTGAAAAGAATGCATAGCCGTTCAGGAAAATCGGAAGGACAGCTTGTTCTTCTTAACAGCCTGGCCATGAGTGAAGCAGAAGCCTACAGCGAATTCAAGCTGAAATACGATGAAGCTGTTTTAAATCTGAACAGGAACTACACCTATTCTAATATTGTTTCACCTCCTTTTGTTTCAGATAAAAAAGCCTTTCCAAAACCTGTGCTGATTGTTTTGATATCTGTATTGGCTACTCTCTTTCTTTCGCTGCTCGTAATTTCTCTCATCGAGAACAGGCGCCTTAAACAGTCGGTTTCTTCAAACAATAATGCTTAACCCTTTAAACCCCGTCCAACTTGATTGAAAAGATCAAAATAAGATGGGTTTACAGCCTTTGTGTGCTTTTCATCGCACTCAATGCCTATCTTGTTGTTAAAGAACAATATTGGGGATTTCTGCTTCCTGTTGTGCTTTTATTGCTTCTGCTTTATATTTATTCGCTCGATAAGGTTCTGCTAATTATAACTTTTGCTACTCCGCTTGCCGTATTATACAGAGATGATACTTACGGAATAGGGGCTTCAATACCCACAGAACCCCTGCTTTTGGGGATACTTCTTGTTTTTACATTACGTCAGTTATATATTCATGATTTCGACAAAAAAGTATGGCGACATCCGCTTAGTTTAGCGATAATTGCGAATTTACTGTGGTTGCTGATCACAACATGTACAAGCGAACTTCCAATGGTTTCAGTGAAATTTCTTCTCTCCAGACTATGGTTTGTGATTCCTTTCTTTTTTGTTTTAAGTCAGCACTTTAAAGTTATCCGGAACATCAGGATTTTTTATTGGCTGTATACAATACCGCTGATTGGGGTTATTGTGTTTACGATATACAATCATAGTTTATGGGGATTTGCCGAGGAACCCGGGCATTGGGTAATGACTCCATTTTATAATGATCATACTGCCTATGGAGCTATTCTGGCAATGTATATACCAATTATACTGGGACTTGCGTTTAATAAAGGTTACACCAGAACATCACGTTTGTTCTCGGTTCTGGCTTTTTCGATATTAGTAGTTGCAATATTTCTTTCCTATAGCAGGGCAGCATGGGTTAGCCTTGTGGCTGCCCTTGGATTATTCATCCTGATATATTTTCAAGTTAAATTGAGGGTAGTTTTAATTGGAGCGGTTTCACTGGCAGGTTTATTTATTGCCTTTCAGACTCAGATTTTCCAGAAACTTGAAAAGAATAAGCAGGATTCATCAAGCAATATTGTTGAGCATGTTCAGTCTATTTCCAATATTTCATCAGATGCTTCCAACCTGGAAAGAATAAACAGATGGAATTCCGCCTTCAGAATGTTTAGTAGCCGTCCTATTGTAGGTTGGGGGCCAGGTACTTACCAATTTATATATGCTCCTTTTCAAAATTCAAAGGAACGCACAATTATTAGTACAAATGCAGGCGATAAAGGAAATGCTCACAGCGAATATATTGGACCGCTTGCAGAATCAGGTGTGCTTGGAATGCTGACATTCCTTGCAATAGCTATTCTGAGTATTTTTTATGGAATAAAGGTTTACCAGAATGCATTCGACAGGGAAGTAAGATTGCTTAGCTTACTTATGGTTCTGTCTTTATTTACGTATTATATCCATGGCTTTTTAAATAACTTCCTTGATACCGACAAGGCTTCGATACCTGTGTGGGGGTTTTGTTCCGTTATTCTGGCTCTTGACCTTTATCAGCCAAAAGCAGAAAAGAAATAGTGCAATACTAAAGTGAAGGCAAAGAATTGAAGATGAGAGATTTTTTATTTGGGTTTACGAAACGGCTGTTCTCTTCATTGTCAATTTATCTGACAAAGAATGAGCAATATGATGCCTATACAGAACAAATCTTCAGAAAAGTTCTGAAGAAGGATTCATGTTGTATTGATGTTGGATGCCATAAAGGGGAAATTCTGCGCGAAATTATCAGGCATTCACCCGATGGAATTCATTATGCTTTTGAGCCTATCCCTGCGATGTATAAGGATCTTCAGACGTATTATCATAATTACAATAAGGTTAGAATTTTGCCAAATGCACTTGCAGAAGAAGGCGGTAAGGCTACATTTAATCTTGTTGTTAACGATCCTGCATACAGTGGATTAAAAAAGCGCAGGTATGATATTGAAAATCCTGAAATACAGTTAATTGAAGTTCAGAAAGTACGTTTAGACGATGTATTTCCCAAGGAAGCCAAAGTGCATCTCATAAAGATAGATGTTGAAGGAGGCGAATACGGTGTGCTCATGGGTGGATTAGAAACAATCCGTCGGCATAAGCCTGTAATAATATTTGAATTCGGGCTTGGAGCTGCGGATTATTACAATGTCACAGCCGAACAAATGTATTCGCTGTTCGATCAGAACCTTGGAATGCGGGTGTCAACTTTGTCTGGATTTCTGAAAGACAAGCCAGTTCTCAGTTTCGAAGAATTCAACAATCTGTATTCAACAAATGCTGAATATTATTTTATCGCGCATCCGGATTTGGTTTCTTAACAATCCAAACATCCTGTTGTGGCCGTCCTCCGGAGATTTCTCCGGGTATAAACTCAAGCACTTCCAGATTTGCGAAAAGTTTCCTCATATATGCTTCCGGCTGGAAAGCTGAATAAATTCTGTGGCCTTCCCTTACCTGCCCCCTGACAACAAGCTTCTCTGCATCGAATAATTCCAGCTCTTTCTTCGTAAGTTTAATCCTGAATGCACTTCCCTGTGTAGTTTGCAACATGATGCCGCCCCTTGATAATATTCTGCTTAATTCCTTCATCCATGCCTTATGCATAGGCTCGCTGAGATGTGTGAATATAGAGATTCCATAGATAATATGGAAGAACTGATCGTTAAATTCAAGCGGAGGTCCAAGGTGATTCTGAGCGAAATTTATTCCTTTTATATGATCGCGGCACCACTGTATAGTTCGGGGATTGTAATCCGTACCATAATAGAAGCAAGCATTTCCGATAACAGTGGGCAAATGGCGGGTTATTCGGGCAGGGCCGCAACCCCAGTCAAGAATATTTACATTGAATAAAGAAATATGTTTGCTTAAAAGTTCTTTAAGCCAGATAGCTGTTTCGTGACTGTCGGAATAATATTTTTTGTAATCGAGTTGAAAAGATTCATAAATCAGGTAATCAGGGGGCAGTTTAATGGTGGGATTCTGCCGGCGGAATTCCTTATTTACGGACAAGTTTCTGAATTTTCGGATAAGATAACTCAGCTTGTCAGAAAGATGCAGTAAGTGAGATTTGCGTAATATGTTTGAAATCAAGCTTTTAAACATGTTGAACTAGTGTTGGTCGTTTTACAATTAATAATCATTTTCAGGACCAATAGACAAAGATAAGCCCTAATTGCCATTATTAGTGCCCTCTGCTTACCTTTGTTTCATCAGAACTATCGATTATGGCTTATAGAAACCTTCAGAGTTATGTGAATAAGCTGGAACAATCCGGCGAGTTAGTGAGGGTGAAAGAATTTGTTTCACCAAATCTTGAGATGACAGAAATAGCCGACAGGCTTGTGAAGAATGGCGGTAAGGCAGTTCTGTTTGAGAACAATGGTACTGAATTTCCGGTTCTTATCAATGCAATGGGAACTGAGAATAGAATGTGTATGGCGCTGGGAGTTGCAAAGCTTGATGATATTGCCGGAAAAATTGAAGGACTTTTTAAAACGCTTACTACTCCCCGCGAAGGTTTTTTCGACAAGTTGCGCTTACTCCCTTCACTTGGAGAAATGGCATCGTGGTTCCCGTCACACAAAGAGGGCAAGGGAGAGTGCCAGGAAGTTGTAATGGATAAGCCGGATCTCGGAAAAATCCCTGTGTTGACCTGCTGGCCGCATGATGGAGGTCCGTTTATTACCTTCCCTGTTGTGCATACCAAAGATCCTGAAACAGGAATGCGGAATGTGGGCATGTATCGCATGCAGGTTTTCGATCCGGTTACTACGGGTATGCATTGGCATTTGCATAAAAATTCTGCCAGGCATTACCATGCCTATAAAAAGTTGAGGCGAAAAATGCCGGTTACTGTGACTCTCGGTGGCGATCCTGCCTATACCTATTCGGCTACAGCTCCCTTACCTGATAATGTGGACGAATACCTGCTTGCTGGTTTTCTTCGGAAGAAGAAGGTGGAAATGGTTCGTTGCCTTACAAATGAGCTGGAAGTTCCCTCAGATGTGGATTTCGTTATCGAAGGATATGTAGATCCATTGGAAGAACTGAGGATTGAAGGCCCCTTTGGCGACCACACAGGCTTTTATTCATTGCCCGATTTATATCCGGTTTTTCATGTAACATGCATAACTCACAGAAAAAAAGCGATTTACCCTACAACAATTGTTGGAATACCACCACAGGAGGATTTATTTCTGGGTATGGCTACAGAACGAATATTCCTTAGTCCAATCCGCATGGCTATGTTACCAGAAATCATTGATATGCATATGCCTGCTGAAGGTGTTTTTCATAATCTGGTGATGGTTAAAATTCAAAAGACTTTTCCGGGACAGGCCATTAAGGTGATGAATTCGCTCTGGGGAGCCGGACAAATGATGTTCAATAAGGTGATGGTGGTTCTGGATGATGATGTTAAGCTAACCGATTATGAGGCTGTTATGCAATGTCTCGTAAAAAATATTGAACTTAGCCGTGATGTGTTTTTTACCAAAGGTCCTGTTGATGTACTCGATCATGCCAGTTCTGCTTATGCATTCGGAGGGAAAATGGGAATCGACGGAACCAGGAAATTTCCGGAAGAACTGCACCCGTTTACAGAAGGAATTGAGAAAACAGTGGACTTCACAGATCTGATAGAAATTATTCCGATAATAAAGACTATCAGTGGTCAGGTGAAACTGGATGCTGAAAAATATTTGCAAATCCCTGGTAATCAACCGAAAAAACTCCTGGTTTTTGTTGAAGAATTTGTGGGTTCAAAGGACTATTCCACTATAATCTGGCGCGTCTTCAACAATATTGATCCTGCCAGAGATTGCTATTTTATTGGCGATGTGCTTGTAGTTGATGGCACACGCAAGTATGCAGGAATTGATGGGTTTAACCGCCCCTGGCCGAATTGTACGGTTGTTGATAATGCCACTATAGGTAGGATAGACAGTATATGGGCAGGATTAGGACTGGGACCCATAATTTCATCGCCCTCACATAAATACAGTTTACAGGTTTACGAAGGAGAGGCTGAAGCAGAAAAAAAATAAAAACGACAATATGTGTGAAAACATAAGACAAATGTCGTATCTTTGTGGGGTAAATAAATTGAAAATGGAAAATCAGAGCATTTTGGAAGAGCCAATGCTTACTTATGGCGCTATTGATGACAACAATGTTTTCAGGTTTGTTGATGCCGTCAGGAAAGGGATTGCGTATCTGTTTTTTGTTAAACTTGTAAAAAACAGTCCGTTCAATCTCCAGGAATGGTCAGGTTTTCTGCATCTTTCTGAGCGCACCCTGCAGCGTCATAAAAAGGAGAATTCTGTTTTTGATCCTGTTTCTTCAGAGAAAATTCTTGAGATCACCATGTTATACAACTATGGGAATGATGTTTTCGGGAATAAGGAGAAATTTGGCAAGTGGCTTAACAATGAGAATATTGCTTTAGGTGGTATTTGTCCTAAAACCTTGCTTGACAGCTCCTTTGGGATTCAGATTGTTAAGGATGAGCTTACCAGAATAGAACATGGTGTATTTGCATGATTGTTTACCGTTTGTCAAAATCGAAGTATTGCCGCGATTTATCCGGTAAGGGTGCTGAGACTAGCGGAGGCCGGTGGAACAGCAAAGGCGTTGCAATGCTTTATACCAGTGCATCGCGGGCACTAGCCACCACTGAGATCGCAGTACATACCAGTCTGGGATTGGTGCCAACTGATTATGTAATGGTTACGATTGAAATTCCCGATGGCGTTTCTGAGGAATCAGTTAATGAACCGGGACTTTCACCTGATTGGCGGTCGTTTCCACATCCACATTTTACGCAGGAAATTGGTGATCAGTTTGTTAAAGAGAATAATTTTCTTGTTTTAAAGGTTCCTTCGGCTATTGTTCAGGGCGACTTCAATTACCTGATAAATCCAAAGCACCCGGAATTCAGTACTGTAAATATTCTGAAAACTGAATCATTTTCTTTCGATGAAAGGTTGTTTGTGAGATAGAATTGATTTTCCAGTTTCGAAAATCTCACTACCTTTGTGCACACATTAACAATCACTTAAAACACTGGATTTATGTTCGAGAAGATCACTTCGCAGCAGGCGATAGAACTGGAAGACAAGTATGGTGCACACAACTACCATCCATTACCCGTCGTATTAGCAAAAGGAGAAGGTCCTTTTGTGTGGGACGTTGACGGAAAACGTTATTTTGATTTCCTTTCTGCTTATTCAGCAGTAAACCAGGGACATTGCCATCCACGCATTGTGAATACCCTGATTGAACAAGCTAAAACGCTTACCCTTACTTCCCGTGCATTTTACAATGATGCTCTTGGCGTATATGAGAAGTTCGTAACTGAGTATTTTGGTTATGATAAGGTATTGCCGATGAATACCGGCGCAGAGGCAGTTGAAACTGCTATTAAACTGGCTCGCCGCTGGGGATATGAGAAAAAAGGGATTGCATCAAATGAAGCAAAAATCATTGTTTGTGATCAGAATTTCCATGGCCGTACCACAACGGTAATTTCATTCTCTACCGATCCGGATGCCCGTATAAATTATGGTCCGTTTACACCCGGTTTTGTGACCATTCCATATAACGATCTGCCGGCGCTTGAAAAAGCATTGGAAGATCCAACAATTACAGCCTTCCTTGTTGAGCCTATCCAGGGTGAGGCAGGTGTTATGGTTCCCGACGAGGGATATCTTGCAAAGGCTTATGCACTTTGTAAGGCCAATAATGTTCTTTTTGTTGCCGATGAAGTTCAGACAGGAATTGCCCGTACCGGTAAATTGCTGGCTGTAAACCACGAAAATATTCGTCCGGATATGATTATCCTTGGGAAAGCACTTTCAGGAGGTATGTATCCGGTTTCAGCAGTTCTGGCCGACAATGAAATTATGTTGACGATTAAACCCGGTCAACATGGTTCAACCTTTGGAGGAAACCCGATTGCTGCAAGAGTTGCTGTTACTGCCCTCCAGGTAGTTACCGATGAGAAACTTGCCGAAAATGCTGAAAATATGGGTCAGATTTTCCGTCAGGCTATGCGCGATATTAAATCTGATATGATTGAACTTGTTCGTGGCAAGGGATTGCTTAATGCGGTAATTATCAGGCCAAAAGACGGCAAAGAGGCATGGGATGTCTGTATGCGGATGGCAGAAAACGGTTTACTTGCAAAACCAACACATCAGCATATTATCCGTTTTGCTCCCCCATTGGTTATTAATGAAGCCCAGGTAATGGAAGCTGCAGAAATAATCAAGAAAACGATATTGTCGTTCTAAGATTTGACTTTGAATAGCGCGCGGACAACGCGGGTTTAGCGGATTGGCGCGGATAAGACTTAGGTTTTATCCGCGTTTTCTTTTTGTTTTATCAAAGTTTTGTATTAAACCTACAACGATTTGTCTGAATTATTTAATAGGATGATTACTGTTTGATCACTCGTTTTTTTAAATTAGTTGTAGTATCTTTATGTTCAGCGTTTGAATCCCATTACAGGCTTATAATTTTCTATGCATTTATTAGGAAAGGTACATCATGAATTGTATCAACACTTTAAATTACAGGTTGTTAACAGTTAGCTTTAAAACCATTCTGATTGTAATAACAATTCTAATGGTTGAAGCCGCTTACGCACAACAAACTACTGTACTCTGCTTTCCGCATTCAGAACCCTTATGGACCGGAAGTTGCAAATATAATGTGTTTACAGAAAATAGTAAAATATATATTTATGGTGGAGACAATTTGGTAAATTCACTTGATTCTACTTTTTGTGATCAGCGAGGATTTGCAAAGTTTGATATTTCTGCAATTCCAATAAGTGCAAGAATAACCGATGTTCGTTTGCACTTTTATAATGTAAACTCACTCTCTGTTCCGTATTTTCTGGTAACAAGATTGAATAATGATCCGGTAGCCACAAATGCTCAGGATCTTTACAATGAAATTGGGATATCTTTTAATTCAAGTTGGAATATTCCCGGTCAGGTAGTTGTCGATTCTATGGGTATTTCCCTGAATATACGAGCTTTGTTAGCCGGTGATGTAAATGGTTCATACAATCCTCCTGTTTCGAAATAATACCTATATAGCATTGAAACACTCGAAAAACTTGAGGTTTCAGTAATTTCAAGTTTTCAATGTGTGTGCCCTGCATGAGTCATGCAGCGCACACTTGTTGTAAGCTGTTGAAAAAGATCAAAAATACAAATTTATATTCATCAGACTATAATAAGTGTGTTAATTTTCCAGAGGGTGAAAGTCCCTTACGGTGGGAGTCGTGTCCCTAACGTTAGCAAGTCGCAAGGGTGTTTACCGTGAGGTAAAATCTGAAGGAAGCGAGACTGCAAATGCCTGTACTGACGAACAGAAACCGGATATGAGGCCGGAATGAGCGGGTGAGCAAGCACATCATTGTGAGGCCCAAAGAATACCAAAACTCATTCTCGTAGATCCGGCAGCGATAGGCGGAAGGAAAATGCTCTTACCAGGGGAGATCTTGGAATAGATTCGGTTTCTATGCGCCAAGAAGTCAGCAGAGGTCATAGTAGTCGTGGAAAACGAGTTGCGAACAGATACCGCAGAGGTCTCACAGAACGATAAAGGACTGAACATTAAATTGTTCCAAATGCTGTAAGGAGGTCTAAACCAAGAGTTTACCAGCCTTACAATAAGCGGAACAGAGAAAACGACAAGTATTATTACCAGATGATTGAGAGGATAGTTAACGGAAATAATCTGCAAAAGGCGTGTCAGAAAGTGATGTCGAACAAAGGTTCTGCAGGCATCGACGGCATACCCGTGCAGGAGCTTTCGGCCTATCTTGGAATCAACAAGGAACAGTTGACAATCGCCTACGAAGGAGTTTCAGAATCTGACAGGACTTCGACAAGCGAACGCATTGCTGCCTTCGAGATGACCCGGGAACAGCTTGTTAGCACCATATTATCCGGGAACTATCAACCTGAAGCCATCTTAGGGGTGGAGATACCAAAAGATAACGGAAAGAAACGCCTTCTGGGTATTCCAACTGCTACCGACCGCATGTTACAACAAGCGGTTCATCAGGTTATCTACCCGAAATTCGAGATTGAGTTTAAATCCTACAGTTATGGATTCCGACCCAAACGCAATGCCCATCAGGCAGTACTTCAGGCACAGTTGAATATCAACGAAGGCTATCAACACATTGTGGATATAGACCTTAAGAACTTCTTCGATGAAGTTGACCATTGTATTCTTTTGCAACTGTTGTACCGCAAAATTAAATGCCCGCTCACCTTACGCCTGATCCGCAAATGGCTGAGAGCGCCCATCTTTATAAATGGCAAGCTCACCAAACGCAGAAAAGGTGTTCCACAGGGAAGTCCACTAAGTCCATTACTATCCAATATCATGTTGCATGAGCTGGACAAGGAACTGGAAAACCAAGGGCTCCGTTATGTCCGCTATTGCGATGACTTTAGTATTTATTGCAAAAATCATAAAGCAGCCCGCAAGGCAGGAAATAACATCTTTTTGTTCCTGAAGAACAAACTGAAACTGCCTATTAACCGGGAGAAAAGTGGCATACGTAAACCGGTGAACTTTGAGATTCTTGGGTTCAGATTTGTGCCCACGTATATCAAAGGGGAGAAAGGCAAATATCAACTGGTGGCTTCGGATAAAAGTTGGAAAAGGCTAAAGCAAAACCTGAAATCAATTACGAGGAAAACCGCTCCAATGTCTTTTAGTGAGCGTGTCAGAAAGCTAACAGAGGTTCAAAGAGGATGGGTGAATTACTTCCGAATGGCAAGTGTCCACGAAAAGCTCAAACACCTTGACGGCTGGGTACGCAACCGACTAAGATACTGTATATGGAAGGATTGGAAGAAACCGGAAAGGAAGAGAAAGAATCTCATCCGATTAGGAGTTGATAATAACCACGCCTATTCCTGGAGCAGAACCCGTATGGGTGGCTGGGCTGTCGCCCAAAGCCCGATTCTGGGTACTACTATTACCTTAAAACGCTTAGCTAAACGGGGTTATAAATCAATGCTCGATTACTACTTAAAAGTATCTCCACAATTTAATGAACCGCTGTATACGAGACCCGTACGTACAGTGGTGTGAGAGGCGTACTCCGTCAGGTAATGCTGGCGGAGCCGTCTACTCGATT
>CAIXZF010000101.1 GCA_903923925.1 uncultured Bacteroidales bacterium
GAACAGCAAAGCTGAGTATTCGCTGGTATTGAAGCAAATGTACCTGACCTTTGGAGTTCAGGCATTTCAACGGAATTACATGGAAGAAATTGATAATTACAGAGGCGTATTTTTCCGCTTTGCCAGGCGGTTTTAATAAATATACACTAAGAAGGTTCATCCCTTTTACAATAAATTTAATACGGGAGAATAATGAACAGGACAAAAATATTTATGCTTTTCTTTCTCTTGTCGTTACCTTCAATTGTCTGGTGTCAGTCGATCGTAAATACCAAGCACAATCTGTCGGTTTCTGGTACTGGAGATATTAAAGCAACGTCAGAAAGTGAGATTTGTATGTTTTGTCATACTCCTCATTTTGGAAATACTAAAGCACCTTTATGGAACAGACGTCAGTCTGGCCTTACCTATACATTATATAACAGTTCCACAAGCTCAACCCTTCACGCCAATCCAGGTCAGCCGGACGGGTCATCAATATTATGTCTTTCATGCCACGATGGTACAATTGCATTAGGCAATGTATTAAGCAGGCCGACTGAAATATCCTTTTCCCGCGGAGTTTCTACAATGCCAAAAGGGAACACAAATTTGGGCAAGGATCTATCCAACGATCATCCTATTTCTTTTGAGTATACTTCTTCCTTATCAGCAATGGATCGTCAGTTAAAGGATCCTTCTGGATTGAAAGGCCCGGTGAGGCTTGAGCGGAATAAAATGCAATGTACTTCCTGCCACGACCCGCATAAGAATCTTACCCGCGATTTCCTGGTAGCAACAACCGAAAATTCTAGTCTGTGCCTTTATTGTCATCAACTTGAAAACTGGACGAATACAAGTCACAAAACATCTTCAGCAACCTGGAATGGCAGTGGGCCAAATCCATGGTTCCACAGTGGTGAAAACAGCGGAACTGTAGCAAAGAATGCCTGCGAAAATTGCCATAACACGCATAATGCAAGTGGTAAAGCAAGGTTATTGAATTATTCTGCCGAAGAAAGTAATTGTTTTAGTTGTCATAGCGGAACTGTTGCTTCAGCAGGTAAAAATATTCAGTCGCAGTTTACAAAAATGTACAGACACAATGTTAGTGCTTATACTGGTATTCATGATCCTGCCGAGCAAACGCTCGTAAATTCGAAACACGTGGAATGTGTGGATTGTCATAATCCTCATGCTTCAAAGGCAGCAACAGCAACAGCTCCATACGTAAATGGTTCCCTCACCGGAGTAAGCGGTATTAACAGCAGTGGTATGCCGGTAGTAAATGCTCAGTATGAATATGAAGTTTGTTTCCGCTGTCACAGCACTAATTCTGCTACCGGATCAGCCACAAGCAGGCTGATTGTTCAATCGGATACACGACTTGAGTTTGACAATTCAAGTGTGTCTTTCCATCCGGTTGAAACCAAAGGCAGAAATACCAATGTTCCCGGACTTATTTCTCCGTTGACAGAAAATAGTATTATCTATTGTTCTGCTTGTCATGCAAGTAATGGAGCAGCTTCCCCGGCCGGACCTCATGGCTCTATTTACCCACAGATTCTTAAGGAGCAATATTCAAAAGCCGAAAATGTTGTGGAATCTGCTGCAGCATATGCCTTATGTTATTCATGCCATTCGCGCAGCGAGTATACTCAGGATGCCGGCGATAATGTGAAACGTAAGGTCCATTACTTGCATGTTGTTGGTGTAAAGACTTCCTGCAATACCTGTCACGATCCGCATGGTATAAGCGCTTCCCAGGGAATGCCGAACAGGAATACACATCTTATTAATTTCAATAGCAGTGTTGTAACTCCGTCGGAAGGTGTTATGTATTTCCAGGATGATGGTGACCGGACAGGACGTTGCTTCCTGAAATGTCATAATTACACTCATTCTGGCACAGCGTATTGATTAACAAGCTTATAGTATGCTTAGAGTTGATATAGTTATTGTTTGCAGATATTAATGTTATATTTTTATTTTTGAATTTCAAAGGAATTGAAGTATTGTAATAAACCTAAAAAGATCGAAATGAAAACCAGAATTTTGCTTTTGTTAGTTGTTAGTTTGTCTTTTACACTGGGAGTATCAGCTCAAACAATTGTTGGTTCTAAACATGATTTTTCAACATCATCATGGAATACAAGCGGAGAAATCTGCAAAGTTTGTCACGTGCCTCATGGTGGTTCTTCCTTACCAAGTGCACCATTGTGGAGTCATGTATTATCTACAGCTGTTTATACAGTTTATTCATCACCTACTACGAATGCAGGAACACCCGCAGGTACTATTGGTCAGCCATCAGCAAGCACAAAATTATGCCTGAGCTGCCATGATAATACTGTTGCAGTTGGTGGTACTACTTTCATTGGGACATTAGGTACCCCTGTGGGTTATGCAAATGTGGGAACCGACCTTAGCAATGATCATCCTGTTTCTTTTACGTATGATGCAGCGCTTGTTACACTGGATGCGGGTTTGAAACCTGTTACTTCTCCTTCAGGTATTGGTTCTGGAACCATTGCAAGCACAATGCTTTTCGCAGGAAAGATGGAATGCGCTTCCTGTCATGATGTGCACAACAGCGCTGGTTTTCAGCATCTGTTAAATAAAAGTAATGCCGCTTCAGCGCTTTGTTTAACCTGCCATGCCAAGTAATTTTTTACGATTCTGAAATCCTGTTTTAAAAGGGCGATTCTCTTTAATCGCCCTTTTTAGTGATACTTTTTAAGGTAACAGCAATGCAAAAACACCGGATACTGTTTTTTTTCCTCTTAGCTCCACTGTTTTTTCTGTCGTGTTCGCGGCAGTTGAGCCCCAATAAGCAGGCAAATAGTCTGGTGATTTACCCTCCGCCTCCGGATACAACCCGTATCCAATATCTTACTACTATAAGCAATTCTCAGCATGTTACAGGCCGCCGTGGCGCCTTAGCCAGATTTGTATTGGGCGAAAAAACACCTCAGCCTGTTATCAAACCCTATGGCATTGCTATACAGAATGGCAGGCTGTATGTTTGCGATGCAAGTATAGCAGGTTTGGAGATTATTGATTTGAATACCAAGAGTTTTGAGTATTTTATTCCGAAAGGAAAAGGACAGCTTAAGATGC
>CAIXZF010000102.1 GCA_903923925.1 uncultured Bacteroidales bacterium
CGTTCAGGTTTATCATGGGTATCTGGCTACCCTTGGGAAAAAGCATCCTGTTTTCAACTGCTGATATCATTCCTGATTACAATAACAAAACTTTGTCAGTGAGATTGTACAGCCTCGCTACCCCTAGAGATAACCTTGCATTAGAAAAAATATGCAGCCTATTAAACGATACAGAAACTGTTTTCCCAGGTTCTGATTTAACGCTTGTCTTCAAAATAACGACATTGTAGTTTGCTGCCGGGTCAGGAGGTCTGAAATTAGGGTTTCCTATCATATATATGCATCTCGGGATGGAAAACGGAGTTGTTATTTCACTTTTTTATATAAAAACGTGAATAGATGAATGAGCGCGGTCTTCTAACAGTGGGTCAGAGTGAGGGTCAGAGTGAGTTTTGAAGAAAAAAACAGAGCGAAAATGACAGTGAAACTTTCACTCTCACTTTCGCTCTCGCTCTGTTTTTTGTAGCGGGGGATAGATTCGAACTACCGACCTTTGGGTTATGAGCCCAACGAGCTGCCACTGCTCCACCCCGCACTGTGTCTTTAATTAAGAGTGCAAAGATAGACAATTTTTCTATTCAATTACAATTCTGACAAAAATTATTTGCTCAGGCTATTTTATCAGAATTACTGTCCTTCGCAGGCTGTACACCCCACCTTGTGCATTTATTTCAAAATTAATTGTGTAGCTCCCCTGTGAAAATCCACTTAGATCGAACTTTAATTGATGTGAGCCAACACTAAGATTATCAAATGCTTTCCGGATTGCAATTTTCCCGTCAGCTGAATATACTGAACAACTGATTCCAATTTTTTCCGAATTATTTACAGTGAAACTCACAAGATCAACAGCCGGATTCGGAATCGCCTGACTTATGGAAACCCCGGATGATTTGGCAATTAATTTCGGATAGTTTAGTTCAATATCCGAAAGTGTTTGCGCTGAAATACCACTTAATTCACTTTCGGGACACGCTTCAATCTGAAAATCAACAATAGTGGTTTCAGCATTTGTTTTTGTATTTGCGTTAGCTTTCAGAATAAGGCTAAATAAGGTCTCTCCGGCATTAACGAATACAGATTCAATGGAATACCATGAAATCCTCAAACTGCCTTCAAAATAATTATATACAGTGTTTTCATTTGCTTTTACAAATTCAACTCCCTGAATTTCAAACTGATTCCCCGGAAAATTAAGAATCAATGAAGCTGAACTTATATATCCTGCTCCGGCTAATTTTACAGGAACCCTCACAAGGCTATTGTTCTCATATTCAACTACATCTTTACGCACAAAATTAAGGGAAGGCTCAGTTTTATACGGAGGGACGTAACTACCGTTAACATCCCCAAAAACAATCCCTTTTAAATCAACTGCAAGGACACCTCCCGAAGCTGTTATAATTTTATTCTCTATGTACCAGTCACCACTCGGAAAGGTGGAAATTATCGCTGTATATCGTTTTGCACAAAGCAAGGCATCAATTGAATTTACTGAAAGATTATTATCAACATCAGCTGCAATAAGCCTTATTCCAGAGAGTGTGATTAATGCAACGAAATGCTTCATAATCAGCAATGCATCAACGGAATTGGAACCACCCCACGGACTTAGTGATGTGCAATGCAGATTATACAAGCCTGCTGCAACACCAGAGAACTGGTAATAACCGCTGGAATTTGTTGTGGTTGATGCAACTGTTGTCCCGGATTGCATCAGATTAACCGTAACATTCGACAAAGCTGTTGATACGGAATTATCATAACTCACTATGCCGCTAATCAGTCCACCACCAAGCCAGTTAATTCTGTTAAACAGATCCATTTCGAAGGCTGCTCCGCTGAAAACTCCCGAATATCCATACAAATTAACTGTACCTGAATTCAGCTGTTTTCTTACATTATACAGGCTTCCACTGGTGTTGGAAGGAAAACTGGCTCCATAAATATCAAAAGAATGATCATTCACATTTAATAAAACCCCACCACTCATCCCCTCTCTGAACGCGCAACTGTCGAAATCAAAGAATGGATCAACAGTAACTCCGGAAAAAACAGCAACACCCATTTGGTCCATGCCGGAAAAAACAGCATGTTTTGCAGCAAAATGGCCTGTAGTAAGACTAAACGGATAATAACTTCCGGCAGCAAAAGATCTTACCCTTGCATTATTCGCTGCACTACCTATAATTTTCAGCGAACCGCCATTGAGTGAAAGACCAGAACCTGCTAACTCAAGGATAGCACCACTGTTTAAATCCATTGAACCTTCAACGGAATTCATAGCCAGTGAATTTGAAACAGTAAGAATATGACCATTGGCTTCTACCCTACCTGTATCAATACTCAGATTGTCGCATCGGAAAGTTGAATTCAGCCTCACTGCATTCGACAACAAATCTGTTGCCTGAGCGGTAACAATTTTAAAAGGTTCGGCAAAAGGGTTTCCGGAAGGTGCAGGAGAAATCCATGCCTGTTTTCTGATTTTAATGTTCACCGGATATCCTGCGCCAGTATTGCTAATTGTATTTGAAGCCAATCCTTTAAATTCTATTATTGCATCCGGGTTATCCGTAAAATTCCAGAAACCTGCAACAGTAAAATCGCCGTAGAATTTATGCGTTAATGCTGCAACATTATTTTTCCATTGGCCACTGTTCAATGTAAATTTTCCTTTCGTAATAATATTATCATTCACATTTAAAATGCTTCCGTTTTTATCAATAACGAGATTATTAAAAACTTCGACAGGGGCATTGGTTGTAATTGTCTGCAGCCCGGATTTATCAAAGTAAACTGTAGAACCATCTGCCAAAAACCCGTTAATTGTATTTGTTGGAGTGGTATTCATGTTTATCCAGTTACCCCCGCATTTTATAACGATATTCGTATCCGGACCTCCTGCATTAATACCGGCTTCGGCATTAATCGTGATATTTCCGTCAACATCCAGAATAGAATTACTGTTCAGCTCAAGTGTGCCGTCAAGTATTGAAAGCGCGTTGAGTACTCCTACTTTTTTTCCGTCATTGAGTATTAGTCCGTCGTATCCGGGGTAGTTTTTGTTAAGGCTAAGGTTATAGAAATTCTCATCAGAAAATATGAACTTCGACAATGTACTGTCAAATATAACAGTACCTGAACCTTCATTGAAGGCAGACTCACCAATGCTGTTCGTCCAGTTTCCTGCAACATTCATAACTGTTGGCGCGATGAAGGATCCGCTTAAAATTCTGAAATCTCCGTTAATATTAAGGTTTGTGTTAGCCGTAAGAGTGCCGGTTGCACCTTTATTGATTTCGAGATGATTAAAAGCAGCACCTGAAACTGCAGAAAGTGTGTTTGCTGTGCTTCCATAAAATTCCAGTGCGCCGGCAAGCGGATGAAAAGCCGGATCATTCGCAACAAGAGAACCTGCGGTTCTGATCTTGCCGCCGCTTATTGCATATGTCATAGCGTACAGCCCGGAAGGATACATTATTAGGCCCTGGTTCTTAAAGTCCAGCGTCCCGCCCGACATGAATAAAGAAGCATCAGAAGTCCATGGCCAGCGACTGATTGTTGTCCCCCCGGAAACATTAAAAGTACCTCCGGTAATAAAGATATCACCATTAAAATCAACAGGGCCATCAGTATTTGTCAGGTTAATTGTAGCACCAATGTTCGCGTGATACTCTCCATAAATACCATTGTCCAGCAAATCAGCAGCTGTGAATGAACCCGCTACAACCCACACTCCGCCAGCTGTCCAGTTGTATTGTGTACAATTAACAGCGCCACCCTGCATCCTGATAAATCCACCTGAAGTTTTATTAATTATAAGATTATTAAAGTTTTCTGAGGAGATATCCTGGTAAGTCTGGCTGCCCATAAAATGCACAGTACTTCCTCCTGAGGTAAATCCAGCCGGAAAACTTTGATTATCCCAGTTACCCTCAACTACGATATTCATATTCGAAGGATTTAAAGTGCCGGATTGAATAGTTAAATCATTGTTAATTACAAGTGAATCGCTGTAGGTATTATCAAGAGTGAGGCTTGTGCCAGTGTTTGAATGCAGAATCAGGTCATTAAAGTAACTGCCGGGAGTTGGTTTGAGGGAGTACATCGGATTCCCGCTGAATTCGACAGCACCATTGTCAAAGTGGAAGTTTCCATCCAGGTTTTGCAGACTACCGCCAATTATCAGGCGATGATCGGAATAACTGCTAAGGAGTTTGTCCTGATAATTGTAGATATCACCGTTTACATGAAGGTTGGCTGTAGAAAGTGCGCTCACTCCTAATTCAGCGGGTACTGTTTTATTATTTCTGACATTAAACAAAGCAGACAGGCTGTCGTAGCTTCGGATGAAACTTGCATCGCTCCCTCTGAAATCTACATAACCGGAAGTGATATTTACATGTGCAGCTGCTTCAAAAATCCAGTTTCCATAAATGAACATCTGTGAATTCGAATTCGCTGTTACCGAAGCACCCGGATTCCAGGTAATATTTCCAAGAACATACAATTTGCTTGTTGATGAGCTTACATTGAAAAGTCCGGAACAGTTCATATTCCCGAATACCCGCAGCGTGTTTGATCCAAGCTGAAGCGAAGTACCTGCCTCCATAGTCAGGTTGTAGCAATTTGCAGAGTCGAGTGCAATTACCGGATAATGCGAACACCCTGCCGGAATTGTAACGTTAATTGAGGAAGTAGGTATATAATCTGCACTCCAGTTCGCTGCATACCTCCATTTGGTAGATATTATACCCAGCCAGGTTCCTGCTTTTTCAATTTCCAAGTTATAGTTCGCTGAATTATTATCATTTGCCCATACTATCAATCCATAGGTATCAAAGGAATTAACAGTAACCAGAAAACTTTCGGATGCAGAACCTAAGTTCGTTGATGAGGCAAAAAGTCCGCTCCTATCAGTAAAGAAGCCAGAAGGAGTTTTGAGGAAACCCAGATCCAGATTTGCTGCTCCGCCATTATAGCTCAACGAAATCCTGTAGGTTCCTGGAGAAAGAATTACATCCCAAATTTCTACAACATCGCCAGCAGGCCAGTTAATACCTTCAACGAAACCCTCGCTAAGACTATCATTTCCACCTTCATATTCAACAGTAACTCCACCAGTACCATCAATCCTGGAGATCCCGATACCCCTTTCAATAAGAGAAGCATGGTTACCATCAGCAACAACAAAGTTCACAGAATCGGTAGCAACTGACGAGCTGGCAACAATTGAGCCGAAGTTCGCATCATCATACATATTAATATCCCATTTCCCGGCAGCAGTCGGGCGCACTCCGACAACACTCCATGAAGGACTTGAATGTAAATATGAATAGTATCTCGGGCTGGTCAATGATGTATATTGAACGTCTTCAGATAGTTGCTGCAGTGCAACATATCCTGAATCTCCAGCGCTGAAGGTACCTGAAAATTCGCCGGAACTTGAGGTAGCTGCTTTTACATAGTAGGTATATGTATGTCCGGGCAAGGCAGTATTATCATTGTAAAAGAGGTCGTTTGTCCAGTCACCAAGCGCAACAATCATTGAGGAATTGCCTCTGTAAACCCTGTAATGTGTGGCATATTCAACTTCCGACCAGCTGATTCTTACCTTATTGTCGTAGGTTCCGTCGCTGGCAGCAACATTCGTTGGTTCCGAGCAATACTTTGTAATTTGCTGTGTTGAGAAACAATAATCATTATCATTCTCATTCGATTCATTTACATTATCAACATAATCAATTATGAAACCAAGGTAATAATTTCCGGGAGCAATAGAGAATGAATTCAGGTCAGCAGTTGTAGATTCAACACTAATTTGAGAAGGAGTAAGATATGAAACATAATCTAAGCCTATCAGGTGATCGCTGCTTGTAATAGTAGTATTGGCTGAAGCATAATAAGCAACAACCGAAGAAGCAGCAGGTGCAATGGAGTTATTAAAAACAGAAAGCGACATCGTAAGATTAGTTCCCGAAATTAACAAGGGACCTGGTATTGGCTCCAGATTTACAGGCTTCGGTTCCAGATTTACTATGGCCTGGTGACCATCATTCAGGGTATATGGATTAGGATTAAGATTTGTTATGCGATACCATCCGTTTTCATTGCCACTCCAACCCCAGTTAAAATGAAAATACAAATGGGTATTTGTGCTGTCATTGTAACCATCCATAACATAACTATGGCCGCCGTCAGGGCCATGACTGCCATACACAACAAGCCTTCCTGCGTTTAATTCACCTTTCATCAGGTCTGTCCAATCGTTATCGAGATACCAGAATTTATCCTTCAGAGTTGTTGATTCGCTGTAATAAAAATAGTTTTTAAATGCATTTGCAGCTTCCAACTGAGTAGCACCGCTCTCATCAAAGGCATAATTCATATTCACAGCAACACCGGCATCATAAATAAGGGTTGCCACATCAGTATTATTGGCAGTCAGAGAATTGGGCATCGTGAGCCAATTGTAGGGATAATTAAATGTTGCTGAGAGGGTTCCGTAGGAAGGATCAACATTCGGATTATTTGGATCCGTGTAGGTGTGAGAACCCGTTCCGATTGCAGGAAAATTCCAGTATTTCATAGCAATAGCCATAGCAGTGGCCACACAGCCCGCATATACATGCCCGTCAGGGCCTGCAGGATGCACTCCTCCAGTTGAAGGACATAGGTTGTTGTAAAGATCATCCTGGTTCCACATGGCATCCGACATAGGCGACACACTTGCTGTTGGCACATCAAGTTCCGGAGCCTCATTCATCATGTACAATGCCCATTCATGCTGAATAGTTGCATCCGCCATCAGATCATGCTCCCGTATATACACGATCTGGTTTTTGTAATTATCCAACCAATCTCTTACCGGTGGAATTTGTGCTGCCGTGTCGGCAGGCAAATCAGATTCAAACGAATATGCCAATACAGGAAATGCATTATCCTCGGCAGAAACAATTATATAACTTGTTTTACCTGGTATTTTAAAAACATGATAGATTGCAACTCCGTTTTCAATTCTGCTGAATGAATGCTGAATAGAAAAGCTATGGTATTCAGCTCCTCCCTGTCCATGAGCCCAGCAAAGGTTCTTTGCAACCCTGGAAGCCTGGTTTACACTGATTTCTGCACCTTGCAAAGTTGCAGATACTATAAATAATACAATACCGGAAAATATGGATGTCCATCTCATAATTTACATGTTTATTGGTTTTATATATCGTTTTTGAAATATCAAATATACTCATCACTTTCAGACTTGTCAAATTTTATTTAATTTGGTAGTGCATCTGATTATTGTAGGTTATTTACACAAATGAGAATAATTGCCTACTAATTAGCTATATTTACATGATGGTTGCTTAAAAAAAATCAAATGAAGAATATTACGATTCTTTTATTTCTTCAAATTTGCTTCTTACCTGCTTTCTCCCAGCTTTACCAGATCGTTGAAAATAACGGCCAAACAGTAAATACCTGCAGCGGTTATTTTTTTGAAAATGTATCCTCTGCAATGTACGCAAACGGCCTTGATTTAAGCATGACATTTTGCTCGGACGATCCGCTTAAGACGCACATTCGTGTATATTTTTATGACTTCGACATCCATCCATCAGATACCTTGTTTATTTACAATGGCCCAAATACAAATTCTCCACTTTTAGGGGCATATAACAATAATAATTCTTTATATTTTTACAAGTTAGATGCTACAACATCAAATATATCAGGATGTTTAACTTTCAGATTTAAATCAGACAGTGCTGGCAATGGTTCGGGTTGGACAGCAATCATTTTGTGTATAACTGCCTGCCAGGAGATTACAGCCACCATCGACAGCCTAGCCATGGTACCAGTTCCCCATCCAGGTAAATTTATTGATATCTGCTATGGCGATACGGTTCAGTTTGCCGGGAATGCCCTCTTTCCACAAAACAATTTCTTTTATAACCAAAGTATTGCCGCATCTCAATTTATATGGGATTTTGGTGATGGATCAACCGACACAGGAATGAATGTTTCACATGTTTATTCTGCCGCTCAAGGATATACTGTTGGATTAACTGTACTGGATATAAAGGGATGCAGAAATATAAATTCTATAAACTATAAAGTCAGAATTTCTGAAAACCCCATCAGCTCTGTAGCAGTGCCACCTGAAATCTGTATTGGAAACGACCTGAATTTAAGCACAGGCTATAACAGTTTCAATACAATACAACTTTCATCACCAACTTATTTCCAGTCCTACAATCTCAAAAACGACAGTGCTTTTTTAATACCTGATTCACAATGTCGTTCTTCAATTATTCCAATTTCCTGTTATAATCCGGGTCAGACCATAACAAGCCTTTCTGATCTTTCCTCCATAAAAATCAATATGGAGCATAGTTTTGTAGGTGACTTACAGATAAAAGTAACTTGTCCGAACGGGAACTCAGCAATTCTAAAGCAATATCTTCAAAACGGAAGTGCTTATCTTGGTTTGCCAATGGGGGGAATAAGCGGTCCAAATAACCATGACGCCTATGATTGTGGTGGAACATACAGCTGCAACCCCTGTACTGCGCAATGCATAACTGATCCCCTACAGAATGCGCCGGGAACAGGCTGGACTTACGATTTTTCAATAACCCCTCAGTACAATACCATGCAATCGTATGCCAATGCAGGTAATTGTATGCCTCCGGCTCCCTGGTATGGTGGATTTTCATTACTTGACAGCACTAGTTATCAACCCTATGAACCGTTCAGCAATTTTATAGGATGTCCGATAAATGGCAACTGGCGACTGGATGTTTGTGATTATTGGAATATTGATAACGGCTGGGTTTTCTGGTGGAGTATTGGATTGGATCCCACGGTATTTCCTACAAACTGGAGTTACAACGTTCCTGTAGATACAATTGTTTGGCAAGGCCCTTTTATTACACAATCAACCGGACATAATCTTACGATTCATCCCGACAGCTCGGGAATATTCCAATACCAGGTTTTCATAATAGATTCCTATGGCTGCAATTATGATACAACACTCTTGGTTAATGTTGCACCTTGTAACGGGGTAAATGATGTAACAGAAACTGATCCTATTCGGATTTTTCCGAATCCAACCTCCGGAGAAATTTATATAAACCTGGCTGACCATGATATTCCGCTTTCGATTGAAATCTATTCAACTTTTGGCAGTACGATTCTCTCAGGTGATTTCCCGAAAACCGGTCTATCAAATGATGAATCCGAAGTGAATTTATATGAGCTTAACCCCGGAACTTACATCCTCAGAATTCTTTTCAAAGATCATGTTGTTGTGAGAAAAATATTGATTCTCAGAATGTAGGGATCTGATATAAAAGTCAGTAAAATGCTTAATTTTTTTTCAAACGCAATCTTTACACGTATCCAATAATTGTTCTTTGCGATCATCGCGCCATCTTCGCGTTCATTGCGTAAAAAAGAAAGTTCCCCTGCATTTCAAAACATTGTAAAGCAAATAAAGATTTTTTAGCATTTTATCAAACTGTATTTATCTGAAACACAATCTATTAGCACTTTTTAATATAATTATAATCATTTTTAAACCAAGCATTTGAAATTTTTACATAGAAAATATTATATTTGTGATTAGAAAAACTGATTATCAGTGAATTACTGTTAATTCAATAACAATACAATAGTCTGCAAATCAACATTATAAAAATAAATGAAAAGAAAACATACGTTTATTATTTTATTGAGAACAGCAACTCTCTTTTTGGTAACTATTTTTTGTGTTCAGGTCGGCTATTCTCAGCAAGCTGCTAAAACCTCTTCCAGAAATTTGAAAGATACCATTTCAAATTCCGGATCAAAAGCTGACAAGAACGGGAAACTCGTACCCCGTGCTGCACTTACAGGAACAACAGATAACATTACAATAAAAGGCAAAACAACCAACCTTTTAATTTACAACACTGCAAAAGCCGGGCCAGGAAAAACGATGGTTTATCCCGGGTATTATCACAATGTTGGCACCAGCGAACAGCCTGAGTGGAAAAGAGTTGAAGTTTCAGTTTCTAATGCTGTTCAAGAGAAAAAGTGATTTAATCTATCCTAAGCAAAAGATTTTGTTTTGAGATAATTCCTTGATTCATGAAGGTTAGTGTTTATACAATTATAACATTTCTATTAACATTCTTGAGTTTTAAACTTGCAGAGGGTCAGCCTTTTACTACAAAGGGAACTGATTTCTGGATTGGTTTTCTGGAAAATTATATTGGAGACGACACATCGCATACAGATAGAATGAAGGTTTATATTACCGCCGACAACCTTCCGGCAACCGGAGTTGTAGAAGTTCCCTTAGGTGGTTGGTCGATGAATTATACAGTTCCTGCGAATTCGACTACCGAAATAACGATCCCAACGGATAAAGTAATGTGTACAGAAACGGATGCCATTGAGAATAAAGGAATTCATATTACATCCGACAACCCGGTTTCAGTATACCAGTTAAATTATGTGCGCTACACTTCCGATGCAAACATTACGATTCCAACCACATCGCTTGGTAAACGATACAGGGTAACAACATATAATCCAGCTGCAGCAAGTTTAGTATGGACAGAAGTGTCGGTTTCTGAATTGGTTGTTGTGGCCGCCTATGATAGCACGGTAATCCGGATTGTACCAAAATGCAATACACAGGGTGGGCATGGCGCGAATGTTCCTTTTTTTATTACATTGAACAGGGGGCAGGTTTACCCGATAAAGTCCTATCCTTCGTCTGCTTACAGCCTCACCGGATCATTAATAGAAATAGATACGAATACAGCAAATAACTGTAAGACTTTTGCAGTATTTTCAGGAAATCTGTGTGCTTTTGTTCCTGGAGACTCCTGCTGCTGTAACCATATTTGCGAACAGATGATGCCCATAAATTCATGGGGAAAGCAATATGTAACTGTGCCGCTTCAAACCAGGGCCAGCGATGTTTTCAGAATAGTCGGGCAACAAAACGGAACCATTTTCACTATCAATGGTGGCACACCTCACGGATTAAATGCAGGCGGTTTTTATGAGGAGGATATTTCAGTTGCCAGCTTTATCGATTCAAATAATCCGATATCTGTAGCCCAATTCAGCAAAAGTGCAGGAACAGATGGAAATGAAGATTCCGATCCATTTATGATAATGATTAATCCGCTGGAGCAAACAATTAAACGAATTGTGTTTAACTCCTTTGTAACTTCAATTATATCAGCTTATTATATGAATGTTGTAACCAGAACGGCATATACAAACCTGGTTACTCTTGATGGGGCAGGAATAGGGGCTTCTTTCAGTCCGGTTGTTGGCAATCCTTTATATTCCTTTGCCCAGGTAACAATATCGCAGGGAAATCATATCCTGGAATCCGACAGCGGATTAATAGCCAATGTTTATGGCTATGGATGGTACGAAACCTATGGATACATTGCAGGAGCTACTGTGAAAAATCTTGGCATGACAGTAAGCATCACCACTCCAACTGCAACCTATAAATATTATGACCTGGTAGATACACTTTGCAGAAGCACTCCATTAACTTTTACGGCAACCAATAATCCCTATATAACCAACTATTCCTGGAATTTTGGCGATGGAACAGCAGTTGTTCAAGGTCAGATAGTTTCTCATACTTTTGCCGCACCAGGAACATATACAGTAAAATTTTATTACCAGAAATCAGGGGTTTGCGGTTTGGATTCGCTGAGTTGGAATATCAACATTAAATGTTGTAATATACCACCAGGTATTACTGCAATTTCACCAATATGCATTGGAGATACAACAACGATTTCTGACACAACTGCATTAAATGCGAATGCTTCATATGCATGGAATTTCAACAATGCTTCCGTGCTGTCAGGCAGTGGGCAGGGTCCATTTCAGGCCACCTGGAATAGCAGCGGAAACGACACAATCTGGCTCAGGGTTGATGAAGCAGGCTGTAAATCGGATTCCACTTATTTTGCGATGGTAATTAATCCGGTACCCACATCAACATTCAGTGTAAACAGCCCTTTATGTGCAGGAGAAGAAGGATCCGTACTTTACACCGGCAGTGCAGCGCTGACTGCCCTTTATCAATGGGATTTTGACGGGGGACTTGTTTTATCAGGAATTGGCTCAGGACCATACCTGATATCTATGATGAATTCTGGAACTCATACATTTTCATTAACAGTAACTGATGGCGGTTGTTCTTCATCATCAAGCCTTCCAGTTACAATATTTCCGGCACCGATTCCAAAATTCACAGCAGATCCTTCGATTACCTTTTTCGGAGAACCTTTAATTCATTTTTACGATAATTCTTCGAATACAGCTGCCTGGTTCTGGAACTTCGGTGATTTATCATCAGGGATTGCAAATTTCTCAACATTGCAATCTCCATCACATCCGTATTACAACCATGGAACGTTTACGGTGTGGCTTATTGCTACCAGTCCGGATGGCTGCGTAGATTCTATTTCGCAGGTAGTGCAGGTTACAGATTTAAACACATTCTATATTCCCAACGCATTTTCACCAAACGAAAATAATATTAATGACCTTTTTCTGCCCTTCAGCACAGGAATGAATTACACTTTATATATTTTTAACCGCTGGGGTGAACAACTTTTTAAAGGAATTAACCAGGGGTGGGATGGTAAATTCAAAGGAAAATACGTAAAACAAGATATCTATGACTATATGGTTATTTACTCCTTCAATCAGGAAAAGGATAGAATGGCTGTAGGCAGGGTAACTGTATTAAGATGATCATTAGTTATAAATGATAAAATTATATTATTATGAAAAAAACAACTGTACTATTTATTGTCTTTATGTTTTTTTGCCTTGTACTTGTAAAAGCACAAACAAATATATTAGTCTATTCCGAAACTTTTGAATCCGGGGGGCCTGGTGTACAATTAAATACTGCTGGAGTAGGGACCAACAGCGGAAGCAATATGTGGGTAATAAACAACTCCTATTCCGGGGCACCGCTATATCCGAACACTCCTGACCAGAGCAACACTTCAGGAGGGACAATTTCGTTTGCGCCTTACAGCAGTTACCTCCATATTTATGACCAGCCCAGCGGTATTACCAGCAGTTCTTACAATCCAACGGTTGCTTCCGACAGGTTTGCCATGCTTACAAATGGCTTCTGTACCTTAGGAATGACAGATGTTAAATTAACATTCTTCTACCTTTGTCAGGGATCACCAACAGTTTATGGAGAAATATTCTACAGCATTAATAATGGCCCATGGTTATCAACAGGAACACCCTATTCAAACCAACCTAACTGGCAGTATACAATCATCCAGAATCCCGCATTCAACAATGTAATGAATTTGAGATTTGGTATTCGCTGGGTGAATGATGCCGGTGCATTGCCAGGGAATTTTTCTTTTGGTATTGATGATATTTTCGTTACCGGATTCTTCGATAATTTTGTTACAAACTTCAATGTAGTGCTTGATTCTGTTTCTCCAAATCCAATCTGTCAGAATTTTGGTTTACTGATAAATTATCACCTTACAGTTCCTATCTGTGGAAATGGATTTTATGAAGTTCAATTGTCGAACAGCAGCGGGGCATTCACCAGTCCAACAAGTCTTGGTATTTACATGGCAAGCAACTCCTGGATGATCAGTGCGCTATGGCCGACTATACCAAGCAATACACCTGCGGGTACATGTTACAAAGTACGAATACACTATTATTATACGGATTATGCCTTGAGTTTTTATAGTAATCCAAGTCCCTGCTTCGAGGTGCTGCTCTGTCCGAATACAATAACTACGAATCAGCCCGTTGTGACAATGAGTCCGGATTCCTTATGTGTGGGGAGTGTTATTGATATTCCCTTTTACTCGACAGGTGTATTCCTGGCAGGGAACAATTACATAGCGCAGCTTTCTGATTCCACCGGAGCATTTTCAAGCAATCTGAATGTTTTAGGTTCTAAAGTTGATACAAAAACATATGATCCGATGCTTGGTTCGCCTCCAGGATCTGTTTCTGGTTTGGTAAATGCTGGAAATCAGCCTATTCCCGACGGCTGTAACTATTATATCCGGGTTATTTCATCAAACCCGTCAGCTATTGGTATGCAGTGGGGGCCCTTTTGCATAAAACATTGCGATATTGAATCCAATCACAAACAGGATGTTCATGCCTGTATTACTGCAACAACAGGGTATACAGGAACAGTATATGCCAACATTCATTATTCTGATTCATCTGCTTCTGCCTCTGTTTATGATCCTGCAAATCAGTTTATGCTTGAAGTCCATAACTCACAAACGTTTGCAGTAATCCCGCCAGTTGGTGGTTTGGGAAGCGTTGTTGCAACAAATGACACCACATTCCAGATAACTATACCGAATTCTACCCAGCTTGGGCCACTCGGACTGCATCCCGGACTCTTCTACCTCAGGATAATTGGCACCAACTCCAATCATCCATGGGATTTGAACGGAACAATTATCAGGCTGATAATTGGCGCTCCTGCTGATAGTTTATGGATACTTCAAAGTCCTCCGGATTCTGTTTTGTGTGTGGGTGATGCCGTTTTCTTCTATCCTATCCCATACAATGCCGGCCCTCCTATGAATTCAACCTACCAATGGTATCTGAACGGCCCTCTTTTCTCTACAGAAGCAGCAGTTGGAATCCTGTTCAATGGTGCAGGAACCTTTAACCTTACGGTTAGGGAAACGAATTACGGTTGCGCCGGGCCACTCACTCCGAATAGTGTTTCACTGGAAGTACTGGCACCACCATCAGCCGTTTTTCTGGGGCCACTTGAGGTGTGCCTTGGAGACACTATTTTTTACCACACCGTTTTTCACAGTAACTGGTATTATGAATGGTCAACTACGGGGGGGGCAATTATCGACACTGCAAACAATGAATTGTATATCCGGTTCGACACTGCCGGTATTTACACCATTAACCTTTTGAGTTTAAATAAATGCGGACAGGCAATCGGGCATAAGGATGTTATTGTTACAGAGCATCCTGATGCCTCATTTACCACCTTACCTGCAAATGTATGTACCGGTGATAGTGTCGTTATTAATTACTCCGGAATATCCACTAATCCGTTGAATTATTCATGGAATTTCTCAGGAGGAACAGCCGTACCAGGCGGTAACAGCCCTGGTCCGCATAGTGTTACATGGAATACACCAGGTCCTCATTCTATTGTTCTCGACATTGTTAAATATTCGTGTCATACCATTGATACAAATCTTGTGAATGTAGTGCAGATGCCAACCCCAAAATTTACTTCATCAGGGAGCTGCCTTGGTTTACCTACTTTATTTGCCGATAGCTCTCAGGGAAATCCTGCAGTTTATCAATGGAATTTCGGTGACAGCACAGCTTTTTCCGCTCTGACCAGTCCTACGCATACCTATGCAAATACCGGAAACTTTAATGTTACTTTGGTTGTAACAAATGGAATTTGTACAGATTCTATTTCAGATTCTATAATAATTTCGCCAAAACCAACATCGGGTTTTGCAATGGACAATCCTATATGCCTTGGAGAAACATCTCTGGTTACTTATAATGGTACGGCTCCGCCAAATGCAGTTTACAATTGGAATTTTGCCGGTGCAACTGTTGTATCTGGTAGCGGTCAGGGACCCTATTCAATTAGCCTTCAGGATTCAGGTACATACCTGATAAGCCTCTCAATCATGCATGATTCATGTCCTTCGGATACAACATCAAAAGCTGTACTTGCAAAGGTTTGCCAGGTAACCATTCCAAATGTTATAACACCAAACGGAGATGGAAAAAATGAAGTATTTAAAATCCTGGGTCTTGAATCATTCCCTGAATCCGCACTGCTCATCTTTAACCGCTGGGGAAAACTAATCTATGAAAGCAGCAATTACCAGAACGACTGGGATGGTGAAAACAGAGCTGATGGAGTTTATTATTATGTACTTACCTTAAAAGACGGATCAAATTACGGAGGGACAATAACCTTAATACGATAATACAGGCAAATCGAAGTAAGGACATGCCATGGCATGTCCTTACAGAATGCTATTTTCTAATTTTATCGTTCGTAATTGCCTTTTTTCAGCAGGCTGCCATTTTTCATCAGCATTACCCCCATTGCGAATACTGAACTGATATTCAAATCTTTATCAAGCAGGAGCAAATCTGCATCCTTTCCTTCCTGAATTCTTCCTTTCGTTTTTAATTTCAGGATTTGCGCAGGGTTCGAAGTGAGTACCATTAATGCAGTTTCAAGAGGAAGGCCTTCAATCTGCACTGCATCTTTCAGTTCAAGAAGATTAGAAGCAGGCAATCCTGTGTGCATACTGTTAAGTTCGCCGGTGATGGGGTCGAATCCAGGTAAAGAGCCACAGGCATCGGAAGTAAAAGTGATATGTTCAATTGGCACTCCTGCCTCCAGTAAAAGCCGGATGGCAGTAGCTGGTTTAATTTCCTCATCCATATAATATGGATATGAGCTGGTCGTAATATCCACATATCCATTCAGTCCGTATTTTTTTGCATCTTCAAAGATATAATCATTGCGGTTTATATGCGTTGGAAGAAATTGTCTGAAGCTAAGCTCACTCTTCTCAACAACCTGATAAATAGGATCAAAAGGATTATGAGCATCACCCATATGCAGATTAACAATCCCGGCACATCCACCAAGCATTCCGGCAACGCGTGCATGTGCGGCAATGCGTATTAGTTCATCAGTTGTAGGTCCTGATGAACGATGATCAGAAATAGCTACCTCGCCAACTCCGATAATTTCCTCGATGAGCGTAATATCCCTGGCAAGATCTCCGGTTATGGTCGGAGTTGGTACCTGGTAGGCGCCGGTATACATCCAGGCAGAAACGCCTTCTGCCCGCAAAGCCTTCACCTTCATTAACACGCTCTCCACGCTGCGCGTGATTCCGTCGGTGCCAAGACATCCGATTACAGTGGTAACACCAGCTTTAATAATATCGCTTAACAACAATTCAGGAGTTCGGCTGGCAGGACCACCCTCACCTCCAGCACCGGCAATATGCACATGAGCATCGATAAATCCCGGAACAAGTTTAAATCCGGAACCATCAATTCTGGTCATTTTAAAATCATCCGGAAAATTTAGTTTTTCTTCGATAGCAACGATTTTTCCAGCCGCGAGTAGAACATCTTTACAACCAAGATATTCAGGAGAATATACCTCTGCATTTGTTATTAGAGTGATCATTCTAACAGAATTAATATTCAGCAAAGATATGGTTTTAGTTGGTGTGCCGCTTTAACCCTGCCGGGGGGTTGGTACATCGCGCTAACCCTGTCGGGGGCTTGAAGCCCCGACAGGGTTGAACTTAGCGTATTATTTCCATCCGTTTTACAAGCAGTTTTTCGTTGTTTACAAGCATGCGGCAAATGTAAATACCTGCCGGTAAATTGCTGGAGTTGAACTCTATATTGGTTGTTCCTGATAACATTTGCCTGTTTCCAAGGTCTTGTACTAATTCTCCTATTATGCTGTAAATCTGTATATTAACCTCACTCTCCGCTCCCACTGTCACGCTCATTATCGCTGCCGACTGCATTGGATTCGGATAGATTGATAAGCTTGGCTCGATTAGCTGTTCTTCGGTGGTTTCAGGTTCTGCAAAACCTGGTATTGATCCAAATTCATCAGCACCAATATCCGGATTCGTAAGGCTTCTGGGGCCTCCGTCGTAATCGTAAAACATTGAGTACGCAGAAGAACCCTTGTTGTCGATTCCTGTGTTGAATGCCGTCAGGTGAAGATCTGTTATTGAGGTAAAAAGAGGTGTTACGCTGATACTGTTATAGTCGCGGCTCGCGGTTTTCCAAATACTCAGGTTCATTGAGATTGCTCCTCCCCAATAAACAAGGTTAGGTGAAACAGTTACCAAATCATTGTAGTTAGAAATTATAGTTGTGGTTGATGTAGAATAAATAGCATAATGCTTAGCATTGGTTGTTGAGGCTTTAGCATTGTGAAGTATGTTATTGTACAAAATAAAACTTGCCGAACCTTCACGGTAGAATGCAGCTGTTAAATTTGTGGCTGCTGAAAACGCTGCCCCCTGGATGGATACAGTATTATGAATGAAAGCACCTGCTGTACCAACAGATTTATCATAGATACCATATAATCTTGGATTTGATGCATTGCCGCCCTTCAGCGCAATCATATTATTCGAAATCGTATTTCCTCCCAGATTAGACTCATTATATATACCATATATGTAAGGTGTCATTGTGGTGTACTGGCTACCTACATTGAAAACACGACTCTGATCTATACTTCCACGTTTTAAATAAAAACATATAGCCTTTGGACTTCCAAGGTTACCAGAATAGTTGATGTTACTAACCGTATTTCCCTTAATCGTAACTGCAGAAGTACTACTTGATTTTATCCCTTCGAAGCTTGCATTTCCGGCCATAGTTACAGAGTACAGAACATTGGTACTTCCAACAACATTGCCCTGGTTAACAGTGGCTGTTCCCGAAAGTATTTCAATACCGGTAAAGGTTGGAGTTCCTATGTTAGATAGCTTGATATTCCCTATAGAGTTGTGCGAAACAGTCGTATTACCCGAACTCACTGAAATACCTTTAAAGAATCCAGATCCGGTATTTACAAAGCTCGAAGCGAAAATCTGGTAGGTGCTTCCTCCAATATAGTTTGTTGTAAGATTATTGGCTGTTGAAGAAGCTCCCGGTATGAAGTTTATTCCTGTCAGGTTTGTGCTGAAGGCAAGTGTGGCGTAGAAACTGTTGTTGTACATTGTCCAGTTGCTGCCGTTGCCACTATTGGTCACATAAACGCCATTGGCGGTATAGTTACGGAACTCATTGCCCTGCAGATTGATACTGAAGTTTGAATAAACTCCACTTCCTTTGGCAATAAAAAGGTTGGCTGGTGCTGAGGTAGTTCCCCCTAAATTACCGATAAGGTTTCGGTTGAAAAGCAATCTGCTGTTAGCTCCTGTAGTGGACTCCAGCACGACAACTCCGTTGTAAGGATCTGTGTTATTGCCCTCAATCTCGCAGCTCGAAAGCATCGAGTTAGTTACACCATTGGCAATCAATACCGTAGGAAAAGCAAGATTATTGTTACGGAATCTGAAGGCTCTGTAAGGCCAGAAAATACCTCCGTCGATGATTAAACGATCAATACCGTTCAGGCGGATAAGCGCCTGGGCAGTGTTTCCGCTTATGAGTTTTTGGGTTTCATTAATCGGGAGTATCGTGAGGGTATAACCTCCCGGGATAACTTCTATACTCTGGTTCAGACCGTTAAGTCCATTTTCAGTAAGGTCGTTCAGGATGTACACAAACACATCACCACAACGACGGTTGGCATTCAAGAAGGCGAACAAGCCATCGTTGCCGGTAAGGTTTGTAAAGTCGCCACCAACTCCAACCACATAGGTTACAGTTTCAGGATCCATTACGAAAATGCTGTTCGTAGCGGAGTTGAGACAACCCCAGCTGTCTGTATAGGTGTACGTAAGTGTCCATGTTCCCGGACCAGCTGCCGAAGGATCAAACTTGCCGGCTACAACACCTGTTCCACTGTAGGTTCCACTAAGTGGCAATCCTCCTGTAAGTGTTATTGGAGCTCCGCAAAGATGCTGGTCATCAAAAGTCGCAACAAAAGTTACAATTGGCAGCGGATGTACCGTGATAGTGGCTGCTGAGGAATATATACCTGAGCAAACGCCGCTTTGTACATATACCTTGTACTTTGTAGTGGTAGTTATATTACTTACAGTAAGACTTGAAGTAATATTTGGTATTATATTGTTAGTCTGCCAGTTATCAATTGATGAAACCCAGTTAATGATCGTTCCTGTATAGCCAGACAAAGTTAATGTAGTGCTGTTGGCATCAATACAAACATCTTTGCTGCCTGCAATACTGCCGCCAACAGAAACGGGATCAACCGTTATTGTAGCATCAGAAGAGTTTGCTGTTGAGCAAACACCACTCTGAACAATAGCACGGTATTTTGTGCTAGCTGTAAGGTTAGTTGCAGTAAGCGTTGAAGTAAAATTAATCACGTCGGTTGCTGTTGTCCAGTTATCGGTGGAATACTGCCATTTCACTACTGTACCGGTAATGCCGGATAAGCTGAGCGTTGTGCTGTTGGTTCCTGAGCAAACCGTTGCGCTGCCTGCAATACTGCC
>CAIXZF010000103.1 GCA_903923925.1 uncultured Bacteroidales bacterium
ATTTCAAAAAAAAGTTACATCTTAAATTGCGAATTATAGAGATTTGTATTACATTTGAATGTTGTTTTCGCAAGATATCATAAAGGGTTCTTGATATCTTTCCGAAAATTTTGAAAAAAAAGTGAATTTTTAGAACCCCCCACTAGTGTTTTCAAGGCAACTTTAGCATCTTTTGTTGTCTGAATAGTATCTTATACAACGATCATGAAGGCAAGAATCGTTCTTTTACTGGCGTTTATATTCGCCTCAGATTTCATTTTTGCACAGGATTGGCAATCAGTCCGAAGCGGGGGAGAATATTATTTTAGCAATCCTTCCGGGGAAATTAAAGCCATCCGCATTGATTCCGTGAAAACAAGCGGGAACCATCAATTCTTTTACAATTATTCAACCATCCGGTCTACCGGTGATTTCTCCTCTTGTGCTACAGCATACGGCGATTCGTGGATTGGTCGTTATGTGATCTGCAGAAACGATGGTATGAACTTTTTCCTTAATTACGCTCATGACACAATTCGTGTGAAAACGACTGCGAATCTGAATGAAGTCTGGAATTGTTTCTCTTTTGCTGATGGAAAGCACATAGATGCTAAAGTTTCATCAATCAGCAGCAGTACTTTTCTTGGAATAACAGATTCCGTAAAAACAATCTCTTTACAACTCAAAGATCAGCTTGGAAATCCTGTAATTCATTTTCTAAACAATTACGAATTGAAGTTGAGTAAGCACTGTGGATTGATTAAAACGGCCAATTTCTATCGTTTCCCTGATTCAGTGCCCATTTTCTCGCAATTTCCACCGAATGAGATTCAATCGCAATTTGAAATTTATGGAATGACAAATCCGCAGTCGGGAAAAACAAATATTTCTTTTCATGAAGTCTTTGATTTTCAGGCAGGAGATGAATTTCATTCCAGGCATACTTTTTTTTCATGGCAGCCTCCCGGACAAATTGATACAACATTTACCATCAAGAAAGTTCTGGAAAGGATAAATTATCCGGGCAATGATTCAGTAAAATATAGTTTTGAGCGAATTGAGAAGAAAATTATTTACGGTCAACCTTCAAGCCAGATTATTCATACCTGGGATACTATTTCAGAAGTAATTTATTTCAATGCTTTTCCTTCACTTGATTTCAATAAACTACCGGGTGAGTTAATCAGGGGTTTTTACATTTCAAATGATGAATTTGTAATGCAAATGAATTTATATTGCAATGAAAGACGCTCAAAAACTATTCCTGGTGGCTATGGGCACTTTGTTGGTTTTTATCCAAACGATAGCTGCATGCAAGCGCTTATCATTATGGACGGCTGTCTTCCGGAGAAGACCTATATTGAAGGATGCGGCGGACCCTATGGTGGATGTGCCGGGGCAATCATGTCAGAGCATAACGAGCTGCTGTTCTACAAGAAAGGCACTGAACAATGCGGAACACCCCTGGATCCGGGGATTTTGCTTGGAATTGATAAGGCAAAAACAAGTTCCGGGATTAAGCTAAGTGTCTACCCTAATCCTGCCTGCGACAATGTAAGCTTTGCCATTGAAAACGCGCATGACCTTTCGTATGTATTGGAACTTAGTAATTTGCTAGGTCAGATTGTGCTGAAGAAGCAGATTTTACAAAATTCATTTACAGTAAACCTCAGCGCCTTGCCAAAGGGAGTATACCACTATCAGCTGAAATCGAAGCAGCAGAGTGTGGCAAATGGAAAGCTTTTATTACAGTGATTTACTGGGCTTTAATTGTAAGATAAGCAGGGTAGCTCAACGAATACCCGTTTACACTTATTGTCGGTTTTACTTTCAGTGCAAAACGGGTAGGTTTATTGCCTGCACCCGCCAGGTTCATAGCAAAATTCAGTAAAGCATTCCCGGATTGATTTTTTATTGCTTTCTTCAGATCAATACTCATCTGTATTGGTATAGTAGTTTTGCCATTATTGGCTGGTATTGTGATCTTTTTATTTAACAGACCATGGGTCATTTCAATGTCGTCTATCATGAGAATCCAGTCAAGTTGCGACATTCCGGCTGGTGTGGAGTTTGGGTTTTTAGCATCTACATTCAAGGTGAATGTTAGTGGCAACGAATTACCCAGCAGAGCAGAAGTAAGCTGGGCAGCATCCATCACATTCAGAGTATTCATCGACTGTATATTCTGCACATTAACTCCGGCAAGGTTAAGACCTTCAACGGTTTTTAGGTTGAAAGTGCAATTAATCAGATTCCCAACTTGCTGAGCCTGCTGAAGCACATCACACGACTGAATTGAAACAAGCAGAACCGCAATATATACTATAAAAGACTTTTTCATTCGTTAATTTTTTTTGTTTTGTTTAATCTAATATACACTACAAAGTTAGTATAATAACAAACATCTGTTTCTAATAATTCACAAAGCTTTCATGATCACCCGAAGTGAAAATGGCTGCAAGTCGTTATTTTACGGACATTTGTGAATCTTTTAACAGCATTTTTATACCTTTGCACAACAGGAAGAAACCTACTAAATAGAACACAAATGAGCCTCGAGAATTTTCAGCAGACCCACAACCTACTTAAACAGTATGCCTATAAGTGGGCACCTATCGAAAAGGGTTACAATAACCGTACACTATACGTAAACGTTGGTGATCACAGGATCCTTGAAAAACCTGTTAGCCAGGAAATGAAGGATAAATTTATCGGAGGAAAAGGTTTTGGTCTTCGTTTACTTTGGGATGCCACTACACCCGCTACAAGATGGAATGATCCTGAAAATGAAATCGTAATCAATACTGGTCCAATATGTGGAATTACCCAATATTCCGGAACAGGAAAATCCTTGGTAGTTACTATTTCTCCCCAGACAGATATTGTTGTCGACAGCAATGTTGGAGCGTTTTTTGGACCTTTTATGAAGTTTGCCGGGTTCGATTCGCTGGAATTACAGGGGAAATCAGACAAAGAAGTGATTGTTTTAATCGATGAAACCCGTGAGGTCATTGAAATTTATGAAGCTGGGGACGAGGCACATGATAGTCACCTTTTAGCAGAGTACCTTACCGAAGAACTTGCAAACACTGACAAAGACCGTCTGAATGTTTCTGTTGTTTCGGCAGGTGATGCAGCAGATAACAGTCTGATCGGAATGCTAAACTTCAGTTTTTTTGATTCGAAACGAAAAAAAGTACGTTTGAAACAAGCCGGCCGTGGAGGCATAGGAACTGTTTTGCGCGATAAAAAAATCCGTGCGGTTGTGGCACATTCAAAAGGTGTAAGCGGAAATCGCAACAATGTGGTTAACCTTGAAGCAATCATGGAACGTGGCAGAATCTTCAATAAAGAAATGCGCGATCTCGACGACAGCCAGTGCGAAATGCGCTCGAAAGGCACAGCACACCTTACTCTGGTGATGAATGATTATGACCTTCTTCCTGTAAATAACTTCAAATATGGAAGCCATCCGGATGCTGTAAAAATCAGCGGTGATGTATGGAAGTCATTCTTTACCCAGGGAATGAGCACCGACGGTTGCTGGATTGGCTGTAATATGGCTTGTGCAAAAGGCGTTGATAATTACGAACTACGATCAGGACCATATAAAGGACAAAAAGTAATTGTAGACGGTCCGGAATACGAATCAACATCTTCTTTGGGTTCCATCGCTGGGATTTTTAACCCCGACTTTACGATTGAGTCCAATTTCTATTGCGATACATACGGCATATGCACCATCAGCTGGGGAACTATCCTGGGTTTCATCATGGAGTGTTTCGAGGCTGGCATTTTAAATGAAGAGCGCACCGATGGTTTAAAACTCAACTTTGGTAATGCCGACAATGCAATGGAATTACTTCATCAGCTTGCCCGTGGCGAAGCTTTTGGTAAAATTGCCGGCCTTGGAGTGCATAAGATGAAAGAGCTCTTTGCTAAGAATGGCTGGGGTGATGCACAGTTCATGCAGGATATCGGAATGGAAAATAAGGGATTAGAATATTCACAGTATGTTTCAAAGGAATCACTGGCGCAGCAGGGTGGTTATGCTATGACGAACAAAGGTCCTCAGCATGATGAAGCCTGGCTGATTTTTATGGATATGGTAAACAACCAGATTCCCACATTCGAGAAAAAAGCTGAAGCATTGCATTATTTCCCGATGTTCCGTACCTGGTTTGGTTTGAATGGCCTTTGCAAATTGCCATGGAACGATGTAGAACCAGAAAACAATCACGAAAGTGCAGAGCCTGCAAAAGTTCCTCAGCATGTCGATAATTATGTAACAATTTTCAATGCTGTAACCGGCTTGAATGTAGACAAGCATGAAATCATCCGCCAAAGCGAGCGGGTTTATAATTTTCAGCGGATCTTTAACATACGCCTGGGCAAAGGTTTGCGTGCGCATGATGCCCAGCCTTATCGTGCTGCCGGTCCGGTAACTCAGGAGGAGTATTTGTCGAGGCAGGAGCGTTATGATAAGCAGTTAAAGGAGTTGATCGGGATGGATCCTGAAACGATGACTCTGGAAGAAAAGATGGTTGAGACGAGGAAATACCGTGAAAATCGTTACGAACAACTGCTTGATGCGGTTTACAGCCGCCGTGGCTGGAACCTTGCCGGTGTACCATTGGTAGCACACATGAAACAATTAAATATGGATCTTCCGGAATTACTGGAAGTTATCACACCACTTCAATAAAAACAGGCAAAGTTAAGTGTTAAAGGCCGGCTAATCTAAAGGATGTAGCCGGCTTTTTTTATTTATTGAATTCTTCGTTTGGTGATGATCTTAGACAGCCTTCTTATATCTAATTTGTTGTATCTTTGTAAATAAATATATACTAGATGAGTTATCCGTCTCCTTTGACCCTGCATTCGCTTTTCGAATATTCGGTGAGTGAGTATGCTGAATTACCGGCTTTGACTTTCGTCGGACAGCAGCCGATCACTTTCAGAGAGTATGATGTAAAAGTAAAATCTCTGATCAGGTTTTTTGAAAAACTGGGGATAAAACCAGGCGATAAAGTCTCAATTTTAAGCCAGAATTTACCAAACTGGGGGATTTCGTATTTCGCGATTACCTACATGGGTGCAGTCGCAGTTCCGCTTCTGCCTGAGTTTACTTCAGAAGAGATTTTTAATGTGCTGGAGCATTCTGAAGCAAATACGCTGATCGTTTCTGAAAAATTAGCATACAAACTTGAAGACAAAAGCAGCCGCGATCTTAAAAACCTGATACAGATTGATGATTTCTCCCTCATGAGTTCAGAAAATGCAAATGCAAAATATATCTATGGAGAAACTACGGAGGTAAGCTATAAAGTAGAAGAACCTGAACTTGCTGCAATAATTTATACTTCTGGAACTACCGGAAAACAAAAAGGAGTAATGCTGTCGCAGCATAATATCGCCTTTGATGCAGTTGCCGCACGAAAGGTTCAATATGTAAATCATACGGACGCATTTCTGTCGATTCTGCCATTATCTCATACCTATGAAAATACACTTGGACTTGTACTTCCGTTAATTGGGGGCTGTTGTGTTTATTACCTTACAGTTCCTGTTTCTCCTGCTGCAATTTCTGAAGCACTAACAATAGTGCGCCCTACCTTGATGTTAACAGTTCCCCTGATAATTGAAAAAATGTATAGGGGAAGGATTCTTCCAAAGATAAATGAAAAGAAGATTGTTAGTCTTTTATATAAAGTTCCGTATTTCAGAAAGAAAATAAACCTGAAAGCCGGTAAAACGCTGATGGAAGGGTTTGGAGGAAGGTTAAAATTCTTTGGGGTTGGTGGCGCTAAACTAGATCCTGTTGTGGAGAAATTTCTTCATGAAGCAAAATTCCCTCTTGCAATCGGATACGGCTTAACGGAAACAGCACCATTCCTGGCAGGATCAAACCCTACCAATGGAAGGCTGCAATCCACAGGTCCTGTTATTGAAGGAGCAGAAATACAACTAAATTTTGCAAATCCCGGCGACCCAATGGGCGAAATATGGGCAAAAGGTCCGAATATCATGCTTGGGTACTACAAAGATCCTGCGCTTACAGCAGAAGTTATGACTCCCGACGGCTGGTTCAAAACCGGAGACCTGGGCAGTTTTGATAAGGATAACTTTCTGTATATCAAAGGAAGACTTAAAAACACGCTTCTAGGTGCAAACGGTGAGAATATTTATCCGGAAGATATTGAGTCTGTTATCAATAATTTCCGTCATGTTGTTGAGTCCGTTGTTATTCAACAGAAAGGAAAACTTGTTGCTCTTGTCCATTTCAATATAGATGAGATTGAGAAGACCTATAAAACGATGTACGGCGAAATGTCTGTAAAGATTGAAAAAAAGGTTGACGAACTGCGCAAGGAGCTTCATGAATATGTGAATTCCAAGGTCAATAAGTTTTCCAAAATACATCAGGTTGAGCATGAGGCAACACCTTTTAAAAAGACCGCTACCCACAAGATTAAGCGCTACCTTTATTCTAACAGGAAATAGCCGAATCCCTTTTTTACAGTTGAATTAAACTTACCAATTTGGGAAGTTTAATTCTATGATGTATCTTTGCAACATGAGAGTCATTGCATTTAGAGCATTAAAAGAATTTTGGGAAAATCCTGAGTATGCAGATTCAGAGATATCTCTGCGCTCATGGTACTATGATACAAAAAGTTCTGATTGGAAAAACTCAAACGAACTAAGATTACAATACAAGAATGCAAGTGTTCTGGGAGAAGGAAGAATCGTATTCAATATAAAAGGGAATAAGTATAGATTGGTAGTTGCAATTGATTATGAATTTAGCGTTGTTTTTATTCGTTTTATTGGAACACACAAGAAGTATGACAAAATTGATGCTAAAACAATTTAGTTATGGAAATCAAACCAATAAAAACAGAAATTGATTATGTGTCTTCTCTAAGTCGGATTGAAGAACTTTGGGGTGCTTCAAAAGATACTCAGGAAGGGGATGAACTTGATTTACTTTGCACAATAGTTGAATCGTATGAGATAAAGCATTTCCCTATAGCTCCACCAGATCCAGTGGATGCAATTTTTTTTAGAATGGAACAGATGGGAATGACCAAAACTGATATGGCAAAATATTTAGGAAGCCAAAGCAGAGTAAGTGAAGTATTAGGGAGAAAGAGAAAATTGACATTAAAAATGGTTAAATCATTATATGTAGGATTAAAGATACCCGCAGATATTTTGCTAACCTGAAGCATTGATAGAATTATAAATATCCGGGAATATTTCAAAGAATTCAGAAAAGGTGTTCCATAATTCTTGCATTGATAATTGTCAATTAAAGCATTATTTTAGAAGCTAGCCGGCTCGAAGATTGGAGCAAAGCAAAATTTAAATTGTTCGTTACTTTTCTGCTTTCTGTGAAGGTTAACAGGTTTTCTGTACTGAGATTACCAAGCAGTTCATTTTCTGCAAGCGGGCATCCGCCCAGGCCGGTCATTACGCTGTCGAAACGGCGGACTCCTGCATCCCAGGCCGCAGAAACTTTCGCCATAAAACCTTCGTTGGAAGTATGTAAATGCAATCCGAATTCAACATCAGGAAATCGGGCAAGCAGATGATTGTAAACTTTTGAAATAAGAGCAGCATCAATTTCTATTGAAACATTAGAAAGGGGGATGATTCTGATGCCCCTTTCATAGATCTGCCTGACTCCTTCCTCCAGAATTTCAAGACTCCAGGCATCATCAAAAGTGTTTCCAAAGGCCATGGAAACATATATTACGGGTTCTTTATTCGTTTTTCTGCAAAGTTCTGAAATTCTTTCAACAGTAATTAATGATTCTTTGGTACTGGTATTCAGGTTTTTAAGCAGAAATGACGGGGATATTGAAAAAGGATAGGAGAGATGTGTTACAACAGATTCTGAGGAGATTTTTTCAGCTCCCTTACTATTGACTACCAAAAACATAATTTTTGTTTTTGAATCTTCTGCATCAATTTTCGACAATACTTCCAGCGAATCCGCCATCTGTGGAATTAGTCGGGGAGAAACATAGCTGCCGGTCTCGATTGTATCGAATCCGACTTTTAACAAAGCGTTGATATACTGTACTTTGGCCTCTGTTGGGATTATTTTTTGCAGTCCTTGCATTGCTTCCCGCGGAGACTCAATAATTTTAATCATTATCGTCCGGAAAGAGATTTCGGGATTCGTCCGTTTTTGATGGATTCAGACCTTAATCTCCGGCCCACAATTCGTTCGACCATTTGCCCGATTTCCAGTACTTTATCAACATCGAGTTGAGTGTCGATTCCCATTTCATCCATCATCACAACCATATCTTCGGTGGGAACCAATCCAACGAGGTTAGGATCTTTGTAATAATAGCTTCCGGTTCCGGAAACAGGAACCCCGCTTACAAAATTCGCAGGCTGTCCACCGATTCCACCCATAGTTGACTCAAAATTAAGCATTCCTGCCTGCAGGGCAGCCAGAACATTTGCCATTCCCCAACCCCTTGTTTGGTGAAAGTGAACGATTTGTTTTTCAGGTCTTCCGATCTGATCAAGGAGCATAGAATAATAATCGTAAACACGATCAGGAGAAGCAGAGCCATCGTGATCGGCATGTTCAACATCACTGGCACCAATTTCGAACCAACGCTTTGCAAATTCAACTGCTTTCTTCATCTCAGTCGGACCTTCAATCGGGCAACCCCAGATTGTGCTCACGGTTCCATTAACTTTTAAACCGGCATCTTTTGCCATTGGAATATATTTTTCTGCCATTTTCCAATAGTCGTCCAAAGAAAGTCCTGAATTCTTTTTATGATGAGATTCACTTGTAGATACCATCAGCAGGATTCTGTCGGGGCCATAGCCATCTTTCCTTGCCTGAATAGCTCTTTCTATTGCCTGTTCACGAATGGTGATTACAGTCAAGGAAACCTCCTTGATTAAATGAGCAATTTTCTTGCTGCTCCGCAGGCTTTTCATCACCTCATCGGCATCTTTGAATTGTGGCATACCTTTGGGATTTCCCATATTGGTAACTTCAATATGTTTGAAACCTGCAAGGATTAACTGCTCCGCCAGCCAGATTTTTGCTTCGGTCGGAATAAATATTTCTTCATGTTGAAAACCGTCTCTGACAGTTATATCTCCAATTGTTACTTTTTTCGGATAATTCATTTGAGTTTAATATAATTTTTATCAGATATTCATTTCCGGGATTTCTCCTTCAATAATAAGATTGCCTTCGGTAGCCTTTACAATATCTTCGACACTCACACCCGGAGCTCTTTCCACTAATTTAAAGCCTTCGGGAGTAACATCTACAACAGCAATATCCGAAACAATTCTTTTCACACAGCTCACACCTGTGAGCGGAAGTGTGCAATTTTTAAGCAACTTTGAGTTCCCTTCCTTATCTGTATGCATCATAGCAACAATGATGTTTCGGGCAGCTGCTACCAGATCCATTGCACCGCCCATTCCTTTTATCAGTTTTCCGGGAACTTTCCAGCTGGCAATATCTCCTTTTTCTGAGACTTCGAAGGCTCCCAGAACAGTAAGATTGATATGCCCGCCTCTTATCATGGCAAAGCTGAATGATGAATCGAAAAATGCAGCACCGGGTGTAGAGGTAACTGTTTGTTTTCCTGCATTTATTAAGTCAGGATCTACATCATCCGGGTGAGGGAAAGGCCCTATTCCAAGCAGTCCGTTTTCCGACTGTAATACAACTTCCATTCCTTCAGGGATATAGTTCGCTACAAGGGTAGGGATACCAATACCCAGGTTTACATAATACCCATCCTGAAGTTCCTGTGCAATTCGTTTTGCAATACCGTTTTTATCTAGGGCCATAGTAGGTCAGTTTGATTAGGATTTAACTGCGCGTAGTTACAAATTCAATTTTTTTCTCATATTTTTCACCCTGGAATATCCGCTGAACAAAGACTCCGGGGATGTGAATATGGTTTGGATCCAGTGTACCAACAGGCACTAATTCTTCAACTTCGGCAATCGTAATTTTGCCGGCTGTTGCCATAGCTGCATTGAAATTATTCGCTGTACGGTTAAAGATAAGGTTTCCGGCAGTATCACCATATTTAGCTTTTACAATGGCAAAATCTGCTACCAGGGCTTCTTCGAGGAGGTGCATCTTTCCGTTAAACTCACGGACTTCTTTATTTCCCTGAACTTCTGTGCCGTAACCTGCAGGAACGAAAAATGCGGGAATACCGGCGCCACCAGCTCTGCAGCGTTCAGCCAGAGTACCCTGTGGGATTAAATCCACTTCAAGTTCGCCACTCAATAGTTGCCTTTCAAACTCCTTATTTTCTCCTACATAGGAGGAAATCATTTTCTTTATCTGGTGCTTACGAAGAAGAATACCGAGCCCAAAATCGTCGACACCGGCATTGTTGGAAATACAGGTAAGTCCCTTAATATCTGTTTCACTTAAGGCTTTAATACAGTTTTCCGGAATTCCACAGAGTCCAAAACCTCCAAACATTACTGTCATGTTGTCTTTTATCCCTTCAATTGCTTCCTGTGCATTTGCAACGACTTTATTCATAATTTCAATTTTGAAGATCCTACACCATTATTTCAGTCCACAAATATATCCAAATAAACATATACCTTTTAGCTAATGTTGATGTATTTCAACAAAAAAATGTTACTATTTTATTGTAATTTCATCAATAAAAACCCATGATTTATTACCATGGTATGGATGCCAATCAGGTAATATTTTTGTAGCATTAACAAGCATTCGAACATAGCGGGCTTTAGTTTTTCCTGGCTTTACGGTGTAGTTCCTTATGGGAGTTTCCCGTTTAAGGTCTTTCAGCTCGAATTCGGGCGCAGCTGAGCCGATCGTATTCCAAGTTTTTCCATCTGAACTTGTTAGAAATGTAACTCTCAGCGGATGCAATATCCACGATTTTGGAAATTGCAGTGAACTTAATGTAATCTCATTAAAAAGTGTATCCCTCTTTAGATCCAGCGTTATTACCGGATCCTGCCCTTCCCATCCCAACCAGTTTATTTTGTAATCTTCTGTTCCCCGAACCCCGTTTGTAAGCATTGCAGCTCCGAGGTGGGCATATCTCTTATCGGGCGGAGGTTCGCAATTCACAGGCATTTTAAAGGCTATATTCCCTTCTACCTGAACGTCGATAAAACGCAGTGTGTTTTTGTAATAATTGTCAACCGATAAGCCATTTTCATTCAGATGGGTCATTCGACTGCTTTTGCAAACAGCGTAGAAGTTGTCGAGCATTTGCCGCATATCCGCGCGAAGTGTATACTTTCCGTTTTTCAAACTATACCAGCCTCTTTCGCCGAATAAATCTGTTTTAGCAATTTCCATCGCTGAGAATTGGATGGGAAGCCGGGCTGTTTTTACCCTGGCCAGAATTTCTGGTTTATTCGCAACTTCTTTTTCGGCTTTGTCGAAAATATCATTGTATTTCTTAAGGTTTATTTCAGATAGAAAGGTGTTTTCATGCCATACAGGAGTACCATAAATATCGAGTTTATCTTTATGTTTTTGCAACTCGCTGTGAATCAGATCGAAATATTGACGGATGTGAGGGCCGGCTTCTTCATAGTAGCCTTTTAAAAAATCATCAATAACAGCATCTGCATTGATATCTGGATTCCAAAGCAATTTACTGAGCAGATAGGCTTTTAGTTCAGCAAATTCAACGCCATAGTCGATATTACATTGTTGAAAATGTGCTGTAACATGATGTTTATTAAAAAACTGAATATTAGGCTGAAGGGTATGGAAAAGCGGGAAAGGGCAAAGATAATTAGTAAACTGCACTTCATAATCCCATAACATTATTGAATTGCAAATGGCCGACCATCCTTCTATATCAGTAATAAATGACCTTGAAGTTGAATCTGTTTCTATTGGTTCAGACCTGTTGAGTTCAATAGTACAAAGCGTAATCATAACGTTGGAAGCCGGTTTTGTTATCTTTGGCGGTACACGGGTATACTGATAGGCAAGGGTCGTAATGATCTTGTCGGGGAATGAGTCTGCTACCTGATTTACAAATCGAAGAAGTGTTCCTGCGGGACTTCCTTCTGCTTCGTCCGTTGCCTTACAGGCTGGGCATTCACAATGGTAGTAATTATCGTTCTGGCTTACCGACCAATATTTAATTTCAGGGTTACGGAGCATTACTTCACGTAGTTTATCCACCGTGATTTTAACCAGATCGGGAGCCGATAAACATAACTGTCCCCAGGCTACCCGCTGCCCATTGATCATGGAAAAATACTCTGGATGCGTAGCGAAATATTTATCAGAAGGCAGGAGTTTGTCGAAGGTGTGCACATAATACTTGTCTTCTTTTTTTGTGCCCCAGAGGTCGTCAATAACTTGCAGTTTTCTCCAGTTTCTGTAGGTTCTGTCAAAAAAATACGGACCGTTCACTATTCGGATATACGCAGGAGGAACCTGCAGGTCGTCTATTTCCTTAAGTTTGATAGACTGCATTTTAGGTACTTTTTCAACCTCAGGGGAATAGCGGCGACAACCCAGATAATCTTCCAGAAATGAGTATACGGCATTAAAAACACCACTCCCGGTCTCTCCATATATCAGTATTTTGGAATTGAATGTCTTTATCCAATACCCATCACCCTTAATAGAGGGGACCTGAATAAGAGCACTTTTTCCTCTGTTTCTGTTGGTACTTCCAATAAGAATTTCCTCGTTGACCTCTCTGCGGTCATCAGTATATATTGATAGTTCGGCCCTGGATATTTTTTTGATATAGTCGCGAAGGATTCCGGCAGCTTGTTTTTCTTCATTGCTGGCCTTTTCAGGGATAATGATACAGTATTCAGTTTTGCCTTTTTCAACAAGAACAATATCTTTTGCTGAAAGTACAGGCGGAAGCAGGAGACAGATGAACAGTAACAAATTCTTTCCAGGTAACATATTGATAGTATGTTCGTTCTTGAAATTTTGAACGAATATAAGGAAAGAACGTGAATTATAGTAATACTCTTTTCGCAGTTCCGGGATCCTGAAGGTAAAACTTTACAATGGATAATTCAGGACTGTCGGTGGCAGCGTTGAACGAAAATGTTTTTCCCGACTGCTCTGACCAATATCCCGTAAGTCTGGTGGATTCATGAATATGGCCGTGCAGGGTAATCAGAGGCTGTTTCTCTTCAATAAACCTTTGAATAGCAATACTTCCTAAATGAACATCCAGTGGCACATTTTCAAACATTTTGCCATCCAGTGCTGCCCTGTCGAGATTGCCTTTGTATGGTGGAGAATGGAAAAGAAATATTGATTTGTTCAAATAGTGACCATCAGTAAGGGCTGCCAATTCTTTTTGTATGCTTGTATGTTCAATATCAACTTCCGGATTTACCGTTCGGGATCCCTCGTTGGGAGGGATACAGCCGGGGTCAGTATACCTTGAAACGTCAAATCTTTCCCAATCCTTAAGTTGAAAAGGGGTGGGAGGTATCATGGAATAGCCATAAAACCTGAATTCTTTGTAATCAACCCAATTCATATGAAGATACTTCCAAAGGCCCTTTTTCTCAGATTCTATGAACAAAGGTTCAAAAAACCGGGGATCATCATTTCCTAAAATCAATAGAACCAAGGGATAGTCATTGCCCATTTTCTCCTTCAGCTGGCCAAATTTCTTTGGAAGGTATTCCTCAGCAAATTCCTCTGCCGACAATCTTCCCGGTCCCCTTGCATGTGCATGAGGCAATAAATCGCCACCCATCAGCAGAACAGCCGGCCTCGAATTAATTATTTCGCTGAATAAAGAATCGTATCTGCTTAGCTTACCATGAAGGTCGGATACAAAAAAAACAAGATCCTGATCATTCATGATTCAGAGGGATTTTTTTAGCATCATCGGTAGCAACCGGGCAGGGTCGTTCACGGCATTAATTTTCACAGTGAAACTGTCCTTTTGCAGAATGTCTTCATCGGTTTTGATATGGATATCCAAAAGCTGATCTGTGCGATAGCCGGTTTTCATGAAATTCATTTCTGCAAGGCAAAGACTCCATCCTTCAAACCATGCCAGTAATTGAAGCTTTTGTTCTGCTGATCCAACAAAATGGATCATCAGATCTATATCGCTGCCAGGGCCGGATGTGGCGTTCTTCACGCTTCCAAGCAAGTACACCGCCTTTACACCAAAACGTGTTGAATCAAGCCGTGAAGCAATTAACTGAGCCATTCTGAAACGCCATTTCCAATGCTCATCGGAAGTAGGACCCAGGATGGGTTCTGTCATTTCATTCTCTTCGTGCCAGGAGGCCTGAAGCATTTCAATACTGCTTTTTACCCGCCTGGAGAAAATATGATCGGAAATAGTGTGTGCAATAGAGTTCAGCAATTTCTGTTCTTCTGCGAGAAACTGACTATTATTAACAAGTTTAATAAGCTGAGTGTAAACCACCTCTACAAAACCGGCCATATTGTTGTCAACAATAATATCAGCCCGCTGAGTCCATTCGGTTTCTTTGAAATCTGCCGATTGAAAATTCTTTCCTTCAAATACAATACGAACCTCGCAAATTGTTGGATACTGCCATCCCGGGGGTATTGTTTCTATAATTTTCCCGAAGAGATGTTCCAATGATTGATTTTCAATATGCAGAATCTCCTCAATATGGTACAGGCAATTTAACTCTTTGGCCCGTTCATTCAGGCGTTCCAGAGCCTTCTTGAAAAACTGATCGCCACTATTGTAATTCATAAAAATGCAAGAATTATTTCGTCAAATTTACTGCTTTTATATTAAAGCATCTCCGGGTTCATAAATGGATAGCGGAAATCTGTTGGAGGTACAAGGTTTTCCTTAATTGTCCTTGGATTAATCCAGCGGAACAGGTTAAGATGTGAACCAGCTTTATCATTGGTGCCTGATTGCCTGGAGCCGCCAAAAGGTTGTTGTCCAACAACAGCACCAGTTGGTTTATCATTGTAATAGAAGTTTCCTGCAGAATATTTAAGAACATTGCAGGCCCTGGTTAATGCACTTCGGTCGAGCGCAAATATGGAACCGGTTAATCCGTAAGGAGATGTTTGGTCAATTAACTGCAAAGTTTCCTCGAATTCCTTGTCTTTGTAAACAAATATGCTTAAAACTGGTCCGAAAATTTCCTCTTCCATTGTTATAAAATGTGGATTTGCTACCTGGATTACGGTAGGTTCAATAAAATACCCTTCCGATTTGTCACCATTTCCACCAAAGATTACTGCTGCATCTGCTGATTCCCTTGCTTTATTGATGTAACCCATAATTCGGTTAAAAGCTTTTTCATCAATCACCGCATTCATAAAGTTCCCGAAATCACGGGGATCGCCGATTTTAATCTCATCTATCATTTCGCCGATTTTCTGCTTCACCTCTGGCCACATCGATTCAGGAACATAAGCTCTTGAGGCAGCAGAACATTTCTGTCCCTGGAACTCAAAACTTCCTCTGACCATTGCAGTTGAAACTTCGTCGGGATTTGCCGAAGGATGAACCATAATAAAGTCTTTTCCACCGGTTTCACCAACAATTCGTGGATAGGATTTGTAATGTTCGATATTCGTGGCAACACGCTTCCAGATCCTGTTAAATGTTGCATTAGAACCTGTAAAATGAATACCTCCCAGGTCGCGGTTGGGAATGACCGCTTCTCCAACCGCGGGGCCATCTCCCGGAATGAAGTTAATAACTCCATCGGGCAGGCCAGCTTCCTGGAAGATTTTCATTAGCAAATAATTGGAGTACATTGCAGTATGCGAAGGCTTCCACACCATTGTATTGCCCATTAGTACCGGGGCCATATTCAGATTTGATGCTATGGAGGTGAAATTAAATGGCGTAACAGCAAAAACAAATCCTTCGAGTGGCCGGTATTCTATACGGTTAATTATACCAGGTTCGCTCTGTGGCTGATTGTTATAGACATCAGACATAAACCAGGCATTGAATTTTAAAAAATCGATAGACTCACATGCAGCATCTATTTCAGCCTGGTAAACATTTTTACTTTGTCCCAGCATTGTTGTGGCATTGATGGCAGCACGGTATTTTTTAGTCATTAACTCTGCAGCTTTCATGCTAATCGACATGCGCTCAACCCATGAAACAGATTCCCAGTCCCTGTGTGCTTTCATTGCCGCCTCAATTGCCATTGTAATTTCTTTTGAGGTAGCCTGATGAGAACGGGCAAGAATATGTCCATGATTATGTGGCATCACTACATCTTCAGTGATCCCTGTATAAATTTCTTTTCCACCTATAATCAATGGTATATCAATGACTTCCGTCGTCATCTTATCCATAGATTCTATTAAAGCTTTTCGTTCGGCACTTCCGGGTGCATAGGATTTAATTGGTTCATTCTGAGGCTTTTCCAGACTAAAAATTGCATTATTCATATAAATATCAAATAATTTAGAAACGTTTTAAATAAGATTGTTCAGATTCAACAACAATTGTTCAGATTTGTTCATTCAACTGCAATTCTGAATGGAATACAAATTGAATAAAACATGAACCAATTTCGCTGAATTTTGTTAAATTTATCGCTTCAAAAAATTAAACAATATTTCCGATAATTAACTTATGAATTATCTCATTATATATACTCATCCCAATAATAACAGTTTTAGTAATGCTATTCTTGATAAAGTAGTAAGTAAGTTAACTTCAGAAAATCAACAAGTAACAGTTCGCGACTTATATGCACTTGATTTTAATCCGGTTTTAAAACCACTTGATTTTGATGGAATTAAAACAGGAAATATTCCTGAGGAGATCCGGATTGAGCAAGAATTTATTAGAGCTGCTGATGTTTTTATTTTTATTTATCCTGTTTGGTGGGGAGGAATGCCGGCAATTCTAAAAGGGTATATCGATCGTACGTATATGCATGGGTTTGCTTTTGTTTACAATGAAATTGAAAAGAAAGGACTGTTTGCCGGTAAAAAGGTCATACTTTTTAATACACATGGAACACCAAAAGAGGAATACGATGCAAATGGGATGACGAAGGCAATGGCCACTGTAACTGCAAAGGGTATTTTCGATTTTTGTGGCGCGGAGGTGCTTAATCATTCATTTTTTGGTAATGTTACACTAAAGGAGGATGGTAGCTGGCAAGAACATCTTGATGAGGTTACTACTGTTTTAAATGCCATAATAGTCTGATTTTTTCCTTTCGCGGGCGTTTTCCCTTTTTATCTACCTTTGCCGACCTTAAAATTACATTGATGACTCCATTCCAGGGGACAAAGTTGTGGACCAGGGATTTTATACTTCTTTGTGTATCGAATTTCCTGATGTTTACTGCTTTTTATCTGCTAATCCCTACTTTGCCGGTATACCTGGTACAGACCTTCCATGCCAATAAAACCCAGGTGGGAATTGTGCTGGCCGCCTATACTCTGGCTGCTATGATTATCAGACCTTTTACAGGAATTGCCATCGACAGCTACGGTAGAAAATGGATTTTCCTGTTTGGGATGGGTATTTTTGCTCTTCTGTTTAATGTGTATATTCTGGCATTGAGTGTCTTTTTTATTGTTTGTCTACGCTTTGTTCATGGCTTGTTATGGGGAATTACAACAACTGCTGCCAATACTGCAGTTGTTGATCTGATACCTGCAAAGCGCCGGGGAGAAGGCATTGGTATATTTGGACTTTCTTTTACAGTTGCTATGGCAATTGGCCCTTTTCTGGGAATAATTATAAGTAACAACGAGCACTATACCACCATGTTCTTTATTGGATTTCTGATGGTTTTGGCTGGTTTTCTGCTTGCAATGAATATTAGGTTCCCTGAATATTTACATGCAAGGAAACCATCCGTTACACTGGCAAATCTGATAGAAACAACTTCAATCCCGGTTTCTATTAACTTATTGATTATCAATATAACTTATGGGGGAATAATATCTTTTATTGCCTTGTATGGAAGAGAAATTGGTGTGCCGAATCCTGGTTTGTTTTTCCTGGTTTATGCTGCCGGAATTTCACTGACACGTTTTTTTGCCGGTAAGATTCTCGACAAATTTGGTCCTCACATTCCTATGACAGCAGGTATGCTGCTAATGGCTGCCGGTTTTCCTGTTCTTGCACTTCTTAAAACAGATTTCGGATTTCTGCTTAGCGCAGCCTTAATGGGTTTAGGCGGTGGCGTTGTAATGCCTACTTTCCAGACTATGGTGAACAATATGGTTGCTGCTCAGAAACGCGGAGCTGCCAATTCAACACTTTTTACTTCGCTTGATCTCGGAATCGGAATCGGGATGGTCCTGATCGGGTTCCTTTCGGAGAAATTCAGTCTAACAGTTTCCTTCCTGATTTGTGCAGGAATTATTCTTTGCGGTATTGTTTTCTTTCTCTCCTATGTCCAACGGCATTACGATAAACATAAATTGAATATAATACATTAAATTTTTTCTTCCTCGCAAGTTTTTACCTTTGCAGTTGTCTAATTCCTGTTATCTGTTTTGAACCATATTTATATTCTATGTTACTCAGAAAAATCCTTGTAAGCTTCTTCTTCTCTTTTATTGTTTTCGCTGCAAATGCTCAGAATTATCCTGGCAGAGGTCAGGGATCCGGTGGACCACAAGGAGGGGGTCAGGGTATGCCTGCGGCCGGAATTATTAAAGGGATGGTTACCGATCAGAACGGAACTCAGCCAGTTGAATATGCTAACATCGTTATTTTCAAGGTAAAAGATTCCTCAATGGTGTCTGGCTCAGTTACCGACAGCAAGGGGAAATTCACTATTGATAAAGTTCCTTTCGGTCGCTATTATGCCATGACTACTTTTATGGGATATTCCACTAAAAAGATATCTGATATTATTGTCAACCCTAAATCATTGGAATTCAATATGGGAACCATTAAACTGGAACCTATTTCCACCAGGTTAAACGAGGTGACAATTTCCGGCGAAAAGAAAGAAACTGAATATACGCTTGATAAAAAGGTTGTAAATGTTGAGAAGAACATGGCTGCAATGGGAGGTACCGCTGTGGATGTGCTTCAGAACATTCCTTCTGTTACTGTTGATTTTGATGGAGCAATCAGTCTTCGTGGCAATGCCAATATAACGTTATTAATAGATGGCCGTCCATCCGGAGTTACAGGTGCAAAACTTGAGCAGATTCCGGCAAGTGCTATCGAATCTGTGGAAGTAATCACCAATCCATCAGCACGTTACAACCCAGAAGGTATGTCGGGTATCATCAATATAAAACTCCGCAAGAAAAGAGAACTTGGGTTTAACGGATTGGTATCGGCAAATGCCGGAACCGGTGAGAAGTATAATGGTTCCATCAACCTTAATTACAATAAGAAGTTTATTAATATTTTCGGTTCCTATGATGTAAGAACTGGCAACAGAAGCGGAGGCAGTAAATCGGAGCGCAGCAGTTATTTTGCTGACACAGCCTGGTACAATGCAAGCAATTCAGATTCTCACAGAACAGATCTTTCAAACACCTATAAACTGGGTGTGGATTTCACCTTCAACCCAATGAATGTGCTTACACTTTCATGGTACACAAGCAGGGGAGGTGATAACAACAAGGATTTTTCTTACAATTACCGATATGATAAAAACCATAGCCTGAGTTCTTTCTACACCATTGATGAGGGTGGTAAAGAAGACAATACTTCCAACGATTTTATACTTGCATATAAGCGCACATTCGAGCGCAAAGGTCAGGAGTTTACGTTAGATGCCACTTACAGTGCAAATAAAGATAGTGAAAATCAGGATGTTAATGAAACAGACTTTTTATCAACCAGCGTTTTAGATTCAATATTAAATACCTTTAACAAAACAGATAACAACCGTGGAAACGGAAATCTCCAGGCAAACTATGTGCATCCGATCAACAAAGATATTCGCCTAGAAGGTGGATACCAGGGGATTTACCGGAATACCGACGACTATTATCATTATGGCAGGGTTGATGACGCAGGTGTTCAGGTTGAAGACAATGCCGTAAGCAATCACTTTATTTATACCGAAAACATTCATGCTGTATATGCAATTTTTGGTTTGACCAAGGAAAAATATTCCATGCAGCTTGGACTGAGGGTTGAAAGTGCCAATACAAAATCGGATCAGAAGACACAGGATCAGACTTATACCAATGATTATGTAAGCCTTTTTCCTACCGTGCATTTAAACCGGAAATTTGCCCATGAGCAGGAAGCTCAGCTGAGTTACAGCCGACGCATCAATCGTCCGAACATGTGGAGTCTCAACCCTTTTCGCGATATTTCCAATCCAGATTATGTACGCTATGGTAACCCCTATCTGAAGCCCGAATACATTAATGCCTATGAACTGGGATATTCAAAATACTACAAAAAGGCCACCATTAATGCATCTGTATTCTACCGCAGAATCAATGATGTGATCAAACGTTATTCATTTTATGATGCAGATACAGTGATGAATATGACCTCAAAAAATCTTTCTTACGGAGAGTCGTATGGAACAGAAATTATTCTCGATAAGGAACTTTTTAAATGGTGGAAGGCAGCTTTAAATTTCAGCTACTTCCGTAATATTATCAAAGGTTCCAAAGAAGATGCAACCTTATCCAACGATAATTTTAGCTGGACTTCAAGGTTTAATTCGACTTTTACGTTGCCTCACCGCACATTTTTTCAGTTGAATGCCAATTATCGCGGACCAATGGTTAATCCGGGCGGAGAAATGGCTGCCATGTATAATGTGGATATTGCCCTCAAAAACGAAATTATTAAGGATAAGCTCACTATAAATTTTCGTATGAGCGACATCTTTAATACTCAGAAGTTCAAGAATACCAGCAGTGGTGCAGGCTTTTCATCTGAATATGAACGCTGGCGCGAAACCCGTGTAGCCTTCCTGGGTGTCACCTGGAAAATCGGTGGCGACATTAAACAAAAACAACGCAAACGTTCCGACCAAAATGGCGGTGGCGGCGGCGATGAGGAGTTTTAAATTACCTCATAGCGAAAAATAAGGCTGTCGGGATTCCAAACCCCGACAGCCTTAACTATTTTAAATTAAAACCTGAATCCAAGCCTTGTATAGTAGTAAGCACCGCTGAATCCCATCTGCACAGCATCCCAGATTCCACCGGATTCTGTGAGTGCAGGATCATGCACATCAGGATAAGTGTTTAGGATATTATTACCGCCAATGGTGAAGGAAATGTTCTTTATTTTGTAGCTCACTGAAAGATCTGTACCCATTTTTGCCTTGTAGGTATCTAGTTCGCCCGGATCAACAATGTTATCACCGTTATCATTCCAGTTAATCAGCTTCACATCACCGTAATTCGTAAACCTTAGGTTGGCTGTGAAATTGTTAATTAAATATTCGAAACCCACGCTCATCTTGCTTTTCGGAGCTGAAGCAAGGAGGAAATATTGCTCGCGGAGTCCGAAATATGTGGTTTCTTTCCCTTTGAGTTTATCATTGGTGTAAATTTTATCAATCTTCATATCATTGAAATTGCTCCCAAGAGAAACGCGCAGAATATGCTTATTTGCAAAAACTGTTGACCAGGTAAGGATAGCATCTAAACCTGTGGTCGAAGTATTTACAGCATTTGTAAAGCATTGAGCTGCACTTACATTTAAAGCCTGCAAACTTGCACCGATATCCGGATCATCACTTGAGAAGGATCCTGTAAGAACAATACGATCCTTAATGCTCACATGATAGGCATCGAGAGTTAAGGTAAGTGATTTGTATTTTGCAGTTATTCCTGCACCAAGGTTCACCGACTTTTCTTCTTTAAGTTTAGGAATGCCAAGTGCACGTGTTATGGCACTGTTATTTTTGGCAATGATCTTATCGACGGCCTTACCAGCCACAAAGTCGGTATAGATAGTGTTGTAGTAAAGTTGTGTGAGCGAAGGGGCGCGGAAGCCTGTACTTGCTGAAGCACGGAAGGAAATCCATGGTGCAATTTTGTACCTTAATGCAAATTTTCCGTTTGTTGTATTTCCAAAATCGCTGTAGCGCTCAACCCTGGCAGCAGCACCAACTGTTAGTGCTTTGCTCATGTCAAGTTCGGCATCTGCATAAATACCCAGGTTAGTTCTTGATTCAGTAAGCTCGTTTGAAGGCTGAAATCCAGGGAAACCCTGTGATCCACCGGGACGAAGAATAGAATCAATTACCATATTTCCTCCATCATAAGTGGTATCAACGAACCACTGGGTGCCATAGGTTTTGTAAGAACCTTCTTCGCCTGCAAAAATGGAATATTTGTCAATTCTGTGCTCCATTCCGAAAGCAAGGTTGAGCCCTTTCATTACGCTTGGGAAAAGTCTGGAAAGATCAACGCTTGTTGTGTTTTGCATTGCTGAAAATCCACCTGCATCAAAACGGGTGGGAGAAGCAGCCAGAAGTGTAGCATTCAGCGTATTATCGACATAATAATGAAAGCGGTTGGAGCCGATGGTATTGTTGATATCCATAGTCCAGCCACTTACATCAGATTTTACGCCTACTGAAACACTTTGGTCGTCAATTAAAGATTGGATCTTAGGATCGAATCCGTTGGGATAAATCTCAGGAATATTCCGTGAATCGTGCGATCCGCGCGTCCATGCGTAAGAATCGGTAAAACGATGGTTGAAACCGCCAAACATATAGAATTGAGCATTTTTGCCAATATTGATGGAGGAATTGAAATAGCTGGCAAAATTTTCAGAAGCTGCATCTCCGAACTGATTTCGGTATACATCGAATTTTTCAGGATCTGGTGCTCTGTTGGTGAAATCCTGTTTCATATAATCAAAGGTCATGTTGAAGAATCCACTATTGCCAAGAGCGATGCCGTAATTGGCATTTGCAAGGCTTGTTTTGCCATCATATGGCTTGTCATTTTTAAGCACACCAAGTCCTGAAGCCGGTTTAGCATTATACATGCCATAGCCAAGGTTTCCCGACATCTCACCTGCTCCTGATTTAAGAACTACATTTATTACGCCGGCAATGGCATCAGACCCGTATTGTGCCGAAGCACCGTCGCGGAGGATTTCTATATGGTCGATAGCTGACGCAGGAATAGCATTAAGGTCGGTACCTGTATTTCCCCTGCCCCTGGTTCCGAAAACATTAATAAGCGACGACTGGTGGCGGCGTTTACCATTCACCAGCACCAGAGTCTGATCAGGGCCAAGTCCGCGTAAAGTGGCCGGATCCACATGGTCGGCTCCGTCGGAACCTGATTGTTTATTCGCATTAAAGGAGGGTGCAACCATCTGAAGAATCTGGTTAAGACCTGGCTGGCCTATACTACTTGTAAGCTTCGGAATCTCGAAAATATCAACTGGTACTGTACTTTCTGTTGCCGATCGGTTCAGCTTTCTGGAACCTACAATCTCTACAGTCATCAAACTTGCATTTCGGATAAGTTTGATATCAACAGAAGTTTGTTTTCCGGCGGTAACAAGTTGGGTTGCATATCCAATGTAGCTGAAAGCTATAACGGAATTCTCACTGCTGAAGCTTACAGTGTAAAGTCCATTGTAATCCGATACTGAACCATTGGTTGTACCTTTTTCATAAACGTTAACACCTACCAGAGCTTCCCCGTCTTCACCGCTTACTTTGCCTTTCAGCACATGCTGGGCAAAAATCTGAACAAATGAAATTACAAACAACAGCACAAATACAGTTTTCTTCATGTTTGATGGTTTAAGTGTAAATACTAAGAAATAATGTAATCGATACATTATCAAAAGATTATATATCGATACAATTGAATAAATAGATATGAGCTGGTAAATATAATAAGTTGGTACCCCCTTTGTCAAGCAGAGTTCATAAATAATCAAGATTTTTAGAAAATAGTTAAACGAAAGGTAACTCCTTCGTGTAAAAATGGAGGAGACGTCTACAGGATCAGCCGGCTGGCAATTATTGTTTTTAGATAGTTTTCTGGTGTCATTACTCCAAGTGTACTATTCTTAAAATCTTTGATATTTCTTGTAACAATTAAATCAATTTGCCCATTGCATTCAGCTGAATAATTTTGCAATGCATCTTTAAAATCATTAAAGTTTGAGTTCAATGCTTTCAAAATAACATTTTTGTCGGTTGTAAGTACTTCAAGAATTGTTACTAATTGACTTAATTTTTCGATAACTTTCTAATGAGTTGATGTTTGCCTGAGTAAATAGTAAATACAAATAAAAACACTTGATATGCAAATGCCCAATCGGAATTATTCCAGCGTATCTGCCGCCATTACCTCAACTTTACTCTTTAACATTAGTTTGGCAGGGCCTTTCAAATCGACACTGGGCTGGAGATTGTCGAAATCCTGCTGTGTGATTTGCCCTTTTTTCAACATTTTCGCCGAAATAATGCTGTAAAAATTCTGAAGGTAATCGCGCAATTGCTCATTCTCGTCGAAAGAATACTTGAAATACTTTGGCCTTGGAATGATGGAGGCCATAAATATGGATTCTGCCAGACTTAACCTCGAAGCATCCTTGTTAAAATAGAAATGAGCGGCTTCATTGGCGCCATAGACCATTGGGCCCCATTCAATGATGTTGAGGTAAACCTCATACATTCTTTCTTTGCTGGATAATCCGTAATTTTCAATCAGCCAAACGATTATAGCTTCTTCAAGCTTCCTGACCACAGTTTTGTTCCTGTTCAGAAATACATTCTTTACAAGCTGCATACTGATAGTACTTCCTCCCCTGGCAAAGCGGCCGGCCTTGATATTTGCAATGATACTCTCCCTGAATGCATCCGGCATAAATCCTCTGTGTTGGAAAAAAGCACCATCTTCTGAATTCAGAACAGAAACCTGTAAATACGGACTGATCTGACTTAAAGTCCTGAAATTTGGGTTTTCCGGTCCTACCGGAAATGTTCGTACAGCTTCGCCATGTTCGTAGGCTGTGTATTCAAAAGATTCGTTGAGTTTGCTAAGGTTTGTATTTCCATATGCGATTATCCCGAATTTTTTCGGACTAAGATTTACCTGGAACTGCAAGGAATCAGGAATGCTCAGATCTACAAAAAAGTCAAGATCAAAATTCAGATTGCCGCGGGTCTTTATGCCTTGAAGCGAGGAAAACAGTCCTGGCGGGAGAGATGTAAAAAGATCTTCTGCAGAGAAATCATGTTTATGAAGTTTTAGCCTGAGTTGTTTAGTTGGGAAAGGTTGGTAGCGGAGATACGGATGGAACGAAAGATTATTAACTACGACTTCGGTTGTGCTATCAAGCTCAAAATAATCTTTACCGGCATTGAATGTGTAATTAATGCCGGTTTCCTTGAATTGTACAATCTCAGAGGAGATTCGTTCATGCTTGATTTCCAGTCCTTTAATAAAACTTGAACCTGTGAGTTTTGTTAAACCGGATTCAGCGCTTTGTTCTGATAAAGTAAATCGTGCTGTATCGAAACGTACAATAGCATTCCACTTATATTCGATGAAGGGTATGTTGAGCTTCTTTTTATCTGCCGAATACAAACTAAACTCTGCTTCCCGGCTGTCTTTATCCAGTTTGCCGGAAACTATCCAGGTTGATGAAATAGTATTTTCATTAATATGTATGGAGGTGGTAAATTGCCTGTTTATTATATCCAGAGTATCCAAAGTAAAAACTACCTGGTGATCGTTTGTTCGGTTTACGATAGTAAAATGATGAATTTTCAGGCGATTAGGGATTTTGTCGAAAGCAGCATCCAGCAATTTCTGAATTCTTCCGGAGAAATCAAACTGATGTACAACTATGCTTGTATCTACCTTTGTCCCCGATTTTTCAAGGAGAAACATATAGTTTGTGAGACTGTCTCTTCGGATGAGGTGAAGGCTGGCATCCTTAAGTTCAAAATTTGTAAGTGCAACTCTGCCAAGCAAAAGCTTCCAGAAATTTACCGACGCAAAAGCCTGATTAATCTGAAGAAGTGTGTCGCCCTGATCAGGTTTTAACAAAATTCCATTTATTTCAAGCGCACTGATGCCACGGATTCTTGCTTTTCCAACACTTAAATCGGCATGGTAAGCTCTGTTAAAACTTACAATTTTCTTATTTAAATACCATGAAAACAATGCGTTGCGAAAAATAAAACTCAACATGATAAACAAACCAATAGCCATCGCCAAATAAAACAGTGACCTTCTTAATTTGTCACTGTTTTGACTCAGATACCGCCGTATGCGGTTAAGAACGGCAAAAAGCCATTTTTGCATTTTGAGTTTTAAAGTCCCAAATGACGTGTAATAACGATTCTCTGAATTTCGGAAGTTCCCTCACCAATTTGCAGCAAACGCTGGTCTCTGTAAAAACGTTCGATATCATAATCCTTCATCAAGCCATAGCCACCATGGATCTGAACGGCCTCATCAGCAACTTCCTTTGCAATTTCAGAACAATAGAGTTTTGACATTGCAGCCTCTTTCGCAAATGGTTTTTTATTATCCTTCAGCCAGCATGCCTTGTACAGAAGGTTCCGGCCAAGCTCAATTTTAGTGGCCATATCGGCAAGTTTAAAACTTATGGCCTGGAAGGCTGAAATTGGTTTTCCGAATTGCTTTCTGTCGCGTGCATAAATCATTGCAAGTTCGAAAGCTCCCTGGGCTAATCCCAGTCCCATGGCCGCAATCGATAAACGCCCGCTGTCGAGCGTATTTAACATGATTCGCGAACCATCTCCGATGTTCCCAACAAGGTTAGATTCAGGTACTTTGCAATCATCAAAATACAATTCGGCAGTATCCGAACCACGCCACATCATTTTATTGTGCATGGTTACAGCTTTAAATCCTGGTGTAAACTGATCCACAATAATGGCTGAGAATTCCTTTTGCCCGTCTTTTTCGCCTGTAACAACTTGTACAGTTGATCCTTTTGTAATAGGAGAGGAGGCATTGGTGATGAAAATCTTTGAACCGTTTATCGTCCATTCGCCATTTTCCAGTTTTGCCTTAGTCCTGGTGCCACGCGAGTCTGAACCAGCATCTGCCTCTGTAAGTCCAAACCCCCAAAGAGCTTCTCCTGTGCAGAGGATGGGGAGATATTTCATTTTCTGTTCTTCGTTTCCGAAATTGTAAATTGGCCCGATTCCTAAGGAATTGTGAGCTGCAACAGTTGCTGCCTGTGAACTGTCGATTCGTGCAAGTTCTTCAACAGCAATAATATACGATAATGTATCGAATCCATGTCCCCCATATTTTGTAGGAACAACCATCCCGAAAAGACCGATTTCTCCCATCTTTTGGGTCAACTCAACACTAAATTGTTGTTTATCGTCCAGCTCTCGTGCCAGGGGACGAATTTCTTTTTCCGCAAAATCACGTACGGTGCGACGGATCAAATCATGCTCTTCATTACAGAAAATATCCATGGGTAACAGTTTTTTATTTGTGAGGGAAGTAGATTAATATTATGATTTGTATCGTATTGATAATAAGGGTTAAAGATATGCTATTCTTCTTTAAATGTAATAAGTTCTGTGGTAGTATCTACAGTTTCTCCTGCCTTTGCATTTACCTTTTCAATTTCGCCATCCTTGCCTGCAAGTATATTGTTTTCCATTTTCATAGCTTCTACAATTAAAAGCACTGTTCCTTTCGTAACAAGATCACCAGGTTTAACATTCACTTTTACAATCTTTCCCGGCATAGGAGAGCTTATTCTTGATTCCTGTGAACCATGATTATAGCCTGCCATTGAAAGTAATTCCTGTTCAATAAGCTGGTCTTTACGTTCGCAAAAGAAGTTAACACCATCAATCTGGAGTTGAGTTGTACCATTGGATGCGGTTGCAGCATAGGCAAGGTAATGGGCATCATTCATGATAAACTCAAAACGGGTTCCAAGGGATTTCTGCAGCAACATTTTGTATTCCAGTCCATTATAGATAAAAAGGTAGTGATTCTGCTGCCTGTGTTTTAGTTCAATATCGGATTCAATACCATCAACTGCTATTTTGATAAGCATGAAATTACGCCAAAAGCCAATTTTGTTCCAAATGTTTTGTTCTTCATCACCGTGATGTTGTAAACTGAATAGAAGAAAGGCCATCAGTGGAATTTCTTTTGGAATGCTGTCTTTCTTTTTTGCAGCAGCTTCAAGGATTTCAGCAGTATGGTCGTCGCAAAACTTTGTCGAAATGGTATTCTGGATAAAGGCATCCAGAGAGAGCATTGTGAGTAGGTAATTCGTGTTGGTTCTAATTCCGAGAACAGGATAATGAGTGAGGGCAGAAATCATCTTCTGCCTTGCATGCTCACGGTTGCTGCCATGACTCACAATCTTTGCAATCATAGGGTCAAAGTCGGGCCGTATTATTACCGGGCCATCAATGCCTGTGTCAATCCTGATTCCCGGACCTTCCGGTTCCTTGTACAAGCTTATTTTTCCCGGAGAAGGGAGAAAGTTGTTCTCAGGGTCTTCAGCGTAAATACGGCATTCAATGGCATGGCCTTTCTGCCGTATTTCCTCCTGATTAAATCTCAAAGGAAACCCTGCAGCAATACTAATCTGTTCCTCAACAATATCAATACCTGTAACCATCTCTGTAACAGGATGTTCAACCTGTATACGCGTATTCATTTCAAGAAAATAAAAATTTAACTGCCAGTCAACCAGAAACTCTATTGTTCCGGCATTACTGTATTTTGCTGCTTTGCCAAGCCTTACTGCAGCAGCACAAATTTTCTCTCTTACTTCAGTTGTAAGGGTAGGAGAAGGACTTTCCTCAATTATTTTTTGATACCGGCGTTGTATGGAACATTCTCTTTCATAAAGGTGAATCACGTTTCCATGCTTGTCGCCAAGGATCTGAACTTCAATGTGTCTTGGGTTTTCAATGAATTGTTCAAGATAAACAGAACCATCCCCAAAGTATGTTTTTGCTTCACGGCTGGTTGCTTCAAGAGCAGCTTTCAGCTCATCTCTTTCCCTTACGATCCGCATTCCTTTGCCGCCACCACCTGCGGCAGCTTTAACAAGTACCGGAAACGGAATATTTTCAGAAGCTTTCACAAGATCTTCAAGTTCTCCGGAAGCTCCTTTAGCAACTGGTAATCCATTACTTACGGCAAAGTTTCTGGCTTCTATTTTATGACCCATCAGGCGGATTGCCCCTGAATCGGGCCCAACAAAAGTTAATCCGGCAGCTTCACAGCTTTCGCCAAATTTTGCATTCTCAGCCAGGAATCCATAGCCCGGATGAATACAGTCGCATTGCGATTTAACAGCAATGCCGATTATTTTTTCAACATTCAGGTAGGTTTCAGAAAGACTGCCTTCTCCCAGGCAATAGGCCTCATCAGCCATGCTAACGTGCAGGGCATCTTCCTCAATAGTTGTATAGATACTTACCGTCCGCAGTCCCAGTTTTTGTGCCGAACGGATTATCCGCACAGCAATTTCGCCACGGTTGGCTATAAGAATTTTTTCAAGGGCCTTCATCATGTTATTGTTTTACCCAATTTGGTTTCCTTTTTTCCAGAAATGCTGCCATTCCTTCCTGTCCTTCTTCTGATGCCCTGATTTCAGCAATCACAGTAGCTGTATAATCAAGTGCTTCTTCCAACTCTAATTGATTGGTTACGTTATAGATAAGTTTTTTACAATGATCCATTGCCCTGGGGCCGCTTGTTATCAGATGCCCGATAACTGAACGAACATGCTCTTCCAGAGCTTCCATTGTAAACGATTGGTTAACAAGTTTGCAGGATTCAGCTTCTTTGCCTTTTATCCTCCGGCCTGTGAGCATTAACTCCCGGGCACCATACTCTCCCACACGCTTAATTACATAGGGAGAAATGCAGGCTGGAACAATGCCGATTTTAACCTCACTCAGCGAAAATGTTGTATCATCCTCACAAAACGCAAAGTCGCAGGCTGCCAACAGACCATTTGCACCACCCATTGCTGCTCCGTGAACCATGGCAATAGTAGGTTTATTGCAGGTATACAGTCCATAAAAGCATTTGGATAGCTGGTAGCTTTCCTTATAGTTACGCTCAAAAGTATATCCTGCAACACCACTCATCCATTTTAAATCGGCTCCTGCACAAAAGGATTTGCCTCTGCCACGAAGGATCAATACCCTGACATCGTTCATTGTATTCACATGTTCCACACAATCAATGATTTCACTAATCATAACTTCATTAAAAGCGTTGTGGATTTCAGGACGGTTTAACCACAAGATGGCGATATTGTCCTTCTTCTCAAATTCTATAGTTTGATATGCGTTCATTTTCGATAATTTACATTCTCATAACACCAAACTGTGGATCAGGATAGTTGTGATTAAGCGACATGGCAATTCCCATTGCAATTAGTTTACGGGTATCAGTGGGGTCGATGATGCCGTCGTCCCAGAGCCTTGCTGTGCTGAAATAGGCTGAGCCTTCTGCTTCATATTTGGCAAGAATTGAAGAGCGCATAGTTTCACGCTCAACAGCGTCGAAGACCTTTCCCTGTAAGCGAAGCTGATCTTCTTTTACCTGGATTAGTACTGAGGCAGCCTGTTCGCCGCCCATTACTGAGATCTTTGCATTTGGCCACATAAATAAAAGTCTGGGCTCGTAGGCCCGGCCTGCCATCGCATAATTTCCTGCACCGAACGATCCTCCAAAAACAACGGTAAACTTTGGTACCCTTGTATTAGCTGTTGCATGAACGAGTTTTGCACCGTCGCGGGCAATTCCTCTTCGTTCATACTCTTTGCCAACCATAAATCCGGTAACATTCTGTAAAAAGAGAATTGGTATTTTTCTGAAACTGCAAAGCTCAATGAAATGGGCTCCTTTCAATGATGTTTCCGAAAAAATTACCCCATTATTCGCGATAATTCCAACCGGGAAACCCATAATATGAGCAAAACCTGTAATAATGGTCGGAGCATAGCGGGCTTTAAACTCCTGGAAACGGCTTCCATCTACCATTCTGGCTATAATTTCCCTGGCATCCATAGGTTTCCGTAAATCAACCGGAGCAATCCCATAAAGCTCCTTTGGGTCATAATATGGTTCTTCAGGAATTTGAATATCAAGTATTTGCCTGTTTTTAGCTTCCAGGTTCTGGAAAATGTTCCTGCAGATCTGGATTGCATGCTGGTCGTTTTCGGCATAATGGTCGGCAACACCGGAAATTGTGGTGTGTACATCGGCACCGCCAAGTTCTTCGGCACTCACTTCTTCGCCGGTTGCAGCTTTAACAAGAGGTGGTCCACCAATAAAAATAGTACCCTGGTTTTTAACAATAATAGTTTCGTCACTCATGGCAGGTACATAGGCTCCGCCTGCGGTGCATGATCCCATGACAATGGCTATCTGAGGAATTCGTTCAGCTGATAACCTGGCCTGGTTAAAGAAAAACCGGCCAAAATCATATTTGTCAGGGAAAACATTTGCCTGGTCATGTAAAAATACTCCGCCAGAGTCAACCATGTAAACGCAGGGCATATGGTTTTCAAGTGCAATTTCCTGCGCCCTGACGTGCTTTTTTATGGTTTCCTGCATGTAGGTACCACCTTTCACTGTGGCGTCATTGGCAATGATAACAGTTTCACGTCCGTGTATAACACCTATTCCTGTAATAATCCCGGCAGAAGGAAACTGATTTTCGTACATTCCATAGGCCGCCAAAGCAGATAGTTCCAGAAAAGGAGTATTCGGATCAACAAGCATATCGATTCGTTCGCGGGCAAGTAATTTACCACGTTCAACATGCTTCTGAATGGCAAGCGGAGAAGCACCCAGCCGCACCAATTTCAGCCTGTCGCGGTATTCATTCAGGATTCCAAGAAAGGCTTCCCGGTTCGCCAGGAATTCCGGGGAGTGAATATTTAATTGAGATTCAATACGATACAAAACAGATTGATTTTAAATGGGTTAAAAATTTAAAATGGCAATTTACAAATTTTTTCACACCACTAACTGAAACCCATATAAAACTATTCAGCTATCTCAATACGTGGGAATCTTTCTAAAATAGTACTCATAAAGATTCTAAACTGTCTGAAACTCAAAATAATTATAAATAATAAAAATATAAATGGTATATTTACGTAATAAATATATAAACTGAAATATATAATGGCCACTATATCACTTTAATACCAATTGAACTAGTCATGAAAAAATCAAACGCAATTTTAGTTTTACTACTTGTTTTCGTATGGGCAAACTCAATGGGTCTTCCCACAACATCGTTAACAGTGACAGCCACTGCAGGATTAACCGGGCCAACTGATTATCCAACCCTGAAAGCGGCCTTCGATGCCATTAACTTTGGAACCCACCAGGGAAATATAACTGTTAAGATAAACACAAGCATCACCGAAACTGCAAGTGCAGTGCTTAATGCCAGCGGAAGCGGAACAACGCCTAATATTTCGAGTTATACTTCTATAAATATGTATCCAACAGTAACAGGTTTAACTATAGGAGGCAATCTTGCAACAGCACCACTTATTAATTTGAATGGGGCGGATAATGTAACCATTGATGGCAGAGTGAACCAAACAGGCTTAAAAGATCTTACTATTACCAATACCAGCACTTCGGCTGTTACAGCTACTTCAACTATCCGTTTTATTGGCGGAGCTACCAATAATACTATTACCAATTGCAACGTAAAGGGTTCAGCAACAATGGCAGTGACTACAGAAGGAGCAACAATTTTATTCTCCACTGACGCTCTAACAGCTGACGGTAATGATAACAATACCATTTCTAATTGCGATATCGGACCTGCAGGTGCAAATCTGCCTACAAAAGCAATCTTAGGAAATGGTTCAACTACAACTACTGCCATTGGGAACAGCGGAATTATTATTACCAATAATGATATTCATGACTATTTTGGAGCTGCTGTTACCAGTTCGGGTATTGCAACCACTACTGGCTGCAATACATGGAGCATCACCAATAACCGTTTCTATCAAATAGCAAGCCGTACCTGGACAACAGGTGCCGTACATCGTGCCATCGATATCAATAACGCTACTGCTGCTCAGGGTTTTACAATAACCGGTAACATCATTGGGTATGCTTCCAACACACAAATCGGTACCTATACACTTTCCGGATCAGCAGGGATATTTCAGGCCATTTATTTCAACGGCATTTTCGAAGGAACGGTCTCCAATATTAATAGCAATACGATAGCCTCTGTCAGGCTTTCGGGTGTTACTTCAACTGGATCAGGTACGAGCAGTCCTTTCACTGCTATTCTTGTTGCCGCGGGTCTTGCCAATACTAACAGCAATACCATCGGAAGCCAAAGTGCAACAGGCTCGCTTACATTTTCAACAACCAGCACTTTAAGTACAGAAGTCTATGGTATTTACAACTTCAGTAGTGATGACTGGACAGCAACCAGCAATAATATTGGTGGGATTTCCGTAACCAATCTTGCTGCATCAGGGACATTTGTTGTATACGGGTTAAAAGCAAACACAAGTTCAACAAAGTTATTCAACGCTTCATCCAACAATGTTGGTGGCACTATTGCCAACTCAATTCAATTGACATCAACGGGAGCTTCTTCACAAGTTATCGGGATTAATGTATATACGGCTATTGGTAATTTAACATCCAATACAGTTCGCAACCTCACCAATAACAATGGAACAGGAACAACTACTGCTGCTTCGGTTATCGGTATGTTATTAGTCACTTCATCCGCAAACCAGACTGTTTCGCAAAACATCATTTATAATTTAAGAAATACGCATGCCACAGCAGCAACAGTTGTAACAGGCATACAGTTTACAGGAAGATATGCGAATATTGTAAACCGAAACTTCATATATGGTTTATCGGGCACATCAGCAAGTTCAAAATTGTATGGTATTAATATAGCAGGCGGCACCACAACCTACTCCAATAATATTATTACTCTTAATGGCGACAACTCGTCGTATTTATATGGTATTAATGATGTAGCTGGAACAAATAAAGTATATTTTAATACTGTTTATATTAATGGTAGTACACCAACGGGAGTGAATACGAATTCCTATTGTCTGTATAGCGGCGGTAGCAATGTTCGCAATTACCGGAATAATATATTCGTAAATAACCGGATCAGCGGATACATCAATCCATGTGTATATATTAGCAGTCTTTCTAATCTTACAATAGATTACAATGATTATTATTATACCGGCGGAGGTAATCAGGGAGTAGGGATGTCAGCATCTCAAATTTACACATCTCTCGCAAATTTTAAAGCGTATACCCTTCAGGATGTAAATAGTAAAAATGCAGATCCAAATTTTGCAAGTCCAGGAGGCATATTGGAGACAAATTATAAGCCTTCAGAAGGAAGTTTGATTGCAGTAACAGGTACAGGCACCACAACAGATTATGCCGGAGTTCCTGACTCCCGCAGCTCAAGTACTCCTGCAATGGGAGCATGGGAGTATTGTGTCAATCCTGTCATTAGCAGTCAATCTACAGCAACACAAACCCAGTGTATTGGTGAGACTTTTACTTCGATTTCGCTAACTGCAACCGGAACAAATTTGGTATACAGATGGTATAAAAATGTAAATGCAACGACTTCCGGTGGAACTGAGGTTGGGACAAACTCTAACAGTTACACTCCTTCGGCTGCTGTTGCCGGAACCTTATATTATTATTGCACAGTAGGCAGCGATTGCGGAACATTCCAAACCTGTGCAGTTTCGGGAGCGTTTAATACTATCAATACTACAATAGGTGCAGGTGCAGCATTAGCATTTGATGGAACTGCAAGTTATGTTTCCTTGCCAGGTACATTTATTAATAACACAATGAGTGTTGCTATTTGGGCATATTGCTCTGATTGGGTAGTTTCTACTCCCTTCAAAACAATCATTGGAAATAACCAAACTGGAGGCTGGGCCATATATCTTGAGAATTCAGATATTAAAGTGAATCTGGGCGTAGCTTCAGGAGGGTATAAATCTGTATCTTACAGTGCTGCAGCACTGAGTGGTTGGAATCATATTGCATTTACTGCCGACAATGCTTTCTTAAAGTTCTATATCAATGGTAACCTGGTAGGAAGCACTGCAACAAATAGCAGTTTTTCGTCGCCTGTTTCACCTATCAATACAACAATTATTGGAACAGAGATGGCACTCAATAATCTGCCAGATACAAATTATTTTGGTGGCATAGTGGACGAACTAAGTTTTTGGAACACTGCTTTGGGGGCATGTAAAATAATGGACTATATGTCAAATACACTCAATGTAAACGAAACTGGATTAGTCTCCTATTATGATTTCAATCAATGCAGCGGCAGCAGTTTGCCAGATTTAAAAGGAACGAATAACGGAACCTTTTATAATGCTCCTTTATGGGTTTCATCGGCAGCATCAATTACAGGCACAATGACCGACATAGTAGTGGGAACAACATCTTCATCTGCTATCCTGCAAACTTCAGCCAGAGTGAATGCCAATATTATAAGTATCGCTTCAAGCAATGCTACAGCAAGGGGTGTAGCTTATGGTACCGGGCATTGTCCTGATATTACTGGTACAAAAGTTAACGAATCCGGTTCATTCGGAGTTGGCAGCTTTTATGAAGATATTTCCGGATTGACTTCAGGTACAACGTATTATGCACGTGCTTATGCCACTGATGCAAGCGGGACAAGCTATGGAACAGAAATTAGCTTTACTACACTATATACAAACCCCACTCCTGGTGTAGGTGCAGCATTAGCATTTAATGGAACTGCAAGTTATGTTTCCTTGCCAAGTACATTTGTCAACAATACAATGAGTGTGGCTATGTGGGCTTATTGCGCTAATTGGAATGTTTCTTCATCCTTTAAAACTATCATTGGAAATACGCAATCAGGCGGATGGGCCATCTATCTTGAGAATTCAACTATTAAAATTGATCTTGGTGTAACATCAGGTGGAAAAAAATCAGTATCGTACAGTGCTGCATCGCTGAGTGGTTGGAATCATCTCGCATTTACTGCCGACAATGCTTACTTAAAGTTCTATATCAATGGTAACCTGGTAGGATTCACTGCAACAAATAGCAGTTTTTCGTCGCCTGCTCTACCTGTCAATACAACAATTATTGGAACGGAGATGGGAGCCAATAATCTACCAGATCCATATTATTTTGGTGGCATAGTGGACGAACTAAGTTTTTGGAACACTGCTTTGGGGGCATGTGCAATAATGGACTATATGTCAAATACACTCAATGGAAATGAAACTGGATTAGTCTCCTATTATGATTTTGATCAATGCAGCGGCAGCAGTTTGCTAGATTTAAAAGGAACGAATAACGGAACCTTATATAATGCTCCGGCATGGGTTGTATCGGCTGCATCAATTACAGGCACAATTTCAAACATAACAGTGGAAACAACTTCCACATCTGCTATTTTGACTACTTCAGCCAGGGTTAATGCAACAATTATAAGCATAGCTGCAGGCAATGCAACAGCCAGGGGAATAGCCTATGGTACAGGGCATTGTCCCGGTATTACAGGCACAAAAGTTAATGAATCCGGTTCATTCGGAGTTGGCAGCTTTTATGAAGATCTTCCTGGATTGACTTCAAATACAACGTATTACGCACGTGCTTATGCCACTGATGCCAGCGGAACAAACTATGGGACAGAAATAGGCTTTACTACACTTGAATGTACAAACCCCAGCGCCGGCGGAACCATTGGAACAGCCCAGACCATTTGTTACAGCAGTGCGCCTAATGCATTTACCAGCATTACAATTGCCACTGGAAATACAGGCACTCTGGAGTACAAATGGCAATCTTCAACAAGCAGTGCTTCTGATGGTTTTGCAGATTTAGCCTCCAGCAATTCAGAATCTTATACATCAAGTTCTTTAACCGCTACTACCTGGTTTAAGCGTCTGGCAAGAGTTAGCTGCCAAACCGATTGGACTGGTGCAGCAGAGTCAAATGTGATCCTGAATACAGTAGACCCTGCTTCTGTAGGCGGTGACGTTTCCGGCAGTAAATCGGTTTGCTATGCGACCAACAGCAGCAATCTTACCTTATCAGGCCATGCCGGAACTATTGTGAGATGGGAGTCATCCACAGATAACTGGCTTACTACAACGGATATTGCGAATACTGCAACCACCTACACTGCAGCAAACCTGATCACTACCACAAAGTATCATGTAGTGGTGAAAAGTGGTGTTTGCAGCGAGTCGGTTTCATCGGATGCAACCATAACAGTTTATGCACCTTATGTAGTAGGTTCCATCTCGGCAGATCAGACCATTTGCTATAATACAGCAGCGGTTCAGCTCAGCAGTGTAGCACCAACAGGAGGCGCCACACCATATTCCTATCAGTGGCAGAGTTCAACCGATAATGTGAACTTCACGAACATCAACTTAGCAACCGCTGCTACTTATGCTCCGGGAGCGCTAACCCAAACTACCTATTTCCGCCAGAACCAAACCTCAGGCGGAGCTGTTGGATCACCTCCAGCAGGACAATTTCCTTCTGTTCCACCAGCGGGTTGCGGTACTTTAACAACGAACACAGTAACAATAAGTGTTGATCCGGCATCAGTTGGCGGTTCTGTTTCAGGTACCAAATCGGTTTGCTACGGAACGAACAGCTCCACACTTACACTATCGGGTCATACCGGAAGTGTCGTGAGATGGGAATCATCTACCGATAATTGGCTTACCACGACTGGTATTGCAAATATTTCAACTACTTTAACAGCTACCAACCTCACCTCCACCACCAGGTATCATGTTGTGGTAAAGAGCGGAGTTTGTAGCGAATCGATATCATCGGATGCAACAATCACAGTTTATGCGCTATCCTTCAGCAGTCAACCTGCCACAAGTATTCAACTTGTTGCTTTAAACGGAATCGCGACTGCTTTATCAGTTACAGCATCGGCAGAAAGTGGTACTATCAGTACATATGAGTGGTTCAGTAATGCAACTGCCGTAAATACAGGAGGAACCCCTGTAGGAACAAACAGTTCAAGCTACACACCATTAACAACTACAGCAGGAACGCTTTATTATTATTGTGTAGTAAGCAATACCGAAGGCTGCAGTAAGACAAGTGATGTGTCGGGAGCTATAACAGTAAGTACTATGCCTACGCTGTATTCATCCTGGGTTGTGCCAAGTAATTCTTCTTCTTCTGGAAATACCCGCATTCCAGGTAACACATACCGATATCAACATACAGAATACCTGATAACTGCAGCAGAAATTGTGGCGAGCGGATTCCCATCAGGTGCCGATGTTAGTTCCATCAGTTACCTAATTGCTACTGCTGGTGGCACAACACAAACCGGCACATTTAAGATATATCTTAAAAATACTTCTGATGCGACTTATTCTTTGGGTGAAAGCTGGAATGTCACCGATTTTACCAAGGTAAGTGAAATTGCGAACTGGACTGTTCCTATTTCAACAGGATCTTATGAAGTGGCGTTTTCGGGGGGCTCGACTTTTACGTATACAGGCGGGGGAGTTTATGTAGCATGGGAATTCAGCAACCCGAGTGGCACATTAGGAACCACGGCTTTGGTAGCATATTGTAATAATTCTCTCCCCAATGAATTCTATGGTTCAAGGAGTTCTGTATCAATGCCATCTATATTAGCACTCTCAGCTTACCGGCCAGCGACAAAATTTGGCAATAATTTTTATGTTGATATAATTGAGGTTACAGATGTTAATACCCTTGCCCGGCTTCCTATACCTTATGGAGCTCCAACCACTATTCAGGCAAAAGTGACAAATATCTCCGAATTTACTGAAAGCTTTGATGCTACAGTAACCGTAAAAGACCCAACCAATACAATTACGCGCTATACAATGACGCTAAATGTAAACAACCTGCCTGGAAATACTGCAGCTGATCTCATCTTTACAGGATGGAATCCAACTATACTTGAGGAAGTCAATATTTCTGTCACCGCAAGTCCTTCACCGGGTGAAACATGGACGAACAACAATACAATGACGATTCCATGTTCAGTGAATGACAATCTTTATTCATATCATTACACGAATACTGGTTCAACAGGCTACGGATATACTACACCAGGTTCAGGGATTTTTGCTGCAAAATATCAAATGCACGGAAGCGGAAAAGTTACAGGGGCGAATCTGTTGATTTACAATTGGGCAGCAAATACTGGAAAAACTATTTATGCTGTGGTTATAAACAGTGCAGGAACAATAGTTGCACAATCAGCCAATTATGTAATTACAGCCGCTGACCTGGGCACCAACAAAGGTTTTACTTTTGCTACACCTCCAATATTTACTGATGAGGATTTCTATGTAGGACTTGCCCAAACATCTTCAGCTGTTCAGTATTATCCTTTGGGAGTCTTTTTTCCCACAACACCAAGGCCGGATAAATTTTATGCTTTTGCTTTATCGGGTGGAACCGCTTCCCCAGATAGCTATTTGTATGGCATTCAGGCAATAGTAAGTTCAGCTTCATGCCAAAACCCAACTGATGGCGGAATTATTGCAGGAAAGCAAACTGTTTGCAATGGGACAATTCCGTCAGGTATTACGAGTACGAGTCTTCCTACAGGGAATACTGGTGTATTACAGTATAAATGGCAATCATCAACAACGGATTCAATTAGTGGATTTGCAGATATTACACCAGCTGAAACGAATTCAACATATGCTCCTGCAGCATTAAGTGCTACCACCTGGTTTAAACGCTTATCCAAGGTAGATTGCTCACTCGATTGGACTGGTGCTGCAGAATCTAATGTAGTAAGAATTACTGTTGATCCCGTTTCAGTGGGAGGTTCTGTGTCGGGTACCAAATCGGTTTGCAACGGAACGAACAGCAGCTTGCTTACCTTATCGGGCCATACCGGCACGGTAGTGAAGTGGCAGAAATCAACCGATAACTGGACAACGCCGCTCGATATCGTGAACACTACAACAAGCCTTGCTGCAACAAATCTTACAACGACTACAAAATACAGGGTGGTAGTGAAGAGTGGGGTTTGCTCAACGTCGAATTCAGTTGAAGCAACCATTACAGTTTATGCACCTTATGTGGTTGGTTCTATCTCGGCAGATCAGACCATTTGCTATAATACAGCAGCGGTTCAGCTCAACAGTGTTGCTCCAACAGGAGGTGCAACACCATATTCTTATCAGTGGCAGAGTTCAACCGATAATGTGAACTTCAGCAATATTAACTTAGCAACCGGAACTACTTACACCCCGGGAGCGCTGACTCAAAC
>CAIXZF010000104.1 GCA_903923925.1 uncultured Bacteroidales bacterium
ATTTCAAAAAAAAGTTACATCTTAAATTGCGAATTATAGAGATTTGTATTACATTTGAATGTTGTTTTCGCAAGATATCATAAAGGGTTCTTGATATCTTTCCGAAAATTTTGAAAAAAAAGTGAATTTTTAGAACCCCCCTTTAGTATCTTTAGTGTACTATTTTACGCCCAATGAAAACACCTGCACGTTTTTCAAGGTTGCTGTTTCTTCTTGTCATCCTCAGTAGCACAGTTGGTTTTACCCAGAACTGGAAATTTACCAAAGCCATCCTGCCTTCCTCTAAGGGGGCAAATTCTACCTTTGAACTGTTAAATCAGGATGTTTATGGGAATTTATATTTCCATATATTCTACACCGATTCCGTTACAGTTGGTGATACAACGTTCAAACATACAGCCTATCCGAATATTTCCATGAATCATGTGCTTGCAAAATTCGACAGGCATATGCAGTTTGTCAAAGCGATTGACCTTTACGCTACTACGCCTTACCCATTTTGGAATGTAACTATTACAAGCGATGATAACGGAAATGTTTATGTAGCTGGTGAATATACTTTTAATGTAGTTCTGTCAGACTCGTTGTTGCCCTCAAACCCTTGTGGCTCTTCATTTGTCCCGATTATTTTTGTGGCAAAGCTCGACTACGATTTAAAAATCAAATGGATTCGCTTAATAGCCGGTAACCTCCAGAGCGTCTTTACAGCATTCTTCACCGATGCTGATAATAACCTTTATGTGGCTTCATCGCATTCAGGAAATGGGACAACTTCCGCCGGGGTTTCTTTCTTTGACCAGGACAGTGTGAACCATATGAATCAATTTATTTCAGTCCTTAAGGCAGATCCGAATGGAAATCTTCTTTGGCGCAGGGAAATAAACAGCCTGAAATATGGCCCCGTGGGGAAGTTCTTCTTTAAAGGTGATGATGGATTTTTATGCCTGGCAGGCACTTCTACTGCAACAATGATTGTTGGAAACGATACCCTGTTTTATCCAAATCCCTTTGGCCAATATGAGGAGTTACCCTTTGTAGTAAGGTATGATAAGGCTGGCAATATTCTCAGTGAGAACATATACGATTTGTCCTTAGGCTTGATTGACATTAAGGTTGGCAAAAACAGTGATTACTATTTTTCTGCCTATACCTGGGATACCTGTGTTTTAGGGCAGGACACTTTAATACAATTGGCTGATACAGTAATTACTGTGATCGGAAAAATGAACATTGCCGGCGAAGTACAATGGTTTGATAAAGTAAAATTGAAACCAACAGCCACAAGGCCTGCATTACAGTTCCACCTGGCACTCACCGGCGACAGCCTTACCTTTGCCACAAATTGCGGTCATAGTTTCTGGTTACATGATAAATATTTCAATGTTGGTGCACAGGCTGAGGTATTGTTAGGGCAGTATTCACCACAGGGAGATTTATTGTACAGCCTCCTTACAGATAATAATGACGGGATCTCTGTTTATAATATTATTCAGAATCCATGTAAGGATATTTATATAAGTGGGCTGTTTAAAGGGGAAACACATTTTGGTCCGGATACCTTGCTGCCACGACAGCAATTTGCGCAGGACGGATATATGGCTCGTGCTGAAAGGTATGCCTCCAGAGAATTCAAACTTGGTGCCGATACGATATTAAGGAATGGTGATGTATTGGAATTACAGATTCCGCAAGGGTTCCAGAATTATTTATGGTCTACAGGGCAAACAACAAATTCCATCCAGATTAGTGGTGATGACCTTGCGTCGGGTTATGCAAACATTTTTTGGGGACTGCTGAGCGATGCAAACTGCTTCATAAGGGATACCATCATTTTATACAAATCGGGCAGCGACCTTGTAACCTGGCCAAATCCGACAAGCGGTGTATTCTATATGGGAATATTTCCAGGCTACCAGTCGTTGGAAATTTTCAACACTAATGGCCAAAGTGTTTTCACAACAAGCATTACGGTTTCTGGCCAACAAAATCAGGCGATCAACCTGAATGGATTCGCCAATGGTGTTTATACATTGAAAGTTAATACAATGGATGGTCCTTTGTTAAAAAAGATTATAAAGATCTGATTTCCAAACAATAGAACACCAGCACATTAAAACCATGGTCGAAATTTCAGAGAAAAGCAGAATATCAGACGACTGAAATCAGAAATCTTCTTCATTTTGGAAATTTTCGTTCTGCCACCTGACCAATAAAGTAAAATGCTAAAATTGGTATAAACATAAATTTTGCCGACTTTTCAAGGATATCAATCTGATCGGAGTGGGAATGCCATTTTTAGTCCGAAATCTTTACTCTTTCACAAATTTCCCGACCATAATCAGGCCCTGCTCTTTTCTGATTTCATAGAAATAGAGACCCTTTGAAAGATTTCCCACAAAAATTGTTTTGTATTCAGAAAAAGAGCTTGACATAATGAATTTTGAAGTCAGGTCGTAAATAATCAGCTCAACCTCATCAGTGCTGTTAAGGCTTATATTCAATGTGTTACCAACCGGATTGGGGTAAATATGGTCGATTACGTTTTTTGTTGTATCCGGCCGGCTTGTATCCGGCTCTGGGTGCATCCTTACAAATCCCTGGTATTCATAGGCTCCTATATCAACAATTTCCCCAAATACTCTTCGATTACCTGCAAAATCCAGCAGATGCTTGTCATCTTTTAATTCAGGATTACCAGCATTAATGCAATAGGAGGTTCGTTTCAGGCTCCAGTTATAAACACCCGGGTCAGGACTTGCGCCAATTGAAGCAGTGGGATGAACAAATTCCGGACCTTCAAATATATTACCTGCTCCATATGATGCAAGGCTTTTAAGATTGATGCAATTGTAATCGAGATCAATATCTGCAAGCGTCTTGAAATTTATCCCTGTCATTGAATTTGTCATATCCCAAATGATATTATTCTGCACCTTGATTTTGGTCTTTCCGTAATCTTCTATACTAAGATTACTACCATTATAACCAACTGATTGATTATTGCATATGGTATTATTGAACACCTTCGATTGATAATAATCATTCTTCACTATCAAAAGCAGGCCAGCACCTGCATAAGATGATGTATTATTAAATATCAGGTTTTGGATGATGTCAACCTTATGATTACTCCGGCACCAGATTCCACCTTTCTGCTTATTCCCGTATACAATATTGTTTTTTAAAAGCACATAGTTCGACCAGTAAACATATACTCCTCCGCCAGCATTGTTATATATCTCATTATCAGTTAATACACCATCGTCGTAAATATAAAAACCTAAACCCTCATTGTCGTGAACCCGGTTATTCTTTGCAATGATATTTCCCCGAATACCTGGCCCTGATAAGATTTCTGCTTTATTATGATGAATATCATTGTTATACAGATAAAGAGGTCCGCCACTGTTATGGATTGAATATCCGTTAATATGAGAAATAGTACTGTTTTTAAGAGTCAGGCTGTTTAAGACAAACCAATTGCTTGATTCATTTATATAAATGGTATTCTTAACAAAGTTAGCATTACCGATTTCGCAATGGTCCATCACAACATTTCCGTCTGAAATAAACATTAAACCATTCAGGCAGGGCGCAATGAAAGTGCAGTACTTAAATTCAGAAGTGTCAGATTTGCTGTGATTAAACCTAATTCCTCCCCACATTAACTGAGGACTTTCTGTTTCAAAATCGATTGGATTCAACGAATCGCCAACGACCACGAGCCTTCCCTTTACTTCAATATCAGCTTCATTAAAGATAATAACTTTGGTGCCGGCACAAATCGTAAGTTTTGCGTCGGGGCCGATTGTATACTTTGAAAGTACTCTGAGTGTATCTTTGCATATCAACGAATCCGTCAGCAAAGTTCCCATTATGCCATCGTAGCCAAATCCGCTGATTGGAACTTTGATTATGCTGATGCTGTCGGAGGTGATGCTGAGTTCAGCTGAATAATGATAATGAAGCAATGGCCTGAATTTCAGAAAGATCTGTGCTGAATCTGAAGGATTTATAGTAACTGAGTCGCTTAACGAAAAAACAGAACCGGTCACACTCAGAGGGAAGTAAGAAGTAGTAGTCAGATGAATCCTGACAGGCTCATTACCTGTATTTACAAGTGAAACAGTTTTAATTGTTTCATGATTGACGGCAAGGCTACCAAAATCAACAACAGACGGATTTGGTTTAATCCTGTAGACTGATGAAGGTGTTGTGGCTGGAATTACGGTTTTCCTGATAATCATTCCATTGCCACCAATACCAATCAGCGAGTTCTGCTTGTTCCAGAATAAAAAAGCCAGTCCATTTGTTGTTGAATAATCGTTTCCCCAGCTTAAACCATTGGATTTTGTAATGTATACAGTTGAAGTATCCAGAAGATAGCCTTCAATTTCATTTAAAAAAAGACATTGTTTTAAAAGTCCGGATGGAAATTCCGTACACCAATTTACAGCTGTACTCCCGCCATCGGTAGTTTTTAAAAACTGCGGGGGATTTACATAATATCCTGTATCCCTGTTGATAAAACAGGATAATGCAGACTTCGATAAAGGTTGAGGTACTATTGACCAGCTATGCCCATGATCCCTTGTTTTTCTGTTAGAGATTCCGGGAAGCACCTCGCAGATATTTGCGAAATTCTGATTAACTCCACTAAGGTAAGCAGTTACAGAATCAGCCTGCTGAAATGTAGATGTACTGCTAATTCTGCCAAACCTCAGATACCAGCTGTTGCCGGAATCATTTGTTTCAAAAACCAGATAATCATCAATTTGCTTACTAAATGTATCAATCTTGCATTGTTCTGAGTTTGGCATTAAAAGGTAGCCATTGCTGGCTCCAAAAAACAGCAGATCTTTCATAACAAGTGGAAAATTATGCTTCAGTATCCACGTTTGTCCGGCATCCGGACTTTGGTACACATTATCTCCACCAGCATAAATCGTATCAAGATGACCGGCACATATTGAGGTATAGGTACCAGGCAATGTGGTCATCAGATTCCAGGTTAATCCCCTGTCCATGGATTTCAGGACTTTCCCGTTGGAACTAATCACAAAAGCGGCTGAGTCGTTCATAAAAAAGCCATCCACCAGCGTATCGCTAATCCCTGAGTTCACAGTCTGCCACTGGCAAAAACTTCCTTTACCAAAGATTATCACAAACGCGGCCAGAACCAGGAGCTTACACCTCATTACCGTAAACCTTTAATAAATGAACAAAGTCATGCAATTCAGTAAAATTACATGACTTTGGTTAAAATGAAATGAAAAAGGAATTATTCCTTCACAATTTTTATTTTCCCTGTTTTAAGCTTTGATAAATCGAAATCGAAAAAAATTAAGGCCTACAGGCACTTTTTTTCAGGCACTTAGGCGCCGGCTAGTTAAAGTATCTCACAAAGCTTACTTGTGGGTAATGTTGTCATTGTAAAGTATTAACTATCTTAGTGTTCAAATTCCCACCACCATGACACCAAAAACTATCAGGGTTTTAAAGAATCTCTTACTTCCCGGCATCTTTCTATTTGCAATTCTTTCCTGGCAGTTTTCGGCAGCCCAGATTGTCATTAATGAGGGGTCTAACAGGAATTACTCGTCGATCGCTGATGAAGACGGAGAGTTTCCCGACTGGATTGAACTTTACAATGCCGGGAATGACTCGGTAAATCTATTCAATTATTCGCTGAGCGATGATTCGCTTCACCCGGCTAAATGGGTATTTCCGAACATTTACCTCCACGCCGGTGAATACAAGACGGTATTTTGCAGCAGCAAGAACCGCAAACCGGTATCAGGTTTTACTCCTGTTCTCAATACCGGGAGTTTTAGCCCGGTAACAGGGTGGAATACGCATTCCCTCACCGAACCTTTTTATTGGGACGGCATTTCCAATCTGTTGATCAATACTTGTTCTTACCGTTCACTTGGATATACCACGAACTCCATATTCAACCAGTCGAGTACCTCCTATAATTCCAGCATTTATGCCTTCCAGGATGGAAGCCCATATATTTGCGGGGCTAAATATGGAACCAGAATAAATCAACGTCCGAATATGAAACTGAATAACCTGGAAATTGACACCGGAGTTGTTCAGAACAATCCTTACTCCTACCCGGCTCCATATGGAAACTGGTACTGGGCCGCTAAAAACCAGATGCTGATAAGGGCATCGGAGCTAGCAGCTGCAGGGCTTAGTGCCGGACCTATTTCGACACTTGCATTTGATGTTGCCTGGACTGACACAAATACTGTTTACGATTATATTGATATTGAAATGAAGATGGTTTCAACAGATGAAGTAACATCTGAGTTCGAGACTGTTGACACAAATCTTTACCTTCACACAAACTTTAAGATTGCATCGGAAGGAGAAATTGTTTCACTATACTCTCCTACTTATCAGCTGCTGAGCTCCTTGTTTGTGAATTGCTTTGACCTTGACAACAGTGTAGGTTCTCTGCCTGATGCTACATCCAGCCTTGCGTTTTTTCAGCATGCCACGCCATCATCAACGAACAATAATTCAACCCCTTTTCACGCATCACTTCTCCCACTTAGCTTTAGCGTACCTTCAGGGATGTACAACCTACTGCTCAGTGTGGAGATAAATAATGTTAACGGCCCCCTTTCTACGGTACATTATACAACCGATGGAAGCGATCCGACAACATCATCGCCATTATACACCGGAAGTCCAATCACTATTTATTATTCAGAAGTTTTAAAAGCGAGGGCATTTGCCGACACTCTTCTTCCCAGCCCTGTGGCAGTATCCACCTATTTCCTGGGCGTAAATCATTTTACTCCTGTTCTATCGGTTGTCACCGACAACACCAATCTTTATGGTACAAATGGAATTTTTGATCACTGGCAGTATGACTGGCAAAAGGCAGCTTATGTTGAATACTTCGATTCTGCTCAGCAGCTTATTTTTTCACAAAGAGCAGGAATACAGATAGATGGAGGATGGGGAGGCAGCAGGGAAAGAGCCCAGCATTCGTTCCGGGTTGAATTAAAAAACGGTGTTCTGGGGGATGGGCCCGTTTATTATCCTTTGATTCCAGACAGGCCCGACCGTACGCAGTATGGAAGATTTTACCTCAGGAACGGCAGTAATCAGTTCCTGACATTTCCATATAAAGATGCTTGTGAGGAAAAAATCGCCGGAGGTGAAACCAACAACTACTTTACTGCCTGGCGACCAGTCACTGTTTATATAAACGGAGCATATTTCGGACTTTATGAACTCAGAGAAAAGGTAGATGCAGAATATTTCCATCTGCTTGATAATGCAAATACTGATTCTATAGATATCCTGACCCAGACTGCCTGGAACTCAGGTATTCTTCATGCAATAGAAGGTTCTGCGGAACATTTCGACGAAACCTATTCTATTTTAAACAATCTTAACCAGGCCGATACTTCTTTCTGGACACAGGCCGATCATTACCTTGACATGAACTGGTACAATGATTATATTATTGCTGAATCCTGGATCGGGAATACCGACTGGCCCTGGAATAATATCAAAATGTACCGTTCTGATATGACAAATTACCGTTGGAGGTTTTGCCTGGCAGATATGGAACTGGCGCTGCAACCCAACGGCTGGACAAGCTCTAATGATGACCATATCCATTATATGATGGCTTATGACCAGAGCAACCCTTATATTCATCTTTGGCAGAAAGGTATTCAAAATTATAAGTTCAGGAATTACTTTATCAACCGCTTTGCAGATCTGATGAATACTACATACTTGCCCGGCAGAGTTTTGAAGGTAGAAAATAGTATGTTCGATCAAACTGTGATGGAGATGCCCGAAGAATACCAGCGTTGGGGCGATCCAAACCAGGTTAACCAGCAAATGAACAGTTTCATTAACAATCACCTGGTTTTTCAGACCCAATTAACCGATAGAAGTCCACAGGTAAGAAACCATATTCAAGCTGGTTTTTCGCTTAACGGACAGGTGAATGTAACGCTGAACGTACTTCCGGTCGGGGCGGGAAGGATTAAGATCAGTACCATAATTCCGGACTCATTGCCATGGACAGGAGTTTATTTTGACGGCAACCCTGTTAGAATTACTGCCCTTTCTAACTTAGGTTATCATTTTAATCATTGGCAGCCAAATGTAATTCTTGGCACTCAAAACCCGGCTAATTCCCTCGAACTGAATATTTCTTCAGATGCAACCTTCACAGCAGTATTTAGTCCAAACACCAATCCGGAGAAGTTCTCCATCAGCGAAATCAATTATCATTCCGACTCTACCCGGGATGCAGGTGACTGGATTGAGTTTCACAATTATAGCAGCAATCCGCTTGATATTTCAGGCTGGAGATTTTCCGACAGTGTCCAGACCCATAACTATGCCTTCCCTTCCGGAACAGTTATGCCGGCAGGAGCCTGGATCGTGCTGGCCGAAGATACGCTGAAGTTCCATTCTCAGCATCCCGGCATAAACGTGCTGGGGCCGATGGGTTTTACGCTCAGTAATTCTAACAAACCGCTTACAGTATATGATAATTTTAGCAATCCCGTAATCTGGATGCATTATGACGATTCAATTCCCTGGCCACCTTCTGCAGATGGCTACGGACGCACTCTCGAACTTGTAAACGACACTCTCGACCCTTCAATCCCGTGGAACTGGTTTGCTGGTTGTATCGGAGGCTCCCCGGGCGGGCCTTATATCCCCTGCTCTGAGCAGGTTATTTTTAGCGAGATAAACTACAAATCGTCGGTTATTGCTGATGCCGGCGACTGGGTAGAACTTTATAACAAAGGCCTTACAAATTTTGACCTTTCCGGCTGGAAATTTCATGATGGTGATGACACTCATACCTTTGCGCTTCCATCGGGAACCGTATTGCCTCCTGCGGGCTACCTCGTACTTTACAGCGATTACGCTAAATTTAGCTCTCGTTTTCCGGGTGTTACGAATATTATTGGGCCGTTTAGCTTTGGTTTAAGCAGTGGCGGCGAAGATATCCGACTTTTTGACCTGAACGGAAACCTCTATCAATCTGTTTATTACCAGAGTTCGCCATCTTGGCCACAGGACGCAAACGGAAACGGTTATACGCTCGAAATTATTAACATGAACGGTAATTTCTGTGAGGCAACAAACTGGATGGATGGTTGTCCGGAAGGTTCTCCCGGAGGCCCTTATGTTTTCCCCTGTCCTACTTCAGGTGTCCAATCAATCAAGCCTTATTCAGCTATCAACATCTTCCCTAACCCTTCAAACGGGATCCTATACATTGAGCCGGGGAATAACGGTAGTACAACAACTTCTCTCAGTATTCAGATTTTCAATTCTTTAGGAAAGAAGATCTACGACAATTCGCTTATTCATCCGCAATTTCCCTATGAAATTAATCTTATGCCTTTACCGGCAGGCGTCTACTTTATCAGGATTGATGACGAAAAGAAAATCTATTCTGAAAAGATCATCATTCTTTCAAAGTAGACAATAATGCAGAATCAGTTTCATCGGCATGACCTGCGATTTCAGAACCCCGATAAAATTGCGCATACTTTCTTAAGTGACACCCAGTTTGGTTGAAAAAAATCTCCAAACTGCCATAAATCACAATAAAAAGTTGAAAACCATTTTAATTGTAAATCGACCTTCAAATCGAACTCAATTATGAAAATGGAATTATTCCTTCAGAATTTTTATTTTCTGAAGTCCGTTACGGCTTTCAATAACTGCCATATATAATCCAGCTTCTAAACCTGAGAGATTCAGAACCTTGCTCTGTATACTTTCAGCCGGACCCGGATAAGTAAAACTTATAATTTCCTGACCCTGACTATTGTATAAGCTAAGTGAATACTCTGAATTTGCAGGAACTTCGAAAGTAATCCGGCAGTTGTTCACTGCAGGATTCGGGCTTACGGTGATGTCAGCAGCGGAAGTTGAAAACTGAGAAGGATATTCCAGGCTGAAATTCTCAATCATTTCTGAATGTGGATTGGCAACATTACTTTCTCCTATTACACTCAGCTTGAACTCTGAAATTGAGGAAAGCTCTTCACTCCCTGTATACTTGAAGTTTAACGTCATCATTTTTTCTCCTTGTACGCTATTCATCGCATTCAGGCTATACCATGCAATACGGATTTCATTTCCGGTCTGGTTAAATACAAGGTTTCCTAAAAACGGACAATCAACAGAAGTAAGCACAAAGCCTTCATCTAGCATTAAAATTAAAGAAACAGCACCAACTGTTGCTGGCTGTGAGAATATTAGCGGCAGGCTGAACGAATTCCTATCGTGTTTAATAAACTGGCCATTGGACTTCAGTTCAACAGCCGGACTCTCTTTAATTGCAGGCACAAAACTCCCGTCAAGATCGCCATAACAAAGAGCCTTTAAGTTGGCCGTAATAGTTGCAGATCCGGTTGCATTTACCTGCTGTTGCGAAACAAGCCAGTTGCCAACAGGGAAAGTGTTTATTAAACCAACAAATCGTTTTACAATCATTAAACCATCGGAGGAATTAATAAAACCTGTTCCATCCACATCGGCTGCCAGTAGTTTCATTCCGGTAAGCGGAGCCGTATTTACAAAGTGATTGAGCACTTTTAATGCATCCGTTGCATTAATACCTCCGGCAGCTTTTGTAATGGTAGCTCCCAGCTGGTACAAACCGTTCTGAACACCGGCAAAAGAGAAATTCCCACTGTTCCCGGATACTGCAGAATAGACTGAGGATAAATTTACCACAGTATTACTGATGGGACTTGGAAGATTATTATCGTAAGTAATGGTTCCATTTACCTGGGTACATCCACCGGCATAAATAAATCCATTGGTATACAAAGCAGCAAGCTGGTTACTATTATAATCAGTTAAGTAACAGGCTCCCGCTGTCTGCAGATTAAAATAGAGAGCCGACCATCCGGTATCTGCTATAAAATCAATACAAAGAAGTGTATCCTGATCCATATTAACGGGAGTTACAGAGAACCAGCCAATCTGGATGTTATAGCTACTGGCATTTACTCCGAGAAAGCCGGAGGCTAAACCTGGGAAAGGATTGCTGTAACCCTGGTAACTAAGTTTATTTGTATTGAAAATAACTCCCAGTGAAATTGAAGCCAGGCCACTCGCATTGTTAAGTATTACCGGATAGTGTATCAATCCATGGCAAACAGTAACTTCCGGAAGAATACACTGAATAGTATCAGGCTGGGGGCTGCAAATACTTATCGGAAGTACAGACGCCTGTCCATATCCGCAACTATTACTGCCCTTTACCTGGAGGTTACCACCGGAGAAGCTGTTACCGAAATTCACAATAATTGTATTTGTATTTCCTCCTGAGGCGAAACTCGTACCCGCCGGTAAGGTCCACAGATACGAATTTGCATAGGTAACTGCCGGCACCGTGAAGCTTACATTTGTTTGTCCGGGGCAAACAGAAATTGGCCCCGAGATTTGCCCGGCCGCAACAGGAGCATGATTTACACAAACCCAGCCATTGTAAAAATATGAGGTTAGTGCCTGTCCGTTCGATCCATAGAAAACACTATGTATTGTATTATTATTCAACCAGTTTAACACCACAGCGCATCCTGGGCCATTCACACTGAAATGAAGATGAACAAGTGTTCCTGTATCGAAACCGTTAAGACTTGTTGAACTCCATGTAAATTTAAGTGTATCCCCGGAATGAACAACACTGAAAGAATTGGGAGAAGGGAGATTCGCATTAAGTCCTGACCAGTTCAGGTAAGTCAGGTTACTGCTGTTGTATAAAAGTTTGAGAGAAAATGAGGTAACACTCCCAAAACTATGAAGCCTTACCGGAATATCCAGATTTCCGAGCGAACAACTGCTGATAGAATCCAATACACAATATACAGGCAATGTAGCTATCTGAAGTGTTGTAATATTTGAAATAATAGATGGACAGATACTGTTTATGACACATCTGAATTTCACTCCCTGAAAGTTACTCTGTATCCCAATTAATGATAGCGTAGAAGTAGTTACACCACTGAAGTTGTTTGAATTCATCAGGTTTGTCCATACTGAACCGCCACTGGTACTGGCCTGCCACTGATATGTTAAGGTTGTATAAGCATATGCTCCTACATAAATTGATGCGTTTAGTCCGGAAGTAACATTAAGTATTGCCGGAGGCTGAGTATATATTATCGGGCCGATGCTGTATACCTGACCATTGTAAAGATTTAGTGGCACTGCTGAATTAAGCGTATCGTGCACTATACATGCATTAGTTGCCGTATCCCAGCTAAGGTTTCCGTTACCTCCAAGATAGGTAAATATAAGACTTATCAAGGTATCATCAGCTGGAATATTCATTGATGTGGAAGAATTTGCATTCAGACTTATGCTGGCATTGGTTCCGGGAACAGAGGTGATGCTGAAATTTGACAATCCCGGATGTACAGACTGATAACCCGTATATTGAAGGCTGGTACCATTATATAAAGCCCTGAGGCTTAAAGATGTAACATGCTTAAAATTCCATGTTTTAACAGGAATTACCACAGTACTTCCCGGACAAGCAGCTGCTGTGTCAATATCAAAAGTAACAGGAGGTGTAATAGAATAGATTGTCTGAACTTTGGTGTTATTCGTTGGATTCGGATCCTGAACATTATTTGGCATACTCACAGTTGCGCTTAGCACATGTGTTCCTGCCGGAAAATTGTAACTTGGCGACAGCACCACAAGCCTTGAAATTCCTGGACTAATCGTGTCATTAAAATTGATCTGTGGCATGGCTATACCGTTGAGACTCCAGTTGATCAGGGCTGAATTTATCATATTCGAACCATAATTCTTGAGCAGGATCCTGACCGGAAAATTCCCCGGAACAATTTGAGTTGCAGGACTATTAATACTTTGAATTCCAATATCGTTTTGAGCAGCAGCTGTATACGTTACACTTATATAAGGCCTCCCTGCAGTAGCCCATCCGGCAACCTGCAGGTAGTAGGTTGATTGTTCATACTCAATGAGCCCAACTGCAAACCAATTCTGGACAAGGGAAGTCTGAAGGTTGCTGATGGCAAAGGAATTCAGGGCGCAACTCACCTGACCGCTTTGTTGAAATGAAGTATAGTCAAAATACGTATTGGGGCTTGTACTGGAGCTTGCCTGCCCGATTAAAGCAAAGAGGTTGGCCGCCGCAGTTGTAACAGGGTCGGAAGCAAGTTTCGTAAATCGGTAATACGGCTCAAAAGTACCCATGATATAATAATTCAATTGCACAGAAGTGATAATAGCATTATCAGGTATAGCGCTAATATCAAATTTCATCCATCCCCTGGAACCGCCTGCTAAAGCATAAATAAGTTCAGTCTCTGTTTTTGCAGTAGCAGTTGTACTTCCTGTCCAATAGTTTGAAGTTGCAGGATAACAGCTGATTATATTCTGGGAGGAGGAATTCATCCCTGTAAAAACCAAAGCAATCAATATTCCTAATGACAGGTAATTTATAAGATTCCGTTTCATTTTTGTTAAATTTTGGATGATAGGTATTAATACTATTATAACCTCAGACAGAAAACATGCTGATAACATTAATGACACGTTTATTGAGATTATAGTTGTTTATCTGGTCAAGAAAACAATAATGCTTTCTATTTTTTTAACAATTAATTGATATTGTAAATTTTCATATCTTTCGGGGATATTTGAACACGATACTTATTAACCTTATATACGAAGCTACAACTCATTAAATCATTCTATTATGAAAAAACTGATTTCCATTCTTATCCTTTCATTAGTAGTAGTTTGTCAGGGAGCATTTTCTCAGAAAGCACTCAATCCAACGGAAAACATACCGGTAAACCCTGAAATCAAAATAGGGACCTTACCCAATGGACTTAAGTACTACATCAAATACAACAAAAAACCTGAGAAAAAAGTGGAGCTTCGCCTGGCAGTAAATGCCGGTGCTATACTTGAAGACGATAGTCAGCAGGGATTGGCTCACTTTATGGAGCACATGAATTTTAATGGCTTAAAAGATTTCCCGAACAACGAATTAGTTCATTACCTGCAGAGTATTGGCGTAAGTTTCGGCAACGACCTTAATGCCTACACAGGTTTCGAGGAGACAGTTTATATTTTACCCTTCCCAAGCGATAAGCAAGGGAAGATCGACAGTTCGTTTATGGTTTTGGCTGACTGGAGCGGAGCTGCACTACTTACCTCCGAAGAAATTGACAAAGAACGTGGAGTTATCCTTGCAGAAAGCAGGCTGGGAAAAGGTGCTGATGACCGTATGATGAAAGTATGGCTGCCGGCAATGTTAAATGGCTCGAAATATGCTGTTCGTTTGCCGATTGGGAAAGATTCAATCATCGAACATTTCAGCCATGATGTGCTGAAGAAGTTTTACTCCGACTGGTATCGTCCGAATCTACAGGCTGTAATTGTAATCGGTGATATGCCTGTTGATGAAGCTGAAAAATTGATTATAAAAAAGTTCAGTGGATTTAAAAATCCTGCGAATCCACGCGTAAGACCTGAGAAATTTGAGGTTAAGCCGTATCTTGAAAGCAAAGCAATGCTTGTTAGCGATAATGAAGCGAGCCGAACATCTATTTCATTAAACGGGAATTCATTCCCCCGTAAATCGATAACAACTTTGGGTGATTATCTTGGAAGTATGACCGACAATTTGTTTGCCGGGATGCTGAATTCAAGACTTGAAGAATTACGGAATTCGGCCAACCCGCCATTTGTATATGGTTACACTTACATTGGAACAGCTTGGGCAAGGGGTTATGAGAGTTTCAATGCAGGAGCCATGTGTGGCAGCACTGAAATCGAAAAGGCAGTAAAAGCCCTTGTAACAGAAAGTATGCGGGCAAAGAAATTCGGATTTACACAGAATGAACTGGACAGGGCAAAAGCCTCGATGTTATCCGAATTTGAAACCCGGTATAATGAAAGGGAGAAAACTGAATCCGAAAGGCAAACCGATGAACTTCTTACTAACTTTTTCACTCAGGATGCTATTCCCGGAATTGTGTGGGAATACAACTTTGTAAAGAACAATATTAATTCAATCACACTCAAGGATTTTGATAAAATCCGTGAAAAGATTGATATTGATTCAAAATTCTTCGCCGTGGTTATGACGAAAACTCAACCCGGACTACCTACCGATAATCAATTAAAAGGATGGATTGAATCTGCTCTTAAACAACAAATTGAAGCTTATTCTGAAACAAAGTTAGCTGCTTCCTTACTGGAAAAAGAGCCTGTTTCAGGAAAAATAGTAAAAACAGAAAAGAACGCCAAGCTTGGTACCACTACGTTTACGTTGAGTAACAAAACAGTAGTCTGCATAAAGCCAACCGATTTTAAAAACGATGAAATCCTGCTCAAAGGATCGCGTTTTGGTGGATTTAGTCTTTACTCCGGACAGGATTACCAGAGTGCTCAATGGTGCAATAATGTTGTGGATGATATGGGTTATGGAAAATTCTCAGCCTCGGATTTAACAAAATTCTTATCGGGAAAAATTGCGAAAGTTTCACCTGCAGTTACTGAGTACACAGAAACAGTGGATGGAAGCTGCAGCATCAAAGATTTGGAAACAATGTTTCAGCTGCTTTATCTCAAATGTACTTCGCCCCGTAAAGATGAAGCTGCATTCCACTCTTTTATCAGCAGATCTAAACAGCAACTTGAATCTCAAAAGCAAGACCCGCAGTACCTGTTTATGGATACTGCCTATAATACATTGTATCAGGGTAATAAAAGGGCACATATGATTGAAAGTACTGCCGATTATGATAAAATAAATGTCGACAATGCAATGAGTTTCTACAAGGAACGTGTTTGTAATCAATCAGGTATGAATTATTTTATTGTAGGAAGTTTCACAGAAGCTCAGCTAATTCCGCTTATTGAAAAATATATTGGCGGCCTTGTTACTTCTGATATCAACACCAGCTACAAAGATCTTGGCTTTATTGCAAAAGAGGGACCAGGAAGCTTCACACTCTATAAAGGGACAGAGCCTCAGGCGATGCTTATGCATTATTATACAGGAAAAGCAGCTTTCAATCCCGATGAAAATTTTATGCTCCGACAGCTTAATGGAGTACTAAACAATAAAATTATAGACACTATCCGTGAAAAGATGAGTGCTATTTATGGAGGTGGCTGTGGTGGTTCTCTTCAAAAATATCCAAAGGAACAATTCCTTATTCAGAGTTATTTTCCCTGCAGTCCCGACAATATCGAAAAAGTTCATGTCGCATTTTTGGGCCTGATTGAAAGTCTAAAATCTACAGGTGGAATTACCGAAAACGACTGGCAAAAAGTACTTCAGCCTGCGTTGGAACACAATAAGGAAAATCTTAAGAAAAATGATTTCTGGATCAACAGTTTGCAGGCAGCCTTCCTCAATGGCACTGACCCTGAGCGAATTTTAACAACAGAACAAAGGCTTAAAGCAGTTAAACCAGATCAACTAACAGCTACTGCAAAGAAATATTATTCTACTCCAAATGTATTTAAAGCAGAATGGCTGCCTGAAAAGAAATAAATAGTGAACTATTCCCAGTATAATCTGTTATGTATTTAGAATTCATAATTTAGATGTGAAAATTTTATTCCAAACTTAGCAAAACACCATATGAAAGCATCAACAACAACATCGTCGGGCTTAGACATCCCTCAGATTGAAAAGGCAGCTAATCGTCTCAAATCAATTGCACATCCAACCAGGGTTGCAATCCTTGAATTATTACAGGAAAAAGAAAAATTGAGTGTAACAGAAATTTACAAGACTTTAAAAATTGAGCAGGCTGTTGCATCAAACCATCTGAATATCCTGAAGGAGAAAGGCGTCCTGGCTTCTCGCAGAGATGGCCAGAAAATTATCTATTCAGTTAAAACAAAATCGCTGAATACAATAATTTCCTGTGTTAATAAATGCAATCTGGCTGATTAATAATATCCGTTAAAAAGCTAACTGCCAGGTAATTTTAATTTTTTATAAATATTATATAATTTATTCAGCTCATGTAAATATATTTATATTAAATTTGCTGAAAAGATTACTAAAATGAAAGAAAATTCAGGACTAGACATTACTCAGCTGGAAAACTCAGCAAACCGTTTGAAATCTATTGCACATCCAATGAGGATAGCAATTCTTGAGCTTTTACGCGACAGGGAAAAACTTAGTGTAACAGAAATCTACAGTTATCTAAAAATTGAACAGGCAGTGGCTTCAAACCACCTTAATATTTTGAAAGAAAAAGGAGTACTTTCTTCTCGCAGAGACGGAAAGAAAATTTTCTATTCGGTTAAGGAAAAATCGTTGAACAAAATCATCGATTGTCTCATCCGCTGTAATGTTGAATAATTAAAAAAAGCTCCACTTCAATATTGAAGCGGAGCTTTTTTTTGAATCAATGAAGATTCTGATTATCGTTTTTATTTCACAATCTTTATTGAAGTAATTTTTGCATCTTCCTTAATATTCAGGAAATAGATCCCTTTGGCGATAGATGAGGTATTTATAGAAATTTGCTGATTCCCGATTTCCATTCTGCCCAGATTATTTGAACGAACAAGCTGCCCGGTGGCATCTGTTAACTGATAACTCAAATCAGCACTTTTACTGAGGTTAAAATAAACATTTGCTGTTTCATTTACCGGATTCGGATAAACAGAATACGAAGCAGTTTCCTGATTCAAAGCAGTTATTCCTGTCGACAAGCCCACAGCAGTGCCATTTCCTGTGATAATTTCTTCATCAGCAGCATTTCTTGCAAACGCAACGAGTTCACAATTAGTCATGTCGAAATTTGTTGTTGAATTATCATAGGTATACGTTACTGTATAAAACGATCCTGCTGTGGTTGCGGAAGTTACAGGCTCTCCCCACTGAGCAGGCGTTGGCTGAGGAAAAGCAGCTCTGAACACATGGTTGTGAACATAGTTAGCAGTGCCCCCTGATTGGGTAGCAATAATGCCGTCTTCAGTGAGCATCGTAAATAATGTAACGGAATTTGTAACATCAGCCGTAAAATACATCTCTACGGTGATACTGAGCAGTTTTGACACTGCATCATAACTCGAACTGAGCCCAACGTTAACAGGAGAGTTTTCTCCTTTAATTGTTCCAACTTCAGAAGTCCAGCTTGTAGTACTCTGAATGCGCTCTACCCCACCCCAAACTCTGCGGTTAATCATTGCACTCGGCATAAAACGGTTAGTAGGCGAAATAAAAGGATTTGTGTAAAAGGCATTCGGGAATGCATTTTTCATAGGATCAGTGGTTGTATAGCTGGAATTTGTTGGATGATAGGCGACAACAAAAACCGTTGACGGATTGGCAGTAAGAATGCTTGCAGCCATAGTATGCCCTCCGGGGCAATTCGGGCAAAGTGTTCCTGTAAATTCCTCTAAAATGGCCTTTTTGTTTTCAGGAGAAGTAGAAACATAATTTTGTGCTTTCAACCCAAAACCAAGGGAAAGCACACATAAAATAAGTAAAAATTGTTTCATAGTTGTTAGTTTTTTTCCAAAAATACATTTTTAACTGCTACTAATTAGCTAATTCGGTGATATTTTTTTCCGAATTTTAAACTGTAAGAACATGAATCGGCGAATGTCCACATTTTTCTGCTTCGATATTTTATGTAATTTTGCGACATAATCAATTTTAAATTCAATCTAAAAAAAGCAATATGATAAGGACTACAACTAAAGCCCTGCTACTTTCAATAAGCATCATGTTTGGCATGATCTCCTGCCAGACAAAAACCACTCAAACAGACAAACCGGCTCAGGAAGCAACAAGCTCTGATAATCATAGTGTCATTGTAAAAGAAGTTATTCAAACTTCTAAGTACACTTATTTTAAAGTTTCTGAAAATGAAAAAGAATTCTGGATTGCCGGTTCATTAATGGAGGCAAAACCAGGTGATAAGCTCTACTACATCGGTGGTATGGAAATGACTAACTTTGAGAGTAAAGAACTCAACAGAAAGTTTGAATCAATCTTTTTTATTGACAAAATCAGCACACAGCCTATTGCAGCTCAACCACAGGCACAGCCAGGACAGGGAGGACAGCAATCAATGGGCAACCAGCCTGTGAAACCTCAGCCAGGTCGCGAAGAAGTTAAAATAGACGCAGCAAAAGGTGGAATCACAGTTGCCGAATTATTCTCCAATAGAAGTAAATATGATGGCAAAAATGTGAAGATAAAAGGTAAAGTTGTAAAATGGAATGAAGGCATTATGAATACAAACTGGGCTCATATTCAGGATGGAACCAAAGATGGAGAAAATTTCGATCTTACAGTTACCACTAATGATGTTGTAGCTGTTGGGGATGTTGTAACCTTCAACGGAAAGATTCAACTTAAAAAGGATTTTGGCGCCGGTTATTTTTACGAAGTTATAATGCTGGATTCTAAGCTTGTTAAGTAATTAATGTCTCTTTTTTCTTTTAAGCCCGCAGATCATGAAGCAATTCTTTAAATTTATGTTTGCCTCAATGTTAGGCACTATACTTACGTTCGGTTTGATATTTGTTGTCTTTCTGATCATGATTGCCGCAGTGGTTGCGCTTACAGAAAAAGACACAACAGCACCTCCGGCAAAATCTGTCCTGATGCTGAATCTTGAAGATGAAATTGTTGAGCGGGGTCAGGATAATCCATTTTCTAATTTAAAATTTGGTGGATTTAATTACGCAGCGCCAGTTGGATTAAATGACATCCTCAGTTGTATAAAAAAGGCTGAAACGGACGCCAATATCAGTGGTATTTATATTGAAAGTCCTACTGTTGGAAGCGGACCTGCATCTACCGAAGAAATCCGTAATGCATTGCTTGCTTTCAAAAAAACCGGAAAGTTTATTATTTCCTACGGCGACATGTATTCTCAAAAAGGATATTATCTTGCAACTGCTGCCGATAAAATCTACATTAATCCTCAGGGATATTTTGAATTAAAGGGAATTTCTGCTGATGTAATGTTTATTAAGGGCTTACTCGATAAATTGGACATCGAAGCCCAGATTATCCGTCATGGAAAATATAAAAGTGCTATCGAACCATTGATTCAGGATAAAATGAGTCCGGCAAATAAGGAGCAGATGCAAACAATGATTTCTTCAATCTGGAACCACCTTGTAAAAGGCATTTCTGAAACAAGAAAACTCAGTGCAGTCGACATCAACACACTTGCGAATGGACTAAAAGTTACCAAGGCTGATCAGGCGCTTAATTACAAACTTGTTGATTCTCTGGTATATAAAGATGGAGTATACGCAGTACTGCACAAACTCTTAAAAACTAAAGCTGATGAAAAAATCAACTTTATTACGCTGAGTACCTACAAGGATAGTCCTTCCACTGTAAAAACCGAATCCGGGAAAGATAAGATCGCAGTAATCTATGCATCCGGAGATATAGTTGTAGGAAATGAAGAAGAAAACAATATCCCTTCGGAGGTATTTGCCAAAGCTGTACGTAAAGCAAGAGAAGACAAAAACGTTAAAGCTATTGTATTGAGAATCAACTCCCCAGGCGGAGTAATGATAGCCGCTGACATCATTCTGCGTGAGCTCAAACTTGCAGCCAAGGAAAAACCAATAGTTTCTTCCTTTGGCGACTATGCTGCTTCGGGAGGGTATTATATTGCCTGTGCAAGTAATTATATTATTGCTCAGCCAACAACAATAACCGGTTCCATCGGGGTATTCAGTATAATCCCTAATTTGCAGAAAACCCTGAAAAACAAATTGGGAATAACTGTGGATGGTGTAAAAACCAATGATAATGCCGAATATGTTTCCTTGCTGAAGCCTATGACAGCTTTTCAGAAGGAAGTTATGCTGCGTGAAACAGAATCTGCTTATGGAACCTTTATCGGATATGTTGCCCAGAACAGAAAAATGACGGTTGCAAATGTTGACAGTATCGGCCAGGGTCGGGTTTGGACTGGCGCTGACGCTCTAAAAATCGGCCTGGTTGATGAAATCGGAAGTATCAACAGAGCAATTGAAAAAGCAGCTGAACTTGCTAAAATAAAGAACTACAGACTTATGACCCTTCCAAAAATGAAAGACCCTATGACCCAGATTATGGAGAGTATTTCAGGGAAAAGCAAGGAGGAAGTATTCCTAAAAAGCCATTTGGGAGAACTCTATGAATACTATTCATACATAAAGTTCTCTCAGGGATATAAGGGCATCCAGGCAAGATTACCCTGGATCATCGACTTGAATTAAAAGCCTTTCAAAAGACTCCTGCGGATGTGCCATTTCACTCCTGCAGTTTGTTTATTATAGTCAGGATAAAGACCCGATTCCCAGTCGCCATATGTTGCATTTGGCAACACAATGAATCTCTGTCCGAATTCTGCCTGAAGACTATCTGTTAAATGAATGCGGTCGGCGGCAGATTTTTTATCAAAAATACCTGCAAAATCATTGAGATTGTCGCCAATTAACAATGAAATATGGTAGTTAACCATTAACTGTTTTCTCCTCAACTCTTTCCCAGAGACATCTTTTTTCATGATAAGATGGCGTTCGTCTGCCATTGGGAAATTGTAGATTTGAAGATTTTTAAGCGTTGCTTCCTTCTGCTTTTCTTCCCTGTTGGTGATGTAAAATATCTGGTAAGACTTTGATTGAGCAAACTTCAGAAACTCCGCTGCTCCTGGAATAGCCTCAGCTTTTGACTTGGTAACCCATTCCTCCCACAATTTTGGATAGGTTACATTTTGCTGAATACATGCAGCCTGGAAAGGACTGTTATCGAGAACAGTTTCGTCGATATCAAGAACAATTGCCTTATTCCCGGGAACTGAAGGTTTAGAATAATCGGTCTGAACTATTAATCCTGCCAGCCTGTATGCCTGGTAACACAGAGCCCTGTATTCGCCCGACTGCTGCTGATAAAGCGTAGCCATAACCGTTTGATCGTTATACATAGCAATAGTATCTTTCCCGGTATCATTAGCTGATGGAGCAGGTTTGGGGGATAAACTGCTAAGTACAAACCATCCTAAACCCAAACTGAGCAGACAAGATATACTAAAAATAATTTTCTTCTTCATTTATGTGTTTTTTCGCCAGAATCGACATGCAAAGTTGAAAAAAAATCAGATACCGTTTTTAATCACGAAAAATATTCATCACTTTGTCCTCTATTCGAATTTCATGAACCGGAAAATACTGGCCTTAGCTATACCCAATATTGTTACCAACATCACTATCCCTTTGCTTGGTATGGTTGACATTGGATTAATGGGGCATATGGGTTCTGCAGTTTACCTGGGAGCCATTGCAATTGGAACCATGATTTTCAATATTATTTTCTGGGGATTTAGTTTTCTGCGGATGGGTACCAGCGGATTCACAGCACAGGCATATGGTAGCCGCAACCTCAATGAATCAGTTCTGATTCTTTGCCGCTCACTCCTGGTTGGTCTGGCCGGAAGCATTGCTCTAATTCTTTTACAATATCCAATTGCATGGATTGCATTCAAGTTAGTAAACAGCACTACTGAAGTGGAATCGCTCGCCAGGCAGTATTTTTACATCCGCATTTATGCTGCTCCGGCAACACTCTGCATATATTCACTTACCGGGTGGTTCATTGGAATGCAGAATGCAAAATCTCCAATGATTCTGGCAATATCCGTTAATATACTGAATATCATTTTCAGCCTGATATTCATAAAAATTGCACATATGAACTCCGATGGAATTGCCCTGGCTAATGTGTGTTCCCAATGCATTGGGCTTTTATTCGGACTGTTTCTGATTCGGCCTTACTTCAGAAAATTAAAGAAATATCTCATTTTTAAAGATATCTTCAATGTAGGTGCATTGCGGCATTTCTTAAATGTAAACAAAGATATTTTTATAAGGACACTCTGCCTGATTTTCACATTTTCATTCTTTACAACTCAAAGTGCAAATACGAGTGATACAATTCTTGCTGTAAATACCCTGCTTTTCCAGTTTTTATTCTTCTTTTCCTACTTTGCTGATGGATTTGCATACGCTGCAGAGGCTCTCACCGGCAGATACATTGGATCTGGTGACCTAAAAATGCTTAAAAGAGTTATTCATCGTCTATTCACATTCGGAACCTTAATAGCAGTTGTATTTACGATTATATACCTGCTTGCAGGGCGTACTATTTTAGGTTTACTTACCAACAATGAACAACTTATAGCCTCCACGCAGCCCTATGTTTTCTGGATTGTACTTCTGCCTTTAATTTCCTTCGCCGCATTTATCTGGGATGGGATCTATATTGGCGCAACTGCATCAAAAGCAATGCGGAACAGTATGCTGATAATTACTTTCGGAATATTTCTTCCTGTGTATTTTGCAGTTAAGCAATCAATGGGAAATCATGGTCTTTGGCTGGCTATGCTTCTCTTTATGGGATCAAGGGGTGTTTTCTTAACTTTTATGGCAGGAAGAACTATTTTTGGGTATAAATTGTTATGATAGACAAACAAATAGTTAACATGGGAAAGACCTCACTTATTCAATTAAATCCGGTTACAATTTCCAGAATGCTCGAAATTGCACCGAATGCGTTTCTTCTTTCTTTCCCACGTAGCTTTGAATTTGAGGCTGGACAGGTAATCGGAGTCGGGCTAAGTAAATTTGATGATGCACGGATCTACAGTATTGCCAGCGGCACAAAGGAGGATCAGATTGATATTCTTTTCGATATTAAAGCTGAAGGCTACCTTACACCTAAACTGGCATCCTTTAAAGCTGGCGACACACTCTTCGTTTCCGAACCTTTTGGTAGTTTTCATGGCTCTGAAAATACTGCATGGTGGATTGCAAGTGGTACAGGTATTGCACCTTACCGCAGCATGCTTCGATCGGGCTTTGGTGGAGGTAAGTGGGTTATTCACGGGAGCAGGACAGAAGCGTCATTCTATTTCGCCGATGAATTCTCAAATGCATTCGGACATCATTATGTTCGCTGTCTCTCACAGAAAAACATACCATCGGACGCCATGCCCGACAAGCAGATTTTCAAGGGCAGAGTGACACAATTTTTGGAGACCTTCGACATTTTACAAAAAGAGCTTCAGTATTTTCTGTGTGGCAGTGCTGAAATGGTTATTGAATGCCGTGAACTTTTACTTGAAAAAAAGGTTCCTTACGGGAATATTATGGCTGAGGTTTATTTCTGATTTTTTTGGGAGCAGTCATTGGCTTTGTCCAACTTTAAAGGGATGTTTTCATGCAAATGTCTCAGAACGTCTTGGCCCTATAAGTGCGACCTGCCATTAGGTAGAGATCCCGTTTATTGAATATCAAACTTAGTGAAAGTGAGCCATTAATAGCATGTCTTTTGTGTCAGAATAAATCATTTCCCTTTTATCCTGTAAGATAATCCAAGGCTCATACCCTGTGGCTCATAAAGCCCTGATGACCTTTTCGTAAAATAGCTGGCTTGTGCCCGCCAACTATCTGTAAATGCCCACTCAGAACTCACATAGTAAGAAGAGAGTGCATAACCAATTTCAAGTGAAGGCCAACTGTTGTTATTAAATCCTGTTCCCATTCCAAACGAATAATAACCAAGGGGATGTGAAAAACGGTATGAACTGCCAAAACTGCTTCTCACATAAAACGTTTTTAACGAACCAATTCTAACACCAATTTGAGGAATGTAATTTACTGCCCTCAAATCATCATCTATTTCTCCTACGGTCTCAGCGTTGGTTTTTAAACCCGGATAATAAAAACTGCCGATATGATTTCCTAAAACAAATCCAAAGCCTTTTGCTTCATACCGGTAAGCAGCACTAAATTTATATGTTGAGAAACTCCTGTGAATACTTGTATCAACAACATCATCATTTTCACTTCCAATAGTCAGCCCGAGATCAAGAATATTCTGCCTGTGTTTTGATCCTACTCCAATTAAAGAGTAGCCAAACGTACCCTGAGAAAAAGTCCTTTTTGACCTGTAATAAGGGCTGTAAACAGGACCCGAACCGCATCCGGAAGATGAGTAATCTATAACCTTCCGGATATTATGATAATAATGACCAAAGCTACCCGAAACGTTAATGTCATGATATAGCCCTTTTTGAAGGTCTGCATCCCTGTATGATTGGCCGAGACACAGAAATCCAGCAATCGCGAGTGTAAACGAAAGGCTGCGTTGTACAGTCTTTTTGAATTCAAAGTAGAGTAAAACTACAACAGAAATAAGTGAGGAAAAGAGGAGTAACTGCAAAATTACTTTCTCCGCGATGTCCAGGGAAGGCAAAAAATAGGAATATAGTATAAATAAGAAGGAAAGGAATGTAAGTGTGCGCCATAAGTCAGGCTGGTAGGACCTCGTTTCCCATGGGGAATGCTTCCATACACGTTCCCATAAAAAGATAAAGGTTCCGAATACCATTATAGCTGCCAGTATTTCCCATTGCACTACTTTTAATCCCCAACTGAATTCTCCTCCAAAATGATGATTGGAAACGTCCCTGAAAAACTCTCCTATAAACCTGCAGATTAAGTACAAAAAAATTGCAAAAAATCGTATTGTTCCTGGTGTTGAAAATCTACGGTATGTTTTAAGCAAAATAATAAATGCAATTGCGAGCAATCCTGCGATATACAAAGGAACCGGGTGAACCGGCAGAGATACAGCACCAGCTGAAAGGCAATGCCCGTCCAAAACCTGGAATGAATACGGGATTGATCCTGAATCATACCGTATACTCCAGGGTAAATAGCTAACGTAACCAGCACAGCAACCGGCAAATAAACATCCAAACTGCTGGACAAATAAGGCAATCGGCACAACAAGTCCGGATTTATCCAGGCGTAATGGATTGAATTTCAGCCAATGGGCTACAAGAAATGCACCCAGAAACATCATCGGGTAACCCGTTAATGCTGATTTTTGCTCTGTATGCGAGAATTGGAAAGAAGTAAGAATATAATTCCAGCTCTCTTTATCAAAAGTCCCCAATTTGCTCCCCAGGATAAAGAAGAAAACGCAGCCGCTTAAGGTAAGCAAGACTTTTGGCAAGGGATACTTTTCTCTTACACCCTGAATTACATATGCACCAAGGACAATTAAAAGTGCCAGAAGAAATGTGACCGGGAAAAGCCAACTGAGTTTGTGGGTTGGCATGACTAATTCTGCAAACATTTTAGTAGAGTTAATGATACAAACTTTTTCAAATATAGATCATTCCTTCATAGATTCCAAATAGAATATGTATATTTTTTTCGTGAAAATCATCCCCGATTCAAAGGCAATATTAACAGGATTGTTTTCAAATCTCCGGATACAATCGGGAAATAGTTAAATTTGCAATAGTTAGCTTGATGAATCTTTAAACAATAAAGAACAAAGGTATTTTCTGATATAAATTTCAAAACAAATGTCCCTGTTATTAGGCAAAACCCTTGAAGAACTTAAACAAGTCGTTACTGAACTTGGTTTGCCTAAGTACACTGCTGATCAGTTAGCGGTTTGGCTCTATAAAACCAATATTTCATCTTTCGATGAAATGACGAATCTCTCCAGAGGAAACCGCGATCTTCTTTCGCAACACTATGAATTTGGTGCTAAGCCTTATCTTAAAGTTCAGGAATCGGGTGATGGAACAAAAAAATACCTCTACCCTGCCCTTGGCAACAAATTTATAGAAACAGCCTACATGCCCGACCTGAAACGAAACACCCTTTGTGTATCGACACAGGTAGGTTGTAAAATGGGCTGCCTGTTCTGCATGACTGCAAAACAAGGTTTCCAGGGGAATCTCGATTCAGGTGAAATAATCAACCAGCTCCGTAGTCTGCCTGAAAGGGAAAAAGTCACAAATGTTGTATATATGGGAATGGGTGAACCCTTCGACAATACTGCTGAAGTGATGAGGAGTTCGGAAGTGCTTACTGCTGAATACGGCTTCAATCTGAGTGTGCGTAAAGTAACAGTTTCCACAATTGGTATCATTCCGGGCATACGAACCTTCCTTGAAAACAGCAAATGCAACCTTGCCGTCAGCCTTCATTCTCCTTTCGATGAGGAGCGCCGGCAGCTAATGCCTATTCAGCATGTTTATCCGGTGAAGGATGTAATTGCGACACTCATTCAATACGACATAAACAGGTATCGTAAAGTTTCATTTGAATACATTATGTTTAAGGGAATAAACGACACACCCCGCCATGTAAAAGAATTGGCAAGGCTTTTAAATAAAGTCAGATGCCGTATTAACCTGTTACGATTCCATCCGGTCCCAAATGTGCCACTCGAAGGATCCGACAATATTACGATCATGGCTTTCCAGAAAGCACTGAACGACAAAGGGATAATTACAACAGTCAGGCAATCGCGCGGACTTGATATTGATGCCGCCTGCGGAATGCTTTCAACAAAAACATTGGTTAACAAAGATCTGCTGTAAGGTTATGCCAGGGCATGTTCATACTGAATTACGATAACAGATAAAAGCATTATATTATGGTCAACGCTTGGGACGAGAAGTACGCAATGGAGGAATACAGATTCGGCAAGGAACCGAATACTTTTTTCAAATCGGTGCTGGATACACTGGATGCCGGGAAAATATTAATTCCTGCAGCAGGAGAAGGGCGGGATGCTGTTTATGCTGCCACAAAAGGCTGGGATGTATATGCTTTTGATCTCAGTAGTGTTGGTCGGGAAAAAGCTTTGAAACTTGCTAATGAGAAAGGTGTAACAATCCATTATGAAATATTGGATGCCAATAATTTCGATTTTACACCCAATTCATATGATGCAATTGGCCTTATATACATGCATCTGCCGCCTTCCACGAGACATTGGTTCCACAGCAATCTTATTACTTGCCTTAAACCTGGTGGATTGATGTTTCTGGAGGCTTTTAACCAGAAACAATTACCAAATTCATCCGGTGGCCCTAAGGAAATAGAGCTATTAATGACCCCTGAGTTGCTTAAATCCGATTTTACAGCTCTTGTAACGGGTCGCTGTTATGAAATTCAAACTGAATTAAACGAAGGTAATTTTCACAAAGGCTTTGCAGAAGTTGTACGCTATACCGGAAGAAAATGAACTGGGAAACGCTATTATGTTTAGGCGACAGCATCACTTTTGGTGCAAGAAGCTACCTTGGATATCCTGAGGTTTGCGGCAATATCCTTCAGAAAAATTTAGGAAATAACTGGAATGTTATAAATCATGCTGCCAACGGCAATACTGCAATAGACCTGATACGTTCGCTTGACAAAAACTGGAATAATCTTAAAGAGAATTTCCCGGGAATTCTTACAATACTGATTGGAACAAACGACATCAAGATAAAAACACCGGAGGAAGATTTTCTCATTGCATACAATTTATTAGTTGTTAAATCGAGATTATTAGCCATTAACAACAATATCATTCTACTAAAAATCCCTGAATTCACAAATAAGGTATTTTATCCGTATAATTTTCAGATGAATGAAAATGTGAAATCGTTTAATGCCTTAATAGAAAGTATTGCACATGAGCATAATTTAAGACTTCTCGGGCTTGAACTGAAGGATGATGATTATTTCGACGGAGTTCATTTGAACAACAAGGGATGTATGAATGCTGGGAATCAACTGGCAGAATTTATATTAAAAGATAAGGGGATTGAAAGTTCTTCAGCTCTGTCATAAAATTCCCTGGCCACCTCTGGACGGAGGCTCGCAAGCCATACATTATACCAGCATAGGTTTACATGATATAGGTGTTGATTTGCAGGTGCTTGCCATCAATGCAAGCAGAAAATTCGTTGAGGGCAATACCTTACCTGAAAAATACCGTGGTAAAATTAAGGTTACAAAAGTAAGCGTTGATACCAGGGTAAAAGCTAAGGATGCAGTTCTGAACATCTTTAGTAAAGATTCCTATTTCATTTCAAGATTCAGGTCTGCCGAATTTGAAAAAGCGCTTGTTGAAAAATTAAATTCCCGGTCTTTTGATATCATACAGCTGGAGCATCTGTATATGTGCCTGTATATCAACTGTATTCGTAAACACAGTGATGCTAAAATAATCTTTCGTCCTCAGAATGTGGAATACATAGTGTGGGAACGTTACCTGAAGAATAGCAGGTTTTCGTTTAAGAAACTACTGATAAGACTGGCCTGCAGAAGGCTTAAACGTTTTGAAAAAGCAGTAATTTCCCAGCTTGATGGCATCATAGCAATAACAGCTGACGATGCCGCTGTTTTCAGAAAGATTGATAAGAAAGCTGCCATTGTAGATATCCCTTTAGGCTTTGATTTTTCGAGACTTAGCAATTACAATTTAAACAAACAATATGAGTCGCCACCCTGTATTTATCATCTGGGATCAATGGACTGGCTTCCAAATCTGGAAGCAATAAAATGGTTTTTAAAGGAGATCTACCCTTTACTTCGCAAAAAGGCGCCTTTATTAAAGATACATCTTGCGGGCAACAATATGCCAAATTGGATCCTCGAAATGAAAGACGAATACCTGATTGCTTCTGGTAAAATAACAGAAACGCTTAGTTATCAGGAAGATAAAATGATGCTCATTGTTCCGCTTTTATCAGGAAGCGGGATCCGTGCCAAAATAATTGAAGGGATGGCACTTGGAAAAACAATTATTTCTACTACTGTTGGCGCTCAGGGAATAAAATATCAAAAGAATGTGGATCTTTTAATTGCTGATACTGTGGAGGAATTCTGCAACTGCATTCTCCGCTGTGCCGAATCTCCAGAACTATGCAGGCAAGTTGGACAGCAAGCCCGAATACTAGCTGAAAAGGAATACGAATACAAGAATTGTGCAACCGAAATGGTGAAATTCTATCAAAATTTGATAGGGGTTGTTTAAATTAATTTACTGCCAGTTGTATTTCTAATTGCCAAACACTAAAGAATGTTACTATGTGCAGCACTTCTGCCGGGTGGAAATTCAGCATCGCGGCAAATAACATCCCAATTGTTCTGAAACCAACTAATAGTCTTTATCAGGCCATCGTTAAAGTTGGTTTTCGCTTCAAATCCTATTATTTCCTTCGCTTTCCCGGGGTCGCCAAGAATTTGATTCCGGACATCCCATTTTCTGTTGGGTATCAGCCTGACACCAGCTGAATTGCCTGTCAGCTGATTTATTTGCCCGGCAAGATCATGAATATTAATGAGTTTACCAGAACAGATATTAACTGCATTTCCAAGGGCTTCTGCTGCAACAGCGGCAGACAATAATCCATTTATTGTATCATCAACATAAACAAAATCTCTTGCCATCTCCGCATTACCTGTTAAAGGTAGTGCCAGCCCTTTCATTGCCCAGTATATAAAGTTTGGAATCACATTCCGGTATTGTCCGGGCACTTCACCAGGGCCATAGGAATTAAACAATCTTACGATACTCACAGGCAATCCATAATAGGAATGATAATACCTGCAATAGGCCTCTCCTGCCAATTTTGAAATATAATATGGCGTGGCCAGATTTAGGGTGATATCATCCTCACGGTGAGGCAAATTGGTTTCGACACCATAAACGCCTCCTTCAGAATTTGCAAAAACAAAACGTTCCACACTTCCTGAAATCTGGCAATATTCAAGAAGTTTGAGCATTCCGGCTATATTCACTTCTTCATTAACCAAAGGATAATCAACAGAATTCTGATTTGCAAAAAAGGCAGCAAGATGAAAAATCAGTTCAGGTTTATGGTGAAAAACTCTGCGAAGATCATTATCGTTGCGTATATCACCTTTAACAAAAAGAACATTGGGACTGTCAGGAATATTCCAAAGGTAGGATGAGCTAAGATTATCAAAAACAATCACCAGTTTTGCACCTAAAACGGAGAGCCTTTCAGTAAGGTTTCTTCCGATAGCACCAGCACCTCCGGTTACAAGTATAATTTTATCTCTGAAATGATTATAGGTAGGAGAAGCAGTGTCAGTATTTCCAGTTATATCCATTAAACAAATATAGAAATTAACCGGATATCAATGCAAAAATCAAAAAAAATAACTTTACCGGATATAGCGGGAATAGGTTTTTATTCCAAAAGTATAATGCCTAATTTTGACTAGCAAAACAAAGCATTTTTGAGATGAAGAATAACTTAATCCTGATTTTACTTATCCTGCTGGGAAGCCTTTCGCGGGCTTTTCCTCAATCGCCGGCTCTGGTAGGGTACTGGCACAACTGGCAGGATGCCAATGCACCCTATATTCCTCTCGACCAGGTAGATAGCAGGTATACAATTATCAATATAGCTTTCGCTGTACCTCAGTCTGGGACAGATTACAAGCTGGAGTTCATTCCCGATCAGCTTACTCCTGCGGCACTAATCTCACAGATTCAAACTGTTCAGGCCCAGGGCAGAAAGGTAATTATTAGTGTGGGGGGAGCAAATGCTCCGGTTATTCTGCATACTGCTGCTGAACGCGACACCTTTGAAATAAGACTGTTAAGCATTCTGAATTATTATGGTTTTGATGGCATTGATATTGATTTCGAAGGGGCCTCGCTATCGGTTAGTGGCGGAACACTATATACGCCAGTTGATCAACCAATTATCAATCTGATTACAGCAATTAAACTCGTGATGCAGAATTATCAGATCATTCATCACAAGAAACTATATCTTTCAATGGCGCCCGAAACTGCATTTGTTCAGGGCGGAAAATCAGCCTATTCAGGAATTTGGGGTGCCTATTTACCAGTAATACAAGCACTTCGCGACTCTTTAGACATTTTGCATGTACAATTATACAACAGTGGCAGCATGATAGGGCCTGATGGAAACACCTATTCACAAGGTACTGCTGATTTTATTGTTGCCATGACAGAGATGCTTATTCAGGGATTCGGCACTTCGGGGGGTACATTTTTCGGATTACCAGCCAACAAAATCGCAATTGGACTTCCTGCCTGCAGTAATGCTGCAGGCGGAGGATATGCCGACACTTCAGTTGTTGGTTCAGCAGTCCGGTATCTCAGGGGTGTTGGCCCCAAACCCGGCATTTACAGTATAATTCATGCAGGTGGCTATCCGGATCTCCGGGGAATGATGACATGGTCGGTGAACTGGGATGCAACATCAAACTGCAGCTCTCCATGGGAATTCGCCTCAAGTTATCAGTCGTTGTTTATGAATACAACATCGATTGAAGAACATCAGAAAAATGAAGGCGTTTCAGTTTATCCGAATCCCTGTACCGACCGAATAATCATCAGAGCAGGAAGAAGTTGCGGACTTTTAGAAAACCTGGCCATTTACAATATCAGAGGTGTCTGTGTTTTTCGGGAAGAAAGTATCGGGAGTGAGATGCAGATCGATTTTTCAAAGTTCAGTGCTGGATTTTATTACATCAGAGCAGGAACAGAATGTGTGCGGATAGTAAAAGCTCAAAGTGGCGTGCGGTTAGATTAATTCCCTTATTTTTACAAGATGGATTTTATCACAATTGATTTCGAAACTGCTACTTCAAAATGGGATAGTCCTTGTGAAATCGGACTTACTATTGTTAAAGAAGGAATGATCGTTGACACCCTTGAATGGCTCATCAAACCCCATTATCCTGAATTTAACTACTATAATGTACTCATTCATGGAATCAGGCCAGAGCATGTTGCCCATAGTCCTGAGTTTGATGAATTATGGGAGGAACTTCATCCGATACTTGAGAACCAGTTTCTGATTGCTCATAATGCAGGTTTCGACATGGGTGTTTTACGAAAGACCCTGGATACTTACCAAATTCCGTATCCCAACCTGCAGTATTCTTGTAGTGTTGTTTTTTCCAGGAAAATATGGGCAGGATTGCCGAAATACGATCTGAAATCGCTTTGCAATATGCATGGAATTTCATTTCGCCATCACAGGGCAGGGGCAGATAGCAGAGCAACAGCAGAATTATCATTAAGAGCATTTGAGGCAGCTGAAATCGAATCTTTATCCGACTTTGAAGAGAAACTGAACATAACAGTTGGCAAACTATTTGAAGGAGGTCATCATCCATCAATCCATAAAAACCTAAAAAAAACTAAAAAAAAGGAGTAATTCAATTCGTATTTTGTTGCAAATCACTGTAATTATGTCTTGGAATAGAACCATAAAATCCCTGCTCTGCGTTCTTCTTCTGTTAAGTGCTGAATTGCTTACCTCCTGCTGCGATGAGCCTTATGCTTTTCACTGGCTTGCGATAATGTCGGACAATGCCGACAAAGGAATGACAAGTACACTGGATACCCTTCCTTCAGCTGATTACTGTGTGCATGTAAGGATGCTGAATAAAAAGGAGCATCTCACAAGCTGGCAGTTTTTTTCCTCAGCCAGAGCAGTTGATTGCTTTCCGCGTTACGAACTGCTTGATTCCATTACAGATATAAAAGTTATCAGGCTTAACAGCGATCAAAGTACGCAAGATCTGTCTCTGCATTTCACCGGAAATTTCTATTATACTCCAAATGCTTCGGATAATGCATATCCTCTGGCAGATCTGGCGAATCAGCTGAACAGGGATTTTTATGGATTTGATCAGAATATTGTATTCTGCCCGGAGGTTTCATATACGCTTTCCGGAACTATGCGAATAATCATCAGGTTTGAACTTTCCGACCTGCGTGTCCTCAGCGATACAACAAAATCAATTACATTAATACCATGAGATTAAAGGTTCTTGTAATACTATTGCTGATTTCTGTTTCAGCCTGCGCTCAGGATAGTATAATAGTATTACCCAAGCCATTATTCAGCGGTTATCTGGTAATGGGTCCAAGTTATCCTCTGCTTGACTTCAGAAGTACGAATAAATCTAAATATCCACACAGCTACGGGAAGGCTAATCCGAACACCCTAAGTTACAGCATGGTAGGAAATTGGTACTTATTCAAGAACATTGGAATAAGTGCAGGAATCGGGAATAACTATTTTCTGTTCGATACTGCGAACATTGCACTTACCTATAAGAATGAATATCCGGGCAACTTTATAAGCAGTTATTCCTCGCTGAACTACAAAATGCCTGTTTTGATCGGAGGGATTTCTGCCTTTTTCCATGTTAAAAATCTTTACCTTGAACCAAGATTAATGTTCGGACTTGGAGGAATGCGAACAGGTAATTTTGATATTTACCTTTATGACAAAAATTATCAGGCGGTTAAAACAATAGAATATCAGTCGGCTTCCGGGGGGAATTTATATATTAGACCCTCGCTCAGCACATTTTACCTGGTAAAAATATTAGCAGGAATTAAAACCGGAATTCAGCTCACAGGAGAATATTCATTTTCACCATCTTCATTCAATTATTTTGTTGAAACTACCGACATTGTAAATCATTCTGTGAGTTCGGATATAATAAAAACAACTGCATTTTTAGGTACATTTACTGTTTATGGCGGACTTCTGATCTGGCTAGATTTCAGAGACTTTATTAAAAGCAAAAAGTACAAATTTCTTTAAGGAATACTTCTAAATTAAAATAGTATATTCATATGCGTGGTATATTGACAATAGCAATGCTGGTAATGTCGAATGCGTTTATGACATTGGCATGGTATGGGCATTTGAAATTCGGGGAGATAAAATGGTTCAGCAAGCTGGGACTGGTTGCGATAGTGCTGATAAGCTGGGGTGTGGCCTTGTTTGAATATTTTTTCATGGTGCCCGCGAACCGCCTGGGCTACAAAGAGTTTGGCGGACCCTTCTCGCTGGTACAGCTTAAAGTGATCCAAGAAGTAATTACACTGGTAGTATTTGTTGTATTTACCGTTTTGTTTTTCAAAACAGAGCAGTTCAGGATTAACCAGTTAATAGGCTTTGTATTCCTGGTTCTGGCGGTTTATTTCATGTTTAAAAAATAATTACGTTTCAGCATATACTACTTTTTTGTTATACATATACTACTATGTTTTCTATGTGCCTATGTGGTTTTTTTAATCCATTTTTTTAATTGCTTTACAACTTTTTTTTGTTGACGGTTCGGAAGATTAAGGATTCTGGTTGCATGAGAACCGCCACGTTTAACCACTTTAAACATCTGTTTTTTATCCGTGAATACAACAGAAGTCGCTGACCATGGGTCGTACTCACCATATAGAAAAATCATTTTAACATCCTGTTTAGCAAGAAATTGTCGCACTTTATCATTCGCAGACGGTTGATACGTAAATTTCTGTTCTGGCCCCAGGAAAACACTCTGGAAATAATTTTTAGCAGTAGATATCTTCAGAAATTGTTTAAATGGTTCAGTTTCATACCCATAATATCCTTCTTCCTTAGCTGCCTCAACAACAAATGCCTCAAGAGGCTTTATAGCTTCCAATGAAAAATAGTCGGGTGAGGCAATACTTATAAAATGCTTAAATACTTTATCATCGCTGGCATCATTTTCAGGAATCTCTGAAATAGTTGTCTCCCATTGCCAGAATGCAAAAGAATATTCCAGAACACAATAATCATATATTTCTTCAAGAGGAAGGCGAAAAGTATAGTGTTTTTCGGCTATAAATTTTTCAAACTTTGGAAATAGTGTTGATCTGCGTTTCAGAACTTCGAATTGAAAATCGCGAATCGCTTTCCTGTCGGCCCGGGAGCCAATCTGATTAATATAAGGTTCATGCCTTCCATCTTCGAGAGCAACATTCAGAGGCGCTACATAAGGCACTGTAACATCAACATCATCAGGGTATATACTACGGTGATAGAGAGCAGTTTGTCCGCCTTTTGAAATTCCTGTGCTTATCCATTTATGTTTGTACAGCTTTTTAAAAAGCAGAATAACATCATGATCATCTGCGGCTGCATTATTTACAGTAAGAAAGTCCCAATTCACATTTTCAGGAAGCGATTTACTGAAAAACCGGTGTTCAATAACGATCTGATTTGTATTAAGAATGCGGGTAAGTTCTTCCTTAAAGGAACTTCGGGCAGCATAATCAGCACTATAGCCTTCGGTAACAATAACAGTTGGAAGTGCAGTATCCATATAGAAAACGATGATTCTTTGCAGGAAAAAGCCTTTCGCTGTATCCGTATGATCCAAAGGTTGCCTGATCATCAGCTCATAAACTTCTTTAAAATCCGACTTTCCAGTTAAAGGAGTACTATTTACGATCTTAAACTGAGATTCCAGGAATGATTTCATAACCTGGGCGAAGGAGATCAAACCCGAAAAGAGTAAAAAAACAGAAAGCAGGAGAATTTTTAATGATGTCCTCATGGTAAAAGATGTGAACCTTTTGGTGAAATAATTGTAAAAGGTAATAAAATATGGAATAAAGGAATGTTTGATATTATGAAGTAAATGTAGAAATTATTATTTTTACCGTCAGATGCTTCACTGAATAAAAAAAACAAACTCAACAAAATGTTAAATATAGCATTATTCGGGCCTCCGGGAGCCGGAAAGGGAACACAGTCTGATTACCTGATTGAGAAATACGGGCTAACATATATTTCAACCGGAGATTTGTTACGTAAAGAAATAACGAACAAATCTAAACTTGGAATTGCTGCTCAGGATATTATTGCGCAGGGAGGTTTAGTTTCTGATGAGATCATTGTTCAGATCATAGAAAATACAATAACAGAAAACCCTGATTCTGGCGGATTTCTTTTCGACGGATTCCCAAGAACCTATATTCAGGCTTATATTCTGGAGGGTTTGATGCTAAAACTGAATACACATCTTAATTGCCTGATAAGCATAGCTGTGCCGGAAGAAGAATCTGTTTCCAGGTTGTTGAACAGGGGTATAACATCAGGCCGCTCAGACGACAATGAAGTTGTTATCCGAACAAGGCTTCGTGAGTATCATGATAAAACCTTGCCCGTACTGCAGTTTTTTAAAGACAAAGGCATTTATTATGAAGTTGACGGGCGCAATGGCGTTGATCAGGTTCATGAAGATATTATCAAAATTATACAGAAGGAATTAAGCAAAAAGCTATTAAACATCGTTTTATTCGGATATCCCGGATCAGGGCGGGGTACTCAGGCTTCGAGACTTTCAAAGGAATTTGGACTGGAATATGTGGCAACCGGATCCTTATTACAGAATCAGTTTAAGGAAGATACAGCTCATAATAAGAAATTAATGGAGTTGTACGAAAACGGAGATTTGCTGCCAGATGAAATTGTAATCAAGTTAATTGAACAAATGCTTTCAGATACCGAAAATGTGAAGGGCTTTATTTTCAAAGGATATCCCAGAACTCTTGTGCAGTCGTATATTCTTGATGGCTTACTGAAACGCCATGATTCATCTATTACGATGGTTCTTGAGCTTGTTGTACCAACACTCGATCTAATCAAAAGGCTGGATGAACGCAGTCATACCGACCGCTGTATGCCTTACGACAGCAGTACCGCCAATATTGTAAGAAGATTAAAACAACATGAGGCGAATACTTTCCCTGTGATCGATAAATACGATAAAGCCTTCGGTGTTAAAAAGATTGATGGTGAAGGTACAGTCGAAGAAGTCTATCGGCGGATCGCAGCTGAAGTTGAATCCGGATTTAAACAAATACGATAACATTTAATAACACATGAAAAAAATCATCAGTATTATTTTATTCCTGATACCTTTTTGTCTTATTGCACAGCAAAAACTTTCACCAAAAAACTACAGGGTGTATTCTGTGAAGAAGGAAAAGGAAGTGCCATTGCAGGAAATTATTGATGATATGAAAACATATGATGTATTGTTTTTCGGGGAAGAACACAGCGATAGTGTTTGTCATTTCCTTGAAGATACATTACTGCAGATGATGTACAAATCATATCTGAGTAATACAGCACTTTCGCTTGAGATGTTCGACCGTGATGTTCAACTTATTATGGACGAATATCTGCAGGGACTTATCCGGGAAAAAAGCTTTAAAAAAGACGCCCGTACCTGGAAGAACTATAGTAATTACAGGCCTATGGTGGAATTTGCAAAAGCGAATAAACTCCCTGTAATTTGTGCGAATGCGCCTGCCAGGTATTCTAACCTTGCCGGCAGAAAAGGACAGAAAGCTTTACTGTTATTACCCGACGAATCAAGGAGATACATGGCGCCACTGCCCTATGATACTGCAAGTGGCGATTATTTTGAAAAGTTGATGGCCGAATCAGGTCATACCAAAGACACTACTCCGGATACAACTAAGAAGAAAGCACCAATTTTTATGGGGGAATTCAACCTTGTAATGGCCCAATCTTTATGGGATGCAACTATGGCCTATTCGATTTCTACCTTTTTAAAGAAACATAAAGGCGCCAAGATGATGCAGGTTAACGGGAACTTTCACAGCGACGAAGGCTTTGCAGTAGTTGCACAATTAAAGAAATACCGTCCAAAAGCAAACTCCCTGATAATCTCCTGCACCGACAATGAGTGTTATTACGACCTTGACTGGTCGAAAGTGAAAAAAACCGGAGATTATCTGATTATGACCGACCCGAACATCAAAAAAACCTACGAGGATTAATGTTCTTTATGGAAATGGCATGCCCATGTTTCTAGGGACGAATCAACAAAGCATGATATGCGGCAGTAGATTTTGTGTTAGAGATTACGATACTATAACAACCAGCAGCCAGATTTTGCACGTTTATTGTTAATTCGGTATTAACAACTTCAGATTTCGGGAATATTTCTGTGCCGTTTGCTGCAATAAATTTCACTGACCATTCATTACCAAGGTCAGGCAGGAGAATATGACAAACATCTTTTGCCGGGTTAGGGAAAACTTTTAATGTAAGGCTCTGTTGTGAAATATCACTGATACCAGCTCCGGGACCCCAGATTGTAAAAGCCCATTGCGGGTTATCAATAAATGGGTTACGGTTGTGCTGAACGAGGAATATTCCGTTATTACGGTCAATTTCTTTCTGGGAAACCGGATCCTGAGTACTCCATTGCAGCATCATTGCCCTTGCCCAGGGTTTAAGCTGTGAACCATCTGTCATGTTGCTGCCTGTCCAGGAAGCATCTTCAGTATAATATCTTGTAGACATATAGAAATAGGATCTGGCAAAATCACCTTTATATTCATCAATAGGTTCGAAAACCGTTCCGGAATACCCAGGCCAGCTGCAATTTCCAAGCTTCGAACCATTCTGGGAAGTCCAGGTGGATGAAGAAACTTCGCCGTAAGGGAAATTATTCCTCATATTATTAACATATCCATCCGTTGGATACAGGTGAAACATATCCGAATACATCGGCATTATTTCCCCACCAAACCAGGATTTCGGCCAAGAATGTTCACGGTTGAAACAATCGCCTTCGCCATTGTAGCTGCCGCATTCATCAGTCGACACATATTGGAAAGTATATGGAGGATTTCCTCCGGGAATATCTGAATACATATCCCATACCGTATTATTCGGTTTGATATCTGTTACAGCAAAATGGGTGTATAATTCATCATAGCTAATGCTGGTATGGTTTTTAATGATATTGTGTAAGGCGTTCTGTAAAGCAACACCATACAAACCAAACGCCGCATCATAATAACCGGGAGGGGGCTGAGGAAAAGTAAAGTTTGCAATAAGCAGGAAGGCTACCAGAGAAAAAAAACGTTTCATTCATATAATATTTAGTGCGCAAAGATAAGGAGTTTTTTTAAGCAGAAGGCAGAAGGCAGAAAGCAGAAGGCAGAAAGCAGAAAGCAGAAGGCAGGAGGCAGAAAGCAGAAGGCAGGAGGCAGGAGGCAGAAAGCAGAAGGCAGAAAGCAGGAGGCAGAAAGCAGGAGGCAGAAAGCAGGAGGCAGAAGGCAGTCGAATATTGTAAAAAAATCAATTCTATTTGGTTGCTTAGTTTATTACATTTGTTCTGGTATCCTATCAACCTCCAAATACACATTAAATGAGATTATTTCTTAGCAGTTTAGTATTTATAGTTGGGACTGGGTTACAGGCTCAGCAGGCTGTGCAGGAACAATTATTCTGGTCGGACGAGTTTAACGGGACCGGATCACCAAACTCCCTGAACTGGTCGTACGACCTGGGGAACAGTGGCTGGGGCAATAATGAAATTCAGGACTATACCAACTTGCAATCCAATGTGCGGCAGGAAAGCGGAAATTTAGTCATTGAAGCTCACAAACTGGGAAATTCGTGGACATCAGCCAGGATTATCAGTCATAATAAATTCAATTTCACCTACGGCAGAATAGAATTCCGCGCAAAGCTTCCAAGCGGAATTGGCACCTGGCCTGCCTTATGGATGCTAGGTGAATCTTTATTCACAACGGGTTGGCCTGCATGTGGCGAAGTGGATGTTATGGAACATGTAGGAAAAGACCCTGGCTATGTACATTCTTCACTGCATACAAGTTCGAGTAGTGGCAGTACTGTAAATACCGGCATCCATTACGAACCAACTGTTTACAGCGACTTCCATATTTATTCAGCAAACTGGACATCTGAAAAAATAGAGTTCAGCATTGATAGTTCCTTGTTTTACACCTATAATCCCCCGATAAAAAATAGTTCTACCTGGCCTTTTACCTCTCCCTTTTTTCTTATACTGAATATTGCAATGGGCGGAAACTGGGGAAGCGACCCTCAATTTGAAACCAACGGGCTTAAAAACGGAATAGACCCTGCCCTTAGCCTTGCCAGGATGGAAGTGGATTATGTTCGGGTGTATCAGACTGCCAGTTCTATTGAAGATTTAGCCTTGAACATCAAGGATGGAAGCAGAATTAATATTTCCCCGAATCCGAGTGATGGGAAAATAACTTTCAATATTCCGATTTCCAGGCCGGAGCAAGGTACTATCTTCAATTCAATGGGGGTTGCGGTTTGCAATTTTCAACTAAATGCCGATTCCAAAGAAATTGACCTTTCACATTTGCCCAAAGGACTTTATTTTGTTTCCATTTTATCAAATAGCGAAACAAAAACACAGAAATTTATTTTAAAATAGCTACGGTTTTGGGGAATTTATTTTGATAATTCTCTTTGTTAAAATTGAGGGCATAAAAAAAACCCGGCTGTAAGGCCGGGTTTTTTATGAGATTATAAGTTCGAGAAATCCATTGCTGCCATTCGTCGGTAGCCGTTGTAACGCCATTTGGAGTTTTCTTCGGCTGCCTTGAAGAGTTCGACGGCTTCTTTGGGGAATCCTTTTTTGAGTGAAGTATAGCGCACTTCACTGGCGAGGAAGTCCTGGAATTGCTCCCATTTAGGTTCTTTTGAATCGAGGACAAACGGATTTTTACCTTCTGCTTCAAGCATTGGGTTAAATCTGTAAAGATGCCAGTAACCAGCGTCTACAGCATCTGAAGCCTGTTGCTGAGCCTTACCCATTCCTGCACGAAGACCGTGATTGATACAAGGAGAATATGCAATAATAAGTGATGGTCCCGGATAAGATTCGGCCTCCTTCAAAGCTTTGAAATACTGCGCCTGACTAGAGCCCATAGAAACCTGTGCCACATAAACATAACCGTATGACATAGCCATCATGCCAAGATCTTTTTTACGTACGCGTTTTCCTGAAGCAGCAAATTTTGCCACAGCACCAACAGGTGTTGATTTGGATGATTGACCTCCGGTATTAGAATATACCTCAGTATCAAGTACGAGAATATTAATGTCTTTACCTGATGCGAGAACATGATCAAGGCCACCATAGCCAATGTCGTATGCCCAACCGTCGCCACCAAATGCCCAGATTGATTTTTTAACGAAGTACTGTTTCAGATCCATGAGTTCTTTAGCCACAGGATGTTTCTCTGTTTCCAGAGCTAATATCAGTTTGTCTGATACTTCGATTGTTTTGTTACCATCCATTTTAGCATCAATCCACTCAAGGAAAGCTTCCTTTGTAGCCGGTAAAACTGCATCCATGGAAGCAATCATTTTAAGCTCAACCCTATCGCGCATTTTATCGATACCGGTAAGCATACCAAAACCATATTCGGCATTATCTTCGAAAAGACTGTTAGCCCATGCTGGTCCTTTGCCGGCTGCATTTGTGGAATATGGAGTTGAAGGAGCAGAACCTCCATAAATTGAGGAGCATCCGGTTGCATTTGCCACCATCATTCTTTCTCCAAACAACTGTGTAACAAGTTTCAGATATGGTGTTTCGCCACAACCAGCGCAGGCACCTGAGAATTCGAACAATGGCTGTGCGAACTGACTATTTTTAAGTGAGCCTTGTTTGCCAACCAAATGATCTTTATAGGAAACATTTTCGAAAAGATAATCCCAGCGTTTTACTTCTTCCATTTGATTGCCAAGAGGTTCCATAACGAGAGCCTTGGTTTTTGAAGGACAAACATCAGCACAATTTCCGCAACCAGTACAATCGAGCACGCTCACCTGAATTTTGAAATCGAGACCTGCAAGCGGACGACCGGTTGCTTTAAGCGATTTTGTTCCGGATGGAGCATTTTTCAGTTCGTTGGCATCCATAAGGAAAGGGCGGATAGCAGCGTGAGGGCAAACATATGCGCACTGGTTACACTGGATACAGTTTTCAGGAATCCATTCAGGAACATTTACGGCAATACCGCGTTTTTCGATTCGGGTTGTTCCTGCAGGGAAAGTTCCATCTTCGCGACCAACGAAAGCACTAACCGGCAAATCATCGCCTTTCATTGCATTAATCGGTTCAACGACGTTCTTGATAAACGGATCGATAGTTCTTGAATCAACAACAGTTTTAACAATTATTTTTGACCAATCGGCAGGAATTTCAACTTTTTCAACATCAGAAGCACCTTTATCGATTGCAGCAATATTCATGTTAACAATATCTTCACCTTTGTTTCCGTAGGTTTTGATAATTGCTTTTTTCATTTCCTTTGAAGCAATTTCAAATGGGATCACATTTGAAACCTTAAAGAAGGCAGACTGCATAATAATGTTGGTACGATTGCCAAGACCAAGTTCCTCAGCAATTTTTGTGGCATTGATAATATAGAAGTTTATATTATTCTCAGCCATGAATTTTGCCATGTAAGCAGGAAGGCGGCGTTTTGTTTCTTCAGCATCCCAAATGCTGTTAAACAGGAAGGCTCCTCCTTTTTTTATACCCTTAAGCATATCATATTTATCCAGGTAAGCAGGAACATGACAGGCAACAAAATCGGGACTGTTCACAAGGTATGGTGAACGGATCGGAGAATCGCCAAAGCGCAGATGAGAGGTAGTAACACCGCCGGATTTCTTTGAATCATATGCGAAGTAAGCCTGGGCATATTTGTCGGTAGTATCACCAATAATCTTGATCGAGTTTTTATTTGCACCTACAGTACCATCAGCACCGATGCCATAGAATTTTGCCTCAAAAGTGCCTTTTGAAGAAATGCTAAGATCGGGAAGAATAGGCAGAGAAGTGAATGTAACATCATCAACAATACCAACAGTAAAGCGGTTTTTTGGTTCTTTTGCTTTAAGATTGTTAAATACGGAAAGCATCATGGAAGGTGTTGTATCCTTGGAACTTAAACCATAGCGTCCACCTACGATTAATGGCGCATTTTCCTTACCATAATAAAGATCTTTAACATCCAGGTAAAGTGGTTCTCCGTTTGCACCCGGCTCTTTGGTTCTGTCGAGAACACAAATACGTTTTGCAGTTTTCGGAATAACGTTAAAGAAGTATTTCGCGGAGAAGGGTCTGTAGAGATGTACGCAGACAACTCCAAGTTTTTCGCCTTTTTCTCCGAGATAATCAATGAGTTCTTTAATCGTTTCAGTAATTGATCCCATAGCAATAAAGATGTTTTCAGCATCTTTTGCACCATAATAGGTAAATGGATGGTAATCTTTACCTGTTAATTTATTGATTTCCTGCATATAGGATTCAACAACATCAGGCACAGCATCGTAAAATTTATTTGCTGCCTCGCGGGATTGAAAATAGATATCAGGGTTCTGAGCAGTTCCGCGGGTAACAGGATGTTCAGGATTGAGAGCGCGATCGCGGAAATCCTGAAGTGCTTTGCGGTCGAGTAAACCTGCAAGCTGTTCCATACTTGGGGCTTCAACTTTCTGAATTTCGTGAGAAGTACGGAATCCATCAAAGAAATGAAGGAAAGGTACCCTTGTTTTGATAGATGCTAAGTGTGCAACGCCGGCTATATCCATGATTTCCTGAACGCTGCCGGTTGCAAGCATTGCAAAACCAGACTGCCGTGTGCTCATAACATCGCTATGGTCACCAAAAATTGAGAGGGCCTGAGCAGCAAGGCTGCGTGCGCTAACATGGAAAACTCCGGGGAGTAATTCCCCTGCAATTTTATACATATTCGGGATCATCAGCAGCAGACCCTGAGAAGCAGTATAAGTAGTAGTAAGAGTACCGGATTGCAAAGCACCGTGAACAGCGCCGGCAGCACCAGCTTCAGATTGCATTTCTTCAACCTTTACGGTTTCCCCGAAAATGTTTTTCATCCCATTTGCAGCCCATTCATCAACGTATTCTGCCATGGTCGACGAGGGTGTGATAGGATAGATACAGGCTACTTCACTAAACATGTAGGCAATGTAAGCGGCTGCGTAGTTACCGTCGCAAGTGACAAAGTTTTTAGTTACACTCATGATATTTATTTTTGTATTAGACCTAAATATATGAAATCCAAGCTAATGTGTTTTTTTCGGGTGCAAAGTTAGCCATTAATATCATTGTTGAATAACTAGTTTGTTAATTATAAACGGTCTAAATATGATCTGACGAAACTCTTAGCGATGTAAATTGTTAATTTTGCAAATCAAATTTCAATATTTAACAAAATGGCTGATCTAAAAACTACCTATCTGGGTTTAGAGCTTAAGAACCCAATCATTGTTGGTGCCAGTAATCTCGTACTGGATATGAACGTGGTTAAAAAAATTGAAGAAGCAGGCGCAGCTGCCATTGTCTACAAGTCATTATTTGAAGAACAAATACAACTGGAAAGCCTTCAGATGCATGAGGACATGCATGAATACAACGAACGCAATGCAGAAATGGTAAGTTTATTCCCTAGCATGGAACATGCAGGGCCAAAAGAACACCTTACCAATCTGAAAATGCTTAAGGACAATGTTAAGATTCCCGTTATTGCCAGTTTAAACTGCATTTACAAAGAAAGCTGGGAAGAATATGCCCAATTACTGGAGTCCACCGGTGTTGATGCATTAGAGTTAAATTTCTATGCTGTTCCCGATAAAAACGAAACCGAAGGCAATTCAATTGAGAAGCAACAACTCGAAATTCTGAAAGTTGTAAAAGCTGCAGTAAAAATTCCTGTAAGTGTAAAACTCAGTTACTTCTATTCAAATATTCTGAATGTAGTAAACAAACTCGATGAAGCAGGAGCCGATGGATTTGTACTTTTTAACCGTTTATTCCAGCCCGACATTGATGTTAAAACAAGAAAACACTTCTCTCCTCTGCACCTCAGCCAAAGCGAAGAAGATTACAAACTTCCGCTTCGTTATGCCGGTTTGCTTCATGGCTCAGTAAAAGGAAGTATTTGCAGCAACACCGGATTTTTTCATGCTGATCAGGTTGTAAAAGCTGTTCTTGCCGGATCCGATGCAGTACAGGTTGTAAGCACCATTTACAAAAATAATATTTCACATTTGTTCACTATTATCAACGATCTGAACAACTGGATGGAAGTGAATCAATATGCTAAACTTAACGATTTCAAAGGAAAACTCTCAAGAAAAACGCTCAATGATCCAATGGTTTACCGCAGGGCACAATATGTTGACATCCTGCTGAAATCCGAAGAGATTTTTAACCGTTACCCACTGCGCTAATCAGGAATGATATATCCACAGCATTTCGAGCAGAAGACTGGTTTTGATACCATCCGCAGACTGTTGCGGGAAACCTGCACGAATCCGCTGGCACTTGCGCTCATCGAGCAGATCTCATTCTCCGCATCCTTTGCGGAGATTCACAGGGCTTTAACAGAAACAGAAGAATTCAGACAGATTCTTCTGTTTGATCGTGGGTTTCCAAATCAGGAAACTTACGATCTTACACCCGAACTGAAAAGATTGCGCATTGAAGGAACCTACCTTAATGTGGATGCCCTTTTCAATCTGAAGTCATCTTTAGGCAGTATTTTTGATTGCCTTGACTTCTTTAAACGTACTGCTTCCCGAAAATTCCCTTTGCTAAGTGCCAGGTCCTCACTAATAAAACCTGATGTTAGTATTATCCGGCGCATTGATGCTATTATGGACGACAAAGGCCGAATACGGGATACGGCTTCAGTACGTTTGGGAGAGATCAGGCGGGAACTTGCAATACAGATGGCAGAGGTCGGAAAAAGAGTTCAGCAGGTGCTCAGAAAGGCAAAAAGCAGTGGATGGGCTGAAAAAGACGTTGAGCCAACAATCCGCAACGGTAGATTGGTAATTCCGGTAGGTGCCAGTCATAAAAGGAAATTGAAGGGATTCATCCATGACGAGTCTGCCACCGGGAGCACAGTTTACATAGAGCCGGATGAAGTTTTTGAAACCAACAATGCAATACGGGAATCAGAGCTTGAGGAACGAAGAGAAATAATCCGCATTCTGATTGAGTTTGCCTCCTATCTGCGACCACAGCTGGAAGAGCTGCAAAGTGCCTACCAATACATGGGTTATATCGATTTTCTGCGTGCAAAAGCCCGGCTTGCAATCAATACAGAAGGCAGGATGCCTGTTTTGCGCAACAAGCCTGCTCTCGACTGGGTGGAAGCCAGGCATCCCCTGCTCTATCTGAGCCATACAGCTCAGAAAAAATCTGTTGTTCCCCTGAATATCAAACTGGACAATACCGAAAGAATCCTGGTTATTTCGGGTCCGAATGCTGGTGGAAAATCCGTTTGTCTGAAGACTATCGGCTTAATGCAATATATGGTTCAGTGCGGACTCCTTATACCCTTGCAGGAAACATCAGAAGTAGGCATTTTTAGTAAACTTTTTATTGATATCGGAGATGAGCAATCGCTGGAAAATGATTTAAGCACCTATAGTTCACATCTATACAACATGCGGCACTTCCTGGAGCATGTGGACGAGAACAGTCTGTTCCTGATAGATGAATTCGGGGTTGGAACCGAACCTCAGGCCGGAGGGGCAATAGCAGAATCAATTCTTTCGAGGATAAACCTGAAAATGGCATACGGTGTTGTTACAACACATTATGCGAATTTGAAACTCATGGCCGAAAAACATCCGGGAATTATGAACGGAGCAATGCTTTTCGACCAGACGAAAATGGAACCATTGTATATTTTGCAAACTGGCAAGCCCGGAAGCTCTTTTGCGTTTGAAATTGCAAGAAAAATAGGATTCGAAGAAGGTTTGCTTGCAGAAGCTGCCGAAAAAACAGGGAGAACACAGCTCGATTTTGAAGAAGAACTGCATAAACTTGAATCTGAGAAAAGAGGACTGCGTGAACAGACTCAGAAATTCAAAATGGCAGACGATTTTCTTGAAGAAACAATTAACAAATATGAACAGCTCAAACGGGAGATCGAAGTAAAGAAAAAGGAAATCCTGGAGAAAGCCAGAGTAGAAGCCCGCAAAATTGTTGATGAGGCGAACAGGGTTATTGAGAAAACTATTAAGGATATTAAAGAAAGTCAGGCTGACAAGGAGAAAACAAGAATTGCACGTGATATTCTTCAAAAGAAATCAGATGAACTTGTTGCCGAAGATATTAAGGTGCAACAGATTGAAGAAATGAACTCTGAAAAGAGTCTTAAAAAGGCTGCTCCGACTACTCCCCAGCAAGCTTCTCCCCCCAAAAAACCGCAGAGTAATCCAGTTTCTGAACATTCAAAACAGCAGAATCCTGTTATTGACCCCCTTGTTAAGCAGGGCGATATGGTGCGGTTAAACGGACAATCGGGCGTTGGAGTTGTTGAGTTGATAAAGGGTAAAGAAGCTGTTGTTGCTTTTGGGTCGGTAAGGCTGAAATGTCTTTATGAGAAACTTGTGAAGGCTAGCAGTGCCGATATGAAGCAAAGCTCCTCACTCAGGCCACCGAGTATGTATGGAAAATACCTTGATGAGATGCAGTCGAAACTCGAAGAATACAGGCTAACCATCGATCTTAGGGGAAAACGTGCAGAGGAAGCATTAACCGAATTGCGCAAGTACATAGATGATGCAGTTCTGCTCGATATATTTGAGGTACGCATTTTACATGGCAAAGGCGACGGAATCTTGCGGCAATTGGTTAGAGAACACCTGTCTAACGTTGACGAAGTAAAAGAATATCGGGACGAGGCTCTTGAAAGGGGAGGACATGGAATTACCGTTGTAAAATTCAGATAAACTGATTGTTTAAATATTTTTACTATTTTCGTAATTGATACTAAAGTCGATTAAATCCATTTCTTATGATCAAAGTTCGGAATAAAACACTATACCTGCTTTTGTGTATTCTGTTTTTAATGAGCCTTTCATGTAAGCAGAAACATACACAGGATGAAAAATCTGCAGTTATTGCAAAAGACTTATGTAAAAGAATAGACGCAGATTTTCTGAAAATCCGGATGGAAGTCGTTAAGCTGTCAAAGCAAACGACATATTTGTATGCAATTAAAGGCCAGGTTCTGCCCCAAATAAATAAAAAGGACTATGAATTGGCATCCAATGGCTGTTTCTTTAAAAAAACGCATGATTCAGGAGCTTCCTTATGGGTTTCGGGCTATGTTCCGGTTAATGAGCAAATAAAAGAAGTTGCATATTTTACTGAACCACTTGACTCTACAATGCGGAATATCTGTAAAAGAAATCCGGAAGTAGTTCAGGCTTATTACAACGACAAAAGCTCGCTAAACAGAATATACCCATGGTTTGATGTTATGGCTCAGTATGAGCCTCGAATGAATATCCCGGAATTTAATTTTTACTTTCTTGCAGACGAAAAGCACAACCCTGAAAAAAAAGCTTTATGGGTAAATGAACCCTATGTAGACCCGGCAGGCAGAGGGTGGATGGTATCTGCAATTACCCCGGTTTATGTGAATAACAAACTGGAAGGCGTTGCAGGGCTTGATGTTACGATAACAACTATTGTTGACGCTTTCGTTGAACAGGAAAATGCATCAGTCGCAATTTTCTCACGTTCTGGAACCCTGGTTGCAGCTTCGGAAAATGCCATTTCTATACTGGAAATGCCCACATTCAAAGAACATAAGTACGTTGAAACCATTAAGCAAAATACATTTAAACCCGTCGATTACAACATCTTTAAAACGCGCAACAGATTAGTGCGGGAAATGGCGGATGCTATTATCAAAAAGAACAAACCGGATTTTGAACTGATCAAAGGGAAAGAGGTTTATTCTGTTACATCCACTTTAATAAATGAGCTGGACTGGATAATGCTGTATATCACTGAATAATGATGTTTACATCCGATAATGAAAGATTTCTTTAAATATACAAGGATTATTTCCAAAACCCTGCGATTGCAATTCCTGCTGACTATGCTGGTAATCGGAATTCTTGCACCAGCAGGGTATTTCTTTGTAAGCAATACACTTAACAGAGAAATCGTTCTGGCCACGGACCAGGCGGAAATTATTGTCAGGAATGTAGGTCAGGAGATCGAAAATAATATTGAACGCATTAATGAAGAAATGCTCTTTTCTGTTGCTCATCTTTCTTTTGAAAAACTGATAACCAAAGAGGGGCCTAATACTGAAGAATTGATTCCGATCCGTCATTTCTATTCACTTCACCAGAATCTTATTGGCGAAATCGAGGTTATTGGTTCCGACGGTTATGGCAGGAAAATGCAAAGAGATCCGAACAATTATTTTTATCTCAGCAATTATGAAAAATTAACTCCATTAATTAATAACTCTCAGGGGATTATCAGCGGATTGGAATTCACCTACCCTGCAACTGACAATTATCGAAAAAACACTTACGAGGTAAAAGCTCATTATGAGGTCCTCAGATTTATGTCAATTTTATTCAACGAGTCGTTGATTGTAAATCAGGATGCAAGAATATTCTACATTGACAACACTGGCAAAATACTTCTTATACGCCATGGATCGCGGATTACCGACAGCCTTGACAACATTGACAGATCGTCGCTTAGCCAGGTTATGGGCGACTTACAAGATGGTTTTGAGGGCAACAGAGTGATCAAAACTGGTAAAACGGGGACTCAAATGATTGTTGCCTATTACCCGCTGATGATTAAAGGTATTGGTGGCGGTGTTATGGTTGGGTATGAAAAGTCGATGATTACCTCCTCTTTTAAAAATACACTTATTTACATTATTATTTTATTTACTCTGGCAATTACTTCTATGTTTGTTATTTTCATTAAGCTGGTAATTCGGTTGCAACAAAACCAGGAAATGGCAGATTCTGCAAACAAGGCAAAAAGTGAATTCCTCGCAAATATGAGTCATGAGATCAGAACGCCAATGAACGGAATAATCGGGATGACAGAACTGGCATTAACCACAAATCTTTCCGAGTCGCAACATAGTTACCTTGAAAATGTCAGATATTCGGCATACTCACTTCTTGACATAATAAACGACATTCTTGATTTTTCAAAAATTGAAGCAGGAAAACTGGAAATCAACTATGCTAATTTTGACCTCTATGAACTTGTAGACAAGTCGGTACACCTCCTTGGAACTAAATGTGCCCAGAAAAACATTGAGCTGCTATATGTTATTGAATCAGATATTCCCAGGTATATAAATGGTGATCCGCTAAGAATCAGGCAGATTATTTTAAACCTGCTTAGCAATGCCGAAAAATTTACAACAAAAGGAGAAATACTGCTTACCATTTCAACAGGGAATTCTACCGCAAAACTTGAGCCCGATATGTTTGCCCTTCAAATTGCTATTAAAGATACGGGTATCGGCGTGTCTCCTGAAAAGCAAAAACTAATCTTTGATAGTTTCACCCAGGCTGAAGGAACCACCACAAAGAAATACGGCGGAACAGGGCTTGGACTTACCATTTCAAAGACCCTGGCGTTATTAATGGGAGGAGATCTTATATGTTCAAGTGAAGTTGATAAAGGAAGTACATTTACGCTTGAAATTCCTGTTAGAGAATCGACGGGTGTTATAGAAGCACTAAAACCAATATCAGAACAGATAAAAAGAATACTCGTTGTTGATGATAATAAAACAAATCAATTAATTTTAAAGGGCTTACTGGAAAGAAGAAATATTGTAACCAAAACTTGTTCAGGAGCAACTGAAGCGCTTAGACTAATAAAAAAATCGATAGAGCATAATCTTCTTTATGATATTATTATTCTCGACATGCAAATGCCTGAAGTGGATGGTTTAAGTCTGGCCAGCAGCATTAGAACCACCCTCAACTTACCGGCCGAACCGATTATTCTGATGTATTCATCAATCGATAAAGATCTCATTTTTGAAAAAGCTAAAAAACTAGATATCAATATTTTCCTAACTAAGCCTGTTAATATGTTTGAATTGTATGAGGCATTAAATCTCACTGCTAATTCTGCAATTCAGAAAGCTGTTACAGAAATCCCCATACAATCAGATCCGCTGAAAAGAATAAATATTGCACACATCCTGATCGCTGAAGACAATGAGATCAATATGAAGATTGTTACAAGTATTCTTTCAAGGCTTGGTGCAAATGCCATTTGTGCCAAAAACGGTATTGAGGCTGTAGAACTGATTAAAAACAGATCGATTGATCTTGTATTAATGGATATTCATATGCCGGATATGGATGGTTTGGAAGCTACTGAAAAAATTCGCAGACTGGAAGGTAATATGAAACATACTCCGATAATTGCGCTAACTGCTGATGCGATGAAAGGTGACAGAGAAAAATGTCTTGCAGCAGGGATGGATGATTATATAACCAAACCATTTAAACCTGAAGATATTAAACGGATACTCGAGATATACCTCGGAAGAAAGCTGTAAAATAAATACATATGACTGATAATCTGCATGTAAAAATTATGGTTGTTGACGACGAGATCATGCTCGAAGATTTAGTTCGCCATAGATTCAGAAGTCAAATTAAAGCAGGCAAGTACGATTTTGTTTTTGCACATAATGGTTTGGAAGCCTTATCAAAACTAATTGAATATCCGGAAATCGGTGTTATACTTTGCGATATTAACATGCCAGAGATGGATGGACTAACATTGCTTTCTGAATTGAAAGAACTACGAAATCCCTCCTTTAAAACTGTAATGGTTTCAGCCTATGGCGATTTGGAGAACATCCGCACAGCAATGAATCGCGGTGCTTTCGATTTCATTACCAAACCTATTAATTATGAAGATCTGGAAATAACTATCGATAAAACGCTGGATGAAATTTTTAAGTCAAGGAGTGCAGAGGCTGAACACAATAAACTTGTTTCAATACGTCGCGATTTTGAAGTAGCCCGGGATATTCAACATGCAATTCAACCCAAAAATATTCCATCTTTTATCAACAGAAAATCCTTTGATATCCACGGATGCATTGTTACCGTTAAAGAAATTGCCGGTGATTTCTACGATTACTTTATGATCGATGAAAACAGACTTGGGTTTGTTGTAGGAGATGTGTCGGAGAAGGGAGTTCCTGCTGCAATTTTCATGGCGGTTAGCCGAACTCTAATAAAGGCTACTGCCCAGAAGGGTCTTTCGTCATCCGGGTGCATCAATTATGTTAATTCATTGCTATGCCATGAAGGTGCATCAGTTATGTTTGTAACGGTGTTCTATGGTGTCCTTAATATTGCAAGCGGAGATCTTGATTATACAAACGCCGGGCATAGTAATCCGATTTTAAAGAAGGCGAATAATGGAGAGGCTGAATACCTTGAGCCAACCAATGGCATTAAATTAGGTTTTGATGATAGCTATACGTTTAGCTCCAGGAATTACCAGATGAATGAGGGTGATACTATTCTGATTTACACGAATGGAGTAACAAATGCTGTAAATACCAATGATGAAATTTATGGGCTGGATGGTTTGAAGAAGACCCTCAATACATCGAATACCGATACTCCACAGGGCTTAACTGATGAAATTTTAACTGATGTAAACCGTTTTGCAGACGGTCGGGCATTGTCTGACGATATAGCATTACTGGCAATACAATGGCTTGGCGACTGATTTATTTTACTTCCATACTATCCAGATACCATTATGAACATTGAAGAATTCCGTGAATATTGCATTGCAAAGCCCTTTGTAACAGAAAGTTTTCCATTTGACGAAGACACCCTGGTATTTAAAGTAATGGACAAAATGTTTGCTTTGACTTCTTTGTCTGATAGATTCAATATTAATATTAAATGTGATCCGGAGAAGGCAATAGCATTACGTGAGGAATTTCCTTGTGTACTCCCTGGCTACCATATGAATAAGAAACACTGGAACACGGTAATAATAGATGGAACTGTTAATGATGAAGTTCTTAAGCAATGGATTGACCATTCGTACGATCTCATTGTTGCATCTTTGCCGGCCAGGCTGAAGGCAGGAGGCAGGAGGCAGTAGGCAGGAGGCAGAAGGCAGAAGGCAGAAGGCAGAAGGCAGAAAGCAGGAGGCAGGAGGCAGGAGGCAGAAGGCAGAAGGCAGAAGGCAGGAGGCAGAAGGCAAGGAGGTGAGGTCAATCCTGTCGGGGCTTCAAGCCCCCGGCAGGATTCGTCAGATGAGCAGGATTCGCCAGCGTCAAAACGGCATAAAATAAAAACGGCATCGCCGGAATTTTGTACCTCACCAAGGCACCGGATATGGGTGAAATCAATCCGGATACCGAATATACCAGCAGGAAGAAAATCACACTGAAAATGAACAGATTGAGGTCGGCTGGCTTTTTGAGCCGGAATAATACGAACAGTATCAGAAAAATAATTAACAGATTTTCAGCAGATGCCATTAGCATGAACGGGTTGACTGATTCCCAGGGCAAAGGCCTGAGTAAAGTGTTCAGAAAGCCCGGCAATGTAGCTTTAAGAATTTCTGGCCAGCTGGGCTGCATCATAGCTGTGTCAAAAAGACTTCCGGCCTTCGCTTCAATGGCCTCTTTTACAAATCCATTGTGCTTATTGGCAAGTAATTCAGAGATTTTATTGTAAGGATTGACTCTGTAGAGTTGTGAGCCAGCACCAATGGCCAGAAGGATGAGGAATGCGTATTTCAGCAAAATGAACTTTCGCTTACTCATCGATACCCATAATCCTGATACAAGAAGCGGGAGGATCAAGGCGAAGATGTAGAACTTTGTATAGCGAAGGATTATCAATGCAATTAGCATCAGGAGTATCCGCCACCACTGATTTTGCCCTTCGGCAAACTGCCTGAAATGAAAGAGTATTATACCCAGGGAAAACAGTATCAGTCCTTCTTTCAGCACACCTGAGCCCCAGAAAAGCAGGGATGGCATTAGAAATATCATCAAAAAGAGCAGTTTTTGTTTTCTTCCCTCCATACGAAAAAACCTGATCATGCCAATCAGCCCGGTAAACGACAGAAAATTCATAATCACCGTATGCACATTAAGATACTGAAAGGAAATGATCCTTGCCAGGGCATTAAACCGTATCATGATATGCCCGTCGCCGTAAAGATTGGTCGGATAAATCCCATACCAATTGTTCATTTGCCCGTAATATTTATCAAAATACGGAGTATCATTCCCGAAACTGAAAAATATTTTCAGGAAATCATGCGGATTATTCCATAGGGCATTGTAAAGGATCTTGCTGTCGTCGAAATATTTATAGATATCGGCATTGTTCCTCTCCTTATAGTAGTAAGTATAAACAAGATAAAGTAAACTGCCAGCCAGCACTTTAACAGCAAAAGCAGCAATTACCCAATTCCCGGAGATCCCATCTATTTTGTAGAAGCTGAGCCTGCTGATAAATGCGATGAAAATAAGACTGTAAACAATCGTTAACAGGAATTCCAATTGCCGAAATTTTTATAGGTGTGCTTCAACCCATTTACGGGCGTTTACAAAGGCTTCAATCCATGGGCTCACCTGGTCGTTTTTACGGCCATCGGGATAATTCGCCCACTGCCATGGGAAAAGCGAACGTTCAATATGTGGCATCATTGCCAGATGACGACCGCAATCTGAAACCAGCGCTGCTGTATTAAAATCAGATCCGTTGGGGTTTCCAGGTAAAGTAGTAAAGGTGTAATGCGCTGCAAAATTGTAATCTTTTCTTTCCTTTGGAAGGAAGAAACGGCCTTCGCCATGTGCCACCCATACGCCAAGCCGTGTTCCTGCAAGAGATTTGAACATGATGCTCTCATTTTCAGGGATATCCACATTGATAAACCCGGATTCAAATTTGCCGCTTTTGTTGTGCTTCATTATCGGTTTAAGGTCGTGATCAGGATAGATGAGGCCAAGCTCAATCATTACCTGGCAGCCATTACAGATCCCTAAGCTTAATGTATCTTTGCGGGCATAGAACCTTTCAAGTGTCTGTCTTGCAGTATCATTGTAAAGAAATGCACCTGCCCAGCCCTTTGCTGAACCCAGTACGTCAGAGTTTGAAAAACCGCCTACAAATACAATCATGTTAATATCATCAAGGTTTTCTTTACCTGAGATGAGATCAGTCATGTGTACGTCCTTAACATCAAACCCTGAGTAGTAGAGCGAATACGCCATTTCCCTGTCGCCATTAACCCCTTTTTCGCGGATAATTGCAGCTTTAACTCCTGAAGAAGTTCGCCTTGCTGTGTTAATGCCGAAAGACCGAGCTTCTCCGGTGAAACCTGCCGGGAAATTGTAAGTGAGCTGTTGCTTTGGATAATTGGCAAATCGTTCTGCCGCATTCGAAATACCGCATTGTTTGCTGTCGAGTCTTGAAGAAGTCAGGTACCAGGTATCGCGAAGCTGATCTATGGAAAAGGAAAAGTTTTTATCGCCAAGCTGAACGGTCATTTTACGTTCGTTAACTACCTTCCCGATTATGCTGAATTTTATGTTGTTGTCGGTCAGTAATTTAGTGAAATCCTCTGTTTGGTTCACCTGAACTAAAAGTGATGGACGTTCTGCAAAAAGCACTTTTATGATATCTGATTCTTCGAGTCCGTTCAGGTTGAGCAGCATGCCCGTATTGGGTTCTGCAAAACACATTTCGAGCAGTGCTGTAATTAATCCACCAGCCGAAACATCATGACCTGCAAGGATAAGGTCGTTTTCTATTGCAAGTTGTATGGTATTAAATACTTTTTTAAGATATCCTGCATCTTTAATATCCGGAGTATTGTTGCCAAGGAGATTCAGAATCTGGGCAAAACTGCTGCCTCCCAAGTGGAATTCATCGCCGGAAAGGTCAATGTAGAAGATTTCAGAACCAGTCTTTGCCTTAAGTACCGGTGTTACAGACTTTCTAATATTACTTGCCTGTCCAGTTGCCGAAACAATCACTGTTCCAGGCGAATACACCATCTTCCCATCCGGATATTTCTGCGTCATTGAGAGCGAATCTTTGCCGGTTGGAACACTGATTCCTAATTCAATAGCAAAGTCGCTGAGCGCCTTTACGGCTTCATACAATCGGGCATCTTCGCCGGCTTGTTTGGCAGGCCACATCCAGTTTGCACTGAGCGATAAGCCGTCAAGTCCGTCTTCAATAGGGGTCCAAACGATATTAGTAAGTGCTTCTGCTACAGAAATGCGCGAACCAATAGCAGGATCAATTAACGCAGCTGCAGCTGCGTGGCCAATAGAGGTTGCTATTCCCTTTTCTCCTTTGTAGTCGAGGCTTACAACACCGAGGTTGTTTAATGGCAGCTGAATACTGCCTGCAGTTTGTTGCAGAGCAACACGTCCTGTTACCGAGCGGTCTACTTTATTGGTGAGCCAGTCTTTGCAGCCAACTGCTTCAAGCTGAAGAACCTGATCGAGGTATTCATATAGTTTAATGGATTCATAGAGAATAGGATTCCGTTTTTCGGTCTGTTTCTCGTCAATAAGTACTGTAACAGGTGGTTTTCCGAACATATCCTCCAGTTTCAGATTTACAGGTTTTTCGGAAGTTGGAGTATTTTCAACAATAAATCTGTGATCACCGGTAATTTTTCCAACATTGTAGATCGGCGCTCTTTCCCGGCTGGCGATATTTTGCAGTAAAGGAAGATTCTCTGGTTTAACTATCAGCCCCATTCTCTCCTGGCTTTCGTTGCCAATGATTTCTTTGAATGAAAGTGTAGGATCACCCACCGGCAGCTTACTGATGTCAATGTGTCCTCCGCTTGCTTCCACCAGTTCCGACAGAGAGTTCAGATGCCCGCCGGCTCCATGATCGTGTATGGATACAATTGGGTTTGAATCACTTTCGGCCATGGCTCGTATTGCATTAAAAACGCGCTTTTGCATCTCAGGATTCGACCGCTGAATGGCATTCAGCTCAATCTGGTTCCCGAATTCTCCGGTAGCCACCGAAGAAACAGCACCGCCACCCATCCCTATCCGGTAATTATCACCGCCCATCACAATAAGCCTGTCGCCGATCTCAGGTTTGGCTTTATGTGCATCCTTATTGTTTGCAAAACCAACACCACCAGCGAGCATAATTACCTTATCGAAAGCGTGAAGTTTCTGATTTTCATAGTGTTCATAAGTGAGAACACTGCCGCAAATCAGCGGTTGACCGAATTTATTGCCAAAATCGCTTGCTCCGTTTGAGGCCTTAATCAGGATTTCCTCTGGCGATTGGTATCTCCAATCTCTGGGTTCAATAGCTTCTTCCCAGATCCTCGATGAATCCAGCCTTGGATAGGAAGTCATATACACTGCTGTTCCAACAAGTGGAATGCTTCCTTTTCCTCCTGCCATCCTGTCGCGGATTTCTCCACCACTACCTGTAGCGGCGCCGTTAAAAGGTTCAACAGTTGTAGGGAAATTGTGAGTTTCTGCTTTCATCGAGATAACCGACAAAATGTCTTTAATCCTGAAATAATCGGATTTATCCTGAGTAGCTGGTGCAAATTGTTCAATAACAGGACCCTTGATAAAGGCCACATTATCGCTGTATGCCGAAACAATATTCTGTGGATTTCGTTTTGATGTCTTTTTAATAAGTTGAAATAGAGACTCTTCCATCTCTTTCCCATTGATAATAAATCTTCCGTTGAAGATTTTATGCCTGCAATGCTCAGAATTTACCTGCGAAAACCCGAAGATTTCACTGTCTGTGAGTTGTCTGCCCAATTGCTTACTTAGTTCATCCAGGTACTTCACTTCATCAGCACTAAGTGCCAGCCCTTCGGATTCGTTATAGCTTTGGATGTCATCCACAAGGCGAATTGCTTCCGGAGCATGAACGATGAGAAAGATGTCCTGGTCAAGATCAGTATAAACTACCTGTAACATCTTGTCGTGTAGTGCATTGATTTTACTAACCTTATAGAATTCCTCAATTCTGCTGATACCTTTTATTCCCATATTCTGGGTAATTTCAACAGCATTGGTACTCCATGGTGTCAACATTTCTTTTCTTGGTCCGAGGAAAAAACCACTAAGGATTTCCTGCTCCGTCCAGCTGGCGTTACCCAATAACCAGCAAAGTTTTTTGATATCTTCGGCTGTTAATCTGCCATCAGATTCGAGGGCATAATATTTGTTATTACCGCTTTGAAAAAAATGAATCATACGATATCAGTGTTAAGAAAAAAAAAGTCTGGCAGATATTCTACCAGACAGTCTTCGTATAGTCGGGGCGAGAAGACTCGAACTTCCGACCCCTTGCACCCCATGCAAGTACGCTAGCCAACTGCGCCACGCCCCGATTGTATTTAGGTCAGCAAAAGTAATAAAACATTCATAATTTTACAACCTTAAATAGTTTCATATCATGGAAGACAACGCAGAGAAAACAAGATGTATGATTATCGGTTCCGGCCCTGCAGGCTATACTGCAGCTATCTATGCAGCAAGGGCTGACCTGAAGCCTGTTATGTACCAGGGACTACAGCCGGGTGGACAGTTAACAACGACTTCAGAAATTGATAATTTCCCGGGATATCCTTCCGGAACAACTGGCACTGAGATGATGGAAGACCTGAAAAAACAGGCAGAACGCTTCGGTACCGATGTACGTTGGGGCTTGGTAACTGAGGTTAACTTTGAAGAACGTCCTTTTAAGATTAAAACGGATGACGGGAAAGTCATTTTAGCCGAGACCGTTATTATTGCAACTGGTGCAACTGCCAGATGGCTTGGTCTTGAATCAGAAAGAAGATACCAGGGTTTTGGTGTTTCTGCCTGTGCTACTTGTGATGGTTTTTTCTTCCGTGGTCTGAATGTAGCAATAGTTGGTGGAGGTGATACGGCTGCCGAAGAGGCAACATATCTGGCTAAACTTTGCAAGAAAGTTTATATGGTTCATCGCCGGGGAGAACTGCGAGCTTCTAAAGCTATGCAGCACAAGGTTATGAATACCGCCAATATTGAAATGGTATGGAACAGCAAACCGGTGGAAGTAGTGGGCGACAATAAAGTTGTAACCGGATTAATGGTGGAAGATGTTACTACCGGCCAATCCAGACGACTGGATGTTGATGGCGTTTTTGTTGCCATTGGCCATACACCCAATACGGAGGTCTTTAAAGGGCAGCTCAACCTTGATGAAGCAGCGTATATTGTAACAATACCAGGAACAACAAAAACCAGCATAGATGGTGTATTTGCTGCAGGCGATGTACAGGATCATCACTACCGCCAAGCAGTAACCGCTGCCGGAACCGGCTGTATGGCAGCAATCGAGGCAGAAAGATTTCTTTCTTCGAACTAAAAAAAAGAAGAAAATCGATAAACTGGTAAACTGGTAAATTAGCACATTGCTTTATTGCGCCATTTCATTGTCAAATTTACCAATTTGCCATGTAATTGATCCACTGGTAAATTGCTACATTTATACATTGATTTATTTCGCCATTTCTCTGTCCACAGGACAGTATAGATGATTATTTGCCGGATACACGAGATGGTGCAGAGATTTCTGACGAAATGTAGGAATTTATCAATTTACCAATTTATCAATTTGCCAATCTGCCATGTAATTG
>CAIXZF010000105.1 GCA_903923925.1 uncultured Bacteroidales bacterium
TGTAAGGGTCGGCACGAAACAACGGCTGATGCTGCTAATGATTATCAAGCCATCCCGAGGACAAATGCCTTGTTAGAGCGGTCCTCCGAAAGGTAGGCCGCCCCTACAGGGCTCTAACGTAATTTGCCCACTTTCTGCACGATGGGCGATGCCCATCGCTAATGGAATATGCCCTTACAGGGCTATATGTAAATATTACTTTGGTAAACTGGTAAATTGTTACATTAAGCTTTGGCTTGGTACAGAGGTCAATGTGCTACATTTTCTGTTCAAATCGGAGTTTTACCCTGAAAGGGTATTTCCTGATTATTTCTTAAGATCGTGGGAATACTCGAAGCGACTGTTGGCGATTGCATATGCAGTGGTGTTGCCGTCGCTGTCGGTTTTACGACGAATCTCAATATTGCTGTTTGTGAGATAATTAATTCCTTTTACACCTGCAGCAGCAATTGCCCATAAGCTTTTATCTGCAGATGATTTCTGAACATCATTACAATCCCAGCCAAAAACCTTTTCGCGAACAAGGTTAACAGTTCTGGCAAAAATTGGTTTGCGTTCCTGTTCGTCGAGGTATTGCTGATAATCAATCTCCTCTCTAAGTCTCACATATTTGTAGAGATCTGTAAAATATGTCCTGCTGCCATTAATTGAAGTTGATGAAAGATCAATCTGAAGCGAACTACAACAAGAAGCAAGAAGGAGACCAGGATCCGGAATTCCTTCAATCAAAATTCTGCTTTTCAATCCCTCACCACTATCAGCTAATCCGGGTTGAGAGAGCTGTTGATCTCTTTTAACTCCTGCAATAGCCTTAGCTGTTTTTTTGTTTGTTATTGTTGATTGAAGATCTCCGGCAGCTCCTGATTCTTGTTTTTTTGTATTTCCTGTTTCCTTTGTTACAGCCAAAGGCACCGTTTTTACAGGTTGCGTAACATTAACATATACCGAAACAAAAATCAACAAGGATGCCGCCAGCGCAATCGCAGAATACAAAAGAGTTTTACGCTGTGATCGATAAAATGGAACTACTGCCTTGCGCCGAAGAGATTCCTTATCTCCGAAAATTATAGTTTTATCGGGCTGAAGTTTGGTATGTTGAAAAAGGGAATAGTCTTTTAAAAGCTCAGGGTTTACTGCAAGAAAGCTGTTCAGTTGAGCGATTTCATTCTGAGAAAGCAGATTTTCAACAGCGGCAATAAAATATTCTTCGTAGTTTTTCCGGTTAATATCGGCAGTGGGGAAAATCACATTTTTCTTAAGCGTATTTTTATCAGGAAAAACAACATCCGCGTCAGGAAGAATACTAAGGATTTCGAAACTTTCAAATTCATCTTTCAGATCGGCATTCTGTTCAAGGAAAAGCATAAGTTCTGCTACAGAAGAAGGATCCAATTCCTTTTCAAAGTAATCCAGCATGTATGCTTCGTAATTATTCCTGTTAATTCCCATAGTTTTTCCTCCTCTCACATTACCCTGTCGAGGCTGCCGATATAATTTTTTAAAAATGCTCTTGCCCTGAAAATATATACTTTAACCTGTGATTCATTAAGGTTTGTCATTCTTCCTATTTCTTCATATGAATATCCTTCATAATCTCTAAGGAGTAATACGGATTTCTGAATAGAAGGTAGTTGATCAATTGCCTCATTAAGAACTTCTTTCAGGTCGCTGTATTGATTTTCAGTAGTGAAATGATGCATTGGTAATTCGTCAAATACTGTTAGTCGTTTATCCCTTCTGAAGGTATCGATCATCGTATGATATGCTGTAGTAAACAAATACGATTTAGCCTTGGCATAGCTGATATCGTCAAGCTTTTCCCACATACGGGTGAAGCTCTCCTGCACAATATCCTTAGCTTTATCCACATCCTTAACGCTCTTGAGAATAAAGCGATAAACAGCGTCAGCATATTGATCCACACAGTTATTATACTCGTTTGCGGTCATCCGTTTGGGATTCGTTTCCGGAAATAGGACGTAGAAGTTTCTGTAAAGTTACAATTAAAAGAAAATTTTTCCCGGACTGAAGCCTATTCCACAACAATCTCATCCGTAAACAGCCAGCACTTCCCACCCTTGCCTTCATGCCATTCCGGGCACAGACCAGAAGCATGGGCTGTAACTCTGATATACCTTGCAACACAGTCAGCACTAACTGAAAAGTTTTTCACATAAACAGAATCATCTGGTTTAAGAGCCTGATAAGCTGAATCGAATAATTTCCACGTTACACAATTATCAGAAACCTCAAAATCAACTCTTGAAGGCAGAAGAATCCACGAACCCTGCTGCTGTAGAAAAAACGCATTAATTTTCTTTATCTGGACAGTACTTCCCAAGTCTAAAATGGCTATCAAATCGCTTCCTTCAAAGCCAAGCCATTGTCCATCATGAAAGTCCATTGACCCATGGCGTTTATTTGCCAGCGTTCTATTTCCTTCTCCTGTATATTTCAGGCTGCAGGGATTCTCAAGTTTGACAGAAACCACATCCAGCCCTTTTACGCGCAGTTCTTCCTTTATCTTTTCCTCCGGAGCTTTATAAAGGCCGAAATTTGAAATTACAGGAACACCTCTTGATTGCCCGATAATTAATCTGACTTTATCGGTCAGAACCGGGGCAAAACGGAGCAGGCGTTTGTAGCCAACTGTAGTACCTTCCGTTACAATTTCCCACTTTTTATCAATGAAGGCCTCCAGTCTGAATTTTTCAATCCGCTGCCCCAGGCTTATATTTTCCTGCAGCATTAATCTGTCGAAAACTACCTCCCGAGGCAAAATGTATACAATGATGTTCGAGTCGTTTCTGGTAATAACAGCTCCTGATGCAAGATTTGTTTTAAATGTCTCTTCAAGAATTTCTTTCATTCCCTTCAGACTTTCAATATCATTCCTGTAGATAAGACCATGTTTATCGGGCGGAATATTCAGCAGAAGAACAGAATTTCTTCCAACAGAACTATAGTAAATATCCACCAATTTAGCGGATGTTTTAACCACATTATCTTCGCCGGAGTGGTAAAACCATCCGGGTCTGATTGATACATCGGTTTCTGCGGGAGACCAGAGCAGGTTCGTTGCATTTTTGAGTTTTTTGCGGCTACCGAGATCCTCACCGGTTCGATCACCAGGAATGAAGCTTAGGTCAAGAAGGTTTTCCTGATCTGAGGCTTTAATTGAATCCGCATTCATAAGCAAATTGGGGACTACACTCCATTCAGATAACCTTCCATATCCTGTTTCTGTGCCAACCCATCTGATATCCGGACCCATCCCGAAGATCACTGCAGCTGGCTGAAGACGCCGTATAATTTTATAATAGGATTGCCAATCGTAAACCTGAACTTTGCCAGTCGGACCATTTCCATTGGCTCCATCGAACCATACTTCAGAAACTTCTCCATAATTTGATAAAAGCTCCTTCAGCTGCTCACAGAAATAGTTGTTATAGGCCTCTGTGCCGTACGATTCTTCATGCTTATCCCATGGGCTTAGATAAAATCCGAATTTTAAACCATATTCTTTACATGCGTCTGCCACTTCACGAACAACATCACCCTTACCATTTTTATACGGAGAATTCCTTATGCTGTGGTCGGTAGTTGCAGTTTGCCACAAACAAAATCCATCATGATGTTTGGCTGTAATAATAATCATTTTCATGCCTGCCTCCTTGATATTTCTTGCCCATTGCCTTGCATCCAGACTGTCAGGCTTGAAAACCAGGGGATTCTCAGTTCCTTCCCCCCATTCGCGATTCGTAAAGGTGTTGGGGCCGAAATGAACAAAGGCAATAAATTCTCTTTCCTGCCATGCAAGTTGCTGAGGAGTTGGAACAATATCCGCTGCAATTGCAACAATGCTATCTGCAGATGTTCCCTTTGGAATGAATACAAAGTTGTTCTGAGCTATGAGAAAGCCTGCATTAAACAGGAAATACAGCAGAATCCAATATTTCTTCAAATGATCTGTATTAGATTGTAACTCTTTGCAATGAAGTCAGAAATGGCAATGACAATACCATTTTTCCGTTTCATCGCAAAGGTATGTAAGATTATTATCTGCCTGAATGATTTATTGTTTTACATAAAATGTGTTAGAGTTGAAATATAGACGACTTTGTGGCAGTAACAAAAAATGTATACTTTTACATTAAACCATACTATTCAAGGATGAAAACTCAGATCAGAATCGCATTTATTGCATTGATTTCAGTGCTGTATATGCCTAAAGATATTTCAGCACAGACACCAATAAAGCCTGTTCAGAATGCAAAAATGCAATGGTTTTCAGATGCAAAACTCGGGATCTTTATCCATTGGGGAATTTACTCACTTGGCAATACCTCTGAATCCTGGGAATTCCATAACAAGCATATCAGTCACAAGGACTATATGGCTCAGAAAGATTTTTTTACTGCAGCAAATTATCACCCCGAAGAGTGGGTTAAATTGATTAAACATTCTGGTGCGCGCTACGCTGTTATTACATCAAAACACCATGACGGCGTGGCCCTATGGGATACCAGGATGAATAACCTAAGCACAGTAAATTCAACCCCTGCAAAAAAAGATGTGCTCACACCCTTCATAAGCGGACTTCGCCAGGCTGGAATTAAAACCGGGCTATACTATTCTCTTATCGACTGGTCGTATCCTGATTATCCGGGATTTCTGAATGACTCTTCCCGTTACAAAATCAAAGATGATCCCCTGAGGTGGACTCGATTTCTCAAATTCTGCCATGGGCAAATCAGTGAACTTCTATATCAGTACAATCCTGATTTACTGTGGTTTGATGGCGACTGGGAACATAGTGCAGAAGAATGGCAAGCTTCTAAAATCAGAACAATGATTCTGAACTCTAATCCCAATACTATAATTAACGGAAGACTACAGGGACACGGAGATTATGATACTCCTGAACAGAATTTCCCGGTTTCAAGACCGGCATTTGCAAATTGGGAATTATGCATGACCACCAATGATTCATGGGGTTATTACAAGAAAGACACGAGTTTCAAAACTCCTTATGAGGTAATTACAATTTTTGCTGATGCGATAAGTATGGGAGGAAACCTTCTTCTGGATATTGGCCCGAGGCAGGATGGTTCCATTCCGGAAGAGCAGGTTCGGATTCTCACTGAACTGGGAAACTGGACCAATAAACATAGCGAGGCAATTTTCTCGACAATTGCAGGAATGCCACAGGGACATTTTTACGGACCAAGTACACTTTCAAAAGACTCAACAAGTCTCTATCTGTTCCTCCCCGGAAAGCAAACCGGAGATATTGTTATTAAAGGATTAATGAGTAAGATCAACAAAATCAGTATAGTAGGCAGTGGTAAGGATATAAATTTCAAGATAGTAGGAAAAATTTCATGGAGTCCGGTTCCGGGATTGGTTTACATGAGGGTTCCCGCCGAAACGCAAGATCAGTATATGACAGTATTAAAAGTTGAATTGGATAAACCAATTCGCCTTTACCGCGGTAAGGGAGGATTAGCGCTGTGACCCCTTGCAGATTTGTTCCACGAAGCCTGTATGGCTTTGAAATTCTGACAATTCTGTTGGTTGTAATATTTTGTATATCAGGGTTTTCTCAACAAGTACCTTCATACAAAAACAAGGAATTAAGCATTGAATTAAGGGTAAAAGACCTCCTTTCCCGAATGACTGCTGAAGAAAAATTCTGGCAGCTGTTCATGCTGGCTGAATCATGGGAGCTTCCAAAGGAGCGCTATGAAAAAGGGATCTTCGGTTTTGAAGGAGGGGAATCGGAGGGGAAAGCCCAGGGACAGATGATTTCGGTTTCCACAGCTGGATCTGCTGTTGGTTTGGTAAAAAAAATTAATGCTGCTCAGGAGTTTCTCCTTAAAAATACGAGGTTAGGAATTCCAATGATCCCTTTTGGGGAAGCTCTTCATGGTATTGTGCGGGAAGGGGCAACATCTTTTCCTCAATCCATTGGGCTTGCAGCAACATTCGATATTGAACTGATGCACAGAATTTCTTCGGCAATTGCTGAAGAAACAAAATGCTGTGGTATCCGGATGGTGTTGTCGCCGGTTGTAAATATTGCTGATGATCCGCGATGGGGCCGAACCGAAGAAACTTACGGTGAAGACCCCTGGCTCTCTTCAGCCATGGGCGTTGCCTTTGTTTCTGAATTTGAAAAGGCCGGTATTATTACGAATCCGAAACATTTTGTTGCAAATTCCGGTATTGGAGGACGCGACAGCTATCCTGTTCATTACACTGAACGTCTGCTCGAAGAAATTTATTTACCTCCTTTTAAGGCCTGCATAAAACAAGGCGGAAGCCAATCGGTGATGGCTGCGTATAATTCCCTGGATGGTACCCCATGTACAGCAAACGACTGGCTATTGAACAAAAAACTTAAGAAAGACTGGGCTTTTGACGGGTTTGTAATTTCCGATGCAGGGGCAACAGGAGGTTCAAATTGCCTGCATATGACAGCCAAAGATTATTATGAATCCACTGTTTTAGCTATGAATAACGGCTTAGATGTGATCTTTCAGACTGATTTTGATCATTACAGGCTTTTTCAGCCGGCATTTTTGGACGGAAGCATTAAACAGCAGGCAATAGATGAGGCTGTTAGCCGGGTTTTACGTGCCAAATTCCGTCTCGGGCTCTTCGACAATCCATATAATGATACTGCGAAAGCTGTTCATTGTTTTGGAAGTCCCGAACACTTAGCCCTTGCAAGAGAAGCTGCCCAGAAGTCTGTTGTTTTATTGAAAAACTACGACAATGCACTTCCATTGCGTCCATCAGATAATTCAGTTGCCGTAATCGGAACCGATGCTGTTGAAGCAAGGCTTGGCGGATATAGCGGGCCTGGCTACAAAAAGGTTTCAATTCTGGAAGGAATAAAAAGCAGATTTGCCGACAGTTCATTGGTGATTTATTCGCCAGGATGCGGGAGAAGTTCACAGGAAAACATTACTATTCCTGCAGGATTTCTATCTACCGGCGAGAACGAAAATAGTATTCCCGGGCTTAAAGGCGAATACTTTAACAACATCGAACTGGAAGGTTCCCCAATACTCACCCGGACAGACCCTTCCGTTGATTTCAGGTGGACACTTTACTCCCCCGATCCATCCATTAACTATGACTGGTTTTCAGTGCGTTGGACCGGATATCTCACATTCCCCGAAACCGGCGATTTTTATATTGGAGTTGAAGGAAATGACGGGTACAGATTATTTCTTAACAACACTTTCATTATCAGTCAGTGGGTAAAAGGTTCTTATGGCAGTCAATTAAAAAAGTTTCATTTTGAAAAAGGAAAATCATATCCTGTAAAAATTGAATTCTTTGAAAGCAGTGGTTCTGTCAGATTAAAATTGGTGTGGAAGAAGGAGGAAGATACAAAATGGCAGAAAACCATTGCCAATGCTGTTGAAACTGCGAAAAAAGCGAAGGAAATTATCGTTGTTGCAGGAATAGAAGAGGGTGAAGGACTCGACCGGGCCTTCCTAAATTTGCCAGGACATCAGGAAGAAATGATCCTTAAGCTGGCTGAATTGAAAAAAAAGATAGTTGTTGTACTTATCGGTGGAAGTGCAATTACAATGAGCAAATGGATTAACAAAGTTGATGGAATTATTTATTGCTGGTACCCCGGAGAACAGGGCGGCAATGCGGTAGCTGATGTTTTGTTCGGTTATGCAAATCCTGCTGGCAGGTTGCCTATAACTTTTCCCATGACAGAAGGGCAACTGCCACTAACTTACAACCACAAAGCTACCGGACGGAATGATGATTATTCAGATATCAGTGGCGAAGCTCTGTTCCCCTTCGGATACGGCCTGAGCTACACAAGCTTTGAATACAGTGATCTGAAAATCAGTCCATCCTCAATAAAAGCAGGAGATTCAGCCATTGTAAGGATAAAAGTAAGCAACAAAGGGAAGCTTGAAGGCGATGAGGTTATACAACTCTATATCAAAGATCTTTTTGCATCTGTTGCCCGTCCGCTTAAAGAGCTGAAAGCTTGCCGGCGAATTCATCTTCTACCGGGCGAAAGCAAAGAGCTTTCCTTTACAATTACTCCTGAAATGCTTACCATACTGAACCTCAGCCTTGAAAGGGCAATAGAACCCGGTGATTTCAGGATTCTGATCGGAGCATCTTCAAAGGATATCCGGCTACGGTGTACATTATCCGTTAAATAACGATCGAATCAATGTTAACTGCTGGAAAGCCTAAATCCAGTCTGGGATAATTCCCAATCCACAAACCTTGCAAATGGGTTTGGAGGAGATTGTTTTAAAACGGATCTGATTCTGCCGGCAGCCTGAAGGTCTTTCGCAAATATCATAAGGTATCCTCCGCCGCCTGCACCAAGGAGTTTGGATGAAATTGTATAATCTTCTATCGATTTCAGGATGGATGAAATTACCGTTGTGTTGGTTCCTGAATCCAATTGCTGATTTAATTGCCATGAATATCCTATTGCAGCGGTAAGCCCCTGCCAATCGTGATTCTGAATAGCCTCATAGGTATATAAAGCGTGCTGTTTTATCGACAAAAGTATTTCCAGATGGGAAGCAGAATTCAGAAACATTCCCCTCACAATATCACGCAAAATGCTCTTTGCCACACGGTTTATACCTGTGTAATACAGTAGAATCAATTCCTTTGATGCTGTGTTGGTGAACAAATAATCGGGAGCCCATTTAACAGAAGGCTTCTGAATAAAGCCATACGAACTTTCCATAAGTTTAACTCCCTCGAATATTCCTCCGAACTGATCCTGCCAGCCTCCGCCAGTGGTTAACATCTGCTCCAGTATCAGTGTCCTGTAGGCGATAGAATGCCTGTCCCAGCCGAGTTTACAGAACTCCGACAAGGCTCCCAGAATGCTTGCTGCCAGAATTGAACTCGTTCCCAGTCCACTCCCTTTTGGAACTGCAACCATAAGCGAAATATCGAAACCGCTTCCGAAGTCTTTCAGCTGATCCTTTAAACTTTTATACCTGCCGGCAGAAAAGTCCTGATGAAACCCACAAAGTACCAGGGCAGCTTTGGGGATAGCAAATGCGGAACCAACTTGCGAAAGCACATCAAGGTCGCTGTAGTTCCGGATTACCTCACTTACACCCAGATCGATGGAGCGGATGCTTATCTCATGCCGCTCATTTGGTTTGATAAATACCTGCAGCGGTGGTTGCCCGTTGAGTTCTACAGCCATATTTACAACCTTCCCGCCGAAAAGAATGCAGTAGGGTGGCGTATCTGTCCACCCACCAGCCAGATCGAGCCGCACCGGACTTCGTCCCCAGAGAATCTGGTCGGGCTGCAGGTTTAGCGATGGAGAAAGCTTCTGAGCCCGAAGATCTTCCATCATCCCATTGCGAAGCAGTGAAAAGGATTGCTCTTCATAAAATCCCGGCGAAATTGAACCACCTTCAAAAGTTCCCGGTTTATCCTTTGACTTGATATTTTCATGAAATACTTCCCTCATCATCGAATCATGAATTCTTGTCATCAGAGGTGCATCCTGCGGAACTTCTGCAGGGATTGAAATCCCTAGTTCAATAAATTCGCCAACAAGCCTTTTCAGATCCAGCTGGTAAAAAATACTCTGACGACTATTCTTTGAAAGTGCATTCAGTGAAAGCTTCAGGTTCTCATTCAATCTGGAAAAAAACCTTTTAAGATTAACCTGCTCAATGATTTCTTCACAGGAAATTCTCCTGCATCTGAGGTAGAATTCTCTTAATTTTTTGTCATTATATTTCCCCGGATCATCTGTAATCAGCCAGTTTACGAACTCCTGCGTCAGATCTTTATCTCCTACTACCGGAAAGATTCCGGCTGTATAAATATCAGGTGTTAATTCCATTTCAGAAGTGTTTCCCTCTATCCCTCTTCTGCTGAACCAAATCAAGGCAGCTTCGCCCATCCATTTTGTCTCAGGATTTCTAATTTCACCTTTAAACGTATCGCTGTACCCATAAAAACGGATACACCATTGAGAATCCCCTATCGGAACAATATCTAAACACTTTCCTGCATTTACCTCAAGGCTCCAGTTATTTTCGGGAATCCCTGTGACAATGTGATGATTATGCAATGTCCACCCTGATGGAATATGTGAATTCTCTATCCACAAACTGTGATGCAATGGCGTTAGCTGTATGCTTGTTACAGCATTCTGAATAAATATATCGGGACTGGGTTTTATCTTCTTATGCCATATTTCTCTTTGGTCGATTACCCTGTTGTGCAAAGCATTTGTAGCATTAACAAGGTCGGAGTTGCTTCCGAAATGATAGAATTCTGCCTTGTCGAGGTTGAGAATACGGGTTTCAAGATTTTGAATCCCCTGCTTAATTTCACCTGATCGTATTTCGGGCTTCCGTCCCAATGCAGTACCAAAATCTGAATACAGATCATAATAATCAGGAAGTCCGGAAGCAAATTCCGATGTTCCGGTATTCCAGCCCGTATTGGCGAACAGCAACTCAACAGCCTTGTCGGATAAGATCCAGATTCCGGCATCGAGCAGAAAGAGAAAATCATTAATCAGACTCTGGATTTTATCAATTGAGGGTTTCTGAAGCATAAACTCCAATTTCGACGGATCCTGCCTTGGACAAATAAAAACGCCATGTTTTGAGGCTACTTCTGCCTGCGTCCAAACACCAACACAAACCACATCTGCTAAGGGTATGGCGGGAATAAGCATATCTGCATAAACCAGGGCGTCACCACTTGCAATCAAGGTATTCATTCCAGCGGGAGCCTTCTCCAGAATATTCTGAAGCAAAGGTTTCTGAACATCGAAAAGCGTTTGCCTGATGTGCTGCCCTCTTCCCCATTTAAATACGGGGAAAGGTATAAAACTCTTTCCTGTTGGAGCATAGGCCGGAAGCCTCCGGCTCTGCCCGTCAGAATGGATAATAATTCTCTTTCCAAGTCCAAGCCACTGAGAGAAAGAAACAGCGCTGTCGTTTTCAAGCTTGTAGCGCTTATACGACTGCCAGAGAACGTTAACAGTTCCACCTCCTGATCCAAGTTTTTTTTCTTTCGGGTCTGAGAAAACATCAGCAATATCAGGGAAATCGGATTTATTCTTCCGGATATAATTGGCAAAGAGCTCGGGTAAAGTGAGAAGTATCTCCATAGAGAGGAAATTTATATGCTCAAAAGTAAATTATTTTTACCTTGGTTCTAAATTGAAAACGATGACAACAAATCAACGCTTTTGTCTTACGCTCGATCTGCATGAAGATCCGGCTTTAATAGAAGAGTACAAATTCTGGCATAAAGGTGAAAATATCTGGCCGGAAATTCCTGCCGGTATTAAAGAAGCTGGCATTGTAAACATGGAGATCTTTATGCTGGACAACAGGCTTTTCATGATACTTGAGGCAGGCCCTGAATTTAATTTTGATTACGATATGAAACGACTTTCCACCTTCCCAAGGCAAGAGGAATGGGAAGAATTTGTAGCGCGTTTTCAGAAAACTTCTGCTGATGCAAAGTCGAAAGAAAAATGGAGGCTGATGGAAAGAATTTTCCAGCTCCCCTAAAGAATTCTATTGTGCCCTATGTGCCTATTGTGGTAGAAATAAAATCACCACAGTAGACACATACACATAAGTTCGTTTACGTTTTTTATCAGATTTTTGAGGCTTTAGTAATAATTTAATAGTTAAATTCTATTGTGCCCTATGTGCCTATTGTGGTAGAAAAAAAAATCACCGCAGTAGACTCATAGTACAAATAGGATTATCCGGGGAGGATAGGAAATTTTGATCAGGATAGTTTCAGAATAGGCTTTTCTTTATGCCCAATCAATCCGTAATAAAAAACAACAAGAAAACAGAACAATGGCACAACAAAGCCCCATTGCATCGACGAGCGGTCAGCGATATATCCCATAAGCATCGGGCAAAGAGCGCCACCAACAATAGCCATAACAATAAATGATGAAGCTTTTTTAGTTAGTGGTCCCAGTCCTTTTAACCCCAATACAAAAATTGTAGGAAACATAATCGACATAAAGAAATACGTAATAAAAAGCGCAGCAACAGAAATCCAGTCCAGCCCGGCTACAACCAGGATCATAAGTGCACTGCAAACCGCCGAATAGGCAGTAAGTAATCTGTGGGGTGCAAATGCTCGCATAATAAAGCTGCCGGAGAGCCTTCCCGCCCAGAATAGCCCCATTCCGCCAAACGACAATATTAAAGCAGCATTCGTATTCGATATCTTTATAGATTCGGTAACATAATTGATAAAGAAACTATTGATACCTGTCTGGGCAGCCACATAGAAAAACTGTGCAGCAATCGCTAGAATAAAATGCCGGTATTTCAGCAGATCCTTATACGTTGTTCCATCAACTTCAAGAGTAGTTTCCTCCTTTATCTCAGGCAGTGGAGTGCGCAGGAAAAGCAAGGCAACCATTAGTACCACGAATCCCACACCAATATATGGCAGCGACATGCTCGAAAACTGATTTCCTTCAGCCGGCTGAGATCCGAATATTAATAAGCCTCCCACAAGAGGCCCGAAGATCCATCCGAGTCCATTAAATGATTGGGCAAGATTAAGGCGGGGTTCGGCTGTTTCACTGGGTCCCAGTACCGAAATATACGGATTCGCAGCCGTTTCCAGAAATGCAAGTCCAAAAGCAATAATGAGCAAAGCTGTTAAAAAAGGCCAGAACGATTGTATAGAAGTTGCCGGATAGAAAAGAAAAGCTCCAAAAGCATAAAGCAACAAACCTAAAACTATACCTTTTTTGTAACCAAAACGGTTCATGAAATACCCTGCTGGCAGCGCCGCCAGGAAATATCCGCCATAAACAGAAAACTGTACCATCCCCGATTCAGCTTTCGAAATATGCAGTATCTCCTGAAAATGCTTGTTCAGAACATCAAGTAAGCCATGTGCGAAACCCCACAAGAAAAACAAACTTGTAACCAGAATAAACGGTAGCAGATAGTTCTGACCGCTAATGGTTTTTAACAATTTAGGTTTTACAGGCATAAGGCAGTCAAATTGATTTTAAACAAAAATAGGAAAAGAATGAATAGACCACTGCTATCTCATATATATTGATTTTTAAAAATAAAGTTATACACAACAGACCTTGCTAGCAAATATTATTGTATATTTACCTTCGTTAAGTTTATTATCAAAATTCATATAATAGTATTAGTAGTGAAATGACAAATATATCTGTAGTACTCATATATTACTTTACTCTTAGTATAATAACCTATTTTGTTTATGGAAACGACAAATACAGGGCAAGCCGTCGTAAGGAGAGAATTCCTGAGATAACGCTGCATCTGTTTGATTTTCTTGGTGGCTGGCCAGGAGGATTTTTTGCACAGCATTTAAAAAAACACAAAAACAAAAAATGGCAATTCCAGGTAATTTTCTGGATTATTGTTTTAATTCATGTCAGTTTCTGGGTTTATTTTATCTTCTGGTACGCGGGGTTTAATGAATATGCTCCTACCGATTTCTCATTGGAAGAATTGTAATTGCGTTGAAAATCCGAAGCAAAGATTTGATACTTTTGCGTTCCAATCCGGCTTTTAAATGAGCATTGATTTCCTGTCAGTATTGACAGATAGTTCGAGATGGACAGCTGAATCGGCATTGTTAGCTGTTGGCGATGATCCTGATAATTTCAGGGAATTGCTTGAATTCTGTTTTACAAGTCAATACCCTTTTTCAATGCGGGCTGCAAGGGTAATTCAGTTGCATTGTGCACTAAGGCCAGAAAGCTTTGCCCCCTGCCTCGAAGAATACCTGCCAAGAATCATGGCTTCGGAAACAGAAGGCGTAAAGCGTAATTTCCTGAAAATATTGGCTCATTTCGTTGACATTTCGCTTATAAAGGAACCAGGATTGCTAATAGAATTTTGTTTTGACCAGATTACGGATAGAAACACGAATCCGGCTATTAAAATTTATTCTATTGATATTGTTGAACGTTTTGCAAAAAAGGAGACGGATCTTTTATTCGAGCTTCATGCATGTCTGGAGTTTATCTTGCCTGAAAGTCCTCCTTCATTAAAATCAAAAGCAAATAAAATCCTGAGAACCAATAAACGAATCAGCTAAAGCCCTTCTAAATGTAGCAATTCCTGCCGATAAAAAAAGGAGTCACGAGTATCATTATACGTTGGTCGGGGAATCTGAATATATTTGCAGATGGAAAAGGAGGTTGTTTTGAATAAAGAAAGCAGGTATTTGAAAGTTATTGAAGATCTCTACCATCTGCTTGAAGGAGAAACTGATGAAATATCAGTAATGTCGACCATTTGCTGCGAAGTCTTTAACGCCTTTGACGAGTTCAGCTGGGTAGGTTTCTATAGGCTTACTGATACTGAACTGATGAAAGTAGGGCCATACCAGGGAGGTCATGGCTGTTTGGTAATCCCGTTTTCGAAAGGTGTTTGCGGAAAAGCTGCCACTGAAAAGATGAGCCAGCTCGTAAAAGATGTTAATGCATTACCGTATCACATTGCCTGTTCTTCCAAAACTCAATCGGAACTGGTTGTTCCAGTTATTGACAAGGAAGGTAAGGTGAGAGCCGTATTTGATCTGGATTCTGAAATTATTGATTATGTTGATGATACGGATTTGAAATATGTTGAAATAATATGCAGCATTGTGAGTAATTTATATACAGCGAAGTAGTTTATCAGCATCTTTGAATTAAGAAATAATATCAAAATAAATGAACATTCAGAATGGAGTGATGTTGGAAGCCAATCATCTGGCAAACTGGATATTTCCTCTGGCATTGGCAGGAGGCGGAATACTATTTGGTTTTATTGCAGAAAAAATCATCATTCCAATTCTTAACAGATTTACTGCCAGAACGAAATGGAAAGGCGACGATATTATTGTTGGTGGCTTCAAAGGTATGATCTTTTTATGGTTGATGTTAACTGGATTCTACGGTGCCAGTCTTTATCTCGATCTGCGACCTGAATACATTGAGATCTTAAGGAAAATTCTACTTGTGATTGTGATTTTCTCGGCAACTATTGTTCTTACAAGGATTTCCACAGGCTTTGTACGATTGCAGACTGAAAAAGTTGAAGGCGTTATCCCAACAACTTCAATATTTCAGAATCTCACCAAGATGATTTGCTATATAGTTGGTATACTGATAATTCTGCAGTCGCTAGGAATTTCGATAACTCCTATTCTAACGGCATTGGGCGTTGGAGGCCTTGCAGTTGCTTTAGCTTTGCAGGATACTTTGTCGAACCTCTTCGCAGGGCTTCAGATTACAGCAACAAAAAAAATTCATCCCGGCGACTATATCAAACTGGACTCAGGCGACGAGGGATTTGTGGCTGATATTACCTGGCGATACACAAGTATCCGAACTCAGCCCAACAATATGGTGATTATTCCAAATGCTAAGCTGGCAAGCTCAATCTTTACAAACTACTTCGCTCCTCAAAAAGAGATGACTTTCGGAATTAACTGTACTGTAGGGTTTTCCTCCGATCTTGAAAAGGTTGAAAGGGTCTCAAAAGAAGTGGCACTACAGGTTATGTCCGAAATTTCAGGAGCTGTTGCAGACTACGATCCCAATTTCAGATACCAGAATTTTACAGATTCGGGAATCTCTTTTGTTGTGATTCTGAAAGCACTCGAGTTTGATAAGCAATTTTTGCTGAAACACGAATTTATTAAACAAATTCATGCCCGTTTTGCGCAGGAAGGCATCGAAATAGCCTATCCTGCAAGAACGATAATAATGAAACAATAGGGTCTTACCCACTTAATTTCAACTGATTGAAGAAATTTTTCAAGACTTTACTACCCGCTCATTTAGTATTTATTATTCTCTGCTTTATTTCTATATTGCTGATTTTCAGTATCTTCAGACTAGTTCTTCTACTAATCCAGGTAAAATTACTAACTGGCGACAGTACAAATTATCTTGGATATGCCTTCTTTAACAGAGGTCTGCTTTTCGACACCGTAACAACTTCCTACCTCATTACCCTGCCTTTTCTTATTCTGAGTATTAACTACCTTATAGGAAACTATAACAGAACCGTAGTAAGGGTTTCCGTTCTAATAACCGGAATCCTTAGCAGTTTTTCTGTATTGGTTTGCCTCGCTGATATCCCATATTACCTTTATTATAATTCTCGTCTCAATAAAGGAATCTTCAGCTGGACAGACGATCTGTTTCTAATGTTTAAGGTAACGCTTGGCGACTATCATTATTGGCCATACCTGATAGCACTTCCTATTATTATCTACTTAATTTTCAGAGTATTAAATATTTTTTCCAAACGATCCTTCAGAGAAACTTTAATCAAACAGCCCTGGTATAAAAGAGTAATTGTGTTCATACTCAGTTTGGGATTTCTTTTTTTCGGAGTGAGGGGCGAATATCATCTTAGCTGGAAACCTTTACTAATTGAACATGCATTTAAAACGCCTTTCCCACTTATCAACCAGTTAGGTCTTAATCCCCTGTTTAATTTTTTGCATTCAATGGACGATTTTGAAGTAAAAATGATGGACGATAAAGTGGCAATCGCCAATGTCCAGAAATACCTCAATGTTAAGCAGGAATTTGCAAGTCCGATTGCAAGGAAAATCAGTTTTGAAGGAGAGTCCCGCCGAGCTAACATAGTTTTAATATTGATTGAAAGCCTGAGCGCGGATAAAATGGGGCGGTATAATCCCGAAGTGAAGCTTACTCCTTACCTGGATAGTCTTGCAGCCTCGTCAATATGTTTCGACAATATTTATACGGCCGGAGTTCACACCTATAATGGGGTTTTCTCAACCTTGTACGGTTTACCTGCATTAATGCAGAACAAACCCACAACATCTTCAAGCACAGCAAGTTTACACTATTATGGCTTGCCGAATATCCTTGAAAAGGAGGGATATCAGAATATTTTCTTCTGTCCGAATGCAAAGGAGTTCGACAACCTCGAAGGATTTTTCCGTGGCAACGGCATTAAAAAAGTAATCGATGAGAAGAATTTTCCTGACACTACCATTGTAAACGACTGGGGGGTCTCCGATCATTTTCTGTTTGATATGTCGATGTACCGCCTGGACAGCATGGCCGGAAATGAGAAACCGTTTTTTGCGACATTCCTTACAATAGCCACACATAGCCCTTATATAATTCCTGATCACATTGCCTTCAACCCTAAAAGCGACAATGCAACTGACCGTTCATATGAGTATACAGACTGGGCAATAAGCAGGTTTATGAAAGCTGCAGCTCAGAAAAGCTGGTACTCAAATACAATCTTCGTGTTTATCGGGGATCATGGTCAGAATTTCGACAAAACCTATGAAATGCCGATCTCCTATCATCATTCACCCTTGATAATTTACAGGCCCTGGGAAAATCAGGTTAAATCGGAGAAAAAATTGGGATTGCAGATTGATGTTTTCCCCACGATTCTCGGGTTTCTTCAAATTCCTTACGTCAACAATACGCTTGGTATCGACCTGATGCGGGAATCTCGGCCATTTTCATTTTTCAGTGCAGATAATCGTCTGGGATGTTTAAACCAAACCTACTACCTGATTATCAATAAGAATAAGCGGGAACAATTATTCAGTTACAGAAACAAAGAAATTACGGATGTACGTTTATCTCATAAGGCCTTGACAGACAGTATGAAAACCTATACTTTTTCGAATCTGCAATTAATGCAATACCTGATTAAAAAGAAATTAACCTCTTTGCCCTTCTAATGTTTACCAATATCCTGAGTACCTGTGATTTTTTAATATCACCAAATAGGCACAGAGGGCATAGTAGAATTATTCAATCCTTATTCGTCTAATTTGAGGACGGCGAGGAATGCAGATTGTGGAACCTCAACATTGCTGATCAGGCGCATCCGTTTTTTGCCTTTCTTTTGTTTTTCGAGCAATTTCCGTTTCCGGGAGATATCACCGCCGTAGCATTTGGCGGTTACGTCCTTACGGAAGGCTTTAATGGTTTCTCTCGAAATAATTTTAGCACCTATACTTGCCTGAATAGCAATATCATATTGTTGCCTTGGGATGAGTTTCCGGAGTTTTTCGCAGATTCGTTTACCGAAATTGTATGCATTCTCCCGGTGAATAAGAGCAGAAAGTGCATCAACCGGCTCCGAATTGAGGAGGATATCCATTTTTACGAGGTCGGCTTCACGGTATTCGGTTGGATGATAATCGAATGATGCATATCCTTTTGAAACAGTCTTCAGTTTATCGTAAAAGTCGAAAACGATTTCTGCCAGAGGCATTTCGAAACTAAGTTCCACCCTGTCGGAAGTGATGTATACCTGGTTTTTAATAATTCCTCGTTTATCAATACAAAGCGAAAGAATAGGGCCAATAAACTCGGCCTTTGTGATTACCTGCGCCAGAATATACGGTTCTTCAATTTTATCAATCAGTGTTTGCTCCGGCATTTCGGAAGGATTATTCACAATTTTCATTACACCCTTGTTTGTGAAAAGGTGATATGAAACGTTGGGGACAGTAGTGATAACTGTCATATTGAATTCCCTTTCGAGGCGTTCCTGAACAATTTCCATGTGGAGCATGCCGAGGAAACCGCATCGGAAACCAAAACCAAGAGCAGCAGAAGATTCAGGTTCGTAAACCAGCGAAGCATCATTAAGCTGGAATTTCTCCAAGGCCGAACGAAGCTCTTCGAATTCATTGGTATCCACAGGGTAGATACCGGCAAAAACCATTGGTTTTACATCTTCAAAACCCCTGATAGCAGTTGAAGTGGGTCGACTGGGGTGGGTAATAGTATCGCCGACTTTTATTTCCTTTGCTTCTTTAATGCCGGAAATAATATAGCCTACATTTCCTGCACTTATCGAGTTCCGTTGTTCTTTTTTCAGTTTCAGAATACCGATTTCATCTACAACATATTCCTTTTCAGTAGCCACAAATTTAACGATATCGCCTTTTTTGATAATTCCGTTAAAGACTCTGAAATAGGCGATTACACCGCGAAACGAATTGTAAACCGAGTCAAATATGAGGGCCTGCAAAGGAGCCTGTGGGTCGCCGGAAGGCGCAGGAATCCGGTTAACAATAGCTTCGAGGATGTTATGAACCCCGTATCCGGATTTACCGCTGGCATGAATTACTTCGGAGCGATCGCAGCCGGTAAGGTCAACAATCTGGTCGGTAACTTCCTCTGGCATGGCATTATCGAGGTCCATTTTGTTGAGAATGGGGATAATAACCAGGTCGTGATCGAGTGCCAGGTATAAGTTCGAGATTGTTTGCGCTTCGATTCCCTGAGAGGCATCAACAACAAGCAATGCCCCATCACAGGAAGCGATTGACCGCGACACCTCATAGGAGAAATCGACGTGACCGGGAGTATCAATGAGATTCAGGGTATATTTAACACCATCATGCTCATAATCCATCTGGATAGCGTGCGATTTAATCGTAATTCCTCTTTCCCTTTCGAGGTCCATGTCGTCGAGTACCTGTGCCATTGCCTCACGTGCAGAAACAGTGTCGGTAAACTCCAGCAGTCTGTCGGCCAGAGTGCTTTTCCCATGATCAATATGGGCTATAATACAGAAATTGCGTATGTTATTCATCGTGTGCAAAAGTACGAAATAAATTTTCTCGTAATACATGAAGTCTAAGGGCAACTTTATACGACATTTTTTGTCTATATAAGATAGCTGAGACTCCACAGCAGTAAATAATGAGGCAAATTGTTAAAAAATAGCCAATTCGCATATTAATTCATTTTTGTGTTTATATTTGTAATCTTCAACTAGTAAGGGACATATGAAAACATTTTTTACCCGGTTGGTAGGTGCTTTCCTGCCGCTGATTTTTATTGTCATAGGTATCTCTGCTCAAGCACAGGGTAAGGACAAAAATGAAATCAAACCAGATCAGAGGCTGTACAACTGTTTTACAAAGGAATATGTTGACGGATTGATAAGCAATCCCAGGCTTCTTCTATACTATAATTTTTATCTTGATAACTCCTGGTTTCTGAGCGAAAGCAAAGCTGAAAAGCCTTTACCAGGAAGCGATATTAGCACAGTTCCTCTTGCCGATAATAGTGTCGGAGCTAATAGTCTTAGCATTAAAGGAGAATTCTACAGTGAGGATGTAACAAAGTTTGATGTAAAAACTTTTAATCCTCTGATGTATGATTTTAAAACTGATGCCAATTATTATACCTCCTATAAACTGGGGAATACAGGAAAAGCGGTGATCTTTTATTCACACAGGAAGTTCGCAGAATTGTATAATGCGTATCTGAAGTCGTTTAATCTAGAATAAGCAAAAATCAGGCAGATGAAAAAATATTTACTCCTACTTTCAGTATTAATCCTGGCTCAGTTTGTTAGTGCCCAGAATTACCTGATTAATAATTACAACGGACAAACGGTTACAACCTGCTCGGGAAAAGCCTACGACAGCGGAGGAGCCGGTGGCGGTTATGGTCCCAACGAGAATTATTCTATGACTATTTGTTCGAATAACGTAACAAATACGCATATAAAACTTTACTTCTGGAATTTTGATGTTCATGCAACCGACACCTTGTTTATTTACGACGGGAACAGCACAGCAGCTCCATTAATTGGAAAATACAACAACAACAACTCATTAATGCTTTTTCCTGTTTATTCAACATTGAATAATCCGGGTGGATGTCTTACTATTCAGTTTAAATCCAATCCTGCAAGCCAGGGCGGTGGTTTTGAAGGCGAAATCAGCTGCAGTCCGGTATGTCAGGCTGTAATTTCAGGTCTCGACAGTATTAATATGATTCCAATGCCACACGACAGCAATTATGTAGATGTTTGCTGGCCTGATTCTATTAAGTTCGTTGGAAAAGGTATTTACCCTCAGAATGGTATTGTTTATACCCAAAGTGATGCAACTTCTACCTTCAACTGGAATTTCGGAGACGGCGTTTTTGCTACCGGACCGGTTGTATGGCATAAATACAATATGGTAAGAGGTTATGATATTCAGTTAACTGTAACAGATGTTAACGGTTGTGTGAGTATGAATGCACTTGGTGAAAGGGTAAGAATTTCGACCGACCCACTTGGCCATGTTAATCCCTTGCCGGATATCTGCTCCGGAACACCGCTTGATATTAATGTAGGGTACTCGAGTATCAGTACTGTAAATGTTACCCTTCCGTCTTTTTATCAATCTTCAAGTTTAGCTTACGATAGTGCAACCTTTATTCCCGATGGAGGTGCCATGGGAGGTGCTTGCTACAATACGTATGTTACCTTCAATGTATTTAATCCCGGGCAGCTTGTTACCCAAGCCAGTGATGTTGTTTCAGTTTGCGTGAACATGGAGCATAGTTTCCAGGGTGACCTTGAGATGAAGCTTATTTGTCCGAATGGGCAATCTTCGACTGTAAAAGAATATGTTATGTCTGGTGGTGCTTTTATTGGAGTTCCAAAAGGCGGCGCCAATCATCAGAATTACGATTGCGGCGGAACATTCAGTTGCCAGCCCTGCACCACACCATGCCAGTTAGATCCTCTTCAGAATCAGGCTGGAGAAGGTTGGAATTACTGCTGGACCTCAATGAGCCCACAGTTTGGAACAATGCAATCGTATGGTGGCGGTGCTCAAATAGATAGCGGAAGTTACACTCCATTTCAACCCTTTTCTAACCTTATTGGTTGCCCGTTAAACGGAACCTGGAACTTCCAGGTATGCGATTACTGGGGAATTGACAACGGATGGGTATTTTCATGGGAACTGAATCTGGACCCAAGTATTCTGCCGGTTAACTGGGGGTATACTGTGCCTATTGATACAGTAATCTGGAGTGGTCCATGGATTTCGAGTGTTGGACACAATATCATGACATTGTTCCCTGATACTGGCGGAGTTTTTAATTACAATGTTCAGATTATTGATGAATTTGGTTGCACTTACGATACCAACGTTAATATCAATGTTGTTACAACACCTGTTCTGAACCTTGGTCCCGACACTTCAATGTGCGCAGGAAACACCATTACAATAACTCCTCCGAATTATCCTTTTGGCACCTATTACTGGTTACCATTCGGAGATACATCACAGGTTCTGAATGCCACTGAATCTGCATCCTATAAGCTTATTGTAATGACAGGTAACGGGAACATTCAATGTATGGGGACGGATACCATCAATATAAATTTCTTTCCTACGCCTTTAATCAGCTTTGTACCCGACGATTATGGAGGATGCCAGCCGGTAATAGTTAGTTTTGACAATGCTACCAAACCAAGCACTGCCACATTCCTTTGGGATTTCGGTGACGGGACTACTTCTACAGATGCATCTCCAATCCATGAATATATTACTCCGGGTATTTATAACGTAACATTAACGGCAACTACCGGAGAAGGTTGTGTGGAGTCGTACTCCGTTAATAGTCTTATTAAGGTTTTTGCACAACCGGTTGCTGGTTTTACTGCAGATCCGGCCACTACTACCATTCAGAATGCCAATATCACCTTCACCAATACTACTACAAATGGTGTAAACTATTTATGGACCTTCGGGGATAATACAGAAGGTTCACATGATGTAAATCCAACACATATTTACACCGACAAAGGTGTTTATGAAGTATGGATGTGGGTTGAAACACCTGAAGGATGTAAGGATTCTTTAAGTGTTAAAATTGAAGTTATTGACGACATTCTTACTATTCCCAATGTTATTACACCAAACGGTGATGGCAGAAATGATTATTTTGAAGTAAAGAACCTTGATTCTTATCTATCCAATGAATTACTTGTTTACAACAGGTGGGGTAAAAAAGTCTACGAGAAAGCCAATTATCAGAATGATTGGGATGGCAGCAATGCCGACGATGGAACGTATTACTTTGTTTTACGCTGCAAAGGATTGATCAAAGACAACGAAATTACCGGAACAATAACTATTATCCGGTAGAATACAATAAACACACTTCTAAACTACTTGCAATAAGGCTGCCTGAATTCAGGCAGCCTTATTTTTTTCACTTTCCGAAAATGAGTTTTCAAAATACATCTTTAATACATCATTGTAATAGTGATGAAAATTAATATTTATTTTTGCCAACTTAAAAGAAAGTTGGTTGTTCAGTAGTTAACAATGACATTTAACACTCAGAATATATGGGAAAAATTAAATTAGGAATTATGGGTTTTGGCGAGATTGGCCGAAACTTGTACAACATGTGTCTGGAGGATGACAAAATTGAGGTTGTAGCAATAAGTGATATTGGCAGACCCGAAATTTTGCATTATTTGCTCAATGCATTAACTCCCAACGGAAAACAAACTCAATTGGAACACAACTACCTGGTATCTCCAAACGGGAAAGCCAGGTTGCTGAATGCTTCTTTGCCCGGACAGGTGCCCTGGGATGCATTTGATGTTGATTTTGTAGTAGATGCAACCGGAAAATTCAGTTCCAGAGCTGAAATGGAGAAACATCTTCAGGCCGGAGCAAAACGGGTAATGATTTCATTTTTACCGGAAGATGAAATTGACAGAATTGTAGTAATGGGAGTAAATGAGCAGACGATTAACGCGAACGACAAGTTAATTTCTCCGGGTTCAGCAACCACGAATGCAACTGCAATTATGCTGAAGCTAATGGACGAAAATTTTGGCCTGGAATACGCCAATTTTACTGCCATTCACGAATACACAGCCGATCAGCCGCTCAGGGATATTGCAGGCAGCGATTTCAGAAGAAGCCGCTCGGCAGCCGAGAATATTATTCCGAATATTTCGCCAACAGTTCGGTGGTTACCAACAATTATCCCCGACATGAAAGGAAAAGTAGAAGGAATGGCTTTGAACGTTCCTATTTCATCGGGCTCATTACTGGATTTGAATACCTTTTTGCGTAAGAAAGATATTAGTGTAGCAGATGTTGATGCTGCTGTAATGCGCGCTGCTGCTGAGAAACCTGGTATTATTCAATTCATGGAAGATCCAATTGTATCATCTGATGTGAGTGGCAACAGGCATTCTGTAGTTTACGATCAGCAGGCCACTATGAAGTCGAAGGGACAGATTGTGAAAACAATGTCGTGGTATCACAAGGCATCTTGTTTTACCCAAAGGATAAAAGATATTATGGTTGCATATGACAATTTAGACAAGAAAGGACAAGTAAAATGAGAGTAGCAATTAATGGTTTCGGAAGAATCGGGAGATCTGTATTTAGGATTTTAAACAGCCGCGAAGATATTGATGTTGTTGCTATCAACGACTTATTTGACGATGCAACTTTAGCTTATCTGCTTAAATATGATACTGTTATGAAGAATTTCGGGCAGGCAATTCATATGGAAGGCGATATGCTGGTTACTCCCTACGAAAAGGTAAAAATGCTCAGCATTAAAGATCCAAAGGCATTACCATGGAAGGAACTCGAAGTGGATGTTGTTGTTGAAGCAACAGGTATTTTCCGTGCTAAAGCTGAATTACAGATGCATATTGATGCTGGAGCAAAACGCGTAATTCTTACAGTGCCTTCGAAGGACGAAATTGATTACACAGTTGTTATCGGCGTAAATGATGATGGGTTAAAAGCTGAGCACAGAATTGTTTCCAATGCAAGTTGTACCACCAACTGCCTCGCTCCTATTGCGAAAGTATTGAATGATGCTTTTGGAATCGTTGAAGGACTTATGACAACCACACATGCCTATACAAACGATCAGCGATTGGCTGACGTACCTCATAAGGACTGGCGTCGTGGACGTGCAGCTGCAGAGAACATTATTATTACCACTACAGGTGCTGCAAGAGCCGTAGGCAAAGTTATTCCTGAATTAAAGGGTAAACTCGACGGGACTGCTGCACGCGTTCCAGTTCCGGATGGATCGGTAGTTGACCTTGTAATTGAAGTTTCAAAAGACGTAACACTGGAAGATGTTCATGCTGCTATTCGCCTTGCATCTCAGACTCCGGGTATGAAAAACGTACTCTATTATTCAGAGAAACCAATTGTTTCTTCTGATATCGTAGGAAATCCATATTCCTCTATCTACGACAGCGAATACACAAGGGTACTTGGTAAACGTATTATCAAGACGCTCAGCTGGTACGATAATGAGTGGGGTTATTCTAACAGGGTTGTAGACCTTGTGAGCCTTATGGCGAAGTTTAAAGATTAGTTTTGGGCAGTAAGCAGTAACGAATAACCCTGTCGGGGACTTGAAGCCCCGACAGGGTTATTCGACTACATTTTCCCTTAGTGACCTAAGTGCCTAAGTGGTTATATTCCTAACCTGGACGAGCCAGAACCAAACAGGGGAAATGTTAACTTTACAGGATGGAACTCCTTACAGAAACTTACAAAGGGAAAATAGCCTTAGTACTTTCATGTTACGATAGGCTCATTCTCACTGGCACAATGCCAGAAATATCATATAGCCAAGGAATGACAAGCTATATGTACAATAACGAGGTCAAAATTTTTGATTATCAGAGATTTGCTGAACCATTTAAAGATGCAATTCGGGCGAATGCCGAACGTATAGCCAAAGAGCATGGGATTGAAATAGAGTTCATTCGCAAGTCTGGTCTTAGAAAAGAATCAATCGTTTCAGAGAAAATTAAACAGCGTGGCGATCATCCTGGCATTGTCCATATCATCTCGGCCATGGAGGGATGCAATACCTATAAACCATGGCACGATAAAACAACAGGCAAAACATTTTTAAAATCTGACCAGAGTAAGTGTTTACATTACTATTTTTATTTCATTGACCCTCAGGTTGGCTTGGGATATGTCCGTGTACCCACATGGTGCCCCTTCCGTTTGCAGGTTTATATTAACGGTCACAATTTATTGGCTGCGGAATTAAAAAAAGCTGGGATTAAATATACCATGATCGACAATGCTTTTGATTATATTGAACATGTTGATAGAGCGCAAGAACTTTCGGACAATATCAGTATGGAGAAACTTCACCGCAAATTGGATGAGTTTGCATGGCAGTTTTGTCCGGTCTATAAAGATTTTAACCTCAGATATCATTGGAGTGTGATGCAAGCGGAATATGCCACCGATATTGTGTTTAAAAAGCAGGACGATTTGCAACTAATTTACGATGAACTTATAGCCACAGCAATACACACTGTTAAACCTGAAAACATTGCAACTTTTTTGGGACACAAACTAGATCCCCGATATCAAGGTGAAGTTGGTAACAATTACCACGTAAGAATAGAAGGCAGTCGTATAAAACATACTATGGGGTCGGTATCTATAAAAATGTACGACAAGTTCAGTAAAATACTACGCATTGAAACAACATCAAATGATATAAGCTTTTTTAAACACTTCCGCGAGGTAGTACACCGTGACGGGTCAACGTCGTATGAAATGGCTCCATTGAAAAAAAACATTTACAGTCTTTCATTTCTAACAGACAACCTGAAAGCTTCAAATAAAAGATATTTGGAGTTTATTTCAGCATTCGATAACAAAGAAGTTGGCAGGAAAAGACTTGAAAAAATTACTGAATCAAAAATTGACAATAATCGAAACTACAAAGGTTTTAACTTCTTTAGCGCCGATGATTTAGCAATTTTAATTGCCATTACTCGTGGGGAATTCAATATTAATGGGTTTAGAAATAAAAATCTTCAAAAACTACTTGGTTTTACAGGAAGTAAAATAAGCAGGTTAATCAAACGCTTGAAAGTGCATGGGCTAATAAAAAAAGCTAATGATTCATACAAATATTACATGACTAAAATCGGAAAAGAAACGATTATTATGGCAGAGAAAATCAAAGAGTTGGTCTTAGTTCCAGCATATTGCTACTGAATATTATGCCAAAAAAAACATTAAAGTAAAAGATAAGATACTAA
>CAIXZF010000106.1 GCA_903923925.1 uncultured Bacteroidales bacterium
CAGACATGAGTTAATGCCAGCCTTCTGATTGGCAAAGCTCGCAGGAGAAACTCGCTGGCCCAAAGCGTCAAAAGGGCGATAGTTCATCGGATAAACAAACACCTCCCTTCGTAGGGAGCGGGATTTATAGGAGAAATATACGCTATTTATAAACCACGGAGACACGGAGGGCACAGAGAATTGTATCTCCGTGCCCTCCGTGTCTCCGTGGTAATATTAATCCTTAGCGATAGCCCAGTCTAAGGTGTGATAACCATTCTTCTGGTTTGAGTAAGGCGGTTATTACCATTGGTAAAATAGATACTGTAGAAATAAACTCCCGAATCTATTCCGCTACTGCTAAAGTTGATGGAATGATTCCCAGAAGTAAACTGTCTGTCTTCAATTACTTTGATTTGTTTCCCACAGATATCAAAAAGTATAAGCTTTACATCGCCACTTTCAGGAATTGTGAATGTAATCAAGGTAGTTGATGAGAATGGATTTGGCCTGTTCTGATTCAAACTGAAGCCCTCATTGTTTGATAGCAATTCGGGTAAGAACAGGGTTTTATTGAGGAGTTCATTCCCCTTACCATCAGCAATACTCGATTCTGAAGTTAGTGTGATATTAAGATCAGAAATAACAGAAGGATTCGATTCTTTTAACCTGATTTGAAGGTTAAAAAGAGCATCATCTTCTTTAAAACTAATCGGTGTAAGAGTGTACCAGGCCAAACGCAACTCACCCTTTGCTGCATTGTAAATGAGGTTCTGATTTTCGAAGACTGCCTCAACTCCCAGAATTTCCAGATCTTTCTCCGGGTAATAGAGCACCAGCGAAACAGCTCCGCATTCCATTGACTGTTTTGTCTTTAGAGGAAGAATAACTTTCTGACCATTTTCTATGAATTGAACACCGGATTTTTCCAGGAAAACTACAGGTTCGGGTTTTGCAGTAGGGGGTAAGTAGGATCCGTTTACATCTCCAAAACAAGCACCTTTAAAGTTATCTGTAAGGTTACCGCCTGCTGTAATGTCAACAGAATGATGTTCAAAGGCCCAGTCACCTGCGGCAAACGACGATTGGATGTTTACAAATCGCTTCATAGCCTGCAATGCATCTCCAGAATTAATATATCCGCTTGCATCAACATCAGCAACAGTCTTCCGTATTCCAGTCAAAATATTGCTGCCAACAAAATGTTTCAGAATAATAAGTGCATCGGTGGCATTAACACCACCCCATTGTTTGGTTGAATGAGCAATCAGCTGATACGTACCTGGAGTGATATCCGTGAATGAATAATGTCCGTTTGCATTCGTAAAGGTAGTGTCAACTACATTATTCCCCGACATAAGGCTCACAGTAGTGTTATTCATGGCAGTCGAAACTGCATTATCATAAGTAACATTTCCTGAAACTCCTCCTCCTGTTGAGATAGCTATTACCTGCACATCCATGCAAATAGTATCAGCACATTTCAGGTTTGAACCCGGTATGTAAGCTTCCACAATCATGCAAACGTAGTACCAGCCGCTGCTTGTAAAGGTGTGGGAAGGATTTGACAGGTTTGAAACATTGTTTGCACCCGAAAGAGGATCTCCGAAATTCCAGGCAATACTGCTGAATACAAGGCCGCCACCGGCAGTGCTGGTATTCGTGAAGTTTGCTGTAAGTCCGTTTGAATTGAAGGAATAGCTGCCAACAAGATTATCACAAGGATTACTTACACCTTCAACAAAGAAGGTCTTGCAGATGGTATCGTAGCAGATGATATCAATAGGATTTGTAGTGGTAATTGCCAGGCAAACTGTATGGAAGCCAGCTGAAGTAAACAAATGCGAAGGATTCGGCAGACTTGAGAAATTGTTGAGCCCCGAAGCCGGATCCCCAAAGTTC
>CAIXZF010000107.1 GCA_903923925.1 uncultured Bacteroidales bacterium
ACGGGGTTATAAATCAATGCTCGATTACTACTTAAAAGTATCTCCACAATTTAATGAACCGCTGTATACGAGACCCGTACGTACAGTGGTGTGAGAGGCGTACTCCGTCAGGTAATGCTGGCGGAGCCGTCTACTCGATTCTTCCCGTGTATAAGGTAGAAGACAAATATCTGCTGATTGGATGTATTCGATTAATTGGGGGAGTTCAAGATATCTATTAATCAATGTAATGTTGCTTTGGAGATTAAGTCGATTAATTTGGTCGATTAGTTTTGCTCTATATGTTTTTGAAGATAAATTTTCAGGATGATCGGCACCAATAATAATGTATTGAAAGTCGCCAAGGTCATCCTTTAATGAATGCAAGGCTTCAATTGCAATTTCATAACCCTTGGTTTCGCGCATGAGTCCGCATGAAATGAAGGTAAGTCTGTCTGGACACGACTTTCGCAAAATTGAATCCTGAGGAAGAATGAAGGGTATTTCCGGGACGCCATGAGGGATTACCTGAATTTTATCATTTGATATGCCATAGTTTGTGATAATAAAATCACTGGCTTCTTTAGAAAAAACGAACAATACATTGCTTCTTTCGACTAATTTCCTGAATATTCGCTCCCGGTTATTGGATAGGGTTTTATTAATGGTATGTAATGTAGTCGCAATGGGTTTGGTGATCCTATCGAGCAGGATTCCGATATTTTCGCCGTCGGGTTTTCCATATATCTTATATTCGTGCTGGATATCAATAAAATCAAGGTCGAGGGAGTTAATTAATTCAGCAGCCTTATAAAAATCCTCCGGGTGATTATTCCTAATTTCAAATTCTGATTTGGGTTCCTCGTCATTGTTAAAAGTTAAGCTGAACTGTACAATTTCCAAATTGGGTTTCTGTTGTTGAACAGCAGTAAACAAATCGGTGGCATAGGTTGCAATACCGCATTGTGTAGGTGGGAAAGTGCTTATAACTCCTATCTTATTCATTCTCAACTCTGATTTCAATTTCATTGATGTTGATTTCAAATTCATTTCCATCCCCCCAGGCAAGTAAATAAAGCTGCTCCCTGATTTCCCGGTTAATTAATTTTCGAAAAACTTCTGTTTCATCGAGTTTTAAAAGAAGAAAGCTTTCAGGATCTATTACTAATTCAACTTTAAAGGTATTCTTCGAGGACTTATGTGTGGTAATTAAATCTGGCCGGAAACGGATGCCATTATTGTAGGTGGTAATAAAGATATCATCCGAGAAAAAGTTTTTACCGATATGGATTACAAAATTGTTGTCCATTGACTGGATGCTACCATCTCCGAAAAGTTTTCCATTCAGACGTAATAACTTAAAGCCAAACCTATAGTATTGAGATTGGGTGGAGAGATTGCAGGTAAAACTTCTGAAAAGACCAAAATTTAGCGGTATTGGTAAATATGAAGCCCATTGCGGGGTACTATGATTTGTGGTTGCTAACCAGGATTTGGGGCATGATTCGTAATTAAGGTTCTTGCTTATTAAATTCTCTTTCGAATTACTATGTTCAAAATCCATAGAGACTGATTTAAAAACATGCTGGGCATAATATTCGAGAGTTCTGATTTTGATTATTTGGTATTTCCTTTTCGTATCCTCATGAAAAAATTTCACCAATGTTCCTTCAGATATGGACTCTTTGCAGATGTCCAAAATTGAAATTTTCAACTCATGATAATAATTGTTATGTCGATTCTTTGAAGTAGGAAGAAATTCACCGTGGTGAAGAATGGAGTATGCTTCACGTACCTGTTGACGCAGATCGATCAGTTTATTCAGAGGATAATCAATTATCTGGAGTGGATTGTTTAGCTTGATTTTCATTCTGGTTAATACGATTTCAATTTCATTACAAAGAACTTATTGTTGGAGGACAGAACCTGTCTTCGAAGAAATTTAGATTTAGTTTAAATAATGCTCATCGAGTGCATGTTACAAATCTCATTTTTATGACTGGAAGGATTGTTATCATTCGAAAGCAGATATTCCGGTAGTTGAGATAGTAGTCTCAAATTGTTAAGCAGTGGTTTGACTCAGGCCATGTTGACCGCTACTTTTGCTACAAAATATAAAACCCCTCGTGATCAGACGAGGGGTTTAACTAGAACAAATATTGTCCTAGTACCTCAAGAATATATCAGCTATTCCCAGGTATGTCTATTGTACCACAATGTGGATATAAAAGTCAACTAATTCCACATGATGGAGTACGTCCCTAAAATGCTGAATTATTCCGAGGGTACCGACATCGGAAAGGTGGGGTTAATATGGGAGTCGAATTATCACAACAACTTTATGAAATTATCCGCAAAATAGTGCAGGAGGAATTTCTTCATCAGACTCAGGAAGCTTCGGGATATAAAGAGAGGACTGAACAATTCCCTGGTGTCATAACATTTTCAAATCCTATTATCATTAAAAAATTTGGATGGCTTATTTGTAAGGCTTCCATTCAAAAGCTACATGAACTCCTATTGTCGAATGGATTTATATTATGTGAATATAAAATGTTCATGTTGCATTTTACAGGTGCTGAACAATCAGTTGAAAAAATTACCTGGCTTGCGAATCTAAATGAGTTGACATATTTGTTTACTCGTATTCGTGAAGAAGGAGTAATTCCAAATCACAGATTTCCTCATAAATTATTACAGGAGAATTTTCTTGATAAGTATCAAGAACCACTTAATGCCAATAGTTTACGCACATTACTTGAAAAGGGAGTAGCTAATCACAGGCGGGTAGAATTGATTGAAAAAATAATTGCCGCCATATTGAATGATACAGATATTGCAAAAAATTGACATAGTTGTCGTCAACTAATTACAACTGTGGTAACTAAATAACAGAGGTCGTGAACTAGTTTTGATAAAAAAATGAAAATGGAACAACCAGAGGTAAAGTTTTACAAAATTGCTTCCAGAAGACATGTAAAGCTAAATGAATTGTTGAAAGAAGCCTTTGGTGAGAACAAGGCTAAGAAAGGTAACAGAAAATCAAAACAAGAGTAAAGATGCTGCCAATTATTGCCATAAAGGAATTCTGTCGTGACCTGGGGTACAAAGACGCCAGAGCCGTTGTAAGATGGTGCGAAAGGCAAGGAATCCAGGTCATTTCATTTCCTGGCAGTAAACCCAAATTTGTTTTAAAAGCAGAATTAGAATCTGTTATTCTCCAAAAGTTCAGATCTCCTGAAGAATCTCAAAACAGGAATAATCAATTATCAAAATCACAAACAACTAAGGCATGCACCTCCCTTTCTAAATCAAGGAACACAGACAAAAACTCAGGGTTTGACTATCATCCCCAAGGGACAATAGAATCAGACTTCCTGTCAATATTGCAAAATATTTAACCCACGGTATGATGCTCACGATGGGAAAAAAGCCACTTAATATTTCAGCAAATAAACGGTGGAAGGGATTGAACATATATTGCTATAAATGTAAAACAAATGTTACAGCAGGGATTTGTAAAGAAAGTGGGAAACCTTTGAAGGAGTGCATTCATGGAGACAAGCATGTTTTTAAAATATATATTTCTGTTCCGGGTACAAAGAATCAAAGGAAAACCAGGACAATCGAAACCAGAGATATTAATGAGGCCATTAAAGAAGCGATATTGTTTGAGCAAGAAGTAAAAGGAAAGAATCCAACCGTTCAAAAAATCATGGAAGCTAAGCCGCAACCGAAGTTGATCGCACAGAGTTCAGTAAGACCAATGTTATTGGTTCAAGCCCTGGCCAGGTATATTGGTTGGTTACACGGAGAAGGTGTTCCGGTACATTTAATAAAAGAACGAAGCAAGAATCACATCCGGGACGTAGAACGTGGTTTTGAAAAGTCAGTTACAGGCTTGGTTAAAGCTGGTTATGATTTAGACAGCCTCAAAGTTGATGATTTAAGGGATGAACACGTAGGAATTATTTGCAGTTATCTCAGAGCTAATGGAATACAGGGCAGAACATTTAATAAATATATTAGCTACTTAGTTAGTTGGGCCAAATGGTATAATGAGGAATATGATTTAATTATCAGGAACTGGTTTAAAAGAGTAAAACGGGAGCCTGAAAATCCAAATAAAGAGGCAATCACTTTTAAAGAGTTTAATGCATTGTTGGCACAAATAACTCCAGAAAATGGTATAAGACATTATGACAATCACATTAAACCAACACGAAGTCTCTATCGTCCTTGGCTCTCACAAGGAATCCGATTGGGGTTTGAGACCGGACGTCGAATAGAGGAAATCGCTAACCTGAAATGGAGTTATATTGATGAAGAAGAAGGTAATCAGTTTATAAAAATAGAAGACTACAAGGTGAATCATATTCAAAAACGGAATTTGGAGAAGAATAAGAAATACGTGTATATTCCAATGACCAAGACATTAATTGAGTTATTGAACGAATTAGGATACCAGGAAAAGGGGACATCTGATGAGTATATTTTAGCACCAGAAATCACCCAGAACCGTAAAAATGTGATATCCGATGTATTATGCCGGGGATTCTCACATTACTTTGAACAGTTGAATTCTAATAAGCACCTGACATTCAAAAGTCTACGGAAAGCCTACATCACGAACTTAGTATTATACCTTGGAGCAGAAAATGCCCGAAGCGTAACAGGGCATAGTAGCACTCAAATAATCGAGAACAACTATTTGGATAAAAAGGAAATTGCCAAAGCACTGCGAGGATTCAATCCCAATATGGATTCCGCTAACCGGGCTCAATCCATGCAAGAATTAAGAAATGAAAAATCAAATCCGAACGTAAATATTGACCGATAAATTGAAAACAATTATTAATTTCCGCACCTTAATGAAAAATTTCCGCACCCTGCTGGAAAATTTCCGCACTTACCTGGATTATTTTGAGAAATTTAGGGGAATAAAAAAACGCTGGAACTCTTGTTTAGCAAGATTTCCAGCGTTTGTACCCGAGGCGGGACTTGAACCCGCACGACCGCAATGGCCAAAGGATTTTAAGTCCTTCGTGTCTACCAATTCCACCACCCGGGCATTTTTTAAGTGAAAAGTGAAAAGTGAAAAGTGAAAAATGAAAAGCGAAAAGTGCTTTTCGGTTTATTCATTTTCGAAAAAAAACCTCTCGGTGGAGGAGAGGTTTTTTGAGCGAAAAACGGGACTCGAACCCGCGACCCTGACCTTGGCAAGGTCATGCTCTACCAACTGAGCTACTTTCGCTTGTTGCCATTTTGATGGTGCAAAGATAGGAAAAAAATAAAATGTCAAGCAAATTTATTTTAACCTCCCAACATTTTTTTTATTCCGTTTAGTTTCATCAAAGCTTCTACTGGTGTTAAAGTATTGATATCTGTTTTGAGTATATCATCTTTGATCTGTTCAAGCAAGGGATCGTCTAACTGAATGAAACTCAGCTGATACTGATCGTTTTTGTGACGGGCGGCCTTTGCAACGGATTTTTCTGCAAATTCGCGGCTGGAGTGCGATTTCTCAAGCTGAACCAGAATGTCCTCGGCTCTTTTCAGAACACTCTGCGGGATGCCTGCCATACGCGCTACATGTATACCAAAACTGTGTTCTGTTCCGCCTTGTACCATTTTTCGAAGGAATATTACCTTATTGCCCACTTCTTTTACCGAAACATGGTAGTTTTTAATTCGGTTCATTGTAACTGCCATTTCGTTTAATTCGTGGTAATGCGTGGCAAACAGCACCTTTGGATGATGCAGCGGATGCTCATGCAGGTACTCTGCAATTGACCATGCAATGGAGATTCCGTCGTAAGTACTGGTGCCACGGCCTATTTCATCCAGAAGTATCAGGCTGCGGCTTGATACATTGTTGAGAATACTGGCGGTTTCATTCATCTCAACCATGAAAGTGGACTCACCGGATGAAATGTTGTCGGAGGCACCTACACGCGTAAATATTTTGTCGACGATTCCGATAACTGCCTTTGATGCGGGAACATAACAGCCTGTTTGTGCCATCAGTACGATCAGCGCAGATTGCCTGAGGAAGGCGGATTTCCCTGACATATTCGGCCCGGTAATAATCAGGATCTGCTGACTGTTATTATCGAGGAAAAGATCGTTTGAAACGAAAGACTCATTTGGCGGAAGCTGCTGTTCAATTACCGGATGCCTTCCGTTTTCGATGGTAAGCTCTGTGGATTCGGTAATCTTCGGACGGGTGTAATTATTCCTTGTGGCAACATTCGCAAAGGAAAGAAGCACATCCAGCCTTGCCAGTAAACCGGCATTCAGCTGAATTGGCTCTGTATATTCGGAAAGAGCGAGCACAAGTTCATTGTAAAGTCTGGCTTCTATAATCTGGATCTTTTCTTCGGCTCCAAGAATTTTTTCTTCATAGTCCTTAAGTTCCTCAGTAATATAACGCTCGCAGTTAACCAGGGTTTGTTTGCGGTGCCATTCAGGAGGAACTTTGTTTTTATGGGTATTGGTTACTTCCAGATAATAACCGAATACATTGTTATAGGCTATTTTAAGGGATGAAATTCCAGTTCTGTCGGTCTCACGCTGAACAATCTGCTGCAGATAATCTTTCCCGGAATAGGCAAGCTTTCTGAGTTCGTCGAGGTCGGGATTAATGCCATCGGCAATTACCCCGCCTTTGCTGAGCAAAACGGGCGGATCTTCTTTTACTTCCCGCGAAATACGTTCGGAAATAAGCTTACAGGGATTCAACTGTTCGCTGAGTGTTCTCAATGTAGGCTGATCCGAATTACCACATGCTTCTCTGATGGGCTCTATTGCTTCCAGAGCCCGTTTAATATATTGAACTTCCCGTGGATTGATGCGCCCCACCGCAACTTTGGAAATCAGGCGTTCGAGATCGCCAATAACCTTGAGGTTCGATTCTATCGTTTTTTTAAATTGCTCGTTTTCAATATAATGACTAACAATTTCCTGACGTTCCTCTATTGGTTTTGGATCCTTTAAGGGCATCACTATCCATCGGCGGAGCATCCGTGAACCCATTGGCGTAATGGTAGAATCGAGGACAGTTAATAAGGTTTTAGCGTTTTCGAACGGACTATGGAGAAGTTCCAGGTTACGGATTGTGAAGCGGTCGAGCCATACATAATGTTCCTCTTCTATTCTGGAAATGTGAGTAATATGCTGAACACGGTCGTGCTGAGTTTCTGAGAGGTAATGAAGTGAAGCTCCTGCAGCAATGATACCGTTTTCCTGTTCTTCTACTCCGAATCCCTTCAGAGAAATTGTGCCAAAGTGTTTAACGAGTAAATCGTGGCCGAAATCATGCGTAAATACCCAATCTTCGAAGGTTGTAAGGTAGAATTTGGGGCCGAATCGTTCGATAAAATCCTGCCGTTTATTCTTCTGAACGATTATTTCGCTGGGGTGGAAAGTTTGAAGGAGTTTATCAATATAATCATCATTTCCCTGTGCCAGCATAAATTCGCCTGTAGATACATCAAGGAAAGAAATACCTGAATTCCTTGGAAGCAGGTGGATTGAGGCGAGGAAGTTATTTTCCTTATGCTCCAGAACTTTATCATGATAGGTAACTCCAGGCGTAACCAGTTCTGTAACACCTCTTTTAACAATCTTTTTTGTTAGTTTTGGATCTTCCAGCTGATCGCAAATGGCAACTCGGTAACCAGCTCTTACCAGTTTCGGAAGATAGGTGTCGAGCGAATGGTGGGGAAAACCTGCAAGTTCTACATAAGTTGCTGCGCCATTGGCTCTTCGGGTAAGAACAATTCCAAGGATACCCGAAGCTTTTATTGCATCTTCACCGAAAGTTTCATAGAAATCGCCGACTCTGAAAAGCAGCAAAGCGTCAGGATATTTCGCCTTAATAGCGAAATATTGCTTCATCAGCGGGGTTTCAACTATTCCTTTTGTATTTTCCTTCATCTGCTCTTCCTTCATAAAACAAAAGTATAATTTCGGTTTCACATAGAAAATCGAATAATGGTTTATGTTGCAATAATTTTGCAATAATTTGCGATAATCCGCAACATTCGTGTAATTTGCGTTTCAATTATACAAGCCAGAAGGATGAGGAAACTATTGAACAGTGAGCTGGAAAGGCTGAGTGTGGAGGAATTCAGGACAGCAGAGAAACTTCCGGCGGTAATTGTGCTCGATAACATCAGAAGTCAGAATAATATTGGATCGGTTTTCCGGACTGCAGACGCTTTTCTAATGGAGCGTATAGTATTGTGCGGAATTACCTCAGTTCCGCCGCATCGGGAGATTCAGAAGACAGCACTTGGGGCTACAGAGTCTGTTGATTGGATCTATTTTGAAGATGCCAGGCTTGCTGTAATGCAGTTAAAAAAAGAAGGTTACACGATTTATGCTATAGAACAGGCTGAAGGAAGCGTCATGCTGCAGGATTTTTTATGGGACAGCCATGATAAAATTGCATTGGTTTTTGGTAATGAGATAGGGGGGGTTAGCGAAGAAGTGATGAGTGTGGCAGACGGCTGTATAGAAATCCCCCAGTTTGGCACTAAACATTCTATAAATATTGCAGTTAGTGCCGGGATTGTTTTATGGCATATGCGGCAGCAGAATTATAGTATTCGTTAGAATAAAACTAAATTAGAGAGGAAATGCTTGAATTTTAGACACATTTTTTTGTTTTACTCAATTTGTTTATACCTTTGCCTGATAGGGGTAGGACTCTATTTCTTTTGAAATCAGTTTTTTAACAATTAACATATATGAAAATGAGGAGGAAAACTAACTTTTTTCAACTGATCATTGTGGCTTTGATGGCTGTCATGTTAAGCAGTTGCGGCCTGGGTAAGATGGTTAAAAATTACAATCAGGTGAAATTTCAGGCTACACCGACAGTTCTCGAGAATCATGGTGGTAAAGTAAATGTTACCATTAAAGGTGAAGTTCCGCCAAAGTATTTTGAAAAAAGTGCTGTAATGGTATTTCAACCTGTTGTTACCTACAATGGTGGTACTAAGGAGTTGAAACCACTTACACTGAAAGGTGAGAAAGTGAAGGGTGATGGTGCTATTATTAACAAGAAATTAGGCGGTTCGTTTACCTATACAGAAACATTTGATTTCGTGCCTGGTATGACTGCTGCTAACCTTGAAATCGCTCCTGCCATTTATAAAGCTAAAGGCAAGGATGAAGTAAAAACCGGTTTAAAAAAGGCTGATGTTAAAATTATTCCTAAATCAATCGAACTTGGTAACCGGAAACTTGCTGATGGTGTTATCAATACATCACAGAAAATCTACCATGATGAAGATCTGTTGTTAGGCGATCAGAAAACAGTTACTCAGTATATTAAAGGTTCTGCCGCTGATTTCTATGAGAAAGAAACGATTAAAACCAATGATGCAAAAATTTACTTTGTTGTAAATCAGAGCGATCTTGCGTTGAATTACAAACCAAATAAGGATAAAGCGTCTAAAGACATCCTTGATTCCCTAAGCTCATTCCTGAAGAAAGAATGGAAAATTAAATCAATTGATGTTAACGCATGGGCTTCTCCTGAAGGTGAAGAATCACGCAATCAGGGCCTTTCAGATAAAAGATCTCAGACAGCTAATGCTTATATGACCTCTGAATTCAAAAAACTTTTAGCTGCGAAAAAGGAAGAAGCTAAAAAAGCTAAGAAGAAAGATAAAACCATAAAGGTAGAAGATGTTAAAATTCAGGATGCTACTTACAACCTGAAAGCCAACGGTGAAGATTGGGAAGGTTTTATGCAGGCAATTACTGCATCGAACATTAAAGATAAGAATATCATTCTCAATGTTGTAAGATCACAGGCTGATCCTGCAAAACGTGAACAGGAAATCCGCAATATGACTGTTATTTACAAGGAAATTGAAGAAAATATCCTTCCTCCTTTACGTCGCGCCGAGGTTTCAATCAAATCGTATCTTCCTAAGAAAACGGATGAGCAGATTGCCCGTTTTTCAACTACTAGTCCTGATTCTCTTGATGTAAAAGAACTTCTGTATTCCACTGGCCTTACCAGTGATGCAAATACTCAGTTGAAAATCTTCAAGTCAATGACAAACATTTATCCAACCGACTGGAAAGGCTACAACAATGTAGGATACACCAGCCTGAAACTTGGTAACCTGGACGAAGCTAAAACCTTCCTTGACAAAGCAAATACAATGTCACCTAATAATCCTCTTGTGCTTAACAACCTTGGTACTCTGGCTGCAAAGAACAATGATTTTGCGGGTGCTAAAAATTATTACAAAGCTGCTCAGGATCTGGGAATTGATGAAGCCTACAACAAAGGTATTTTAACAATTCTTGATGGAGATTACAAGAATGCTGCTTCGCTGATGGGATCAAAAAAATGTAACTACAACGTTGCTCTTGTTGAATTACTTTCTGGCAATGCTGCCAGTGCAGCTTCAACACTTCAGTGTGCTCCTGATAATGCAGAGAAATTCTACCTGATGGCTGTTGCTGGTGCACGCACCGGAAATCAATCTATGGCAATGGAAAACCTGAAAAAGGCTGTTTCATCAAAATCTTCACTGAAAGCAATTGCTAAAGATGACAGAGAATTTTTGAAATATTTTGAAAATCCTGAATTTCAATCAATTGTGAAGTAATTTCATAAGACAATATGCAAAAGAGGCTGTTTCGAAAGGAGCAGCCTCTTTTTTGTTATTAAAAGTTCGTTGCCTGTCCATTCTATTGTCATTCAGTTAACAGAACCCCATCGGCGTGATATAAACCGTCATATTGATTTCATTGGTCAATTCAATATGGGGTTTGAACAATAACAAGGCCTTATCACGTGAGAAGCCTGTGGATTAGCATGCGCCGTGAAATCTACAGCCCGGAACGGGTTGAAGATAGGCTAACGTTTTGAACGTAGTTTAAGCTAGGTTAGTCTCGTAAACCTTTGTCCAGTCCCTTCAGGACTGGATGGACTGAGGCAGGTTCCAGCCCCAGGTTGCACCTGGGGTTATTCAAATTGTGCCGCTTCGCGGCTTGAGACTGCCAGGCATATTTGTAATGCAGAATAGTGGGGAGATCAATAAAATGAATTCTTTCATTTCTGACTATCCTTCTCGATAACAATTCTGTGAATTCCGGGAGTGTAATTGCTGAAAATGCAGTCAAGAACAAGCTTGTAATCCCCTTCGTTATTGATGAAGTCCAGGTTGTTAGTGTCGATAATCAGAATGCGCTGGTTTTGCAAAAGTCTCAGATGCTCCAGGTATCCTGCCTGAATCCGCTCGAGGTAATTGTCTTCAATCTGCTGTTCGTATGATCGACCGCGCTTTCTGATATTTCCCTGCAATCGTTCAACATTAACATAAAGATAAACAAGTAAATCGGGGCGGGGGAGAGCACCCATCATAATGTTAAACAGCTTTGCGTAGAGGTTGTATTCATCCTCATGAAGCGTATTTTTTGCAAAAATCAGGGATTTGTCAATCAGGTAATCGGAGATCGTAAAGGTTTTGAAGAGGTCCTGAGGCGCAAGCTGATCAATAAGTTGCTGATACCGGGAAGCAAGAAAGGATAACTCTAACGGAAAAGCATATTTGTCCTGGTCATTGTAAAATTTGGGCAAAAACGGGTTATCTTCAAACTGTTCAAGGATGAGTTTTGCATTAAATTGTTCAGCTATTTTAGATGCCAGACTGGTTTTTCCCGCACCAATATTACCTTCAATACAAATGAAGTTATAGGATGTTCTATGATTCTCAGTTGTCATTTGATAAAACTACGTTTTTTGTGTCAGCACATTCTGTTAATAATTGGTTGATTGATTTTAAAAATACAGGATGAACAAAATCACCGGCAATTTCAGACAATGGCTGAAGGACAAACTGCCTTAAATGCATTCTGGGATGTGGTATCACAAGGATTTCACTCTCAATAATAGTATCATTGAAAAGTAAAATATCGATATCAATAAGCCTGGAAGTATACTGATTGTTTGTTCGTGTTCTTCCCAGTTTCTGCTCTGTTTCGTGAATTTTGCTTAATAGCGACAATGCCGAACGTTCTGTTTCTATACAAACAACGATGTTAAGGAAATTGCTTTCTGATTCAAAGCCCCAGGGTTCAGTTTCATACAAAGAAGATTTTTTGGAAATATGCCCGCATTCTTTCTCAAGAATTGCAAGCGCAAGTCCAACAATCTCAACAGAGTTTCCCATATTTGAACCTAAAAGCAGGTAGGCTGAATTCATGATTTCTGAGAATTAACCTGACCAAGTACTTCGCTTACTTTTAGCATAACTTTCCCGGTGGCACCAGTATGAGAAGAAACATAGTTGCGGCATACAGAAGCCTTTTCCTTCTGTTTGCTGGCATCGTTAATATACGTGCTAATCTGATCTTTAAGCTGGCTGGCAGTTTCAATTGAAAATGCCCCGCCTTCTTTAATCAGTTCTTTCGCCTCCTGGAATTTTAAATAATTTGGTCCAAAGAAAACAGGACCCACAAAGGTTGCAGCTTCCAGGATATTATGGATGCCTTTTCCAAAACCACCCCCGATATATACGAAATCGGCATACTGGTAAATGCTGGAAAGAATACCAATATTGTCTATTATTAGTATATCTGCAGTAACAGCATCCCGCGCACTGATTTCTGAATACCTGATGCAATTAGTACCACAACTGTTCATTAGTTTCACAATTCGGTCTGCATGAACTTCATGGGGAGCAATTATTATTTTAAACTGAGAGCGAAAGGAGCTCATAGCTTCCATAAAAACTGCTTCATCGGCTGGCCAGGTACTGCCTGCAATCAGCAATAGTTTGTTGCTTTTAAAAACAGCTATTTCGGGGATAGATTTTACATTTTGTGCAATACTGTGAACCCTGTCGAAACGTGTGTCACCACTTTCAGTAACACTTTGAATTCCAATACTATTTAACAGTTCGAGTGATGACTGATGCTGAACAAAAAACCAGTCAACTTTTTTAAGTTGGGTCCTGAACCAGCTTCCGTAAGCTTTGAAAAAATGTTGCCCTGGCCGGAATATCGCTGAAATAAATACGACTGGAATATTGCATCTGTTTAGTTCGTGCAGGTAGTTATACCAGTATTCATATTTAATAAAAACAGCAATGGCGGGATTGATTTGTGATATAAAAAACCGGGCGTTGGCAGGAGTATCAATTGGCAGATAAAGTACTTTGTCGACGCCGGTATAATTCTTCCGGATTTCATACCCTGAGGGAGAGAAAAAAGTAAGCAGAATGTAAGTTTCAGGGAATCTTTTGCGGATTTCTTCAATAAGAGGCCGCCCCTGTTCAAATTCACCCAGGGAAGCTGCATGAATCCAGGCAACTTCCTTTTTCGTTGGGTTTATTGATTTAATGATATTACGGATGTTTTTTCTGCCGTTAATCCAAAATGCTGCTTTAGTGCTAAAAAGAGCCGCAGCTTTAATCAACATCAAATAAATATAGATAAAGATAGTGTATAATAGCCGCATGTGTAAGGATTCCTGTGGCTTAGTAATAATAGTAAACCTGTGAAGAACGTTTATAGAATGGCAGTACCCAGCCAACTTTTATACCAATAAGCGCATCAAAACGGGCTTTGGTATCTTTTGCGCCCAGGTCAAAATCAAAAGCACGCTGACTTTTGGTCCAGGCTTCAACAATTTCAATTCCTCCATAAAAATTATACACCTTTCTGCTGCTGAAAAAGATGTACCCGATAAATTGGCTGGCACCCCAGCCATTTGTTAAACGGTCGTAACCTTTGGCGTAGTCACCCTGAACCTGTGGGCTTGTTTTACCGGGATTTTCAATACGGATTTTATGCTGCAGAAAATTTATTCCCCCGCTTAATAATAGACCGGAATTAGGATCTGTGCCACCGATTGGAATAATCTTACCAACCTTTGCCGAAAGATTCCAGCCTCTTTCGTAGAGGTATACTTCAGCATAGGTACCTCCCTCATCAATCATATAGCCTTCCGAAGTTTCCATCTTCCTGAAGAGGCTGTCTTCCCTTACGTTACCCCCGAAAATGTAATTGATCTCACCCCCAAGAATCCAGTTTTTTGATGTCTTGTAGGAAGCACCGCCTCCAATGGAGGAATTGGGTCCAAAGCGTTTGGCCATGTCGCCGGCTGGAAACTGATAGGTGTAATTTGTGAAAAACAGACCGGATGAAAATGCTGAATCAGTGCGCGTTTTCTGTGAAAAAGCCGAAAAACTGAAAAGTAGGGGCACAATAAAAAGTAGAATGAGTCTGTTTCTGAACATAATTTGTTTTTTATGAGTGCTACAAAAGTAAGAATATTAAAGAAACGTTGCGTTCTGTAATATTATTCTCCTAATTGGTAAGCTCAATGGTTTATCGCTTAGGAATATATTTGTATTTTTGTAATTACTAACCTCTAACACGAATTTCTATGCGGAAAATTCAAATGGTCGACCTGAAAAGCCAGTATGAAAAGATAAAATCAGACGTTGATGCCGGTATTCAGGAAGTAATCGATTCAACTTCTTTTATTAATGGACCTGCAGTCCGGAATTTTCAGACCGAACTCGAAAATTATCTTGGTGTAAAACATGTAATTCCATGTGCAAATGGTACCGATGCCTTACAGGTGTCGATGATGGCGCTGGGCCTTCAGCCCGGTGATGAAGTTATTACCACAACGTTTACTTTTATTGCTACTGCCGAAGTAATTGCCTTACTGAAACTTACACCTGTTGTTGTTGATGTTGATCCCGACTCTTTTAATATTGATCCAATAGCGATACGCAAAGCAATTACTCCGAAAACTAAGGCGATTGTTCCTGTTCATCTTTTTGGGCAGTGTGCTGATATGGAAGCAATTACGGAGATTGCAAAAGAATTTAAGCTGGTTGTCATTGAAGATGCCTGCCAGGCAATTGGAGCAGATTATATTTTCAAAGATGGTTCGAGGAAAAAAGCCGGTACTGTCAGCGAAATTGGCTGTACTTCATTCTTCCCTTCAAAAAACCTCGGATGCTATGGTGATGGAGGTGCTATTTTTACCAATGATGATGAACTTGCAGCTCAGCTGAGGGTTGTCGTAAATCATGGAATGACTGTTAGGTATTACCATGATTATATTGGAGTTAACTCCCGTCTGGATAGTTTCCAGGCTGCTGTACTCAGAGTGAAATTGAGATTGCTCGACGAATATGCTGCTGCAAGAACCTATGCTGCTGATTATTACGATAAAGCTTTTGCCAATAATCCTAAACTTAAAACACCTTTCCGCAGCCCATTCTCAAGTCACGTTTTTCACCAGTATACGCTGGTTACAAATGCTATCGACAGGAATGCACTTCAAGCCTTCATGACCTCGAAAGATATTCCTGCAATGATTTATTATCCGGTTCCAATGCATCTGCAGAAAGCATACCTCGATCCACGCTACAAAGAAGGCGATTTTCCTGTAACCGAAATGCTTTGCAGTTCGGTGATCAGCCTGCCAATGCATACTGAACTTGATGAAGAACAACTGGCTTATATTACTTCATCACTTCTGGAATTTGTAAATAACTCCTGAACTATGGAATATTACGCACACGACTCGGCCATTATTGATGAAGGCTGCACTATTGGAAAAGGAACTAAAATCTGGCATTTCTCGCACATAATGTCTGATTGTATTATTGGTGAGAATTGTAACATCGGTCAGAATGTTGTGGTTTCACCAAAAGTAGTGCTCGGCAATAATGTAAAGGTTCAGAACAATGTTTCAATTTACTCGGGTGTAATTTGTGAAGATGATGTTTTTCTGGGTCCATCTATGGTTTTTACAAATGTGGTTAACCCCAGAAGCGCTGTAAACCGAAGGGGACAGTATTCCGAAACTATTGTTCGCACTGGTGCCAGCATAGGTGCCAATTCTACAATTGTATGCGGACATGAGATTGGACGCTTTGCCTTTATCGGCGCCGGTGCGGTAGTTACAAAAGAAGTACCCGCTTATGCGCTTGTTATTGGAAATCCTGCCCGGCAGGCCGGATGGATGAGCGAATTTGGCCACCGTTTACACTTTGATGGAAACGGCATTGCAATTTGTCCTGAAAGCGGTGAAAACTATAAGTTGCTGGATAATGTTGTAAGTAAAATACTTTAATTTTATTAAACATACTATATTTAAATGCATAAACAATTAAGATTTGCACTGATCGGCTCTGCTGGATATATCGCAGAGAGACATATGAAAGCTATTTCAGAAACAGGGAATGATCTTGTTGCTACACTTGACAAGAATGACAATGTTGGAATAATCGACAGTTATTTTCCAAAGGCTGATTTCTTTCTGGAAACAGAACGCTTCGACCGTCATCTCGATAAATTGAGACGTATTCCTGAAAACAAGATAGATTATGTGAGTATATGCAGTCCGAATTATTTACATGATGCACATATAAGACTGGCTTTGAGAAATCAAAGTGATGCCATCTCTGAGAAACCAATCGTATTGAATCCATGGAATATTGATGCATTAAAGGAAATTGAGCGGGAGACAGGGAATAAGGTTTTTAATATTCTTCAACTCAGATATCATCCTTCTATTATTAAGCTTCGTGAGGAGATAAAAAATGCGCCAAAGGATAAAGTTTTCGACATCGATCTAACCTATATTACCAGCCGGGGTCGCTGGTATTTTATGTCGTGGAAAGGAGATGTAAGCAAATCTGGTGGAATTGCCACGAATATCGGGGTGCATTTCTTTGATATGCTGATCTGGATTTTTGGTGGTGTTAAGGAGAATATTCTGCATTATTATTCTGCCGATAAAGCGGGTGGTTTTCTTATGTTAGAAAAAGCCAGAGTTCGCTGGTTTCTGAGTATCGACGAGGAAATGCTGCCTGAAGCAGTTCAGCAGAAGGGTCAACGTACCTATCGTTCTATTACGGTTGATGGTAATGAGATTGAATTTTCGGGAGGTTTTACTGATCTTCATACGTTGACGTATATGTCGATACTGGATGGAAAGGGCTTTGGTCTGGATGATGCCCGTCCAAGTATAGAAACAGTTTATCATATCCGAAATAGTAAGCCGGTGGGGCTCAGCGGCGATTATCACCCTATATTAAAAAACATTCGTTAAAAAAAATATAAACACAGGCAAGGCAAGCGTATACTCATAGCCAAGCCTTCAAACTAAACAAAATGGATCTTTACAATCAGATAATTAATAAGCAGAATAAAATATCAGTAATTGGACTTGGGTATGTTGGATTGCCAATTGCACTTGAATTTGCAAAAAAAGTAGGCGTAATTGGCTTTGACATCCGCGAAGACCGTGTTGAGATGATGCGCAACAAAATTGACCCCAGCAATGAGCTGGCATCGGATGACTTCGAAGGCTGTGATATACTATTTACATCGAATCCTGACGATTTACGTGATGCTGCATTTCATATTGTAGCTGTTCCAACACCTATAGACGACAGTAATATGCCCGACCTCAGACCATTGTTAGGGGCAACGACCACTGTCGGCAGGGTTCTGAAAAAAGGAGACTATGTTGTGTATGAAAGCACTGTATATCCTGGTGCTACAGAGGAAGATTGTTTACCGATTCTCGAAAACCTATCAGGGCTGAAGCTCGGAAGCGATTTTAAAATCGGATATAGTCCGGAACGTATTAATCCCGGCGATAAGGAACATACAATCACCACAATTCTGAAAGTTGTGTCGGGTTGTGATACCGAAAGCCTTGATATTATTGCAAAAGTATACGAGCTTGTGGTTAAGGCAGGAGTGTATAAGGCTTCATCGATAAAAGTTGCTGAGGCATCAAAGATCATTGAAAATACGCAGAGAGACGTTAACATTGCCCTCATGAATGAGTTGTCGATTATTTTTAACCGTATGGGTATTAATACGTTTGAGGTTTTGGAAGCAGCAGGGACGAAGTGGAATTTCCTTAAGTTTTTTCCTGGCTTGGTAGGAGGTCATTGTATTGGCGTTGATCCGTATTACCTCACCTATAAGGCTAAAAAGTTCAGATATCATCCACAGATTATCAATTCAGGGCGTTATGTAAACGATTCGATGGGCTTTTATGTTGCCAAACAGGTTGTTAAGAAGATGATTGCAGCCGGCAAAAATATGCTGATCTCCCGTGTTCTTGTGATGGGCGCTACATTTAAAGAAGATGTTACAGATATCCGTAATTCTCGAGTTCCTGACATTATTAATGAGCTGAAGACATATGGTGTTCATGTTGACATTGTTGATCCGTTTGCCTCTTCTGAGGAGTATCATCACGAGTATGGCATCTCAATAGCCGACGGCCCTGCAGGAAAATATGATGCAATAATAGTAGCTGTTTCGCATACGCCTTACCTGAAACTCGACGAGAATTATTTTGCAGGTCTGGCGATGGAAAGTGCTGTTGTTGCAGATTTAAAAGGTATTTTAAGAGGCAAAATAAATAAATTAACTTACTGGAGCTTATAAAATATGTTCAAATGCTTATATTTGGACGATGATATACTAAGAATAAGCACTGCAAACTACTAAATATTTGGCTATGAAGATTCTTGTTACCGGAGGAACCGGATATATTGGTTCGCATACAGTTGTTGAATTGCAACAAAAAGGATACCAGGTTGTTGTAATCGATAATCTGTCAAATTCGAACGAAGCTGTTCTTGATAATATCAGTAAAATTACAGGGATAAGACCGGATTTCGAATGTTTTGACCTTATAGAACGGGAAAGGACTCTTGATTTTTTTAGCCGTAACAGTGATATAACAGGCGTTATCCATTTTGCTGCTTTTAAGGCTGTTGGAGAGTCGGTTGCTGAGCCGCTGAAATACTACAGAAACAATCTTGTATCCTTGATGAACATTCTTGAGGGAATGCAGCTCAATAAGGTTCCTTTCCTTGTTTTCTCTTCTTCCTGCACAGTATACGGACAACCTGAAGAACTGCCGGTTTCAGAAACATCACCTATTCAGAAAGCATTTTCACCCTATGGAAATACCAAGCAAATTTCAGAAGAAATAATTGGTGATTTTCTTGAAACTTCGGATGTGAAGTGCATTGCATTACGTTATTTTAACCCGATAGGAGCGCATGAATCTTCATTAATTGGTGAATTACCTCTTGGGATTCCTAATAATCTTGTGCCTTTTATTACGCAGACAGCCATAGGGTTACGTTCGCAGCTTAAGGTATTCGGAAACGATTATAATACGCCGGATGGCACTCCAATCCGCGATTACATACATGTAGTGGATCTGGCAAAGGCCCATGTTATCGCAATTGAGCGAATGACTAATGGAAATAACAAAAAGGCATTGGAAGTGTTTAATCTCGGAACTGGTAATGGACAAACCGTTCTGGAAGTAATTAAATCTTTTGAAAAAGTCAGTGGTGAAAAGCTGAATTATGTTATAGTGGAGCGACGTGCCGGCGATGTGGAAAAAGTATGGGCCGACACACGTTTTGCTAATGCGGAATTGGGTTGGAAGGCGGCAATGAGCCTTGATGAAATGACCCTTTCTGCCTGGAATTGGGAGAAAGCTATTGCTAATAAATAATAAAACTGCCTTATGGAAAAGATGGATAAACTCATTCTCATTACCGGCGGAGCCGGATTTATCGGTACTCATGTTATTAAATTATTTGTAAGAAAGTATCCGAATTACAGGATAATAAATCTCGACAAGCTAACATACGCAGGGAATCTTGAAAATCTCAGGGATGTGGAAAACCTGCCAAATTATGAGTTCGTAAGAGGAGATATTGTTGATAAAGACTTTATTGACAGGCTTTTCGAAAAGCATCGTTTCGATGGTGTTATTCATCTTGCTGCTGAGTCGCATGTCGACAGATCAATTAGTAACCCATTGGAATTTATCAATACAAATATAGTTGGAACGGTAAATCTGCTTAATGCAGCGCGTCAAATCTGGGCAAATGATTCGGAAGGGAAACTGTTTTATCATGTTTCAACAGATGAAGTTTATGGTTCTTTAGGTGAAACCGGTTATTTTACTGAAGAAACTTCGTATGACCCAAGAAGTCCATATTCAGCTTCCAAGGCCAGCTCGGACCATCTTGTTAATGCTTTCCATCACACCTATGGCCTGCCCATTGTTATGTCGAATTGTTCAAATAACTACGGGCCTTACCAGTTTCCTGAGAAACTCCTGCCATTGTTCATCAACAATATCCGGAATAACAAGGCTTTGCCTGTTTATGGCAAGGGCGAAAATGTTCGTGACTGGCTTTATGTTGGTGATCATGCAAATGCAATTGATATGATTTATCATAATGGACGGCTTGGCAACAATTACAATGTTGGCGGAAATAATGAATGGCAGAATATTATGCTCATTAAGAAGTTAATAGAAATCCTTGACAGGAAACTAGGCCGCGAAGTTGGCACTTCTCTTAATCTGCTCAGCTATGTAAAAGACAGAGCAGGCCATGATCTCAGGTATGCCATCGATTCATCCAAACTTCAGAATGAACTGGGTTGGGAGCCTTCAGTGAATTTTGAACAAGGACTCGAACTAACTGTTGATTGGTATCTTGATAACGAAGAATGGATGCGGAATGTGACTTCAGGTGAATATCAGAAGTATTACGAAATACAGTATATGAAGAGGTAAGCTTGCTATTGAATGCAAAACTATGAGCCTGTTTAACCAGATTTTTCACAAGAAACCGAATGAGCCGGCCTTAGCCGACTTTTCGGCTTTGGGTGTGGATATACATTCACACCTTGTTCCTGGTATTGATGACGGCTCTGATAAAGTTGAAACCTCCCTTGAGATTATGAGAGGATTTGAGAATCTCGGCTTTAAAAAGATGATAACAACCCCTCATATAATGGAGGATTTTTATAAAAATAATCCGGAAGTTATTAATACAGGGCTTGAAGTAGTGAGGAAAGCAGCCTTATCAGAAGGGATTACCCTGAAGCTTGAGGCTGCTGCCGAATATAATATTGATGATGGTTTTGAAAAGAAGTTCAAAAACGATAAGTTGATGACTTTTGGCGATAATTATATTCTTGTTGAGTTATCTACGTTTACGCCTCATCCGAACCTGCTTACAATTCTTTTCAATCTTCAGCTGGAAGGTTACAGGATTGTTCTTGCTCACGCCGAAAGGTATTCTTACTGGTACGATGATATGAAAGGATATGAAGAACTTCGCGACCGCGATGTTCTTTTTCAGGTAAATCTTCTTTCATTCATCAGCAATCATAAGCCTGCAATTAAAAAGATGGCCGAAAAACTGGCTTCTCACGATATGATTGATTTCCTTGGCAGCGACATTCATAATCCTGGCAACTTACGATATTATCAAGGCTGCCTCAGCGATAACTGGATAATTCATCTTGTGAGAAGTGGCAGGTTGCTTAATAGCTCATTACTGTAAACCTTCTGCTAAAAAATTCGTATGTCGCAGTTGCCTTTGTTTTTTACGCATTCTCTTGTATCAGATCAGGTTCTGCTTACCGGCGATGATGCCAGGCATTGTTTCAGGGTTTTGCGTTTACGCGAAGGCGATGAAATAAGGATGACCGATGGCTATGGTAATGCTGGCACAGCAAAAATACTTGACACAAATATCGACAGATGTGTGGCAATTATTACAAGAAGAGATGAAATCCAAAACCGTTCACTTAACATTCATATAGGTATTTCGCCGCTTAAAAATGTTGACAGGTTTGAATGGTTTATTGAAAAAGCCACTGAACTTGGCGTTTCCACAATTACTCCGATTTTAACTGCGCGAACCGAGAAAACTGCTATAAAGACCGAAAGGCTTGAAAAAATTATTATTTCCGGGCTTAAACAATCGGGTCAATATTGGAAGCCAACACTTTCTGCGCCGGTTTCATTTGATAAGTATCTCGATGAGCATACTGAATGTCAGAGATTTATAGCATATTGTGAAGATAAACCACCTTTGCATCTTGCGAATTCCTGCCTGAAGGTAAAAGATGTGAGTCTTCTAATTGGGCCAGAAGGAGATTTTACGATGAATGAAGTTGAAAAAGCTCTGAGTAAAAACTATACAATGGTTAGCCTGGGTGAAAATCGCCTTCGTACAGAAACAGCTGGTATTGTGGCTGTTGAAATTGTTCATATTATTAATTCAATTGTTTAGCTGCAATAAGAACCGGCTTTTGCCGTAATCTGTTAATTTTGTACGATGAGAAAATTTCTGATTCTAATATTTTTCCCGGTTTTATATGCTTCGGCACAGGTTCCCTCATTGCAGATAGCTTTGTTGAAGTACAATGGCGGAGGCGACTGGTATGCAAATCCGACTTCTTTACCTAATCTTGCTGAGTTTTGTAACACGAACCTGGGTACAAATATCGCTACAGATATTCCAACTGTTGATGTTGGAAGTACAGAAATTTTCAATTATCCATTTCTGCATATGACCGGACATGGAAATGTTGTGTGGTCTGCACAGGACATGCAGAACCTGAGGACTTACCTTATTGGCGGAGGCTTTCTTCATATCGACGACAATTATGGCATGGATAAGTTTATCAGACCTCAGATTGCAAAGTTATTTCCTGAGACTCAACTTGTTGAGCTCCCTTTTGATCATCCGATCTACCACCAGAAGTTTGAATTTAAAAATGGACTGCCGAAGATCCACGAACACGATGGAAAAGCTCCACAGGGGTTTGGTATTGTTTGGGAGGGCCGGCTGGTGCTGCTGTACACCTACGAATGCGACCTTGGTGATGGCTGGGAAGACCCTGAGGTGCACAAAGATACAAAAGAAACCAGGTTGAAAGCCCTTCAAATGGGTGCCAACCTTATCCAATATGTTTTCGTTCAATAGTGTCGGTCAAAAAAATACCTGCATAACATCTGCAACAACGAAATACAGTTTGATATTGTCCTGATTTGCTTGTGGATAATGAAAACCTGGTTTGTTTAAGTTTAAACCTGACCAATTACTTTTTCAAGCTCAATATCTGATCGTTTAGAACACGAATCCGGGATTCAGCATCTGCCTTCTTCTTGAATTCCATTTCTTTGACCTTATCTGGAGCACCCGACATAAAGCGTTCATTGTCAAGTTTTCTCATAACAGAGCTCAGGAATCCGTGTGTGTAAACCAATTCTTCCTCCAGCTTCTTTAACTCAGCCTCCACATCAATTTTGTCGCCAAGCGGAATAAAAAATTCTGTCGACCGCTGAACAAATGAGATAGCTCCGTTTACTTTTTCGTCGACATATTCTATTGAATCGAGGTTGCAAAGTTTAACCAACAGAGGATCAAAGTAAAGATCGGCCTGTTCTCCGGAGTTCTTTTTGATCATTAGTTGAATGGAATCTCTGTTCAGGATATTTTTTTCCTTACGGATGTTCCTGATATCAACGATAACTTCTGAAGCGAATTCAAACCGGTTCAGAATTTCTTTGTCATAAGGGATTGCATCTGGCCATTTTGCAATTATCAGACAATCGTCGCTGTTTCTTTCACGCACAAGACTCCACATCTCTTCTGTAATAAATGGCATGAAAGGATGTAGCAGCTTCATCAGCGTTTCGAAATAGCCAACTGCCTGAGTATACGTAGTCAGGTCTATCGGCTGCTGATAGGCAGGTTTAATCATCTCAAGATACCAGGAGCAAAAATCATCCCAGATGTGCTTGTAAATGGTCATAAGCGCATCCGAAAGCCGGTATTTGGAGAAATGATCTTCAATAACTTCAATGGTTTGATTCAGTTTAGCCGAATACCAGGTATTTGCAACAGATGCATATGTTGCTTGTTCAAGTGAAGCATCAATTTGCCAGCCCTTTATAAGTCTTAGTGCATTCCAGATTTTATTACTGAAATTTCTGCCCTGTTCACAAAGTTCTTCATCAAACGGAAGGTCGTTGCCTGCAGGTGAAGTCAAAAGCATCCCGACTCTAACGCCATCAGCTCCATATTGGGCAATCAGGTCAATAGGGTCGGGAGAATTTCCCAGCGATTTCGACATCTTCCTGCCTAATTTATCGCGAACAATCCCTGTGAGGTAAACGTTACGGAAAGGAATATCATTCCGGTATTCCAGGCCAGCTATAATCATTCGCGCTACCCAGAAAAATAAAATCTCAGGAGCAGTAACCAGATCATTGGTTGGGTAGTAATAGCTGATGTCCTTATTTTCATTGTCAATAATGCCGTCGAATACTGAAATTGGCCATAACCAGGAACTGAACCAGGTGTCGAGTACATCTTCATCCTGTTTTAGGTCGTCGAGCGTATAAGCAGTGTTGTATTTTGTATTTGCCAAAGCCACTGCTTCTTCTTTGGATGTGGCAACAACAATTTCGTGATTGGGAAGGTAATAGGCTGGTATCTGCTGTCCCCACCACAACTGACGCGAGATGCACCAGTCTTTAACATTTTCCATCCAATGCCTGTATGTGTTTTTGAATTTAGCAGGATGGAACTTTATTGTATCATTCATTACCACTTCAAGTGCAGGCTTTGCCAATTCGCTCATCTGCAAAAACCATTGCATCGAAAGTTTAGGCTCAATAACCTCGTTTGTGCGTTCAGAGTAGCCTACTTTATTCAGGTAGTCTTCAATTTTTACCAGGTTATTCGAAGCCTTCAGGTCTTCGGCTATACGTTCTCTTACTGCGAAACGGTCTTCACCAATATAAAGCTGGGCAGCTTCACTCATTGTGCCGTTATCATTGAAGGTGTCGATAGTTGGCAGATGATGTTTATTCCCTAAGGTATAGTCGTTTATATCGTGAGCAGGGGTAACTTTTAAGGCACCTGTTCCAAACTCGCGGTCAACATATTCGTCGAAAATAATCGGAACGGATCTGTTTATCAGAGGGATAATTGCTCTTCTGCCTTTCAGGTGAATATAACGTTCATCTTCAGGATGAACACAAACTGCAGTATCTCCCAGAATTGTTTCTGGTCTTGTAGTTGCTATTGTAATCCATTCATTTTCAGAATCTTCTATCTTATAACGTACATAATAGAGTTTAGACTGAACTTCCTTATAGATAACTTCCTCATCAGAGAGTGCAGTAAGTGCTTTAGGATCCCAGTTCACCATTCTCACCCCTTTGTATATGAGTCCTTTATTATACAGGTCAACAAAAACATGAATTACCTGTTTGTAAAGGCTCTCATCCATGGTAAATTTAGTTCTCGACCAGTCGCATGAGGCACCAAGCTTTTTGAGTTGTTCAAGAATAATACCACCATGTTTTTCTTTCCATTCCCATGCATGCTGAAGGAACTCTTCGCGGGTTAATGATGCTTTCTCAATTCCCTGCTGCCTGAGTTTATCCACAACTTTAGCTTCAGTTGCAATTGATGCATGATCAGTACCGGGTAACCATAAGGTATTCTTTCCCATCATTCGTTGCCTGCGGACGAGTACGTCCTGAATCGTATTGTTCAGCATATGCCCCATGTGAAGTACACCTGTAACATTTGGCGGAGGGATTACGATTGTATAAGGCTCCCTGTCGTCGGGAGTAGAACTGAAATGACCATTGTCGAGCCAGTATTTATACCATTTGTCTTCGGTTTGTGTGGGAACGTATTTTGGAGGTATTTCCATCAGATACAGCGATTTAGTGCGGTTTTATAAAATAATTTGCAAAGGTACGAAAAATCACTTTGCAGCAATCTCGTCAATAGTTTTGAAAAAAAAAGGAATTAACTGATTTTCAGTCGCCTGCCGATTTTAAGTGCAGTTTTTTTTGTAATTTTATTTGCCTTACAAAGCGCAACGATAGTAGTGTTGTTTTTTTTGGCAATCTTTCCGAGAGTATCGCCCTTCTTTACGACATAAACGTCGGCAGGTTCGCTGCTGCTGTTTCCTCTCTGGTAGCCTCGTTTTCCGTTCTTGGGATTTCTGATTTTGGCACCATAACTAAACAAGGCTGAGGTAATCTGAACAGTATCTTTCGAAAGCGTGAAATTATCAAAATCGATAAAGGTATTCGGGTTAAACGGCTCACCAAGAAACCTGGTTTCGAAATGAAGGTGATTGGCTGTTGCTCTGCCTGTTCTGCCTCCTAATCCAACAACTTCGCCGGCTTTGACATCATCATTTACATGTACAATAATCTTGGATAAATGTGCATAAACGGTTTCAAGACCATTGTAATGCCTTACAACTACAAGGTTTCCATATCCTCTGTATTTTCTGGCTAAACGAACTTTCCCATCGAATGCACTTACTACAGTATCTCCAAGATTGAGTTTCAGGTCGACACCTGCATGAAAATGCCTGCCACGGTATCCAAATGGTGAAAGAAACTTCCCGGGGTGAGGAAATACAAACTTATTTTCCGAAGGATGAACAAGGTATAAAACTGTGGTATCATCCAGCTGAGCAAGATCCTGTCGCCTCACTCTTACATTCGCATTGTCCCAGGAGTTGTTGTAAAGTACGTCGGAAGGGATGAAAATCATGTCAGCCGGCATATAATCCGGCATTTCTGCAAGGCTGTCGGAAATATAGTCGGGGTATTCTTCTTCAGGCCTGCTCGTACTGTCGATCCGAATCTGTTGAGATACAGCTGCTAAGGGTAAAAGAAACAGAAATAAAATATATAATCGAGCGGCTTTCAACAGTTTTGTAATTGTATTGGTTCCTTTATTAATTTTGCAAAAGTATTTCAAATAATCTGTTCAAACAAATACACCCAAGGTATATATCGCATATATAAAAAGGTGTCAATTAATGTTATTTATCAGGAATAGTGAAGGATAATTTCATAAGAAACAAGGTATTAAGAAGAATAATTTTTGCTGTAGTTGTCCTGTATGCTCTTGCAGGATTCTTTCTCATAACGGTATTTATTGCTGTAAAATTGCATCTTACAAACGATCCGGGAGCTGTTGATTTCAACGACAGGTTCTTTACTGATTTTCATAAAGGTGAAAATAAAAATGCCGTTTTAGTTGCCAATAATGGTGTTTCTGCTGATTCACAGATACTTAACAGAATCGCTGTTTTGCAGCAATTTCATCCCGGAAATGCACGCCTGGTTCTGGAAACCTATTTCCAAACTCAGGATATAGCTTTAACCGAAAAAATGCTGGATGCTCTGGATTTATATCTGAAAGACAATACGTTATATCAGGACAAGCTAACCGAGTCTTCGCAGATATTTGCGAAGAATGATGTTATTGCGCTGGATTCGAATATTTTTACCTGGGCCAATACTGAGGAATGGAGTGTGTTGAAAGAAGCTGTTAAAAAAGATAAGTCAAGAATTGATTCAGTTTCCCGAATTACGGGGCTTTCATCGCGACTGATGACTGCAATGCTAATTGGTGAGCAGATCAGGCTGTTTGATTCGAAGCGGGAAGCCTTTAAGAAATGGATTTCGCCGCTGAAAATACTGGTGAACGAAACGACACTTTCATTGGGTGTTATGGGAATTAAGGAAGAAACTGCCATTCTGATAGAAAATGGGCTTAAAGACAAATCTTCCATTTATTACCTTGGTGAAGAATATGAAAATCTGCTCGATTTCAAAACAAGTGATCCTAAAACTGAACGCTATCAACGATTAACCAATCCGAGAGATCACACTTATCCTTACTTGTATTGTGCTGTTTATCTGAAACAGGTAATGCAACAATGGAAACGCAGCGGTTATGATATCAGTGGTAAACCTGAAATTCTGGCGACTTTGTATAATCTTGGGTTTAGTGTTTCCCAACCTAAACCAAACCCGAAAGTCGGAGGTTCACGAATTAAGGTTGATGGGATTGAATATACTTTCGGACGGCTTGCCTTTGAATACTATTATTCGGGAGAACTAAGCCGGGAGTTTCCTTTGTAGTGTGATAGTGCTGGTGTGCTGGTGTGTTAATGCAATATTACAGGATCATTCGGAAAATAGTCCAGTCGTCCATGGGGATCGCACCGAGGCTTTTGTAGAAGTTAATGGCAGGTTCATTCCAGTCGAGTACAGCCCATTCGACGCGTCCGCAATCCCGTTCCCGGGCCAGGTTGAGCAGATGGAGCAATAAGGACTTTCCGTATCCACCACCGCGTTCTTCGGGTCTGATGTATAAATCTTCGAGGTAGATGCCTGGTTTGCCAGTGAAGGTTGAGAAATTATGAAAAAATAATGCGAATCCTACAGCCTTACCGGAAACATCAGCAAGGAGAACTTCGGCGTACTTATTATCGCCGAATAGATTTTTTGCAAGAAGCTCCTCAGTCATAGTAACAGTATCCCTGAGTTTCTCATATTCTGATAATTCAAGAATGAACTGCCGGATTACCGGCACATCTTCCAGAGTTGCCTTACGGATTATTAAATCGTTGAGTTTTTCCATGATTCGGGAATTATTGATTTAGAGTGCTCTGACTTTGGTAATATTTTTTTATGCTTTTAAAATTCTCCTCTTCGCTGCCAGCAAGATCGGGATTAATTCTGAACCCAGATGATATTTCTGTGCCTCTCATTGTTAGTCCTTTACGAATTTGCGGTGTGCATGGCAGTGTTGCATCATATGATTCCAGCGACACTGCCGGGTCAGCATAATTAAAGCTGATGCTATTGATCGTAGCATTCCTGACATTAGCATTCGGGAAGGAGGGAGGTTTGATAAATCCGAATTTTGAAGGATAGTGTTGCATTTCGCCACTGAACTGAGGTTGAAGGGAAAATATCAGCAAAGCAAATACTAGTATTGCTGATAATGCTTTGAATGCCAATAATCTGTTGTTGAATGAAAAGGATTCAAGCGGCAGCATCAATGTAATAATAAGTAAGCCAAGTACAAAACGAGGCGAAGGGGCAGTAAGAAACCAGAATATTAGTGTTATAATGCAGCTAATCCAGAAGATAAGATAGGATCTGTTCATTTTTCTATGTCTCCGAAAAAAGAATATTACCAATGTCAGCATGGAAATGATAGTAGCAAGCAGTAAAATCCGAATCTGCAGACCAATCATTTCAAACCAGGCTGGAAACCAATTCAGCACCGGGAAAAATGAAACTGGAGCATCTGGAAGTATTGCCTTTAATGCCCATGAACGGATAAGCATCTCTTCATAAATTACCTGAATCTGTGGAATTTTCCAATCGAAATTAAACAGATCAGGACTATGAAAAGGGTAAAATAAATATCCTGTAAGTATAACATTTCTTATTAGCCAGGGAGTAAGGATGAACAAAGGCAATACAGCAAGGTAGATTTTCTTAGCTGTGAAAGCTTCTTTGCAACTATAAAGCAGAAAAGCAGCTGGAATGATGAAAATGCAATTGCTTAATTTTATGGTAATCAATAGGATAAATAGAGTTGACAATACAATTTTGTCGTTTAGCTGTACTTCGTTCTTCATCATATCCCTAACCATAAAGTAGCAGAAGATCAGGATTGATGCTGATGCAGGATCCGGGGAAGATGATGAAATCCAAAGGTGAAAATATCTGTATACCATCAATATCACAAAACTCTCGATGAAAATACTTTTAAAGTCGTTCTCCTCAGAATTTCTGATGCTCCGAAGGATTGCATAAAGCAAAGTTGATATCCAGAGAAAAGCATTAACAGCAAAATAATTCTGACCAATCAGCGGTTTTAAACTAAAAACAGCGTTCCCGATGAATACACCGGAATTGTAGGCTGCATTTGAGAAAAAATTACCCAAACCCTTTACAGCACCATATTCCTCTATCCATTTAATTGCCTGTAAATGGTAAAACCAGGTATCTTTTATCTGAGGCAGCATACTGGCCATAAAAATTGAAAATGCCAGAATAATCAGCAATGGCATGCTAAAAATCAGGCTTTTCCATGATGCCCGATGCGGCAGCTTCAACGAAAAATTCATCTGTCGGAGTGCAATAAAACGGATTATTACGGCAAAAGAAAGTACAGAAAAACCAAGATTCACCAGGGAGTCTGTCGGACCAAACAAAGAAATAAATCCGGCTACAGAAATGCTAATCCCGAATCCTGCCATGCTGATTTTAAGAAAATTTTCGGCACCGCCTGCCTTGATTTTCACCCCCATCATCCATAGAAACAATAAGCCCATGCCATGGCTTACAAGCAGGATGTTAAGAAAGGAAAGGAGAACTATTAGCATAGCTTGCTGTCAGGCTGTTTTTTGCCATATTCCAACCAGTGACTTGCCAAAGGTATGGAACAATATTTTATCTGCCAGTATTGAGAAGCGGACAAGAACCTGATCCCAGAATTTGATGACTTTTGGATTCGCTTTGGAGTTGCTGAAGAGTAATTTGTTCGCCAGGGAGGCAAAGAATCCGGCTGAATCCAGGTAAATGAGTTTTTTTAATTCAAAGCCTTCTGGTATAGCGGGTCTCAGCGTTTTCTTTACATACCGTCTGTAATGCCCTATTTCTTTATCGAACTCAGTATAAAGTGAGTTAAAAGCAGGCACCAGAATAATCAGGCTGCCTCCTTGTTTCAGGAGATTTCGGGCTCTGTTAAGTTCAGCTTTATCATCTTCAATATGCTCAATCACATCAATATACAAAATGGCATCAAACTGCTTATCAGCAGGGATATCGGAAGTAGTGCCGCATATAATTCCAAGCAGTTCTGGTAAATGATGCTGTTTAACTTTTTCTTCAATTCTGGATACTAAAATCCTGTCGGGTTCCAAACAGGTGAAGCTGCTGATGTTGCTGTTTAAGAGATAGGGGGTATTGCTGCCAATACCGGCACCAACTTCTAAAACAGAACCGCGCAGATAAGATTTGAAAATACTGGTAAAATACTTCTTCCAGTTCGCTGCGCCGGCGAAAACATCTAACTCATTTCCAGTATAGGTGTAATTATCCAAGTAACCTTGATTCAGAATGAATTTGAAACCAAAGTTATTGTTTCTTTATAATAAAAGTGTATTCTTCAACCCGGTTAACATGTCTGCTGTATTCTGGTTTAAAGGCAAAACTTACAGTAGTTTCGCCTGCTTTCAGGGCTTTAAAGGAGAAAACATCTTTTCCGGGCGAACCTTTTTTTGCAGTATCGCTGTCGGGAATAAAAATATGCCCTTTACTTATAATAAAATTTGAATCAGGAGGGTAAGCGATGATCCAGACAAAACCTGAAGAAGGTGTAATCGGGAGTTCTACTTTATAAACATCATCTACTTTTAACTCAACTCTGATTGGAGAGTTCTTTTGTGCAAAGCCTGAGAAACCGACTGTTAAAAGGATTATCAGAATCCCGAATTGTTTGATGATAGTGTTTTTGTTCATATGTGTTTAATGATTTTCAATTTAGGTGCTCAAAACTAATAAAAATTCTAATGAAAAAAATTCATTGGGGAAGCTTTGTAAACTTAGTGCTTTCGTTTCCCGGTTTTAAATTCGGATGTAAAATGGAAAACGATATCTGTAAAATATTGTTGTGCCATTTTTAATCCCCATTCACTTTCTGCAAAGAAAACCGGATTTTCTTCTTTGTCGTAAGCTATTACAGAGGCTTTACGCTGTTCAAATTCAGCAAGTTTCTTTTTGTCGTCGCTGGTTACCCAACATGCTTTATGGAAATACAAGGGAGTGAAATCACATTTAGCACCATACTCATGCTCGAGTCTGAACTGGATAACATCAAACTGCAGCTCGCCAACAGTGCCTATTATTTTGCGGTTTCCCGGTTGTTGAACGAACAATTGCGCAACACCTTCTTCGGTTAATTGCCTGATTCCTTTATCCAATTGCTTCGATTTGAACAGATCTCTGTTTACAACCTCCCTGAATATTTCCGGTGAAAAGCTCGGGATTCCTTTATAATGCAATAGCTCTCCTTCAGAAAGAGTGTCGCCTATTTTAAAGGAGCCGCTGTCGTAGAGGCCAATTACATCGCCGGGAAAGGCTTCTTCAACGAGGTTTTTGTCATTTGCCATAAACATTGACGGAGATGCGAAACGCATCTTCTTACCTAAGCGGGTATGATAATAGAAAGTGTTTCTCATGAATTTTCCGGAACAGATTCTCAGGAAAACGATCCTGTCGCGGTGATTTGGGTCAAGGTTGGCGTGAATCTTGAATACGAAACCGGAAAAAGCCTCCTCTGTTGATGCAACTTCCCGCTCTGCAGTGTGGCGTGTTCCGGGATAGGGTGCTATTTCAAGGAAGGTCTCAAGCAATTCCTTCACTCCAAAATTATTAATGGCACTCCCGAAAAATACTGGAGCAATATTGCCGGCAAGGTACTCAGCCTTATCTAATGTATGGTAAACTCCTTCGATAAGTTCCACATCTTCGCGGAGTTGCTTAACATAGCGTTCGTGGAGCAGCTTTTCGATCGTATTGTCAAATACATTTTCAATATGGATATTGTTTTCGGAGATGCTCGTTTTGCTTTCCTCGAAAAGATTAAGACTTTTGTTGTGTAAGTTGTAAACGCCCTGAAAGGTAGAACCCATGCTAATTGGCCACGAAAGCGGCCGAACGTGTATGTTCAGCTTTTCTTCGAGTTCATCGAGCAGATCAAAGGGGTCTTTGCCTTCCCTGTCCATTTTATTTACAAAAATGATAACAGGCGTATTGCGCATCCGGCAAACTTCCATCAGCTTCTCGGTTTGTTCTTCAACACCTTTCACACAATCTACCACGAGAATTACACAATCCACAGCAGTGAGCGTGCGGTAGGTGTCCTCTGCAAAGTCCTTGTGACCGGGAGTGTCGAGAATATTCACCTTAATGCCTTTGTATTCGAAGCCCATTACAGAGGTAGCCACGGAAATACCGCGCTGTTTCTCTATTTCCATGAAGTCGGAAGTGGCAGTTTTCCTGATTTTATTACTCTTTACTGCACCGGCAGTTTGAATAGCACCTCCAAACAACAGAAATTTTTCAGTTAATGTAGTCTTTCCGGCATCGGGGTGACTAATAATTGCAAATGTTCTTCTTCTCTTTATTTCGTCCTCTAATCGCATAGATACCAATCTGGTGAAAACCTGTATAATCGCTTAATAATCAAATAAATAGATAGGGAAGTTATTTCGGGATGCAAAGGTAAGGAAAAATCGCGGAATTGAGAATCAACGCTCATCTTTTACCATGAAATACAGTTTGTGGAAGGATAAGATTAATAAAAAAAACAGTAATATTGTATTTACGGAAATACAGAATGAACTGCTTGAACAAAAAGAAGGAAACTGCTATACCATTTGCCAATTCTCCTCTTTACCCACTTGGAGCTGGTCGGAAAGGGGCAGCTAGTGCTTTACTTTTTTATGGTGTGCCCTGCATAATACTTCTGTTTTTGTTTGGAATTGATTTCAGCTCAACTGCTCAAATTGTTATTAATGAGGTTTGTGCAAATAATGGATCAATTATTCAGGATGAAGATAATGACGAGCCTGATTGGCTGGAACTTTACAATACAGACTCAGTTGGGGTATCATTATCGGGTTATGCTTTAAGCGATTCCACTAGTTTGAAATGGTTTTTTTCGGATGTAATTATACCATCTCACGGGTTTCTTGTAGTATTTGCTTCTGCAAAGGACAGAAAAGGAAACTTTCTTCATACTTCATTCAGAATAAATAAGGATGGCGATATACTCAAGTTATTTAATGCAGATGGACTATTGTCGGATAAATTGAAGATTACCGCTAATCAGCTTGATCATTCATCAGGAAGAAAACCTGATGGGAACACATTAACTGAAGGGATTTTTATGCAGCCTACTCCAGGGACTTCTAATAATTCTTCCGGCTTTTATATTGGATATTGCACAAATCCGATATTGTCGTCGGCTGCAGGTTTCTATAAATCTACAGTATTTCTGAGTGTTGACTGCGGTACTTCCTCTCATATATTTTACACACTTGATGGCAGTATGCCAACAAATGCATCATCGCCATCAATTACGCTTAACTTAGATACGAATACAACATTTACTGCCTGTTTCAACTCGCTTGCAAATTCGTCTGGATTAACAGTTTTTCCAAACCCGGTGAGTGCTATGTTAAACGCCGGATTTATCCTCAATGAAGAAACAGAAGGAAACTTTATTCTGGTTTCTGCTGATGGCCGAAAAGTAATAACGACCGTAAAAAAACAGTATACTCCCGGACTTGTTGAATTTCAAACTGATATCTCCGGATTTAATGCTGGTGTTTATATAATTTCTTTTTTATCGGATAACCTGACCAAATCGGCGAGGGTCGTTATTATACACTGATGAATATACTTAAACTCACTGTTCTTGGAATCCTGAACGGTCTGCTGATAAGCGTATCCGCACAATTTGTTGGGCCGTGTAAAGTTGCGGACTTACCTGCAGTTATTCAGGAATCGTAAGGTTTAGAAGTTAATGGAAGGAACAAAATCTTTACCCATAATGATAGCGGAGATTTGCCAAGAATTTTCGAATCAGATACACTGGGAAATCTTACCAGGACACTTAATTTTGTTAATAGAACCGGGCATTATCCATTTCAGCTACCCCGATCAGTTTCTTTTTCCTCCTGAAGCTTCTGATTTGAATTACGATTGTGAAGCAATGTTTCATTTCAAGGACTCGCTTTATCTTTTTTCAAAGAACAGAGGGCTGTCGACATATTGCAAAATGTATCGTTTGCCCGATAAGCCCGGATTTTATACAGCTTCCCTGTTGGATAGTTTTGATACCCATTTCTGGATTACAGCTGCTGATATTAGTCCATCAGGAAAGTCTGTGATTCTGATGTCGAATGGAGGATTATGGCTTTTTACAAACTATTCAGGAACGAGCTTCTTTAGGGGAAATTCGCGACAGCTTACTTTTGAAAATACGCAAAAAGAAGCAGTTGTATTTGTAAGTGAGACAGAAGTCTACATGACTGATGAAATAAATTTCAGTGTTGGTGGTAATTTGTATGATATTGATTTGTAGGCATATATAAAGGCAGACCCCACGGCCAACCTTAGAATTCAGGTATATCCAAACCCCGCACACGGACAAGTGAATGTTGATGTTTGCGGCAATTTATGTACTTCGGCAGTTGTAGAAGTGTTTAATATTCTTGGGCAAAGAACAGGAGCGAAAGAAGTTGACATCACTACAGGAACAAACTGCATAACACTATCATTTTTGTTGCTGAAAAAGGGATGTTTTTCGTTTCTGTCCGCAGCAAAGCCTGTTTCGAAAAAATTACAAAAATCATTAATTCCCGTTAATCCCATCCCCCCAAACGATACATCCCCGTAGAGACGTAGCACGCTACGTCTCCGCCGGCCCATACGAAACAGTGTGCATACGAAACAGTGTGCATACGAAACAGTGTGCATACGAAACAGTGCGAATACGAAACAATGCGAATACGACACAGTGCGAAAAATACGATCCAATGCCCCATGCGATACATTTTCAATGCGTCACATCATCGTGGAGACGTAGCGTGCTACGTCTCTACCGGGTGTGCGGGGGGGGGGGTTATTTTGATCCTTTCCAGATTGTATTTACTATTCCCTCTATTCCGTTTTCACTGATATATTGGAATAATTTCATGATAAGGGGAAATAACAGGGCTATCACGACTATTAAAATCAGGACTATTCCAATTCCGCCAACGATAAGCAGCATTTTAAGTTTAGGGTTGTTTTTGATTTTGTCGAGATAAACATTAGCGAAATCAAATTCTGAGTGATGAGCCTGTGTATGATATGATTGTTTATTCTGTTCATTGTAATGGCCATGATCATCATGGTGTTTATTTCCATATTGCTGGTTGTGCCCGTAACCACGCTTGGAGTGTTTCTGATTCTGTCCGAAAATATTATCGAGGTCCATGTTTGTTATTTTAATGTTAGTACTAAAAATGTTGACATGATAATACTTAGTTCATGTCAGGGAATTAATTTTACAAATCATCAGGTATTTCATTCTGTATATGCCTGATATCTTCAGGTTCGGCATGAATGTATACTTCGCTGCGGTCGATACGAGAACCGATCTCCTTCTCTATTGTATCGCAGATTTCATGCACCTGCAAAAGACTTAAATCGGGTTCGAGGTGAATATTGACTTTGATAAAAGTATCGGCTCCTGCCGTACGAACCTTTAAACTATGGAAATGCTTTATGGCCGGGAATTCTGCCAGGGTATTTTTTACAAGAATAATTGTTCCGTGAGGTGCTTTATCCAATAGAACATCAATTGCTCTTCTGCCGAGCTTGTAACAAATAACCAGCACGATCACTGCAACCATTAAGGCTGCTATCGAATCAGCAAAATAAAATCCGAAGTTTGCGCAAATCAAACCAAGTAAAACAACTGCCGAACTCCAGATATCTGTTGAGAAATGAAGTGCATCTGCTTCAATAGCCTGACTGTTATATTTCTTGGCCACCCTGTGTAATGCCCGGGAGCGTGAGATATCCACAATAATTGAACTTATTACAACTATGTAACTCCAGGCACTTATTTCAATGTGAGTATTCCCGGAAAGCAATCGGTTTGACGCTTCATACACAATCCAAACGCAGGTAATAAGTAATAAAAATGTTTCAATCAGAGCCGAAAGGTTTTCGACTTTTCCATGTCCGTAATTATGTTCCTGGTCGGCAGGTTTATCGGAAACACTGACAGAGAAATAGGTAATTACAGCAGCAACCAAATCGAGTCCGGAATGAAGTGCCTCTGATAATATCCCCAAACTCCCCGTCATAAGTCCAATGATTAATTTGAAGCCAGTTAGAAATATAGCAGCAAAAACAGATATCAGGGTGACCCTCTTTTTTTCTTTTTCCATAATAATATAAGGTTGTAAAACATATTCACATGCCGTTTACTGTAATGCATTATTGTTTAATAATGGAATCAGCAAGGCTAATAAAAAAAACAGGAAATCAGTATTATGATTGTTTGGGCGGTTGCCAGAACGACGAGGTATAGGAATTTACCAGGGAAACGTTTAGTGCAGGAATGTATTCAATATTGGTATTTGGCATATCATGCCCATTAAACTGCTTATTTGCCAGTACTTCATGTTCCAGCCCGCCTGAATGTATTTGTTCCAAATGATTTGATAAATCAGTACATTCGGTATGGACGCAATTTGAAGTTTGAAAGAATGAAGATTCGTACATTCCACCATCATATAGGAAGTGCATCAGGCTAACTGAAACCAGAATAATGTAAATGATATGTGCAACATTTTTCATTGCTGCAAATATACTCAAAAAACCTGAGAAGTTTTTAATCTTTTCAGGCTTGCACTTCAATTTGTGGGAAGCCCAGTCAGGCTTTCTTCCTCTGACCGGGCTGGGCATTCTTGAATTACCGAAGGATAAACGGAACGATAGTGGCGATAACCCCGGTGCATATTACCACCATGATAAAAAGATTATACCTGACATTGTAATTGGTTAACAAGCTTGAATCGTAATATTTATCAACGTTCTGATCCTTATACATGGAAATCAGTCCATTAATGAGTTTGTTGCGGGTTTGACGGCCTTTTACCAGACCAAAAATCACTACAATATTTACCAGAACGATAAGCAACACAAAAACAAACATAACTGCAAGTGAAGATGATTCTGTCCTTGATTTCTCTACCATCCCTGAATTAACTGCTAATGTGATCAGATTTAGAATGATAGCGGAAAGAATAAAAATAATATCGGTTTTGGTATTTTGTTCCAATTCCTTTGTAATGTGGTTATGAACATGTTCAATCATTTGATACCTCCTTTAATAATGTTAGATTTATTTCAAATATAGTATTTTTCGTATTCTGCTGAAAAAGTTTCTTCATTTATGAAGTATCCTGATTATTCTTTAATAATTTTCTGAAAAGATACACCGTCCATGTTGCTGGCTTTTAACAGATAAATTCCTTTTGGTAAAGAACTTATGTCGATTTCAAGCGTACTGTTGGAAAATGTTTTTTCGATAATACACACGCCTGTTGAAGTATAGAGTTGCAGGTTGATCATTTTGAGATCTGTGTTTTCAATGGTAAAAAATCCTTTTGAAGGGTTTGGATATACTTTAAACTCTTCTTGTTTTAGAGTGGATCCGATTCCGATATTAAGGTCTTTCATGCATCGAATGCTCATTCCGATTCTTTTAGGTGTTGGATTTCGGTCGACTCCGGCATACATATTCCAGAAGTATCGGCTCCATGCATAAGCCCCCGTTGTTGTGCTAGTCCACCATAATCCGTTTTCATTGATGGTTGAAAAGCTGTTGTAAGGACCTCTCATTCCTCCTGGTAGTCCGGTAAATCCACTGCTGTTAGTAGCCCCGGCATTCGGTGCAAGCCAGTGCATGGTGCCAGCTTCTTTTAGTTTCCCTCCTGCAACAATGGATCCTCCCAGGAAATTCTCAAGGCTGGTCCAATCTCCGTCACTGGGAACACGCCACCCTAATGGACAAATAAGATTGCTGTTATGAGCTGCATACCAATTATACAGTGAACCATAAACAGAATCATTTGAAGCAGAATCATTTCCATAATAACACCTGGCACCTGTGGTCAACGAACCCCAGGTTGTGCTATCGGTAACGTTCGGAATAAGATCGCCATTATTATAATGTATTACCTTGAGGTTTTGCATCAACCACGCCTGATTTCCAATATGAACGGTGTCATATAAATTACCATCGTAGTCGTTGACGGTTTGAGCATGGCTTATCGCTGAAAGGACTAAAAATGCTGAAATTAAAAGTAATGTTCTTGCCATATCTATTTTTTTTTAATTTTGATTTTATTCTGTTTAATTACATTTTCGTTGACAAAATTACCATAAGCAGAAAAAATCCATTTGTAATTGCATTGTAAAACACTTGTAAATTGTTTACAGGCGTTTTACGAACATAAATATTAATAATCTACCATCTTTGCAGGAAAAGGAAAAAAAATATTTTGAATTGCTTAAGCAAAAAATTGTAGTGATGATGCAATTATCCTATCCTGGAATTAATCCGTCAATTTCTGATTGGAAGGGACAAGAGCTAACAGACTTTCAGGAAGATCTGCGGATAAAGGTGAATGCAAATATAAGTGAGAAGTGGTTTTATACACATATGAAATCGACTCATACAGCATTGCCAAGGATTGATATGCTTAATTTCCTGAGCCGATATGCTGGCTATTCAAACTGGGATGATTTTGTTTTTAAAAACAGACCTGAAGAAAATGTACAACAGCTATCTCAGCCTAATACGTACAGGTATTTTTATTTAATTCCACTGCTGGCAATTCTTGTTTTAGGAGCTTTGTTCGGATTGTTTAAAATATTCAATACAAGGGAGTATAAATTTACTTTTATTGATGCTGACACAAGAGATACCATTAATAATAGTAAAACGGAGGTGATTATACTTCCGGAAACCGAATCACCGCTTCATTATCTTGTTCAATCCGATGGTTGTTTCAGACTGAAGACAGATAAAAGTAAAATCAGGATGATTGTCAAATCACCATATTATCAGGCAGATACAATATCAAGAATTGTAACGAAGTTAAACAGGGATGAATTGATTATGCTCCGGCCGGACGACTATGCATTGATGATTCATTATTTCTCAACGATGAAGATTGATGACTGGGAGAAGCGCCGCAATCGCCTTGATGCTATGATTGATGATGAAGCAATGATTTATCAGGTAATAAATGCACGGAATGAAACCGGGGTAGCAATTTTCAATAAACAGGAGTTCATCGACAAGCTTACCATGCCTGTTGGCAGTCTGAAGAATATTGAAATTCTGGGATCGAACCTTAGGGCTGGAAAAATTATGGTTTTACGTTTTCAACTTAATCGCAGTAAACCATGAAATGGCTTTTAAAAATATCAGTTTTGTTGCTGATGTATCTTTTGTTTAGCTCCAAGAGCTGCGACAATGGTGAGCAAAGGGAGGCAATTCGTGACCTCACCACTCTTAAAACCATCCGCGACAGTATCTGTTCTACGTTCAGTTCAGAAAGACCCTCAGGATATGCTTTGGTTGGTTTTGAAGAAAGTGCAAAGATGAAAAGTTCTGATTTGATGGATTACCTGCGAATTGTTTCAGATACCGCAACTGTGCCAACTTTCAGGAAGCAGGCAAAAAAACTGCTAAAGAATATGTTTGCCTGCAATAATTGCATTATTACCTTTAATTACGGTGACAAAGCGAAGAAAGAAACTGTCGCTATCTCTGATTTTGTTGATTTACAATCAGATATCAATAAATATTTTGGAAACTTGGAGGCTGATTCTATATGGCTTATTGACAGACTTCAGCCAGAAGGTGATTCTGTTTTTACAGGAAAGCTTGGGTATAGATTAAAAGCAATATCGACGGCAAGCTATTACAGGTATAATACTTATGTTAATGGGACAATAGAATTTTCCACAGCAAAGAGGTCGAAAAAGTTTGGCAAACAAGCACTAAGTGTTTGGACGGTTTTGTATAGGAATATAGAGATTTCACCAACTGGGATTTAAGTGAAATACAAAAAAGAGGCTGATTCAACTTTTGAATGCAGCCTCTTTTTAAGAAATGTTATTCCAATGGAAATCTGAAAAACTCCTGTTTTAGTTCGTTTCAGGTTCGGTTCACAATAAATAACTGAATCAGATTGTAATATCCTCGTCTTTTAGCGACCAACCTGTTTTAAGTCCAATTACGAACCATGCAAGTCCAACAGAGCCTGCAGCAAAGATTGTATCACCAAAAACGCGCATCCATCTGAAAGTCGCCATGGTAGGAGTCTGAAGGAATTCTGCAGAGCGTGCATACCACATTCCATGATTAACACTGGCTACTGTTTGAGCCAGTCCTACAGGTAAAAGGCTAAGTAATAACATCAGCATTAAACCTGAATTGATTGCCCAGAATGAGAATTTCATAACAGAGTCCTTCCATACTTTACGTACGGTCATGCTGCGTAAAACAAAAAGCATGAGGCCAATGCCCAACATTCCGTAAACTCCGAAAAGTGCTGCATGTCCGTGCAAAGGTGTAGTATTAAGGCCCTGCATGTAATATAAAGCGATAGGAGGATTGATAAGGAATCCGAATATTCCGGCACCAACGAGGTTCCAGAATGCTACTGAAATGAGGCAGTAAATCGGCCACTTATAGGCAATTATCCAATTGGTTGCCCGAGAAATGCGGAGGTTGTGGTATGCTTCGAAGCCCATAAGCACGAGTGGAACAACTTCGAGTGCACTGAAGGTAGCACCAAGAGCCAGCACGGCAACGGGCGTACCAGAGAAATACAGGTGATGAAAAGTTCCGATTATACCACCAGCCAGGTATACAATTGTCGCAAAAAGCACTGAACTTGTTGCAGATTTGATTTTCAGCAATCCTAGTCTTACGAAAAGGAAGGCAGACACTACAGTAGCGAATACTTCAAAGAAACCCTCAACCCAAAGATGAACAACCCACCAGCGCCAGTATTCAGCAATTGAAAGGTGCGTTTGACGACCCCACATTAGTCCTGCTCCATAGAAAGCTGCAATAGCAACAGAAGCAATAATAAATAAAGTCAGGAGCTGACGGTTTTCAGAAGGAACTTTTAAAGCTGGCAGAAGCGCTCTGACCATTAGTACAAGCCACAAAACTAAGCCGATGAATAGAAATATCTGCCAAAATCTGCCGAGATCAACATATTCGTATCCCTGGTGTCCGAACCAAAAATTCTGAACATAACCCAATTTCTGCATTACACCAAACCATTGACCAGCAAGCGAGCCCACAACAATTATCAGGAGTGCAAGGAAAAGAAAATTTACACCGAATTTCTGAAATTTGGGTTCATAGCCTGATACAGCAGGTGCAATATACAATCCAGTGGCCAGCCATGAAGTTGCGATCCAGAAAATGGCAATTTGCACATGCCAGGTACGACTAACAGCATAAGGCAGAATATTACTCAAATCAAGGCCGTAAAAGAAATTCCCTTCAACACCAAAATGTGCTGTAATTATCCCAAAAATGACCTGCACAACCAATAAAGCAGATACAATCCAGAAATATTTAAGGGTTGCTTTCATAGAAGGCGTTGCATTTATACCCATTAATGGATCTGAAGCCGGAAGGTTTTCTTTAGATTCTTCATCGGATTTGTGCCTGGCGTAATAATATGCCAGCAATCCAATACCCAGGAGCAACATTATAACGCTGAATCCGGTCCATAACAGCAGTGAACCAGCTGGCTTATTACCGATTGTTTCATCAGGAGGCCAATTGTTTGTATAGGTAATTGTTTTACCGGGACGCTCAGTAATGCATGCCCAGGATGCCCAGAAAAAGAAGGCATTCATTTTATTCATCCGGTCAATGCTTTTTACAGAGTTTGCCGGAATAGAATAGGCTGATCTGAGTTTTGCCTGATTCGGGTCGTTCATAAAAAGACCGCTGTAAAACTTCATATTATCAGCTATAGCAGCAGCCATCAGGCTGTCAATTATAAGTGTTTGCGTTTCTTCATTGTAAGTATTGGTACGAATAGCCAGCTTGAGCCGTTCTTTCAGCGCTGCCTGTTTTTCTGCACCAATTTGATTAAACGCTAAATGATAGTCCTTTTGGGAATATGCATTTAAAATAAATTCAGATAGCTTATGAAGCCAATCTGCTGTCCAGTCGGGCGCTACATAGGAACCATGCCCCCAAATTGTCCCTACTTCCTGGCCACCGATCGATTGCCATACGTTCTGCCCGTCTTTAATATCCTGTGATGTGAACAGTAGCTTATGGTCTGCTGTAACTACTTTTTCAGGAATGGGAGGTTTCTGGTGGTATATTTCGTATCCGAAATACCCCAGTATACCAAAAGAAATTGTTAGTACTGCTACAAAAATCACCCAGAGTTTGTTTCTTTTCATATAGTTTTATTTAAGTTATTATTCGTAAATTTTCTTCATAAATTCTAAAAGAAGTAATTAGGTAACGAAATACCAAAATTAAACAATGTTTTGTTTCAAACAATAATTTCAGAAAATAAAAGAAGAATTATTCGAAGTTACCGATCCGGGAAAGTTGGTAATTCTGTTTGGATTTGATTATATTACCCTGATTATCAAGCCAGAGGAGATTTTTTCCCATTTGTTTGAGGTAAAGGTTTTCCTGAGGTAATTCGAGAAGGAGATTTCTACTGCCAGTTACCGACCATTGCCCTGCTTCAATAAAAGTGTTATGGTCGGCTGGTTTGCCAAGATAAGTTGACTTAAGAATGAAAGTACTATCAGGATTCATAGTCAGGGTATATTCAATTCCCGAACAATCAGTACATGGCAACATTCCCATATAGATTCCAGGTATTTGAAAAGTAGTGTCAGGCTGTTTGTTATTATCGGCATTACCATGGATATTATCTGTCTTTGTAGTACAGGAAATACCTGAATAAAGCAGAAAAATAGTAATTATAACGCGATTTACAAATCTGGGAATACTACGTAAGATTGACGACATGTTGCCTACTTGAGGGGGTAAAAGTATAAAAATTAATTCTTTACCCAACAGGAAAAGCAGTTAATGAATTACATTATTCTTTTCAGAATGGATAATCACACCGCCCGGAATATTTTTGAGGATTCTCTTGATAAGGAAATTGTAACCTTCCAGGTGAAATTCATTTTCTTTAACGTGAATAACCAATTCAAAATTATTGGTGGAAAAGATGTTGCTAATAGTTGACCGGATAAGTAAGACTTCACTTGTTTCACTAACGACTTCGAGATTGTAATTTCTGAGATTTTTTTTAATTACATTCAGGAATGCTGCTCCTGTAGCTGTGGAAATATCGTATTCAGAGGTTCTGTACCAAATAGTCATAATCATAGCAAACACTATCGATAGAGCTAGTCCACCCAGAATTATTCGTGGAATCTCATCGAAAGGCTCATTGAAAAAAACAATTGAGATTAATGTAAATGAAGCCAACGAAAAAATGAGTGTAATTTTCAAACATCGAAGAAAAGTATTGATGTTTGAAAAAAACATTTGTATGCTAAAATGACTTATTATTATTGCCGGGAACTGCATAATCTCTATAAAAAGATAAAATTACGGAAGTAAGAGATATGATCCCTGACGAACTAATAAACAGAGTGATTTAATAGGTAGATGGGGTGATTTTATTAATAGATGGTAGATTAAAAAATTTGAGTTGTCAGATGCCGAAAGCAATTCTGATTTCTTCCGGGCTTTTTGATTTTTTTAGCGTTTCTTTGAGATAGCCATTATCCTTTTTCGCAATTGTTATTAGTTTGTTTATCAGAATAATCAGATTATTTACCTGGTCCTCAGCTTTACCAGGATCCTCTTCCTTATGGAAATTGTCATGGAAATAGTTGTATGCTTTCATGCCTTTCTTCCAGATAAGCTGATTTTCATTGTTGTTTTTATAGAATTCTTCGCAAACTTTAAGTGAGTTATCTAATTGAATTTCAAGTGAGTCGAGGAAATCGTACTGATTGCTTAGAAACATAAGCTTTTGCCAGATAAAAATGGATTGGTCATATTTTTCTCTTGATTGTCCGCTTGAAATGTAGGAATCATATTGAGGTTTGATAATTCCATATTGGACTTTGTGAATTCCTGGAAAATTTTTCAAGAATTTTTTATTTAAGGGCTTGTAATTAATTCTGATTAGTGAATCAAGGAATGAAATTGTATCATAGGCCTTTATCATTCTTTGGATTGAGGTACATATTAAATTTCCTGATTCCTGACGTGAGGCCAGTGAGGCACATTTTTTATATTCATTGCATTTCTTTTCAAGCTGAGAATACTCTGTTTTATAGACTTTTGGGAATTTTTTCTTATACAATGACCCAGCTTTACTAAGGTTAACGATAATTTCTTTTTGCTGAGAATTTAAGACCAATAAATCCTGATTCAGTGCATTGAATTTTGCAAACAGATTATGAGCTCTTGCGATTTTTAACTCAGTAAATGATTCATTTTCGCAAGTATTAATCTCAACTTCAATAGGTTTAATATCATTTAAATAGATTTCCGGATATTGATTCTGATAATCAGTTTTTAATGATTTGTATTTTTTGTCAATTAAAACCTCATATTTCATTAAAGTGTCAAATTGCTCATCAAGATAATGTAGTAAGCTAAGCAGATGTTTACCTGATTCGAGTTTAATTACAACAGATTCTTCTGATTTGTAGGCTGTTATTTGTTCCTCAAGTGGTAAGATTTCTGATTTAAAAATTACAGGTTGCTCTGCCAGATAACGTTTTTTTATTCCTGGCAAATATAGATCAATCAAATTATCAATATCTGTAAGTGATTGTAATTCAGCAAGTTTTAATAGAAGCGATTTGATTGTCAGTTTACCTATGGCGAGCTTTTCGTTTAGTCTGGTTTCCTCATAATAGGGCTTAACTTCTAAATTAAGTGCAGTTGTATAGCTAATTGTATTTGAATTTTGTCCTTTGGAAACCAAATCATTCAGCTTTCGTGTAATCGATTTTATACTATCATCAATTGCCTTTAATTCCGGGTATTTATCGTGATATGGTTTAAACTCATCAATGAGTGACTGTTCTGCAAGAATGTCTACAAGACTGTCGTGCCGTAGAAATGCCTGAGCTCTCCGGACCAGTGGTTCTAAACGTTCCCGGTGCAGTTTGTCAAATTCATGAACAAAATATTTCTCCGAAATAAACGACAGATTTAGTATAAGAAGGCTGTCGGTTTGCCTGGATGCAGTAATATGTGTGAGGATATTTTTTAATTTATTGGATAAATCAAACGTTTTATAGTAAAGATTTTCCAGAGAATCCCGGAATTCATGGGTTTTGCGATGGCTGAGGTCAAGTGGGGCAACAAACTTATCTTGGTTAGGTTTTGAAGGTGAGAAGTTTCTTGCTGAGAATTGAGAAAAATAATAGTCGATAAGCGGTTCCTGGATTTTTAATGCGAGATAATCTTCTGCCAGAGAAACCAGGTAATAAATAAGGAAATTACCTCTTTCGAATTTTTCACTTTCAATTTTAAGGGCTGCATAATCATTTAAATCAGGAGTGAGGTCTTTGCGCATTTGGCTCAGGCCTGGATGATCGGAGAAGTCGTTGTATTTTTTGCAAAGTTTAAGCAGGGTGTCAATTGCATTCTGCTGCATATTTGGATGAACTTCAATTGACAGGTCCCGCTGGATAATTTTAACATCCGCAAGTTTCCGGGTTAAATCCTTGTTGAATAAGAATTCCATGCCCCAAAAACTTTCGCCTTCATCGTAATATCCCCATTTTATAATTACGCCATCCTCATTTCTGTAAACACAATGACCCTGCTTATGAGATTTGTAAATAGTTTCGTAGGATAAGGGGATTCCTATCGCAGAATAAATTATTTCCTGATTAGCAGGTTTATCGTCGGGTTGTGATTGTGCTGTAAAACTGAAGCTCACAGCAAGTAGGATGAAGATATAATGTTTCATTTCTCAAGTTTAACTGCCTGAGTAAATATATGAAATTCAATGAAACTATGAAAGTTAACTTAATACTTTATAAGTTTAAAAGTATTGGTCTTATTTTCTGTGATTAGCCGTACCAAATAGATACCCGGCCTGAGAGAGGGATTGTTATATTCAATGCTGTATCTGCCTTTGATTCTGTTAGTATGGAGAATAGTTTCAATATGGACCCCGCTGAAATCAAAGATTGAAATGTCGGCAACAGAATTTCTGTTTATTGAATAGATTATTTTTATACAGCTCTGGTATGGATTTGGAAAACAATAGAAATCATTGTCATAATCCTGAATAGTACTAATGCTGTTCGATCCACCGTTACCGGTTTTCAGAATAGTTTCCATCTGACCGAATGCCCAGGCAATATTCTGATTAAGGATGAACATTCCACTAAGGTTCGAACAGGCCTGAAATTGCTTAGTCCAGGTGGTTCCACCATCCTCTGATTTTAATATTAGCCCATTGTCGCCGCAGGCATAAATTAGGTGTGCGTTTAATGCATGAATGGAGTTAAGGTTGGTTGAAACAGTACTGCTCAAAGTTGTCCATGAAACACCTCCATCCGTAGTGTGAATTATAAGTCCGTTCGTGCCACAGGCAAATCCTTCATCTTCTGAAACAAAGTCAAGGGAAGTAAGGGCGCCGTTATTAAGCGTATAAACATTGAACCAGGAGGAGCCTGAATTCGTTGTTTTGTAGATAAACCCCTGTTCTGTACTGCCAACAAAGCAATGTCCACCGATATAGGCTGTAGTTGCAGAAGGTAATTTAACGGCCAGTAATTCTATAAATTGACCTGATACTGGTAAGTTAAAGCTGGAGCTGGTCCAGCTGCTGCCCGAATTGTTTGTTTGCGCAATAAAACCTGATCCTGCAGCAGTTTTTCCAACCACCATTCCCTGATTATTATCTGCAAAGTGCATGCTGTTATTGCTTGCATTGGTGTCGATGATCTGTTTTGACCAGGTAAATCCACCGTCGATCGATTTAAAAAAGCCATCTTCTGAAGTGATAAAGCCAGTGTTCTGCTGCAAAAACTGAATGTTGTTAAGCACGGCAAAGGTATCGATGCATCTCACACTCCATGAATTTCCACCATCGGAAGTGGTGTACAAACCGCCTTTATCACCAACAATAAAACCGCTGTCGGCATCATGGAAAAAGCCGGATTTTAACAATCTTGGCTCAGGCCACACATTCATATTTGTATTGATGGTCGACAATTCCTTCCAGATCTGTCCATAGTTGGATGTTTTCAGAATTGAACCAGCTCCGCCCACAATAAAAGCATGCCCATCGGGAGTACCGGCAATCTGATAATAATTTTCGAAGGAGTACTCAAGGGTGTAGGACCAGCTCTGTCCACCATCTGTTGTCTTCATAATATTCTGAAATTGTCCGCAGGCAATTCCAATGTCAGCGTTGAAGAAATAAACGGAATATAGTGAAGTTTCAGAGGGCGTAAAAATTTCAGTCCAGGTTTCTCCACCGTTTGTAGTTTTTAAGACGATATCATTAAAGCCCATGTTAAATCCACCGCCAACAGCAAATCCTGTTGAATCATCAAAGAAATATGCATCATAAAGGTTTAAAGTAGTGTTTATCTGCCAGTTCATCCAGAGGTTCCATCCATCCCAGCATTTATAAAAAGTGCCGCCCTCTCCGAAGATGAATGCGTCCTTTCCTTGAGGAAACCTGATGGAATAGAGGTTTTTGGTGCCAAGACCAAATAGATTCCAGTTTAAGCCACCGTCTGTGCTTTGCATTATTGTGCCTCCATCGCCAACGATATAACAATCGTTGCTGGTTTTAAAACTAATGCTATTAAGTGTGGTTGTTGCCGGGGAGTTAATAATTTGCCAGCTTAGTCCTCCGTCTGTAGTTCTTCCAATTGTACCATTCGTCCCGGCAAATAGACCAAGGCTCGCATTTGCAAATGAAATGGCTTTAATGTTGTACTCTGTGCCTGTGTTAATGCTTATCCAGTTTGTGCCGGCATCTGTTGTTTTGAGGAGACTTCCTTCGCAGCCAGCAATGAAACCGGTATCAGCATTAAGAAAATAGCTTGCGAACAGCGGATTCCCCTGAGGAAGCGGGTTTTGCCAGGTCCATTGAGCAGCCAGATTTAGCGGAAGGAGTGAAGTCAGTAAAAGAATCGGAACCAGGAAAAAGGTACTGATACTATTTATCCTGTATCTCATTGAAATTATTGATTGTGTTTATTGATAGTGTAACAGCTGCAGCAACTGTTGCTTGTTCTAAAATAATTTCTCCCGTTTAAGCAAATATGGAAGTAGTATCTGCTTGAATCCCTGATTGATATCTGCTTCAACAAAATCGATATTATATTGTCCGCAACGTAATTTGAGATTATTTTTATAGTCGTTTATTGCTTTAATATAATTGTCCTTAACTTCATGAGGATGGATTTTTAGTTCCTTTCCGGTTTCAACATCGATAAATCTGTAGGGCCGATTTTCGAAGTTAAAGTCGTATTCTTTGGCCTTATCAACTACATGAAAAAGAATGACTTCATGTTTGTTATGCCGCAGGTGCTGCAGAGCAGAAAAAAGTTCATCAGCATTGCCCTGAGTTTCCATCATGTCGCTGAATATAACAACTAAAGAACGTTTGTGGATGTTTTCAGCAATTTCGTGAAGGCAAGGTGTTGCACTGGTGGTGCGTTTTTCGTCGGGATTAAGTGGTTTGAGGTGTTTTTCAAGTTCAACAAAGAGGTATTTATGATGAACAGAACTTGATTTTGCGGGAGTAAAGAGATCTACTTTATCTGTAAATACAGATAGTCCAACTGCATCGCGCTGAGTTTTAAGCAAAGCGATTATTGCGGCTGCTGCATAAACAGAAAAGGTTATTTTGTTTGGGTTTTCGAAAGAAATAGAATCTTTTATTGGGTAATACATTGACGAAGATGCATCAATGATTATCTGGCAGCGAAGATTTGTTTCTTCTTCGTAGCGCTTAGAATAAAGCCTATCGGTTTTTCCGTAGAGTTTCCAATCAATATTTTTTATGGATTCGCCGGTATTGTAGAGACGATGCTCGGCAAACTCAACAGAAAAACCGTGAAACGGGCTTTTGTGCAAGCCGGTTATAAAACCTTCAACCACCTGACGGGCTATAAGCTCCAGCTGGCTGAATTGTTGTAACTTGCTTTGATCCAGAATGTAATCCAAAAGGGCGGAGTTGTATATCAGATTAGTTGGTTCAACATGCCTGTAAGAACAGACTTTGGAACTGCACCAATTTGTTTGTTAGCAACTTCACCATTTTTAAAAAAGAGCAGGGTAGGGATGTTGCGAATTCCGAAACGACTTGTAATGCCAGGGTTTTCATCAACATCAACTTTTCCGATAACTGCTTTTCCTTCGTATTCTTTACCGATTTCTTCTACTACCGGGCCTACCATGCGGCAAGGGCCACACCATTCTGCCCAGAAATCTACCAAAACAGGCTTGTCTGATTTTAACACGAGTTCTTCGAAATTCGCGTCAGTAATTGTTAGTGCCATAAATGTAAGTATTTGGATGTCTTAATATGTCTGTTTGAGTGCAAATTTACGCATTTCTGTAACATCCCATTAATTTAAAACTTAACTTTTCAGGTGAAAAATTTTCTATAGCATAGGAATATCCTTTTTCAGCCATTGTTGTTCGTAATGTACAGTCGTTGAGTACTTTTTCTATGCCTGTTTTTAATTGTTCAAGGTTTGCAGGATCAAAATAAATGGAGTTCGGGCCACCGGCTTCAGGTAAGGATGAAGTTGTTGACGTAAGAACAGGTGTTTTGCATAATAATGCTTCGGCAACTGGTAAACCAAATCCTTCGTAGAGTGATGGATAGATCAGGGCGATTGCATTCTGATATACAGATTGAAGGTGAGTATTATTGCTTAAACGCTTAATTCGGATCACTGAATTCTGCAAGCCGAGTTCTATAATCATCCTGTCAAGTTCAGTGCTGTACGTCCCGCCTTTTCCTACTATCAGCAGTGGCACTCTCAACGACTCCCTGATTTCACTGTAAGCTTTGATAAGAAACGTAAGGTTTTTTCTGGCTTCTACACTGCCAACATATAACAGATATTCTGATGGTATATTGTACTGCCTGCAAATGGCATCATTGACACTTTTTTCCTGAAGTTGATAAAACAATGGGTTGCACGACTGATAAATAACTTCAATTTTTTTCGGATCAACAGAATAGAAGTTTACGATATCCTGTTTCGTACTCTCACTGATTGCAATAATTTTATCGGCAATTCGGCAGCTGTGCCGGAATTTGAGATCGTAGATCTTGCGGTCGAAGTAAGAATAGGTAGATGGGTAATGCTTGAAAATCAGATCGTGAATAGTGACAATGCTTTTTATTTTTGTGGTTTTTAGCCCAAAAGGAAGTTCGTGGCTTAGTCCGTGATAAAGAGAAATAGTGTCGTTTTGGAGTTGTTTTACAATTGAAAAACTTCTCCAGTACGATTTGAATGCTGATTTTGAAAGGATAGTATTAAATGCTTTATTCTCCCTAAAATAGGAGGTTTCTGCAGATTCCCTGATTTCAGGAGTATATAAAAAGAGCTCATTGCCGGGTTGAAATTCTGCAAGATTTTTGAGCAAAGATCTGCTGTAATTTCCCAGTCCGGTGAAATTGCAGAACAGCCTCTTCGCATCGAATCCTATTCTCATTCCTAATTAAATTTATATTCGATAGCTGTCCATGGCCTGAGCTTGTGGACAAGATCGGTACAATTTACTGATAATTTGCGTGAAGGCAGATCGACCGATAAATTTTCCTCTGCATGCCTTACCTGGAACTTTAATCTGCATTTTCCGGAAGAAGAAGTAATCAGCGATTTCATAGTCATTATAAACTCATCCGAAAGCTCATTCAATGGCAGAATCAAGGTCATATCGCGGGCAAATTTTTCGAGAGTTTCTGAAAGAAGACTGATAGCTAACACTTTGAGCTCAAGTGAGTCCGGAGAGTTGTATCTTGAATCGATACGTGTCCTCAGCAAGAGAAAAGATCCTTCGTTGAGGAAGTGTTTCATTCGCAGGTAATCCTCTGAAAACAGTGTAATGGTGATCGAATCAAAATAATCTTCCAACACAAAAGAGCCGAAAGGATTTCCGTTTTTTGCAATTTTATGCGAAACAGCGGTTACCATACCAGCCATGTGGACTTCTCGTCCTTTGTATTTTGCCATATCCTCTATTAACTCGCCAATAGTGATAGTGCAGAAATTTTTCATTTCAACTTTGAAGTCTTCGAGGGGATGACCAGAGATAAAAAATCCGGTTACTTCCTTTTCGAATCTCAATTGTTCCAGGCGGGTCCAGGGTGAGCATTCAGGGAATTTGGGTTCATAATCATCCATAACTCCTGAATCACCAAAGAGATCGGCCTGGGAACTATTTTGTTTGGATTGTAATGCTGAGGCATACCGCAGTATTTTTTCAAGAAAAGTGGAATCTTCGCCAAGTACCTTATGGAAAAACATCGCCCTGTGCATATTGGGATAGCTATCGAAGGCACCAGCCATTGCAAGTGCTTCGGCGCTCTTTTTGTTTACTGAACGGAGGTTCACACGTTTAGCAAAATCGAATATGGTTTTATAGGGGCCATTCAAATTCCGTTCGCTGATAATCGCTTCAACAGCAGCTTCGCCAATACCTTTTACTGCTGCCATTCCAAAGCGGATTTCACCCTTTTTGTTTACCGAAAACTTAAGATCGCTTTCGTTAACATCGGGTGGAAGCACAGGTAAATTCTGACGCTTACATTCGTCGATAAAAAAGGTGATTTTTTTAAGATCGTTAAGGTTATGAGTTAGCACAGAGGCCATATATTCAGCCATATAATGTGCTTTCAGATAGCCAGTACTGTATGCAAGAATGCTGTATGCTGCTGAGTGTGAACGGTTAAAGCCGTAGTTGGCAAACTCCATCATAACTTCGAATACCTTGGTTGCACGCTGCTCGTCGACACCTTTTACTGCAGCTCCGGCAATAAAAACAGCTTTTTGCTTCTCCATTATATCCATCTTCTTCTTCCCCATAGCACGGCGAAGATTATCGGCTGCTCCGAGAGAGAATCCTCCCATTACCTGGGCAGCCTGCATGATTTGTTCCTGGTAAACCATGATTCCATAGGTCGGTTTGAGGATTTCCTCAAGCAGTGGGTGAGGGTATTCTACCTTTTCTTTTCCATGTTTACGGTTGATGTAGAGCGGGATAAATTCCATTGGTCCCGGGCGGAAGAGGGCATTCATCGCAATAAGATCTTCTATACTTGTTGGTTTCAGCTTTTTTAGATGCTGACGCATGCCTTCCGACTCAAACTGAAAAATTCCGACGGTATCGGCTCTTTGAAATAGTTCAAAGGTTTTCTCATCATCGAGCGGGATTTTATCGATATCGATCAGATTTCCATGCCTTTGCCGAATATTCTCCAGTGCATCCTTTATTATTGATAAAGTTTTAAGTCCGAGAAAGTCCATTTTCAACATGCCAACATACTCAACAAATTTGCCTTCATATTGAGTAACAGGCATATCTGTATCTTTGGCAGTACTGAGCGGAATATATTCCCTGAGGTCGGACTTACCAATAATAACGCCGCAGGCGTGGGTGCCGGTGTGGCGGGCGCTGCCTTCGAGGGTTTTAGCGAATTCAAGGGTTTTTTTAACGAGAGGGTCGCCTTTTTTGCGGGCATCATCAAGCTCTTTAACCTCAGTGTAAGCTTTCTTCAGATCCATCCCCGGAACATTCGGGATTAATTTCGCCAGGCGATCGGCCTCATGCAGCGGGAGTTTTAGTACACGGGCCACATCGCGGATACTCGACCTGGCTGCCATCGTACCGAAAGTTACAATTTGTGCAACTTTCTCGGCACCGTATTTATTAACGACATATTTTATAACCTTGTCGCGGCCTTCATCATCGAAGTCAATATCAATATCGGGCATTGACACACGTTCGGGGTTGAGAAAACGCTCGAAGAGAAGATTGTACAGAATTGGGTCAACAGTGGTGATCCGGGTACAGAATGCCACGGCCGAACCTGCAGCCGAACCGCGTCCAGGCCCAACAAGCACTTTCATGTTCCTGGCAGCATTAATAAAATCCTGAACAATAAGGAAGTATCCGGCGAAGCCCATATCTGCAATAACATTCAGCTCAAAATCTAGCCGGTCGCGGATGAGATCGGTTAGTTCGGGGTAAGCAACTTTTGCACCTTCATAAGTGAGATGGCGCAGGTACTCATCCTCGGAAGTGAAACCTTCGGGTAATGGGAATACCGGAAGAATTACCGGCCGTTCAATCTCATATTCTTCAATTTTATCGACAACCAGCTGGGTATTGGAAATGGCTTCTGGTAAATCTTCAAATAAAGTTGCCATCTGGTTGGGAGTCTTCATGAACTCCTGACCAGTATAGTGCATTCCCTGTGCATCGCCAAGGTCCTTGCCTGTGTTAAGGCAAATCAGAATGTTATGGGCTTCACTGTCTTCGGCATTTGTGAAATGAACATCGTTTGTAGCAATTATTTTAAGCTTGTATTTTTCTGCAAGCCTTATCAATACCGGGTTTACCTGCTCCTGTTCGGGAAGTCCGTGCCGCTGCAGTTCCAGGTAAAAATCATCACCAAAAATTTCGAGGTATTCCTGAAGAACTTCTTCTGCCTTTTCTTCGCTGCGATTTCGAATGGCATCAGGTATTTCACCACCAAGGCAGGCTGAGGAGGCAATAATTCCTTCGTGGTACAAGCGTAACATCTCTTTATCAACCCTTGGCGTATAGTAGAAGCCTTCGAGGAAACCGATGGAACAGAGTTTACAGAGGTTATTGTAGCCGGTTAGATTTTTCGCAAGGAGAATAAGATGATGGCCACTTCTGTCAATTTTACCCCGTTTTTCGAACCTGCTACCTTCTGCCACGTACATTTCGCAGCCAATGATGGGTTTAATACCTTGTTTTTTAGCATGTTGCACAAATTCCACTACGCCGTACATATTTCCATGGTCGGTTATAGCCATGGATTTCATCCCGTTTTCTTTGGCTTTGTGGAGCAGGCTGTCGATACTGGCAGCACCGTCGAGCAGGGAATAATGCGTATGCAGATGTAAATGTGTGAAATCGGGCATCTTATGAATAAGGGTTTAAAGAATAATACGAATTACAAAAGTATCATTCCGCCGCATTCAAATTAACGATGTTGAAAACAAAAGGTCCGGGTGTTGATATCCTGAAGAAATATAGAAAAATTTAAATTGGCGTATGGCCTTGTCCCGGAAATTATTAGAAAAAAAACGAGTTGAAATTTAAATTAATTCACTAAAATCCAATCGTTTTGCTGAATGGTGAATTGTTAAAATGTCGATTTGTTTTGCAGAAACAATGGTATAAATGATTCTGTAATTCCCAAATATCAGCTCCCTTATTTTTTCGGAATATATCTCCGGCACAATGCGACCGCTATAAGGTAGTTTTGTTAATTGTTTTGATGTATTCCGTATTCTAAATACTGTAATCTTTGCATACTTAACTGAATCTTTTGCAATGAAGTCAGCAATATTAACAAGATCATGAATGGCTTGATCTGTCTAATTTAAACTAACCATTCAGGGAGTTTTTTTTCTAGGTCCTGGTCTGGAGTTACCTGCTTGTTTTCACTTTGCTGAAGGCCTGTTTCGATTTTATAACATAAATAGATACTGTCAATTACATCCTCAACAGAGAATCTAGATGGGAGATGATTGATGGTTTCGATTAATTTTTCTTTAGTTAGCATATCTTTAAATTATCAATTACAAAGATAGCTTTAATTGTATAATTTTTTGCGTTTAAATGAAACCAGGCGGTTGGTTGTCCTTTGTTTTGGTGGGAATAGTATATAAACTTTTTCTTTAACGCAATGAACGCAAAGAAAGAAACATCCTGTGAATTCAAAAATATAATCTCCTGAAAACTTGTTTCCTGTCAAAAGAAACCGGACATTTGCACCCCTTTTTAAGGGAAACTAAAGGTAGGGGTAATCCGGGCCTAAAGTTTTAAGGATCAATTTATTTAAATTAAAAAGTTTACAACATGCCAACAAAAATGAGATTACAGAGATTTGGTAAAAAGGGAGGTGCTTTTTATCACATCGTAATTGCGGATGGTCGGGCACCACGGGACGGGCGTTTTATTGAGAAGATCGGTACCTATAATCCAGTTTCAAAACCTGCAGAAATCAATATCGATTTTGAAAGATCGCTATACTGGTTTCAGACAGGTGCTACTCCTACTGATACGGTTAAGGCTATCCTTAGCTATAAGGGAGTAATTTACAAGAATCACCTTTTGAAAGGTGTTACTAAAGGTGCATTAACACTGGAACAGGTTGAAACAAAGTTTGCTGAATGGTTAGAGCAGAAAGAAAGCAAAATCAACAGTAAGAAAAAAGAACTTGAATTATCAGTGAAAGATGGTGATAAAAAACGTCTGGCTGATGAAGCTAAAATCAATGCCAAAAAAGCTGAAGAATTAGCAAGAAAGCTTGCTAAGGCTGCTCTTAAAGGCCTTGTAATACCTGAAGAAGAAGTTGCTGAAGTGCCTGCTGAGGAAGAAGCACCAGCCGCTGAAGAAGCTGCTGCTCAGGAATAAACGACTTATTTGCATCAGCCTGCTGTTGCAATGGAAAAAAAAAGAGGCTGTCTCAAAAGTTGATTCAGCCTCTTTTTTTGTGCAATAAATTCCATATCTTTAATGCAATAAGTTGTATTAGCTTATTCGATTTAATTATACCGGATAATGAATTCAATTTTCAGATTTCCCGGATACATCAATGGAGAGATTAAAAGATTTACTATCCTTATCACAGCCTTTTTCTTAATACAATTTGCCTATAGTGCGCCGGAAAATAGCAGCATAAGCACCCTGGATTATGATATCTGCCTGTCTGCTGTTCTGCTGCAATCGCCTGTGTGTGCCGGTTTAAGCCCCGTAAGATTTGTTGTTAAAAATTGCGGGATTAACAGTGTCGACTCAGCCGTAATTAATTGGTCGGTCAATGCTGTGAATCAAATTGGGTTTTCCTGGTCGAAACCAGGCGGATTAGCTTCCGGAACAACCGACACTGTGACAGTTTCAATTTTCAATCTGCCTCCGGGAAGTGTTTCTTTTTCTGGCATCATCTCATTTACAAACGGCATTGTCGACTCAAACCTGGTAAATAACAGTATTGCAGATAATATCCTGGTTTTTGATAACCCGCATTTTACAATGCAGCCATCTGATCAGTCTACAGCAAATGGTGGCGATGTAAGCATCATTGTTCAGGCTTTTGGCTTTGCGCTTTATTACCAATGGCAGCTAAGCACAAACAGCGGTTCAACCTGGACCAATATCCTCAATATGGCGCCTTATATGAATGTAAATACAAATACACTGCATATCAATAATGCTACCATTGCAATGTCGGGGTATAAATACCGCTGTGTTGTTACCGGCGAGTGCCCGGTGCCCGCGGTTTCAAATGCTGTTATCTTAATTGTGGGCGACCAGATTCTGGTAAAAGCCGGAAAAGTATATGCCTGTGCCGGGGGTATTGCTATAGTACCGGTCACCATAAATAACCTGGTGGATATTACCAGTTTCACACTTAACCTGAACTTTAACCAGAATTATTTGATATTTTTAAACACAACTGCCCTAAACACTGCCCTTTCCGGGGGTAGCTGGAGTGCAACTGCTGCCAATGGTGTATTAACAGTGACATGGTTTTCATCAAGCCCCGTGAGCATTGCTTCCGCTACCTTGTGCAACCTGCATTTCACCTATTATCCTGTCGGAAATTACCCGCTTATCTGGGATACTGCCACAACTGGCGTCTGTAGCTTTTATACAAGTACAAATCTTGAATTTCCATCTGTTTATGCGAATGGATTCGTTTTTAATGCTGCTGCTTCCATTACGCATCAGCCTTACGCAACAGTTGTGAGTACTCACGAAACTGCCAGATTTACAGTTAGCAGTTCCGGCGCCCCAACTTACCAATGGCAGCGGAGCACCAATGCCGGTAGTACATGGGTTAATCTTAATAACGGTGTTTTGCCGGGCGGTGGATCTGCCAACTGTAACGGCGTGTTTACCGACACACTGATGATCTTTCAATGTGAAATTGGATTAAGCAATAACCGCTTCCGTTGCGTGCTGGCATCATGTGGTAATCCGGTTACTTCTGCCAGCGCACAATTGCAGGTTATCAGCAAAGTAATTACACGGATCGACTCCGTTTGGCAATGCGTTGGGGATACAGTAATAGTTCCGATTAAAGTATGGAATTTCGACTCGATTGCTTCCATGTCGCTGGTAATTAATTATTTACCTGCATCACTAACTTGTATTGGATGGCAGAATTGGTATCCGACTCTTGGTAATGTTTTTATTAATAATCTCAATGGACAATGGAGGTTGGCGTATTGGTCATTAAAAAACATCAGCATTCCTGATAGTTCTACGATGATTGAGTTGAAATTTATATACAACGGAGGTTGTTCTGCTTTGCAATGGGATACGCTTACTCCAGGGCAATGTGAATATTCTGATCTCAACATTAACACACTGCCAGACATTTTTCATAGTGGGGCTGTTTGTGATGGCTTACCGGAGCCAGCCGGAAATATTACAGGCCCTGCAACCATCGTACTGGGAACTGATTCAGTTACTTATTCTGTTGCTGCCATGCCAAGGGTTTCATCTTATAATTGGACAATTCCGGTAGGAGCTACCATTGTTTCAGGTGCAGGCACCAATACCATAACTGTTAATTTCGGTGGTCAGGCTATTTCCGGGTACCTGAGCGTGCTGGGGCAGAATACCTGCGGAACTGGTGCAGATTCCAGCCTTTTTGTAAATGTGCTGCCCAGCAGTTCCACGATACAGGGAACGCTTACTTACGATAACATTAATTCGAGTCCGCTTTCCAATTGTCTTGTCACCCTGACGGGTAATAGCAACAGCTGGCAGGTAAGCACCGATAGTGCAGGCTATTTTGAGTTCAATCAGCTGGGCGCTGGAACGTATACCCTGGTTTCTTCATGTACAAAGCCCTGGGGTGGCGTAAATGCAGTGGATGCGCTGCTCATTTTAAAGCATTTTGTGAGCGTTGCTGCCTTACAGGGTTTGAAATTGCAGGCTGCCGATACAGATGGCACAGGGTATGTGAATTCAGTAGATGCAATGTTTGCTCTAAAAAGATTTGTTAACCTCATCAATAGCTTTCTTCCCGGAGATTGGGTGTCTACGTCAAACACTATTACAATTGGTGGGGCATCAACTCTTACGTCTAACCTGAAAGCCATCTGTGTGGGCGATGTGGACGGTTCGTTTGTGCCTCTGGCGAAATAGAATTCTGCATTCATGGATATAGAAATTGATTACCTTTATTCCATGAACAAAGAGGACTATTTTTTAGCCGGACATATCCCCAAAATTATTGGTTTCAGGGGTGAAGTACTCATTATTTTTAATCCGGGACTGCCAGTGGATTACCAGGAACTTGAAACTGTTTTTCTGGATACAGCCTATGGCCTGGTGCCGTTTCATCTCGAAAATGTAGAACTTAATAACCGCAACGGTGCTATTGTGATGTTCACAGACGCTAACAGTGAAGAAAAAGCCAAAGAGCTTATTGGCATGGATGTTTATCTGCCATCATCGCTTTATTCCGGAATACCAGAAGATGAGTATACAGCTGCAATGCTTGTTGGTTATAAGGTCAGTGATAAACAGAGCGGTAAACTTGGTGTGGTAAAAGGTGTGATGGATTTACCGGAACAAACACTTCTGGAAATTAAAGATGGTGCAAAGGAATACCTGATTCCACTGGTTAGGGAGATGATTGTTAAGGTTGATCATCGGAAAAAGAATATCCTGGTTGACCTTCCTGAAGGTTTGATCAGTTTGAACGACTGAATTTATGCCATCATTCCAGTTCAAGAAATTTTCATTAAAGGATGATGCTTGTGCCATGAAGATTGGTACTGATGCGGTATTACTTGGATCATGGGCAAGAACAGATGATATTGAAGGCAATGAATATGCAAACATTCTCGATGTGGGAACAGGTTGCGGAATTATTGCCCTGATGATGGCACAGCGAACGAAAGCTATGCTTGATGCTGTTGAAATTGATGAGCAGAGTTCTTTGTGTTGTGCCGAGAATTTTCTTGCTTCTCCATGGCCCAACAGGCTTAAACTGTTTCAGGATGAATTCACTCATTTCGCTGCGAACTCGGTAAAAACTTATGATCTTATCTGCTGCAATCCTCCTTTCTTTACCTCCTCTCTTAAAAATCCGGATCCCAAGCGCGCCATTGCCAGGCACGATATTCACCTTAGTTTGAATTCCTTATTTCACAGCAGTCTTCCAATATTAAATGCTGGCGGTGTACTGGCCTTAATTTACCCCTTTTTGTCTGTGAAGAACATTTACCAGGCTGCCAGTGAAAATAATCTTTTCATAAAAAATACAGCAGCTGTAAGGTCAGCCCCGGGAAAAGAACCTGTACGAATTATGCTCGAACTGTGTAAGAAAGAGGTAGTAACAGCAACTGAGGATTTCACAATACGGAATGCCGACAACACTTTTTCTGAAGAGTACAGAAATCTGACAAAAGATTTTTACCTCGCATTTTAGTGTATGGCTTAAGATTTGCTTGTTTGAATTATCTTTGAGGCCGATTAAATACACCGTTTAACCTTTCCTAAAAACAGAAATGAAGAAATTAATCGTATACATATCAATGAGTCTGATTTTATTTTCGACAGCTATTATTCATGCCCAGGAGCAGGGCGTTGCAAAACGAATTGCTTTTTCCAAGGCCAGTCCTGACGAGAAGTATTTGCAATATATTAAGTGGTTAAAGGAGATAAATGCTGATTATGAATATGTTGATTTAGCAGGAATGTCGTTGGCCGATGCTCAGAAAGAGATGCAGACCTGCTCGGGACTTGTGGTAACTGGTGGACAGGATGTACACCCTTCGATGTATGGGAAGGCAAAAGATGCGGGGCGTTGCGGGCCCTTTGATCAAAAGCGTGATGCGCTGGAGATAACGCTTATCAAGCTTGCATTAGAGAAGAAGATTCCGATTTTTGCCATATGCAGGGGTGCTCAGATCTTGAATGTAACCCAGGGAGGAAGCCTCATAATTGATATTGATCAGGATTATCATTCCATAATTCAGCACCGTGTTGCCACCGCCGATGGTGCCACTCACGACATCAATATTGACAAAAAATCATGGCTTTACCAGTTAACAAAGCTGGAAAAAGGGAGGGTGAACAGTTTTCATCATCAGGCTGTGGATAAATTAGCGCCTGTTTTTGTTTCCTGGGCGAAAGCACAGGATGGTATCATTGAGGCCTATGGCTGGAAAGAGCCTGCCGGAAAATCATTCCTTATTGCTGTTCAGTGGCATCCTGAGCGGATGGCGAAGGACGAACCTTTTTCAAAGATGCTTGCCCTGAAGTTCCTGGAAGCAGTGGCATCGCAAAAATAGAGATAAGTAGTACTTATTCAGGATATTGTAGAATAAATAGAATGATTATTTCTGAACTTCAAATCTAATACCTTACATTACATATATAGCACAGGGGACTTTAATGTCATTAGAAAATGCGGGGTAGGAATAATTATTGCCCTTAGGGCATAAATGAAATGTTCCGAATTGTTTTTATCTCAATTGATTAAACACCAAACAAATTTCATTAATCTCCTACGGAGAATTCCACATAAAAAAGAATGGAACATCAAGTTGAAAATAACCTGCAATATCCTGTAAAAGAACCAATAGGAAATAGTTCAGAAAATCTGATTCTGTGTCTTTTACCGTGTCAGTGAAATGATCATTTTTTCGTGTTGCGGGAATGCTCTAACCAGTTCTGCACGGTTTGCAAGGGTGAAATCGTGAAATTCGAAACCTGGCGATACTGTGCATCCCGCCAGGGTGAAGCTGTCGGGATCCTTTACCCTGGCTGCAAACCAATGCCCGGTTTTTATTACAATCTGCAATTGCTGACCTTCTTCCAAATTAGGCCCTAATTCCAGTTCATGGTGATTGCCTATTGTATCGATGCAATAGATTATTAATGGTGTGCCAGCATAGAAATGCCAGATCTCATCTGAGTTAATTTTGTGAAAAGCACCAATATCCTTGCTCTCTAGTAGATAATAAATCGCTGTTGAAAAGGTCAGATCGCTTTTGAACCTTGCTGGTAAAGCGTTTTTAGAAATTGTTTCCAGCGATTTATACGATTGCCTGTAATAGCCTCCTTCTGGATGAGGTTTTAAACGAAGTGTTTGTATGTAATAGGATGCAGGATATGTCATTGTACTTATTCTTTTTTCTTTCTTGAGATCTTTTCGTTAATTACGTATATAAGTCTGAAGGTAAGTAAGTTGTTGAATTGTTTGCGGGTCCAGATTTCCTGTTTGTTATTGAAAGTCCTGGTTCTGATTTTTCCCAACGAATACGCATATCGGAAATTAAATTTCAATCTTTTGTACAGAGCAAATCTTACATCACCCAGAAAGTTCCAGTCGGAACGGGCATAAGGGCCGCTCAGTGTTGTAGCTGCAACCCTGTTCCCATGCTCATATTCCTTCACTTCAATTAGTTTACCCCAGGAAACTCCCAGGCCGAATGTCATTGTCTTTTTATCTTCAAACTGAATTAACAAAGGAACTTCAACATAATTAAGGATCAACCGGTACTCGCCACTTAAGGAATCGGTAAACCTTGGTGGCTGGTAAGCACCTTTCCTGTTATAGATGTTTTCCAGGCTGATAAACCATTTATCCTTGAATGGAATTTGCACGCCGGCACCCACATTCCATCCGTATTTTTTATAGCCGAATACTTCATCTCCATCAACTTGCGTTGCGTTAAAACCACAAATCGCAAGACCCCGAAATACCTGAGCATTTGATGATAATACCACAAAAAACAAAAATGCCAGTACCCCTAATTTCCCTCGTTTAAAATATTTTTTCATTTTTCACTTTTCATTTTTCACTTTTCATTTTTCAACTTCTTTCATCGTAAGTTGAATGCGTTTTCTATCCATATCAACATCCAGTACTTTTACTGTAACTTTCATATTTAGTTTCAGTGCTTCATTGGGATCTTTTATGAATGTATTGGATATCTGGCTTACATGTACCAGCCCATCCTGATGAACGCCAATATCCACAAAAGCACCGAAGGCTGTTATATTAACCACGATACCATTTAATATCATCCCCGGAACCAGATCTTCTATGGAAGTAATTCCTTTATCGAATTCGAATGTAATAAATTTACTGCGGGGATCGCGCCCGGGTTTATCAAGTTCTGCAATGATATCGGTTAATGTAGGTAGTCCAATCGTACTTGTGATATACCTTGAAAGGTTGAGTTTACCTCTTAGTTCTTTGTCGGTAAGAAGATCCTTTATGGAGCAGCCCAGGTCCTTCGCCATTTTTTCGACAATATGGTAGGTTTCAGGATGGATAGCGCTATTGTCTAAGGGATTTTTTGCTTCATGAATCCTGAGGAAGCCTGCTGATTGTTCAAAGGCTTTATCTCCGAAGCGGGGAACTTTTTTCAAATTCGCCCTGGAGTTAAACGGGCCGTTAGCTTTACGGAAATCCACAATATTCTTGGCCAGAACAGCTCCGATACCGGATACACAGGACAAAAGCTGCTTGCTGGCAGTGTTTAATTCAACGCCAACCTTGTTTACACAACTCACAACGGTGTCTTCGAGACTTTTCTGCAGTTCTTTCTGGTCAACATCATGCTGGTATTGACCTACTCCAATCGACTTTGGATCAATCTTCACCAGTTCAGCCAGCGGATCCATGAGCCGGCGGCCGATTGAGACAGCACCACGAACGGTAACATCATATTCAGGGAATTCTTCCCTTGCCACAGAAGAAGCTGAATAAACAGAGGCTCCGTTTTCGTTAACCATTACGGCCATAATATCACGATCGAAGCGGATTTTCCGGATAAAATCCTCTGTTTCTCTGCCTGCCGTGCCATTCCCTACTGCAATGGCTTCGATTTTGTAAGCATTAACAAGGTTCTGAACCTTATTAATTGCTTCTTTAACTTCTTTTTGAGGTGGGTGAGGGTAGATGGTTTCATTATGGAGCAGATTCCCTTGTCTGTCCAAACAAACAAGTTTACAACCAGAACGGAAACCCGGGTCGAGTGCCAGCACATTTTTCTGGCCAAGTGGCGGCGCAAGCAACAGCTGCCTTACATTTTCAACAAATACCCTGATTGCCTCCTTATCTGCCTTTTCTTTTGCGGTCTGGCGGATTTCTGTTTCAATGGAAGGTGCCATTAATCTTTTATATCCGTCGTGTACTGCAAGTTTTACCTGCTGAGCAGAAGTGCCGTTATTGCGCAGAAATTGTCGTTCCAGAATTTCAAATGCGGTATCTTCCGGAGGGCTAATCGATACTCTCAGGAATTCCTCATTTTCTCCCCTGAACATTGCCAATAACCTGTGCGAAGGAGTTTTGCTGATCTTTTCTTCCCAGGCGAACCAGTTCTGATAATTCCCTCCATCTTTTTCCTTGCCGGTAACAACTTTTGAGCGAAGCACACCTTCCTTCTGGAAAAGTAACCTGATCCGACCCCTTGCACCTGCATTTTCATTAACCCATTCGGCAATAATATCCCTTGCCCCGGCAAGTGCTTCATCAACAGAATTAACTTCTTTCTCTTTATCTATAAAAAGGAAAGCCTTTTGTTCAACATCAATTGGGTTCTGCGCCATTATCATACGGGCAAGCGGTTCAAGGCCCTTTGCTTTGGCAATGGTGGCTCTCGTTTTTCTTTTCGGACGGTAGGGGAGGTATAAATCTTCGAGTTCAGAAATCGTTAGCGCTTTAATCAATTGCTGTTCAAGTTCGTCCGTCAGGTTTCCGGTTTCTTTTAAACTATCGATGATGGAAGCCCTGCGCTTATCCATATCCTTTAATTGTTGGAGCCTGTCGCGTATAGTAGATAAAACTATCTCATCCAGGCTTCCTGTCATTTCTTTCCTGTACCGCGCTATAAAAGGAATTGTGGCTCCTTCGTCCAGCAGCATTACAGTTTTTTCACATTGCCATAGTGCAATTCCCAGCTCTTCAGCCAGAATTGTTGTATGTGGACGGATCATCGTTGATTTTGTTGAAATAGGCTCAAAGGTAAGTTATAAAAGAGAAATCCCCGTAGAGACGTAGCACTGCTACGTCTCATCCTGTGTATTACCGGAGCAATGTTACTGTCCCTCTTTTCAGACCTTCACTGTCCTTTGAAATATTTGCCTGTCCCTTATATGTTATCACATACACATAAACACCCTGTGGGGCATCGCTTCCGTCCTTAGTGCCATCCCAGCCTTTGTAAATATCGTTGGTGATGTAAACAAGTTCGCCTGTGCGTGAGTATATCCTCATGGTAAAGTCTTTCAGTTTTGTGGACGACTTGGCAAGGAAGTAATCGTTAACATTATTTCCGTCTGGTGTGAATGCGCTGGGTACCCATACATTGGTGCAAATATCAACAACAGTTGTATCTGAAACCACACAACCATCGTTCCTTACTGTTACGAAATAGATGCCCGGCTGTTCAACCTGATAGAACTGGCTATACGATCCATCCTGCCACTGGAAGTCACAATAGTCGTTGTATCCGGCATTCAGAATAAGGTCAGTTCCCATACAAAGATACGTAGTGTCACTAAGTATAGTAACTGGTGTGGCGAATACTCTTACTGTAACCTCTTTTTTTCCGATGCATCCAAAAGTGCTGATTCCACTCAGCGTATAGGTCATTGTTTGCTTTGGTGAGGCGTTTACGTTCGGTCCGAATGTTCCGCTTAATCCGGTTGATGGACCCCATATGTAGGTTGCAGCGCCATTCCCGGTAAGTCGTATTGTAGAGTCTTTACAGATCGCCGGATTCGCCGGAGTTACCCATACCGGAGGTATAGGATGAACCACAACTTCAACAGTATCTGAGTTTTTACAGCCATGAAGATCGGTAACCGAGAGGTAGAAACTGGCGGTAGCCGAAGGCGCAACAAAGGTTATTGGCATAGTTGACCCATTACTCCACAAGTAGGTAAAGCCGCCTGAACCGCTAAGCATTGCAGAATCACCATCACAAATACTGAGATCAGGACCTGCGTTTGCCGGTGGAAGCGGATTTACAAAAACAGTCATACTGTCTGGTGCTGAACATCCATTTAGTGTGGCAGTAACAATATAAACTGTTGTTGCCAGAGGGTAAGCATTCGGGTTAGCGATATTCAATGCACTTAAGCCTGTAGCTGGTCCCCACAAATAGGAATCACCACCTGTGGCACCAAGCTGAACTGTATCGTAAATACAAATCGTTTTGTCGGTACCTGCATTAACATTAGGTAATGGTTTAATCTTAAGTATCATACTGTCGGTGGTATCGCCACAGAATAGTGTTGTGTTAACTGAATGCAGCGATAAAGTAACGCTGCCGGCAGTAATATCCCAGGTACTTGGCGTATATACCGGATTCTGAGTTGTAAGATTGTCGAAAGAGCCGGTTCCGGAGGTCGACCAGGTTAAAGAATTGGCATTGGTTGATGTTGCACCTGCCAGGTAGTATGTCCATCCTGCACAAATACTATCATCGTTACCTGCAAAGGCAGTCGTTTTCTCTGAAATAGTAAGCACCAGCGAATGAACGCTGTCGCCGCAAGGAGTTTGTCCGTAGGCGGTCAGCGACAGAATTACTGTCCCGTTCGTGAAGTCCAGAGCACTATGGTTATAAGTAGCATTCAGGATGTGCTTATCAATGAAGGTTCCTGTGCCTGAGCTTGTCCACAACAAAGAGTCATAATGATCTCCCGTTGCAAGAAGAGCCTGGAATGGATTTCCTGCACAAATAGTGTCGCTGACTCCGCTGAAGACCTCTGCCTTTGGCGTAACACTAACAGAAACAGTACCACTGGTACTTGTACAACCGTCTGTTACTGTAACCTTGTAGATAGTTGCAACATTCGGTGTTACACCCGGACCTGCAATAGTTGACGTGAAACCAGCCGGTACAGATGCCCAGGAATAATTGTATGCAAGGTTACCTCCTGATGGAGTGGCAAGTAAGCTTGTACTTGAACCAAAACATACAATTGATGGAGTTGCAGTAACAGCAACTGATAATGCTGTTCCGTTTACTGTAATCAGCACGGTGTCATTCAAACTCCAGCAACCGGTAGCGTTATCCTGTACTCTCAGAATATATTGCTGGCTTGCTGTTAACGGAACTGTTGTAGGTGCGGCAATAACAGCATTTGCAAGCATTGCAGATGGAGTCCATGCCCATACATAGGTGCTGGTGCCACCGGTAACACTTCCGGATAATGTTGCAGTACATCCGTAGTTAATCGTATCGTTAGGTCCTGCATTGGCAATTGGCAGTGCATTAACTGTAATTTTTACAACATTACTTGGAGCTGTACAGTTTATTGAATTCAGAGAACTATTTGCGATTCTTACATACCAAACACTTGTTGTAAGTACTGGAGGATCGTAAGTTGCATTGGTTGCACCTGCAATATTGGCAAAAGGTCCGGTTACACTGGCTCCCGATTGCCATTGGTAAGTTAATAGCCCTAAACCTGTTGATAACGTAGTAACGGTAAAGGCAGCAGGATCCTGTCCTGCACAAATAGTCTGGGCTGCTGCAATCACTCCGCCGGTAACACTGTTAACTGTAATACAGATTGAGTTGCTGATTGCATTGCAAAGACTGAGGTTAAGATGACTGGTTACTACTCTTCGGTAACAAGTACTGCTTGTGAGAGCTGCTGCATCAAATACTGCCGAAGTTTCTCCGGGGATATCTGCCCAGGGACCAGCTGAGTTTGGAGCACTCTGCCATTGGTAGGTGAGGGTTCCTGAACCGGTAGCGGCTGTTGTAACTGTAAATGCTACTGGATTATCGCCACTGCATATGGTCTGGTCGGCTGCAACAACACCTGCGGTAACATCATTGATGGTAACACAAGTTACATTGCTGATGGCTGAACAGGTAATTGCATTGAGTAAGCTGGAAGCCACCCTGCGGTAACAGGTACTCACTGTCAATGCAGGAGCATCATAGGCTGATGCAGTTGCACCGGCAATGTTTGTAAAGGTTCCTGTAGCTGTTGGTCCACTCTGCCATTGATACGAAAGTGCTCCTGAACCTGTTGCTGCTGTTGTAACAGTGAAAGCAACAGGATCGGCACCATTACAAATCGTCTGATCTGCTGCAATTACACCGGCTGTTATAGCGTTTATTGTGATTTTTACAGAATTACTCGTGGCTGAACATAGGCTGCCATTAAGAGTACTTGTAACAATTAACTGGTAGAAGGTAGTTACTGTTAATGCTGGAGGATCGTACGTTGTTCCGGTTTGACCTGTAATATCTGTCCATGGTCCTGCTGCAGTAGGCCCGCTCTGCCATTTGTAAGAAAGAGTACCAGAACCTGTTGGTGGCGTGGGAACAGTGGTAACAACAGGGTTATCACCACTGCAGATAGTCTGATCTCCTGCAATTACACCAGCATTTACATTATTAATTGTAATGTGAATGATATTGCTCGTTGCACTGCAGCCAATACCATTGAGCGTACTTGTAACAATACGCTGAAACCAGGTGTCGGCAGTGAGTGTATTCGGGTCGAAAGTGGCAAGTATTGCTCCTGTAATATTTGCATAAGGACCACCGACTGCAGTTGCTGATTGCCATTGATACGAAAGAACACCAGAACCGGTAGGTGCTGTAGTTATGGTTAATGGGGCAGGATCTCCGCCGTTGCAAATGGTCTGATCTGCAGCAATTACACCGGCAGTAACATTGTTAATAAATATTTTAACAATATTACTTGTAGCTGTGCAGGCTTTTAAATTTAATGTACTTATTACAATTCTTCTATACCAGGTTTCAACTGTTAATGCAAGTGGAGCATAGGTTGCCAGGGTGCCGTTAACACCAATGTTTGTCCAAACGCCACCTGAATTTATTGAACTCTGCCATTGATAGGTGAGCGTACCTGAACCGGTTTCAACCACGGTTACTGTAAATGCTCCCGGAACAGTATTGCTGCAGATTGTCTGATCGGCTGCAATAATTCCTGCTGTTACATTATTAATGGTAATATGAAGTATATTGCTGGTAGCCGAACAAGGAACAAAGTTTAGCATGCTGGTAACAACCACTTTGTACCATGTATCTGAAGTAAGTGCTGGCGGTGCATACGTTGGATTAATTGCAGTTGGAATTGCTGTATATGTACCTGCTGCACCTGTTGTTGATGCAAACCATTGATAGGAAAGCAAACCGCTGCCTGTTGCAACTGTTGTAACAGTGAATGCTGCAGGTATTGTTCCGCTGCAGATAGTTTGGTCGGCTGCAATAACACTGGCTGTTACATTGTTGATCGTAATTGCTACAACATTTGAAATTGCAGTACAAGCCACTGAATTCAGAGTGCTTGTTACAATTACCCTGTACCAGGTGTTTACGGTTAAGGTTGGTGGTGCAAATGTTGCATTCTGTGCACCGTTAATGTTACCATAAGGTCCTGCCAGAACTGTAGCTGATTGCCATTGATAACTCAGAACGCCAGTGCCTGTAGCTGCTGTTGTAACTGTAAATGGTGCTGGAGCTGTGCCACTGCAAATTGTCTGGTTCACTGCAATAACACTTGCAGTAACATTATTTATTGTGATGTGAAGCTCGTTACTTATTGCTGTGCATTGAACTGTGTTTAATGTGCTGATTACAACAACTCTGTACCAGGTATCAACTGTTAATGCAGGAGGTGCATACGTTGCAAGACCAGCACCGGTAATGTTCGTCCATGGTCCGCCGGCCGACAATGAGTTCTGCCATTGATACGAAAGAACTCCTGAACCTGTTCCTGCTGTGGTTACAGTAAATGGCAGAGGAATTGTATTACTGCAGATTGTTTGATCTGCGGCAATAACACTTGCTGTAACATTATTTATTGTAATTGCCACCACATTGCTTGTAGCTGTACAGGCAATAGTATTGAGGGTGCTGGTTACAATAACCCTGTACCATGTGTTAACAGTTAAGGCAGGAGGGGCATACGTATTTAAGGAAGCACCTGAAATAGTCGTAAATGGTCCTGCTGCAGCTATTGCATTCTGCCACTCATAGGTGAGAACACCAGTGCCGGTTGCGGCAGTTGTTACTGTAAATGGCAGAGGAATTGCATTGCTGCAGATTGTTTGGTTCGCGGCAATAACACTGGCTGTTACATTATTTATTGTAATTGCAAGAATGTTTGAGATTGAAGAACAAGGAACAGTGTTCAATGTACTTATTGCAACTCTTCTGTACCAGGTATTTACTGTTAAAGCAGGAGGTGCAAAGGTTGGTAATGTTGCACCTGCAATGTTCACGAATGGACCTGCCAATGCAGTAGCATTCTGCCATTGATACGTAAGTGTACCTGAACCTGTAGCTGCAGTTGTTACTGTAAACTGAGCAGGAACAG
>CAIXZF010000108.1 GCA_903923925.1 uncultured Bacteroidales bacterium
ACGGGGTTATAAATCAATGCTCGATTACTACTTAAAAGTATCTCCACAATTTAATGAACCGCTGTATACGAGACCCGTACGTACAGTGGTGTGAGAGGCGTACTCCGTCAGGTAATGCTGGCGGAGCCGTCTACTCGATTCATTAATTAACATTTTCTTAGAGATTTTATCAAAATCCTCAAAATAGGCCTATTTCAAGGAGTTGTAATCCTCAAAATAGACTAATTTTGGGGATTAATTAATTTGAAATGAAAATTCCAAGAATTTATCAGAACCTGGATACGTATTTGAAACCGGGAAAGGCTTTGATTATTTATGGTCCCCGTCAGGTTGGAAAAACCACATTGGTGAAAGACTTCATTAACACCTCAAATTATAAATATCGTTACGATTCTGGTGAGAATATTCTGGTTAAAGAAGTTCTAAGTTCTGCTAATTTTAATTTGCTCGCTGATTATGTGCGTGGTTACGAGCTTATTGTAATTGATGAAGCACAAAAGGTTCCTTGCATTGGTTCTGCTTTAAAAATTTTGGTTGATACTTTCCCGGATTTAAAGATAATTGCAACAGGTTCTTCATCTTTTGAACTTGCTGGCCAGGTCGGTGAACCACTTACAGGACGAAAGAATACGATAAGCCTTTTCCCAATTTCTCAAATTGAACTCTCGAACTACCAGAATCCTTTTGAATTAAACGGGAATCTGGAAGATTACCTTATTTATGGCAGTTATCCTGAAGTGATTGCTACTCCTGATAAAGCTGGTAAAGTTGAAATTCTTAATGAACTGACTGGTTCTTATTTATTGAAGGATGTATTTGAATTCGAGCGAATACGGAACTCTCAAACAGTCTTTAATTTGCTGAGGTTGCTTGCATTTCAGCTTGGGAATGAGGTTTCATTTACTGAATTGTCAAAACACCTCGGAATTGACAATAAAACTGTTGCCCGATATATTGATTTACTTGAGAAAGCTTTTGTTATTATTGGTTTGGGCGGATACAGCAGAAACTTAAGAAATGAGATTGTAAAGAAAAAGAAGTACTACTTTTATGATGTTGGGTTGAGAAATGCTCTGATAGCAAACTTTAATTCACTATCAATGCGCAATGATATTGGACAGATATGGGAGAATTTTTTACTAGTTGAGCGATTTAAAAAGCAGGCATACAGAAAGATTTATTGCAATAATTATTTTTGGCGTACCTGGGATCAAAAGGAAATTGATTTTATAGAGGAAAAGGAGGGTAAGCTTTTTGCATTTGAATTTAAATGGGGCAGACTTAACGTAAAAGCGCCGGCTATGTTTATGAATACTTATCCTGAAGCAATATTTGAAGTTGTAAGCAGGGAGAATTATATTGATTTTGTACTATAATCTCTTCCCGGGATTTTAATTTATTTATAAAACAACGAGACTGCCATTTTCATAACAGTCTCGTTTCTTTCATAATCGCATTTATCAATAATCAACCAATCAATTACTTTTTAGCAGTTTTATAGCGTTCTTCAACTTTTTTCCAGTTAACAACACTCCACCAAGCCTCAATATAATCGGGGCGACGGTTCTGGTATTTGAGATAATATGCATGTTCCCATACATCAAGGGCTAATAAAGGAGTTCCTTTTTTATCTGCAACATCCATCAGGGGATTGTCCTGGTTTGCTGTGGAAGAAATGAATAATTCGCCTTTATCGTCGATGCTTAGCCATGCCCAACCACTTCCGAAGCGTGTTTTTGCCGCATCTCCAAATTGTTTTTTTAACTCATCAATTGAACCAAATTTCTTCACAAGAAGTGCTTCAAATTCTTTGCTCATCGGGGCTGTACCAGCCGCTGCCATATTATCCCAGAAAAAGAAATGGTTGTAATACCCACCCCCATTGTTTCTGATAGGCATTGGATATTTACTGATATCTTTAAATATATCACCCAGGGTCATAGATTCAAAATTGGTACTTTTTACTGCTTTAGTGAAGTTGTCGTAATAGGCACGGTGGTGCTTGCTGTAATGGATTTCCATTGTCAGCTTGTCGATGTAAGGTTCAAGTGCATCATATGCATAGGGCAGTGCAGTGAATTCAATGCTTCCTGCAGGTTTCGACAGGTAGCTGTCGTTCCCGGCATGAGCAGCTCCGCCTACCAGAGTTGTAAGTACGATTACATTTAAAATTGTTGATCTCATATTTTGTATTATTTATATAAATTCTAAATAACAAACAAACAATATGAAATATGGTTCAATGGAATTTTTTGATTTTAGTTTACAGAAATCCAAAGACAGTTCAATATATTATAGTGTCACAGGCGTTGGTTTTATTTTACCACTTAGTGCACTTAGAATTAGGTTTAGTACCAATTAATAGTGTAGGTAATTCATTAGTTTATAAAAGAAACGAGGATCCTTCTTTGCAGAAAGGTCCTCGTTTTAGATTCTTACAGAAAATAGTTCTTATTTTCCGGCAGGTTTGATTTTTACATCTTTTACTTCATCAAGAGTAATAACACCACCTTTATTACCGAAGTTGTTAAGTACGTAGTTGATAATGGCTACTGCGTCTTCTTTGGTTGTAACCTGAGGCACCATCTGCTGGTTGTAATGCTCGCCATTAACTACCATGTCCATATGTGAACCATTCAATGTCTGAGCCACTGCTCTAACTTTATCAGCAAGTAAATAATCTGAGTTTGCCAGAGGAGGGAAGGTCTTTGGTAAACCTTTACCATCTTTCTGATGACATGCAAAACACTTTGTGTCATACAGTTCTTTACCTCTTGGCATCATAGCCTGAATATCAGCTGGAAGATCTTTGTAAGGATTCTCAGCTACAGTGTCTTTTTTAACATTTACTGTATCAGACGTCTGCTGCTGGTCATTACCACCACCACCACAAGAGGTGAAGGTTAATGCACCTGCAAATGCTGCAATAGCAAAAAATGCGAATAGTTTTTTCATTCTTTATGGATTTAAATTTGGATTTTCAGTTTGCAAATTTACTTGTTAATTTCCAAACAACAAAAGAGTTAGTGGTATTAATGTTGGCAGCACTTAGCTTTTAAGCTGTGTTTCTCTATTTGAGGGCTCAAATACGGAATTCCAAGATTTAATCCTCTGAGAATAAATAATAAACCGATAACTACAATGAAAACAGGAATAAGCCTCCTGATTTTGTTCCTGAATTTCAGGCTTACTACATTGCCGGCAAGAGCCAAGGCAAGCATTACCGGCATTGTTCCCAAACCAAATAGTATCATATACAGCGCGCCTTCCTGAGCATTCCCGAGCATGACTGCTCCCGCCAGGGCCACGTAAACCAGTCCGCAGGGCAATAAACCGTTGAGCAGCCCGATGATAAAAAGTGAATAATACTTCTGTATCGAAAACATCTTACCAAATAAAGATTTGATGCGGGCAATCAGATTTCCGGCTTTACTTTGAAGACTTATCTTTCTGAAGAGTGCGGGGAAGAAAACACTCAGAATCATAATTCCTCCTAAAAAAAGAGAAACCCATTGCTGAATTCCTCCCAGATAAAGTCCTCTTCCCAGCAGCCCGAAGAGCAATCCCATTGTTCCATAGGTAAACGACCTGCCGGAATTGTAGAGCAGGCTGCTGCTGATTCTGCTGAACCAGGATTTGTTTTTTAAAGGAAGTGCGATCACAATCGGACCGCACATTCCCACGCAATGAAAGCTTCCAAGAAGGCCTAAAAGCAGAGCCTGCAGATAATCCATATTATTTTATCATAACTGTTTCTTCCTGATAATAACTGGTAGCGTCGATTTTCCAGTCGATCTTCAGAAGATATTTGCCGTGAATCATCTTAACAACAGGAATCAGCATTTGGTTCGATGTGTCGAGGGAAATAGGAAGCTGTTGATCCATTCGTTCATCCGACGGCCTGTAAATATGAATGCTTCCGCTGATTTTATGTCCTTTGCAGGTATCAGGAAAAAGTACGCACACGTTGTTTTGTTGCAGGCTTACTATCACCTTCTGTGATAAAACGCTGGTATTGGCAATCTTTTTAATCTGATCGCCATACTTCAGCCCTTTTGGATAATAATCTTCTTCAACGAGGTTGTATGTTACGCTGAATGTAAAAATAACAAAACTCACTGTTGCTATAACGAACAGTATGATAAATATCAGGATTCCATGTCCCCAGGTAAATTTCATAGCTTATTTATTTGGTCCGAAGAACGTAACCTGAACCTTGTCGATTTGTTTTCCTCCTGAGAAAACTCCCAGTTTAATTTCTGTTTTTGAAGCAGGAATCTGAGATTTATCAAGAATAACAAAGAAAGTTGATTCACCAATGGATTGTTTTGCCACAGTTATTGGTTTTCCGATAATCTGGATCTCGCCCTTTCCGGAGAGTAAACGGAGTTCAACAGGTATATCTTCAATGGTTTTGTTTACCAGTTTGATGTCGTAAAGGTTGCTGAACTTCCCGTTCCCCATATCCTGGAAAAGCATTCCCGGAGTTCTCATAACAGTAGCTTCAATAGCTGTTCTTGACAGCAGGAAGTAGCTGATTGCTCCCAGAAGTATAACTAAAACAGAAGAATAGGCAATAATTCTTGCATTGAAGCGCACTTTGCTGCCTTCTGCAATCATCTTTTCTGATGCATACCGAATGAGCCCGGGTTTAAACCCGACTCTGTTCATGATAGTATCACAGGCATCAATACAACAGGCACAATTAATACATTCGAGCTGGGTTCCGTTGCGGATATCAATTCCGGTAGGACAAACCTGAACACATTGTCTGCAATCAATGCAATCGCCTTTTCCGGCAGCATTTCTTTGCTCGTCCTTGCGCATAGGTCCTCTTTCTTCACCACGCTTATAATCGTATGAAATTACAATGCTGTTTCTGTCGAGAAGAACACCCTGCAACCTGCCATATGGACAAACAATGGTACAAACCTGCTCGCGGAACCAGGAAAAAATGAAATAGAAAATGAATGAAAATACAAGCATGCCAGAGAGTCCGGCAATATGATTTTCAGGCTTATCTGTAATAATATGTATGAGTTCATCAGAACTGATAATGTACATCAGAAAATAATTTCCGATGATGAAGGAAAACACATAAAAGATGATGTGTTTTAATCCGCGTTTAAGAATTTTTTCGCTGCCCCATGGTTTTTTATTCAGTTCTTTCTGTTCCGATGAGTCACCTTCTATCCAGTATTCAATGCGGCGGAAGATGAGTTCCATGAATATAGTTTGCGGGCAAGCCCAGCCACACCAGATTCTACCATATGAAACGGTAAAGAGAATTACGAACACCATCATGGAGATCATTGCAAGGAAGAAAAGGTGGAAATCCTGAGGCCAGAACTGGACTCCGAACAGCACAAATTTCCGATGCAAGACGTCGAGTAATAAAAATTGCTGCCCGTTTACCTTGATAAACGGGACAGCAAAGAAAAATATCATCAGGATTATTCCAACAAAGTTTCTGGCAGTTGTAAGCTTACCGAAAGGTTTTTTTGCAAAGACCCATACTCGCTTACCTTTATCATCAATAGTAGCCAAACGATCACGGAAATTATTCTCGTCCGGGCGTTGCAGATCAGGATTATCCATTATTCACATTTTACACCCTGCGGAGCTTTTGGGTTCGGTGGATTGGTGCCTTTCAGCGACATAACATAGCTTGCAACCTGCTGAATCTGCAGGGGATTAAGCTGTGCTTTCCACGAAATCATTCCTTTTTCAGGCACTCCAACAGTAATTGTGTTGTGAATGTCTTTAAAAGTGCAGCCGTGGATCCAGTATTCATCAGTGAGGTTTGGTCCAACAATTCCCTGGCCGCCTGCAAGATGGCAAACAACACAGTTTTTTGTGAAAACTTCTTTGCCGGTTGCTAAACTAGCCTCATCTGAAAGGCGAATCAGTGTTGCTGTATCAACAGTGGCACTGGTTGTGGTGTTTTTGTATTTTTCAGCAGCCGCAATCATTTCATTTCTGTATTCATTTTCCTGAAGTGGAGCAGAATGCATGATGTGATAGCGGAAAACATAGATAACAGCAAAAATGATCGTGATAACAAACAGTCCGATCCACCAGCCCGGAAGGCGGTTATCAAGCTCCTTAATGTTATCATACTCATGGCCGGAAATAATTTTATCACCGGTTAGTTCATCTTTCTCAACGGGTCTGTTTTCGTTTAAGTCCATATGTTAATTTTTTTTATTGTCCTGGTCATTTTGAATATCTTGATCTTCATCATCAAGGGGAAAACGACAATATTTACGATCATCCTCCTTCTTTATTTTCATAGCCTGATACGCTACAATTGAAAAGAAAACAAAGAAAATGAGTGTCGACAAAATACCGTACACGTCTACCCCTTGAAGATTCTGAAGAAACTGCCTTAGCATATCTTTTACTTATTTGATGATAATGGAAAAGATACTGCCGGGCCTGTCCGGGTAATGTCGGTACCCAGGCGTTGCAGGTATGCAATTACAGCAATAATTTCTTTGTCAGGATCGCACTGAATTCCGGAAGCTTTTAGGTTTTCAGAGATTTCAGTAGCCTGTTTGATGAGATCCTGGTTAGCAATTTTGTCATAACCTTCAGGATATGGAACACCCAGGAACTGCATTACTTTTACTTTTCTTGCTGTAGTGCTGATATCCAGTTTGTTACTGATTAGCCATTTGAAAGAAGGCATGATGCTTTGCACATTGAGTGCCTGAGGATTAAGCATGTGCTGGTAATGCCAGGAATTGGGTTTGTATTGTCTTCCTGTAACCACACCTTCGCGGGCCAGATCCGGACCATTTCGTTTAGAACCCCATTGGAATGGATGATCGTAAACAAATTCGCCTGCTTTTGAGTATTCACCGTAACGTTCAGTTTCTGAACGGAATGGACGAATCATCTGTGAGTGGCAGGTGTAGCAGCCTTCTCTAACATAGATATCTCTTCCATGAAGTTCGAGCGGGGTATATGGGCCAACACTGCTGATTGTAGGGATGTTTGAACGGATTAAATACATTGGAACGATTTCAATCAAACCACCAATCAGAATAACAACAACAGCAAGAATCATAAAAAGAACTGGTTTTCTTTCGAGCCAGCGATGTGTACTTTCTCCTGCAGCTTTTCCTCCTGCTTTAACAAGAGCTGGAGCTGATGCTGCTTCGTCGCCAACAAATTTGCCTGTTTTAACAGTTTTAATGATGTTAACAACACCAAACAGAACACCGGTAATATATAAACCACCACCAATAGCCCTTGTAGCATACATCGGGATAATCTGAGTAACGGTTTCAAGGAAATTCGGATAACGGAGCATTCCTTCAGGGGTAAATTCTTTCCACATTAAGGCTTGTGTAATAGCACCCCAGTAGAGAGGCACGGCATACATAATAATTCCAAGGGTACCAAGCCAGAAATGAGTATTGGCAAGCTTTTTTGAATAAATCTTAGTATTGAAAAGTACAGGGATAAGCCAATACAGCATACCGAAGGTAAGGAAACCATTCCAGCCAAGAGCGCCGATATGCGCATGCCCAACAGTCCAGTCGGTGAAATGTGAAATAGCATTAACTGATTTCAAGGACATCATCGGCCCTTCGAAAGTCGACATACCATAAGCTGTTACAGCAACAACCATAAACTTTAAAACTGGATCTTCGCGTACTTTGTCCCAGGCACCGCGGAGTGTTAGCAGACCGTTAACCATACCTCCCCATGATGGTGCAATAAGCATAATAGAGAATACAACACCAAGCGACTGAGCCCAGTTAGGTAATGAGCTGTATAAAAGGTGATGCGGACCTGCCCAGATATAAAGGAAAATGAGAGCCCAGAAGTGAATAATCGATAATTTGTAGGAATAAACAGGACGGTTAGCTGCTTTCGGAAGGAAGTAATACATTAATCCCAGGTATGGAGTTGTAAGGAAGAATGCAACTGCATTATGACCATACCACCATTGAACCAAAGCATCCTGAACACCAGCGTAAATAGGATAACTCTTAAATAAACTTACAGGAATTGCAATTGAATTTACAATGTGCAGAATAGCAACTGTAACAAAAGTTGCAATGTAGAACCAGATAGCCACATAGATATGCTGAGTGCGGCGTTTAATAATGGTACCTAGCATATTCCATCCGAAAACAACCCAGATTAAGGCTACCAGAATGTCAATCGGCCATTCCAGTTCAGCATATTCTTTACCGGTAGTGATACCGAATGCAAAGGATAATGCAGCTAAAACAATGATTAATTGCCAGCCCCAGAAATGAACCTTGCTCAACACATCGTTGAACATCCTTGCCTTGGTAAGGCGCTGCAAGGAATAGTAAATACCTGTGAACATTCCGTTACCAACAAATGCAAAAATTACTGCATTCGTATGTATTGGCCTGATACGGCCAAATGTAGTGTAAGGAATGTTAAACGTCAGGCCCGGCCATATGAACTGCAATGCTGCATATAAGCCTACTAGCATGCCGATCACACCCCAGAAAAGGGTCGCATAGGCAAAGGACTTGACAATTTTGTTGTCGTAGTAAAAAGTCGGATTCTCCATAAATTAATGAAATTGGTTGATTATCTGTTTAATATTTGGAATTTACATGCTAACAGGCGGGTCAGGTTTATCATCCTTAAAAAGGATTCTTACAGAATCTCCATATTCATCATCATACTGCCCGGTTCTTACCGACCAGATAAAAGCAAGAAGAAAACCAACAGCTACAACAATGCTGAAACTTATCAATAGAATAAGTACTCCCATTTTCTGCGAATATTAACACTCAAAAATAAAAAGACATTACAGTACTTCAATGGAAAAATACAGCTATTGTTAATTCTGCATGAACATTTAGAATAATTCTAAATAACGACAGCTGCTATTTTGGAGTAGAATACCGTTTGCTGATCCCTCTTTTGTTAGCTAAGTAGCTGGTCGACAGGGTGACAAACACTACAACGGTTACAGAACTCAGTGGCATTAAGATGGCTGCGATAATTGGGGTCAATAGTCCGAAGGCAGCAATAGTTGTTCCGGTTATGTTGTACAAAAGGGAAATAAGGATACTAAATTTAACAATTTTAACACTTGTCTTGCTGAATCTGATGAAGTTTCCAAGGGTTTCGAAGCGTCCTGAATCAAGAATGCCATCGCAGGCGGGCGAAAAATGGTAAACATCATCGGCAATTGAAACTCCAAGGTCACTTTCCTGCAGAGCGCCTGCGTCGTTAAGTCCATCGCCAACCATGAGTACAGTTGCTCCCTTTAGTTTCAATTTACGCACATATTCAAGCTTATCATGAGGCGTCTGTTTAAAAAACATATTCTTCGAACTTCCGAAAACTTCAGACAATCTTTCCCGCTCTGCTTCATTATCTCCTGAAAGAACATGAAGATCATAATCGCGTCCGAGCAGGGAAATAACATTGCTGAAACCTTGACGGTATTTGTTTTTCAGAAGGATATACCCATTAAGTTCGTTGTTAAACGATACAAAAACCCTGTTACCATCAGCGTTCTGTTCGGCGGTTGAGTTGGTGTTAACGAAGGCAGATGACCCAAGTTTAATGGTGTTCCCTTCCACAATGCCTGAAATTCCCTGGGAAACGATTTCTTCAAACTTCTCAACTGTTTGATTAATAATGCCTGTTCGCGATTTGTAAATTGCACTGCTTACCGGGTGTGTTGATTGTTTGGCCAGCGCCATTATCAATTCCCTTTCTTTTGCATCAAGGTTGAGTTTGTCCCAGCTAATGTCGAAATCATCGTTTTGGGTTAAAGTTCCGGTTTTGTCGAACACGATAGTGTCGATGTTACTCAGAATTTCGACTACTTGTGTTTCTTTGAGATAAAACCCATTTCTTCCGAATATCCGCATCGTATTTCCGTAGGCAAAGGGCATTGAAAGGGCAAGTGCACAGGGACAAGCCACGATCAGAACAGAGGTAAATGCATTTATTGAAACCGAAGGATCGATAAAAAACCAGGCGATGGCTGAACCTGTGGAGATCAGAATAACAGCATAGGTAAAACGTTTGCTGATGCGGCTTATGAGTGTGGTAATCTTGGGATTGGTAAATTTTTCGTGTGTTTCCCGATTCCAGAGTTCTGTTAAATAACTCTGAGCAACTTCTTTTTCAACGATAATTTCAATGGAACTCCCCAGCTGCCTTCCACCCGCAAAAATCCTGTCGCCAGTAGCTTTATTCACAGGGTTCGATTCGCCACTTACAAAACTATAGTCGAGGTTTCCTTCGCCTTTAACCAGCAGCCCATCAGCAGGGATCAGCTCCTGATTTCGGATGAGAATCCGCTGTCCGATTTTTATTTTGCCTAAAGGAATAATGGTTTCTTCTCCATCATCATTCAAAACGGTAACAGAAACCGGGAAATACGATTCATAATCACGTTCAAAGGAAAGGGCTTCATAGGTTTTGCCCTGATACCATTTGCCAATCAGCAGAAAAAATACCAGGCCGGCAAGGGAATCCATAAAACCTGGTCCTGAATTACTCAGGATTTCGTAGGCACTTCGTAAAAACAGGGCAAGAATACCCAATGCTATCGGCACATCGATGCTGATAAAATTCTTCTTTATTCCTTTCCAAGCAGAAATGATGTAAATGTTTCCTGAATAAAGAATAACCGGCAGCGAAAAAATAAGGTTGAACCAACGGAGGTTGGTCACGATAACGCCTTCTATAAAATCTCCTCCGGCAAGGTATTCGGGAAAGCTGAAAAGCATGATGTTTCCAAAGCAGAATCCGGCAACACCCAGTCTGAAATAAATGCTGTTATTTACTTTTCGTTTTGTCTTTTTCCGAACATTATCCATGGAAATTTCCGGAATATAATTCACAGAAACCAGAAGCTCAACAAGCTGCCTCAGGCTAATGCTGTCATCATGAAACGTAATGCTGATCTCTTTTTTTGCAAAATTTACATGCGACTGAGCAATTCCTTTCTGCAGTTTGCCAAGGTTCTCTAAAAGCCAGATGCAGGAGCTGCAGTGAATCCCGGGAATAAAGAATTTAACAGTGCTGATTCCTCCGTCCGAAAATTCCAGGATCTCTTTCCGAATCTCTTCCTGGTCTAAGTAGGCATATCTATTCCCGGTTTCCCGGCTGTTTGCTTTAATTCCGGGACTTGTATTCAGATCGTAATAGTCGCAGGCACCATTCTGGCTAAGGATTTCGTAAACTGTTCTGCATCCTGAACAACAAAAGGATTTGCTATCAAACGGAATTGGAGTGGGTACACAATCTTCACCACAGTGGTAACAAGCTATACTTCCTTCTTTTGCCACGGTACTGAATACGGTTAAAACTGTGCGTAAAGTTTAAGATTTAATTGTCTGGGCGTTAAATAATTAGGGATAGCATACTGTTTATTGCTGATATCACTAACCCAGAAATAGGAAATGGTATTGCTGATTTGCAGCAGATTAAAAATCTCCAGACTCACCCAAACCTGTTTGAAATGCCTCAGAAGACTTTTCTCGGAGACTTTCGCCTCATCACCCTTTATCATTTTAGAAAACCCTATGTCTACACGTTTGTATGGAGGCATTTTGTAAGTGTGGAGGTATTTAGGCGAATCTGGCGGACCGAAATGCAGGCTGCTGCCGAAAATAACATTCAGGTACATCTTGAACGTTGGATTGTGCGGCAGGAAGTCCTGGAAAAATAAATTAAAAATTACACGCTGGTCGGTAGGCCTGGGGAGAAATCCGGGATGAACAGTGTCGCCGGAGCTATTAACATAGAAATCGTCCTTAATATCCTCTTTTGTCTGCATCACCGACATGCTTGCCCAGGATTCGGTACCTTTCACAAATTCGCCGTTTACGCGCAGATCAACGCCAACAGCATAGCCATTAGAGTTATTCCTGGCATTATAGCGGATTCTAACGTTATCGACTTCGTAAGGAACCAGGTTTTCAAGGTATTTGTAATACACCTCGGAAACAAATTTGAAAGGTCGCTTCCAGGATGAAAAATTCCAGTCGCTGCCAGCAACGATCTGGTAAGAAGTCTGGGCTTTAAGATCCTTGTTCAGATTGCCTTTTGAATCGCGAAGCTCCCTGTAAAAGGGTGGCTGATGATAAATTCCTGTTGCAAGTCTGAAAAGAACATCTTTCTTCCATTTTGGCTTGTACGAAACCGAAACCCTTGGCGCAATAAGAAGTTGCTTGTTTACATCCCATAATTGCCCGCGGATACCGGCAGTAAGCGATAGTTTGGTGCTATCTGTATTGAGGTTCCAGGTATTCTGAACGAAGGCTGAATATCTGTTCGACTCAAGTGTATTTTTAGATTTAACAACATCCTGAAGTTCAAGGGTATATGTTGGCTGAATAGCAGGAATTACAAAGCCCACTGAATCGTGTAGATGTGGCAGGCTATACCCGGCTGAATCGATTAGCGTCCATTCACTCATTCTGTCGTTAATAATCTCGTGCTGGTATTTTGCTCCCCAGCTAAGAAACTTCCCCTCATAATCATAGCTTCCCCTCTGTTCCAGGTTGTAAACCCTGGCATCCAGGTAGTTTCTGGCATGATTCAGATAGCTTCCAACGCCAATCGGTTCTGTAGGCCTTCCGAATTTATCGCTGCTCCAGTCGGTTTCGAGACGGCTGAGGTAATACTGTCCCAGAATATCGAATGTTTCCTGCTCACGCGTGCGGAAAGCACTGCCGATAAGCTTAAAGGAAGTCTTTACGTTCGGACGGAACGAATAGGTAAGCGCACCAAGGTAATTGTCGAATTTATCCTGTTCCTGTCCTTCGAAATATACCTTGAACTGGTAGGCCTCTGTAATTGTTCCAAAGGCTGTTTCCCTGTCCTGAGGAACCATTTTGAAAACATTTTTAGCGTAATTACCCAGAAAAGCGAGTTCCGATTTTTTTGAAAGTTCGTAAGTTATATAAGTTTGAACATCCGTAAACGATGGCCTGTATTCGCCTTTTGTCTGCAAACTGTTTAATACATATTGGTTCGATTTCTGCCTGATTCCAAGCAAATACCCGAGGCGCTTCCTGCCGTTCGAATCTTTTTTTGATTTAATTGCAGAACCTTCAAAATGAGCAGAGGCTCCAAGTAAACTAAGTGTTACAGAACCAGATACTTCCTGGGGTCGTTTGTACTGAATATCCAGTACCGACGACATTTTATCTCCATATTTTGCATCAAATCCTCCTGCCGAAAACAGGATAGAAGAAACCATATCAGGATTCAGAAAGCTCAGTCCTTCCTGTTGTCCCGAGCGAACCAGAAAAGGACGATAGATCTCAATATCATTAACATACACCAGGTTTTCATCATAATTCCCGCCCCTCACCGAATATTGGGAACTTAATTCATTGTTGGAATACACGCCGGATAAGGTCTTAACAAGAGTCTCAATGCCAGCTCCGGAAGCACTTGGGATAAGTGTTGCAGTTTTTGGATTTATTTTCACCAGGTTAGTGCCACGGTTAATTTTATCATCCTTTACTTCGAGAATTCCAAGTTCTGTGGTTTTGGCAATTAATATTCTGTTGATCTCGCGCTTTTCGCCAGCAATAAGTTTTAGCTTTTCCCTGATAGAATGGTAGCCAATAAATGAGAAGACCAGTGTAATATCTTTATCAGCAGGGATTTCCAGTTTGTAATTCCCTTTATTATCTGTAACGGCACCGGTAGTATTGCCGAACACAGAAACATTTACCAGCGGCAGGGCATGATTTCCGGCATCCGTAACTTTGCCATACACAATAGCTTTGCTTTGAGCGGAGGTGATTTCGGGAATTAAAATCAACACAATCAGAACAAGTAAAAGTCTGTAAACAGCAGTGCAGATAGTATTCAAAGTAAGCGTCAAGGTTTTGATGTGGTATTTTAGAAATTTAAGATTCGGGAGCTTATTGTTTCGATAGTTTTAATTTACCGTCGCGCCATGCTTTTATGAACTGCGCCCAGGCAAAAGGGTTTAAAAGATTGTTTGGCGGCACCTGTCCTACATAGTAAAGTTTTGAAGTCTGCCTGTCCATTGCATTGCGGAAATTCATTGAAGCCGTCATTGGCATAGCAGTTGCTCTTGCTTTGAGCGCCTCATTTTCCATGTTTTTACGTGCTAACTCGTAGTCATCGTCGGGGATATGAGCATTGATAAAGGCCTGTTTGAACTGTTCAACTGTTGGCCAGGGGTAAATTAAGGCTTCAGCGAGAAAAATGGTATCGTCGGTGAGCGCCTGAATTAAGGAATATCGGTTCCGGCTGATGGTGTCGGGGATAATGAAAGTAGCTTTTTTAAAACCGATGGCGTTGAATTCGATTTTGTCTCCTCTCAGTGCAACAAAAGAAAAATAGCCATTGTAGTCGGAAGTTGTTCCCCTGTTTGCATTTTTTATGAGGATATCGCAATAGGGTACAGCTTGCAGACTATCTGCTGCTACAACAACACCAGAGAACTGAACGAGGTTTGCATCGAAACTTTGGGAATTGGCTACATTTGCCAATAAAATGCTGGAAATCAGAAGTATAAAAGTTGATAAATAGTGTTTCATCCAGAACGTTGTAAAACGAAATTTAACAAACGGGTAAAGGTGGATTTTATTACGGATTTCAACTTATGCCTATAAAAAAAAAGCTGTTACCCGGATGAGTAACAGCGAAACAGCATCCTTACAGGATCATCAACTAGAGATATCCTTTAAGCTTCGCGTCTTTAAGCGATGCAGTAATTCCTTTAACATTAATAACCTTAATACCTGAAGTAGAAACTTTTAGGGTAATCCACCTGTCTTCTTCCGGAAGGTAGAACTTCTTGGTTTGAAGGTTGATATTGAATTTCCTTTTGGTCTTAATATTAGAGTGGGAAACATGATTTCCTACAATTGCCTTTTTTCCTGTGATTTGACAAACTCTTGCCATGATATTTTCTATTTTGGGGGTGCAAAGATCGAAATTAGTTTTTAGAATTCCAAGAGATTGCTGAAGTTTTTTTATTTAAGCATGCTCATGATCGCCGGAAGCAAATACCAGCAGAAAAGCGTAATCAGGATTATGCTGATTATATTCATTACAAATCCGGCCCGCATCATGTCTTTCATCCGAACGAGTCCGCTGCTGAAAACGATGGCATTGGGTGGTGTTCCCATGGGCAGCATGGATGCAGCGCTTGCAGCAAGGGTCATCGGGATTCCAAGCAACAGCGGGTCGAGGTGCAAGGCATCAGCCAGTGCTGCCAAAACCGGAGCCAGCACAATAACCTGAGCCACATTACTCATGAGTTCGCTCAGAAATATCGAAATTACTGCAATCATCAGCACAAGACCAAAACCTCCGATGTTGCTGAAGCCTGCAAGCCAAATGCCGATCTGGCTCATCACGCCTGCTTTTTCAAGGGAATTCGCCAGTGCAATTCCTCCTCCGAAAAGCAGCAAAATTCCCCAGGCCATTTTTGAGGTGTCTTTCCATTCAAGCAGCATTTGAATTTTGTTCTCTTTCCTGCTGCCGCTTGGGATTGCAAAAAGTGCAATGGCGCCAATGATTGCAATCATATTATCGTCGAGTTTGAACAATCCAATCTTGTTGAGCAGGTCTTTGGTAATCCACAATCCTGCCGTGAACAGAAAAACGATCAACACTCTTTTTTCAGCAACAGAAAGCCTTCCCTGGCTCCTGATTTCATCCTTAATAAAGGTGTCGGCTTCTTTGCTGTTTTTGATATTGTTTGGGAAAAGCATCTTAGCAAGTACAAAATACAAGGCAGCCAATAATATGATTACCAGAGGGATGCAGAGCATCATCCAATCGAAGAACTGTATTGTATATCCGTATCGTTTTTCAATAATACCAACAAAAGCCACATTTGGCGGTGTGCCGATAATTGTTCCCATTCCACCAATATTGCTGGCGTAGGCAATCACCAGCATCAGCACCAGCGAGAAATTAGCCATATTGGTCCCGGGTTTTTCGTGGTCCTTCATTACAGCAATTACGCTTAATGCAATCGGGAACATCATCATGGTGGTGGCGGTATTGCTCAGCCACATGCTGATAAATCCTGTGGCAATGATGAACCCCAGTATGATTCTGTTGCCGCTGGTTCCGGTACGTTTTACGATTCCGAGGGCAATACGTTTGTGGAGGTTCCATTTCTCAATGGCAAGTCCGATCATGAAACCACCCATAAACAGGAAAACTACAGGATTGCTGTAAGCTTTTGAAGTTTCTTCTATTGTTCCGATCTGAAAGAGCGGATTCAGGACGATTGGTAACAGCGCAACTACCGGCATTGGCAAAGCCTCGGAGATCCACCAGGAAATCATTAGCACCGCCACTGCCACGGCTTTATTGGCAAGCGGGTCAAGGGAAAATGGATTAAAAAACCAGGAGCTCAGCGATAAAATTATGCCCAATAGGAATAGAAGCAAATGCTGATATTTTCTGATCTGATTCATTAATGAAAGTCGTATGCCAGCATTATATCTGGAGGAGTTTTTATTTGCTAAAATAGAATTTTTATTCTTTTCCGGGAAACACTAATTATTTTCATCACATAGTTCATATAGAAAATGGAAATAAACCTCCTGCCTTCTGCCTCCTGCCTCCTGCCTTCTGCCTCCTGCCTTCTGCCTCCTGCCTTCTGCCTCCTGCCTTCTGCCTCCTGCCTTCTGCCTCCTGCCTTCTGCC
>CAIXZF010000109.1 GCA_903923925.1 uncultured Bacteroidales bacterium
AAAGGATACTGGTAAAGGAATCCTTGAGGAACATCAGCGAATAATATTTGAACGATTCCGGCAAACTGAAGATGGATTTTCGAGGGGATATGAGGGATCCGGACTGGGGCTATCAATTTCTAAGGCTTATGTTGAAATGCTAGGTGGGAAAATTTGGGTAGAAAGCGGGTTGGAGAAAGGCTCAACCTTCTATTTCACTATTCCATACAATGCGGTTACAGAAGAGAAAAAATTATTTGATTATGAGGTTCCGTATGATGGTATAGGAGCTCAAATAAATGGTCTGAACATATTGATAGCGGAAGATAACGAACAATCCGAAATCTTACTAAGCATCTCAACTGTAATGTTTAGTAAAAAGATTTTTAAGGCCACAACAGGGGAAGAAGCCGTTGAAATCTGCCGGGCTAATCCAGACATTGACCTGGTCTTCATGGATATTAAAATGCCCCAAATGAACGGATATGAGGCGACCACGCTAATCAGACAGTTTAACAAAGATGTTATTATAATAGCTCAAACGGCGTATGCCCTCATTGGCGACAAAGAAAAAGCAATAAACGCAGGATGTAATGATTATGTTACCAAGCCTTTAAGTAAGGCTGTAATTCAAGGGCTTATACTAAAGTATTTTAGTAAATAAGGTCAGGATAAATTTCAAATTTGATAAGGCATCTCCAACTTATCAGAAATTTGAAAGAATTGAGGATTCGCTTTAGAAACAGCTTTAGAAGCACCAACTATATATTGCCTGCTTTAAGAACTTCAATTTATGAAGGGAGTATCAATAATCGGTAATGAAAATTAAGCTCTGAAATAGCAATAATTATCCTGAGGTATCTGAATAAATTGCATACCTTAGAGATAATTTTTCAAGATATGAAAAAATTATACCTTGTTCCCATAGTTGTTGCTATTCTTGGCATTCTGATCGGGATAAAAATCTATCAGAATTATTCCGGGGATAAATTGAAAACAGCCAAACCTTCCAATCCCCTTATACTGGCAGAATGCTACCTTGCCCGTGATACTGTTTTAAATTCCGCACTCAGCATTGTTGGGAACATCAGGGCCAATGAAAGAGTGGAGATTGTGAGTGAACTTGCAAGACGGGTCACAGCAATTCCTTTTACAGAAGGTAGCCAGGTGAAAAAAGGAGAACTTCTTTTTCAGCTGGACGATGCCGAGTGGAAAGCTTCCCTGAAAAAAGTTGACGCTCAATTGGAGTTGGCCAGAGAAACGGAGAAAAGGGATAAATCCTTATTGGCATCTGGCGGTATTAGTCAACAAGTATTCGATGAAGCAGTTAACCAACGAAAAGTTCTTGAGGCAGAAGAGGAATCTCTCAGGGTACAAATTGAAAAGGCAAGAATAATTGCTCCATTCTCCGGAAGGACAGGTATTAGAAATGTGAGTATTGGCGCCTTAGTAAGTCCCGGAATTGTGCTAACCAGCCTTGAAGACCTGAGCCGGCTGAAACTTGATATGGCAGTTCCCGAGAGTTTTGCAAATGCAATCCATAAAGGAGATAAGGTCTCGTTCCGCCCGGAAGGGATGCCAACTCCTCTGACAGCTGTTGTGGAAGCCTGCGATCCTTCCATCAACTCAGCTACAGGAAATCTGCGCATTCTGGCGGTGGTTCAGTCGCCCGATCCAAACCTGATAGCCGGGACTTCAGTAACAGTGAACCTCATTGCTAATTCGCCTGTGCCAGGTTTATATGTTCCAACACAGGCACTTATTCCAACTCCGGCAGGATATATTGTTTATTCGATTGAAAAAGGGCTCACAAAGGTCAGGAAAGTGAAAACTGGAATGAGAACTGAAAAGATGGTTGAGATTACCGGCGGTATTCAAAAAGGAGATACCATTCTTGTTACCGGATTTATGAAGGTTAAGCCGGATGCAAAAGTGAAAATTATTAAAACCTGGTAAGATGAGCCTTTCCTCAATAAGTATCGAACGGCCTGTGCTGGCAGTAGTTTTTTCCTTACTCCTGATTATTGCCGGAGTAGTAGGATTTTATGCACTTCCGGATAGGGAATATCCTGAGATGAATCCTCCAATTGTTACTGTTACAACAACCTATACTGGTGCTAATGCTCAGGTAATCAGGTCGCAGCTTACAGAACCTATCGAACAGCAAATTAGTAGAATTGAGGGGATAAAAGTAGTTTCATCAGCCTCAACAGAACAATCGAGTATTGTAACTGTGGAATTCGATCTGGGTGAAAATTTGGAAAGAGCTGCAAATGATGTCCGCGACAGAGTTTCGCGTGCAGCCCGTTATCTTCCAAAAGATATTGATCCACCCATTGTTGAAAAACTCGATGCAAATGCCAATGCTGTCATTTTTCTTATTGTTAAAAGTCAGACTCATACTATATTGGAAATCAGCGATGTTGTAGACCGTTTTGTGAAAGACCGTTTACAGACTATTCCCGGTACTTCTGGTGTAAAGATCTTTGGAGAAAAGAAATATGCCATGCGTTTGTGGGTCGATCCTGATAAACTGCATGCAAAAGGGCTAACCCCTATGGATTTAGTAGATGCTGTAACCAAAGGAAACCAGGAATTACCCTCAGGAAGAATAGAAGGAGATCAAACTGAATTGAGTATCAGAACTCTTGGTTTATTAACTACGCCTGAATCGTTTAACAATTTGATTGTCAAGTCGAATAATGGACAGTTATTACGTTTTAGCGATATTGGACATGCCGAGTTGGGTGCAGAAAATGAAAGAACAATTTGTAAAGATAATTTGCATCCTGGTATTGCAATTGGGGTATTGCCTCAGCTGGGTGCAAATAATATTGCCATTGCTGAAGAATTTTACCGGCGAGTGGAGATTATTAAAAAGGAAATCCCTGAGGGGTATGAGGTAGAAATTGGTTTCGATTTCACCGTTTTCGAGAAAAATTCAGTGAAAGAAGTTAAAGAGACCCTTTTATTGGCTTTCATTTTGGTTGTGATGATCATCTTTTTCTTTCTGCGCGATTGGCGATCAACAATTATTCCGGTGGTAGCTATTCCGATATCAATAATATCAACATTCTTTATCATGTGGGTTTCAGGCCTGTCCATTAATGTGCTGACACTGCTGGGATTGGTATTGGCAATAGGGCTTGTTTGTGATGATGCAATTGTAGTTCTGGAGAATATTTATTCGAAAGTTGACCAGGGTTACAGGCCAAAAAAAGCAGCATTAGAGGGGAGCAAAGAGATCTATAGTGCGATAATTTCTACAACAATAACACTTGCAGTGGTGTTTTTACCTGTTTTATTTTTGCAGGGCCTTACAGGCAGGTTATTCCGTGAGTTTGTGATCGTGGTTGCCGGTTCAGTGATTATTTCGGCATTTATTGCTCTAAGTTTATCTCCAATGATGGGCTCAAAAATTTTGGTAAATCAACATCATCTGCATTTCAACTGGTTATATGAAAAGACTGAACCATTTTTCTACAATCTGAACCGCAGGTATCGCTATTCTCTTGCAGCTTTTATGCGAATACGATGGGTGGTATGGCCATTATTGCTGGCAATACTTGTGTTCATTGTTGTTATATGGAAATCCCTTCATTCTGAACTTGCTCCTTTGGAAGATCGTTCCAATATACGTATTGGTATCCTGGGTCCGGAAGGGGCTACATATGAATTTATGGAAAAATACATGGATCAACTCAGTAAATACGTGGAGGATTCAATTCCCGAAGCTACGAGGAATATATCGATGATAGCTCCCAGCCTGAGTAGTATTGACCCTGCAAATAAAGGGATGCACCTGATTTACCTGACCGATCCGGCGAACAGAAAACGTTCCCAGAGTCAGATCTTTCTTAAACTGAATAAGGAAGTGCAGGGGATTACAGGAATTGGTATTTATCCGTTTGAGCCTCCCACTATTGGCAGCAGATTTGCCGGTCAGCCACTTCAATTCGTTATACAAGCAGCAAACTTTGATTCCCTGGTTAATATTCTGCCCCGATTCATGCAGGAGGCCAGAAAAAGTAATATTCTCCGGTTTATTGATGCCAACCTGAAGTTGAACAAACCCGAGCTGAGAATCCTGGTAAACAGGGAAAGAGCGGCTCAATTCGGGGTTTCAATTGAGGCTATTGGCAAAACTTTGCAGTTTGCCCTAAGCGGACAGCGGTATGGGTATTTTATCATGAATGGCAAACAATATCAGATTATCGGACAGGTAGACCGCGACCACAGAAATGCACCTGATGCACTCGACAGGATTTACATCCGCAATATTGAGGGAAAATCTATTGCACTTTCAAATCTTGTAACCCGGGAAGAAAGTATCAGCCCTTCGACCATCTATGCTTATGACCACTATTTTGCTGCCACAGTCTCCAGTGGAATGGTTCCAGGATATACATTAGGCGATGGAATTAACGAGATGCAGCAGATTGCAGGAAAAGTATTATCTCCATCCTATCGAACTGCACTTGCAGGGCAAAGCAGGGATTATGCTGAAAGTTCCTCCAGTTTGATGATGGTGTTTTTTCTCGCTATTGTTATCATCTTCCTCGTGCTTGCTGCTCAGTTTAATAGCTTTATTGATCCTTTGGTTATTCTTGTAACTGTGCCGCTGGCCTTATTCGGGGCATTACTCTCCTTATGGTATTTTGATCAGACACTTAATATCTTCAGCCAGATAGGGATGATCATGCTGATAGGGCTTGTAACTAAGAATGGAATTCTGATAGTAGAGTTTGCAAATCAGCGTAAAAGTGCCGGTGAAAGCAAGATTGAAGCTATAGAAAAAGCTGCAATCTCGAGGCTTCGCCCAATACTTATGACTGCCCTCGCTACCATTTTTGGAATCCTGCCGGCTGCACTTTCACTTGGCTCCTCTTCGGGAAGCAGGAAATCGCTGGGAATTGTAGTCGTTGGAGGAATGATTTTCGCTACTTTCTTTTCATTGTATATAGTACCTGTTATTTATTCATACCTCTCCCGGGATGAACGGCCAAAAGATGAAACATCAGAAACAGATTTTTATGAACCTATCTATAAATAAACAGGGCTATATTGTTGAAAGGTCAGGAGGTATAAAGTTATGCTACAAAGTGAAGCACAGCACTATAGCTCTGATATCCTGTTGATTCTACAAATCCGTTTGGTCCGAAATATTCGCCACCTTTTACATTTGTTGCAAAAGCAGCACGAATGCCAGGTAAAGCTGAATCAAGAGAATCGGGGCCTGAGAACATTTTATATATAGGTTTAAACAACCGCCACGACCATTGATTGCGGAGTCTGCGCTCAAGGTTTCGGTTCGATGGACCAGGATAGGCTGCAACAGCCACACAACTTACTTTTTTCATCTCGAATAACTTCTGCAATTCGTAAGTAAACAATAAATTGGTCCATTTGAAACTTCCAATTTTGTGTTTTTCGGCATTGCTATGACCTTTTGGACTCATAAGCCTGCTGAAATCTTTTTTATTCAGCTTGTGCTCACCAAGACTAAGGTTAATTACCCTTGAATTTTGAGTGACCGCAAGTTTATTCAGCAATAAGGTTGTTAATACGAAATGCCCGGCATGGTCGCTGTTGATATGCTTGCCAAAAAGTTTAGCCGATTCACCGGCGGGGATGGTATGGCTGTCGCCAATATTCATCAAAACATCCAGGCGTTCATATTTCTCGTTAAAAGCTTTGCCAAACTGCTGAATTGATTTGGGGTCTCTGAGATCAAGAGCCATAACTTCAATTATTGCAGCAGGATGTAGTTTTAACATTTCGGTTTTAATCATTTCACCCATCTGCAGGTCCTTACAGGCCAGAATAGTCTCTCCACCATTCTTGGCAAAAGCTTTAACAGTTTCATACCCAAGGGAGCTGTCGCCTTCGGTAACAATCATAATTTTTCCGCTTTGACTAGGGATGTGGGAGATCGTCCAATTATTTTTCATCTTTTCAATTTTTTGGTTGCGAATGTATGCTAATGCCCTTTATTGAGATCAGGTCAAAAAAATAGTTATTAAAAAGTTATAAGCAAACCACTGTCTGCAGGAACCTATTATTATATTTGGTTATGTTTCAGAATATTGTAGAATCAATAAAATATTTATTGCCCTTAGGGCATAAATGAAATGTTCCGAATTGTTTTTATCACAATTGATCAAACACAAAACAAATTTCATCAATCTCATACGGAGAATTCAACATAAAAATGAATGAAACATCAAGTTGAAAATAACCTACAATATCCTGAAATATAAGCTTATAATTTAACTGCCACCGGGAAAGACGGAGTTGCGTATTCAAAAAAAGGAAGCATTACATTGTTACGCTAGTTTGAACGATAAAATCCGCACATTTGTACAATTCGTTATTTTTCGCATGAGCCCATTAAAAACAGCAGTTGTAATTCTCACCGCAGGAGCTTCAAAGCGGATGAAACAGCCGAAAGCCCTGCTCCAACTTGCAAACAGCGAGACTTTTATCACCCGGATAATATCCACTTATATAGCCTGGGGTTGTGGAGAGATAATTGTTGTGGCAGGCAAAGCACTTTCTGAGGAATTTATTTCATTGAATCTGCTTCCTGAAAACGTTTGCCTTGCCATTAATGAACATCCGGAATATGAGCGGTTTTTCTCCGTAAAACTTGGTCTGAATCAGATAAAACGATCGGAGTATTGCTTCATTCAAAATATTGATAATCCACTTATCAGCAGTGATATTCTGGATGAACTCTATGCTGCAAAAAGTACTGAAGAAATTGTAATTCCTGTTTTTGGAGACAAAGGAGGACATCCGGTCTTGTTGAACAGCAGCACTATAGAAGTCATCAGGAATTATCCGCAGGATGATGCCAATCTTAGGCTTGTTCTGAAAGAAATGTCAGCAAAAAGGATAGAAATGAAGGATGGCCGGGTTTTGATCAATATAAATGACCAGAGTGAATTCGAAATGTATTCCGGAACAGAACCTTTTTGATTGATAAAAAAGATGTATTTTCGTATACTATGGAAGTAAACATCACAAAGGAGGATCTTCTGAAAAGGGTGATTTCGCGTAGTGCGGAATCTCATGAGGATTATCATTCTGAAGGTTTCAGACGGATATTTCCCCTGCATAATGAGATGCTGCTTGAAAACCTGATTTTTGATGAACCCATAAGTATTTACCTCAAAGACAAGCCATTAAGTATAACTATACTCAATTGTGAGTTTAAAAAAGATCTTTATATCCGAAGAGGAGAAAAGGAAGTTGATTACTTTATATTTATATATAAAACGAATATTGCAAACTCATTGCATGCGAATTCATTCGATGCGAAAAACAAAATTTCTATTGATACCAGTGTAATAAATACGGTTTCGATTTCTGGAAAAGCTGATAAAATTGATGTCTTTGGTTCACAGATTGAGACCGTTTCGCTTGAAAACCTGAAATGTGAATTATGCAGAATTGAGCGAACAGACATTACAAACTATTCGCTTTTTAACTTTTCGTCCAATGATGTTGAATTTGATACCGATAAACTTGCGATTTCTGGTTATTCACGGTTTATTCCAAAGGAAAAACAAAGCAGGAAACAAGTTTCGGAAATCTACCACAGGTTTGTTCTGAAAGGAGCCAAATCAGTAAAAGCAACCAGTGAAATCAACTACCAGCTGATGAAAGCAACAACGAACTGGACTGGAGTATTTTTCGGATATTTTTACAAACCAGTACATGTTATCCTTTGGATTATAGCCATTGTTTTTGCCTATTCATTTGTTTACTGGATAACATTCGAATCAACCTATAATGATTCTCTGTACTTTTCTGTTTATACATTTCTGACGATTGGTTTCGGGGATATGAATACTGAGGTTACTTACCTGAAAACAGCACTTGTGTTTTCGGAAGGCTTGCTGGGAATATTGTATGCTGCGGTTTTACTGACGTCTATCATTAATTCATCGAAGAAATAATGCTTGCAGGCAGTGGCGGCAGAATTATCATCCCAACAAAAAAAAATAAAATCTTTATCAAAATATTTGTAATTATTGAAAGTGGAATTATACTTTTGGTGTTTTAAACTAAATATTGTTGACCGACAAATTTCAATACTATGTCTTCAAAAAAATCAAATGGAAAAATTATTCCGCTTCCTTTATCTGCTGAAAAGTATATTAAAACCAAAGCCCGCGAACTCCCTATTTTTCAATGCATTATAAACGAAGACTGGAAAGAGTCACGGATTGCTTCCATACATATTTCACGAAAGCAGCCTTCAGGAAAAATTGTTTTGGCTTCTTATCTTATCGATTTGAAATGCCTTGGTTTAAAAGATACTTTTTACAACTTTAACCTTGAAAGTGATGAACTTGATAAGATGTTAGACAAGTTCAATCAATCCTTGGTAATGATCAATTGTCCTTATGTTCTTGCTCATAATATCATTTACGGAGCTATTGCCTTTGCCGAAGACATTGGTCTGATACCGCATAAAGACTGGTTGGTAACCCAGTATGCGCTTGAGGATGATACTGAGGATATTGAATTGATTGACATTGAATTTGGTGGTCCGGACGGGAAGCCTTTTTTAGTAATTACACCTCATTTTTCTTATGTTGATGCAATTGCCCGGCTTGACCGGAAACTCGGAAAGGGCAACTATGAAATTATCAACGACCCAATTATTCCCGAAAAATTTAATGATGATATCGAAAATCTTGTTTATGATGACGAAGATTATGGCGATGATGACGATTTTTTTGGCATAGAGGATTCCTCAAAAAACCGTTTAGTAAATTATGCTTCCCTTCTGATTGATAAAATTTATGAAATTCATTGTAGATATAAGCATGTAACAGACCCTTTATCTGACATCAGTTCTATTAATCTTTCAGACTATAACCTTATTGAAGATGAGGATTTTGAACTTGGCAAATTTGTAACTGAAAATGAAATAAAGAATCTGGAAGTCGTTTATAGATTGTCTGAAAGTAAACCAGAAAAATCGCTTAAGAAACTGGTTGAACTTGTAAAAAATAATCCAGATAATATCACTTACAGGAATCATCTGTTTATTATATATAAGGCCACAGAATTGGATGAAAATGCAGATCAGTTGCTAATAGAAACATACGAGAAATTTCCAACTCATTTGTTTACCCGAACGAATTATGCACATTTTCTGCTAAATAAAAATAGGATTGATGAGTTTCCTGCTGTTTTCAATGGAGGTGTTTATGATCTGAACGCGCTTTATCCGGAAAAGAAAAGTTTTTGCTACAGTGAGTTTTGTGGTTTCTACAATGTAATTGCCCGTTTCTTTGCCGTTTGTGGTCAAATTAAAAATGCCGAATTTTTGACTGACATGCTTTATGATCTTCCCGAAACCTATGAGGATGATAATATCGAAAGCACAATAAACCTTATTTCGAATAAAAAAAACATTGCCATTTTTGGAGACATGCTGAAAGATTCTGAAGATAAAATCCTGGTTAAAAATCCTGTATTTTTAAACGAAGTTTTTATAAACCTATATTTTTGGGATACTACTATTGAAAAGAGCGTGCTCACTGCGATTCTTGCGCTTCCGTTCGATGAATTCATGGCCGATATTTATGAAGGATTACATTATAGTTACCTTGATTACATCAATAAAGTAAAAATCTCCGACGATGCAGTTGCTTCTGAATTTATTATGCATGCCTATTTCCTGATGGGAGAAATAAACCGACCCGAAATACTGGAAGAACTTTTATTTATTCTCAGCTCTGACTATGATCTGCTGTTTACATTTTTTGGTGATAGTATTTTTGACAAAGGATGGATGCCTGTTTACCGACATGGAAAGGAACATCTTGACAGACTGCTTGAATTTTGCACAAATCCAGAATTTGGAGAAGGTAAATCTATTGTAACCTATGCCATGCTTCAGATTGCAATTCAGGATCCCGCCTATTACGAAGAAGTAAAAAAATGTTTTATATCTATTGCTGATTATTATATTAAAAATCCTTATGAAGCAGATGATCAGCTTGATTTTATTTCAGACTTTGTTGGTGTCATGGCTAAGTTAGGTGATACGGATTTCCTTCCTGTCATTAAAACACTTTACGAAAAAGATTTTGTGGATGAAAGCTATTCCGGAACTTACATGGAAATAAGTGCAAAGATCAGGAGCAAAAGCTCATTAAAATTGCTTGAAAAATTGCAGAGCATTTTCGAAATTTATGATGAAATAAACACAGAATGGTCGACATCTTAAGATGTGATTTAAAATTTTCTGCCTTTGTTTAAATCACGCTCAAAGGTTTAGAAAGATTACTTTTGCAGACTAAGCAATCTTTTTCAGGATTATCATGAATATCCTTCTTTCAGTTCAGAACATGGGGTTGGGCGGTGTAACCACTTACGTATTGCATCTGGCATCCGGATTATCAAAGAAACACAAAGTTATAATATACGATCACAATCCCTATTTCTTTGATCCTGAGTTTTGTAATTGGTTACCTGAAAATGTGAGTATTGAATCCGTAAAAATTCATACGTTTTCCGATAAACTGATCTGGAAAGTAAACGCATTCGTTAAAAAACTGGGGTTTTCTTTTTCTGTTTGGGAATATCTGAAGAATCTGCATTTCAAAAAAACACTTAGAAAATACCAGGTAGAGCTAATAACTAGTTTCGATAAATTTTCCGACAGAATTGTTGTAGATCTTGCCGGAGATAAGCTTCCCATTGTATTATCACTTCATGGTTCCTACGATATCAGCGAATTTAATCATATACCCGAAAGAGAGATTCATTCCTACGAAGATATTTTCAGAAGGGTAAAAGCTATTATCTATAAAGCCGATTGCAATATTAAGATCCTTGAAAACTATTCTGATCTTTCCAATATTCTGCTTATCAAAAAAATATTTCATGGCTTCACGTTTAATAAACCGATTTCTGATCCTCAGGTTCTGAGAAAACAATTGGGAATTAAGGCAACAACTTTCGTTTACGGCATGATAGGAAGAGGAGTTCCGGAAAAGGGATGGAAAGAAGCTCTTGAAGCATTTGCAGATTTGCAGGAAAGATCGGAAAAGGAAATTCATTTTGTGGCTTTGGGGGGAAGTCCGTATTTATCAGACCTTAGTATTAAATTTAAAAATATACCCAATATTCATTTCACTGGTTTTGTTGAAAATAACATTGAGTGGATAAATATATTTGATGTCGGCTTACTACCTACCTATGCAAAAACTGAAAATTTTACCTTCAGTATTGTGGAGTACCTCTATTGCGGTAAGCCATCAGTAGCAACGAATCATGGTGAAATCAGCACTACATTAGATGCTGATGGTAAAAAAGCCGGTATTTTGATACAGCTGAAAAATGGTCGTCCCGATGTTTTGGAATTAAGCAAAGCGATGCAGGTATATCTTGATGATGAACGTATTTACAGGGAACACTCTTTACTAGCTCCTGTTGCGCTTAAAAAATTCGAAAGTGAAAAGGCGATTTCAGAATATGAAGAAGTATTCAGCCTGGTTCTGAAGCGGAAGGACATTTAAAAATGTACATTGGGAATAATTCCTTGGTTAATTGCACCATTTCTTCGTCCAAATAAATCGATAGAAACTTTAATTGAATGTTTAGATTACAGGATAATGTTTAATTGAAATATAAGCCCTACCGCTGGTCATATATCCTATGAGATGTGGAATAACCAACACTACTCTGAAACAAAACCTTAAGAAACAAATAACGAATCAGTAGTTTTTAAACTTTTCTTTCTTAACAATGTTTATTGAACAAATTGTTTACTGTGTTCATTTAAAACATTAAACGAGTTATAAAATCGTTATTATCAATCTCAATATTAAAAATTATATGTCAACATTAAAACTATTTTCCCCTGCCAGGCTGGGAAATATTGACCTCAAGAATCATATCGTGATGGCCCCTATGACAAGAAACAGAGCTACTTCCGATAATGTTCCCGGCCAAATACAGGCTATATATTACACACAACGGTCCTCAGCAGGATTGATTATCACAGAAGGAACATCACCTTCGCCAAACGGTGTTGGATACCCCAGGATTCCGGGTATTTATACAAAGGAGCAGATAGAAGGCTGGAAGCTTACAACTGATGCAGTTCATAAAGCCGGCGGGAAGATTTTTCTTCAGATTATGCACAGCGGCAGAGTAAGCAGCATTTTAAATCTGCCGGAAGGTGCAGAAGTTTTAGCTCCCTCTGCAACATCACCTGAAGGTGATATTTACACGGATAAAGGAGGTATGCAGCCTCATACTACTCCTAAGGAAATGACTTCTGATGATATTAAAAAAGCAATTGAAGAATATACGCTTGCCTCAGTTTACGCTATTGAAGCAGGTTTCGACGGAGTTGAACTTCATGCTGCAAACGGTTATCTGCTTGAACAATTCATATCACCCGACACGAACAGAAGAACAGACGAATATGGAGGATCAATTATAAACAGATCTTCATTCGTTCTTGCTGTTGTGAAATCTGTTATTGAAGCAATTGGCACCAACAGGACAGCTATCCGCTTATCACCCTATGGAGTTAATGCCGGCATGACCCTATACCCTGAGCTCGATGAAACCTATGCTTACCTGGTTGAGGAATTGAATAAACTTGGAATTGTATACCTTCACATGGTTGATCATTCAGCAATGGGTGCTCCTGAAGTTCCAAAACAGCTGAAGCAAAAGATACGCGAACTGTTTAAAAACACGCTAATTCAATGCGGAGGATATAACAGGGAAAGTGCAGAAGAAGATCTTCAAAGTGGTTTTGCTGATCTGGTAGCATTTGGCCGTCCGTTTATTTCAAACCCTGATTTTGTTGCAAGAATGGAAGAAGGAGCAGAATTAAATGCTCCCGATTTCAATACCTTCTATACTCCCGGAGAAACAGGGTATATAGACTATACTGCTCTGAGTTAAATATTTGTATTTCTAAATATAATTTGTGGGCGTAGGTTTTTCTCTTTATATTAGCATTCAAATTAGCTTTTATGAGAAAAATCTACGCCCTTTTGATATTGGCTGTAAGTATTTCATTTTCCTCCTGTTGTAAAGAAACATCTTGTAAAGAAAACAATTCCGATGTTCCTTCCACGATCCTGAATACTAAGGCAGTTAACGCCACAATTTCAGATAATTTTGAAGCAGGTACAAAAACTGCATATGCCGCAGCGAATGTAACTTTCAGTACCGGGTCGTGGTACCTTGATAATGCCCTTGTAGGAAATAGCAGCACCGACAGAAAATTCGATACTAAGTCGATACGAGTGCAGAATACAGGCTCAGTAAAAATGAATTTCAATGCTGCAAATGGTGCGGGTATAGTAAGTATATACCATGCTATTTACGGAACAGATGCTGCAGGAACATGGGAGCTCTGGTATTCTGTAAATAATGGTTCAAGTTGGGCTAAGACCGGTTCAACAATTACCACAAGCAGTACAAGCCTTGTACAAAGCAGCTTTCCGGTAAATATTGCCGGGAATATCCGCTTTGAAATCAGGAAGACAAGCACAAGCGGCCGTTTGAATTTTGATAATTTCAATATAACAGACAATATAGTTTCTGGTCCGACAAAGGATGATAATCTTGCAATGGGGAATCCAAGTAATGCGACTACTACTCTTGCAAATCCCAATAATTACCTGCTTGTTAAGCCACAGTTTGTGGTTTCTTACAACAACAGCAGAGGCACAGCAAACTGGGTTAGCTGGCATCTGAGTACAGCCTGGCTGGGCAGTGCAAATGCAACACATTCCTTTGTCAGCGACAATACCTTACCGTCAGCCTGGTATTGGGTAAAAACAGCAGATTATACAGGAACCGGCTTCGACCGCGGACATATGTGTCCGGCTGGCGACAGATCTTTGAATTCTACAGATAACACCGGTACTTATGTAATGACCAATATCTCCCCACAAGCGCCTAACCTCAACCAGATCACATGGAACAGTCTTGAAGGTTATTGCAGAACTCTGGCTAATCAGGGTTACGAAATGTATATTGTTGATGGAGTAATCGGTACAGGAGGTTCAGGAAGTAATGGCGGTTTAACCAACAGTTTTGCTTCCGGCAAGGTTACAGTTCCTGCTCAGCTCTGGAAATCAATTATTATTTTGCCCAATGGCAGCAATGACGTTAGCAGAGTTTCAAGCTCAACACGCATTATTACAGTTATAATGCCGAACACACAATCGGCGAATTCTCAGCCATGGAGTAGCTACAGGGTAAGTACCGACTATCTGGAAGGAATTACCGGTTACAACTTATGGTCGAATGTTCCGGCAGCTATACAAACAGTTATTGAGGCTACAGTTGATTCTGGCCCTACAAATTAACATTCAGCATCTTTAATTCCCTGATATGAAATTACCTGGAATTTTCGCCTCAGTTTTCGCCCTTCTGCTTCCTGGAAACTCAGTTGTGAAAGCTCAGGTAATCGAGCTCGCTTTTACAGAAACACTTAACGGAGTTTATGCCGAGATCGACAGCATACAGGTTTCGAATCTTACACAGGGAGGCGACACTACTTTGTATTGGCCTGATACTACCCTGATGATTTTGAATGTAGGTATACAGCAACAAACAGGTACAAAGCAGGATGGACTTTCAATGACTCTTGAAGGAAATAACCCTGTTTCCGGGCAAAGCAATCTGCTTCTGTATGTGCCAGAGGATGGTCTGGTGGAAATCGGTGTATCTGATCTGACGGGCAGGCAGCAATTGTTCCTGAGTAAGTTCCTCTTCAGTGGAGTTCATCAATTTCGATTTACAGCGGGCACAGAAAATTTTTATGTGATAAAGGCAAGAAGTAACACCTCAGTATGTGCACTTAAAATCATCAACGCCGGGTTTAATTATCAACGTCGCTCTGGTTTAGAATATGTCGGTGCATCAAGTGAATTCATTACTGTTAAAACCCGGAAATCAAGCAAGTCTTTCTTTTTCTCTCAAGGTGATTTATTAAAATTCACTGGTTTTGATATTGGCATTTCTACAGTTATTGTAGCAACTGTGCAATCGAGTCAGGTTTATACTTTTTCATTGGGTATGAATTTCCCTTGCCAGGGAATACCGTTTTTCACCTACAGCGGACAAACTTATAATACGGTTAAGATCGGGTCACAGTGCTGGATGAAGGAGAATCTGAATATAGGGACTATGGCGACAAGTTTACAAACATCGGCCTCTCATTCAGATTGTGGAAGCAATTTGACAGTTGAAAAATACTGTTTCAATAACGACCCGGCGAATTGTGCCATTTACGGTGGATTATACGACTGGGATGAGATGATGGAATACAAACCTTCGAATCTAAAAGGGATTTGTCCGGTTGGCTGGCACATTCCTTCAGATGCTGATTGGTGTATTCTTACTTCCTATCTTGATACTGCGGTAATTTGCAACCAAACCGGATGGAGCGGGACAGATATTGCCGGTTTGTTGAAAGAACCGGGTTTGACACATTGGGTTTCACCCAATACCGCAGCCACAAATCAAAGTGGTTTTGCAGCTCTTGGTACCGGGTATCGCACAGCATATGGATATTTTGGATATTTCCAGAGGTATAATCATTTCTGGTGCTCAACAGAAACCACTGCTACTACAGCAAAATACCGCAGCCTTAGTTACAACAGCCCTGAAATTGGCAGAAACAGCAGTATGAAAACCTTTGGTTATTCGGTAAGGTGTGTTAAAAATGATTGAATAAGGTAAATTCTATTGCTAATCTTTTACAACTTTTACCCTGTAATTTACGCCACGTTCATCAACAAATATAATCAGATAAACACCAGGTATTTTATCTTTCAGATTAAATGAGCAGGATGAAGCTGGATTTTCGATAGTCCCCTTTTCAAGCTGCTGACCTGTTAAGGAATTTATCATGTAGCTTAACTTCCGGGCTTTTGGCAGAGCAACTGTAATTACTCCATTAGTAGGTACAGGAAAGGCGGTCAAATTCTGCAAGGTATTTAGCGGCTCAGAAATTCCCACATTATAATTACATCCGACAAGACTAAATTCGGCAGCAGAAGCCCAAGGATTTCCATTGACTTCGGAAATTGCCTTAAGACCGAAATAGTGACCTACAACAGCCGAATCAAGGATTACAGTTTGTGGTGCTGCAGTATTTGTAAACTGTCCTGTTTTCACGGGGATTCCCCAATTCAGTGTATCTTCGGTAATGTACAGTTCAAATTCCTTGATTCTGCCATTTTCTCCATCCTGCCGCGGCAGGTAAGTGAACTTTGAAATGCTGTAGGTGAATCCAAGATCGATCTGGATTTCATGAGGGTAAGGATCATCGCCGGTGCTCCAGCGTGTATGCCAGATTGTGGAGGGGTCGTTATCAAAACTCATTATGGCATAACCAGGGTAATTAATTTCCTCGCTATCAACATACTTCAGCGACCAACTAGTTTTCGGCAATTCTGCCGGATTACTGCAATCATTCACAGAGGGGCAATTCGTAGTACTTACCATGCCCGGAATTGACTTTGAAAAGGGCTGACCATTAATCGTAACAGTTAAAGTAACATCATAAGTACCGGGGCTTCCCAGTACAACCCTGGGGTTTCTCATGTCAGGATTCTCTATATAAGAAGGAGCAGGAATAATGCTCCAATGCCAGCTTGCTCCATTGTGGTTGAGGATGGAATGGTCGTCGAAAAACAGTGTATCGAGCATGCAATTGTACTGTGCTTTTTCGACCCAGGGATTAATGACTGGAGTAAAAGCAGTTTCTTCCATGGGCGATTCCCAAACACCGCAATTCCCTGCAACCCGCAGTTTGCTGTCTCTGAAAAACGGCAAGGCCATGTTTACGCTCATTCCTGCAGGATAGTTAATATCGTAAGGAAGCCAGTCGTTCATTCCATTTTTCCGGTAAAATACTTTTGCAGAAGTTCCGCTATTTGCATTTGTAAATAAATATACCACATCACCCTGATTCGCTGTAGGTTGAACTACAATGCATTTCATGTATTCCGAAAGAGTTCCTGTCCAGTCGGTCCAAGTGTCGCCACCATCCTGAGAGCGGAAGATTTTGCCAATATCAGCAGACCAGGTTCCATTTTGAAGACAGGCATACAGTGTATTTTCATCATAGGGAGATATCGCAAAAAAGAGTTTGCCTTTCCAGTAACTTGTGCCATTAGGAGCACTTGTGAGGGAAGGTTTAAGTGTCCAGCTCACACCTCCATCCGTGCTTTTAAACAGACCACTATTTACGACATCTGCATAAATAACATCCGGATTATGATAGCTGATTTGTAGGTAGCCAACAGCATTCGGGAAACTGTGCAGCAGATCGTAAGTAACACCCATATCCGTACTTTTCCAGATTCCGGTTCCTTCGCCAAGGTAGATTGTTCCATAATAATTCGGGTGAAAAACCAGGTTTCCGCGGCGGCCGCCATATTCCTCCATATTTGGATATTTGCTGAAAATAAACCTTCCTTCAGGTTGTCCGGCAGCTGTTTGCGGAAGAATCCAGCCATTGCCAAGATCGTTGAAGGCTACATGCCTGCTTTTGCCCTGAAGAACCCAGCCAGTGGGTGATTCTGCACCACCCATGCGGAGCGCCTTAGGCTGGTAGAAATCAGCAATCGCAGTATTTCCGTTGTGGTAGCGACCACCTACAACAACATCTTCGTTCCAGCCCTGGTCGAAACCCCACATATCAGATCCGATAATTCCGTTAATACGTACTTTGTGATTCCCTATCCCTGTAAAATTGTCGGAAGTAAGGTTCATGCCTCCATCAGTCGAAACCCAGGTTTCGCCCGAAGGAAGCATTTTGATGTCCTGTATATCGGGGTGGATGTTGAAATTGCCCGTATAGCCTCCAACAGCCGTGAAATTACTACCGCCATTGATGGATTTGAAAAGGGTAGTTGTTCCTGCAAGAATTTTATTTTCATCAAGGGGTGAAATATCTAAAACCAGGTCGAAATAACCCTGTCCATTATTCATACCAAAGGATGCTGTTTGGCCCTGTGCTGTTTGAATCCAGGTTAAATTTGTTCCTGCAATTGTACCTTTTAAAAGGTAGGGTGTATTATTTGCACTTAAAACGACAGCAGTAATCATATTTGGGTTAGCAGCACTTACAGCAAGCAAGCCTCCGCTTGATTCGGTATACGTGGAAGGAAAAGCAGGGTCAATATTAAATGTTTGACCGCCATCATTCGAAAGTGCCAGCGAAAAGTATCCATTGGCTTTTGAAAGAACATAAACAGTATTTCCATCATTCGGTTTTATTTCGACATCATATGCCGCACTTTGCCATTTTTGTGTCCATGTTGTTCCATTATCTTCACTCATATATAAACCGCTTGCAGCGGCAGCAAAAATCTTAGCCGGATTAGCCGGATCAATCCTCAGCCGGTCGGCATAAAACAGGTTTGAAACTGCTAATAATGGAGTCCAGACAGCCCCGCCATCTGTAGTTTTATGGATCTGATTTCCTGCTGAAACATATACAACATCAGGATTGACAGGGGAAATTGCAACAGCCGTTACTGCACCTCCGAAATAATAGTCACCAGCAAGTAATTGCCAGTGAATTCCCTTATCGCTTGTCTTATTTACAAAACCAGTTTCTGTACCACAATACAGAATACTGTCGTTAGTGGCTGAAACATCGAATGAATAAATATTTACCTGCCAGGGGCAGGAAGAAGGTGCTGTTGCCGAACCGCTTTCATTAAGCCAGAAGGTTTCTTTCGGGCCTAAGAAGGACCAATCCGAAGCCGATTTTGGTTTAGATTTACTCTTATTCCTGTATTCAAGCTGCTCTTTTCTGAGTTTTCCGTAATATGTATTGATATCTGGCAAAAGAATACTTCCATCATCTTTAACATAAGGTTCACAGGCTCTCCTCCATATTTTGAAATAGCGAATAATGGCGCTTTTCTCACCTTTATGCTCATCCATATAAACCTCGAATGCCTTATTAACGGTATTAAAGTTGAGCTCATCCTTATACAGCATCTTTGCCCATTCAGGAAAATCAGCACAGTATGCAGGTTTATAGCTTTTGTTAAAACCAGGCAGCTCATCGAAACGGGTGAAAGTTGCCTGGCCTTTTACCATCAGGCTGTTCGAAAGAAATACAATAAGAATCAGGGTATTCCGAATATGTTTACGCATAATTGTAAATTTGAGTACAGTATAAAAACCTGCATCAAATTTAGTATTTATGAGCTTAAAAACCGAATTTCCGGAACTTCAGAATCCGATTACTGCAAGGGTACAAAAGAGCCGTCGACATCGCCATAAACGACTGCCTTCAGATTCACGGTCTGGCTGCCCGGTCCACTAACACTAATTTCCGGATTTTCGAATGCCCAGTCGCCAGCAGTAAATGAACTTATCATTGCCACAAAGCGTTTTGCAACCAAAAGAGCGTCTACTGAATTTACGGAATTGGATGCGTTAACATCTCCGGCAAGCAACTTTACTCCCTGTAAATTTACTAAACCAGCAAACTTTCTGAGGATTAAGAGCGCATCAATAGAATTTACCCCACCCCAGGGTTTTGTGCAAACAGGAGAAATAAGGTAACTTCCATTGGCAATATCAGCAAATGAATAATGGCCCTGAGCATCCGAAATGGTTTGGTAAACAACTACACCAGCCTGCATTAATCTCACTGTTGTATTGTTAAGTGCAGTAGAAGCAGCATTATCATAGGAAACATTTCCCGAAAGCTTAAAGCCACCGGCATTTGCGCAGGTATCCCATGTGATTCTTGCAGTTGCATTGGCAGAACATCCACTATTAGTACTCACATTTACATTTACTGCCGACATTCCAAAACCAACACCTGATGAATCGACAGTAATTGATGAGGTTGTTGCACCTGTCGACCATAAATATGATGAAAACCCGCTGCCTGCATTCAGAACTATGGATTGACCGGCACAGGCAACAGTATCGGCAATTAATGAAAGGTGGGGAAATGATTTAATTACGATTGATTTCAGAACACTTTCTGTAATTGTTGCGCTATCAGTAACCGTAAGCCTCACCTCATAACTTCCTGCTGAAGCAAAAGTGTAGTCGAATTTATCTCCAGTGTAATCCGTTGTTCCATCATTGTTGATATCCCAAAAATAATAGGCTTTTAGGTGTGCAGTACAGGCCTCCCTGAAATGTACAACCTGACCTTCACATTCACCAGTATAATTAAAATCAGTAGTAAAACCAGCTCTCCAGCCATCATCCGGCTTACTGTCGTTGGTAGAATCTGTACCCAAACTGTCGATAGCAGCTTTTACGCTATAGTAGTAGAACTTGCCTTTTATACAAGTTGTATCCGTAAAAACTGTATCGCTTCTCCAGGAACTTATCGGCAGGGTAGCACTACCGTTACTCTCTGCTCTGTAAACCCTGTAATGGGTGGCACTGTCGCTTTTGCTCCAGTTAACTTTTACACCGGTTGAGTAGGCCCCATCGGAAGCAGCAACAGTAGCAGGCGCAGCAATCTTACCTGTTTGAATAACACGAATGCTGTAAGGGCTGTTTGCAGCAGTTGAAGCAGTAAATGTGATGGTACCACTTCTGGCTCCAGCGGTATTTGCCATGCACTGAACTAAAACATTTCCAAAATCTGTTCCGGTAGTTATGGCTGGGAGTTTTAGCCAGTTGGTATCGCTCGATGCTGCAACCCAATTTAAGATACCTCCACCAGAATTAGCAACTATTACTGTATCGGCAGAAGCAGCCTTTGAAATATTCATTGAGGTGGGATTACTGATAAACCTGGGTAAGTCTGAATTTCCAAAATAGAGTGTGTCTTCATAGGAAAAATTATTCCCGTTGTCTACAAAAATCTTCATTAAAGCGGTTTTCAGGTTGTCCCAGTCGGGACTGATTACATGCGCTGTATTGGCAGGAATTACTATACTATCGTGCATAAATTCAGATTCACCTGCAGTTGAGATAAACTGTATTGTCAGATCATATTTTGATGCAGCACCATTATTGACCAGTTTTACTTCTGAACTGTTGAATCGTTGAATAACAACTGTTGTATTTGTTGCAGCACTTAAATTCCGTATATCCACTTTCATTTCTTTTCCTGCATCCTCAAAAGAGCAACTCAAATTAATGATTTTGGAACTATTATCAGGATTGAGAACTTCGATACCATCACTTCCAACATGAATGCGGTCTCTATGGTTAAGTGCAGCAGCTTCACGATAATATCCGAATGATGCAGCGTTGTTAAATAAAGAAAGGCTTACATTCTCCTTTTTGAAATTTTTCATCTCCACATTATATTCAGCTTCGGGGAGAACGTATCCTTTTGGGGCATACTCTTCTTTCGAAAAAATCCTCATAGGTACTGCATCCGGTATCGTATTTACAATAACACCCAGATGTTATTATCCTTACCTACTGCCACTTGTTTAAATGAGTTCGTAGTGAAAGCCGGCGTATTTGCCTGGTTATACAAGGTAAATTTTATGTTTTGTGCCGAAATTGTCGCTGCAAACAGGATAGCAATAAAAAACGGGAAAATTGATCTCATTTTTCAGGATTTTTTGAAAATGATTAGTTAAAGTTATCATGAATACCTATTCTGATATCATACTAAACATAATATTAACAATAAAGAAGGAAAAGTGCTCAGAAGTGCAGTAAACAAAATAAAGGAAGCAGTTCAACATTAAGCCTTGCGCTTATTGCGAATTCATAGCGTCCATTGAGTTAATGAAAAAGTTAAAAATTTTTCTGATATTTGATATAGAATTGAACAGTTTAGATAATGGATACACTAAGGATTCCGGAATTGGGTACAGTTTCCATCAAAACACTAAGCATTAGTGAGTTTAAGGCATTCCCCATGAAATGGGCCGGAGAGGAAGGCTGGAATCCGGGATTGGCTGATACTGATATTTTCTACCAGGCTGAGCCTGAAGCCCATTTAGGGATAGAGCAGCATGGGAAAATACTTGGCTGCGGAAGCATAGTATCCTATGACGGAAAATTCGGTTTTATGGGATTGTTTATAGTTGATCCCCTATACCGCGGAAAAGGCATCGGGAAGGTTCTGTGGGAATACCGCCGCGATCTGCTGCTGAATAAGCTGAACAATAAGCCTGTTATTGGGATGGATGGAGTATTCAACATGCAGCAGTTTTATCAAAAAGGAGGCTTTCAATTTTCGCACCGGAATCTGCGCATGCAGGGCAAGGCAGTTGGCATTCGAAAGCCTGAAATAAATATGGAATTCAGGCCTTCTGATTATGATGAGGTGGCCACGTATGATGAAAAGCATTTTGGTTTTCGTCGCACTCAATTCCTGAAACTATGGCTTTTTCACCCTCAAATATTCACGCTGTTGAATATAAAGAAAGATAAAATAGCCGGGTTGATTTCCTACAGACAATGTATAAGCGGATATAAAATTGGTCCGCTGTTTGCTGATGATGAAACTATTGCAGCTTCACTTCTGTCGTCAGTGATGAATCGAATTCCGGGAGAAACTGTATTTCTCGATATTCCTGAGATAAACCCACAGGCGGTTGCTTTGGCAAGGCAATTTTCCCTAACCGAAGTATTCGGTTGCGCAAGGATGTACCTTGGAAATCCTCCGGAAACACCCTGGCAACAGATTTATGGTATTACAACCTTCGAATTGGGTTGAATTATCAGGGGTTTGGTCTCAGCTTCTTCAGAATTTCAAGTGCCTCATCAACGTGCTTCGTGGCCTGCAATTGAGAATTAAACATAAATACAACTTTACCTTCTTTGTTAATTACATAGGTTACCCGGCCGGGCAACAATCCAAAAAAACTTGTTGAAACACCAAAAAGCCTCCTGATTTTATTCCCCTCATCACTTAACAAGGTATAGCTAAGCCTGTATTTCTCTGCAAAGTTCTTGTGACTTTCAACAGATTGCCCGCTAATGCCGATTATCATTGCATCTGATTCATTAAAAATCTCAAATTGATCGCGAAAAGAACATGCTTCTTTTGTGCAGCCCGGGCTGTCGTCCTTGGGGTAGAAATAAATCACAAGGTTCTTTTTGCCGACAGCAGAATCAAGCGAAAATAAATTGCCATTCTGATCTTTTAAGGAAAATTTCGGGACAAGGTCGCCGACTTCTATCTTTTTCATATTCGGATTTGAGTTAAAGAAAGTAAAACAAGAAAACAGTAAAACATAAATGGATAAATACATACGGTAAAAATTTCTTGATTTAATAAAACTTTTGTCGGTGGGATATAAAGTGCCGAACAATGCTTTGAGCTCTTTCAAAAAAACAGGTTTGATATTGATTAACCAGCTATCGGTTTGATACACTGATTTACGGAACCTGCTGCGATAATATGTTAGCGGTAACCCCCAGGCTACAAACAGAAGAAACCATATTTTATGTGCCATATAACTAATTAATTTGTATTATCTTTTTGGAAACCAAGGGATGAAAGAACTGGTTTTTTCGATATAGTCCTTGTATTCAGGCTTTGTTTCTTTTAATGTTTTTTCGAGAAGTGCTACCCCCGAAACCTTAATAATCATTGCTATCATCAATATTGAGCCTAAAACCGGAAAATAACTTCCTGCTCCAATGCATAAGAGTGCAAATCCTGACCATACAGCTGCATCACCAAAATAATTCGGATGACGCGTGTAATGCCAGAAACCTGATTTCAGTACTTTACCTTTATTGGCCGGATCTGATTTAAACCTGGCCAGTTGAATATCGCCGCCTGTTTCGAACACAATTCCAATACACCAAACAAGTATGCCAATAAAATCGGATCCAGTTAGCGCGTTTCCTGAATTGTAGTGCATAGCACCCAATAAAGGAGCCGAAATAAACCACATCAGAATACCCTGTAAAAGAAATGTCTGAAAAAAACTGATCCACCAGTAACGATGCCCGCCATAATCTTTTCGGAACTTCTGGTATCGCGGATCTTCTCCTTTGCCGATATTACGCCAGGCAAGGTAGACCGAAAGCCGAAGCCCCCATATAAATACCATCGCCAATACCAGAATCTTTCGTAATTCAAGTCCGTCTGCTTTTAAAAAATAGATGATACCCGCTACTATAAATCCAAATCCCCAAAACATGTCTACTATACTTACATTCTTTAAAGGGATACTTATGATCCATAATACCGACATCATTAGTATGATCAAAAGAAACGCAATCAGGTATATTTGAAAATAGGATATCATTATTGTTAATTTAACATTAAAGCAACAGAAACTGCACCTATACCGGCATTACTGCCTATTACCGGTGATATGTTTACAATTCCCACTGGCATTTTCCCTGTAAATTCTTTCATTTTCTGTGTATACCATTCTGCCGCGACCTCATTCTGGGCATGAAGTACAATATAATTCCATATTTCGCGGTCTTTACAAATTGTATAAATATGTTCCATCACCTTTTTCATATTGCTTTTCTGGCTGAATGAATTGCCAAAAACTACCGAGTTCCCATCTTTATCCATAGAAACAATGGGATTCACATTAAGCAAATTCGCAATAAATCCTTTTATGTGCGAAACTCTCCCGCCTCGAATCATATATTTTAGCGTTTTCACACTTACAAAAATACTGGTGTCGCTAATCCATTTCTGAGCCTCCAATGTAATTTCCTCGTGTGAAAGTCCTTCTTCAATAGCCTGAGCCACTCGTAAAACAATCAAACCAAGCGATCCTGAAAGACTTTTTGAGTTTAAAACTGATATTGGTTTGTTGAATTCCTTACTTGTGGACTGAGCTGCCTTTTGACTGCTGAAAAAAGTCCCGCTGAAGGCGTCGGTAAGGTGTATAGCTATTATAGAATTATACTGGGCAGCCAACTGTGCGTAAAGATTGATAAAGGTTTTTTCATTAATCTGTGAGGTTTTTGGAAATTCAGGATACTGATTAAGCAGTGTATAAAATTGGTCTGTCTGTATCGTAATTTTATCAAGGTAATGGCGTTCGCCAAAATTAATATTGAGGGGTAGCATCGTTATCTGGTAGCGGTCTATCAGCTCTTGCGGTAAATCACAGGTTGAATCTGTTACAAGAGCGATCTTCCACTTTCGGTTAAATAATACTTCACTCTGCCGTACCATGTCATCCGCCTTTTGAAACGTAATGAGGCTGTTATCTTTCAACTGATGAAAAAGCTGAGCAGGATTATTCGTGTGTACATGAATATGTTTAACACTTTCATTACCGCCTATTACAACTGAATCGCCGTAATGCTGAACTATTTCTGACAGCCTTTTCTGATCTATGGTCAAATTCCTTAAAATACCTTCTGTACAGTATCTGAAATTAACCTCTTCTGATATGTGCTCATTATTTATAGGCAGTAGTATCGGCTCTGGTTTCGATCGCAACAAACTTAATATGCTGTTGGAGGATATGAGTTCTGTGATTCCTTCCATAAAAAAGACAAAGGAATTTGCTCCCGCATCAAAAACATTTGCTTTAGCGAGTACTAACAGTTTCTCCTTTGTATCAGAAAGCGATATTGCTATTACTTCCCTGGAACGGATAAACAACTGCTGAAAATCGGTAATTATTTCTCTTTGGACATATATAAATTCAGCCCATTCTCTGATAACAGTCAGCATAGTACCTTCAACAGGTTTGGCAACCGCTTCATACATATATGGAACAGAATTCTTTATACATTCCGCAAATTGAGGAATGGTAAGACTTTCGTACGCTGCTGATTCCTTGCTGATACCAAATAAAAATTGTGCAAAAATAATTCCTGAATTGCCACGGGCATTCACAATGGCGGTTTCGGCTATCCGGTTGGCGGTTAAACTAAACGACTTTTCGGGTCGGGTCGAATCAATAGCCGACCATATTGTAACGGCCATGTTACTGCCTGTATCACCATCATTAACAGGAAACACATTAATTTTATTCAGGTACTTTTGCTGCTCAAGAATTTTCTTTCCTCCTGCAATAAAAGCAAAGTATAACCAACGCCCATCTATACTATGTAAAGGTGTAATAGTTGTCATTTCGTTTTAACTTATTCTCCAGCCAAAACCACAAAGAATCCGGCTTATACCTCCAATACACTAGATTTAGCAAGGCTGAAAAAATCGTTTTATATAGTATCAACACCTCATAAAAGAATTTGATTATTATTTTATGTTCTTTTTCAGGATATAATGGGTTATTTTACATGGATAAACCTGGTTCACAAGGAAAGACTCCTGAAGTCTGGTTTCCTGAAATAAGTAGTGAAAGGTTGGTACATTGCGATACCCTCTGATGAGTCCCTTCAGATTCATTCAGGAAACTGGATCACTAAAATCAATGGCATCCGGTTGCTTACCCTGCCCTCTGCCTTGCTCCATTGTACACCCTTAATGTATACCAATAGCTCAACGGATATGCAGGCAGCAGGCTACAATGTGCCGGAAATCAATCCGTTTGGAACATTCCTGGCCTATCTGACACAAGCAGGATTGAATGGAACACCTGTAGCGTCCTTAGTCGAAACTTTTCCTATTTAATAACTTTTTTTCACCAATTGAGGCACTTAGGGTTAATCATTTAGAGCAGCGAATTTAGCTGTTGCCATTGTTTTTTGACCTTCTTTATAAATATTGGTGCAATTAAAATTTATAAGAGTCCCTTTTACCTTATCCAGCAATTTCAAATACGTCAACAATTGAGCCTGATTAGGAAAAAAAGGTAATTGATGTTGCATAACCAGCTTTTTTGCAAATATCCGACATTAAAATTTGCACAAAAAACTTCACAACTTACTAATTTTCAATTACCAGGTCAGGAGGTCTGAGTTTACAACCTTTCTTCTCATCAGAATAATCATGCTGAACCCGGCTGAAATTGTCAGGTTGCTTTTCTAAAAACGGTTTTCTTCCTTCATTCCTTATGGATAGCAAATCGAGGTCTATTTCTTTAAGGCGTTTCTTTCATTCTGAAAGCGATCTTTCCATATGCCAAATATAAGTGGCTTATTCGGTATCTATTTTTGTTCCCATTTTCCCACCGAATGGCGAAAATGTCCGTTCTGGAACCAAAAAGGTTTATAATGAGTGGTATTTCACTTTCAGTTATAATCATCAGACAGTAGTAGATATCAATTCAAAGATACATCTGAAAGTAAACCTATACCTCACTTATTAGCCATACTTATTAATTTGCCAAACAAGCCTAAAACATCTGAAACCATTTTTTCACTTTCTACCGGAACCTTAAGGTAGGTTTTGCCAGTTGCCGGATCCTTATCTATAATTGAATTCACAAACTTTTCGGTCGATTCAGGTGAGGAAAGTGTTTTCATCAGACCTGAGAAAAAGCTCAATCCAGATTGAATAATTTTAGAAGGGTCATTATCATTGTCTTCTGTTGTTATTTGATGTTGATCGCATGGCGGTCCTTCAGGACGAACATCGTCATCACCGGCAAAGCCTAATTCCAATTGGCTTGAAGAATTTTCATTTTGAGAAGAAACCTCGGGTAGAGCTAATTCCAAAAATTCCTGCTCCTCTTCTACATTAACTGAACTTCCTTGTATAACCTCCTGTTCCGGAGATTCTGAAATTTCTTCAATATTTTTCATAAATGCTCTGAAACGACTTTCATCCATAATTATCGTATCATCGCCATTATCCAAAACTCCTTCCGCTAAAGATGATTTAAACTGGAGAACGCTTAACATCCTGTGTTCTATTGTCCCCGTTGAGACAAAGTTGATTACAGATACGTTCTTTTTCTGTCCAAGCCTGTGAATTCGTGCAATACGCTGCTCAAGAACAGCCGGATTCCAGGGAATATCGAGGTTACAGATCAAGGAGGCTGACTGAAGGTTTAATCCCGTAGATCCAGCATCAGTAGAAAGAAACACCCGGCATTGAGGATCATCATTAAAATGGTCAAACAATTGTTTGCGCTTTGCACTTTGAACTCCTCCATGAAGGTATTCAAACCCGATCCCATTTTCAACAAGTTCTTTGGCAACCAACCTTGTCATTCTCTCCCACTGGCTAAAGACCACTATTTTCTCCTGCCCGGTTCCAACACATTCCAAAATAATATTCATTAACTCATCTATCTTCGTGTCATGACGCGATTCCTGATCAATAATATAGGTGCTATCACATACCATCCGCATCAGGTTAAGGTTGATCATAAGCCGTTGACGATCTTTTTCGATCAAGAAGCCCTGTTTTGCCCATTTATTAACGAGCCTGGAAACTATTTCTTTGAACTCATCATGCCAGTCCATCTGTTTTTGTGTCATGGTCACAAATAAATTCTTATCCATTCGTGCCGGAAGTTGCGAAAGGACCTCGCTCTTTTTTCGCCTCAACATGATGTCGGATAACTTTTTATTGATTTCATGCAGATGCTTGAAACCAGTAATCTTGCCCGTATTGCTTCGGGTTTGATATCTGTCCATAAACCAATAGTAAGGCCCAAGTCTGTAGGGATCCACAAACTGAATGATAGAATACAGATCCTCCAGTTTGTTTTCGAGTGGAGTACCTGTAAGCACTATAGCAAAAGAGGATTTGATCTTTTTTACACTTTGAGCAACCTTGGTTTTCCAATTCTTGATACGCTGAGCCTCATCCAGAATTACAAGGTCGGGTTCCATCAAATTAAGCGATTCGATGTCATTCCCAACTGTATGATAAGATACAATTTTGTAAAATTCTTCCGATTTATACTGTTCTGCACGTATCGGTGGAAGACCTTCTATGACCAGTACATCCGAATCAGTAAATTTCTTAATTTCTGATTGCCATTGGTATTTCAGGGAAGTTGGACAAATTATTAATACTTTGGAAATGGCTCCTTCTTTCCTCATCAATTCTGCTGCTCCAATCGCCTGAATTGTTTTTCCCAGCCCCATGTCATCAGCTATGATACACCGTCCGGCTTTGGCAGCAAAGAGAATTCCATCGTTTTGAAAATCAAAAAACTTAGTCTTTAGAAGACCCTTCAATTCGTTAGCTGTCGGAAACTTTTTATCAATATACCTGGCTCTCGTTAAAACACTTCTTTGCTCAATTACAAACTCAAGTGCATCATCATAACATCGGAAATCGGAACTTATCCTTTGAGCTGCACCTAATAGATTTTCAAATTCAAGATATGAGCCTGGCAGAAGTGAATATTCTTTGTCAAAAAATTGGCTCGACAACGACTTAAACTTTCTGATATTGTCGGTTCCAATTCGAATTTTAACCTTACGGTTCTCTCCATATTCGAGATAGATCGAGGTATAAACAGGAAAGTACCCCTTTTTTAAGATTCCTTTTTGCCTGGGATTTGAATTAATTTTCAGCAGTATAGCTTCAATATGCTTACATGTGCCCAGGTGGTTCGTTTTAAAATCTAAACAGGAACAAAAGTTCAGTTTATTGTCGTTGCTCCTGATGGCGACTTTATAGGTGTTTCTGGTCACAGGATTGAACACTTTATAATCACCAAAAACCTTCAGGTCATCAAGTTTGGTTATGTCAAATGCTTTATCCTTAACATATTGCTTCCTCAGAGCAATCTGCCATTCTTCCATCCCGAGGTCAGAGGGTTTATTATGATATGGAATTATGGGTTCTTTTTGTTTGTTTTTAAATTTACTGTCCGATTTCTTAAGAATAGATTTTGCAGCATCCTTTTTGGGGGCATTTGAAGATGGTTTCGATGGTTTAGGTTTCATAACGGGACGGTCAGTTAAATGTTAGATATGCGAAAATAAACCAAAATCAGTTCTATTTATCCATTGTTGAAAACTGAACTGACCAGATTCTAGTGTTAGCTAAAATCGTAACCCGGAATTCCTATTATTGCAAAAAAATAGTTGTTATAGCCTCAAAAAAATCCAAAGGAAACATCCTTTATCTACCCTTATCACCCGAAAAATATATAAAATCAAAGGCCCGTAGCCTACCATAAAGGGAGTGCAATCTAAAAATGATACGGATGAAAAATACACAAGATTGTTAACGATGGTCGATCGCTTTCCCGAAAACCGGATTTTTCAAAATCATCTGTCATTAGTTTGCAAGAAGCTTGGTAAAGATGATGAGGCAAACTCTCTTATTATATCAGCATATAAACAATTTCCTGATTATTTGTTCGCGTGCTGTAACTATGGTCATTTGTTGCTTCTCGAAAATCGGTCTGAAGAATTCTCCTCTGTATTTAATGGAGGAATTTTCGATTTAAAGAAATTATATCCATCGAGAAACGATTTTCATGTCCTCGAATTCAGCACATTTTATTGTTTAATGATTCAATATTTTGCGAGTACCGGTGAACTTAAAAATGCCGATCACCTTATGATATTGCTGGAAAAACTACCAACTGCATATGAGGATAGCAATATTCTGCTCACCCGGCGTTTATTGTCGGGTATAAAATTTATCAGAATATTTGGCGAGGGCGAGGAGAACCTGAAAGAATCACTTAAAAATTCACTTCCAAAAATAAAATCAAAGATGATCAGGAGATTACTGGAAGAATAACTTTCTGTATCTCCCGAAGTTATAAAAGAACTTCTTCGGTTGTCGCCGAGTGGACTTCAACTTCCGGATTATTATGAAGATGCTAATGATTGCAATACTTACGGGCAGCAGCAATTGTCGCTGTTTAATGAATACTATGGCGAGTATTGTTATATGCCCTTACATATCTATGAGGGACTGAGCGGTAAATTAATCACCACCAAAGTACTGGCAAGCCAGTAAAGCGGTATCATAGTTTTGAGTATGCATATAAAAGAAAACAAAACCTACCTTGAATCCGACCGTATGTCGTGCAGCTGCAACAATGAAAACAATCCGTTTACGCCTGATCAAGATCATTTATTATCCATTGTATCTGAAAGAGGGAAATATTGGGTATTAAAAAATTGTTTATTAAACCAGATTTCGAAGGCAGGATCTAAAAATTCATACCTACCTTCGATTTCCTGTATGATATCGTTATTAATCAAGAGGGTTTTATTTTTACTCACATTTCTGGGAGTACCGATTTTATATGCTGTCATAACTGCCACACTGCTAAACTTATATTCCCCTTTTATTACTGCTTTTAGAAGATTTAATTGAGTAGTACTTAGGTTTTCGACTTCATTTTGGTAAAGCGGGCTATTCGCCTGTATCAATTCAATTAATCCAGCTTCGACTTCGGATATAGTGGCATGAATATCAGTAAGATTCCATGTATAGTGGGATAGTTGTTGTACATACCAGGAATGGTTTTTCATCAGCTTTGGAATTATTGCTGCAACAGATTCATCAATTTGCTTGCCGCTTAAAATAAAACTATCTACGATGAAATTTGTCCACTTTACGGTTTCAATTTTTGGAAGCATCATTATATCTCCGAAGCGGTAGAATGGTTTTGACGGACTATTAAAAATATCCGTCATCATATGGCGTTTACTGCCATAAAGGCAATAGGTCACATTTTTCTGCCTTTGCCATACTGCACGCATTTTCTTTTCAAAATTTTCAAAATCCGAGAAGCCTGCGAGGTTTTGGAACTCATCAAGGCAAATAATCATTTTAATATCCTTCTCAATGGCGATTACTTCAGGTAAATTCAGGATTTCATCACTGAACTTATTTAATTCTGCCCAGTCAAAACTTATACTGAAATCAGTAACAGGATCCATGCCGACATTTATTTTGGGGATAATCCTTTTGAAAAGATCTTTACCACTATTTAACCACTCCTGCCATTTCGGCGTAGAAGCTTTTATTATTTCTCTTGCAAAGCCTTCCAGGAAAGCTTCTTGTGAATTGTAGGAAAACAAATCCATATTAACGGTTTTTGTCTTTCTATTATCCAGATTGATTTCCAGTAAAACTTTTTCAACCAGAGAAGATTTTCCCCAGCGTCTGGGAGAAATGATCATAGTATTGATACCATTAAGTAAGTTGCTCTTCAACTTTTCAACCTCAGACACTCTGTTTGTAAATGAGGTTTCACTTACCGTATTGCCATAAATAAATGGTGATTTTTGCATAGTTCGGTTAAATTGGCATAATTATACCATTTGGTATAATACCATTTGGTATAATACGTAAAGGTATAAAATTTATTCACCAAAGAAATTCATTTTGTATACTAAAGTACAACTGGGTTAAAGCATCCCCGCCCAGCACAGTCGAAAAAGATTGAACTGGGGCTTCACCAGCTGGCGCATGAGTTGTTGCAGTAAAGCATTTTGACAGCTTACCAAAACTTATGGGTATAACTCTAACACGGTGTACACAAATATTAAACCGTCCGGAGTCTATGAGTATTTCCGAATTACAGCGCTTAGTTGATACTGTTGATGCTAAAGATGTAACAGTAGCCCGGTTGATTCTTGATTATCATTGTGCCTGGGATCGGGTTTCGCTTACTGTTCTGAATAACTATTTTGATATCAACGGCATTGGCATAATCCTTTTTCTTGGCTTTGAGGCTACCATGCAGGCCGATCATAGTGAAGTCTTAGATAAGGATAATGATATTTCCAGAACAATGGAGATAAAAGAAGCAGAAACTACTATGGAGGTTACGGAATAATGAACGGGACAATGTCAGGGAAACACCTTATAGATATCCTTTCGGGGCAAGGCTCGTATGAATTCAATAGTACTGCCTTTAATAATAACACCAAGTCGGTATTTTCCTACACGAATTCGGTAACAGGAAATTCCTCCGGAGAGCTTTTTAATGTTCTTGATTTCGGAAATCCTGTTTGTTTCTCCCGTGAATTTTATACATTCCAATATTGCCGGTATTTCGGCATTATCAGAAATTTTAGAAATGTCCTTTACAAAGGATTTGCGAATAATTATTTGCATCGTGCAGCCAGATCGTTAAGGAACTTCTTTGTGTCTACAATTTCTGAGTTACTGCCTTCGGCAATAGCTGCCAACATAAATGCATCTTCAGAAAGATCGTTATCCTTAGCTTTTCCAATAGCCGGTTGCTCCACTTTATTACTTGCAGCTGGCTTTTTCTTTATGGCAATAGCTTCAAAATTAACATTTGATTTCCGTGCCATTGCAAGTACTTTCCTCATTTCTTCAGCTGTTTCGGTTTTGATGATAACCTGTGTCATTGCCAGTAATTTTTTACAAAGATAATTCAAAATAGAACATTTAAGATTTTCAATTTAACCAGCTACAATGCAGGAATTTTTAACCACCACTTTTACCAGGCAAGATTTAAAGGATCTCATTTTGGAAGCAATTATTGAGCGAGAAATCCAAAAGGCTGAAGGTAATGCTGTAAAGTGTTATTCAATTACTGAACCGTAGAAAAATGTGCAAAATCTTTATCTATTCTTTATCACCTATCAAGAAAAAACCCCTGCAAATGCATGTTTTACAGGTGTTTAAGTCACTTTCGTGTGTGGTGTCGACTGGAATTCATCAATTATTCTGTTTCCTGCAATTGGCGGCATTTTCAGAGGTTTTTTAAAAAATCATTGTGGATGGATTGTGGAATGCATTTTTTTGTATTTATTTGAAACCAACAAATATGAAGATCATTTTTTGTTAGCATTTTAACCTTTTACCTGGTGAGGATCCCTGGGTGCAGCACAACATTTTGTTAGCAATTTAATGCCAGGCATTGAGCATCCGGATCAACTTTTGTTATCATTTAAAAATCCCTGAATATATCTTCAAAAAGTTTCGTTAAAAAAATAAGTCGTTCATTGCTTATTAACTTATCTTTGTTCATGTTAATTGATATTATATGTTAGTTGAAAATCCTCATTTAAGATCAAAATTGCATCCTGGTATTGGCTTGCCTAAGCTTCCTGAAGTTGTATCATTCCCTGTAAAGGTTATTCAGGTAAAACCAAAAAAGGAAAAGGAATAACTGTAAATCATTCCCCTTTCCCTCCCTTTCCCCCTTCCAACAATTCAATAATCTTTTTCTGGTATTCTATTTCTTTTAGTGCTGCATCCAGCCGGAGCTGGCAGTTGTTTAAAGCAACTGAGCTTTGCGCGATGTTGAGGCCATTGCCGTGGTGCGTTTGAACTAAATTATCTCCTTTATCCTCTATACAGTCGAACCAATAAGACATTGGAACATCAAGTACATCTGAAATATACTTAAGTAAAGCTGTATTTATATCCTCTTTTTTGTAAATATCATAAACCGCTGTTGTGCTTTTTTGAATTTTAGAAGCGAAATCCGCTATAGGGATTTTTTTTAAATCGACTAAGTTCCTGATTTTGTTACCAATATGAATTTTCATAAAATTATATTGAAATTAATTCAAGAAATACTTGACAAGCATTACCTGAATACTGTACATTTGCCCTGAAAAGTTAATTACTTTATCAGACTTAAACTACAAACAATACGAAATTAAATATAAAAGGTTATGGAATTAAGGAACTATCTGAAGACAGTATTAACAGCAAATCAGTTTGAGAAGCTTGCTGAGTATATGGGACAAACACAAACCCTTTGTACACAAATGTTAAACCGTCCGGAGTCTATGAGTATTTCCGAATTACAGCGCTTAGTTGATATTGTTGATGCTAAAGATGTAACAGTAGCCCGGTTGATTCTTGATTATCATTGTGCCTGGGATCGGGTTTCGCTTACTGTTCTGAATAACTATTTTGATATCAAAGGCATTGGCCTGATTCTTTTTCTTGGCTGCCAGGCTGCCATGCAGGCCGTTCATAGTGAGGTCTTAAATAAGGATAATGATATTTCCAGAACAATGGAGATAAAAGAAGCAGAAACTACTATGGAGGTTACGGAATAATGGGACTGCTATTTCAGCATGGAGCTATGAACAACATTCACAACCACGACATTATTTTTGTCGATCTTGTACAGAAAAATCCAGTCTCTGTAAGGAGCACAGTGATATCCTTTTTTTGCCAATATATGTCGTTTACACACAGGGTATTTCAAAGGGAAACGTCCAAGACTGCCAATATAAGTATACAATTCGTCAACAAATTTTGCAGCTGTAAGCGGAAACCCAATTCTGTCGAGATAGATGCCAATAGCCAGGATAGAATTACGAGCCGAAGGCATTATGATAATTTTGTAAATCATTTTTCTGCCAGGTATTTCTTCAGAGCCCTTTTAACAGATTTTAATGTTGTATCAATACTAGCTCCCCTACCAGATTCAGATTCGGCAATGAGTGAAACAAGTTCAGCATCAGTAGCCGGTTTACCAGGTAATATCGTTATACTGGTTCTAAGCTCCTGCATAAATTTCTTTTCATCAACATATTGCCCCGTCCGTCCCTGGTCCATTGCTAAAGCTAATTTCTGGTCCAGGACTTCATCTGAAGAAAGTGAAGAAACTTTAACTTTTCCAATAGCGGGTTGTGCAGCTTTTTTAGTTACATCCGGCTTTTTCTTTATGGTAACAGCTTCAAAATTAACATTTGATTTCCGTGCCATTGCAAGCACTTTCCTCATTTCTTCAGCTGTTTCGGTTTTGATGATAACCTGTGTCATTGCCAGTATTTTTTACAAAGATAATTCAAAATAGAACATTTAAGATTTTCAATTTAGCCAACTACAATGCAGGAATTTTTGACCACCACTTTCACCCGGCAAGATTTAAAGGATCTCATTTTGGAAGCAATTATTGAGCGAGAAATCCCAAAGGCTGAAGGTAATGCTGTAAAGTGTTATTCAATTACTGAACCGTAGAAAAATGTGCAAAATCTTTATCTATTCTTTATCACCTGCCAAGAAAAACCCCTGCAAATGTATTATTTACAGAGGTTTAAGTCACTTTCGTGTGTGGTGTCGACTGGAGTTGACTTAATTTCCCGACAGGCTTCGCAATATGTCTATATTGTCAGATTATCATGTAGTTGCAAATTTCTCAAAATCCGTCATTTCGCAATATTGAGCAAAATTTCGCACTATTTCTGGCACATTATTGGCACACATGTAAGGAGTATGTTTGTAAGTGTAAATGATAATGATCATTTCTCTACCCTGCTCTTTAAAAGTGAAAATTCCTAGTATGAGATTACAAATTTTATTTCATGACAATGGTTGATAAAACAAGATAATGTAGTATATATGTCAACACTGCCAACCTTTGTAATCAAAAGCTGGCATCATTCAGAGACGAATTTGTTGCAATATGAAAGTTAGCTTGGAATGTTTTATTGCAATTTCAAAGCAAAGTATGGTTGGGTGGTATCTTACGGATTAAAATCGATTTCTTTTCGAGGCAAGAAGAACCCTTTTATACAATTCATATTGCGAATACAAAGTTGAATGTGGCTTTTTGATTGTATTCCAGCACCAGGGAAAGCAGGTCCCCCTTCTGTAAATACTCCTCTTGCAGAATCAAAATGAATGAAATTACTAAACCCTTTAGTGGAAATATCTACTTCTATTTGTTCTTTGATTTTCTGATGTGTATATTCAATTACAGCACAATCAAGTTCTCGCAAAATCTTATCCTTAAACAAATCTGTTTTAATATCCCTATTCTCTGGCATAGTCATCCCAAGTATTTTATACGACTCTTCCATTAAATTGTAGTACTCACTTACTAAATTGATAAATTTTGAATCGATCAAATCCAGACAATAATCCAGACTTAGAACAGCACCAATAACTGCTGCGGATTTTATTTCCCCTCTTTTTTCCTTGTCTTTTGCCCACTGTAAGGCTCTGTCATAATTATTCTCCCAAAAATAGATTCCATGACCAAGCCAATCGTATGGTTTTTCGCTCTTGTGAATTATTTGGGGTCTTACAAGCAGTGAATTTTGGATTTCTTTATCACATCCGTGAAAACCAACAATTAGATTACTTCGATTGTAATACACTTGATTTATTCAGTTTAGCTAAATCTTTAAGTGCTTGATATTCGGTAGTATATTCAAAATTTTCATCAATAATACCCGCTGAAATCAACGTGGCTTTTTCTGATTCCTTTCCAATTTTACGTTTAAGAATCTTAGCGAGATCAAGTAAGTTCTTTATATCTTGGTCTTTCATAGGGCATTTTGTTTTACATTGCAAAGATAAGCAATAAGGGAATAGATTCGGCAAAGCAGAGTATAGTTGTTGTATGCTTTTTTAGATGGAATCTTTCATTTCTTTATTTACATCATTCCTATCCAGATTTGGTTCAATTCCAAGCGTTTTTCACCAAGCAAGTTTACTTATAAGTGTATTTAACAGAAAGTAAGCACAATTCACGATATATCGTTTGTTTATATGTGTAAATAACGCAAGAGAGTCAAAAAGAGATCGTTATCTTTGCTCAACTAAATCTGTTTTGGGAACTGAACCGTAGAAAAATGTGCAAAATCTTTATCTATTCTTTATCACCTGCCAAGAAAAAACCCCTGCAAATGATTGAGTTACAGGGGTTTAAGTCACTTTCGTGTGTGGTGTCGACTGGAGTTGACTTAATTTCCCGATAGGCTTCGCAATATGTTGTCAAGACATGAATATCAGGCGATTACAAATTTCTCAATTTCCCTCATTTCCCAATATTGAGAAATATTTCGCACTATTTTGGGCACATTATTGGCACACATAGAAGGTGCGTGCATGTTATTGTAAATGATCAGGGTCATTTCTTTAACCTGTTCTTTAAAAGGGAAAATCCCCGCTATTAGATTACAAATTTTATTTCATAACAATGGTTGATAAAACAAAATAATATTGTATATTTGTCAACCCTAAACAACAACACCCTTGAAAGACATTGTAGCAAAACGTATAAAAAGCGCAAGATTGATGGCTGGACTATCGTTGCGTGAACTATCTGAAGAGATTGGAAACGCTGTGAGTTATAATGCCATAGCTAAGTATGAAAAGGCTGAAATGATGCCTGATAGCAAGGTGTTGCTGGTTTTATCCAAAGCACTTCAAGTTAAGCCTGACTACTTTTTTAGACCGTACTCTTTAGAAATACAAGATATCGCCTTTAGGAAGAGGAAAAAGCTTGGTGTTAAGAAGGTGAATTCTTTGAAAGAAGAGATTACTGATTCTGTATCCCGCTACATTGAGGTAGAGCAGTTGTTGAACATTGAGACTGCCTTCCAGAATCCTATTCGTGATTTATTAATTACTGATAGTGAAGATGTTGAGTTGGCAGTTAACCAGTTAATAGCTGCTTGGAAGATCGGAATTAACGCTATACCAAACGTTATTGATATTTTAGAAGATAAAGAAATAAAGGTCGTTGAGATTGATGCCCCTGTTGAATTTGATGGAATGTCTGGATGGGCTGACAAGCAAATACCGATCATCGTAATCAACAAGAATTACGAAAATGAAAGGAAGCGATTTACTGCTTTGCATGAACTGGGTCATATTTTGTTAAATTTCAGCCCCGAACTTTCTGAAAAGGAACAAGAAAAGCTATGCCACAGGTTTGCTGGTTCTTTACTTATTCCCAAAGAGACTTTTTGCTCAGAACTTGGGGTCAAGAGAAATACTATCAGCAGGGCAGAACTTATAAACCTGAAAGAAACCTATGGTTTATCTATTCAGGCAATAATGGCAAGGGCAAGGGATCTTGAAGTGATTTCACCTTACTATTATCAACAGTTCTGCATCCAAATTTCAGGGAACAGGGTAGAAGAAAATTTGGGTCGTTTTATTTGTAAGGAGCGGTCTAATAGGTTCAGGAATTTAGTATTCCGTGCAGCCGCCGAAGAAATTATATCAATGAGCAAGGCTGCCAATCTATGCAATCAGAAGCTAGCATCATTCAGGGACGAATTTGTTGCCATATGAAAGTAGTTGTTAATGATGCCAATATCCTAATTGACCTTATTAAGTTGCAACTACTTCCACATTTTTTCGCACTTGCCTGGGAATTTCATACGACTTCACTTGTACTGGACGAACTGTATGATAACCAACAGGAGGCTTATGCTGCTTATATTGATAATAATCGGTTAACTATTGATGATCTTGATGGCGATGAGCTTTCTGTTTTATTGGATTTCAGGATGGAGAAACCGCAGCTATCAGAACAAGATTGCTCGGCGATTCTTTTATCACTGAAGACTGATGGGTTGCTAATTAGTAGTGATAAAAATCTAAGAGAGTTCGCAAAAGCTAAAGGATTGGAAGTTCATGGTCATCTATGGCTCTTTGACCAAATGGTGGATGCAAATACAATAACACCATTACGTGCGGCTGAAAAACTGGAAGAACTGAAACACTTTGTCAATCCCAGATTACATTTACCCGATGCAGAATACCAAAAAAGAATTAATCTTTGGAAAAGGCTTTAGCCGCTTTTTTGATGCGTGCAAGGGTTTTAAGATCAAAATTGATCCCTTCGATCTTAGCAGATGCAATGGCATTATTGAATATGGCATCGAAAGAAGGTTTGTTAACGGCCTTGGTTTTCATATTACAAATATAGTGAAAAATTTACTTAAAGGTTTTATAATGAAATCAATTATTATCTTCATTCAGTGTGCAATAGCCAGTAATTTATCTTGTTCAATCAAAGGAGATTATAAGGAACTTGGAAAAGGGCATTTTATAACTGCTAAAGGAGCTGGTTGGCGTGACATCCTTAATCACGATGGGAAACACAAGGATGTGCCTCAAGACATTATGGAATATTACACAATAAAAAACAAAGCCCCTGTAAGTATTTGACTAACAGGGGCTTATCTTTCGGGGTGGTGTCGACTGGAATTGAATAAAATTCTCAGTAGGCTTCGCACCATGGTTATAATCTCTGATTATCATGTAGTTGCAAATTTCTCAAATTCTGTCATTTCGCAATATTGAGTAATATTTCTCACTATATCTGGCACATTATTGGCACACATACAGGTTGAAACGATGTGTATTTTGTAGATTCTTCCACGAAAAAATAATTAGTCCAGTGGTCATAGAAAGGTATTATTTGTATTACCTTTGTAAAAAGTTTACCTGGATGAAGGTTAAGGAGGTCATCAAGATCATTGAGAAAAATGGATGGACAATGGTCGCCCAAAAAGGGAGCCATCGGCAGTACAAAAACCCCGATCTTCCAGGACGGGTGACAATACCTGGCAATCTGAATGATGATATCCCGAAAGGAACTTTAAACTCAATTTTAAGGCAGGCAGGATTAATATAAAGGAGAAGAAAAATGGAAAAGGTCGTCGTCATTATCGAAAAATCAAATACAGGATATTCTGCTTATCTACCTGATCTACATGGGTGTGTGAGCACCGCTGCCACTATCGATGAAATCAAAACCAATATTGCGGAAGCTATCAATTTTCACCTGGAAGGGATGGCGGAAGATAAACTTCCTGTTCCAGCCCAGTTCAAGAAGCAATACAGCTTACTGTACTCTTTTGATGTAGAAACCTTCCTCAACTATTACAACCACATTTTCACCAGGAGAGCCTTATCTAAACTCACAGGTATCAATGAAAGCCTGTTAAGCCAATATGCTTCGGGATTAAAGCATCCCCGACCAGCGCAATCAAAAAAGATTGAAGTGGGGCTCCACCAGCTGGCGAATGAGTTGTTGCAGATTTCGCTGTAAGAGGATAAAAATGAGATCAGTACTTATCTTTATTGTGCTTGCATTTTCCTTCTATTCATCTTGTTCCTCTGGTGGAGATTATAAGGAACTGGGGAAGGGGTATTTTATAAGACATGACGGATGTGACATCCTTAATCACGATGGTAAGCATAAAGATGTACCACCCGATATTGTGGAATACAACTATGACAGGAATTTCATCATTGCTGCACAAAGGCCAAACCAGGTCGATGATGCCATCTATAATATTTTTCCAGAATATCCATTGGGTAGGGACACTATTTATTATTGGCTCATTGTCAAAGATCTTGACCTGGAATTAGGACCTTTATCAAAATCGGAATTTAATAACGCTAGAATCCTGTACAAAGTGGACGAGGATCTTCAATTAAAACCAGTAAATGAATAGCTAATGAAGAGGATTGTCATAATCATCGTACTTTGTCTTTTAGCCATTCTTGTTTATCGCTTAATTTTCTCTTACAGAATCGTAGCATTAGCGAATGACGGCGATCTTAAATACAAAGTCGGGACAGTGACATATTTTGCCCGTCCTCCTTTAAGTATTATTAATCCATTTAAAAAAGGTGAAATTCTTAATAAGATAAATTCCTATTGTCAATCCTCTGAATTTGGCATTTTCTACGAGAAAAATAATTACCAAAAATATACCCTAATTAATGTAAAGCTGGTAAAGAAACTTGCCCTCGATAAATCATTTATAATTTCGGCAATAAAAGAGGATAATCGGAATTTAATTATTCTGGTTTCCAGCAAAACCAATAATGAGTTTGAGTTAGTTTTCACTTTTGATCCTGAAATGAATGAAATCGTGGGATTCTATTAAACGCTAACTTTTTGGTATTGCTGCAATAACAAAACCCCTGCAAGCACTTGACTTACAGGGGCTTATCTTTCGGGGTGGTGTCGACTGGAATTGACTTAATTTCCCGATAGGCTTCGCAATATGTTGTCAAGACATGAATATCAGGCGGTTACAAATTTCTCAATTTCCATCATTTCCCAATATTGAGGAATATTTCGCACTATTTCTGGCACATTATTGGCACACATGCAGTGTAAGTCAATAGTTACTTTGTGGTTTCTTTACAGAAAAAAATAATTCACCATCAGTTACAAAAAGGTATTATTTGTATTACCTTTGCAAAAAGTTTGACTGAATGAAGGTTAAGGAGGTCATCAAGATCATTGAGAAAAATGGATGGACTATGGTCGCTCAAAAAGGCAGCCATCGGCAGTACAAAAACCCCGATCTTCCTGGACGGGTGACAATACCTGGCAATTTGAATGATGATATCCCGAAAGGAACCCTTAACTCAATATTGAAACAGGCAGGATTAATATAAAGCAACAGTAAAATGGAAAAAGTCGTAGTCATTATCGAAAAATCAAATACAGGTTATTCAGCTTATCTTCCAGAACTGCCTGGTTGCGTGAGCACAGCCTCTACTATCGATGAAATCAAAGCCAATATTGCAGAAGCAATCAACTTTCACCTGGAAGGAATGACGGAAGATAAACTTCACGTCCCAGCCCAGTTTAAGAAGCAATACAGCTTACAGTATTCTTTTGATGTTGAAACCTTCCTGAATTACTACAACCACATTTTTACCAGGAGAGCATTATCCAAACTGACAGGTATCAATGAAAGCCTGTTAAGCCAATATGCCTCTGGCTTAAAGCATCCCCGCCCAGCGCAATCGAAAAAGATTGAAGAAGGCCTTCACCAGCTAGCGAATGAGCTCTTGCAGATTTCGCTGTAGATATTGTGACATTTGAAATTGAGGTTTCATGCCGCATTGTGTTTTGTAATCATGTATTGTTAATCAGGATCAAACTCTCCTAAGAACAATCTATTCGTTATACCTAACCAATTTCCTAATTTCATAATGCGGAAATAAATATCTGCTGAATAGTCTCACCTCATCAGGGCTTAAATCACAAATCTGCTTTTGATATATATTCAAGACACTCTTTCTCAATGAGAACAGGTAGGCTGATAATAAGACATCCAAAGGGTCCTTCATTCTTTTAATATCCTTGTCATCCTTTATTTCAATACTGATAAGCCAATTAAAATTCCATGGTAATTCATTAATTTTCCGATTCACTACTGTATCATTTTCAACTTTTTCCATAACTTCCATCACACTCTTAAAAAAAGATCCGATTGACTTATCAAATAAAATACTTATGGAATCTTTTGACTTAGGATCATCCACTTTCAATTTTGAATTATTGAAAAGGAAGTATGTACCTGAAGTGTCTATTATTAATTCAAGACGGTTATGAAAATGATAATCTACCATACATTGGCGAGAAAAATGAAAAGCAGGGATGAGGATAGTATCATTTTGGTAAGGGTATTTAAGTGGAATTACCCCATTGCAAACATGGCCCTTCCTTTTACATTTACATTCTTCCGCAATTAAAGTGTCAACGTTCTTGAATGAATTAAATAAATCAAAAGGAATGGGTTGACCCACTTCGATTGGTGCAACATTATCAGAATCTGCACCAAAGAATTGTATTCGAACAAATTTATCCAACGAAATAAAAGCTTTCTCTTGTTCACAAATCTTTGAAACGTATACATCACGTTGACAACCAAAAAATGAAATAGCGATGACCAACATCAGTATTGCTAAACAGTTAAAGAACAGTCTGTTCGTAAACATTTAAAAGGAAATTTGATGAGTGGTTCAGCAAGATTCAATACAAAACTCTTTTTGAATCATAACTTGTTGGACAAATGTAAGCTTTGCGTCAGTATAACAGTTTAGAATATTTAAATAAAGATGAACGATTCCTGAATAATCCCTGCTTAGAATGCGGAAAAGTTCTGATTGGTCAACTTACAATACAAAATTGAGAAATCTCAACTTGTCTTTTTATTTCACGAACGCATTCCCTGCCTGATAATAAACTAATAAAAACAAAAAAAGCCCTGAAAATCAGGGCTTTTTGTTTCTTAGAGGTGGTGTCGACTGGAATTGAATAGAATTCTCAATATGCTTACCAATAATGATATACTATCTGTTAATCAAGCGGTTACAAATTTCTCAATTTTCATCATTTCCCAATATTGAGGAATATTTCTCACTATTTCTGGCACATTCTTGGCACATATACGCCGTGATGGCATGTAACAGATTGTGAAATGATTGGGTTTTTTATCGGGTTTGACCCATATTTCGCCTCCTTTCTATTAAGAATGATTCCATATTACAGAAATAACCTTTGATATGTGCCGAAATCTTTTATGTTTGTATACTCCTTTATATTATGGTGTATGAGGCAATATCCCCCCATTATTATCTTTTGCTTTCTCATTACCCTATGTTTAGCGGCTCATTCACAAAGCCTTGTAACATACCAGTCCGCCTTTGAAGAGCAAAAGGCTATGCTGGAAGGAAAGTCCCCCATTGATTTTAAAAGGGCTGTTTTTCTGACAGAATCTGCTTACTATAACGGGAAGCTTGATTACCAGCAGTTTACTAATGAGATTAAATCAACTGGGGTAAAACTGAAGGCTCTTATCCGTAGCAAGGGATTGGAAAAGTACAAGACTTCTAAAAACTGGGCTGTCTTCACTTATATGACAGACACTATCCCAGTGAATGATTACAAACCCTACGTTTATAACTTCGATGATTTTCTGGGAGATAAGGATTGGTCTAATATGTTCGTTACCAAGCTTATTAAAACCAAAAAGGGGAATTGTCATTCACTGCCATACTTTTATAAAATTCTTTGCGAAGAAATCGGTGGTACTGCATATCTTGCAATGGCTCCTAACCATGTTTATATCAAACACTTTGATGAAAAGGACCAATGGGTCAACGTTGAACTGACCAGCGTAGGTTTCCCAAGAGATCAATGGATTATTAAAGAGTTGAATGTTACCGTTGAAGAAATTAAAAACGGGGCTTATATGCAGCCATTGACACCAAAAGAAAGTGTTGCCCAGGCTATGTTTGACCTTGCCTGTGGGTATAAGCATCTACATGGGCACGATGATTTTATGTTGTTAATGACGAACACGGCTCTGAAATACTTTCCCAACAGCATAGAATTATGGATGAATAAAGCTGACTGCTACCGATATTTTGGATTGACCGAACAAGCGAAGCCTAATCGGGATAAACAGAAAATGAAATCGTATTACCTGGCATACCAGGAAGCAGTTTCTAAGATAAATAAACTGGGTTATAAAGAAATGCCGAAAGAACTTTACGATGAGTGGGTGAAATCTATTGAAGCAGAAAAAACCCGTAGAGGGATTACGAGCAAATGATCCTATAAATTTGAAACCATGAAGAAAGCGACCTTATTACTCATTTTGATTTTTGCTGTTGCAGGAACCTATGCCCAGAACGATGATCCGTATGCAATCTTTGGGCATAAGTCAGCAGTCAAATACGAATCAAAGGTTCGTGATTTTCTTTACATTAAAAACACCGACACTTGTTCCAATATAAAGGCTATTGCATTGGATGCTGGTAGTGGAAAAATATTTCTACTTGGCACAGATGATTGTGTTATTCAAAGTTATGATGTTGAACCGACAGAAATATTAACCTGGGTTTCGGTGGATCCAAAAGCTGATAAATATCCGAGCTTATCACCGTATAATTATGTTGCTAATAATCCCCTTAATGCAATCGATCCTAATGGGCGAGATATTGTTGTTTTAAATGATCCAAATCGTGGTAGTGGTTTCGGACATATGGCAGTTCTTGTAGGTAACGATAAAACTGGTTGGACATTTATTTCAAAAGAAGGTCGTGCTAAAGGAGTTTGGTATTCAAATGATTTAACTGGTGGTCCTGCTTCACAACCAATAATATCCACATTTCCCACATTAGAGGCATTCAGCCAATTTCAAAAAGTTGATGAGAAAATGGGAGGTTATACTCAAAACGTTCGATTCAAAACTGACGCAAATCAAGATAATAATGCAAAAAAAGAAACAGCTGCTTCCGCAACTAATTGGTACTCTGCCTTATTTAGTAATTGCGCTGATGCTACCTCTGATGGACTTATTGAAGCTGGATTGGATCCTGGATATACTTATACAATCAATGCTAAAACGGGGTTATACAACAAAACCTTAGATCCCAGACCAAGTGTACGTTTCGACCGAATTAAAGCAAATAATGCCGAGATTACTGTTCCAACTTATCCTTCTGTACCACCAGTAAATACAAAACAATCCAATCCAACCACAGATGGGTCATCAATTCTCTATTAAAATAGTAAAATACTGTTCATTAATAGTTATACTAAGTTATTCTCCTGTTGTTGTGATCCACTTGCTGGCTAAACTTATGTGGAATAGCAATATTGCTGAGAGTAATGCATATATCACAACCTTTGAGGCTATAATGACCATGATAATTTTCCCAGTTTATCTTGTAGGTATCAATTTCTTTTTGGCGAGAAAATATGAAGTAAAGAGAAAGTATTTTATCATTAACTTTTTAATTGTTCTTTCTTGCATCTGGATTTCAGATTATATCCATATGAGTAATTGGTCTAATCACCTTGGTTATTATATATCACCAGATAGTGATACTCTTGGAATTAGTGAGTTTGAAAAATGGACAGGATACCTTATTTCTATAATCGGACTTTTTATTGCGTTTTTTAATCTGAATTTGGGGAAAGAGAGCTAATGAAGTGGAAAGTCATTTTGACCCTGGCTTATGCCGTCGTAATAATCTTTGGAATAATACATTACATATTCTTTCCTTATTGGACTTTTACGGAAGGAGGATATGTAATTGCATTTAGGCTAATCCAGCGTTTTTCATGGCTTGGATTTTTATTTTGCTTGCCCATGTTGTTCAATGCACGAAAATGGATACTTATTCCCTGGGGAATAATATTGTCAATTTTTTTAATTATTAGTGCATATGGGGAAATCAAACCTATTGATACGACAACAGAACCAAAGGATATTGAAGTTTATAAAACTTTTTCAGACGGGAAGAAATTGGTAATTCGGGAGTATGAAAATGAAAAAACAGGTTCGGTTATTCATGATACAGTTCTGGTTAAGGACTGTTTAATCTTCAGGAGGATTTGCAACTCATTGATATTGCGGCAATAACAAAACAAAGCCCCTGTAAGTATTTGACTAACAGGGGCTTATCTTTCGGGGTGGTGTCGACTGGAATTGAACCAGTGACACACGGATTTTCAGTCCGTTGCTCTACCAACTGAGCTACGACACCTTTCTAAAAGGATTGCAAAGATAATTGGATTTTTTGAAAATGAAAAATATTTTTTTCAGCTGGTATTAATTCATTAATTGCTTAATTTTGTGCAAATTAAATAGAAACAATGTCGCACAAACTGGCAGTTGATATTGGGAACACCCGCATCAAAACCGGTATTTATGAAGGAAAATACCTTCATGAACTTAAAGTGTTTGAGGGCAATAGCTATAGCAACCTCATCGAATATATTATTTCTAAAAAAAACATTACCAGCGCTATTCTTTCAAATGTCAAGGAAATACCCTCTGATATTATGGAGGTTCTTTTTGAAAGATTCCCCCTTATTATCCTTGATGATACCACAAATGTTCCACTTATAAATGCTTACAAAACTCCTGAAACACTCGGAATGGACCGACTTTCAGGCGTTATCGGCGGTGCTGCAATTTTTCCCGGGCATGATGTACTCGTAATCAATGCTGGTACATGTATCACCTACGATCTGATTACAAACGACAGGGTATACTCCGGCGGAGCAATTTCACCCGGCCTGATGATGAGGTTTAAAGCTTTATATACTTTCACCGACCAACTGCCGTTAATAAAAGAATCTCCCGTCGGATTTATTGTGGGGACTAATACGGAAGAAGCAATACTTTCTGGTGTCCTCAACGGTGCAGTAGCTGAAATGAACGGAATGATTAATAATTTTAAAGAGGTTTTCCCTTCTGTAAAGATTGTTCTGAGTGGAGGCGATTCCGGCTTTTTTGAAAAACATCTGAAAAATGACATCTTTGTTGCTCTAAATATAGTTTTATCTGGTTTGAATGAAATACTCGACTATAATGCCTAAATACAGTAGCAGAATCCTTCTGCTCTTTCTATTTGTTTCTGCTGCTCTTTCATCCAGAGCACAAACTCATTTCGGATCACCATATTCACGTTATGGAATCGGCGATCTTTTTTCCCAAACTAACAACACAAGTTTTGCTATGGGAGGTGTTAATCTGGCAGTCAGGAACCCATTAGCGATCAATTATATGAATCCTGCTTCCTACACTGCCTTCGATACGCTCTCATTTATTTTTGAAGGAGGTGTTACAAGCAAATCTATTAATCTGAAGACTGATGGACTCACACAGAGTTCAAATTATGCTACTCTTTCGCATTTACTTTTTGGTTTTCCTATCACTAAATGGTGGAAAATGAGTGCGGGACTAGTGCCGTTCAGCCAGACAGGATATAATATTGCTGAAACACACCTTGTAGATAGTATTGGAAGCACCCAGCGTCTTTATGAGGGAAGTGGCGGAATTAATCAGTTTTACCTGGGTAATGGTTTCAAAATTACAAAAGATCTTAGTTTTGGATTTAATGTTTCATATATCTTCGGAACTCTTAATAAAAGCCGTTCAATTAATTATCCGGATTCTATTTTCATAAGGAGTTACAGAATTGTAAATTCATCCACTATTGGAGATTTTATGTTTACCTATGGCCTTCAATACAATAAGAAAATTGGTAAAAACATGCATCTCGGAATTGGAGCTGTATTCACAAACTCTGTTAATCTTAACGCAACAGATCAGATATTAGCTGAAACTTACAGCCTTGGAAGTTCTGGTATTGTTTATATTAAGGACACAATTGAGAACAAACCTGATGTAAAGGGGAAGATAGTTTTACCGATGTCGTATGGACTTGGTATGATGCTGATGAAGGATGAGCAGTGGATGATTGCAGCAGATTACAAGTATCAGAACTGGTCGGAATACTCTTACTTTGGGGTTAAGGACTCGCTGAAAAACAGCTATCAGGCTGCACTCGGATTCCAGTTTACGCCCAATAGTGCGAGTGTTACAAACTATGCCCAGCGGATCAATTACAGATTTGGTATGCGCTATGGTAAAACATATCTGCAGCTTCGCGATAACCAGCTTAGCGAATATGCTTTTTCTGCTGGTATTGGACTGCCCTTGAATAAAACCAGGTCGACAGTTAACCTTGGTGTTGAATTTGGAAGAAGAGGAACTACAGATAAAAACCTGATCCAGGAAAATTTCTTTAAGATTAATCTTGGCGTATCTGTTTCAGAATTATGGTTTTACAGAAGAAAATTTGAGTAATGAAAATCTCAGGAATTAAATATTTTCTCTTTGCTTGTTGGTTGATTTCTTTGACTAATGTTGCAAAAGCGCAATCAGGAAATTTTGAACGTTTAAACAGTGCCGACAGCCTGACATGCAGTCGGTATTTGGATGAATTCAGAATTAATTTTAAATCCAATTACTTTCCGGAAGCATACAGAGACTGGAGGAAAGCGTATAATCAGTTTCCTTCATTTTCAGTTGCAATTTATATTGAAGGAGCTCCTTTACTGGATACCCTCATCCAGAAAGAAACAAATACAGTCAGAAAACAGCGTCTTATAGATTCATTGCTGAAACTCTATGATGATCGTATGCACTATTTCGGCAAAGATGGATTTGTTATTGGACGTAAAGCTGTTACCTTGTATAGTTATTGTCCCGAACGAATTGCAGAAGCGAATGCCCTTCTGAAAAGATCAATAGAATTGGAAGCTTCTTCTACTCGTCCTATAATTTTTGTATTCTATATGAGTACGATGATTGATATGGTTTTTTCAGGAAAAGCCGATACCAACCAGCTTTATGCTGCTTATGATTTCATCTATAAAAATGTTATCGAAGCATTAAGAGTTAACCAACCGGAAGGTAATATCTACTCTGCTGCCTTCAGGAATGTGGAAGACTATCTCAGACCTTTTTCAAAATGCAAAGAATTTAATGAAAGGTTCATAAAAGAATTTTCAGCCGACAGCAACAATGTAATGGCTCTGAATTCAATGTTCAAAACACTTATGGAGCATAAATGCTATGCATCTGCCTTCTGTAAAAAACTGGCGAAACGAATTTATTCATTTGATACAGTTGGCGAGGCATCCTATAATTATGGGAGATACCTTTTCCTTGCCGGCGATCCAAGCAAATCGCAGACTTATTTTTATTGGGGAACAAAATCAGAGAATAAGGATTTGGCCGTAAAATCCTATCTCGCGTTGGGGGATGCCTACAAATTTCTGGATGTTCCGCCCAGGGCAAGAAATATGGCCACAAAAGCACTCGAACTGCAGCCAAACAACGGTGCAATATATATGTATTTAGGAGATACTTACAGATACTCTTACGACGAATGCGGGCCAAACGAAATGGACAAAAAATCTGTTTTCTGGATAGCTGCAGATATGTATAAGAAAGCAATGGAAATTGACCCGGCACTTAAAACTGTTGCGGAAAAAAAGATTTCAGACTGTAATATTAATTTCCCTTCACCGCAAATGCTCAAGAGGTACGGATTAAAAGAAGGGGATACTTATAAAGTCCCATCCTGGATTGCCGAAGAAACTAAAGTTAGAGTCCGGAAATAAGATGAAGAACATTGTTATAAATCTAATTCTTCTTGCCTTTGTGTCATTCCTGATTTCTTCTTGCGAAAATGATATTAAGGTTGTTAACAGTCTGAACTCTTCGGATACCATGCCTGTTGAAACTGCCAGAAATATTGAGGTTATTTACAGCGATTCTGGCGAAATTCAGGTTTGGCTGAAAAGTCCGCTGTATAACTCGTATGAGGGTAAAGATCCGTATACTGAATTTCCAAACGGGGTAGAGGTAATTTTCTACAATCCAGGGAAAAAGATAAAATCAACAATGCGTGCTAATTATGCCATAATTCACGATAAAACTAAAATTATGGAAGCAAGGTATAACGTTGTGGTTGTTGGTGTTGAAAAAAAGGAAAGTCTTAATACTGAACATCTGATCTGGGACGAGCATTTAAGCCGTATTTATTCTGATGTTTTTGTTAAAGTAACAACTCAGGATAAGGTTCTTTTCGGGCAGGGGTTTGAGTCTGATCAGACTTTTGACAACTGGAATATCCTCAAGCCAACAGGATTTATTTCCGTAAAACAGGATGAATAATTGATTCTTATCAGATTCATTACCTTTGTTTTTTATTTTAACCTAAATTAGACTTTTGGATAATCTTAGCCTGATAGTGCTTACCCTTATATTTTCTGCCTTGTTTGCGGGCCTGGAGATTGCCTTTATAAGTGCCAATAAGCTGAAAATAGAGGTTGATAAAAATAAGGGTGAACTTTCCGGGAGGGTGCTCAGCGATCTCAATCGTTACCCTTCCCGATTCATTGGCGCAATGTTGCTTGGGAATAATATTTCACTGGTAATCTATGGTATTGTAATGAGCAATATCCTTGAACCTGTTGTTGGTGGACTCTTACCAGGATTTATGGCATCTCATTTCTGGATCCTTGTAATACAGACTATTATTTCAACCCTCATTATCCTTGTTTCAGCTGAATTTATTCCTAAGGCTCTTTTCAGAATAAATCCGAATCTGATTCTAAAAGTTTTTGCAATTCCGGCCTATTTTTTCTACTATTTATTTTATCCTGTAATTGTTGTTTTTACAAATCTCTCCGAAACTGTAATCCGCTCGGTTTTCAAGGTAAATATTGTTAAGGAAGAGTATTCATACACAACTGTTGATCTGGATAATTACATAAGGGAGTTTTCCAGAGCTACTTCTCTTGAAGGTGAGGTTGATCCTGAATTCCAGATCTTCCAGAATGCCATGGAGTTTAAAAATGTAAAACTCCGCGAATGTATGGTGCCAAGAACAGAGATTGTTGCACTTGAAGATTCTGAGTCTATTGAAGTTTTTAAAGCACTGATGATCAGAACAGGGCATTCAAAAATCATCGTCTATAAAGAAAGTATTGATATCATTACCGGCTATATTCATTCTTTCGACCTTTTCAAGGAACCTCAAAGCGTAAGCGAGGTAATCCGGCCAATTCAGATTGTACCTGAAACTATGCTCGCAAGTAAAGCGCTCAGCAACCTTATTGATGAGCGCAAGAGTGTAGCTGTTGTTGTGGACGAATTTGGTGGCACCTCCGGAATTGTAACTATGGAGGATATTATTGAAGAGATCTTTGGCGAAATCAGAGATGAATTTGATGTTGACAAACTTACAGAGCGCCAGATAAGTAAAAATGAATTTATTTTCTCAGGAAGACTGGAAATTGATTACTTAAATGAAAAATATAAATTCAACTTCCCTGAATCAGAAGAATATGCTACCCTTGCTGGATTGATAATTCATTTCCACGAAAGTATACCCACTGTTAACGACGAAATCCTTGTGGAAAATTTTATTTTTACTATCGTGCAAGCGAGCGAAAAACGCATCGAACAAGTTCAAATGAAAATAGAAGTTTAAAAAATAAGCGTATCAGTGGTTGATACTGTCAATTTCGACAGTATCAAAGTGGAATATTGCTGTGTTTTTTTGGAGGATTTGAATCCTTCTTGGTAGAAAGAGATTGCAGCGCTCTGATAATACGGAACCGGGTATTTCTTGGTTCAATTACATCATCAATGTAGCCATATTTAGCCGCATTGTAAGGATTTGCAAACTTAGCCTTGTAGTCTTCTTCATGGTTGCGGATATATTCTTCTCTCTCCTGATCATCCTCAATGGCCACAAGTTTTTTCTGGTACAATACCTCAATAGCTCCCTTTGGCCCCATTACTGCAATTTCAGCTGAAGGCCAGGCGTAGTTGATGTCGCCACGAAGATGCTTTGAGCTCATCACATCATAGGCTCCACCATAAGCTTTTCTTAAAACGATAGTTATCTTTGGAACAGTAGCTTCACCATAAGCAAAGAGTAATTTGGCGCCATGCAGAATAATTCCACCATATTCCTGATCAGTTCCCGGTAAAAATCCGGGTACATCAACGAAAGTGATTATCGGAATGTTAAAGGCATCGCAAAAACGTACGAAACGGGCTGCTTTACGCGAAGCATTTATGTCGAGAACACCAGCCAGGTAGTTTGGCTGATTCGCCACAATACCAACGGAAATCCCGTTGAATCTTGCAAATCCTGTAACAATATTGGCAGCATAAAACCGCATTACTTCCAGAAACTCACTGAAATCGACAACGGAATGAATCACATCCCTCACATCATAGGGTTTATTCGGATTCTCCGGAACAATACTGTTTAGCGAATCTTCCAGTCGGTCGATTGGGTCGGTGCAAGGTGCGATTGGTGGATCTTCAAGATTATTCTGAGGAAGATAACTCAAGAGTTTCCGTATCAGCAATATTCCTTCCTGTTCATCGTCAGCCACAAAATGCGTTACCCCCGATTTTGTAGCATGCACCATTGCTCCACCAAGTTCCTGATCGGTAACAACCTCTCCAGTCACTGTTTTTACAACCTTAGGACCAGTTACAAACATATAACTGTTTTCCTTCGTCATGATCGTGAAATCAGTAAGAGCAGGAGAATAAACAGCACCACCTGCACAAGGTCCAAAAATGGCTGATATCTGGGGAATAACGCCAGAAGCCATAATGTTTCGCTGGAAAATTTCAGCATATCCGCCCAAACTCTTAACGCCTTCCTGAATACGAGCTCCGCCGCTGTCGTTTATCCCGATTACTGGTGCGCCTACTTTCATGGCCTTATCCAGTACTTTACAAATCTTTAAAGCATATGCTTCTGATAATGAACCGCCGAATACTGTGAAATCCTGAGAGAATACATATACTAACCGGCCATCTATAGTTCCATATCCGGTTACCACTCCATCTCCCATGTATTGTTCTTTTTCAAGACCAAAGTCATGACAATTATGAGTTACAAACATATCAAACTCTTCAAAACTTCCTTCATCCATAAGGAGTTCAATTCGTTCACGGGCAGTTAACTTGCCCTTTTTATGCTGTGCATCAATACGCTTCTGACCGCCACCCAGCTTTGCCAGTGCCCTTTTCTCAAATAATTCTTTAATCTTATCATCAAATGCCATAATACAAAATGTTTAGAGTAAGGTATAACAAGTAATTGGATTAAAGGTTTTTATCTTCGCATAATTCTGTCAATACCCCGAAAGTCGATTTAGGATGAAGGAAGGCAATACTTAAACCTTCAGCACCTTGTCTCGGGACTTTGTCAATTAATTTAATGCCTTTTGCTTCTGTTTCTGCTAAGACAGATTCAAGATTCTCAACTGCATAAGCTAAGTGATGGATACCTTCACCCTTTTTTTCAATAAATCTCCCAATCGGGCCCTCAGGATCCGTTGATTCTAAAAGCTCAATCTTGGTTTTGCCAACCATAAAAAAAGCGGTCTTAACATGTTGTTCTTTCACTTCTTCAACTGAATAACAGGTCAATCCTAAAATATTTTCATAATAAGGGATGCTTTCATCAAGACTCTTTACTGCTATCCCAATGTGTTCGATGTGAGTAGGTTTCATAGTGGCAGTTTTTTTGCAAAGTTAGAGTACATTTTGGGAATAGAAAAATCATTAAAGTGTTATCTGTTTATTGGCAATACCTGCTTAATCATAGCAAGATACTCTGCCGGAACCTGAACGCCAAGCTGTTGGGCTCTGGCTGCGTCTGTTCTGGCATTATCCATTTCCTTCAAAGCAAAGTAGGAATAGGAACGATTTAAGAAGTAAACCCCTTGTTGTGGTTTCATTGCAGCGGCCTTGTCGAACCATTGCAAACTTTCTCTGTATTTAATCAATGCCTGATAGCAAATACCTATTGATGAATATACTGCATCATTTGTTTGCTCGTACCGGATATAGCGGAGATAGTCCTTTAATGCGTCACCATAACGGTTTACTTTCTCATTGGTCAGACCCCTGTTTAAATACGAGTTGACATTCATACTGTCAATTTCAATTGATTTAGTCAGATATATAAGCGCACTGTCATAGTTCCCGTTTCTTCCGTATATCGCACCAAGGTTGCTTAACAATTTCGGATCATTTTTCTTTTTAACTAATACTTTATGATAATCTGCTAAAGCGAGGCTGTCACGTCCGGTGTCGAAGTAAATATTGCCCCTGTTCATTGTTGCACTGATGCTTGTGCTATCGAGTGCAATCGCATAGTTGTAATCAGCAAGTGCTTTATCCCATTCCTGATTTTTTCTGTAGAAGGAAGCCCTGTTTCCATAGGCATCCGGAATACTGTTTGGATATTTCTCTATTACATCTGTCCATAGAGTCCCGGAATTCTTCCATACCAGGCATCTGTCGTAAGTCGTAATTAAAAATACCAGCATTAGAACGCCAAAACCAGCTATTATCAATTGTTTCCAATCCTTAAAACGATTCAGATAATTCTCTCCGGCCCATCCTGCAAGGAAAAACCAACCCAAGTAAGGTACGTAGGTGAAGCGGTCGGCCTGATATGCCTGGCCTGCACCAAGAATCTGCAGCAGAAACATAACATTAAAAAGGAAAAATAAGGCAGCAAATGTTACAGCCCTGTTATAGCGTGCGGTCCTGTAAACCAGAAATGCGAGGATTAATAAAAATACAGGACTCAGATAATACAGTATCGGTAATGAACCTCCCGGACTTATCGGATATGGATAAAATGCACTGAGATGAAATGGTGCAAAGAGTTTAATAAGGTAAGTGCTCAGTGCAAACTGTCCAAAAATTAGTCGCTCAAACAATGAATACTTCTCGTTAACCTCCAGCGATCCCATATGTTTCAATATAAAATAACCGGCAATTCCAAAACCAAGCGATAAAATGAAAAAAGGAATTTTTTCAAGAAGTAACTTAAACTGTATGGGTCTCCTCAGGTAATAGTCAATCAACAGCATGCTTAAAGGCAAAGTTACAGCCTGAATCTTGGAGAATAATGATAAGATGAACAAAATGGCAGTAAAGAGAAGGTTTCGCAACTTATTTTGTTCGTCCGTTACATAGCGTATATAAGTGATTATTGAGCCCAGGTAAAAAACGCTGAACAATAAATCTTTACGCTCAGTTATCCAGGCAACAGATTCTACTCTCATTGGGTGAATTCCAAAAAGCAACATTCCGGCTGCTGCCCATATAACCGGAAGTTTCAGTTGTCTGAGAATTAAAAATACCAGGAACGTACAGATTAGGTGCAGGAGCAGATTGTCGACATGATAGGGTAAGGGGCTAAGTTTAAAGATTTTGTATTCAAGGGCAAATGACAATAGCGGAATAGGTACATAGGTCCCATTTTCCTGAGTTGTGAAAAAGCTTTTTATACTTTCAGCATTTAATTGCCTTATAATTAAGTTATCTGTCACATAAACGCCATCGTCCCAGGTATCAATAAAGGAATTCTTTAAACTTGGAATAAATGCAATAACAGTTATAAAAAGTACAAGAGGCAGTAAAATGCGGGGATTTCCAAAAAAACTGCTTTCCGTTTTTACTTTTCTTGCTGAGCCTGTTTTTTGTTGACGAACTGTATTATTCTGTTGTTTATTTCTGTTCATTTTTAAAATAAATTTCGATAAAAATACATAACATTTTTTTCGGAACAACTACTCAACCATCAGATTGCAACCGCGGATATCACTTATATCAAACCTTCCCAGAACTTCAAATGCTCCGGTATCACTTATTCTTCCAAGATCACTTGTAGAAATAAATGAACAGGAATATAAATTTGCGAGGTCAATGATGTTTATACCTCCCGTTTTTGATGCTTCAACATAAGATAGAGGATCATTTGTGTCGCGAATCATTATTTTCATCCATGGTGGTGTAAAATAGATTCCATCGCCACTGGAGTAGGCCTGCGAGAGCAGTTCTGTCATGCCATATTCAGAATGTACAGAGTTGAGTCCCAGTCCTTCTTTGATCCGCTTATGAAGCTCTTCCCTTACAAGTTCTTTCCGGCGGCCTTTCATTCCACCGGTTTCCATTACAATCAATTCAGACCAGGAAAAGTTATAATGTTCAATAAAGTCAAGCAAGGCAAAACTTACTCCGAAAAGAATGGTCTTCCGGCCAGCTTCCTTTTGTTCTTTAAGTTTGAGGTATAAGTCCTGATGGTTATACAAATAATAACCGTTTGATGGATGAGCACTCAGATTCATTAGTCTGTCAATCATGTATATAAGCGAGGAACCTTTCCGTTCGAGGTATGAAGGGAGCAATGCAAGAATGGTATATTCCGTGATATCACCATAAAATGTCCTGAAACCTTTTCTGAAACTCCTCTCGTACAATTCAAAATCTTTGATAAAATGTCTGCTTTCTATACTCCCTGTGGTTCCACTGCTCGAAAAGTAAGCTTCCGGAATTGTATTTCCACTGATTATTTTATGACTTTTAAAAAAACTTACCGGCAGAAATGGAATGTCATACAGGGAATTTACTTTATCAGGACCTTTATCCAGATAATCCGAGAAGCTCCGGTAAACCTCATTGTTGTTATACTGAAAATGAAATATTTCGAAACAGATATCGTTAAATTCCTGTACCGACTGAATAGTAAATATTTTTGAAACAGGAATTTGAGAATCACCTATCATCAATGCTAACCTTTATTTTGTAATTTTATACCAGAATAATTATTGAATACTGCGATGACTTCGTTTTATAATTCTGTCTTTCACCACATGTTTGTTTTATTGGCAGGGCTGCTGGCAGTTCTAACTATTAGCTCATGCAAAAAGAAAGAAAATTATCCCGACACCCCCCAAATACAATATCTGGATTTTACAAAGATACAAAATGGTACAGGCATTGACGACAAGGGTATCCTAAAATTAGCTTTTACAGATGGCGATGGCAATATCGGACTCGCAGAATCAGATACTTTTCCTCCCTTCAACAGAAACAGTAAGTACTATTATAATTTTTTTATTGATTATTTTGAGAAACAAAAAGGTGTTTGGAAACTTGTAGATCTGAAAATTTCGAATAATGCCCGTATCCCGCCTATCACCGGAACAGGACCGAATAACCCTACAAAAGGCGAAATTGATATCGAGCTTTATTTTAATAACTACTCATCAGCCTTTGATACCATTGCTTTCGAGGCCTATATTGTCGACAGGGATCTGAATGAAAGTAATAGCATCCGTTCAGCAGACATCATCGTTAAAAAACATTAGATCATTCCTTTTCTTTAGTGGGTGGGCGTTGTGTTAATTGACTATTTTTGCTCCACCTATTCCCATCATGGCACAAGCAGTCTATTCCGAGCGTAAATTTGTTGTAATCAGCATCTTCATTGTTGCTGGTTTTCTCTTTATATTGAGATTGTTTTATATTCAGATAATTGATGATAGCTACCTTCTGTCTTCCAACAGTAACGTGCGCCGCCACATTCCGCAATATCCGGCAAGAGGACTGATTTACGACAGGAATGGCAAGCTTATGGTATATAATGAAGCCACTTACGACCTCATGATTACACCAAGGCTCGTTAAAAATATTGATACACTGGAGTTGTGCAGGCTTATTGGAATCGACCTTATTACATTCAGGGATCGAATTCTTAAAGCAAAAGAATATTCTACTTACCGCTCTTCTGTATTTGAAAAACAAATTTCAAAGGAGGCATATGGGTATCTTGAAGAAAAGCTATACAAGTATCCTGGTTTTTATGTCCAGCCCAGAACCTTAAGGAAATACGTTAAACCCAGCGCAGCGCATACAATGGGGTATATTGGTGAAGTAAGTCCATTAACCTGCGAAAACAATGCATATTACAAATCCGGCGATTATATTGGAATTAGTGGAATTGAAAAATCGTACGAAACGGAGTTGCGTGGTATTAAAGGTGCCCGGATTATCATGGTAGATGTTTTTAACAGGGAAAAAGGCAGTTTCAGAAATGGGAAATATGATACTGTTGCTGTTATGGGACAAAGTCTGTACACTACCCTCGATGCTGATCTGCAGGAATATGGAGAGATGCTGATGAAAAACAAAAGAGGAAGCATTGTTGCCATTGAGCCGGCAACTGGTGAAATCCTTTCTTTGGTTTCCTGCCCAACCTATGATCCAAATTTACTTGTTGGAAGGATGCGTGCCCATAACTATGGTGAATTGCTTAAAGACAGTCTCAAACCACTGTTTAACAGAGCACAAATGGCACAATATCCGCCAGGCTCAACGTTTAAACTTGTACATGCCTTAATAGGGCTGGAAGAAGGAGTGCTCTTCCCCTCAACACGATATGGATGTTCAATGGGGTATTCTTTTGGAAGTATACATGTTGGATGTCATAATCACCCGGCACCTGTTGATCTGTTACAATCGATCGCTATTTCCTGCAACTCTTACTATTGCAATGTTTTTCGCACACTTCTCGATAATAATAGTGTGAGCAACACAAGTTCCGGATATCAGAAATGGAGAGACTATGCATTGGGTTTTGGATTCGGATCTAAATTCAGTACCGACCTGCCTAATATTCTTGGAGGCTTCATCCCGAAAAATGAATATTTTGATAAATATTTTGGTAAAAATCGCTGGAAGTTCCTTACGATTATCTCTTTATCCATTGGGCAGGGAGAAATTCTGGCAACACCCCTCCAACTGGCAAATTTATCGGCAACAATTGCAAACAGAGGTTATTATGTAACTCCTCATATTGTGAAATACGTTGGAGATTCTAAAAAAGCAGAAACCCGTTTTTCGCAGGTTCATAAGACAAAGATCAGCAAACAGAATTTTGAAATTGTAGTAGAAGGTATGTATCAGGTAGTTGAAGCGGGAACAGCACGGGCTTACAAAATGGATTCCTTGCATGTTTGCGGAAAAACAGGAACAGCACAGAATCCTCACGGGAAAGACCATTCTATTTTTATTGCCTTTGCACCTAAAGATAATCCCAAAATTGCAATATCTGTAATAGTTGAAAATGCTGGTTTTGGTGCCACATGGGCTGCTCCGATTGCGATGCTGATGATAGAGAAATATTTGTTAAAGAGGATTAACCGGCCCGATGTTCAGGAAAGAATGATAACAGGAAGCCTAATTCACGAAAATTGAGAACGGAGAAAGGAATTTTTTATAATATTGACTGGGGATTGGTATTGATATACTTTCTCCTGGTGTCCATTGGTTTAATAAATATTTATGCTGCGGTGTACAATGAGGAGCATGGAAGTATCCTCGATTTTAGTCAGCGCTATGGCAAGCAGGTAATATGGATAAGCTCTTCTTTTACCTTGGCCATTTTCATTCTGATGATAGACCCTAAACTATTCTCAGCATTTTCCTTTGTTTTTTACGGAGCAAGCATGTTACTTCTGATTGCCGTATTATTAATAGGGAAAACAGTTTCAGGTTCTAAATCATGGATTGATCTTGGTGGTTTCGATCTGCAACCTTCTGAATTTGCTAAAATAGCAGTTAATCTTGCTGTTGCAAAATATCTTAGTGCCCTGAATATCAGAATGGAAGATATGCGCACTAAAATTACAACAATGGCAATTATTGGTTTCCCTGCATTATTGATTCTTCTTCAGGATGATACGGGTTCTGCCCTGGTCTTTAGTGCTTTTATTTTTGTCCTTTATCGTGAAGGATTATCGGGTAACATCCTGATAATCCTTGCACTTATTATAGTTTTATTCGTAGTTACGTTAATGGTTAATAAGTTCGTTATTGTAGGCCTTTTATTCATCGCGGCACTTTTTTGGTTCACCATGATTAAGAAAAATCGCAAAGACATAATTACTCTTATTGGCCTTTTTATGCTGGTAGCAGGCTTTGTAATGGCTGTAGATTATGTATTTAACAATGTGCTCGAAGCTCATCAACAGGAGCGTATTAATGTTTTAATAGGCAAAGAAGTTGATCTGAAAGGTGCCGGATATAATGTTAATCAATCGAAAATTGCAATTGGCTCAGGCCGTTTTATCGGGAAAGGTTTCCTGCATGGAACTCAAACCAAATTTAATTTTGTTCCTGAACAAAGCACAGATTTTATTTTCTGCACTGTAGGTGAGGAATATGGTTTTGTGGGCTCTGTGATTGTAATCGGCTTGTTTATAGGCCTTTTCTACCGACTTCTGAATGCCGCTGAACGCCAGCGATCAGCATTTGCACGCATCTATGGGTATGGAGTTGCCTCTATCTTATTCATTCATTTTGTTATCAATATCGGAATGACTTTAGGGCTTGCACCCGTTATCGGAATACCGCTTCCATTCTTTAGTTATGGAGGTTCATCCCTTTGGGCCTTTACAATTCTCCTTTTTATTTTTGTAAAAATGGATGCTTACAGGCTTCAGCTCCTGTAAAAAAAAAGAGGTTGCACCTTTCGGTTGCAACCTCTTTTTTTGAGTACATAAAATCCTAATAGAATTTCACCCTGTTATCTTCAATATTGGCCATCTTCTCAAGTGCCTGATAAGCATCGCGCTGTACCCGGTTTGCAAAGCCATACTCCTGTTGTTTGATAAACATTGAGTAGTCTTTTGTTGTTGGGGCTTCGGTGGCTTTATCAAGCTGGAAAACATAAACACTCATATTCCCTTTTACAGGAGAAGAAACAGAGCTAACTTTAGAATTTACAACAGTTCCTATAACTTCTGGTTCAGGACCATATTTTGGCATATTGTAGTTGTAGAAAACCATGTCGCGGATAGTATCAACCTTTGAATTTAATTTAGTAGCAAGCTGATACAGATCAGTTGTTCCGGCAGCTTTTACAGTTTCAATTAATTTCTCAGCCTTTTTATCACGCTTTACCATTGGCTCGATTTGTTGCTTTACAACGTCCATTGGCTGAATGCCTTTTTCACGTGCACTCTTCAGAGCCGCAACAACGTAATTGCCATCAACTTCGAAAACAGAGCTAACAGTGCCTTTTTCTGTTTCTTCCAGATACGACCATTGAATAACTGTACGTGCGCCATTCACTCCGGGAAGTGAATTGTCCATCGCTTTAACTTCTGCAGTCCTCTTATTGTAATTCTTGCTTGTACATGCTTTTTCAAATTCAGCTACTGTACGATTTTCTCCTGCAAATTCACTGGCTTTTGTATAAATATCCTGATATGTCTGGCTGCTTGGCTCAATTCTACGATCAACCATGGCAACCCTTATTTTCTTTACAGCTGGTTTCTTATCGAGAATCTGTATAATATGAAATCCAAATGCAGTCTCAACCAATTTGTACTCTCCGATTTTGCCATCAATGCAGGCTTTGTTAAACGCAGGAACCATGGTTCCGTCAGCAAACCATCCTAGGTCGCCGCCTTTGGTCTTCACAGAGGCATCATCATTCAGTTTTGCAGAGAGCAATGCAAATTGTTTCGGATCCTTTTTTAAAACTGCAAAAATACTATCTGCGGTTGCTTTGGCTTTTTCTTTAGGACGGGTAATCTTTGCGTCATTAACAGCTGAGCCTTTATAGGAAATAAGAATATGACCGGCTTTCAATGAATCAGGTCTCATCTGTACATCCAGCAATTTGGCCATTGTGTATTTATTATTATCAATGTAAGGAGAAATAACAAATCCTATTGGCGAATTGAAAAGAAGTGAGTCGATTGCTGGTGATAAGGTTTTTTCCTTTTTCCAGGAACTATCGTATTTTGTGTCAGAATTTGCATTCACAAACGCAGGAACATCTGTTGTTTTCTGGAATTCAGCAAAAGTCTGCGCTACTTCCTTAGCGATTTTCTCTCTATCAAGTTGTGATGGCTGTAGTTCAAATAATACGTAATCAATTTCCCTTGCTGCCTCCTGATCGAACATGTATTTATGCTCATCATAATATTTCTGGTAATCAGCATCTGTAAGTGTGATAGTTTTATCATCAATTGATGAATAATTTGCTGCTACAACACGAATATCATACTTTTTGTTCTTTTCTTCGTAATCCTGTTTTGCGAAAAGTTTTGGTACATAATATCCTTTACCAATGAGGTTGTTATATTTGGTGCGAAGCCTGTCATCTTTAATTGCCTTCTCGAGCATTATCCAGTTTTTCTTCTGCTCTGGCTCCATTTGATCAAGTTGTTTCAAAAAGTTGATAACAAGTTGAGGGTTATACTGTTGAGTATTTGGATCCTTGAAATATTGAAGGATATACTGATGAGGTTCCTTGCCCTGAACCAGGTCAAATAACTCATCACTGGTAACAAAAACTCCAAGTCTATCATACTCATTACCCATGATCAGGTCGTTCGTAAGTTGCTGCCATGTCATCTGACGGGCCGAATAAACTTCCTCTGTTGAAAGGTTTTCTTTTTTTGCTCTTTGCTTAATATTGGCAAGCTGTTCCTCTACTTTCTGAACAAATTCATTGTAAGGAATATTCTCTCCACCCACAACTCCAATGTTGTTAGTCTGTTTAAACCTCTTGCCTGGCTTCAGAAAGTCTCCCAGAACAAAGGCTGCCAAAGCAACGCCGATAATAATCACCAGAAGCCCCGAACGTTTACGAATTGAACCAATAATAGCCATGTCTATGCTTGTTTTTTGAAAAAGGTTGCAAAGTTACTGTTTATTTTTGAAACAGACAAATTTTCCTGAGACCCTGTAATTAGCCTGATTTTGAGCTTTTCACACTCAGTTAATTATTGAAAGTTTCCGCAAACAAGCTGGCAACTCTATGTGATTGTTGATATTTCGTTGTAATTTTACCCTGTAAAACTTTGATATATGCTCGTAATTGGTATCGCCGGAGGTTCGGGCTCCGGAAAATCTACTGTTGTCAGCCAGATAATTAAACGACTTCCCAAGGATGCTGTAACTGTTATTCCACAAGATGCATACTATAAAGATAATGGTCACAAAACTCAGGAAGAACGGGCAAAAATTAACTTCGATCATCCATCGTCGATAGAATTTTCTCTGCTTACCAAACATATTGACGCCTTGCTGAGAAACGAGGCAATTGAAATGCCAATTTATTCTTACCTGACCTGCGCCAGAGCTAAAGAGACAATTTCAGTTCTGCCAAAGAAAGTAATTATTCTGGAAGGAATCCTCATTCTTACAAACCCTAACCTACGGAAACGCATGGGGATAAAGATATTTGTGGATGCTGATCCCGACGATCGCCTGATGCGAATAATCAAACGCGACAGCGTTGAACGCGGCAGATCTTACCAGCAGGTCCTCGACCACTATGAGGAATATGTGAAACCCATGCACCTGCAGTTTATTGAGCCAACAAAACGATATGCCGATATAATCGTTCCTCAGGGAGGAGCCAACCATGTTGCCATAGATGTACTCACATCAAGAATTAAAGAAAACCTGCACCTATAAACGCTGAATGTCTGTATTCCGGTTAAGTAAAGAAATGGTCTTCCCTGATCCCTGCCTGGCAGAAAAGGATGGATTGTTGGCTGTGGGAGGTGATTTAAGTCCTGAGCGTCTTTTATTAGCATATTACAACGGAATTTTCCCTTGGTTCTCCAAAGGTGACCCCTTTTTATGGTGGAGTCCTGACCCGAGACTCCTTCTGTTTCCAAATAAATTTAAAGTGTCAAAAAGTCTTAGTCAACTCATAAAATCTGAGAAATATTCTATACGTTTCGATACTGATTTTGCCTCCGTTATATCCTGTTGCGCCTCCGTAGAACGCAATGATCAGGATGGTACCTGGATTACTTCTGATATAAAAAAAGCATACATAAGACTCCATGAACTTGGGTTTGCTCATTCTGTCGAAACCTGGTACAACAATGAATTGGTTGGTGGTTTATACGGAATCTCAATCGGTAAAGCATTCTTTGGAGAATCAATGTTTCACCTATCCCGTGATGCTTCCAAATTCGCAACCTACCACCTCGTTGAACGCTGCAAACAATGGGACTTTCATTTTATTGATGCACAACTTCACACGAATCACCTGGTAAGCCTTGGTGCCGAAGAAATAAGCCGCGAAAACTACCTTAACCTCCTCGAAATAGCTGTGACATTGGATACCAGGAGAGGAAACTGGAGATAGATTTTCATTGCGTTAAAAAAAAGTGCTAATTTTGACCCGGTACTTAATATGCATGGTAAAAATTGTATTTACTTGATTACCAAATAATCAACCTTCAATCAATTCTAATTTCAGATAAAAATGGACATCTCCGGAAAAGTAACAAACATACTGCCACTGCAATCAGGCGAAGGAAAAAATGGCACCTGGAAAAAACAGGAGTTTGTAATCGAAACTCAGGCACAGTTTCCAAAGAAAGTTTGTTTATCTCTGTGGGGCGATAAAATAGATCAGGCTAAACTTGCTGATAACGATATGGTTACTGTTTCATTCGACCTCGAATCTCGTGAATACAATGGAAGATGGTACACCGAAGCCAAAGCATGGAAGGTTGCCAAATCTTCTGAAGGAACTACCGGAGGTCCTCCACCCGATTATATTACAGATTTCATTCCGGAATCAGCCGAAACCGGCGACGACCTTCCATTCTAGGAGCTCATCCCGGAATCGCTGCAATTAATTGCCTTGTATATTCCGATTTTGGAGAATTATATATGGCGTCAGCATCTCCTTCTTCCACAATATTTCCCTTCTCCATCACCACAATGCGATCCGACATGAATTTGACCACACTTAAGTCATGAGAGATAAAAATATAAGTAAACCCAAAATCCTTCTTCAGTTCATTCAGGAGATTTAACACCTGTGCCTGCAATGAAATATCAAGCGCTGAAACACTTTCATCACAAATGATAAATTCTGGTTGAAGCGCAAGAGCCCTGGCAATACAGATTCTTTGACGCTGCCCGCCTGAAAACTGATGGGGATATCGGTTGTAATGCCCTTCATCAAGTCCAACTCTTTTCAAAATCTCCATCACTTTTTCAACACGCTTTCTATCGTTGTCAAGAATGGAATGAACTTTCATTGGCTCAAGAATGCAATCCCCAACTTTTAATCTTGGATTCAGCGAAGAATAAGGATCCTGGAAAATAATCTGCAGATTCTTTCTGAATTTCCTTAGTTCACCTGCCGGTAATTTCCCAATATCCATACCTTTATAGTGAATTTGACCTCCGCAGGTATCAACCAGCCTCAGAATACTTCGTCCAAGTGTTGTTTTGCCACATCCCGATTCTCCAACCAGCCCTAAAGTCTCTCCCGGATAAATATCGAGACTTATTTTATTTACAACATGTTTCCAGCTCACCGTTCTGCCGAAAAAAGAATGTTGATCCGGGAACTTCACCTCGATATCTTTTATTCGCAGTATAGCTTCCTTTTCGTATAATTTCTTTAAGTAATCTGTACGTTCGGCTATACCAATAATGTTATCAGCTGATTCCTTAAGTGCTACTCCAGTCTTGCCTTCATTTCTCAGAAAATCATCAACTGTTGGCAGAATTCTGATTCTGCGGTCAAGGGGAGGTCGGCAGGCAAGCAATCCCTGTGTATAAGGATGACGGGGATCAGTAAACACACTGGATGCAGGCCCGCTTTCAACAATTTCTCCCTTTTTCATAACCACAATGGTGTTGGCAATTTCAGAAACGATAGACAAATCATGGGAAATGAAGATTATTCCCATTCCGTAAGTTTCCTGCAATTCCCTGAAAAGCCGGAGTATCGTTTTCTGAACAGTTACATCAAGCGCAGTGGTTGGCTCATCCGCTATTAAAAGTGCAGGCTTGCACGAAATTGCCATGGCCAGCATTACCCTTTGTTTTTGACCACCAGAAATTTCATGAGGATAAGCTTCATATACACCTTTTGGATCCTGGATTTTAACTTCGGCAAATAACTTTATTACCTTTTCCCTGGCAGCTTTATGATCAAGTTTTTCATGCAGGCTGATCACTTCGGCAACTTGCTTTCCGCAACGCATTACGGGATTCAATGAAGTCATGGGCTCCTGAAACACCATCGATATTTTCGAACCTCTGTAGTGTTGTTTTTCTTTGTCAGAAAGTGCAAGAAGATCCATTTCTCTGCCATTCTCCGGTGAAAATAGAATATTTCCACTTCTTATTTTGGATATCCCGGAAGGCAACAAACCCATGATTGCCAAAGCAGTAACAGATTTTCCAGAACCTGATTCACCCACAATTCCAACAGTTTCACCTCGCTTTACACATAGGTCGAGTTTCTTTATTGCTATATACTCAACCCCATCTTGTAAAAAGGAAACTGATAAATTCTGAATATCCAACAAACACATATCTTTTTGAATCACAGTCAATTGTATTTTTCTGACCAAAATAGTTCCTTCTTTGCTTCCGATTTCGATCTCGAAAAACATACAAATATATATAGAATCAAGCGGAACTATTACTATGGCTAATCTATTTGAAGAACTGTATGCTCTCTTTTTCCCAAGAATATGTATCTGCTGTGGAAAAAATCTTTTCGATCATGAAGAATTGGTTTGCCTGATGTGTATTTATTCGCTTCCCAAAACTAATTTTCACCTAATTGAAGATAATCCTGTGAGTCGTTTGTTCTGGGGAAGAGCTTGGATTGAAAACGCAGCAGCCTGCTATTACTTTACAAAAGGTGGCCGTATTCAACACATGATTCATCACCTGAAATACAAGAATATTCCTGAAATCGGTGTATTTCTGGGAAAGAAATACGGTAATGATCTTAAAAACAGTGAAACTTTTAATAAAATTGAAGCAATAATCCCTGTCCCGCTTCATCCGAAACGAAAACGAAAGCGAGGTTACAATCAAAGTGAGGTCTTTGCCGACGGACTTTCAGAATCAATGGGAATTCCTGTCGAAACAAGTGTTCTCAGGAGATCCGTTGCATCCCAGACTCAGACTAAAAAATCAAAATTCAGCCGTTGGGAAAACGTAGAAAGTATTTTTATTATCAAAACACCTGAAAAGCTCGAAAATAAACATGTACTGCTGGTCGACGACGTAATCACAACCGGTGCAACGCTTGAAGCCTGCATTCATTCTCTTCAAACCATCCCCGGTGTGAAAGTCAGCATAGCCTCAATAGCTGCTGTTGTTTAGTTACAATACCGGATAATCAATATATCCTTTTTCACCACCCGTATAGAATGTGGCAGGATCTGCTTCATTGAGTGCTACTCTTTGAATAAACCTTTCCACCAGGTCAGGATTGGAAATGTAGGGCACTCCGAATGCTATTAAATCGGCCTGCTTTTCCTGAAGAGCATTTTCTGCTTTATCAAGGGTATATCCACCGCAGCTGATAAGGGTTCCATTATAAAATTGCCGGAAATATTGCGCTACTTCCTTCTTATACTGTGGCAGATGATCAACTGGCAGTGTGGGTTCAACAAGATGCAGATAGGCAAAATTAAAATCATTTAACCTTTCAATCATGTAGGTAAATGTCCCTACCGGATTGCTGTCTGTCATGCTGTTCTTGATATTGCTTGGCGATAAACGAATACCGGTTCGATTACCTCCTGCTTCGGAAATTACAGCTTCCAGAACTTCCAGTCCGAAACGCACTCTGTTTTCAATAACACCACCATACTGATCAGTTCTGTCATTTGAGCCATCCTGAAGAAACTGATCAATCAGATAGCTGTTGGCACCATGAATCTCAACTCCGTCGAAGCCTGCTTTCAAGGCATTCCGGGCCGCATTTGAATACCATTCCACAACTCTCGGTATCTCATCAGTTGAAAGTGCTCTTGGTACGATACATTCTTTATAGCCATCAGGCGTATTAATAACTCCATCAATCTTTATCGCGGAAGAAGATAGTGGCAACGCCCCGTTTTCCTGAAACAGTGTATGTGAATATCTCCCCACATGCCATATTTGTAGAAAAATTCGCCCGCCTTTGTCGCGAACTGCTCCTGTTACCCATTTCCAGCCTTCAACCTGATTGTTAGTGTAAATGCCAGGAATATCAGAATAACCAAGTCCGGTCCTGTGAATCATGGAAGCCTCTGCAATAATTAATCCGGCAGAGGCACGTTGTGCATAATATGATGCCATGAGCCTGCTAGGAATAAAATCTTTACCGGCTCTTCTTCTTGTAAGTGGAGCCATAACCACCCTGTTTGGTAAGGTCAGATCTCCCAGCTGGTAGGGAGTAAAAAGTTTTTGTGTCATACGTAAAAGCTTATTGCTAGTATTCTTTCGGAATAATCTCTCCCGTAAGTACCCGAAGTCCATTCATCGCCAATGCCCGCATCTCATCTTCTCCCGGATACAAATGAACCTGTGAAATCCATTTTACCCTTTCTGAGATAAGGAAAGTGAAGTTCTTGCTGTGAGCTATTCCTCCTGTAATAAGGATAGCATCAACTTCGCCCTTTAACACTACAGCCATAGCTCCAACATATTTTGCAACCTGGTAAGCCATTGCATCGAAAATGAGTTTTGCCTTTTCATCACCTTTTTCTATCATCTCCTCAACTTCCATCATGTTGTTGGTGCCAAGGTGAGCAACAATTCCTCCTTCGCCTTTAATCAGCTTCTTCATCTGGCTGATCGGATACTTGCCACTGTAACAAAGTTTTACCAGGTCTCCGCTTGGTAATGTGCCAGCTCTTTCAGGAGAAAAAGGACCTTCACCGTCGAGCCCCTGGTTAACATCGATAACGCGGCCTTTTGAATGAGCTCCAACTGTAATCCCACCACCCAGATGAACAACAATCAGATTAAGATCATCATAATTCCGCTTTTTGTTTGAGGCAAAATCTCTTGCAACAGCTTTCTGGTTTAGCGCATGAAAAATAGAAATTCTCCTGAATTCCGGAAGTCCGGAAACTCTGGCAATGTCATCGAGTTCATCAACAACAACAGGGTCTGCAATGTACGCTTTGGCATCCGGGAGAGAGTGGGCAAGGTCATCAGCAATCAATCCGCCAAGGTTGCTGGCATGCTCTCCCAGAGGACTGTTGAACAGATCGGCCTTCATCTTTTCATTCACTTCATATATTCCAGAAGCAATGGGCCGTAATAAGCCTCCTCTGCCTACAATAATCTTTATTTTATTAAGATCAATGTTGGCTTCACGGAGTTCTCTGAGGATGATTTCTTTTCTGAAAACAAACTGGTCGGTTATTTTCTCATATTGTTCGAGTTCTGTATTGCTATGTCGTATTGACTTAACAAAAACAGGAGAGTAATCCTTGTAAACGGCAATCTTCGTGGAGGTTGAACCCGGGTTGATGGCCAGTATGCGAACGCCTTTCATAGCTTATTTGACAAGTTGTGGCGTATTTATTTTGTAAGAAGTGCTGCTAATGCAATGGAATATAACTTGGTCATCATACTGTCGCCACGCGAAGATAAAACTGCAGGAACCCTCGCGCCCATTACTAAAGCACCTTGTTCACCACCTGCTAATTTGGTATTGCATTTGTAGAAAACATTCCCTGCCTCAATATTCGGAAATAGCAGGCAATCTGCATCTCCCGCAACTGGGCCAATAACCTTCTTAATTTCTGCACTCTCTTTATCAATTGCGGCATCCAACGACAATGGACCATCGATATATGCGCCTTTTATTTGACCACGATCAGCCATCTTGGCCAATATTGCGGCATCAACACAGGCTGGCATACCCGCCAGCATTTGTTCTGTTGCAGCAATTACAGCCACTTTAGGTTTTTCAATACCTAAGGATTGCGCTGTTTTTATAAGATAATTAACTATGGCTATTTTTTGCTTCAGGTCGGGTAATGGTATTATTGCCACATCTCCACAAATAATTAATTTGTGATAATTGACGTTCTCAATAACAGTAACATGGGTAAGTATGGCATTAGGTTCCATCAAACCTTTTTCCTTGTCAAGTATTGCACGCATGTATTTATCTGTACTAACAAGGCCTTTCATAAGGATATCACCTTCCTTATTCTTAATAATTGCCACAGCTTTTTCTGCTGCAGCTGTCTCTGCCGGCTCGTTAATAATTGTAAATTTCCCGGGATCAATATCATGTTCCCGGCAAACATTCCTGATTATATCCTCATCTCCAACAAGAGTTCCTTCAACTAAACCGCGGTTTATTGCCTCGCTAACTGCCTCTATTGTATGAGAATCGTTGGCAAATGCAGCGATGAGCCTTTTTTTGCTTTTGGTCTTTAAGACCTCAAACATCTGATCTAGTTTGCTTATAGACATTTCCCCTCCTGTGTTATTAAGATGTAGTTATAGCGGATGTACTTCGAGTAAATTCAGTCGCAAAGGTATGAAAATAAGTAGGATGTAAATGGATAGCTTCAGTAAAAATCCAGGCTTATTTACTGTAATATTCAATCATTTCTGAAATTGCCTTTTTGCAAACCGGACAGAAATTATTATAAGTGGTCGATTTCATAGTACAATCAGACATTGGCCGGTACACTCCTTTTCTACTATAGCCGCCCCCCTCAAAAACGCCAAGTTTTCCTTCGTATTTTTCTTCATCAGGAGTTGGCACTGGAGTATATGGTTCCAGCATGTTTTTCCATTTTACATCAAAATTAATCAAAGTTGTAAGGTTTGGCTCCCAGGGTTCAATATCAGCCGGATAAAAATTCTGCATAGCGACATCTCCAACATAATATTCATCACCCAGACCAGCTATTTCATGACCGAATTCATGAACAAAAACAAAATCACTCAATTCATTATGGCTGGAACAAACGCCTATTGAGTTGTAAAAACCGCCTCCTCCGTATTTGTCCGTATTTACAAGTACGACAATCAAGTCATATGGAGCATTTGATGCTATATGTCTAACTGTTTTATTATCCTGAGTTGTCAGGTATCTTTCGGATCCGAAAGTGAAAAAATTTGAATTCATTATAGTATTCTTCCATATTCCTTCCCCGGGAATATCCGTTCCCGATTCTTCAGATACTGACTGGACTGCCCATATGTTTATTCTGTCCTTGAGCCCTGAAAAAGGATCGCACCCAAGCAGAATATTCGTAAATCTTTGCGCATCTCCCCTGAATTTCATCAATTCATATTTTTTATATCCCTCTGCGATTATTACAATGTCAAGCTTTTCTGAAGGATTACCCGAAAACCAAGTTCTAGTGGTCTTTACTATATATTTTGTTTCCTTTGAAATCAATATACTTGTTGGATTAATATATGTGGAAAATTTCTTCTCCCATAATCCTTTCTTTGTACGGCTGTAAAATTCAACACGGATCGTTAATTTTGGCAATGGCATCAGTACAGTTTCCGAGAAACTTTTCCATGTTGTTTTTGCCTCTGTTGTGGTCTGCCATTCCCCGAAAAGTGTTGAATAATGTTTTTCAAAAAGCAACTCATTCTCTGCAGAATCATAGGCCACAAATTTATATTTGCCATAGTCAAAAGCTTCAACCATCATTGATTTTGACCTGTCCCAGGTTGGCTCCTGAAAAAACTCATCCATGGCATAAACTTCTGCTTTATCATTGCCGCAATGTGTATAATCTATCCTTAATGTCTTATTAAGAAAGTGGTCGTCAAAAGCAGCCTGACTTAGCAATGGTATGAAAAGAATTAAATATATAAGTAGCTTTTTCACAATCAGATATCTTTACTGGCAAAGCTACTGAATTGAAATATTTATTCATAATAATATTTGTAGTTTAACCGCTTATTTATTAAAATTGTAAGCATTTGTCAGCAATTCAGCCTGAAAAATATGTTGTTGAAAATTAAATAGTTACAATCGGTTGGAAAAAATATTTTTCCGGCTAATTTTGTATTGTGAGAGACGAAGGAGCCCT
>CAIXZF010000110.1 GCA_903923925.1 uncultured Bacteroidales bacterium
GGCCTCGTAACCACAACGCGACTGCGCCTGACGCTTCGGGGCAGGCCAACTTCGCCCTGGTTTGATGCCGCGCCAGACGAGGTCGCTTATGCGGTTACTGGTATGATTGACTTTCTTTCGGAGTTATACCCTGAAAGGGTATTTTCCAATAGCGATGGGCATCGCCCATCGGAAAATTGCGCAGAGCTACATATGACCCTGTAAGGGTCGGCACGAAACAACGGCTGATGCTGTAAATGATTATCAAGCCATCCCGAGGACAAATGCCTTGTTAGAGTGGTCCTCCGAAAGGTAGGCTGCCCTTACAGGGCTCTAACGTAATTTGCCAATATTCTGCACGATGGGCGATGCCCATCGCTAATGGAATATGCCCTTACAGGGCTAGATTATTACCTTGGTAAACTGGTAAATTGTTACATTAAGCTTTGGCTTGGTACAGCCAAGGTCACTTATGCGGTTACTGGTATGATTGACTTTCTTGCGGAGTTTTACCCTGTAAGGCTCGGCACCAGATTACTCCAGATGTCTGCGATTATTGTGATGTAAACCTCAGCTTACATAAGAGGGGTTTAGCTTTGATTTCTCAGCTTTTATCTTTGGCAACAAAATCGGAGCAAAAGAAACAACAGCTTTGTATAGATAAGATTTCCCTGTATTTGTTTTTGAAAAAATGCTTCCTGAAGGTGAAAAGCTATTAAGAAAATAGAGGATAAAACTCAGGATCATGACCATTTTTATAAGGCCGAAAAAAGCTCCCAAAAGCTTATTCACCAATCCGAGCAAAAGAATATCAGCTGTTTTTTCCATCAGCTTGCCGATGAAAAAAACCATCATCAGGACTAATAGGAAGACTACAGCAAACGATACTACAGACATGTATGAACCTTTCATGTGGAAGGTTTCTGTGAGGAAAGTTGATACTGCTCTGGAAAAATGGATTCCCAGGTAAATCCCCAGTACCAGCCCGACCAGCATAGCCAGCTCAAGAATCAATCCCCGGCGGAAGCCTCTGAAAAGTGCGTAAGCCAGGGGAATAGCCAGGATAATGTCGAGGGTGTTCATGGATGGCTTTTTAAGCGGCGGGTAAGCTCGGTGGAATATACAAAGTCGTTGAGTATTTCATTCTCGGAATGCAGAATCTCATCCTTATCTCCTTCCCAGCAGAGCTTGCCTTTATTGAGAAAGGCAATTTTATCCCCGATTTCAATTACAGAATTCATATCATGAGTATTCACAATGGTAGTGATATCGTATTCCTGCGTAATTTCAGAGATCAGGATATCGATAACATTTGCTGTTTTAGGGTCGAGGCCACTGTTTGGCTCATCACAGAAAAGGTAACGCGGGTTATTCGAAATTGCGCGCGCAATTGCAACACGTTTCTTCATTCCTCCGCTGATTTCGGAAGGGAATAATTTATTTACATTCTGAAGATTAACACGTTTCAGGCAAAAATTAGCACGATCAAGTTTTTCGGCATTGCTCATTTTCGAGAACATCGTAAGCGGAAACATCACATTCTGAATTACTGTCATAGAATCGAAGAGTGCCGATCCCTGGAAAAGCATGCCAATATCCTGTCGGATATTCTTCATCTCATTGAAGGACAGTTTACTTATAACTCTGGTATCAAAATAAATTTCGCCACTATCAACAGGAAGAAGTCCGACCAGGCATTTCATCAGAACTGTTTTCCCTGATCCCGACTGCCCAATAATCAGGTTACATTTACCAGGCTTAAACTCCAGGCTTACATCATCGAGTACAAGGTAGTCGTTGAATGATTTTGAAATATTTTTTGCAGTAATCATGCCAGCAGAAGTTGAGTAAGGATAAGGTTGGCGAGAATTATTGCAATACTGCTATGAACAACAGCCCTTGTACTCGACCGTCCGACCTCCAGAGCACCACCTTCGGTATAATACCCGTGAAATCCGGAAATTGAGGTGATCAGGAAAGCGAAAACAATTGTTTTTATAAGGGCATACATCACATCATACGGATGAAAAGCGTACTGAATTCCATAAATAAAGTCGGCCGAAGAGCATAAACCAGTAACAACTCCCGAAAGCCATCCGCCGAAAATCGACAGAAACATACTGATTATGATCACGATAGGATTAATAATCATCGCAGCGGCTATTTTAGGGAGGATAAGGAAACTGGCAGGATTGATTCCCATAATTTCGAGGGCATCAATCTGTTCGGTTACTCTCATTGTTCCAATTTCGGAAGCAATCTGTGAACCAATTTTGCCGGCAAGGATAAGGCTTATAATTGTGGGGCTGAACTCTAGAATAACAGACTGACGAGTTGCAAAACCAACTGTATATAAGGGTATTAGCGGATTGTCTATATTAAATGTAGTTTGAATAGTAACTACCGCTCCCATAAAAATTGAGATTATTGCGACAATACCAAGAGAATTAATTCCGAGGTTTTCTATTTCAAGAAAAACCTGATCTTTATAGATGTGCGTTCTCTCAGGTCTGGCGATTACCCTTCGCAAGAGCAGAATATATTTTCCGATATCAGATAAAATCCTCAAAATTGCGTTGTATTATATGGCAAATTTAGATAAAAATACAGCAAGAGTTACAGTTGTGTTTCAAGAGGTGTCTCATATAGATTAATTGTTATTTTTGCATTATGGAATTTAAAGAAAAATTCAACAACACTGGGTTGATTATCATATTGTTAATATGTATAGTACTGGCATCTTGTGCAGCTACTAACAGCCGGGGCGGCATGTCGGCACCGAAACGTAAAAACCATAGCAAATGCAATTGTCCGAGGTGGACAAACCAGGAAAACAAAGCATTGTATAAGTATAGGATGAATGGTTGAACGCAAGGATATTCTGGAAAAATACCTGCCTCCTTATTCCATTGACCTCGTCATTGCCTTAATGGAGAGCTGGACTTTTCAATTAAAAATTACCAGGAACAGGACCTCAAAAGTTGGCGATTACCGATCGCCCTCAAGAGGAAAATCCCACAGAATTTCAGTAAATCATGATTTAAATCCCTTTTCTTTTCTTATCACCCTGATTCATGAAATAGCGCATCTTGTTGTTTATGAAGAGTTTAAGAGGAGTGTTGATCCACATGGAAAAGAATGGCGGCAGGCTTACCGCAAACTTTTACAGCCATTTATACTAAGGGGAGTTTTGCCAGATGATATTGTACAATCCTTTGAATATTATTTCGACAGGGATGTAAACCGTACTGATTTGGAAATCAACTCGGTATTGCGTAAATATGATATGCCGAATGGCCTTGTTCCTGTTGGTGAATTACCTGAAAATGCGATGTTTAAACTGGCTGATGGCCGGCTGTTTGTGAGAGGTGAAAGAATGCGCACACGGTACCGCTGTAATTGCCTAACCAACAGAAAGACATACCTTGTGAGCAAATTAATGGAAGTTTATCCAGTTCACTATCAATATAAATTGGAATTTGTTTCAGATTTTTAACTTTGTACCCGTTCAAAAAAGATAATCATGCGTAACAATTTTTGTGTAATTATGGCAGGAGGGGTTGGAACCCGCTTCTGGCCAATGAGCCGGAGCTCCAGACCCAAACAGTTTATCGATATTCTGGGCAGCGGTGAAACCCTCATTCAGCAGACTGTACGACGGTTTAAAGCAGTTTGCCCTGTAGAGAATATCTATATTGTTACGAATGAGATTTACAAGGATCTTGTTCTGACTCAGATACCTGAACTTAAACCTGAACAGGTTCTCAGTGAGCCATCGCGCAGAAATACAGCTCCCTGCATTGCATACGCTGTATACAAAATTGAAAGTATTAATCCCAACGCGAACATTGTTGTTGCCCCTTCCGATCATATAATTCTGCGCGAAGATATCTTTACTGAAGTAATTACTTCCGGCCTGAAAGCTGTAAAAGATAACGACTGGCTTCTTACGCTCGGGATAACTCCCAGCCGCCCGGATACAGGCTATGGCTACATTCAGCATAATGAAGAATCCAGTTACGAAAACGATAAGAGGATTTACAAGGTGAAAACCTTTACCGAAAAGCCAAACCTTGAAATTGCAAAATCATTTCTGCAAAGTGGCGATTTCCTCTGGAATTCAGGTATTTTCATTTGGTCGGTAAAAAGTATAATGCTTGGACTGGCAGAGCACATTCCTGATATTAACGATTTATTCAAAGAAGGTGAGGGAATTTACAATACTCCCGGAGAAAAGGATTTCATCCAGCGTATTTATACCATGTGCCGCAGCATTTCTATCGACTATGGGGTAATGGAAAAAGCGGATAATGTATATGTCCTTTCGTCTGATTTTGGCTGGTCCGACCTTGGTACCTGGGGTTCCCTTTATGATATCCGATCGAAAGACAAGAATGGCAACAGCGTGGTTGGTAAGAATGTAATGCTATATGATACAAAGAATTGCGTAATAAATATTCCAAAAGACAAACTAGTGGTGCTCGAAGGTCTCGACGATTATATTGTTGTTGAAGACGACAGTATTCTTTTAATTTGCCGTAAAACTGAAGAACAGCAAATAAGACAGTTTGTAAATGATGTGATGGTGGAAAAAGGTGAAAAATTTGTGTAATAATTTAACAATCTATTAGTTATATCTCGAATGAAAAGAAAAATTACGTTTGTGCTCCTTGCTGTACTTTTGTCAATAGGCTTGAAAGTTAAAGCTGATGAAGGTATGTGGCTGCCATTATTCATTGACAGGCTCAATTATACCGACATGCAGAAGATGGGACTTCATCTTACTGCAGAAGAAATTTACAGTATCAATAATTCAAGTCTTAAGGATGCTATCATCATATTCGGAGGAGGATGTACTGGTGAAATTGTTTCTGCTGAAGGTCTGATATTTACAAATCATCACTGTGGATATGATGCTATTCAGCAGCAAAGTTCTGTTGAACACGATTATCTTACCAATGGTTTCTGGGCATTAAAAAAAACGGATGAGCTTCCAAATGAAAGCCTTACTGTGAAGTTCCTGGTACGAATTGAAGATGTATCGAAAAAAGTTCTGGCAAATCTTGATCCAAAATTAAGCGAAGACGACAGGACAAAAGCGGTTAAAGAAATCACAAAAAAGCTTGAAGATGAAGCGAATAACAATAAACAATATGATGTATCAGTTCGCAGTTTTTTTAACGGAAATGAATATTATTTGTTTGTTTATGAAACATTTAAGGATATCCGTTTAGTAGGTACTCCACCGAATGCTATCGGTAAATTCGGAGGCGACACTGATAACTGGATGTGGCCAAGGCATACCGGCGATTTCTCTGTTTTCCGCGTTTATACCTCTCCCGACGGCAAGCCTGCTGCATACAGCAAGGATAATATTCCGCTGAAGGCTAAAAAATTCCTGCCTATTTCAATAAAAGGCATTAAAAAGAACGATTATGCCATGGTAATGGGTTTCCCGGGAACCACCAACCGCTTTCTTACTTCTTTCGGCGTGAAACTGGCACTCGAAGAAACAAATCCTTCCGTAGTAAATGTGCGTACGAAAAAACTGGCTATCATGAAGAAAGACATGGATGCCAGCGATAAAGTACGAATTCAATATTCATCAAAATATGCCGGCATTGCAAATTACTGGAAAAAATACCAGGGAGAATCAAAGGGTCTGAAACGACTTAAAGTATACGATGAAAAGAAGGCTATTGAAGAAGCTTTTACAAAATGGGTTAATGCTGATGCTGCCCGTAAAGATAAGTATGGAAATGCGCTTACAGATATTTCCCTGGGTTATACCGAAATGACCAAATATGCAAAAGTCAGCACTTATTTCAGGGAAACCATGACCAGAGGACCAGAATGTATTGGTCTGGCAAAGAGCTTTGAGGCTTTGCAGAAGGAATTAAAAGCTGAAAAGCCTGATGATGCAAAGATTAAAGAACAGATAGGTAAGATGAAAACAAGAGCAAAAGATCTTTTTAAGGATTACAACCAGGCTACTGACATGAAACTGATGGCTGAACTTTTTGCTATGTTTATGAATGATATTTCAGCTGAATACCACCCGGATTACCTCATAGAAATGAAGAATAAATATGATGGTGATTTTTCAAAATTAGCCGCTGCTATTGCTGAAAAATCCATCTTTGTTTCACCAGAAAGAATAAATGCTTTCCTCGATAATCCAAAAGCTAAGGTTCTGGATAAAGATCCTGCTTTCAAAATAATGAAATCCATTTATGCGAAAACCGATTTGCTTACGCCTAAAATTACGGCTGCCCAGGCGCAGATCAGCAAAGGAATGCGTTCGTTTGTTGCCGGCTTGCGTGAAATGCAGCCAGATAAAAAATTCTATCCCGATGCAAACAGTACTATGCGCCTCACCTACGGTAAGGTTCTGGATTATTATCCTGCGGATGCCATTCATTATGATTTTAAAACAACCCTCAAAGGGGTAATGGAAAAAGAAGACCCAACAAATGATGAATTTGTGGTTCCTCAGAAACTGAAAGAACTTTATGCTGCAAAAGATTTTGGCCCCTATGGCGAAAACGGCGAGCTTGTAACCTGTTTCCTTACAGATAATGACATTACAGGCGGAAATTCAGGCAGTCCATGCATCAATGCCGACGGAGAGCTTATCGGACTGGCCTTCGACGGAAACTGGGAAGCACTTAGCAGCGACATCGTTTTCGAACCTGCACTCCAGCGCACCATCGTAGTTGATGCCCGCTATGTGCTGTTTGTAATCGACAAACTTGCAGGAGCTAAGAATCTTATTGACGAATTGCAGATCAGGAAATAATTAATTACAGAACAAAACATTTTTTTGAATCGCGGGTTTGGCATGTATCATCCCGCGATTTTTTTTTGTACATTTAATGCACAATTTGAATCGGATGAGAATAAATATCCTTTGTTTAATCCTTTTGTTACCCTTTTGGGCTTTAGCTCAGCTTACGCCTATTGCTGTTCCGTTAACAGATTCAATCAGCGATAATAAAAACCCGGATATTGTACTTCTGAACAGTTACCAGGCATTAATGGTTTGGGAGAAATCGAACAGTCCGGATTCTACTGCAATTTTTGGAAAAATTCTGCATCCTTCAGGCCTAAACGACACAAGTTCTTTCAAAGTTCTTGGTAAAGCGGGTGTGCATTTTACTCATCCTGTTGTAATGGGGCTGAAGAACTATAGCGGAACCAATCAGGATACTCTGGCCTACCTGTTTTATGAATCGGATGAGAATGGGAATAAAGATCTCTATTACCTTAAATATAATGTTAACGGAAACTTTTTCGGCCCAATTCTTTTTGCAGGCAGCAGCCTGGATGATAAAAACCTGAGTCTTGACCTTGATTTATGGGGTGGAAGATACGGACTGTCCTGGCAAAGCGGAGATAAAATAATGTTTGCCGGCGCCATCTACAACAATGCATTGCACTCTTACTCATTCTCACAAACTTCTGTTGTTGATTCAGGCAATGTGAACAGACCAGTGGTTAACAGTCAGAGCGATCCATTGGTACTTTGGGAGAAGCAAGTGAATGGTGAAACAAAAATCGCCTGGTCGTCTTATTTCAATTCTTCGCTTTGGTCGCCGGTTTATATCTGGAACAAACCTGGCACAAACAGCCAGATAAGTAATATTAAAGGTTTAGATGGAATGGGAATGATAGGCTTTGTATGGAAAGTTAGCGACGGGATTCAAACGCATTTATTTTGTCAGTCGTTCTCCTTAAGCTACGATTCGATTGAGCTGATTTCCAATTTTCATATTGAAGACCCTTGTGCAACTACAGCACCTATGATCACTAAAAACAGCGACTGGATTGAAACTACATTTTTGGTGTACAACAGTGATTCCCTTGGTAACGGAGAAGTTTTTTCCAGATGGATGTTCAGCGGAAATCAGAATATTTCAAACAGTACAGCAAACGATGTTCATCCTAAATTATTTATGCTGCCGGGATTCGGAAACTGGATATATGAGATTGCAATCTCCTGGGAATCATTCCGGAACGGGCATTGGCAGATCTGGTATACCTACCTGGACATGTCAGGCGGAATACATCCTGTTCCTGCAGATAAGTTTACTGTTTCCTTTTCTCCGAATCCTTTCCACGAGGACTTAAAGGTTGATTTTGATCTGAAAGAAGATCAGGATGTTAGCCTGAAGATGTTTAATTCTATTGGTATAAAAGTGGTTGAAATCTCTGCCATTAAAGGATATATGGGAGGGAATTCCTATTTTCTGCATGGAATAGACGACAATGGGAAATTACTCCCCTCAGGCATGTATATGATTCAGCTGGAGTGCAGGGATGGCAGCAGAACGACAAAAGTTATAAAATATTAGTCCGTTTTGTCCGTCGTTTCTTACGAAATGTGCAGGTTTACAAATTTACCAGTCTAACAACTGCTTATTTGAATTGCTCGCGAAGGCGTTTGTACCCATCGGCGCTGGACTTTAATTTCGCACCGCATCTGAGCGTTACAAGATGGGTATCCTTACTGTAAAGTTCTGTGCTGATAATCTGGCTTATATTTACGATATAGCTTCTGTGAATCCGGATAAAACCCTGTGGGAGATGCTGTTCGAAGTATTTCATCGTCTTTTCTTTCAGATGATTTCCCTGATCTGAATAAACCATCACATAATCGTCCTGAGCTTCAATGTACCAGATTTTATCAACGGGAACTACTGTAATTTTCGAACCTAAACGTGTAACTACCCTTTCGAGCTGCTGGTTATTATCATCGAGATGATTCTGCAGGTTCTTAATCGGGTCCTCTTTTTTTGCAGTTTTCATTCTGCCTTTGGCCTTGTCCACAGCCTGTAGTAAACGATCCTTTGAATAGGGCTTCAGAAGATAATCTACTGCATTCATTTCGAATGCTTTAATAGCATATTGGTCGTATGCAGTAGCAAAAATAATTTCAGGTTTCTGGTCGAGAACATCCACAAGTTCGAAGCCGTCAATTTTGGGCATCTGGATATCAAGAAAAATCAGGTCTGGTTGAAGTTCTTGGATGGCTTTAAGTCCCTCGAAACCATTTTCGCATTCACCTAAAATTGTAATATCCTGCTGGTCTGACAAGTAGGTACGGATAATTTGCCTGGCTGGTGCCTCATCATCGATAATCAGGACTTTAATCTGTGACATAGCGTGGGATTTTCATTTCTACAATAAACACTTTTTCTTTTTTCATTATGTTCAAAAGGCCTGGTTGCCCGTAATGCGTCTGCAGACGTTTTTCTACATTCCGGAGGCCTGTACCTGTACCTTTTCTGAATACATTTTCAGGATCAAAGTCGTTCTCTATATATATGTTAAGCATTTTTTCAGAACAACTAACCTTTAATTGGATATAAGAAACGGTGGTACTTTCATAAACTCCATATTTTACAGCGTTTTCCAGTAAGGGCTGAAGTATCATTGCCGGAAGTGCAATTTGCAGGCAGCTGCTATCCACTTCTTTTTCGAAACGCAGTTTTTCTCCAAAACGGATTTTTTCAATATCAAGATAGAGCTGAATATGGTAAAGTTCTTTTTCAAGTGTGCTGAGACTGTTATCAGGAAAGTTGAGAGAATAGCGCATGAATTCGCTGAGTTTAATGATCATTTCCTGTGCCTTTGGAGGGTCAGTCATGGTAAGCGATGAAATTGAATTCAGGCTGTTAAACAGAAAATGCGGTCTGATCTGGCTTCTCAACAGCGTAAGTTCGGCTTCCTTGAGCTGGGCAAAAAGCTGGGCTTCACGCGAATGCCGCTCCTGAAGTTGCCGATATGTATTTATCATATACATAATACTTACAAAAACCGTATAATAAAAAGTACCTGTAATAAAACGTATTGTTAAGGAACCCGACAGGAATCCGATATAGGAAGTTCTATCGTCGAAAAGCTGCTGCAGAATAAATGAACTCCCATAAACCCAAACCAGGGTAGAAAGAACCAGTCCTGTAAAATGCTGACTAAGAAGCTCATACCATTGATGTTTGCTTAAATCGAGATAAGGTACAGCAAACCATAACCCAATACCGATAATTGCAAAGATGGTGTTGAAAATAAGGCTGTCGCCGATTGCAGGCAGCCATGAAATATTATAGAAGCTTATTAAAACACTGAAGTGGACAACCGCAATGGCTATCCACAACACTATATAGAGAAGGATTTGCTTATTCTGTAAAACCCTTGTTATCATTAGTTTGGTTTAAAAACGTTTGATTTCGCTTCCGCCAAACATCACAATTCCTTTGATAATAAGGGTGCGCGAAGAATCTATAACAGCAGAACGAATTCCTTTATCATCGGAACCACCGAGGATATGAACTACCTCCATTTTGATATTCCAGTCAGCCGGGACGATTAATTCTGTTCCGCCAAACAGGCAGATGATCTCCAGAACATTATTGCCTTCAGCAAGTTTGGCATTCATCAGGTTAATTTCAGAGCCTCCGAAAATTGTTGTTACTTTTCCGCCCATAAAATTCATTGAGGTTACCATCCGCTTTCCACCTCCGAAAATTGCAACAACATCAATAACATCTTCTGCGTCGGAACCAATATTGATTACCCTGCCGTTCATTTGACGATGTCTTCCGAAAATAAGCAGAAAACCGAATAAAATAATGAGTGTAGGCCAGAAAACGTGACTAAAACTTACATTTATTGAGAATGCATGAAGGATCATAAAGATGCCTCCAAGGGAGATGAGCGTCAAACCAAACCAGCGTGCACGATCGAAAAGATTCATTGCACCGATAACAATCAGGAGCATTTCCCATGAAAAGATCATATTTTTTACTGACTGGTTTATCAAACCGAAATTGGAAAGAAGTAAAATGAGTCCGAATGCTACTACAAGTACGCCAAATACCATGCCTTTGGCAGGGTTGCGTGGTTTTACTGGTTTTGGATTAAAGGGGTCCATTGTATTTTGTATTTTAAAATGATTCTATTGTATTTGACAGGGCAAATATAGTACGATGTAAGAGTGCTAAGATAGGGAGAATCGGTAAATACACCTGATTAATCGGTAAAGCTTTGTTTTTGTGAATTATTGCCCATCAATTCCCACCAAAGAACGGAGTTCTACTATTTTATGTACTTTTGATTATGTTTACATCGATGACGGTTATCAATATCCTTTTAAGTTTGGTATTCCTTTATTTTCTTGGGAAATACCTGCTCAATATGTATTTTGAAGGGATCAACAGACCAGAGCAATGGGCTGGCAAACTGAAACAGGGCAAAATAACCAGGGAATTGCAGAAAGCCCAGCGGCAATATGGCGATAAAAGCAGATTTTTCCTTTTTTGGTTACAGATAGAACGAATAAAGAAAGAACAAATTCAAGGTACTTTTGCAGAACTTGGAGTCTATAAAGGCGACAGTGCCAGAATTTTACACCTGATGGAGCCTACCAGGAAAATTCATCTTTTCGATACTTTCGAAGGATTTATTGTTGCCGATCTCGCAAAGGAAAAAGGTGAAGCAGCCAGTTATACCCCAACAAATTTTTCAGACACCTCAGTTGACGAAGTAAAACGCTTTCTGGGCAATTCTGATACGTTCGTTTTTTACAAAGGTCACTTCCCGGAATCTGCACAAAGTCTTGATACTGAAAAGTATGCATTCGTAAATATTGATGTTGACCTTTACAATCCAACAAAAGCCGGACTTGAATATTTTTATCCGCGACTGTCGCCGGGAGGGGTAATCATCATCCACGATTATTCCTACAAATGGGAAGGACTGGTAAAAGCAGTTGATGAATTTGTTAGAGGAATTCCTGAAAACCTGGTACTTTCCCCAGATACAGATGGAAGCGTGCTCATTATAAAAAACTCTGTCCATACCTAAAGTAAAGACCTTTTAACACCTGCCAGATAAGCGGTAATTATTAAGCAGATAGCCGTACCTTTGCTATCTGGATTTAAACATCTTCGGAACACTATTCAAAAGAAACAATCAAAAGTAAACATGCAAACATTAACATTTAAAACCAATGTAAAGTGCAATGGCTGCAAGGCTGCCATCACTCCTTACCTTGACGATGAACCAAGTATAAGTACCTGGCGTGTAGATATTTACGACGACAACCGCCTTCTTACCGTTGAAGGCGAATCAGTTGATCCTGAAACAGTTATTGGCTTACTTAAACAAGCCGGCTACCAGGCCGAGCAATTATCTTGGTAAGGCCGGAAACTGATGGGGTGGCTGAATATTCGAAAGTCATTCTCAAGCCGGGAAAAGAAGTAGCTGTAAATCGTTTCCACCCCTGGATTTTTACCGGAGCCATAGAACGCTTGTCGGGAAAAGTTAAAGAGGGTGATATCGTTGAAATTCAATCGGGTACAGGTGCTTATCTGGCAACAGGGCATGCCCTGGCAGGTTCAATTGCTGTAAAAATATTGTCGTTTAAACCTTGTGAGATTAATAAAGAATTCTGGCAGGAAAAACTTCATGCAGCTTTCGATCTTAGGGTGAAAGCCAGACTTACCGATAATCCTGACACCAATGCATACAGGCTGGTATTTGCCGAAGGCGACCATTTGCCGGGGCTTATTATCGATCATTTTGCCGGAGTACTTATACTTCAGGCACATTCTGTTGGCATGTACCTGGCATTTGATGATATTCTTGAAGTTCTGAAAGAACTTTATGGCGATAAACTGGTATCCGTATATTCGAAAAGTGCAGATGCTTTGTCGCGGATGTCGGGTTTCGAGGCTACCGATGGATTTCTGTTTGGGGATAAAGCTCCTGAGTACTTCCTTGAGAACGGTATTAAATATAAACTGGATCTGCTGGGACAAAAAACTGGTTTTTTCTGCGATCAGAGAGAACACAGGAAGTTGGTTTCTTCGTATTCTGAAGGGAAATCGGTTCTTGATATGTTCTGCTATTCAGGTGGGTTTACGCTGAATTCTATGACAGCAGGTGCAAGCAGAGTAGTGTCGGTAGATAGTTCGAAAAATGCTGCTGCAATGGTTGCTGATCATGTGAGTTTCAACGAATTGACATCTGATAAACAGGAAACTATAGTTTCCGATGCGAAGCAGTTTCTCGATAAAATGGAGGAAGGATTTGATATCATCATTTTAGATCCGCCAGCTTTTGCCAAGCATCAGAGCCAGCGCACACAAGGGATGAAAGGCTATCGCACAATTAATGCTTCTGCAATAAAAAAGATCAATAAGGGCGGGATTTTGTTTACATTTTCATGTTCTCAGGCTATCGACAGGGAATCATTCCAGTCGGCTGTAACTGCGGCTGCCATTGATGCCGGAAGAGAAGTGCGGATTTTACATCAGCTGTCGCAACCACCAGATCATCCTGTAAACCTCTTCCATCCTGAAGGGGAATACCTGAAAGGATTGGTTCTGTACATTATTTAAAAGATGTCATCACAGTGATGACATCTGTGGGTTGCAATGTCAGACGTCAATAACAAGTTTAAATCCAACTCCGTGAACATTAATGAGCTCCACTCCCGGATCTTCCTTAAGGTATTTACGGAGTTTCACAATATAAACATCCATACTTCTGGCGTTGAAATAGCTATCGTCGTTCCAGATCTTTATCAATGCCTCCCTGCGGTCGAGCACACGGTTTGCGTTGTCGCATAATAAGCGGAGAAGCTCCGACTCCTTTGAAGTTAACTTCTGCTCCTTACTTTCTTTAACAAGGACCTGTCTGTTGTATTCAAAAAGGTAGTTTCCGATTTTATAAATAGAATCCTTAGGCAACTCTATGGAGGTGGCAGCAATTCTTCTTAGTATTGCTTTCATCCTGGCGAGTAATTCCTCCATACTGAATGGCTTGGAAAGATAATCATCACCGCCAACTTTAAAACCTTCCAGAATGTCTTCAGGCATTGATTTTGCTGTTAGAAAAAGGATGGGGATCCTTTTGTCGAAAGACCGGATTTCCTTTGCGAGAGTATAACCATCTTTCAAGGGCATCATCACATCAAGAATACAGAAATCAAACTTTTCCTTTCTGTATATATGAAGCGCATCTTCACCATTAACGCACAATTTAGTATCATAACCCTTGGCATCAAGGTAATTCTTAAGAATACTGCCAAGGTTTTTATCATCCTCCGCAAGGAGTACACGCGTTTTGTCCATAAGGCATGGAAGGTTTACGTTTGTTAGTTTATTTGTGATGGAATTTACTTGTTTTTTGCATTAATTGGGCTGGCAAATATACTTTAAAAATTGTGCCTTTACCTAATTCACTTTCAACAGTTATACCTCCGCCATGTTTCTCAACAATAAATTTTACATAGCTTAACCCGAGGCCAAAACCTTTGACATCGTGCACATTACCTGTTGAAACACGGTACAATTTATCAAATATTTTCTTTTGATTCGTTTTACTGATCCCAATACCATTGTCGGAAACAACTATTTCGATACCATTGTAAACAGAATTGGTTTTAACAAAGATTTCTGGTTTTCTTGGACTGTACTTATTGGCATTGTCGAGCAGATTATTAAAGACATTCGTAAGGTGAAGCCTGTCGCCTTCAATATAGGATGAAGCTGCATCATATTGCGTCATAATACTACCGTCTTTAATTTCAACCTGAATGCGGATATTTTTAATAACTTCCTGCAAAATATGATGAATATCAACAAGTTCCGGCTTAAGTTTAAGTTGTCCTTTTTCAAGAATAGCTGTTTGAAGAATTTTCTCTGCCATTGTTCCAAGGCGCTTGTTTTCTTCACCAATTATCCCAATGTAACTGTCGTACAGCTCCTTAGTCTGGTTGATGTCTTTATCAGCAAGTGCTTCACAAGCCAGTGCAACGGTTGCAATAGGCGTTTTGAACTCGTGAGTCATATTGTTAATGAAGTCGTTCTTCATTTCAGAAAGCCGTTTTTGCCTGAAAATGGTAAAAAGGATATAAATAAAGAGCGCAAAAATAGCTACAATCAGTACAACCGAAATAAGCAATATCCCCCTCATCTGAGTTAGGAGGAATGACTTTTCGTGTGGAAAATAGATGAACAAAAATTCAGGACTTCGCAGCAATTCCCGCGGGAAAAGGTTGTAAGCATAGTACTTCTGCATAAGCTGAAAATGGTAGCGCCCGGTTTTCTCTACCACCAGCTTTCGTATTTTCGTGCTGTAAATTCCAAATTCATAACTGGTAACAATCCCTTTATTGCTGAGTTCGGCGCCAATCAAGGAGTCGAGAAGGCTGAAATCTAAACTTCTCTCAAATGATCTTTTCTGCCTGACTTTGAAAATATCGTCGATTACTTCATTAATAAGCGAACTTTTCTCCTTGAGCAGCTTAGAAATACGCTCTCTCTGGCGTTTAGTAACATTCGCTGATGGATTAAAACCTTGTGATATTTCATTTCCTGAATAAATTCTGGAGTTGATCTCCTTTACCTTTTTATTTACTACAGATGCAAAAGATGTATCAGTATTAAAAGACAATTGTGATTTTACATCATACAGGTATTGAATCTGGATATTCCCGGAATCGCGGTTATATAAACTATCGGCAATTGCAGTTGAGGAAAGAATTTGTAATTCTTTAAAATACATATGATTAACAGAATCAAGGCCTTTGTAAAATTCATTGCCTCGCTCAATAAAATTCATTGTGCGCTGAATTTCATTAATCGCTTCCAGTTTCTCCAGTTTATAAACTACTTCTGTAATTGCCTCATTAACATTACGGGTAAAATTGTCGCCTCTGACTTTAATGGCATTCTGAATCCAGTACATCTGGATACCAACCATGCCAATGAGGGCAATAAGCGTAAGAATTACAACAAGTATTATCGATTTGCGGCTCATTTCATAACAACATTCTGGTTTTTAATGTCTACCACAAAGATAGGAATAATACAGGCATGATATTTATCCTACAACAGTCTTAAAATTCCTTAAAAATTCCCATATTTGCTCTGAAATACAACCGCATATGCAACACATAGAACTTGATATTCAAAGAATATCAGCCTTTATTCCGGAACAGGAACTCCGGCAGCTTCAACAGGATTTGCTCCATCAACACCAGGTTTTACTTGGAAAAACAGGCAAAGGAAACGATTTTCTTGGCTGGATGGATCTTCCACAAACGATTACAAATCAGTTACTTGAAAAAATAAAATCGGATGCAGAGCAGCTGAGGAAAATTTCGGAAGTTATTGTAGTTATTGGGATTGGTGGTTCTTACCTTGGAGCAAAAGCCGTTATTGAGGCTCTTCGTCCGCATTTTGGCGATGAGGTCGGAATTCCTGGAAAACCAAGACTCGTTTATGCCGGCCAGAATATTAGTTCCGATTATCTTTCCGATTTAATTAAATATTTGGAAGACAAATCATTCAGTATTGTAGTGATTTCAAAATCGGGTACAACCACAGAACCTGCTGTTGCTTTCAGGCTTTTGAAAAACCTTCTTGAATCTAAATTCAGCAGGGAAGAAACAAAAGACAGAATTATTGCAGTAACAGATAAATCCAGAGGTGCACTAAAGTCGATGGCCGATATTGAAGGCTACCGAACCTATGAAATACCGGACGATGTTGGGGGAAGATTTTCAGTTTTAACGCCTGTGGGACTTTTACCTGTTGCCTTAGCCGGCTTTGATATTTCCAGATTAATGGAAGGAGCAGAAATCATGCAGCAAATGTGTGCTTCTTCTGCCCTCTTCGAAGAAAATCCTGCCACTTTGTATGCAGCTGCGAGAAATGCACTGTATCGCCGCGGAAAACCCATTGAAGTACTGGTAAATTACGAACCTGCCCTACAATACCTTTCGGAGTGGTGGAAACAACTTTATGGTGAGAGTGAAGGCAAGGAGCATCGTGGAATTTTTCCTGCCTCAGTAAATTTTACTACCGACCTTCATTCAATGGGGCAATACCTTCAGGATGGGCTCAGGGTGCTTTTTGAAACTGTTATTTCTGTTGGGAAATCGAAACATTCTTTACAAATTCCTGAGGATAAAGATAATTTAGACGGATTGAATTTCATTGCCGGCAAGGAGCTTCAACATGTAAATCATATGGCTGAACTGGGCACAATCCTGGCACATCTCGATGGAGAAGTTCCTGTAATCAGGCTGATTGTTCCTGAACTCAATGAATTTTACATTGGGGAACTGATCGTCTTTTTTGAATTTGCCTGTGCCTTAAGCGGGTATGTTCTTGATGTGAATCCCTTCGACCAGCCAGGCGTTGAAGCATATAAGAAAAACATGTTTGCACTGCTGGGGAAAAAGGGATTTGAACAGGAAACTCTCGAAATCCGAAAACGCCTTAACCTGCAATAAATCAGCATGAACGACACTTATTTTATGCGGGAGGCTCTCAAGGAGGCCCGCAAAGCTTTTGAACTTGATGAAGTTCCAATAGGTGCGGTTATTGTAGCTAATGATATGCTTATTGGTCGCGGACACAACCTCACAGAACGGCTGAACGACGTTACTGCCCATGCCGAAATGCAGGCTTTTACTGCTGCGGCTAATACCCTCGGCGCAAAATATCTTACCGATTGCACTTTATATGTTACTGTAGAACCTTGTGTAATGTGCGCCGGTGCTGCTTACTGGACTCAGATCACAAGAATTGTATGGGGTACTGATGATGAAAAACGGGGTTTCTCTAAAATCGGAAATTCACTGCTTCATCCTAAAACTACTACCACTAAAGGTGTACTGGAAGAAGAATGCAAGGAGTTGATGCTGAGATTCTTTAAAGGAAAACGATAATTTTCTGTTTTCATTAACAATTTACCTGTTTTTGTTGTTAATAATTCGATCTGAAATTTTGTGCAGAAAGCAAGCATCTTTACGAATTTTGCATCTGCATAGATCAAACATTAAAATATAAACACAGGTATATGGATTACTTAAAGAAAAACCTCCATTGGGTTATTTATATCAGCGTGCTTACATTGGCTATCGTTGCAGCAGTGCTCACAGGGAACCTGAATTAATCAGTCTTTCTATTGAAATCGCTGACCACCCGGATTCTGATAAATAATGTAACTCTTTGAAACCCACTTCCTGAAGCTGATCAAGGGTTTCTGGAAATAAAGCAGCCATCTCTCCAGGCAGATGTGCATCTGAGCTAATAGTAACTGGAATATTCATCTCCCTGGCAGCTTCCAGAACTTCTATCCCGGGAAACAAGGAATGCGAACGCTTTTTATAGATCCCTCTCGTATTTGCCTCAATAATAAAGCCCCTTTCTGCAATCAATACAAGCGTTTCCATTATTAAATCGCGGTACCAGCTTTCATCTTCCCTGAAATACCTGTTCCTGTTGTGCATTTTGATTTTATCGAAATGACCTATTATTTCGAAGGACTCAGTGCTGATCATCTGATTGAGTTGCCTGAAATAGGCAGAAACAGCCTTTCTGATGTCATTACCAAATATGTATTTTAATCCGCTTTCATAAATATCGGCAGTTGGTCCGTCGATAAACCATAGTGCATCTTTCTCTTCATTTGAAATAAGATGCACAGAACCAATAATGTAGTCTAAGCTGTTTTTCTCTTTTACCTCTGCAAAATTTTCACTGATGCCCGGAATAAAATCCATCTCCAGTCCGCAGTAAACAGCAATTTTATCGGCATATTCTTTCTTTAACTCATTGATTGTCCTAATATACTCAGCAAAATTTTCTTTCTTTAAGGCAAACGTATTATCAAAAGGCAGAGGTGAATGTTCTGAAAAACCTATCGAAAAGAAACCAAGTTCCAGGGCAGTTGAAACCCAATCGGCAGGTTCTCCTTTTCCATCGGAAAACCTTGTGTGCATGTGATAATTGAAAAATGAACTCACTGGAAAAGGTCTGGTTCTGCTGTTACTACTTTGTATACCTTATCACCGCGTCTTACAAGCGTTTGAACAGGAATCGACACCTTCACTCCTTTTTCCACCCTGTCAACTGCTTCGAGATCCAGCCGGATTTCGCTTACAATTTCTTCCAGTACTCCCGTAGTTGGCCCAATAATCATAATTTCATCGCCTTTACTGAGAGAATGCTGTTCAAGCTGGATTTCAGCTACATTAAGTTTCGTAAAGTAATTAACAACCTTGCCCAGCTGAAGCTTCCGCTTCGTAGCCTGCGATCCGTAAATAGCAGACCACTCCCCTATCTTCTGACCAAGATAATACCCATCCCAGAAACCTCTGTTGTAAACCTCCGCAAGTCGTGTTTCCCAATTCGTTACTTTCTCAGCAGAATAAGTCCCGTCGTTTATAGCATCAACTGCTTCACGGTAACAACTCACCGCGGTTTTAACATATTCAGGCGAACGGCCACGTCCCTCAATCTTTAAAACAGAAACTCCTGCAAGAATAATTTTATCGAGGAAATGAATGGTTTTCAAATCTTTTGGCGACATAATATACTCATTATCAATCTCCAGTTCAAGATCGCTCTCCTTGTCTTTTACAATATACGAACGACGGCAGAGTTGAAGACAGGCTCCCTTATTTGCTGAATGCTGATGATTATCGAGACTGAGGTAACATTTTCCGGAAACGGCCATGCATAAAGCGCCATGAACAAACATTTCTATTTTTACAAGATTTCCGGCAGGACCCTTGATCTTGTTCTTTTTGATTGCCTTACATATACCTGCAACCTGCGAAAGATTCAGTTCGCGTGCCAAAACAATAACATCAGCGAAATTCGCATAATATTTAACAGCATCAAGGTTGGTAACATTACATTGGGTTGAAAGATGTACTTCCATACCGGCATCGCGACATAGCTGAATAACGCTTACATCGGAGGCAATTATTGCCGTAATCCCATTTTTCTTAGCAGCAAGTACAATCTTCTTAACCTCTTTTAATTCGGTATCATAGATTATTGTATTTACAGTAAGATAGGTTTTTACACCCTTTTCTGAACACAATTCCGTAATTTTCTTCAGATCTGTCAGACCAAAATTCACCGATGATCTTGCTCTCATATTGAGTTTTCCAACTCCAAAATACACCGACCCTGCACCGGCCTGTAAAGCTGCATGAAGCGCCTCATAAGAACCCACCGGAGCCATGATCTCTATTTCACTACTATTTTTCATGAAGCAAAGTTACAATTTTACATCCATAAGGTCAGGAGGTATAAATTTATACTCTTAAAAATATGTGTTTACTGCAAATTCATATTGTCCGATAAAAATCTCTTTAAACCTGCTGATATTGTTTTGTTCATAAAACAGAAGCATCGCCTTTTTATATTCAATACTATCAACTGTTCTGTATGAAATAGGACAATGATGGTCGAACATTAATACTGCATTGCTAAGAATCCGGGCAGTTCGTTTATTTCCGTCAGCAAAAGGCTGAATATAGGAAATCAGGAGCAAAAGAACCTGAAATAGCAACCCTGCTTTTTCTCAAATTCTTGTCAATGGAAATTCCTTCACCAATATTCCATGTGGTTTAAAAGCATTATTGCTTCTTCTTTTGTCTTTCCAGTTGCAGTAACTTTTTACGTTAACAATCGTTCTGTTTCCAGCAATGAATATGTATTGCCTTCAATCTGTGATGATTTCCAGCATAAAACAAGAACATCGCCTACCCGCAAATTCGTCCCTGCCGGATTATAGTTTTAGGGCCACCCAAAATCTGGAATCCTTCATAAATCGTATGATCGCATCGCAATTTAAGCTCATCTGCATGAATAATCCGTTTAACCTCAGGATCCCACAGCACAAGATCGGAGTTGAATCCCTCAGCTATACAGCCTTTCGCTGCCGACATCCCGAAAATCCTTGCGGCTTGCGCAGAACAGAGATCAACCCATTGATTCATTGTAATTCTCTTCGTCAATACTCCATAGGTATACAACAAGGATAAACGGAATCCTATCCCACCTGTCCCATTCGGTATTTTGGTAAAATCCTTAATCCCTTTATCCTTCTGACCTTTCAGCTTAAAGGGGCAATGGTCGGTACTAACTACTTTCAGAGTACCATCCGAAATGCCTGTCCACAAAGCATCCTGGTCGGATTTACTCCGGATAGGTGGACTCACAATATACGGAAGCATTTCGTAATCGGGCAGTTGGTAGACACTTTCGTCAAAAAGAAGATAGTGCAGACAGGTCTCTCCTTCAACCTCAACTCCCCGTTTCTGAGCTGATGAAATCAGCTCTACCGATTTTCTGCAGGAAACATGAACGATATACACCCTGCAAGCTGTCTTTTCGGATAGCTCAATAAGCTTTTGTACTGCTCTGGCTTCAAGCTCATCAGGACGGGAAACAGCATGATACGCTGGCGTCAGCCTCCCCGAAATCCTCAGATTTTCCTGATTAACTGCAATGGCCTTTCCATCCTCACAATGCACTGCTACCAAGGCCCCCAACTTAGCTGCAGTTTCCATTATCAGCTCAAGTTCCTGATAATCTACTCCAATGGTATCGATATACGCCAGATAAACTTTGAAAGAAGTAATGCCTTCTTCCTCCACACATCTTCTCATCTCCTCCGCTGTATGACTTCTCCAGGATGTTATACCCATATGAAAGCCGACATCTGTAACACAGTTCTCTGCCTCCTTCTTTCTTTTGCTCAGAGCGGTTGTAAGCAGCTCTTCTTTCCCGGGTGTTACAAAATCGATGAGAGATGTTGTTCCGCCTGCAAGGGCAGCCCTGCTTCCACTGCTAAAATCATCGGACGACATTCCTACAGCCGAAGGAAGGGCCAAATGCACATGCGGATCAATTCCACCAGGAATAACAGGCATGCCACCTGCTTCCACAATAATTTCTTCGCCGCTTCCACGAATACCTTTTTCAATCCGGCTGATAATTGCGCCCTGAATCAGAATATCAGCAATTAAGGTCTCATGGGCATTAACAATTTGCGCATTTTTAATAAGGAGATCCTTCATTTCAAAGTTTTTTCCATAAGAGTTCCGCCAATCCTCTTGCTTCTGTCATTATTTCTGATTCATTCACATTCAACACTTTACGGTCTTCAACAATAAGTTTCCCCTTAGAAATTACATGTTGGATATTTGCTGATGTTAATCCATAATAGAAATGCCCCGGCAAATTTTCCCTGCTTACCGGAGTTGGACTATCATACTCGAAAATTAAAAGATTATTTTCAGAATTTCCTTTAAAATTATTGACATCCAAATAGTTACCTGCCTTCGTTAAACGTGTCAAAGCAATTCCGGGACTCATTTCTTCATGGTTTAAACCAATAAAATAGGATGCCTGCGAACTTCTGAGCATATCGCTGTGCATCCCATCTGTACCAATCATGATATTGTTATTCAATCCTTTGGAAGTAAAATGGCCCACTTTATTATTCAGGTTGCTTTCGCAATTCTGCGCAATATAAACTCCGCTGTTTTTAAGCAGTTTCCTTTCTTTATCTGAAAGATGAAGGCAATGTGCCAGAATCGTAGCCGGCGAATGCAATACACCTTCTCCTGAAAACCGCTCTACAACACTACATCCGTAGTTTTGCATTGTAAGTTCCTGATCAACTGAATCTTCTGCTGTATGCACATGGATTCCGGTCTTAAACTTTTCAGCCAGATCAACAGCCTTTCTAAGGGTCTTATTTCCCACTGTAAAAGAAGCATGCAGCCCAACCAGTCCCTGCCTGTTTTTCAGGTAATTATCCGTTTCTGCCAGACCCTTTTCTGCAATTTCTATCCCATCGCGATCAGAAATCTCATAACATAAAAGGTGCGAAATACCCACTTCATCAAAGGCATTCGCAATAACTTCCAAAGAACCCTCAACCGCATAAGGAGATGAATGATGATCAATAACGAAGGTAGATCCAGCTTTGGCACTTGCTATAGCTGTTGCATAAGCACTTAACCTGATCATATCCATAGTAAGTGCCTTGTCGAGCTTCCACCAGATAAACGCTAAGGTCTCTGAAAAATTCGCGGGAAACACTTTTGGCTGAGGCATTCCCCTGGATAATGCTGAATACGCATGATGATGGGCGTTCACAAAGGAATGAGTAACAAGTTTCTCGTTACAATCCATTAACTTTATACCGATTCGGTCTTTAATATCACTTATAGTATCGATAAAAGAAATCCCTCCCTCAGCGCCTTTTTCTACAAGAATGTTCCGGTTTGAAATCTCTAAGGTTTCCGGATTTATATAGCTGGCATTTTTCAGGAGTAGCATCTGTTGAATTGTTAGGGTGATTCAGGGTGAAGTTATTAGTTTTTGATGGGCAATTTTGTTCTTCGGATTCCATCGTAATGGCAAAGAGCATTGGCAACAGCTGCTGCAGTAGGAACAAGACCAATTTCGCCCACACCTTTTACACCATATGGTCCAACTTCGTCAGGAACTTCTATTCCAATAACTTCAATATCTGGTGTTTCATGCGAGCGCAATACACCACAATCTCTGAGTTTGGAGCTTAGCAGCCTTCCGTCTTTCATTGGAAGCTCTTCCGAAATTGCATATCCGATTCCCATGAGAACTGCACCTTCTACCTGTCCTTCAAAAAGAAGAGGATTCATAATCTTTCCTGCATCGTGAGCTGCAATAACTTTACTGATTTTCCCATTATCGTCAAGAATTACAAGCTGAGCAGCATATCCATAAGAATAATGTGTAATTACCTCCTCCACCTCAGCACCCGGTTTTGTAGTCCAGTCGCAGGCAAAACTTCCTCTGTACTGTTTTCCCGAAAGACTTTCTAAACCAGAAGTTTCAAGATCCTTCCTGATCTTCTTTCCGGCATCTATAAGGGCATTTCCTAAAAGTGCCGTTGCTCTCGAAGAAGTTGTCATGCCCGTTTTTATTCCGGCAGCTGTATTAACAACAACTTCTACAGCATGAGGATCAATGCCGGTCTCGGTACAAAGTGTCTGAATTGCAATGGTATGCACTCCCTGTCCCATCTCTGTCCATCCATGATGAATCGTAATATGTTCCCTTGAATGAATGTCAATTATTACATCGCAATAATCAATCATCCCATTCCCTATTCCACTGTTTTTTATACCACAGGCAAGTCCGGAAAATTTAGACAGAGTGTATGCATCTTTTAAAGCAAGCAAACATTGCCTTATCCCGGTACTTTTAAGCTTCTGACCTGTTGCCGTTGATAAACCATCGACCAGGGCATTATCGTACCTGAATTGCCATCTGTCAAAATTACCCTTCTTACAAAGTTCATCAATACTGCTTTCCAGGGCAAATGCAACCTGGTTCGCACCAAAACCACGCATGGCACCCGAAGGAATATTATTCGTGTAAACCGTCTTTGCTTCAATATCAATCACCGGAATATAATATCCACCCGTAGCATGCCCGGCAACTCTTTCCATAACTTTTGTACCAACACTGGCATAGGCACCCGTATCTCCCACAGCCCTGAGCTTTAATGCTGTTAATTTTCCGTTTTCATTACAGGCAATATTGATATCCATCCAAACAGGATGACGCTTTGGATGCATTATTATCGACTCCTCGCGTGTAAGTGACAGTCGTACAGGCTTTTTGAGAAGCCAGGCATAAAGTGAAACATGCCCCTGCACCGTTATATCTTCTTTGCCGCCAAATCCTCCTCCGCTGGCAATCTGTTTAACTATAACTTTTTCTTCATCTATCCCCAGAATCATGGCTACCTGCCTTCTATCCTCATAAACTCCCTGTCCGGAGCTGTAAAGAAATAATTCTCCCTCACCAAAAGGCATTGCTAAAGCGGCTTCAACTTCAAGAAATGCATGCTCAACTCTTTGGGTTTCATATTTTCCCGAAACTACAAATGCTGAGTCATGCAGGGCAAGGGCAGCATCTCCCCTTTTAAGTATACAATTATCCAACAAATTATGATGATCATCATGCACTTGTTTCGAACCAGGTTCCATGGCTTCAAACACATCGGTTACAGGCTCGTTCACATCATATGTAATTGCGATTTTTTTAACCGCCTCTCGGGCAATCTCTTCTGTATCAGCAACAACACCGGCCAGTACATCTCCAATGTACCTGCAATCCTGCCCTTCGCCAATCATCAGAGGCCAGTCGGTATAAATCAGTCCGGTTTTAATGCTGCCGGGAATATCAGAGGCTGTAAAAATCCGTACGACTCCAGTTGTAGATTTTGCTGCGTCAACATCAATCTTTAAAACCCTGGCACTAGGAAAATCGCTGAATTTCAATGCTGCAAACAACATCCCCTTCTCTCTGAGATCTCCGGTAAAAGGCTTCTTACCGATTGCAGTCTCATATGCTTCATATTTACTATACGATTCACCAGCCAGTGCCTGTGCACCTACCTTAATTGTTTTCCCTTTGCCCAATAAAATTGATGCACTTTCCTCAATTGCTTTCTCAATTTTTTTATATCCTGTGCATCTGCAAAGATGCGGTTTCAATGCCTCCCTGATTTCTTCCATAGAAGGATTTGAAGTATACTGCAACAATAACTTTGTTCTGACAATAAACCCCGGCGTGCAAAAACCACACTGAACAGCACCCATATCAACAAATGCATGTCCGATAACTTCTTTGATATGACCTGGCATTCCTTCCATTGTAGTAAGCACAGCACCATGCAGACTCTTCATTTTTGTTACGCAGGCCAGTTTCCCTTTTCCATTTATTTCAACAAGGCAGGCACCACAGGCCGACTGCCCCGAACAGCCATCCTTCACCGAAAATATTCCTGCTTCATTTCTAAGGTACTTCAGTAAGGACAGTTCTTCATCACCCGTATAATTTACCTCAGCAGCGTTTAAATAGAACTTAATCATATGTATTCATCTAAAAACTATTTCAAATATCCATTTTTCTCCAGAAACCTGCTTACTGAGCCAAGATCTGCTTTAACAGGCTGAGGTGTCAGCACATGAGTACGCACAAAATTTACATCCTTTAAACCTGATCCGGTAAGCAGGATCAGATTCCGGCTCTGCTCCGGAATTCTGCCTTCACTCATGTTTTTCAGCATACCGGCAAATGCAGCAGCAGCAGCCGGTTCGCTGAATATCCCTGTGTTTCTGCTTAATGTAGCAGAAGCCTCCATAATTTCCTGATCACTAACAGTTACATTCTCACCCTGGTATTTCAGGTGATAGTGTTTAGCCATATAGAAATTCCGGGGAATGTCGACCGATATTGAATCGGCCCTGGTTGCAGATGGCTTTGCCACGAAGGTATCCGTATAAAAATTTCGTATCAGGTTATCGCTGCCTTCAGCCTGAACAGCAATAATTACAGGGATCTTATCAATGATTCCCATATTCAGCAGATCTTCAAAACCCTTATAAACACCACATAGGATAACACCATCACCACAGGGAACATAAATCCTGTCAGGAAGTTCATTCAAAAATTGTGAAACGATTTCGAAAGCCACTGTTTTCTTACCTTCTGTTGTTATAGGATTGTACGCAGTATTCCTGTTGTACCAGCCATATTTCTCCGTAAGCTGCACACTCAGATCGAATGCTGCATCATAATTACCATCAACAGCTATCAGCAAGGCTCCATACATAATTATCTGGGTAAGTTTTGCTATTGGAGCAGCGGCAGGTGCCAGAATAATAGCTTTCTGACCCTGAGAGGCGCAAATACCGGCAAGCGAAGAGCCAGCATTCCCGGTTGAAGCAGCAAGCAGGATGTTTTTCCCGTTTTCTTTTGCAAAGGCAGATACCATAGCAGAGGCACGGTCTTTAAACGAAAATGTGGGATTCTGGGAATCATCTTTAAGCATCAGTTGAAAGGGTAATACCTTAGCATCCAGCATGTTTATTGTGTACACCGGGGTATTCCCTACACGCAAATATCCCAGACTTTTCAGATTCTGAATCGGCAGAAGCGACAGGAAACCTTCATTTTGCAAGAATGAAAGGCGTTCTTCAGGGCTTCCCTTAAATTTATACCATTGGGAATACTCCACTTTAAGCATCCCTCGGTGTGGCTGCCCTTCAACATCGGATTTTGCGCAGGAGGGACAGCGGTAATGCACCCCTTCTCCCGGATACTCAGCGCTGCATGTAACACAGCTGTATATAAATTTCTTGTTCATTTTATTATCACTACGGAGAATGCTTTCATAAATCTGTTGCTTTAAATTCCAGTGAGGGCATTGAATTCATTGATAAGTTCATCCCAGCGGTCGACCTGATGAAATAAATCCTGCCAGATCTCCCGATCGTACCACAATTGGTTCAAATCTTCAAGATTCTTGCCCTGCTGCTCAACCCAGGTAAAATACTTCAGGTTGTGTATTGCTTTCTTATCCGCATATGTTAACTCTTTCAGATTGTCGATGCGCTGCGATTTCAGGCAACTTTCATAGTCAACCCAGGCAGATCTTTCAGAATAAGAACCATTTGCCAACTGCAGCTCTTCGAGCCGCGACTGGTACATTGCTGCCGAATCTGTTGCTATTGTAACAATAACATCGCTGGAATCATATTCAAAATACTTTGCTGTTTTAATAGCACCCAGAATATTGGCGATTCCGGATATTCCAATCATATTTAGTTCGTTTACAAGCATTGGATCATTTCCGGCTTCCACCAGGATGCGTTTACCGGTTTCATCGTTGAACAGCCTTAATAAACGCAGGCAATCCTCATCATCAATTGCAGCTACAAGGTCGGTATTGCGAACATTATGTACCCATGGAACATGTTTATCGCCAATCCCTTCGATTCTATGACCACCGAAGCCATTCATCAGCAAAGTGGGACATTGAACAGCCTCAGAAGCAACCGTCCGCATTGAAGGGTGAAGTGACTTTAGGAAATCACCGGCAGCAATCGTTCCAGCTGAGCCGGTAGAGGAGACGAAAGCAGACAAGCGGCCATGGAGGCCGGCAACAGATGTAAATACTTCCTCTATAGCAGGACCTGTAACATTATAATGCCAGGCAGGATTTCCAAACTCATCGAACTGGTTAAAAATAACACAATCCTTCCTGTTACGGCGGATATCCCAGCATTTATCATAAATCTCCTTAACATTACTCTCGCAGCCAGGGGTTGCAATTACTTCTGCTCCGATTTCTTTCAGCCATTCAAATCTCTCGCGACTCATTTCCTCGGGCAAAATTGCAACTGCGGTAACGCCCATCAATTCAGAGTCGAAAGCACCTCCCCTGCAATAATTACCCGTTGATGGCCATACAGCACGGTTGTATTCAGGGTCGAATTCTCCGGTAATTATCCGGGGTGCCAAACAGCCATAGGCAGCACCAACTTTGTGAGCTCCTGTGGGGAACCATTTCCCAAGCAACACCAGAATTCGGGCATCAATACCAGATATTCCCTTCGGAATCTCAAGGTAATTCACACCTCCGAATAATCCTCCTTTTGAAACAGGCTCATTTTTCCAACTGATCCTGAATAAATTCACAGGATCAAGATCCCAGAGACCTGCTCCTTTTAGTTTGTTTTTTATCCTGTCGGGAATCAGATCAGGGTTACGCATCTGAGCGAATGTAGGAAGGAGAATGCCACGCTCACGAAAACGCTTTACTGCTTTGTCGCGGATTTCTTTGTTGATGATAGTATCTGTTAGTGAAATCATAGTGTTATAGTCTTAAATAGCATTGATACAATATTGGATGCCCTCGAATAAAATCTGCATGATGGCAGCTTCTTTAAAGGTGGCACAAATTTCAGAACTATCTTTCCAGTAAATTTCTTCAGGAGCAAAAGTAATTTTATCCAGAACGGCTCTAAAACCCGGTGTTTCATACCTCCATTTTCCTGAAACGATTGATAGTGAATTTACACTCCCGTTTTTTTTGCTGAGAAGTATTCTCCTGTTGTTTTCTATGGTGAAAAAATATCCGTTTTCAGCCCGATTGAAGGAAGTCTGCGAAAAATACAAAGCAGGTTTTTCCTTGTAGGGTGCCGATCTGGTTGGGCAGAAAGTGTTGCAATTACCGCATTCATTGCAGAAATCAGCGAAATGTACAATCTGATACGCCTGATTTATGCTGAAAACCTCATCTTCGCTTATGTCAAAATTATCCGCATTGCGGACTGCCTTCTTCAATAAATATTTTTTTGGAGATAGCTGATAGCTGTAATTGGCAAAATTCGGGCAAACACTAACGCAATTATTACATATGATATCACAGGCCAGGCAAGCCTCAGATTCAGCTTTTGCCTCTATTTCTGATAGGATTTCTGTGTTATAATTAAATGTCGGTTTGTTAGTAATCTGTTCTTCTGATTGATTGGAAATCAAGCGCTTCCTGGCTTTTTTTAATACTATTTCATCCACATCAGCAGCAATTGGAAAGAGTTTGTTTGTTGAGCTTGATTGAGTAAGCTTAAGAATATTTTGTGCTGTTTTCCTGCCATCGGCAATGGCTTTAATAACCGATGAGGCACCACGCCTGGCATCACCACCAATAAACACATTCTGAATCCTTGTTAGTCCCGATTCAGCATCACATTGCATTTCGCGGAGATCAACAAAATCAACAGTAACATCCTGCCCCAAAGCAGGGATAACAATATCAGCATTCAGAATAAAATCGCTGCCTTCAACAATCACAGGAGAAGGTCTGCCGCTTTCATCGGGCATTCCTGCAGTTGTTCTGCAACATTTCAAGCCTGTTACATCCCCCTTCTTCGAAATTATTTCAAGCGGAATTACCATTTCCATGAGTTGAATGCCTTCAGAAAAACATGCCGAAATTTCTTCTGAACCGGCAGGCATCTCAGAAAGAGTTCGTCTGTATACCACAGTAACTGTACCTTCATCTTTAACAAGGCGTTTAGCAGTTCGTGCCGTATCCATTGCCGTATTTCCACCTCCAAGTATTACAATATTTTTTCCTCCGGCTAACTTCAGGCCCATCTTTACATCAGCCAAAAATTTTAAGGGGTCCAGTACGCCTTTAGATTCCGAGCCGGGTATTTTAATTTTCTTTGAAAATGGCGCACCCGTAGCTACATAAACATAGTTATTCTCCTTACATAATTTTTCGAATAAGGCTTTATCTACTGCTGAGTTGTAATTAATTTTGATTCCTGCCTTACGGATTCTTGAAAGATCTTTACCGAGTTCATCGGGAGGAAGCCTGAATTCAGGGATTACAGAAGAGACCATCCCTCCTGCTTCTGGTTTTTCCTCATATATTGTTACTGCACATCCCGCCAGTTTAAGAAACCAGGCACACGACAATCCTGAGGGTCCAGCCCCGATTACGGCAATCTTTAAGCCTGTATTCACGGTGCTATCGATGACCACTTCCGGCACAATCTGCCGCGTAATAAAATACTTGACATCGCGGATCCGTATTGCTTCATCATAGTGCACCCTTGTACATTTCGTCTGGCAGGGATGATCGCAAACCAAACCCGTAACTGTTGGAAATGGATTCGTTTGCAGGATTACCGAAGCAGCTTTTGCGTATTCGCCTTTTGCCGTATAGTGCAGGTAAGCCGGAATATCCTGACTCGACGGACAAGTGCAGCTACATGGGGCATTAATGCAATCAAAATAACTTAAGGGGAGCGGAGTTTTAATATCTGCTGTTGTAAGTCCTTTTTTGTAGCGCTTATCACTGGAAACAGTTCCGGCATAAGCTGCAAGGTTCTTCAATGCAGCTAATTTTACCTCGGGTGCAGTTAATTCCGATTTACGACATATGTATTCATTTATGTTTTCTGATTTGTATTTGCTAAATGATTTCTCTGCTTCTTCAATGTACTGATGCAGTCGCCCGTAGCCACCGGGTTTGAGAAGATCAGTACAAACAGTAACGGGTGTTAATCCACAGGCCAGCAATTCGGGAAAGTTAAAACAATCAGCACCGCCGGAAAATGAGATATCCAGTGAGCCCTTAAATTCCAGTTGCAGCTTCAATGCTACTGCTACAGTAATCGGGTGCAATGCCCTGCCACTCATGTACATCATGCTTTCACTTTCAGGCAAAACTCCTCTGAAATTCTTACTTTCGAGGGTATTAGTTAGTTTAATCCCGAAAAATCGTCCTGCATCCAGGGCATATTTCTGCATCGATTTAATAAGATTGATCGCTGCATTATATGAAATATCATGTTGAAAGGCTTCGTCAGGGACAGGTGTTTTGTATGCCAGCTTGTTGTTGAGGATTTCACGTAAGGTTTCCGGCCCAAGTAAGGTTGGATTAAGTTTTACTACAGTATGTAATTTCTGCTCAGTAATAAGATAATGTGCTATTTTTCCAATTTCATCAGGCGGGCAGCCATGCATAGTGGAAAGTGTAATATTATCTGAGATACAATCCGGAATATCCAGATTCAGAGCCTCCGGATAAATTCCGCTAATCTCCTGTAGTTTCTGGTCTTTTTCAATTTTACAGTTGCTCATTTTTTTGAGAAACCATTGAACATTATCCTGCTTAATCCCTTTCAGGTCGTAGCCTGCACTCATATTGAAAATAACACCATGTTCATTTACAGGCAGTCCCATGCGCTGCCTGAGAAGATGTATCAAAATCCATGCATTTAAGTATTGGTCGTACGACTCATGGATTCTGAGTTCCTGCGACCACTCGCAATTGTATCCTTCATCCTGCATATCGATGCAGGGTTTGGAGACTTCGAGCTCATCGAGCGTTTGAATTGTCTTTAATTCGATGTATCGGGCACCGCAAAGCCAGGCGCCAACAATGTTTTGTGTGAGCTGAGTATGAGGACCGGCAGCCACTCCCAATGGGTTTTCCAGAAAGTGTCCGAAGCGGGTGGTATTTAAACACTCTGCATTTGATGTAAGGAACAGATCTTGTTTTATCCCGAAATAACTGCCTTTATCAAGCTGATCCAATGTCAACTGCAGTATTTTCTTCAAAGGCATAATAGTGAAGCCGTTTCCCATTTCTATATTTTTGTCCCTTAACAAGGAATTTGTGTAACAAAAATATGGTTTTAAATCTATTTTTGCATTGTATTTAATACTTGCGTAATGCACACTAAAATCAAGGAACTAGCTCAGAACTATGCTGATTATACTGCAAAAAATCTTTCTCAGCTGATACAGAGGAAATCGTTAAGCATGCAGGAAGAAATGGTTCAGCAAGAACTTATCAGGCAAATGCAGGAGGCGGGTTTCGACGAAATCTGGCAGGACGGGCTTGGTAACGTAATCGGAAGGATAGGGAATGGCAGGCGAATTCTTGCATTTGACGGCCATATTGACACCGTTGACACAGGTAATTCAGCAAACTGGTCGTTTGATCCATATGCAGGAATTCTTGAAAATGGCTTTGTAAAAGGACGTGGAACCGTTGACCAGAAAGGCGGTGTTGCCTCTTTTGTAACGGCAGGCAGAATTATGAAAGAACTTGGGTTCGACCGCGATCTTTCAGTATATTTTATCGGGAGTGTGATGGAGGAAGATTGCGACGGTCTTTGCTGGAAGTACATTATTGAAGAAAGTGGACTGAGGCCTGATTTTGTTGTAAGTACAGAGCCTACAAATCTGAATATTTACCGGGGACACCGCGGCAGGATGGAAATTCATGTGAGTTTTACGGGGGTTTCGGCACATGGCTCCGCACCTGAGCGCGGGAAGAATGCAATTTACATGGCTTCAGGAGCTGCCCTGGAAATTGAAAAACTGAACAAACGATTGAAATCGGATGAATTCCTTGGCAAGGGCAGTGTTACAATTTCGGAATTTGTTTCCGGCAGTCCTTCACTTTGTGCTGTAGCTGATTTTGCCCGCCTGCATCTCGACCGCCGCTTAACCTGGGGAGAAACAAAAGAAAGTGCGCTTAAGGAGATAGAAGAAGTTGTTAACGACTTTGGAGGCATTGTGGAAGTGCTTTGGTATGATGGACAAGCTTTTACCGGATTGAAATATGGAATGGAAAAATATTATCCCACCTGGAATATCGAAGAAGATCATCCTTTAGTCACTAAGGCAGTAGAAACATATAAAGCAATCTTTGATAAAAATCCGCTGGTCGACAAATGGACATTTTCGACCAATGGGGTTGTTATCAATGGGATACACAAGATCCCATGCATTGGTTTTGGTCCTGGAAATGAAATAATGGCGCATGCAGCAGATGAAATGGTAGCAGTTTCGGATTTGGTAACGGCATCCGCATTTTATGCGGGGCTGGCTTTTAGCATTTAGGCGGGGTTCAACCCTGCCAGGGGCTTGAAGCCCTGGCAGGGTTAGCGGTGGGGTAATAATTCAATATAATAATTTCATGGGAGCACTTAGAGCGAATTTAAACAAGATCAGGGAACTGAATGCATCACTTTACCAAAAGGATTTTCTGCTTACCTGGGACAAAAGCCTGGAAGAACTGGAGCTTATCCTTATTGTAGCTGATGTGTTAAAGTATTATTACGACAACAATATTTCGACCAGATGTTTTGAATCGGGGCTGGCTGTGTCGCAGTTCCGCGATAATTCAACCCGCACAAGGTTTTCCTTTGCTTCGGCAGCCAATTTGCTGGGATTAAGTGTGCAGGATCTGGATGAAGGCAAATCGCAGATAGCCCATGGGGAAACAGTGAGGGAGACATCAAATATGATTTCCTTTCTGAGTGAAATTATCGGAATAAGAGACGATATGTATTTAGGTGCCGGGCATACCTATATGCAGGAAGTCGGAAAGGCGCTCGACGATGGCTTTGCAGAAGGTGTACTTCCTCAGAGGCCCGGGATTGTAAACCTGCAGTGCGATGTGGATCACCCTACCCAATCGATGGCCGATTTGCTGCATCTGAAGCATTGGTTTGGTTCTCTGGAAAACCTTAAGGGTAAAAAGATTGCGATGACCTGGGCTTATTCGCCCAGTTATGGCAAGCCACTTTCCGTTCCACAGGGGATTATCGGGTTGATGACAAGGCTTGGAATGAATGTTTCGCTGGCACATCCCGAAGGTTATGATTTAATTCCTGAGGTTGTTGAACTCGCAGACAAGCAGGCCAAAGCCAGTGGAGGTTCCTTCAGTGTGTGTAATTCGATGGAAGAAGCCTTTACCGCTGCCGACATTGTTTATCCCAAGAGCTGGGCGCCCTACAGTGTCATGGAAAAGAGAACATTACTCCTTCGCAATAATGATCATGCAGGATTGAAGGATCTTGAAAAAGAATGCCTTTTGAATAATGCGAAATTCATCGACTGGGAATGCACAGAAGAAAAGATGAAGCTAAGCAAAGGAGGCGAAGCACTTTACATGCATTGCCTGCCGGCTGATATTTCGGATGTTTCCTGCGCGCGGGGAGAAGTTTCTGCCGAAGTATTTGAGAAATACCGCATTGCCACTTACAAGGAGGCAGGTTTCAAGCCATACATTATTGCAGCAATGATGTTTACCAACAGGTTTGAGAATCCAGTCGGGCTTTTGGAAAAGCTTGGTATGAGGAGACAGCCACGAACCCTGTCAGGGGTTTGAAACCCTGCCAGGTTAAAACCATGAATGCTTGTACTCTCCATCTCAATATAATATTTTAGCATTAAATTAATTCTTTAATATTTTCATTTTCCTAAGTGGTCTAAGTGCCTAAGTGGTTTCATTTTGTATTACTTTTTGATGCTTTTTTTATCTTTTTGTTAAACTATTTGATTTTTTCATTACTTTTGTGTAAACAAAACTTTTATGTTTACGAGAGAGATATACCCGGAATTAATTCGTGCATTGGAAGTAAAGCAGATCATTGCGATAACCGGGATGCGTCGTGTTGGCAAAACCACTGCCGTAAAGTATTTATTAAAGGAGGTGCTTAACAAGAACAAAATTTACCTGGATCTGGAGAGGGTAGAGCATCGCATATTATTCAGACAGGATAACTATCAGCACATTGTAAAGAGCCTTGAATATGAGGGAATTGACTTTTCGAAAAAGGCCTGGATAGCAATTGATGAAATTCAGTTAGTTCCTGAAATTGCCAGTGTTATAAAGTTTCTCTATGACACCTATGACATTAAATTTCTGGTAACAGGTTCGAGTTCATATTATTTAAAGAACCTGTTTTCGGAAAGTCTGGCTGGAAGGAAGCGCATTTACGAACTCTGGCCACTTAGCTTTGGAGAGTTCCTTCAATTTACAGAACCCCGGGAGGCTTTCCTTGTAGAAGAACCCTTTATCCCATATAACAGACAGGTTTCAGGCAAGTTAAAAGAGGCTTACAGGCAATACCTTGTTTATGGAGGCTTTCCGGAAGTTGTATTGTGCAAAACTGAGGAGGATAAAAGGTTTTTGCTTAATGACATAATAAATTCTTATCTGAATCTGGATATTCAGATTTTATCTGATTTCAGGAAGGTTGATGATATTTATAAGGTAATAAAGCTATTAACAGCAAGGGTTGGCAGTAAAACAGATTTCACAAAATTATCTGGTATAACCGGAATAAACCGGCAAACATTAAAGGAGTATTTGCTGTTTTTTGAGCAGACCTATCTTATTTTGCAGGTACCGGCCTATGTAAAGAATGCCGACAGGGAAATTGCATTGCAGAAGAAACTGTATTTCAGCGATAATGGTATTTTGAATACTTTGGGTTCTGCAGGTTCGGGAGCAATTCTGGAAAATTCAATTGCCAGCCAGCTCAGAAGGCGGGGTGAGATAAAATACTATGCCAGGCGGAGTGGTCAGGAGATTGATTTCATTCTGAACGAACAAATAGCATTTGAGGTTAAAGAAACTCCTTCTCCCTATGATATGAAAGTATTACAACAACGGGCAGAACAGATAGGGATCAGTCAGTTCAAACTTATAGGTTTAGAGCAGACTAATCCTGATTTCACGAACTTTGTATGGGCAGGAAATGTGTGAATAATTCTCTATCTTTGCAGCAGTTGAACGGCTCCGTAGTTCAATTGGATAGAATATCAGATTCCGGTTCTGAGGGTTGGGGGTTCGAATCCCTTCGGGGTCACTGATTAACGCAATGAAAGCCTTGTCTATGTAAGAATAGCGAGGCTTTCCTCTTTTAAGGTAGTACACTTTGTAGTACACTTTTTCAAACTTCTGGAAAAACTATTAGATAAGATAGCCCCTAATCTATTGAGGTAGGTCGGAGTTTCTGCATTTACGGTTCAATGCTTTGATGATAGCTTGCCTTGCTTTCACCTCTGTATTAAAACCTTAGAGGTGAAAACAAAACTATTAGGAAGTCTGGCTATAGCATCAAATATTATGTTTCATGTAAAATTTAACAGATTATAACTGTTATTTGCAACATAATTAATAATTTTTCGCTGTACTGAAGAATATTTGTTACTTTTGTGATGTTTTATGTAACTAATACCAGTTTTAAACTGTTTTAACGAACATGAAAGGTAAAACGCTATCTTCTCAATCTGCAAGGTTATTGAGCCATCTTAATACCCAAAGACAGCTGTTCTTTACGGTGAAAGATGCTCAAAGTATTCTTATTGATAGCAATAAGGGTACTGTTGGTGAACTATTAAGATCAATGGTTTCACGTGGTCTTCTATTGAGGATAAAGGATGGACTGTATAATATCATTCCATATGAAAGTGACGCTAAAGGGTACTTCCCGAATTGGCATTTGGCAGCACAGGCTATAGTTCAACCGAAACAATATTATATTGGTTTTTATAGTGCCTTAGATTTACATGGATTAATAACCCAACCATCCATGATAGAGTATGTTGTATCTTTTGAAAGGATACTTCCAAAACGCCATGAAATCGGTCAAGCAACATTCGAATTCGTTACACTAAACAAGGATCATTTTTTTGGTTTTAAAAATCAATGGATAAATGATTTCGATAAAGTCAGCTACTCTGATCTGGAAAAAACCATTATTGATTGCTTGTTTATCCCCCGATACGCAGGCGGAATATCGGAAATAATTAAAGCCATTTACAAGAGCAGAAACGATATCAGTACTGATAAACTGTATACCTATCTGGAACAATTCAACGTACAGGTAGTAAACAAGAGGCTTGGATATTTGCTCCAACACCTTGATTTGTTTAGCGACTTCAGGAAGGACCTGCTATCTACCATACGGGATGGATATACACCTCTTGAACCATCATTACCAAAAAATGGTCATCATTATTCAACCTGGAAGATCCAAGACAATTTTGATGTTGCAACAGCATTAACCACATTAAACACATAAAATATGATCCGTCCTGGTGAAATTCAAGCCTTTGCTTCTAAGATTGGTGTACGTGACACTCAAATCGAGAAGGATTATTTGATATCCTGGATACTTTATGGGATAGCTAATAATGAATATCTGGGAAGAACCCTTGTCTTTAAAGGCGGAACCGTTTTAAAGAAAGTTTATTTTCCAGATTATCGCTTCTCTGAAGACATTGACTTCACTTTCATGAATAAAGAATTCAATATCATTGACATAAGGAAAGAATTCGAGAAACTTATTCAATGGATTTATGAAGAATCAAGAATCACTTTAAGTATTCAGGATGAGACCCAGCATCAGACTGGTAATTATAACTTTTACCTTTCTTATATCGCCCCACTTGGTGGAAAAGGTGAAAATAAAAGTATTAAAGTAGATATTTCTTGCGATGAACTGGTTTATTACCCTGTTCTAAACAAAGTTATTCTTAACCAATATTCAGATCTGGTAGAAAAATATGGTATCCTTTGCTACTCACTTGAAGAATCAGTAGCTGAAAAAATGCGTTCATTAATGCAAAGAACAGCACCAAGGGATTTATATGATCTTTGGTATTTGTTTGAAAACGAAAACATGAATATTGAAGATTCCATCTTTGCTTTTCAAGACAAAACCAAATATAAAAAGCTAGACCCATCATTGTTTGTTAAGACCGTTCTAACCAAGGAAAAGATTTTTGCCCGATTATGGCAGGAACATTTATCGACACAATTAAAAGACTTACCAGAGTTTAGTGATGTCTGGCGAGAACTTGGAAAACACTGGAAGAGGTTTGAAAAGTTTAGTAAATCTGCATGACCCTAATTAGGTTTTGGAGTACAATAAGCACGTAGAGGCATCACTTAGTATTCACTACAGATCAATATCAGGCTCTGTATATATCAGACAATCAGCGAATCCAAACTTTGATCCCAAAAAATTTTTTTATTCCAAAAATTCTTCTTATATTTATATAGGATTTAGCCATATGATTGTCTCTACAATCGCTATCAAAATGGACATTTAAAACCAGCCCCTATCGCAACATAATTACTAGCGGTACTTTATTAAATCTTCTTAGGGCTTCTTAGCCAACCCAATCACTCTAAAAAAAACAGTTTATGGTTTACCTATGCTATAAATCCAGGGAACACCCCATCGGACACAATCTAGCTCTGATACCACCAAGGATTCTTAGAAAGATATTCCCGATCAAGATTTTCCTAAGGATCACTTGGAAAGTTCCGACCCCACCATTGTGGTTTAAAAGTTAGTATACCATATATTATAATAGCACATGATAAACCCACCTCTTATATTAAACCCTACTGTGACGACCAGGAACCCAGTAGCTATGGTTGATGGGATATACCGCAAGGTGACAAAGTCTAATTTGTCCATAAACGTAATCCCACTTAACGATCCTGACATAGATGAACTTTCAGCAATATTGAATACCACACCATTCGAAACAGTATTCTTCGCTGTGGTGGTAGTACTTAACTTAGAATCACGTCGCACGTCGGTTATTGAATTAGCCAAGACTTTAAGAATATCAGCTATTCAAACAATTAGTCTTATAGCCAATTTAGAACCTTTGGTTAGCAAGAACCTGCTTGTTATCATCAAACCAAAAAGAACCGAATCATATCAGAGCGAAATCAAGTTGTAACCAGCAAATAACACTGCACAGAAATCGGCAATTACCAGTGCACAGTTTTCGGAAAATAAGAATACACAACTTTCGGTAAATAAGAATGCATGATTCAAGGGAATTGGAATTGCCCATGGGCAATTCCAATTCCCTTGGTGA
>CAIXZF010000111.1 GCA_903923925.1 uncultured Bacteroidales bacterium
AGTTCAGAATCATACTCCAGTGTTTTTAACTTTGTGAGTAAGTTAATAATCCTTCTTTTTTGTTGGTTACTGCTTGAGAATAATTTGGCTAATTGAATAACTAATATGAAATGTAATTGGAATTTATGGTGTGCAAAGAAACCAATACTCTTCACTTTTTGAATTTGAAAATCGTCCGAAAAATTTAATAGCTCTTCCAAATTATGAAGAGCTATATTCATGTCAATCAGAATGTTTGATAAATCATCAAACCATTCTTTTAATTCTTTTAATGTTAGCATACATTGATTCCATTTAAGGATAAATTATTTTACAAGAACCAGAGATTATCCTTGCCAAATTGTGGGATTTCGAGTCCATCGAAATGGGGTGCAATCTGGGCGACCATTTCGGGGTATTTGATGGTGACGGGAAGGTTTTGTTGCCGGACTGATTTCCAGTACATGCGGCTGAACTGATAGACCTGGTCAATTAGTTCGAGGATTACGCGGCTTTCTTCAAGCTGCTTGGGATCGGTGCATTCGATCCTAAGCTTGATGGGGAAGGGCCAACCATCACTTGCTTTGAATGAAAGGTTTGCATACCGAGTGTTGTTGAATAACAGGAATTTCCTGTTGCCAATATTGATGTATGTGCCACTATAAGGCATAAAATCGCCCCATAATTCATCAAAAGCAACCAAGTCTTCGGATTCAGTTTTATTAATAGTGAGAATGAATACCGGAATGTCAAGTTTTAAATCTGACAGGGCTTTCTGGATTGGTTCCAGTTCTTCTTCTGACATTGTTTTATAGAAGTGAATGATAAGCCTATCAGGGGAACTATTAACGGTTGCATATTCGCGGATCTGATGAGATATTGAGCCGGCGAGTATATCCAATTCATGTTTCATGAAATACTCGAAACGGTTGAAACTGCCGTTGTTATTGAAACTAAAGGCACTTCCGATGTACTGAACGTCGGTCGCAATATGTTTGAAAGCACCTACTCCCACAATTAATTCACTCTTCAGAGGTGCTTTTAAACGCCAAGGAGTACCTTTGAGTTTAGCAAGTATGGCAATGGAAATATTCGTCAGGCTGTAAACATAATCAGCGCCTTGTTCACTTACTTTTTGCGAATCGATTACCTGTGATGGAATGTCACGTTTGAGAAGTAGTTCCTTGATCTTGTAATAGATTTCTCTTTTTTGAATATCCTGCTCAAATTTGGTGTATGGCGTGATATAAATAGCAAAGTATTTGATATCCGGATTAAATGTTCTTCTTGAAATAATCTGTTCTATTTCATTCACCGGATTTTCTTTATCAGTGAACTGGATACTAAAACCAGGCTCAGTGTGAAATAACACCTTTACATATTTGTTCAAGCCTCTGAACCATGAAAGACCGGTTTCAAGGTAGGCCTTTACTGTTTTTGCAGTTTCGGAATCGGTGTGATGAAGAATAAAGAAAAGATGGATTTTTTTGTATGGTGTTTTGGCATACGGACCATTTGTTTTGATTCCATTGTGAGGAACAATATCTACCTTATTCTCTCCAAATATCATCTGGTTGCTATCCCAGTTAGTGGAATTGATAAGTGAAGG
>CAIXZF010000112.1 GCA_903923925.1 uncultured Bacteroidales bacterium
TATCGTAACATGAAAGTACTAAGGCTATTTTCCCTTTGTAAGTTTCTGTAAGGAGTTCCATCCTGTAAAGTTAACATTTCCCCTGTTTGGTTCTGGCTCGTCCAGGTTAGGGTATAGCTTATAATAAACATTCCAATTAAGGAATATCAAGTTATTTCCCATGTAAATTGAAACTAAAACTATCAAATTCTGCGGAAAATAAATGAATTGTTTTCAAAGTTTATCCCTGAAATTAATTCTAAAAAATTGCCAATAGCTTTTAAATCAGCAAGTTTAATTAATTCTTGAGCAGATTGTTTGATTTCGCTTGTGTTGTGAAAGTTGCAATGAATAAATAGCCCGGGCTTTACGATTTTCCGAAGCCAAGCACCTTCACAAACTAATATGACATCATTATCCAGATGTTTTAATAAGGTTGTCCATGCATCTTTTACTCCATCATCATCAGCTTCAATGTAAAACACCGTATTGGCACCTGCCTTTAGAAACTTAGAGCTGTCCTTTTCCGAATCTTTATCGGTTTCCTTATAAATAGTATAATTGCTTCCTTCAGAAAAGATAGTTGAACTCAATTTATCAGCATGCACATGAGGAGAAATTTTGATGGCGATAATTTTCTTTCTGCTCTGAAATTTCTCAATTATACTGCAAATAAATGTTGTTTTTCCACTATTGCGTCCTACACCTGCAACTAACAGTAAATTAGGCAGGTACTGTTCATCCATTCGGGAATGCAATTAATTTAATGCTTACAATGAGCAATAAAAAACTCAAAGTATACCGAAGCATTACCGGAGAAAATTTCCTGCTTCCTGACCAGGCTCCTGCCATTGCTCCAAGAAAAGCCACCCCAATCCAGGAATAATTCTGAACCGATAAATTCGAAAAATAGGGTAGTATTGCCAAAGATCCTGAGGCAGAATTAATAAAAATGAATGCGGCCGAAATTGCTGCAGTTTCTTTTACGCTTGCCCAACGTTTTATTAATAGTAAAGGTGATAGAAATACACCGCCACCAATACCTATAATTCCGGATAAAAAACCAATGCCAGCACCCCATCCCAATGCTTCATAAGTATTAATTGCCAGATCTTCTTTGTGTTCACGGAACTTTACTAAAATTCGTATCGCCGAAAACAATAAAGCAATTCCTAGTAATATTTTGTAAATCAGTGGATTAATGTGAACCCCTGAGCCAAGGTAAGCCATTGGAAAGGAGGCTGCTGCTAAAGGCAATAATATTTTCCATCGGAAATATCCTTTTGTATAGTAGTTCAGAAAGGCAATCATTGAAACAAAAAGGTTAAGAATCAGGGCTGATGGCCTCATTACTTCAGGAAGGAAACCATAAACAGCCATCAGGGCCAGATAGCCTGTAGCACCTCCATGTCCCACAGAGGAATAAAAGAAAGCAATCGCAAAAATTGCAAACAAAAACAATAAATCCATACAGATCTCCTTTCCAATTAGGCGTTTTACCGCGGGGGGCATAAGCGTTTCCACCTTTACCCATCGGTCCGGACTTCATGAGCTGTTGCTTTTAGAAGCAGGGACTCGGAGAAATATCAATATTCAGAAATGTGGTGGTTTCCGGAATTAATATTAAAAGGATAAAATTAAGAAGAATTTCTAAGTATTAAAAGATCTTCCGGAAGATTAATACTCCTGAAATAATCATCGAAATATGCAGGATAATCATCTTGAACATTTAGCTTTAAAACTTGAATAATTTCCAGTAGATCCGGAAGTTTAAGGTTATTCTGATACACCATCCTCTTCATATCAGGGAGGATTTCTTTACTGTAATATCCTACAAGAGGTTCGAAATACTGCTTGTCAATAAATGGCAAAGCAACAATACTTCCATCAAGCTTAGAGAGAACATACTCATAAAAAGCAGCATCCACAAAAATATTGTCTACTGCGAGTACCAGGTTATGTTTTGTTGTAGATGCTATCAATGAGCTATAAATCCCCATCATCGGTCCATTCTTTTCAAGAATATCTGGGACTCTCTCAATGCCAAATTTATTATATTCCAAATTATTAGAGCTGATAATCAATTTGTTGCAATGCCCTGATAGTACATTTATCGCACGCTCAATCAGTGTTATTCCATTATCCAGAAGCAATCCTTTATCAAAACCAAGCCGGCTCCCTCTTCCACCAGCCAGAATTATTCCCGTTATATTATCTTTTGAAATCATTGAATACAATAAGTAGTAATTATTTTAAAATGTTGCAGAATCCTTCCACATGAGAAGTTTCTTTTTTCCTGTTAAAGGATCTGAGTCTGTATTGTAAATATATTGAATATCTGGTGATTGCCAATCTATTTTTCCTGTCAAACGATTTCTTATCAACTTTATTGATTGAATAGCCCCTTTATTGCATTCCCGTGTGAACATATTTGTAGTGAAATTGCCCAAAGAATATACAATCAGCGCTTTTCGTGGAATTCCACTTTGGTCTGTTAATTTATGTTTTATCAAAAAAGAATTCGTTTCTGCATTAATACTCGTTGAATCATCAGAATAGGTATTCATATAACAAATTTCATCTGGCTGAATTACATGTGGGTGACTGCCAATGATAAGGTCGGCTCCGAATTCAACAAGTTTATGTGCAATTTTCATTATTTCAAGGTCAGGATATAACTCATACTCATATCCCCAATGAATACTAAGTACTTTAAAATCAATACTATCCTTAGTCATCAACTTTAGAATCTTTGCTACTTCATCAGTATTTACTTGCTTAGGATCTAATGGAGCAATTCCGGGTAAAATATTGATTTTAATGTCAGAAATCTTCTGCTCCCTGGAATCATTTACACCCCAGCATAAGGCATAGTATCCAATTCGAATCCCGTTTTCTTCAATCAGTGTATAGGGTTCAGAATTATTTGCTTTAAACTGAACACCAGAATACTTAATGCCTTCTTTGTCAAGGAATTGCATGGTATTATACAACCCCTCTGACTTTCTGTCGAAGCAATGATTATTAGCAAGGGAAAGTGCAGAGAAAATGTTTCTTTGTTTCTTCTCGCTGTAAAATGAACGGATAAGTCCAGGATCGGAATTATAGGTTTGATAATCTGGCCAGAAACCGGGGACAGGGCTTAAAGTGTCAATCGGACTTTCAAGGTTTCCGAACATTACATCGTACAGTTCAAGTCTCGATTTTACTTCAGGACTCAGAAAGTTATTCCAGTTGCTTTTTATCCACATTAAATCGCCTACAAAACCAATACTTACAATCGAACTGTCGGAACTATTTTTATGAAAATTCTTATATGCAATATTCTGATGTTTGAAATATGCTGTAAGGGAATCCGAAGTAGTAAGCTTCTTACTCCTGTATTTCCTTAAATAACTGACACCTGATAGGAATGAATCCCAATTACTAAGACCTTCAATACGAACATTAAGATAATCAGCACCTTGCCATTTAATTACGAAAAGAGTTAGAACAATAAAAACACCAATGAAAATCCTTTTTCGTTTATTTATCATTCAAAAAATTTTCTGAAGTATAATGCCACATTCACAAGCGATATCAAAACCGGAACTTCCACTAATGGTCCAATTACTCCAACAAATGCTTCCCCTGAATTAATTCCAAATATAGCAATTGCTACTGCAATTGCAAGCTCAAAATTATTACTTGCTGCAGTAAATGAAAGTGTTGCAGAAACGGGGTAGGAGGCACCTGCTTTCTTGCTCATGAAGAAAGAAGCCAGGAACATAATAAGGAAATATATTGTTAGCGGTATTGCTATCAGAATTACATCAAAAGGCAGAGATACAATGTATTCTCCTTTTAATGAGAACATTACAAAGATTGTGAAAAGCAGTGCAATTAATGTAAGAGGACTTATTTTGGGTACGAATTTCGTATGGTACCATTCTTTTGATTTCACCCGTATGAGGATGAAACGTGTAAAAAAACCCGCTATAAAAGGGATTCCGAGGTAGATAAATACACTTTTTGCAATCTGCCCAATTGTAATTTGTTCAACAATTGAATTTGTTGGCAAGCCGAACCATGCGGGCAGGACAGCAATAAATACATAGGCATAAACAGGAAAAAGCAGCACCTGGAAAATGGAATTAAAGGCTACAAGTCCTGCGCAATATTCGGCATCACCTTTTGCAAGATCATTCCAAACAATAACCATGGCGATGCAGCGTGCAAGACCTATTAATATCAGGCCGTACATATAATCAAGATTGAACTGCAGGAAAACAATTGCCAGAAGGAACATCAGGATAGGGCCTATCAGCCAGTTTTGTATTAACGATAGTGAAAGAACTTTCACATTTTTGAAAACATCTGGAAGTTCCTCGTATTTTACTTTCGCTAATGGTGGAAACATCATGAGAATCAGACCAATAGCAATTGGAACATTCGTGGTACCTGAATTAAATTGATTCCAGAATCCTGTTATTCCCGGATAAAAGTATCCTGTTATTACTCCTACTGCCATTGCAGAAAAAATCCATAGTGTCAGGTATCTGTCCAGAAAGCGGAGGCGTTTTTTTGAAGGACTCATATTATCTAAGATTAGCCATGTAAAACTTGTGAAACTCTTCTCTTATTTCATCACGGACTTTTCTGTAAACCAGAATTTGTTCGTCATAGGTACCGATTGCATCGGCAGGGTCTTCGAATCCGATATGAAGGCGCTTTTTAACTTCTCCGGTAAAAACAGGACAACTTTCCTTAGCATTGTCGCAAACAGTAATCACATAATCAAAAGGCTGATTAATAAATTCTTCCACCCCAGATGGCTTATTTTCACTTATATCAATACAAATCTCCTTCATTACCGCAATTGCAATAGGATTTACTTCTTTTGCAGGTTTTGTCCCTCCTGAATAAACTTCAAGCCTGGCATCGAGAGATTGTAAAAAACCTTCTGCCATTTGACTTCGGCATGAGTTTCCTGTACATAATATGAGTATCCGTTTTTTCATTTTAAATTTAGAATTACATTATTATTATTTAATTTCTTTTTCTTTTGATTTGAAAATGAGTCGTTTAGAAATATTAACATTGCTGCCATATTTGTTTGTAAGCTGATAACCATTCATATACTTATAAACAGGAAAATCTAATTGAGCAGTAAGAGCCCAGTTCCGACTGAAAAAAAACTGTACAGAGGGTGCCACAAATACTGCTTTAGAACCCGTTGATTCTACTTTTACATTTGAGGCACGCTTGTCCTTATCCCTTGATTCTAGCCTGCTTTGTAAGCTAAAGGAACAATAATCATTTAGTTTGTAAGTTCCTGATATATTAGTACTTATAAAATTGCCATATTTGTAATAGAAATTAGGCGAAGATATTATTGAGCTCATTTCCAATGATATGAGTATAAAACCACCAAACCTTTTGCCTGGTTTGTGGTAGGTATAACATGCACTTCCATTAAATTTTGTCGTGCCGGTTGATGGCTGTAGTGAAAGTGGCAGCACAATATTGTCGTTCGTCTGATCAAATTCACCTGCTGGTAGTTTTACTCCTGCCGAAACATTTAACTGCTTTCCTTCTAATGGTTTAGAAAATGCGATATATCTGGCTCCTAACAGAAGATCTCCCAATCCTTTTCCCTGAAATTTCTGCCCTCCTTGTATTGTTAAAACTTGTGTCTTATCAATAAAATAACCTAACTCGCCAAAAACATTGATTTTTTTTGACAAACCATAAATAAATTGAGTGCTAAGGAAATTAAACTGGCTGAATTTTATTTGAGGTACTTCGACGATATGGTCAAAATTGTAATAAGTGTCTGAATAGCTGTACTTATAAGCTGTAATTAGTAAAAGGTTGTTTTTTTGTGTACTATGTTGAAGGAAGTCGGCGCTTGCCGGGTTACCCGCTGCACAGCATTGTGCCCTGAGGCTTGTGTTAGTTCTCCCAATTAAAAGAATAAACACAATTGCAAAAATTTTCAATCTTCTGGTCATTATTCTGTAATGTGAATCTTTACTGTATCTGAAACACTTCCAAGATCGTTGGAAACAATGCACTTTATGGTATTTGTGCCTAAACAGGAAGGACAAGCCCAATAAAGAACAGAGGTACTATCCTTGTGCAATATGCTACCATGATCGGCTTCCCATTTAAAATTCAGGAATGTTCCCCTGGCATAAATTTTTAGTGTACTCTCCTCCCAAACTACCAGATTCCGTTTAGAAACAGAAATACTATCAATTTTTATTTGGTCTGTTGAGTTTTCAGGTATGAAATTTTTATCTTTATTGCAGGAGCTGATAAAGGATATACCTGAAAATAATATTAGAATTACGAGTAAGTTAAGTTTCATTTATAGGAATTATTAATGAATTTCAATACAACCATTTTTTAAATGAATCTTTGTATTTCCCATTGCTGCTGCCACAGGGCTATGGGTTACCATTATTATTGTAATCTTTTGTTTATCATTTATTTCCTTAAGAAGTTCAAGGATTTCGCCGGTTAAAGCCGGGTCCAGGTTTCCGGTGGGTTCGTCGGCCAGGATAAAGCTTGGTTTTTTTACCAGAGCTCTTGCTATTGCAACCCTTTGTTGCTGACCGGCAGATAATTCACGCGGATAGTGGTTCATTCTGTCGCTAAGCCCCATCAGGTCGAGAACAGCTTCTGCAATCATTTGCTTATTATGCGTTTTGGCAGAATCGCCTGTTAAGCCAATCAACACATTTTGTGTTGCATTTAAGTAGGGAATTAGAGCAAAATTCTGCATCACATATCCAATATGATGATCACGGAATGACGACATTTCTGATTCGCTTTCCAGTTTCAGCTTTTTATCCTTGAAAAAGATTTCCCCGCTGCTTGGCCGTAAAAGTCCCCCGATAGTAAGAAGCAAAGTGGTTTTTCCCGATCCGGATGGCCCTGTAATAGTAATAAATGAACCTTCTTCAACGGAAAAACTGATATCTTTCATCGCGTTAACCGGTCCGTCCTTGTGGAAATATGTTTTTGTAATATTTTTGAGCTCGAGTATCATAGCTATAAGTCTTGCATGTTTGAGAAGGGTTCTATTTTTCCTGCAAGCCAGGCTGGAATTAATGAACCAATTACCGAAATAAGAATCGCCAGTACCAACGACCAGATGAGCAACATAAAAACAGGTTGAACAGCTATTCCAGCCAGGTAAGGGCCGAGGATCACTCCGGCTAAGGTTCCAATAATATATCCGAGAATTCCTCCTGCAATTCCAAGTATAATAGCTTTGAAAATCAGTAGCATATAAATTCTTCTTCTGGGATATCCAACCATCCTTAGGATTCCAATCTCTTTTCGTCGCTCATTCACATTAGCCCAGATATAATTTCCTATTGAGATTCCACCAACAAACAAGATAATTATCAGGAAAACCAGTGAGATTTTTTTCATCATCCTGTTTGTTTCGATCTGGGTTGAAACTATTTGAGAAATGGTTGTTATTCTAGTATCCGGCAAAATATTCCTTAGTTTGCCCAATAGACCTTCTGAGATAGCATTGCAGCAACCCATCACTTCTATTGCATTTACCTGTCTGTCGATTCCCAGTAAAGCCTGAACACTTGCAATATTGGCAAAAATCCGGTCATCATCTACAGTTCCTGTCTCAGGCAGAACACTTATTACTTTAAATTTTTTTCCTAAGATATCGAATTCGGAATTTTCTGTAAGCTTAAGTTTTTTTGCGACAGTTGTTCCAATAAGGCAGTCAAAACCAGAAAGCGTATCTATAACTTTACGTTTAAGCTTTTCATCGACATAACCTTGTGATACATTTTCTGCAGTAGCCGGATCGCAACTGGCCTTTAGTTCGGCACCAAGAATTCCGCTTTGCTGCCAGATTGGCTTTGAAGCGATTTCGCTTTTCGGGAGAATTCCGGTAAGAACAACTTTTTCTGTTCCAATGTTAACTCTTCTCGTGAGTTTTGGCGAGAGATTATCGACACCAGGAATCGTAGAGTTGACAATTTTATCGACATAATCCTGCGGCATTGTTGGAGCATCAATATCAGCTGCATAATAATCATCAACACTTGTGGCCTGAGGCAGAATCAAAATATTGGCACCAAGGTTGTCAAGTTTAACTGCAACTGCTTTTTCTGAGAATTCGGATACCGACCTTATCCCAACTATAATTGCAATTCCAAGCGTTATTGCAAGAATTCCTGAAATAAGCTGAGATTTACGATGCCACAATTCAAGCCAGACGAGTTTGTATACATTCATAATCTTAAATTAGACTATTGATTAATTGAAGGCTGAGGCTATTTTCCACAACTCTTATTACTTCCGCATGCACCAGGAGCGCAGCCAGATTGTTTTGGTATTGTAGTTGCCGCTGTTACAAGCTTCTGTGAATCTGTTATGCCATTAAAATTCCCGGTTACAGTTCCTTTTGAATTTGTTACAACAGTTACTGTATTTTTCGATTTCTGGTCGGCACCTATCATGTCGAGTAATGCTTTTTCCTTCGGATCATCCATATCAACCTCAACAATGGCTGCATTTCCTTTTAACTGAGTAACTGCAGCTTTACATTTTTCAACAACCTTGTCGCGGTCTGTAAATGACTTCTTATACCCGATCACAAAAACAGACTTTTTCTCATTCAAATAAGCAAGTGCTTCAGCTTTTTTTGGTGATGGTGCCATTTGTACAAGCTTAGCAGCCGTGGCTTCTTTCTCCTGTAAGCCCCCGGCTGCAATCCCATTTGAACCAATTACCATAATAATTGGCAATGGTGCACTCCCCAGGGCAAACTTAGTTACGAGTTCTTTATTTGCAATATCATCACTGTTCAAGGTAAGTACAATTGATTCTTTTAATTGATTCTGAGCCTGTTGAGCAATTTTTAAAGCTGCATCTGCTTTTATCGTATTTGTAGTTACTACGAGAAAAACTGTTTTCTTTGCTTTTTTCGCTGCATCAAGGTCGTCTTTCAAGGTTTTTGCCGAAAGTGCCGATCCAAATGAAACCATCAGCATTAAAATAAAAATCAAAGGCATTGTAGTGCGTTTAGAATTCGGTAGACTTTTCATATTTTTTTGTTTTAGGTTAACAGTTGCACAAATAATTACTGATAGAAGAGGTGAAGAATTCATTGTATTTTTGACGATAATTATCTAAGATATTCATATCCAGGCAATAGTGTATTTTTAAGCCATCTATACTGCCTTTAATAATTCCAGATTCTTTTAATACTTTCAAATGCTGAGAAACTGTGGTACGGCTAATTGGAAGAAATTCCGAAATATCACCCGTTTTTATCTCTTGTTTTTCTGAAAGCAACTGAATAATTGCTATCCGTGCCGGATGTGAGAGCGCTTTTGCAACAGCTGATAATTCCTGTTGGACTTCTGTAAACTCGTCGGATTTATTATTCGTCATTCTTATAAGTGTTTAATGTCGCAAACATACGACATTAAATTAAGAAAAGCTAAGTTGAATGGCTCTTTTTCATCGTGCACATGCATGATCCTGTCAGCATTTCTTTTGCATCAATCTTCAGAGGCAGACCATCTCTTTCCCAATCAAAAATACCACCATTGAGGCAGGCAATGTTAGTAAAATTGTTTGCCAGGAGAAATTCGGCAATTTTTCGGGTATGAATTCCAACCGCATCTGCAATAATAAATGTTCTGCCTGGATCGAGAATCGTAAAATTTTCACTTATTTCAGAAACTGCCAGGTAAATAACTTCTTTTACGTTCAAACATTTTCCATAGATTTCATAATCCGGCCTGATGTCAATAAACACTACTGAATCTGAAATTCTCCATGCTTCTTTTGGTGAAATAAAAAGTAACCCACCGATTCTAAGACCCAGATTATCAAGATTATTCATGAGTTTGAGAATGGAATTTATTAGAAAATGTAATTAAACAAATACCCTACTATCATAATTCCTAAGCCGACTATTCCGATAAACGTTAATATCAAAGGCATCTTTAATACTTTACGTAGAATTATCATTTCGGGTAATGATAATCCGATTACCGACATCATAAATGCCAGCGCAGTTCCAAGGGAAGCACCCTTTTCAATCAGAACTGAAACAATAGGAACAATACCTGCAGCATTTGAATACAAAGGAATTCCGATAATGATGGATAATGGTATTGAATACCACACAGATTTACCCATCAATGAAGCCATAAAAGCTTCCGGTACATATCCATGCGCTCCTGCCCCAACGAGTATTCCTAATGCAACATAAACCCAAACTTTTCCAACAATTTCTCTCACTGCCTCATAACCTAATTTAATCCTCTTTGTGAAAATTAAGGTTTCATCTGCCAGTCCGCTATTGCCCAAATGTGTTTCATACACCCAGGGCTCAACCCACTTTTCAAGTTTCAGTATTCCGATCACCCAACCTGCAGTAATTGCAATTGCAAGGCCAGTACCCACATAAATTACTGCTACTTTCCATCCAAACATCCCATAAAGGAGGATAATTGCAACTTCATTAATCATAGGAGCAGCAATAAGAAATGAAAAAGTAACACCTAGCGGAACTCCGGATTCGACAAATCCCAGAAATAGCGGAATTGCTGAACAGGAGCAGAAAGGAGTCACAATCCCCAAGGAAGCTGCCATAACATTCCCAGTAAAAGTTTTCCTGCCTTCGAGCGCTTTGCGTGTACGTTCAGGAGTAAAAAACGTCCGGATAATGCCTACAAAGAAAATAATCAGTGTTAGAAGCAGCATTACTTTCGGAAATTCGAAAAGAAAAAACCAGAGTGCATCTGCCAGTTGAGTCCCTTTTGTCATTCCGAATGCATTATAAACCAAGTAGTTGGTAAAAGGCTGCAAATAATGATAAATAAGAAACCAGAACGGCAAAAGCAACAATGGAAGTAAAATCTGACCGTTTCTACTTTTTAAAAAAACCGGTTTCATAGATTTAAACTTTTATATAAAACAAGTAAATGTAGTATAGCCCTACCAGAACAAAAGCCACAGCCACAAAGCGACGAAACCACTTTTCAAAAATCTTTACATTATTGTAAAATCCTCCAAGACTCGAAATGCTGAATGCCAGAAGGTAAGCAACAATAATTACAGGCAAGCCTGTAGCAATAGCAAAGATAACTGGCAGAAACAAACCGGAAGTACTGCTGATAGTCATGGGAATCAACATCCCAAAGTAAAGTACACCGCTATATGGACAAAAGGCCAGTGCAAATAAGATCCCTAAAAGCAGTGCATTCCATCCATTATTTTTATGTTCCCGCTTTTCCATCCTTTCACCAAACTTGCCCAAGCCGGGAAATTTAATTTTAATAAAATCGAACATTAAAATCCCGACCAGGATTAGCAGAGGCCCAAGAAGTTTTTCTCCATTCATCTGAAAAAACCGGGATACATGGAATTTACTCGCACCAAAAAATAAAATTACACCGATTCCTGTATAACTTACCGCCCTTCCAAGGGTGTACCATAAACCATTAATAAATATTTTTTTCCTATCCTCAATATCTTTGCTGATGAAGCCTATTGCAGTGATATTCGTGGCGAGAGGACAAGGGCTAATTGCCGTCATAATACCTAAAATAAAGGCTGAAAGGAAAGGGATATTGGTTGAGTCCAGCAGATTTTGCAGAATTTCCATGATGGGTATAACTGAAGTTGATGTTATTTGCCTAATGACTCTGTTATCTTGTCTCTCAGGCCTTTCATGAATTTATCCGTATCAGTCCTGCTATAGGAAAATGCAAAATTGGTCAAGTCGTTAGTGAACTTTTTGCCTGCTGAAATACGGGTTACAAATAATGATGAGCTTGTTACTTCATATTTCTCAACCAGGGCCTCGTTTTTTTTATCATCAATATCCACCACAATCATTTTTACAGTCCCTTTTGCTTTCTGATCCTTGAAATATGTTTCGACTGTCTTTTTCGTGTTTTCTTCAATGCTTACACAGGTAGCACAACGTCTTTTACCGTGGAAATAGTAGACTTCAACGCTTGAATTCTCACCCGGTTTTACCTGTCCATACCCAAAACCAGCAGCTGCTGATAGTACAAGCAGCAGAATTATTATCTTTTTCATTTTTATAATTTTAAATTTATTAGTTCATGAGTTGTTAAACTGACTTCGAGATAATCTCTTTCAATTCAGTCATGCCGGGAATACGGCCCGAAAGCACAACTTTTTCATCAATTACAAGCCCCGGAGTACGCATAATTCCGTAGGCCATAATTTTTGTTATGTCTTCCACTTTTTCGATGCTGGCATCGATACCGAGTTCAGCTACTGCACTGTAAGTAGCTTTCTCAAGGCTTTTGCAATTAGCACATCCTGTTCCTAATACTTTGATATTCATGATGTTGTAATTAAGGGGTGAACTGTATTTTCTAAAATTAGTATTCAGAATATTAATAAAGATTTAATGAGTTTCGAACAAATCATGGCACATCGCTTTCGCAAGTTCCCAGTTTTCTTTGTTGATGCAATATTTGATAAACGGACCTTCTATTTCACCCTGAATCAAACCTGCAAACTTTAGCTCTTTCAGATGTTGGGATAGCGTGGATCTTGCGATAGGAATATCACCTATCATTTCTCCACTTGTACAGCATTTATTCATTCCTGATAATCTTTCGAGGATAAATACTCGTGCAGGATGAGCCATTGCCTTAGCAAACAGTGCTATTTTGATCTGGGTTTCAGAGTATTGTATTTCTTTATTTTCTTCCACGGACAAATAGCTAATTCTGTGTTAATGAAATGATGAACACAAATAGGATAAGGTTCCTCTAAGTTGTTCATTTTATGATTTCGCAAAACTACGAAATAAGCTTTACTTAGTCAACTATTTTTTTTTATTTTAATATCAGGAATTGTTTTTTTGCGGATAAGCTGAATAATAAGATTTTATAATGTAACTTTAATCCAATCTTATGGTAGCATGCTTAAATCTGATTAAATTAGGTATTATGAAAAGTTTAGCATTCAATTTGCTGCAAACAAAGCTTTGCAAAATCTTATTTATTGTAATTGTAGTTTGCCTTTCAGGCGAATCTTTTGCATCGCATTATATAGGAGGCGAAATCCGCTGGGAATGCCTTCCGAATGGCAATTACAGGTTTCATGTGAGGGTTTACCGTGAATGTGCAGGGATTGAATATAGCCCGAGTATTGTGTTAAACACGAATATTCCAGCCGCAAATATCGATCCCAATGCAGTTAACGGTATAACTTTATACTTATATCCAAATCAGGTTCTGGGAAGAACTGATTTGTCGGCTGTTTGCAACAGTAATCCAATTTATCCCCATATTACCTGCCAGTCAACTACACAGCCAAATACAGGAGGAGTGGAGGAATGGTACTATACTTCTGATCAGTCTTTCCCGAATGGAGTAATGATAAGTGGCGTCCCACCTTCGTATGGATATGTATTTTCAATTGATGTTTGTAATAGAAACGATTGTCAGAATATTCCGAGTGCAAGTTCCTTATGTGCCTATTTGAAAGCAACAATGTATCCATATCTGGGCCAGAGCGTAAATCCCTGCTGGGACAATTCGCCCTTGTTTGCTGAGCGGCCGCAGGTTACTGTTCCAACAGCTTACCCGGTTACCTATAATCCAACTGCTTTTGATATGGATGGCGATTCCATTACCTATGGATGGACGCAATCCTACGATAACAGCAGTTCGCCAATAATAAATTATTATCCCGGATATTCCTATACTAACCCATTGCCCGGACCGTCTCAGGATCCAAATAATGTTGCAGCGGTATTAGATACCCTGTCTGGACAGCTGTCATTTACCTCTTTCACTTCGGGAGCATTTGTTACAAAATATATGGTGAAAGAATATCGCGAAGGAAGTGTAATCGCTGAAATTGAACGGGAAATGCAGGTAGTTATCCTGTCTTCAAGCCCGAATACAGCTCCGGAAACATCATTGCCTTTTCCCCTAAATGTTGATCCTTATGTAGATAGTGTTTATTTCGGAACGAATGTTAATTTCAATTTTACTGCAATTGATACTGGTTTACTCAATAATTATATTGATCTTCAGAATGTTACACTTGAGGTTAACGGTGTAATGATGGGTACGAATGATACCAGTTCCTGCGGATGCCCGATGCCGCCTTGTGCCCATTTAGATGTTCCGACTCCTGTTACAGGACTCAGTACGATTAATACGAATTTTACTTGGCAGACTCAGCTCAACCACCTTATTTTTGGTGGACTGATAAACCCTTGCGTAGATTATTATTTTGTTTTTAAGGCCAGCGATGATTTTTGTCCGATTCCCGGAATAACAATGAAACCTTTGAAAATTGTGGTTATGGACTATGTGTTTAATGCTCCAATGATTAATGATTACCAGGTTGACCCACAAAACGGTTATGTAACATTGAACTGGTCGCCAATTGTTAATGACACTACCAACAGCTTCAGGTATTATCTGCTTTATTTCAAATCAAGCGAAAATGCTCCTTTTCAGGTTATTGATACCTTGTTTCAGGTTGAGCAGGATAATTATACGCACACAGGAATTAACGGTTTAACACAGTTTTTCTGGTATATGATTAAAACTGTTTCAGGACATTCTCACGACTTTGTTTCTGGTCCATCGAATATTGCAACGAATTTTTTTGTTGGTGTTCCTGATGGGGAGACCGATAAATTCAGCATGGTTTACGATCCTGCTCTGGATGGAATCAGAGTATCAAACTTCCCTGAAGGTTGTAATAAACTGAACATTGAAATTTACAATGCAATCGGGCAATTGGTTTTGCAGAAAGAACTGAATTCAAAAGCAGGGTCAGGTGAAGTAATCCGCTTTAGCGCCAAACCCGGAATCTACCTTTACCGTGTGAATACGGGGAAAGATATTATTTACGGGAAACTCCGGTTCAATTAAAAGCAGTGTTTTAATAGTACTTCGAGTATATCGTTAAGGCAGTAATTATAAGAGAACCGGATACAAAAAGCATTATAAATACTTGTGCAAGTGAAGCGTAAATACTCCTGTTTTTGAGCGTCAGACGTGAAAATTGTATTCCTGAGAAATTTCTGTATTTGGTGTAATTTAAAACTATTGTCAATATTCGTTGAAAGAACTTGCTCAGTGAATTATTAAAAAATACGAGGAATAGTAGTGGTGAAAATGGAATAAAATATCTCCCCTGAACACCTTCAACAAGCCCACTGCCAAGGCTAGTCCAAGTTAAATATATTGCTAATTCGATGGCAACAACACTGGCAGTAAATATCGCAAACGCTATCAGTTTGTCTTTAAAATTAAACTTAAATTTTCTTTTGTAATCTAATACTGCACTTATCAATAGAATTGTAAGGTAGCTGTTTATCAGCAGTTTAGGTAAAGGGCAGCTAAGCCATCCAAGAATTCCAACAAAACTATCGAGGTAAAATGTTCTTAAATGGATAAAACATGTTTCGAATAGCGTTTTTAAAAAAGCAGCAAAATTGTGAAGAATAAACTGAAGTTGAAGATTTGCATTGTTCCAGGGGACCTTTTCATACGGAACATCATCTGCCACAATATTGCGCAGGAGTGAGTATGAAAAAGGGGCGATTATCATTGCTATTATAAGGGAAACCAGAATTTTGTAATATGTTTTTACAGATCCGATTTTGTTCACAGGCAATACCAAAAATAGAATACCCAGGCAACAGTAAACTGGTTTGCATAATCCCAGCAAAACACAAAGAATAAAAATGTTACCGAATTCCTTTTTGGTAATTATTGCTGATGAAGCAAATTTCAGGTGAAGAAAATAGGCTATTGACAAAAAGGCAAGACCGATCGCCATTGCATCGTATGAATTTGATGCTAACTGCGTGATACTCATTGGCATTAAGCCGAGTAGCACCATTGTCCATTTTTGTAAAGGAATTAATCGGATAGCCTGATAAATTAGAAAAATTGCAAAAAACAGGTTAAATAATCTCCCTAAATACAAAAGTACCAGGGGAGGGGCTCCCAGGAGTCTTCCGATTAAAATACCGGCGCTTTGAGGAAGATACGGTATTATATACCAGAAAGTCCATGTTTTGAATGTTTGTTCAGGCTTAAGCTGTATTTGCATAAGTTTTGAAAAATCAACCTGAGTATTTTTGAACGAAAACATGTCCATAGACATTTTGGTAAGCATCTCTAATGAAGCTGGAATTGTTTGTTTTACCTGCAGGAAATCAAAATCAGTTAATTGGTAAGCCCTGTAAAAATGGATATTTTCATCAGGAACCTGGATTGGAGGGGTTAAAAACACGAATAAAGTTCCAAAACTTATCGACATGATAAGGAAAAATATTTTTGCTGAGAATTGAAACCCCGACATATACAGAAAGATATTTTAATTAAATTTTTCTTATTGTGATTAGTGTTCTCGCAGCTAAAATTACAGAAATTTTGTTCAGAATAAGATCAAATTTTATAATTGCTGAATACCATGAAGTGGGGAAAACCTGAGGTTTGCTGTAACCTCCACTTGCCAGGTAGGCAAAAGAAACAATACCCTTTGATTGAATATCCTTCCATTTTACCAGCAATGAAGCAAAGCGGCTGTTCTTTTTAAATATCCGCCATGCATTGGCTTGTGCAGCATAGTATCCAACATTTTTAAGTTGAGCGACATCACCAAAAGGAGTAATTTTCTTAAAAATACCAACGGGCTCCTGGTGAAAAAAATAATAAACAAGGAGTCCTGCAAAACTCATTGATGGTTCAAAAATTATCAATCGCCCATTCTTACATAATACCCTATTGATCTCATCTAGTGCATTCCCCGGATATTCAAGGTGATGAAAAACATCAAAGAGAATGATATTCGAAACACTTTTATCCTCGAAGGAAAGCGAATATACATTTTCAACCTGATCGATCCATGGATTCGGGAATTGATCTGTGCAAATGCAATCCTCGATTACAATTTTAATAGTTGCACTTCCACTTCCCAATTCAACAATTTTTCCGGGTAATGAATAATCTATTTCTGCTTTAATCAGTGAGTAAAAATAAAAGTAGATCTCTTGCAATGCTGGTTTCTCAGACCATAATCGAAAGTTCTTTTGCTGTTCTGAATAGTGAAGGTCTGATAATGATTTCATTTATATAGTACTATTGCTTTTTTTTAGCATATATATATAGCGACCCGGAAAATTCTTTAACTAAAGGCAATGATTCGGCAATACTACCTAATCTTTTTACCACAGGTATTAATGCAGATGGAATTATAGGATGCAACCAGTCAAAAGAAAATATTTTAACTGCTTCAAAACCAGATTTTTCGAGAAGTTTTTGAATGGAGAATTTAATAAATGCAGTTTCGTCTGGTGTAACATGTTTAAAAAGAAATCTGAATTTCCGCTCGATGAATATATGAGGATTTAGCATATTCGGTTCAGTAAATGCAATAATCCCCCCCGGTTTAAGAACCCGGGAGAATTCGGTTAATGCAGATTTAACATCAAGGTGATGCAAAACGGAGGAGCCAATGACCGCATCAAATTTATTATTTTCAAAATTCATTTTGAAAGCGTTTTGAAGCTGAAAATGAACATTAGTGGCAGTAATTGATCGTTTAGCAAAATCCAAAAGTTCAGGTGAAACATCAATTGCAAAAATGTCAGCTTGTGTTTTTTGAAACTCTTTCGTGAATTCACCACTGCCACAACCAACCTCAAGAACTGTCATATTTGATGTGATCAGTTGAGAAAGCATATTTACTCGTCTTTGTTTCCTGACAATTCCTGCGGAGCTTCCCCAATTCCAAATTTTAGCAGGATTATTTGAGACAAGATATTTTCCTTGTATGATTTCATTTTCAATCCGGTCAGGCATGTTTATCGTTTTAAATGTTTTTAAGTTTTTTCAATCCCCAGTAGCACATTCGAAAAAGAAGCATTCCATGCCTGAACCTGTGTATTTGTGTAGAACCATATCGTCTGTTCCTGTAGCGAACAATAATTTCCGCAAACTTAAGATTCATTCTTGAAGCTCCAAATAAAAGATCAAAATCACCAAAGGGATCAAAATCGCCGAAATATGCACGATTTTTTTTAATTATTTGATAATCGGAGGCAAAAAGAGCTTTTGTTCCGCAAAGTGTATCTTTTATTCTTTGACCAAGCAAGAAACTAAAAAACATTCCAAAGAATTTATTAGCCATAAGATTTAACATTCTCATGGCCTGTTCCTCCATCGGATAAACCAGTCGGCATCCGTTAATAAATTCGCCACGACCCATTTTTAATGCTTCATAAAATTTGGGCAGATCTTCGGGAGGAGTGGTAAGATCTGCATCCAGAATCATCAAAATTTCACCCTTTGCCAACTCAAAGCCTTCTCTTACAGCATTCGCTTTTCCTTTTTCCGATTGTTTAATAACAGAAATATTTTTATCAGAATATTTTTCTTTAACTCTAAGCATTTCTTCAAAGGTGCCATCTTGCGACCCACCTTCAATAAAGATAAACTCCTGACTGCTTCCAAAAAATGGTGTAGACTTTATGGCATTCTCAATATTTCCAAACTCATTTTTTGAGGGGATGATTATTGAAACCTTGTAATCACGCACCCGATCAGGTTCAATGCGGGCTATAATAAACTTTGAAAGGGAAAGCAAGTTTAGTATTGGAAGGTTAACAAGGTAGCGGTTACAGAACCATGAAAGAAGTGGAATGTTCTTTGGAATAAGAATCTTTCTTTCCATCCGGATCGTTTCTTTCCCTGTGTTTTTTAAAAGGGCACCAATATCTGCTGAGGATAGCCAGTTCTGGAGTGGCTGTTTTTGTTTCACACCAAGCCGTTCGCCAATTTGCATAATTGGTTCCCATAAAAAATTATAATAGGATATAATAATCCTGCTGCGCTCATGGCAAAGTTGATTTATATTCTCAAAAGCGAGCTGTACATCCCACAACGATCCTACTACATCAGATAATATTATATAATCAAATTTCTCATTAAGTTTCAGATTTTCAATATCTTGAGTAATAAACTCATACTGAGGATATTTTTTTTTAGCAATATCGATCACGTTTTGTGAGAAATCGAGTCCGACCCCCCGCGAGGGTTTTAAAGAAGCAAGCAAATCACCGCAAGAACAGCCGATTTCGATTACACTTGAATTCTCTGGTATTAATAACCGATAATACTTTTCAATAAGGGCATGATAGTAAGGATTTCTCCTCTTCCATTTTGATCGTTGAGATGCCTCCTTTTCAAAATAGCTGTGAATCGATGCCTTCGTATTGGTAACATTATTCATTCATTGAAATTTTTGACAGACTGTTTTTTAATGGTAGACAATAACTAGTGACCGACTAAAAAAATAATTTGGAGCAGACCCAAAAATCTCCCCCTAAATTGTAGTTTTCAGGTGCGAACTAAAAAATTACAACTTGAGCAAAAATACGGAAATAAATTTTGTCGGACAGCCGATTTAAATACAAATCATCAATTTGACCGAAACCTAAGGAAGAATTCAATACTCAAAAATCGCAGTTTTTACCTTATTATTTTGGTTTTTTGCACCAAATTCACCAGCAAGGATAATTATTTGGACCGGGTTACAGGTTGAAATATTCATAAAGTAATTGGTCCAATTGTAATCCTATGATAGATGAACCCGATGAAATAAATAACAATTACCGCTTAATCAGTTTGGTAAAAGTGTATGAACTACAGACAATCAGTATGTTAACTTGGTTTTAGCTGAATTTTTTAATATAGAGTGTAATATTGATAAACAATATAATATCTTACCAGTATTGTATTAATCGTAACAGCTATTGAAACAAGAATAAGGCTTATTGAAACTAATGGTATAACAAACTTTGGTAATGTAATCTTTTTACCATAAAATAGTAAGAGTAATACCGGAACTATCGGAATAAAGTACCTTCCCTGCAGATTTATTATCATTATAGCACCAACACTAGACCAGCTTAAATACATCGTTACGGAGAACACCAATATAACAAGGCAACTGCTTACAAGTAAAATAAGCCTCTGGGAAAAAGTCAACCTGATTTCTTTTTTAAATTCAAAAAGTGCAATAATACCAATGCAACTTGCTGCATAATAGTAGAACCATTTTGAAATAAGAATTTCGGACCATCCAAGTTTGCCAAGAAATGATTGAAAAATATATAATCTTAGTATATAAAAGGAATTTGCCACCATGGTAATAAAACCTGTAATATTGGATAATATAAACGCTAATTGCTTGTCGGGATTAACCTGAGGCAGCAAAGAGCTATCTCCGTAGAGCTGTTCAATAGGATGTATTTGAGCCAGAATATTCCTTAAAACCAACGCACCGATAAGTACACTAATTAATGCGGATCCAACTATTATTGAGACAGATAGTATATAGTTCCTGAGGTTAGCTGCTTTTTTTATTGGAATCAGCAAGATCAGAAAGACCATTGGGAAATAAACATTTTTTGAAAAACTAAGCAAAATTGAGATTATACTTAAACTTAATATTTCTTTCTTGCCTAAAATTGTATTTTCAGCAAAGGCTAAGTTCAAAACGTATGAAATTAGAAGAAAAGAGAGCCCTATAGTAATTGGATCTGCACTTACTGAAGCTGCTTCAAACATCGTCATTGGCAACAAAGCCAGTGTAACAATCAGCCACTTCGCAATTGGCAGGGTTTTTATAGAAATGTAAATAAGTAGAATCCACGCAAACAAATTAAAGATGCGTCCCAGATAAAATAAAACTAAAGGCCTCAGGTTTAGAATTCTGCCTAAAAAGATACCAATAGACTGAGGTATGTAAGAAACAGGAGAATAAAGTGAAGTATTCGGAAAGAAAATAAATGTCCGATTTTCAATATTCAAGGGTATTTTTATTGCATTTATAAAGTGATCCTTGGTAATTTTCTTTTCCGGATTAAATGGAATATGAAAAAATAATTCTTCTGTTGTCCATATATTGCCAGGTAAAAATCCACCTAATTTATTTTTATAAAGTTGTGGGGAAAACCTGAATTCTGATACCTGGTAAGCCCTTGAGAAATGATTCAATTCATCAGGTGCCTGGAATGGAGGAGTAAAGAAGACCTGAAATATTCCCCAGATAATTCCAAAAAACAAAAAAACCTTTTCGGGAGGGAGGGTTCCTGCAATATATAGCCAAAGTCTCGGGTTTTTGAAAAGAACCATGATCAGGGTATTAGTTATAGTATTATTAATTAATAGAATGACTGTTTTTCGACAATTTCTTTACTCTCTAAGTTCAATCTCATGAATTATATAATCACCAGCATCCTTCCCGGGATCAATTCTCAATCTGCCCAGAAGGCCTGCATCATGAATTGTCAGGTAAATTGTTTGTTTACCCGCTAATACTTTTTGTCTCACCGATTGTGCTTCTGAATAATCTTTAGAAGAATCAGTAAGGTAAAATAGCTGCACTGTAGTTTGTTTTGGTACAGTTGTTATAAGCTTTACAATAACCTGATTCTGTGGGTAATTAGATTTGGGAAGTATAAAATTAGGATCAGAATCAAGTACTTTAAAATGAATACCATCTTCACCTAAGGTGACATTAGTGATTTGTGAATTAAAATCCGATCCGGAAATTACCGATTTATTATGGAACTTTAAAAAGGGTATTGAACTAATTTTCTTACTTAACGGAATTAGCATATTAATTGGGTTAAGCAGATTTCTTTCTACCATTTCGAATAAAAACACATCTGGTTTATATTGTTCAAGAATTGATGAGAGTATTAGTGAGTCAGTTTTAAGATAGTTGACGTAAATTACTTCATTAAAACTGTTATTCAGATAGTTTGAAAGATAGTTAGAAAATGAATCACCAAATAAAAGCAATTTCCCTTTCTTTTGGGCATTTTTTACAACAGGTCTTTTAAAAATATCAACACAAACGTTGGGGTTTAAGTCTACCCAATCACTGTTCGTAGTAATATTTTTAATTTTTAATTTAGTAGTACCTAAGTTTTTAGTGCATATTGGTTCTGTTTCTGGAAATTTAAATCCACCTTTCAATAAAATTGGTAAATCTCTGTCTACTAAACAAGTAATAGTTTTAAAGTCAGTTGCATATAAAAAAATGTGATCCTTTGTAAAGCGCTCAGGCAGGCGGTTCATAAATTCATTATATCCTAAGTATCCACCATATTGATTCCAATGCGTATCTGTTTTATAAAATAGTAATGTTTTGCTGCATGTTTTGCTTTTGTAATAAGGTTTTGACAATTCAATTATATTTAAATTTCCTTTGTTTTTCATCAACTGATCCAATGGCGAAATCCCTTTTTGCGCCAGGTAATCCGGCAAAAATTCAGGATAAATAGCGTGTTTCTCGGGTGGAATTAAAATGAGGAACTCAATATTTCTACTTTTGGTAAAATCTTGAATATCACTAAAATAAGCTTTCAATGATTTTAGCTGTTTTTCATTCAATCGGGTAATTCCACGATATTGATTTATTGTTTCATTAAAACCATTTCCAAGAAACAACCAACCCTGCTTACCGATAATAACTTTGTCGGGGTTTGAAGAGCGGCCCATTATCAGGTTCAGATCAGCATTTAACTGTAACAGGTCTTCTCTGAAAGCAAGACGGTCGCCAACAAATAACTCCAGTTTCGAAAAGAAGTATTTCATTCCAGCTTGGTTCCAACTCCATTGAGGTAAAGGGTTTTTAAGTCGTTTTTCAAATTTTGCAAAATCCGTATCATTAGAAGTTCTGAAGCCTAATACAGTCATAATCGGTATTCCGAAAAGCACTAAACAGAAAAATCCAAAACATAATCTTTTTAAAAGTGAGTCCATCTATTAAAATCTAAAGTAAATAAAAGGATTAAATGAACCCGCAGCAAGGTTTATTATACTCATAAACAGCAATATAAATAAAGCAGTAATGTAAAGGCTTTCAAAAATCAGACTGTATCTGCTTGGCAAGGATTCTTTATATTTTAAAAAGCGGGGAAGGACTGGTAGCGCAAATACAATTCCAATGCCATATGCAAGAAGCATTTCGGGCTGAAGAAACTCCACTAATTGATAAGTGCCGGCAGGATGGTAAATAAACAAACTACTCAGGTAGCCAAATGAACCATTCAATGCCTCGATTCTGAAAAACACCCATGAGATCAGGATTACAAAAATAAAATAAATATGTTTAAATGGTTTAGGCTTTGCGTACAACCACTTGGCGAACCCCATTCTTTCAACGGAAAGGAGTAGTCCATGAAACATGCCCCAAATGATAAAATTCCAACTGGCACCATGCCAAAGTCCACAAAGCAGAAATACGATAAAAAGGTTTCTGTAAGTTTTTATCGGTTTGGACCTGCTTCCTCCCAAAGGAATAAATAAATAATCCCTGAACCATGAAGAGAGTGAAATATGCCATCTTCGCCAGAATTCTGTAAGAGAACCTGATGTATACGGGTAGTTGAAATTCTCAATGAATTCAAACCCTATCATTTTTCCCAGTCCAATAGCCATGCATGAATAGCCTGAAAAATCATAATATATCTGAAGACTGTAAGCAAATAATCCAAGCCAGGCGATGCTTGTCGATAAATCCTTCCCATGCAGGGCAAAAATCTGGTCGGCAATGCCACCCATTGTATTTGCAATCAGTATCTTTTTTGCAAGTCCGATGATAAAGCTTTTTATTCCTTCTACAAAACCGTCGAATGAGGTACTATGGTTGTTTAGTTGTTTTTCAATATCTGCATAGCGAACAATAGGCCCTGCTACTAATTGAGGAAACATGGTAACGAAAGTTGCAAACTTTACATAACTTCTGTTCGCAGCAACATGCCCTCTGTATACATCAATGGTATAGCTCATCGATTGAAATGTATAAAAGCTGATACCAAGCGGCAAACTAACTTTGATAAAATTATTTAGCATAAGATGTTGCATGTTCAACTGATCGAGTGCATGAATAAGGTTATCCGTAAAAAAATTGAAGTATTTAAAATAACCCAGCAAAGCCAGATTCGAGACAATTGAAACAACAAGCCAGAATCTTTGAGGTCTTGTTCTTTCTGCATTTTCCTCCAGGGGAATATCATTTTTTCGGTTATACGCCCCAACTATCATCAATCCGCAAAAATAATCTATAGTTGTTGTTGTCAGCATTATCCAGATCAGGTACGTCTCTCCATAAAAATAGAAAAACAAACTGCTAAGCAGTAAAAACGGAAACTGGAGTTTTTTTCCTGATAAATGAAATATGAAAAGTACTATCGGAAGGAAAATAAAAATAAATACGATTGAACTGAAAACCATAATTTCTTAAAAGTAATTTTTTTAATACTATTGAACTAACATCTGGGTGGCCAGGCTAAACTGAAGTCCTCGCCGTATAAAGCTAAATTTGGATTATAGGCAGGGTCATTTTTAAGTAGAGTTTCCCACTTATCATTCATGTAATCAACTTCTTTGTTAAACCTGGCCTTTTTCTCTTCAGAATCTTCCTCGCCCCTGGAGGCAGATTCATAGTGGTAAAACTCCGCAAAGGGTGTCCAGACATTTCTATAACCAGCCATTTTTAGCCGTATGCAAAAATCGATATCATTAAATGCAATTGCAAGATCTATTTCATTGAAACCGCCAATTTCATCATAAGTTGACTTTTTTACCATAACACAAGCAGCAGTTACTGCCGACATCTCCTGAGTTAAAAGTGCCCTTCCAAAATAACCTGGTGTTTTATGTGACTGATGTTTAAAGGCGTGATTTGCAATTCCTCCAAAACCCAGTATAACCCCTGCATGCTGAATTGTTTTATCTGGAAATAGTAGTTTAGAACCAACTGCACCAACCGCTTCCTGGCAGGCAATACTTAACATTTCTTCAATCCACAATTCGGAAATTACCTCAATATCATTGTTCATCAGGCAAATATATTCACCTCTGGCCTTATTAACTCCATAATTTACCAGTGAAGAAAAATTAAAAACCTGGTTATAATTTAACCATTCAACTTTAGAATTGGTAGAAATTCTTGCAAAATAGGTTAAAACTTCTTTCTCATCGGATTTGTTGTCGATTATAAGTATCTCATAATTAGCATAATGTGTTTTATGAAGTATGCTATCAACGCACTTTTTAATTAATTCCAGTTTATTCCAGGTTGGGATAATTATTGAAATCAGAGGGTTATGATCAGGCAATGGGTAGCTTAATCTGTACAAACCATTTTTTAAAATATCAACTTTGGAAAGTGAATTTATTCTTTTGAAATGGTCATTAATGGCATTTACTGCTGAGCTATAAGCATAAGTTTTGCTGTTTATATCAAAAGATGTACTTTTTTCATGCAGCCTCCAGTGATAAAGAACTCTCGGGATATGAATGATATCTTCACTTTTTATCTGTTCTATAAACCGAAGTGCTAAGTCATAATCCTGAGAGCCTTCGAAACCTACTCTGAAGCCTCCGATTTTTTTTAGAATGTTGCTTGAATAAACGCCCAGATGACTTATGTAATTCTGCCCGTAAAAAAGTTCAGGATTCCAGTCACATTTAAAGTATGGTTCAGTCCTATTGCCTAAACTATCGATTTTGTCCTCATCAGAATAAATAAGTTTTGAATCCGGAAATTTGTTGATTGTTTCAGCAACGAGATACAATGCAGTTGCTGGTAATATGTCGTCATGATCAAGCAATGCAGTATATTCACCAGTAACTAGTTTAAGGGCACTATTTGAAGTTGCCGAAATATGACCATTCTCAGTTCTATAGACAACTTTGATTCGTTGGTCCATATTTTGATAAACCTGCAGAATTGATTTAATCTCAGGATTTGTTGAGCAATCATCGGCAATGCATAACTCCCAATTACTATATATCTGATTTATCACAGAATTAATTGCCTCTTTTAACCATCCAGAATTTGGATCATAAACAGGCATTAATACAGAAATCAGGGGCCTGAAATTTAACCGGGCAATAGATTCCTTTATCAGAAGCAGATCAGATCTTGAATATGTATCATATTGCTCTATCCATTTCGTGTAGCTCTTTTCATTCTGTATCTCCAGAATCTTTCGACCTTCCTTTTTTCCATACAAAATGTAATGAATTAACGGATTAATTTTTGAAGATTTTACATCTGGATATTGCCTGAGGTAAAATCGTCCGTCGAATTCCGAACTCGGCTTCCTGCCTTCAAAACTACCATACAACAAATAATGCCTTATTGCAGGAATTCCTGACGATTTAACATCAGGGTAGTTAACTAAATAGTAATTTTCGTCAAAAAGCTTACTTCGTTTAATTTGCCATTTATTTCTGAAGAGAAGCAACTCATACCTGATTTTTTGAAGTATTCCAAGTTTCATTATTCTGAAATTTTAAAAAGCATGTGCTTTTTCAGATTTTTAGCGGATAAATATAAAGTAAATTCTTGAATAGAGTTCAGCTGAATTGCGGTTGGTCGTATATCCAATGAGATGTGAAATAACCAGCAATATCCTGAAACATAACTAAATTATTTTACTTCAGTCCCATCTTCTTTGAAGAATAATTCTCTGGTTTTTAGCCCAATTTTGACTTCAACTTCAAATAAGATTCCTTTTTTGTCGGACTCAATCTTTGAAGCCTCTTTAATTGCGTTTGGTTTAACTTGCTTTTTTACAGCTTCCAGAACGTTTGCCGGAAGTTTTTCCAATGGAATTTCTGTTTCTGTTTCAAGCCAGGTTCCGTCTGAGGAAAAATTTACAGACATTTCGATGCCATTCATAAGAAATTCGGCTTCATATTCTGTTGAATCTTCTTTACCCCAGTTTACTTTCGGCACATTTGGGAATTTCTGATTGAATGCTGTTTTCACAGACAATGGAGGTTTGACTGCAAAAGCACTGAATGATAAGAGCATCATGCTCATTTCCAGGATAATGTTTATTTTCATAATGAAGTATTTTTAATTTTAAAATTATTTATCAGATGGGAGCGGATCTTTAAATAATACGCGTAAAAAACTCGGAAACACAAATAAAAGTAATGGTAATCCTGCCAGAAATCCACCGATTACTGCTATTGCCAGTGGTTGTTGCATTTGTGCTCCCAGTCCGAACCCCATTGCCAGAGGTGTAAGCGCGAGAATTGCACAAATGGCTGTCATTAACTTGGGTCGGATTCGTAATGAAATTGCATAATTTATTGAATTTTCTACGTTAAGGCCTTTTGTCCGCGACATTAAGAACTGGTTGACAGTAAAAATGGAATTTTCAGCAATAATACCAACAATCATTATAATTCCGGTGTAACTTCCAACATTAAGCTGAACTCCAGTGATGAAAAGCAACCAGATACTGCCGCCAATACCTGAGATAGAAATAAATATTACAAGGAATGCAAGGCGAAGATTCCGGAATACTAAAAGTAAAATTATAAAAACCAATACGATAGCAATAATCAGAATTAGGGAAAGTTCATCAAAAGAATCCTGTTGTTTGGCATAAGTGCCTCCATAAACCACGTAACATCCATGGGGCAGAGGAACTTCAGTTTTTATCACTTTCTTAATTTCCTGAATAGCACTGCCAATATCACGATTTTCAAGTCGTGCTGTTACCACGATATTTGATTTAAGATCTTCACGGGTGATTTCAGGATCTCCCTTCGTTAATTCTGCTTTTGAATAGTAAGAAAGTGGTCTGCTGCTGCCATCGGGTGAAAATATTGGTTGTTTACGTAGTTTTTCGACAGAATTATTCTGAAAATCGGTAAACCTGAGTAAAATTTTAACCATTTGCTCACCTTCTTGAATTTGCCCCACTTCAGTTCCCTGATTGTGCATTTTTAACTGTTCATGCAAATCGGAGGTTGAAAGCTTGAATCTGCTTAATACTTTAGCATCCGGAATTATTGAAAGTGTTGGACCATCAGTAATGACTCCGTTTTGAACATCAGCGATTCCTTTGATTTTTTCAACAGATACTTGAATTTTTACAGCCAGTTCGTGTAATATTTTTTGATTGTCCCCGAAAACTTTTATTTCAATCGGCTCAGGTCTTCCTATAAGATCGCCCAGCAGATCGGCAATTCGCTGACCAAATTCAATGTTAAGTGCCGGCTCAGATGCAGAAACCTGTTGCCGGATTTCAGAGATTACCGCTTCAGTTTTTCTATTGGTACCTGATTTTAGCTGAATAAGATAATCGCCTTCATTTGGTGGGATCACTCCTGATGCCATACTAATGCTTGAAGCCATATTCGTACCGGTGCGCCGCATATAGGTTGATACATCCGGATGGTGCATTACAATCGTGTCAACCCGCTTAAGAATACTTTCTGAGGCTTCCAGGGAGGTTCCCGGAGGTGTTAAATAATCAAGAACAATAGTCCCTTCATCCAAAACAGGAAGAAAACCTGTTTCCAATCGGTTTACCAGAAATGCTGAAGAAACGATAAGTAAGATAACAAAGCCAGTCGCAAAAACTGGCTTGTCGAAGAACCAGGTTAACCAATGTAGTTTGGCTGTATTTTCTTGAATTTCATTAACTTTAACTTTGTTAGTTAAGGGTTTATAACCAATAATTTCATGCAAAGCAGGTAATCCAATCCATGTAACAAAGAAGGAGCAAACCAAGGTAATTTCCATAGTTAGTGTCAGCTCTCTGAAAAAACTTCCTGCAACTCCTGTCATCAGAAAAAATGGCAGAAAAATAACGATTGTACTTAACGAGGACCCTATCATTGCCGGGAATAGTTCGTGCATGGTCTGGAGCACTGCTTCATGATTGCTTATCCCGGGATTTTCCTCATGAATTCTATGTAACTGTTCAATTATAACGATTGCATCGTCAATTATTAATCCTATTGAAGCTGCAATTGCACCCAGCGACATTATATTCAGAGTTATTCCCCACAAGGGAAGTAAGGCAAAAGAAAGAGCGAGGGTTACAGGAATAATTAGTATTATATTCAAACTTGCCCTGAAGGATTTCAGAAAGAAAATTACAACGATAATTGCCATAATCAGCCCTTCAATAATACTGCGCAATACACTGTCAATTGAATTCGTGACGAATGTAGATTGATTATAATATGTTTTTAATATCATTCCTTTGGGCAAGGCGTTCTGGATCGCAATTGCCTCTTTTTGCACATCAGCCGAGAAATCTAAAAGGTTTATACCTTTCTGTTTAATTAAGTCGATTGTGATAGCATCATGTCCGTTTGCATTGATTCGGATGAATTCCTGTTGTTCGTGGATATCTACTTTGCTGATATCTGAAACCTTGATAATCCTGCGGCCATCATTTTTAATGACAAAATCTTTCAGGTCTTTTATATCATTAAATCTAGCATCAGTTATACTTAGGTAAAGCCTGCGAAAGTCGGGTAAAAGGCCGTTTGATTCCACAAAGTTTCCGCTTTTTAAGGCTTCTGAAAGACTCATTGGCGATATTCCAAGTTCTGTCAGCCTTTTTGGATCAGGTGTGACCACATATTCCTTTGTTTTTCCACCTCTTACTACCACATTCGACATTCCGGGAACCACAGATAAACGCGGACGAACATAATAAAGAGCAGTTTTTCGCAATGCTATAGGATCACTCTCATCACTTTCTAAAGTATAACCCATAACAGGATAAATACTTTGTCCCATGGTTTCCACAATGATATTCGTGCCTGGCGGCAGTTCATTCTTAATCTCGTCGATTCTGGCTCCAAGTTGCGTTTTAGCAAGTTCAATATCTGAACTCCAGTCAAAATAGGCCTCAATAGTGCAACTTCCGCGATTTGTGCTGCTTTTCACAGTTTGAATACCATTGACGCGTTTTATAGCAATTTCCAGTGGCTGAGTAACAGTAACCATCATTTTATCGACTGGCTGCTCACCATTATCGGCAATAACAGTAATCTTTGCAAAAATTATATCGGGAAACAAGGTTGTATGCATGCTGTAGAAGCGGTATCCACCCAAAGCAAGCAATAACAAAAGCAGAACCAATATCGGTTTCTGGTATACCCGGTGATAATTCCAATGAAGCATTTATGGTCTTTTGATAATGTTAACGCGAACGGTATCTTCCAATCCGTAATTTCCTGAAGCCAGAATCCGATCTGTGCCTGAAAAAATTGGCTCAAGAATCTCCGCTTTTTCGTTTTGTATAATTCCTGGTTTTACCTGGACTTTAATTGCAGTGGAATCATTGATGAGCATCATAACCCAAAAAATGTTTTGTGTTTCATTGCATAAGAGGGCAGCTTTTGGCAATACAGTGGCCTTTTGTTTTATACTGTTCTCAATAAGAAGCCGGCAATTCATGTTCTCAGGGAGACTTACTGATGATAATGGCGTTACAATAAATCTCTGGGTTTGTGTTTCCTGATCAACTGCACTAAGCTGACTACTTACCTTTGCCTGCAGCTTACGAGAATCTGGCAGCAAAATCTGGCAGTTTTGCCCGGGTTTGATGCTGTTGATGTTTTCTGTGGGAATATTGGCAAGAAATATGAGGCTTGAAGGTGATGCAAGGTTGGTTAATTCATCATTTTCCGTAATATAATCACCGGACTGCCGTGTAAGCGAGGCTACTATTCCAGAGATTGGAGCAAATACTTTCACACTTCCATTAAATTGAATGCCTGTATCCGTTTTCGTTCTTAAAAGTGCATTGGATTCCTTGGTGCGGATTGTGAACATCAGTTTCCCTTTTGAAATCTCGTCTCCGGTTTTGCAGAATACATCATCAATATAACCTGTAACCGGCGATTTTATAGTGCTTTTTTTCAGAAATGCAGTGCTCGCCGGATATTCAACAATCAAACTCATAGATTCAACAGTAATGTTACAAACACTTGCTGTTGTTTTTGGGACGACCTCTTTTTCGGCTTCTTCCAATTGGTGCTTACAGGCAACAATTCCAAGGATTGTTAAAAACAATAGACCAGGTAAGTAATTTTTCATAAGTCCGATCTTCTAAAGGATTATTGAATTAAGTGCATTAATGAGTCTTAAAGATGCAGCCTCCATGCTATTTAGGGCTTTCCTGCTTTCATTTAATGATCTCATTGTCAGGATGTAGTCAGTTATAGAAATAGTTCCAAAAGTCAATTGTTGTTTCTCAAAATTAAGTTCGTTTTCCAGCATTACGATTTTTTGCTTCTGATTTAGGATAATACTCTCTTTATGCCTGATATCTGCTTTAATCATTTCTTTTCGCTGCGAATATTGATTTTCAAAGAAATTACGGTAAGCAGAACGTGTTTCTCTATTGATATTCAGTTTATTAAGTTCGTGAGCTCGTTGATTCCCATCATAAATTGGAATAACTACATTCAATCCGAAGCTAAACCCAAAAAGCTGGTATACCGTGGATAGGGGAGAAGTGTTTAAACCTGCATCAGCAAACCAACTTAAACCAGGCTTATATTTCATCTGCAATGTTGTTATTGCATTGTTAATCTGGAGGCTGTCAATGTGAAACTGATTAAGAATTAGAAGTTTTGTGAAATCTTCGCTGACAACCATTTTAAATTCAGGCTTTTCCGGAATAAAAAATGTAGTATCTGCAATGCCGCATATAAGATTCAGCATGTATTGATCTTGTAGAAATTGATTTTGCTGTTGTTTAAGATCGATTTCAAGTGCTTTCATTTCAATTTGTAACCTGATATAATCCCGTTCAGTCATCACACCCGTCTCCACAAGTGTTTTCATCAGTTTAACCTCCTCCTGAACAAGTGTAAATTCAGTTGAAGTCAATTTATACGTTGTGTAATTTTCCCAATACGTTATGTACTGATCTCCAATGCTTTTCTTAAGTTCCTCCTTGCTCAGTCCATTGTGGTTTTCCAGTGATTTCTGCTGTATTTCAATGCCATTGTATTGATTTTTCAGGATATTGTCATTAAAAATTGATTGGGATATACCTATCATTGCTGCGTAAATTCCTCCATTACTCAAGGCCTCATCGTAACCATATCCCTTCCATGTGGGAGACAGTGCAAACTGTCCAATACCTTTTACCTGCGGGCTTTGTCCTGCAATAATAAGCAGGCTGTCAATGGAAAGTGCTTTTTTTTGATCCTTGTAATCTTTTAAGAGTGGGCTGTTTGATAAACCTGCATTAATATAAAAATCCAGATTTATTTTAGTAATCTGCGAAGAGGCTGATCTCAGAAAAGCCAGTAACAAGAGGGTAATAACCAGAAAAAGGACTCGGAACTTCATACTATATAACACGAATGTAAATTTCGTAAAAGTAAGTTGCAAAAATCAAAAGTACTCAGATAAACATTCAAACTATTATCTCCTTATTCTTTACAAAAGAGAACCCGAATCGATTTTCGAACAGCATTCGTAAGAATAATTTCATCAGCTTCAAGTAAATCATGTTTGTAAAGAATCTTTTCTTTATGTGTATAACTTTGATTATTAAGAAGATATTCTCTGTAAACTCCATTGAGAAGGCCACTTTGAACAGGAGGTGTCAGCCAGATATTACCTTTTCGTATGAAAATATTTGCAAAAGAACCTTCAGTAATTTCATCCTTTTCATTCAAAAACAGAACATCAAAAAATCCCTTTTCATTGTATTTCTTTAATTCTGAAGCATACATTTCTCTCCTTGAGGTTTTGAAATACTGGAAAACACTTGCTGATGAAACTACTTTTTCTGAAAATGTAATTTTAGGATCTTTAGGCGGTTTTGAAAATGGCTTAACCTCTAATTCAATAGCACCCCATTTGTAAAGAATTATTCGAAGATAAAATTGATCGCCAACCTGGTTTAGAATTCCTTGGTTCTCAATTTCTGCAAGTATTTTAAGTTTGTCATAAATAAAAAGAAAATATTCTGCTGCTTTTCTCAATCTTTCAAGATGTTCATGGAGAAGGTAAAGTGTGCCATTTTCAATCAGCACAGATTCAAACAAGTAAAATTTCTTTTGCTGAAGTGTTAGAAAGTTCCCTTTTAATAAACATTCTTCATATTCCTTTTCTGCATCGCTATCCCAAACAACTCCACTGCCAATGCCCATTTCAGCTGCTCCTGATTTTATATCAATCTCAATGGTCCTGATTGGGATATTGAAGCTAAATTTAGTGTCAACCCCCATAAAAATTGTTCCAGTATAAATTCCACGGGGTCCATTTTCAAGCTCTTTAATTATTTCCATTGTTCTGATCTTCGGTGCTCCGGTAATTGAACCACAGGGAAATAAAGATAAAAAAACATCCCAAAGACTTGTTTGCTCAGTTGTTGTTGCATTTAGAGTCGATATCATCTGAAACAGACTCTCATACTTCTGTATTTCAAAGAGTAAATCAGCTGAGACCTGCTGAATCCCCGGAATCCGACTCATGTCATTCCTGATCAGATCAACTATCATAATGTTCTCAGCCTTGTCCTTTATACTTGTAAATAGCTCTTCTTTATTCGCTTTGTCAGTTTCTGAATTATGACCTCTTTTTTGAGTTCCCTTCATGGGGTGACTTACAATTGAATTTCCGTTTTTCTCAAAAAAAAGTTCCGGGGAAAATGTTAAAATGAGCTTTTTACCAGTATTAATAATTGCTGTATATCTGGCCGATTGTCTGAAAGCAAGATCAATGAAGAGCTGTGACAAACTCCCGCTGATTGTAAATTTTGATTTAATTGTATAGTTTACCTGGTAAGTGTCACCTTCGGAGATGTAATTCTTTATTTTTTTGATTGCCGCAATATAATCTTCTCTGCTAGTATTCAGGCTAAAATTTTGAATACTGATAGTTTCTTCATCATCATTAGTTGCAGGCCACTGAAGATCTTGAGATACAATTCTTTGAGCTGTATCGTAAAAGAATATTCTACCATCTTCTGTATTGGCTGGAATATCTGATTGAACTCTTCTGGAACTATTTTGAAAGTCATCAATTAAATATGAAGCTTCATATGGAACTAGCCCAAAACAGGCCTTTCCTTTCTTTACTTCACTATCTGCCAGTTCAATGCCTGTTTTTAGTGAATCTTTATCAACAATGGACTTTACCTCTTTTACACCTTCGAAAACATATGAAATGGCATCTTTGTAAAATGCAGGAGTATAAAAAAATGCTGAATACGGCGTTTCTATTATCTTTTTAAGTATGGATTCAATAGTATAATTCATACAGATAACCAGTTACTTAACATTGTTATTCCATGTTCTGTAAGAACAGATTCCGGATGAAATTGAACACCCTCCAAAGGATGGGTTTTATGCCGTATTCCCATAATAACTCCATCTTCTGTTGTCGAGCTGATTTCAAACATTTCTGGTAAATTTTTTTTCTCAAGCTCCAGAGAATGATATCGCATCACCTGAAAATTTTGAGGCAGTTCATTGTAAATAGTTTTTTTATCATGATGAATACAGGATGTTTTACCATGAAAAGGATGACTGCTTTTTTTAACTGAAGCACCCAAAACCATTCCTATTGCCTGATGTCCTAAACAAACACCAAGGATAGGAATATCGACCTGAAATTCTTTAATAATAGCGGGGCAGATTCCTGAATTTTCGGGTTTTCCCGGGCCTGGTGATAAAATTATTCCATCTGGTTTTAAATCCCATATTCTGGTAATGTCAATTTGATTATTCCTTCTGAAAATAACTTCACACTTCAACTCCCTGGAAAGGATATACCATAAATTCCAGGTAAAAGAATCATAATTATCAACAAGTAGTATTTTCTTAAGCATTAATCTTTATCCTCACCCTCCTGGTTTTCCACATTAGCAGGTTTCATGGCGCCAGTATTTGTGTAAAACTCTGTATGTCTGATCTTTCCTCCTAGATAAGCTGTTCTGGAAATAATTCCTATGCCAATAAGAACCAGAATTAGCACGACAATTGTGAATTTTTTCAGATTTTTATTTTCTTTCAATGCCCAAATAAAGCCCTGAACCGATAATAAGGCTACAATGCCAATGCAGAATATTGCAAACCCTGCTGCTTCTTCATGTTCACCAATTGCCCTGGTGGCCACTCCTGCGATACCTTTTACGGCATCTTCGGCTGGTTCTCCGGTAAAATATGCAATTATACCACCAATACCAGCAAAGACCAATGCCAGATAACCGCCACTCATTATTCCAGCATTTTTACGAATCAAACCATAAAAAAGAATAAGTCCGCCAAAGAAAAAACCTAATAAAGGAACGTGATTGCTTAATAAATGTAAATGTGCTGTAAACATAATTGTCTATTTTAAATTTTATCGTGTAACATTAGCCCGTATAAATATTGGCAATTCTCCCCTTGGAATATTTGCCTTAATTGAAATATTTTCTGTTTGTTCGCCTGATTTATGATTTGAATCAAAATATACAGTGATTACGGCTGAACCTCCTGGTTTGATTTCCTCTTTGGGCCAATCAACAATTGTGCAGCCACATGAAGTTTCAAGCGCAAATATCCTCAATGCTGCTGAACCGGTATTTGAAATGGTAAAATCGTGCGATGGCCGGCTGCCGGCCCTTATTGTACCGAAATCAAAGAATTCTTCATTGAGTTTTATTGTGGTTTTTGATTGTTCTGTTGAAGCCGGAGTCGACTTAATCGATGCAATTTTTGACTTGTTTTCTGTTGATTCGTAATATAATACCTGAATTCTTCTTTCCAAAGCAGCTGCCCGGCTGTAAACAGAATTGCGCTTGTCCTGAGGGTTGTCGCTTACCAGTGCATTTGCTTGTTCTTTACCTATTGGCTCCTCCAAAAGAATCAGCCTTCCGTTGATGGAGTCCTTTTTATCCAGATAAGTGGCAATAATTCCATCCTGGTATTCTCTGAAAAAATTTACAAGACTTTCAATACGTCTTTGTGCAAGGTTTTTGTTATATTCCTTTGTATTTAACGGGCTTGTATATCCTTTTATAGTAATCTTGATATCACTGCCTGCTTTGAGATCCTGGAGTAAAAGACCTGAAAACTGTTCAAGTTTCACCAGACCGTCAATAACTTTCGCTTCAAAGAATTCATTAATCTCAGTTTCTGCATTCTTTTTGTCATTTCCTTTTAACCCCTTGCCGTATTCCTGTATGTATTTCTGTTTCAAAAGATAATACTCAGCTGCAGTCGTTTTGTAATTTTTATCTGTAGTTAATTTCGTAGTAGATGGATCTGGTTGGTCATTGTCAAAATACAATGTTAAGGGTAATAACTGCCTGATACTTGATATCAGGCTGATTGTATCTTTGTTAACTATATCCTGTTTAACAATAGTTTTCTTTGGTTCAAATTTGTAACTGTAAATATCATTGCAACAGGTGCTGCTTTTGATAAAAAAGGAACCTGGCCGGTTTGATGTAAAAAAGCCTGAAGAATCGCGCTGATTAACAGTGAAGTACAGGTCATTGTAACTTGTATTGAATGGTCGTCCAATGTTTACGGGTTCCCCCCATTGATTATATCCGCCTTTGGTCTTGAAAATATCATAGCCTCCAAATCCTTTGTGCCAATCGGAACTAAAATATAGTGTGGAAGTTTTATTGTCAAAAAAAGGAGTCAGCTCATCGCCGGGAGTGTTAACCGGGCTTCCAAGGTTGGATGGATCAAGAACTCTGCTTCTCTTGACAATAGCATACCAAATATCCCGGCCTCCCTGTCCGCCAGGGCGATCCGAAACAAAATACAAAACATCATCTTTCTCAGCATGCGCAATGCTAGCCTGAGTGGTGGTATAACCAGGTACGTTTATTCTTTCGTCTAATTTTACTGCTTTTTGCCATTTTCCGCTTCTTATCCTTGTCATATAAAGTGCACAACGGTTTATTGGCCCTGGTAAATCCTCACATCTGGCAAAAAAAGCAGTCCTATGGTCAGAGGAAAGGCAAATGTTGCTGTTATGAAATCCTGGTTCATTAATACGGTTACTCAATGCATTGACAGGCGAAAAACCAGCAGGCGTAATTCTTGATTCATAGATCTTGGCGAGATATGAGCCTGGCTCAAGACTTTCGTAATTCTCATACTTTTCGTCGAGCCTCAGCGATGAAAACAGTAAAAGACTGTCTTTCAATTGAACAGCACCAAAATCAGCATATGGAGTATTTATTATTCTTCCCAGGTGCTCTGTTTTAACAGGAATACTGTCGGCAGATGCAACAATTGCCCACTTGCAGGATTCAATTTCCTGCTTTGCCCTTTTTATCAGGAGATTTTTTGGATCCGTATTTTCTTCAACATATCTGGTAAATGAAATGGAAGCATCCTCATATTTTGCCAGATTCTTTGCCATCATGGCCTGCCAGAAGAGGGCATCTGCATAATGTTTCTTTTCGTCATTCTCTACAACAACAGAAAACCATTTTTCCGCAACAGGGTAATTGTTAAACATCTTACATGCGTCAGCATATTTATAGGCAAGCCTTATTTTGGTGCTGTCCTGAATTAATGCCTGGTAATAATATTTTGAAGCACTGTAGTAATCTCCATTATCATAAGCTTTATCACCCTTACTAATGTACTCATTAATTGATTGACAATATGCAGTATAGCTTATAAATGAAAAAAGGAACACAATTATAAACCGCATTCCCGGGATTAGCAAACGTATATTTTTAGTGCGTCTATACAAATCAACTCTTTCAAAAGAGAACAAAAAATTGTGTTCAGGTTTATTGTAATCCTAAAAAATAGGACAGCTAACTTCCCGTTTAACTATATTCCTTTCTTTCCCAAAAGTAACGATTACAGAAATCTCAGGTCCACCTCGATAAACAGATGATTTTCTCAACCCGGAATAATTCAGATCGTAACTGAGCCCGAAGTTATAAAGTTTATAGGTTGCACCAACCATAAATATTACAGCATCTTTCCATCGGTTATAGAGCCCTGCATTAAAATCAAGCGGCCAGGCTGAATTATCTGTTTGATTGAAATTTAGTAAGGTCCCGAATAATAGTTCATTATACCTGCCCTGTCTTGAATAGGAAAGGCCGGGTTGTAATTCAATTCGCCCTTTAATTGGTATAATGTTCCCATAAGTTATCAGAAACTTTCTTTTCAATGGGATATCAACAATATTATATAGGCTCTGATTCGGTTGATTAATATGTGATATTGAAAAACCCGCATGGTAGGTAATACCACTGATGCTGTGGAAAAACCATTTTGTTCCTAAATTAAAATCGGAATAGGAGAGCTGTTCCAATACAAATTTCTCATTAGTTTGAATGTCAGGATCATAACTGTTACCATTAAATTGATCGCCAAATCGGAGCGCTGAATAGTCAATGGTTTTTTGAACGATTGAATATTGAATCCCGACTAATAAAAAACTATTACCTCTTCTGTTTAATGCCTTATGGTAAGAAAGTGAAAGTCCTCCCGAAGTAAATCCATATTCCGAATCGCCAGCTTTGTCTCGTACAATAAGTCCTCCTATCCCAATTGCATCATGATGAAATAACCTTTTTAGAAGTGGCGCATCCAGAGAAACGGCTGAGGTTGTATATGGATTAGAAATTGACCGCCATTGGTTTTTGTAATTCAAAGCAGCACGGTATGTCCCATTAAAAAAGCCAGTATTGGCGGGATTCTCAAATATAGGGCTGTTAAAATACTGAGAATAATGTGGATCCTGAGCTTTAGAATTCACTCCTGATAGCATGAAAAGGGAAAAAAGAATCCAGGAGACTTTCTTTAACATTAATTTGCTATATGTTTGACATTCTATCGACATTCATTCTAAAAATCAATTTCTATCGTAAAAGAGTTACGTTCCCTTTGTTTTTGTAAACACTCTGGTCGAAACACCTCGCATTTAACTGAAAAACATATACACCAGGATCACAAGCCTTTCCTTTGAAAGTTCCATTCCATCCCTGCTTCTGATCGGTAGTCTCAAATAATTTCTCACCCCAGCGATCGTAAACCGAAAATGACAGATCCTCAATTATCACTCCATACACCATCAAATTGTCGTTCAGGTTATCAGCATTGGGGGTAAATGCATTCGGCACATAAACAAATGGATCGCGGCAAAAAACTTCTTTCACAAAAATTCTGACAGAATCCACAAATTTGCATCCATAGGAGTCTGTAATTGTAAGATAATAAGTTGTTGATTGTAAAGGAGTTGCCAAAGGATTGTTTGAAAATGGATAATCCAATCCTGCTGCAGGCGACCAGGCATAGGTCACACCTGGAAGAGAAGTCGAAAAAATATGTGAAGACTGACCTTTGTAAATTGTATCATTATCTATTGAAACACTAATATTTTGAAATATGGATTGTGCTGTTATGTTTATTGTAGTTGTATTCAGACATAAGTTACTGTCTGTCACCGAGATAGTATATGAACCTGAACACAAATTATCTAGCTGAAGTAAAAGATCACCAGTGTTCCAAATATAAGAATAAGGTGGTGTTCCTCCGCTTAGGGTACAATTTATTGATCCGTTACAAACTTCAGTACAGGGAATATTTTTGGAAATTACATTGATATTTATCCCTTCAGGATCAATTAGGCTGATACTTGCAACAGATTTGCAATTTGCACTATCAGTAACAGTTACGGTGAATATTCCATCACATAGGTTGTTAATAGTTGGCGTATTTTGTCCTGAATTCCATAAATACGTAAGAGGAGGGGTTCCACCTGAAACAAAAACACCTGCGTTTCCATCACAGATGCCAGGGCAAGATGGGTTAGAGCCGCTTGCCGGAGAAATTAATATTGTAAATGAAACTTTGATACTGTCGATAACAGAGCAGGCAGAATTACTTGCCATTACATAAAACCAGCTAACCTGGTTTGTCAATAAAACACTTACTATACTATCTGATAAATTATTCAGTGTATCAGAAAAATAGCGATTAGTTGACCATATGATCTGTTGTACAGTTTCATTCGTATGCGCAGTAAGATTGCACCCTGTAGAGCAAATCACCGTGTCATTCCCCGCATTAACCTGCAAATTGTGCACCTGCACAGTTTGATGAATGGTATCTGTGCATTGTCCGTTCGACATCATTAATGTGTACGACATTGTTATAGGTGGATTTGCATTCGGGTTAGGAATACTTGTATTGTCTAATCCAAAAGAGGGCGTCCATGAATACGATATTGTAGGATCTGGTGGTGGGGGTATTCCGATAACCGCGCTCTGACCCGAACAAATATGCATGTCAGGCAAACCATAATTACTGTTGTCGAGTACAACAAGATGCTGTTTTATGGTATCACCAGCGTTGCAACTATTCGGATCGGTAAGGATAAGAGTAATTGTGTAAACACCCTGATTAACAAATGTATGTGTTGGTTGGAATAGACTTGAAGTACCCCCATCTCCAAAATTCCATGAATATTGAACCCCAGATGCCGGCGATGATAAAGAAGTGTTTATAAATGTTACGGTATATGGGGCACATCCAACAGGAGGTACAATAAAGTCGGCCACAGACAGGATTATATTGAAATCAAACTTAATTACTCCATTGTTGCAGTTAGTGCTTCCATTCGTATTAGACCAGGCTCCCGGCGTGGTTGGGAATGTGTTATTTCCACCACAACCAGCACAAACACTTTGATAAATTTTACCTTTTTTATCGAATCTGCTAGTTCCCCCATCAACATGTTCCAGCGAAGTACCTCCGAAAAATGTGCCATAAACCATACCTGAAGCATCCGGATTCATTACGAAAAAGTAATAATCGCTATTATCTGTTGTTGTTTGAAATGCATTTGCTGAAACTGGAAGTCCTGAGGTTCCTCCAAACCCGTTTAATGATGAACTTCCCCATCCTGATACGTAAATATTCCCGCACAAATCTATAAGAAACGCAGTAGGGGATATGTCGGGACCTCCATTTCCGGTACCAAAGGCAGTTGACCAGGTAACTGATTGAAGTGTTTCGCTTAATTTAGAAATAAACTGACCTCCCCCTGGTGTCGACCAGGTTACATTAGAGATGAATGTCTGACCACTGGCTGCAGTCTGACCAAGAACAAAAATTGCACCTGTCTTGTTTCTGTCGATGAAATAAATCTGATCATAAAGATTAGATCCATAGTATGTTCCACTTAATAAACTTGTTCCGCTTGAAGAAATTCTTGCAATAAAACCATCTGAAGTTCCTCCCTGATAAGTTGGATGTATGCAGTTTGCAGTCACCGGTAAATTAGTAGAACTGGTACCACCGGCAATGTATACATTATAATCACCATCAAATACCAGGCTATAGCCACCTTCATTCCTCGATCCACCGTAATACGAGGCCCAATACAAGGAAGAAAGGCTGCCATTCATCTTGAAAACACAGGCATCCTGCTCTCCTCCGATTGATGGCTGGAAACTCGCAGAAGTTCCCGGCAAGTTCAACGATTGGGTACTGCTTACAACATAAATATTATTATTCTCATCTACTTTAATCTCACCTCTGGGGTCATCGGCATAATTATGTTTAAGAGTATCGTCAGAATTTAAACCATCATTGCCACTGCCGCCGTAGAATGTCGACGCAAGCAGATTCCTGCCATTGCTCGCTAACTTTGTAACAACAATATCGGATCCATTTGGATATTCAAGAACCCAGGTTAGCATATAAGGAATCCCCCCGTTAAAGGTCTGATCATATGCATTTGTAGTTGTTGGATAGTCTGTAGAAGATGTTGAACCAAGTATGTACAACTCATTACTGTTGTTAACTACCAGACTGGTTGGCACCTCAGCTTCGCTGCCCCCGATATACGTCGAATAAATTAAGGTTGAGCCTGTTGTGTCGTACTTTGTAATAACAATATCCGAGCTGCCACCAGAGAATAATACCTGGTAAGCACCTAGCGTTGTTGGATATCCAAGAGCAAAAGTTGACCCTCCTGCATATAAAAAACCCTGCCTGTCGTATGTAGCTGTATAACCCCAGTTATCCGTTGGAGAGCCAGAGTAACTCGAAAATACAAGTACGGGATCAATCACAAGTTCTTTTGTCTTGTCATATCCCTCTGGAAATTCAAATGTTACAACATTGTTTTTTACTTTAAACCTGCATGAAATAAATTTCTTATTCCCATCAAGATCTGTTTGCCATGCAACAGGACTCTCCTCAACAATAGAATTCACAGAAGTTTTAATAACAAGATTACCTTTTTTAATAGTAACCTTATCAACTCCGTTATATCTTAAACAGATATTTCCAGGGTCAGAACCACCTTTGGCAAAAAAAGTATACTTTAATGTGCCGTCGTGTCCACCAAATGTTACATCAACATTCCTGTAAATTCCTTCATACCTTACTTCGGTATATTTCCTTACATCATCAGCCCAGGTTCTGGAATCATTGCCAATAAAATAATTATTGTAATCAGGCAGCTTCCCCGATTTTCGGATTATTGCATCATCATTCGACCCGATTAATTCTACCTTGTAGGCATGGCCAGGCAGATATTTTGAAGGTGGCTTCATACTATTACGCTTAGCAAAAGGCAACAACTTGAAACCCATTAAATCAGAGTAGGCTTTTGCTTCGACAAACTGATAGGTTATACACTGTTTTTCCAGAAAAAGTACACCACCCGGCAATTCTGATCTGAAGAGAATTGCCGGATTCCATTGTCCTTTATTTTCAATGAATGAGTAATTATAATCGTGATGTGAAGAAATATTTCCACCAGATGCTTGAAATAGCAAGAAAGTGAAAAATAACAAAGGACATAACTTCCGAATCATGTTCAGAATTATTTAGTTTATTGTCTGCCCTTTTTCAGCGAATCTGAATGGGTTTTCCTCTTCACCTTTCTCGCCGTTCTTGTAGGTAAGCGAGAGTTTTTCCTTATTTAATGACAAGAATATTGCTTCTTCGGTTGTCTTACCTTTTACATAATAAAGCCTTATAAAAGCTTTAGTGCCAACAAGTGCAGTTTCGAACTTAACAATTCCCTTATCACCCATCATGTGATTCCTCAAATAAGGGATACTGCCCTTAAATTCCGGAAACAAACACTGGGGAAATTGGATCTCATATATTAACAACTTTGTGCTGTCCAATGTTTCGAAATCATTGAATGTCTTTGAATACGGTGTATAAAGTCCGGCTATAAAATCTGTTGTCTGTATTTTTAATGGTTCATTAGAATTGAGTGATACAACTTTAAAATCAGCTTCTGTAGTCACACTCTCTTCACCTTTTCCAATTGTAATTGATTTATTTTCAATTAATTGAACTATTTTTTCAGATGAGATCAGGGCCTTATCATAGTAAAATTTAGCCTGAACAGGTTCTCCATATTGAGTTTCGAAAGCAAATATACCTTTCTCCTGCCTTAAATATTTGATCAAAAGAGTTTCATCTTTCGAATCGAAGAAATTATTAATTCCGGTTTTGAAAATGCCAATTTCTGATGTTCCATCCCCAGGAAGGTAAAATAATTCTTTAACAGGAGAGAATATCAACTTTTTAATACCTTCTTCATTAATCAATGTAGGATCATAAAATATTTTAACATGGAATGATTTCACATAAGTCTGAACTCCGAGAATACCTGGTACACCTTCAATATGTGTCGCAAACGACATTGAGCTTCCATAACATTTGATGCTTTTTAAACCACCCATTTCAAACGAACTTGCCTTGCTCATCTGTTCTGGAGTGCCCCACTTAATATCAATTGTCGGCACTTCGTAATATTTGGAATAAATAATCCCCATACTCGTTAGTACTACAATAGCGAGTACGGGCAACCATTTCATATTCCTTCCATTATATTTTAATGCACCTTTTTCAGGGCATCTTGCTATACAATCGCCACATAAATGACAATCGATATGAGTTACAGTATCAACTGTTGAAACATCAAGTTTATAAGGGCAAACTTTGTCGCATATTTTGCAATTCGTGCAAACATCCTGATGGCGGGTAACTTTAAGAAATGGAAAGATGAAAGTATGAACTTTAAGGGCTTCTAATATAAAACCAGTAAAACAGATAATTCCAATATACCACATCCAGTTTAAGCCTGGTTTAAAGGCAAGTTCAAATAAAAAGAAAACAGCTGTAATCACAGCAAAATAAATTGTGAAAGCAAAAATATTCGTTGCTGCTCCAAGCGGACAAAGATATTTGCACCAGAACTGACGAACAAAAAATGATCCTAAAATAACAACGGCAAGTGTAATAAGAGCATAAATTACATTCACATCGCCTGAAAATCCTGTAAACACAGCATAAAATGGATCTAGCTTTTTACAGAATAATTCACTGCTAGTGATTGTGAAATACATAATCGTAAATAGAAGCCCGTATTTGAGTACACGTAAAAGTTGGTCGGGTAATCCTTTTATTGTATACCTGACTTTGTATTTTTCACCTAATCTCCCTAACCACTCCGTAAATGTTCCAATCGGGCAGATGTAACTGCAAAATAGCTTACTGAATAAAATCACTACAATAAGTAATGCAAATCCCATAGCAATTTGAAGTGAAGTCATTGAACAGGCCAAGGTATTGTTCACAATAAAACTACTATAAGCCATCATGCCTCCATAAGGACAATATGCCTCAAAATCAGCAACATAACTTTTATCGACAAAAAGTCTGACAAGCATGTATGCAAGTAATAGGACAATTAAGCCTTGTGCAGCAATCCTGTAGAAATTTCGATTTTTTGATTTGGCTTTCTTCATTGAACGTAGTAATTAGATTTATTGAGAAATGATTGAAAAGATTCAGTTTGATGATATTATATCAGGGAAGAAAACTACCATTTACGTCACCGGTACAAAGACCTTTGATATGAATAGAATTATTCCCGGTGATATTAATTTGTGGATGTTCAAAAACCCAGTCTCCGGATGGAAAGCTATTGATTGATCCTGCGAATCGCTTTGCAGCAAATAGTGCATCCACAGAGTTAACATGCGTATTCCCATCCAGATCTGCAGCCTTAAGTTTTATCCCTGTAAGTATATTAATTCCAACAAAATGCTTTAAAATCAGTAAAGCATCAAGAGAATTTACTCCTCCCCAGTTCTGAGAACTGCTGCATTGTATTGAATAATTACCGGGAAGAACTGCAGGAAATACAAAAGAACCATTTATTCCGGTTGTAATCTGGTCTATAACAGTGTCATTCTTAATTAATTGAACAAAAACTTGTCCCAAAAGTGATGCCTGAATATTATCATACTCGGTAAAACCACTGATCACATACCCGTTAACACAGGTGAAAGTTCTTTCTCCCGACCATTCACTCCAGCGCAGATTATAATCGCGGTATCTCATTCTCCAACTATAAGTTTGTCCCAAAATTAAAGGTGTTATTATCTCAAAATGTTGCAAATCAATAGAATTATTGAGATTAATTGAAAGATATCCCGGAGGTCCTGAATCGCCATACCAGTTTTCTTTATCTCTTTTTACATCAATACTTGGCGTCTGAAAGTTGCCTGGAGTCGTAGTTACCTGGAATTGAGAAGAAAACAAGCTGTCGATTCCGGCAAATGAAGAGGCTGATAATGTAATTGGTAACATAGTTGCACCAATTGGTGAAATCGAAGCAGGCTGCTGAGGAGCAGCTTGCCCGATTTTTCTGTGAAAAACATCTACCAGAACACAATTCATCGGATGGCCGGGATTGCCTAAACTATAGGTATAGCCTGTGTAACAGTGGTTTGGGACGTCGATATCTATTAAATTAAAACAATAATGATCCAACGACCTGAAAACTTCCGGGTAATCAGTCTGGTTCGTATACATTCCCCATCTGTCAAGAGGGCCACCACCACCACCATTAATAAGTGCCTGAAAATCAGTTGAATCTGTTGTTGTAGATTGGATAGAATGTTCATAGGCATGAGTATGCCCGCAGGCATATAGTGCTGATTTTGAGTAGTTTTTCATCTTATCAAAAACCTGAGTCTGCGTCCATAATATATTTCCATCAGGCCAAATTTCTGAATGTGCAGGATGGTGTGCATAAACGAAATTGAAATCTGTTGACGCATCACTTTCAGATTGAATTAGCTTATTCTGAAACCAGTTTTGCTGTAATACTGTTTGTTGAGCAGGGTTTGAATTGATAGCAATAAATCGTGCATCTAAAATTTTAAAAGTGTAGTATCTTTCTGAATATGGAGAAGCTGCACCATCAAGATCTTCATATTTCATGTATTGATAATAGAATGAATTATCAGCTTCATGGTTTCCAATTGTAACCATTGACGGAATATTGGCTGAAAGACAGGAAAATGGTTTGAAATATTCATCTTCGTAAGCTGAATTATTGGTTCCGTCGCCAACAATGTCACCCAAATGTAAAATCAGATTGATATGATTCTGAAGGTCATATCCATACATCTCCTGTAATTTTAATTTCGCCCCGGATGCAACATTACTTGATGCAATAACATCACTTTGATTGTCTCCGAAAATAAGGAAACGCAAATGCTGATCTCCTGCAGCCACTATTGGGGGAGTCCTGAATGAAAAAGTTGGCGATTCATCAGATCCACTGATGCATTTGTAGAAATATTCAGTATTTGGACTTAGTCCTACTAATTTCACATTATGCCATTTCTTTATTCCAATAGCCTCATAAGTTCCTCCAATTGTGTTACCTAAGGCCTGAGTTGTCCCATATTGAACGATAGTAGAGCTTATGCTGTCCGAATGCCAGTTGATATAAACTGAAGTTGGAGTAGGGGTTTGAAGATAAGGTAAAATTCCAGTAAGCAATGCTGGTATTTCGTGTTCATAACCTCCTAATGAAGCAACCTGGGTAGGAGTGAGTGCTCCCTCAAATATTGAGCATAATGCAATGTCAATAGGTGCATCTTCATCATCATTATCTGCGAAAAAATAGAAAAAGTTATTGCCACTTAAAGGGTAAAGCGAAAAATCGCCATCAATTGTAAGCGGCCCTCCTTGCCGGATTAAAACGCCATCAAGATAAATTTTATACTGGTTTCCAAGATCGCAGGTAACAACTAACCTGTACCAATCTCCGGCAATTACACTATAATCGGCATATCCCGGACCATTGGTTGCTCTTCCAATCTTGCCGCTTGGGTTTATAAATAACTCTCCATCATTACTATTTGTAGCGTTGGTTTGATAAAAGCAATACCAGGGAGTTATTATTGGTGCCCGAAAGTCATACACCATGGAGTATTCATTAACTTCTGTTCCTCCTCCATTTGCCGCTATATTATGGAAACATTTATAATAACTCCCAACGCCAATACTAACTGCCAGATCACCTGCTTGAGGTCCTGGAATTGAAGTCTGAGTTCCTGTTAAAATCAATGAGCTTCCAAAATCTGCATAAGTCAGGTTATTGGGGTTATCAAATTTCCATAAACCTTTAATTGACGGCCAGTTACCCGGAATAATTTGAGGAGCCTGACCAAAAATATTGAAAAATTGTATGCTGATTAGAATAGTAAGTAAATAACGATTCATACGTTTAAAATCTGATTTACACACTGATATTGAAATCTCGTAATGCATCATTCAAGGAGGTTTTGAGATCAGTTGATATTTTTCGTTGACCGATAATAAGTGCACAAGGTACATGAAAGATCCCGGCAGGAAACTCTTTTGGCAGACTTCCGGGAATAACTACAGACCTTGACGGTACAATTCCTCTGTATTCTTTTGGCTCAGAACCCGACACATCAATAATCCTTGTGGACTGTGTAATTACGACATTGGCTCCAAGTACAGCCTGCTCTTCAACCCTCACTCCTTCAACAAGTATGCACCGGGACCCGATAAAGCAATTGTCCTCAATAATCACAGGAGCTGCCTGTATTGGTTCTAGTACACCACCTATCCCAACTCCTCCGCTTAGGTGAACATTTTTTCCTATCTGCGCACAGGAACCCACTGTTGCCCATGTGTCAACCATCGTTCCGCTGTCAACATAGGCTCCAATATTTACGTAGGAAGGCATCATTATTACGCCTCTGGCAAGGTAACTTCCATAGCGGGCAATTGCATGCGGCACAACTCTGACACCTAATTCTGCGTAGCCGGTTTTTAATGGAATCTTATCATAAAATTCAAATGGACCTACAGTCAAAGTCTCCATTTCTTTTACCTGAAAGTACATTATCACAGCTTTTTTTACCCATTCATTCACAATCCAGCCGCCTTGTTCAGGGATTGCTACGCGAATTCTCCCTCTATCCAGATCCTGAATTACCTCCAGAATAGCATTTTTATAGTTCTGGGTTGAAAGAAGTTCACGGTTCTCCCAACTTTCAGTAATCAAATGTTCAAGTATTTCGGGCATGACAGAGATTTATCGTATTCAAAAATAATCAATTTTCCGTCAACTTGAACGTAGGCATACCTTTCCACTCAAAATGCGTTTTTTTTTGGATTTTATTTTTGCTTTAAGGATTCGACAATGATTTCCTTTAATACGGCAATATTAATATCATTCAGAGTATTAATATAAAGGCAACCAACTCCTGTTTTATGTTTACCAAGTCTGGAAAGAGCATCAGTATGATCAATTATGTTCATGCTTACATACAATGATAAATTTGCTTTACGGGGAGAGAAACCAATCAGCAGCCAGTCAACTTGTCTGCCTGTGGCCGAACTTGTGAAGCGTTTGTTGCCGAAGCCGATAATTGAATTGCTCCACAATACTGGATCTTCTCCAGTCGCATTTTTCAGTATTTCCAAAAGCAAAAAGCAGTCTTTCCTTTTTTGTTCATCACTTAAATTATTGATAAACTCCTCCACATTTGCAGAGGTTGGTTTCGTTTTAATTTCAACCAGTTTTGGCTTTTTTACAGTCATTTGATTTATTTATTTAATCTGCTATTCTGAACATGCCATTGCATGTCCATGCAAAATTAGAATCATTTTCGGTTGATGTTTTCTAATCATGAAATTTCATCTGTTTGTTTGTTGTTCAATGTTGTAATTGTATAAGGAAATTGGCATATAGCTGTCACTGCCATGGCACAAAATTGTGTATCTTTGTGCTCGCAAATCGCCTGAGATTCGGACTGGGTTTTAATGAGTTTGTATGTAAAACACAGGCTATTAAGGTGAATTAGTTGTTCAAAAAACTTTTAAAAAAGCAGCTTGGGAAGAATACTTGCTATTGATTACGGTAGAAAAAGAGTAGGAATTGCGCTAACAGATGAAATGCAGATGTTCGCATCTCCACACTCAACTGTTGCAACAAAAGATATCTTCATTGTCCTTAAAAAATTTATTTTAGAGGATAATGTTGAAAAAATTATTGTTGGCAAACCTACCCAAATGAATGGTGCCGATTCAGAATCAATGCTTTATATCAAACCATTTATTAAACAGCTATCAAGGGAATTTCCTGCTATTCCAGTTGAAATGATAGATGAGCGATTTACTTCAAAAATGGCATCCGCCGTAATTGCGCAATCTGGCCTCAATAAAAAAGACAGGCAGGATAAGTCATTGATTGATAAAGTAAGTGCTGCCATTATATTACAATCTTATCTCGAAACTAAAAGCTTTCTTCGTTAAAATGATTTTACCAATTGTATCCTACGGAAATTCTATTCTGAAAAAAAAGGCTCAGGAAATTACCGCGTCTTATCCGCAGCTGCATGAACTTATTGTCAATATGTTCGAAACAATGTATTCTGCAAATGGTGTAGGTTTAGCTGCACCTCAGGTAAATCTGAATATCAGGTTGTTTACTGTCGATGCAAGCCCTTTTGCCGAAGATGACCAAAGCGCTGCAGGTTTCAAAAAAGTATTTATCAATCCTGTGATTCTTGAACGTTCAGGCGAAGAAATCCTCTTTGAAGAAGGTTGTCTCAGTTTTCCGGGTCTTCATGAGGGAATTATCCGCAAATCAATAGTAAGAATAAAGTACTTTGATGAGGATTTTAATGAATTTAACGAAACCTACTCAGGAATCAGAAGCAGAATTATCCAGCACGAATATGATCACCTTGAAGGTATTCTTATGATTGATCATCTCAGCAGTTTGAAAAAAATGATCCTGAAACGCAGACTCAAAGAAATCTCAGTTGGCCTTGTGGAAGCTGCCTACAAAATGCGTTTTGCTGCCCGCCCATGATTTTTCTGTGGTCACATGCCATGTTTCCTAAATATGTCAACAAAAAATAACACTTCCTATGAAAAGCATAAAATCAATTCTTCTTATCATTTTTACCATAACTATTGTAGTTGCCTGTTCCAACAGCAAAACTAAAATGACTGCTAAAATTAATACGCTGGAAAAGGAACTTAAAGATTCGAAAAACGCCTACGACAAGAAGAAATCGGAGGAACTGATGAGTACTTACCTCGCATATACAGAAACATACAAGAAAGATACAATAGTGCCTTCATACCTTTTTAAAGCAGGTGAAATATGTATGAATCTTAACAAGTCTCAAAAAGCGCTTGAATTGTTCGACAGAGTGTCTAAGGAATTTCCTGATTTCAAAAAAGCAGGTGATTGCCTGTTTCTAAAAGGCTTCATTTATGAAAATAACCTTCAGGATATTAACAATGCCAGAACCGCCTACATGGATTTCATTAAGAAGTTTCCAACACATCAATTTGCCGACGATGCCCAGATTTTAATTCAGAATCTTGGAAAATCTCCTGAAGAACTAATCAAAGAATTTGAGGCTAAGAACCAGGAAAAATTAAATGCCGGAAAGTAATAGATCCCATTTCAGCCTTGCTGCAGATGGGTTTTAAGATTAAACCGATAATTTTAATTAGCAATTGCATATGAAATATTGTTCTCAAATTACTATTTCATAAACGCCATTACCAATATTGCTTTCTCTTCAGTTTCATTAATAACCTGAAACGAATTTGCCGCTGCCGGAATCACAAAAGTTTCGGCATAATAAAACCGCTGTTCAATACCGTTTGCTGTTTTTATCAGGATACTTTTACCCTCAACAAGACTTAAAACCCGGCAAACATTTTCTGTAAAAATCTCAATCGCGTTTATAAAATGATAGCGTTGGACTCTATAGGTGTGCTTTTCATGGGTTGGGAGTTCATAATGTTCATAATCAATGCCTTGATGCAATAGTACCGGCTTTGAAATCAGATCATTTTTTACCTTTTCTCCTTTGCGGTAAAAACATAAATTCGCCATCCCGCGCTCAATATTCAGTGGTCGGGGCTTGCCATCCAGATCCATACGGAGCCAGTCATAAAGCTTAAAGGTGAAAATATAGGGTGTGGTGCTGATCTCAAGAACCAGGTTGTTTTTTCCGGAGCCATGTATTGTTCCTGGCGGAATCAGGAAAAGATCATGCTTTTTAGACTCATGTACTTGTACAAATTTAACAATATCAATTTCTTTATTTTCCTGAGCACTGCTATATAATTCATTTTTAAATACTTCAGGATCAATATTCTCCTGAAATCCTAAATAACAAACTGATTCTTTCTCAGCATCAAGAATGTAATATGTTTCCTCTTGTGTGAAGTTCTCCCTGAAATGATCATAAATATAAGCGGGTAGGGGATGGCACTGAATTGAGAGATTTCCACCATCGTATGTATCCAGAAAGTCAAACCGTATTGGGAACTCTGTGCCATATTTTTCAGCATGTTTCCCCAATACTGCCTTTGAATTTCTGAACATCAGAAAATCAAATGAAACTTCAAGCAAGATCTCAGAACTTTCAAAAACAACACCGTTTTCCGGCACTATCAATTCAAACGACCATGCATAATTAATAGTTTCCTTGTTTAAACCTTCAATATGATTCTTTATCCATTGTCCTCCCCAGGCACCTGCCTCAAACCAGGGACGAACGCGAAAAAGATTTAAGCTCTGTAGGTCAAGGGCTTCTCTAAATTGGTCACCCATCATCCAAACCAGATTATCTGGTCTTTGTCCATCTGCAATTATATCGATTTTATTGAGAAGTGAAGCCTTATGTTTATTTAAAACTATCCAGTCAACAAAGTAAAACCGCTTGTACATTGTTTTAATGTCGAAGGCTGCTGAGGCACCAAGGTTTGTTATGCTTTTGGCCCTCGCACGGTATTGCAGCTCATTCTTTGGTAAATCAATATAAATTAACAAACCTTCCCGTTTGGAAAGACTGGCTCCGGCTCCGTAAATAATGTTTATTTCATCGTTTTCATTGTGCAAAGAAGCCAAACCATCGATATCGAAAAAATCTTCAAGTGAAAGATCTGTTCTTCTGCCAAAAATCGGGTCATCGCCGCCTAAATAGGTTTCAATAATTTTATTGATCTCATCTTCAGGTTTTAAGACTTCCTGAATATTCGTCACCCCAACTGAAACGCCGGATTTTTGCAATTCAAATGAAAGAGCTTTGATAATATCATCAAAGAAAACGCCCTGGTATCCATCAATAATAACATAGTTGTAATTTTTGGCTAAGTTTGCCAATCCGTCAATTCCGGATGAAATGGCTCCATGATTAAGCAAAGTGGCTGGATAAACAGAATATCCATTCTGCCGGAAGCCAATTTTTTCCGGCAGAAGTAATTGCTCTGATTTCCTCCGGGTTTCATTCATTAGAAGCGATTTTTTAGCATGTTGATAACCATGCCTCTGAATTTCTATCAGGCTTTCTTTAGGTTTATAAATCCAAGAATCACCTCATATACAACGCATACAACAAGTACAAACATTCCGGCTATTAAGCTGATGTTGTCAATCAGACTGCCAATTAATACAGGAATTACTGCCCCTCCCGAAACTGCCATAATCATAAGACCGGAAATCTCATTCGAGCGTGTTGGAAATTTTTCTACACTTAATGAGAAAATCAATGGAAAAATATTGGCTATACCTAATCCAATGATAAAAATGATAAATATCGCGCTCATTGCCGTCGGTGCAAAAATCAGGGCGAAAATAGCTACCAACCCCAAAATTGATGACCAAAGCAAGAATTTTCTGGAAGGCAGAAGTGTCAGCATAAGGGCACCTAAAAAGGTTCCAAGCATCTTCCCGAAGAAATAAACTGTTCTGCCTGACTCGGCAAAGGTTTGGGCGGCATTGAATTTACTGAGTAGAAACTGACCTGAAACAGCGTTAATTCCAACATCAATTCCTACTACCAGAAATATTCCTAATACCATCATTGCTACAAACCTGTTTCCAACTAAAAGGCTGAATGATGATGAAAGGGAAGCTCTTTTTTCTGTATTTCTTGTTTCATCAATTTTAATAAAAGAAAGCCAGATCACTGTTAAAACAGATACGATGCCAAAAACCAGAAACAGCAGTTTCCAATCTCCGAATTCTAATGCCAGCCAGCCAGCCAGTGGCGCAGCAACCATCGATCCGATTGCTTTCACAAACTGCGAGAAGCTCAGAAAACTTGAAGCTCTGTTCGGGGGTACTACATCTACTAATAAAGGGTTTGCTGAAACTTGTACAATGGTATTCCCTATTCCTAATAAAGCAAATCCCACTAAAGCTGTTGAAAATGAGAAAATAAAAAATGGAAACAATAAACCAACTGCTGTTATAATCATTCCCAGGTTCAATATTGTACGTTTGCCAAATCTATCCTGTAAGATCCCCACAGGAACTGAAAGCACAAAGAACCAAACAAATACTGCTGAGGGAATAAGCTGGGCAAGTGTATTGCTCAGGTTGAAATCCAGTTTTATACGGTCAACACCGATTCCCACTAAGTCGCAGAAACTCATTACAAAAAAAGACATGAGTACTGGCAACACATACGACATTTTAATTTTTGAATTCATAGCACTTGAATTTTTATTTACATCTTTGATAATAAGTCTTTTACTTTTATCCAGTAATTTTCATCCAGCAATCGGGCACTCCCAATTATCGCAGCATCTTCTTTTAAATCTGAAATAAAAACCTTGGTATTTATTCCGTTTTCAGATAATATTCCAGTTAATCCGGGCCCAAATAAAGAGTATGCACCTGTTACATTACCACCAATAATTACCACTTCAGCATCAAATAATTTTAACCATGGGGTAAGGAAGATACCCATATTGGTCCCGTATTCATTAAATAAGGAGGCAGCAATAGTGTCTTTTTCAGCGAGTTCAGCTATTTCTTTAACTCCATCGAGCATTTTCCCGGTTTTATCTGCATAATTATTCAAAAACCATCGGGTTGAAAAATAATCATCAGCAATACCATCTTTAAAAGGAATATGCCAGGCACACCCAAATTCAGGTACTGTTTTCCCTTCTAATATTGGAATATCATTTTCAAGAAATGCTGATCCGAATCCTGTGCCAAGTGTAAGTGCCAGAATTCTCTTATAATTAGCTGCCTTACCAATCCAGGCTTCTGCTATTGCAAATGAGGTCGCATCATTGATATACCTGAATTGAACAACATCTGCCAAACCCAACCTCGATCTTAATTCTTCAGAAATATTTATTTTGTATAAACTTTCATATTTTTCAACCCTTTCAAATAGTGCTATGCCATTGCTATAATCAAATGGACCTGGCATTGCAAAACCTATTCCTGCCAGTCGGTTTTTATCTATCAGGGCAATTGTCTGCAAAATTGCACTACTCCATCCGTCGAGAATTTCCTTCGCACTTGCTTTATTGTTTATTTTAACTTCACTGTGTGTACCCTTTATCAATTGATGAGTAGACAAATCAATGGCCGCACAGATGATATGGCTTCCACCAATATCTGCCCCGATAGCAATTTTTGAAAGCATATTTTAGAGTTTTTATTAAAGAAGCAAATATAGAGCAGAGATCCTCTTTTTACAATTTTAATGGAATATGGCTAATTATTTTTTTGTTTAACCTGTTCTTTTGCAAATTCTTCTTCAAGCAGGGTTTGTAATTCAACAGCTTTCAGATGAAGCTTAAGTTGACCGGCCTTGCAAAAAGAAATGGCTCCTGTTTGTTCTGAAACTACAATTGCTATAGCATCTGTTTGTTCGGTTATTCCAATTGCAGCTCTATGTCTTGTTCCGAGTTGAACAGGTATATCCTGATTTCCAGAAACAGGCAATATGCATCTTGCAGCTTGTATTCGGTTTTCTGTAATGATCACTGCTCCATCATGCAAAGGACTGTTTTTAAAAAAAATATTTTGCAGCATAATGTCGGTAATCTTTGAATCTATTAGTTCTCCCGTTTCAATGTATTGCTTTAACTCATGCTTTTTTGTAATAATAATAAGAGCACCAGTCATCGTTGCAGACATCTTGCCACAGGATTCAACAATTGGTCCGATATCAAGAGTTATTGGATCAGCAAGCAAAAGTCTCCAGAAAAAGAAACGTTTCGGTTTATTGTTAATGAAATTTGGTGTGCCCAGCAAAAAAAGGAACTTCCTTATTTCAGGCTGAAAAACTACGATAAGTGCAATAAAACCAACACTGATGAATGCACTGAGAATTTCTCCCAGAAGTTCCATGTGCAGCGCTTTCACTATCTTATAAATAATGTATACGGAAATGATACCTAGAAATATATTGATTGCATTTGTTCCTTTTATCAACCTGTAAAACTGATATAACAATATTGCTACCAATAAAATATCCATAACATCCATCAACTGGATCTTGAATAGGTCGTTTAAAAAGAGCAGGCTCATAGTAGGTTATTCATGCAGCAAAGATACAAAATCATACTGAACGCAGCTTTTGAATAAGTGTACACACTTGTCTTGCTTCCTTTGGATCATGTACCCTTAGAATATTTGCACCTTTGGTTATTGCAATAGTATTTAATACTGTTGTGCCGGTTAATGCACCTTCTCCGCTTACTCCAAGTACTTTTTGAATCATACTTTTTCTTGAAAACCCGACAAGCAAAGGGAGTTCAAAAATGCGAAATTCGTCCAAATGGTTTAATATTTTGTAATTATCGTCTATACTTTTCCCAAAGCCAAAGCCAGGATCAATAATAATATCCGACAAACCTCTTTTATTAAGTTGTTCTAGTTTAGTGGCAAAATAAAACATTATTTCTGGTATAACATCTTCATATTGTGGGTTTTGTTGCATGTTTTCAGGTGTTCCCTTCATGTGCATCATAATGTATGGAACTTTCAATCTGGCAACTGCATCAAACATTAGCGGATCCATTTCTCCTGCTGAAACATCATTTATAATTGATGCACCCATTTCGACAGCTGTTTTTGCAACCCCCGATCTGAATGTATCCACAGATATACATAGATCAGGGAAATTCTTAACAATTGCTTCAAGATGGGGGAGCAACCTTAACAGCTCCTCTTTTTCAGTAACTGATTTTGCACCTGGTCTCGTTGATACTGCTCCCAGGTCCAGAATATCTGTAAAGGGTAAAAGTTCGGCAACTTTTTTAACTGTAAATTCGATATCGTTTGGATAAGGCAGTCGTTCGTAAAATGAGTCCGGTGTGATGTTCAGAACGGTCATTATCAGTGGACTTTCGAGAGAAACTAACTTTCCTTTCGACAAAAATGACTTAGGTTTTATAAAAAACGAACTGTTTTTTTCGTTATCAACTATTGAATGCTTTTCCAAATCTGTGTTTTTATCAAAGAAACCGTATAAATTTGTGGTCAAATTTCGTAAAAATGCCCTCGGAAACCTATCCTAACCTAATAAATTAATGGAAAAAACTTTGGAAGAATATAATACTGCCATAACGTATTGTAAAAATATTTTTCTCTCAAAAATGCGGGACTATGGAAGTAGTTGGCGTATTTTGCGTCCATCATCGCTAACTGACCAGATATATATTAAAGCTCAGCGCATTCGAAGTATTGAGGAAAAAGGTATTGCTAAGATTTCTGAAGGAATTAAACCTGAATTTGCAGGCATTGTAAACTACTCAGCAGTGGCAGTTATTCAAATTCAACTTGCTGGTTATTATGAACTTAATCTTAGTCTAGATGAAGCAATAACACATTATAATGCCCAGATAAAAGCTGCCCGCGATCTGATGATGGATAAAAATCATGATTATGGCGAGGCCTGGAGAAATATGAGGGTAAGTTCTTTAACGGATATTATTCTCATGAGATTGATGAGAATAAAGCAAATCGAAGATAATGACGGTAAAGTGGCTGTTTCTGAAGGACCAGAATCAAATTATCTGGATATGATTAATTATGCAGTCTTTGCCCTGATAAAAATGTCAAACGGAGAAAATTATTAATATATGAAAGCATTGCGGAATAGTATTCGAATCCTTCTTGGTCTGGTATTCATTTTCTCAGGATTTGTAAAAGGTGTTGACCCTATGGGCACTGCCTATAAAATTGAAGATTATCTTATTGTTTATGGTGCACAATGGGCTGAACCCCTGGCCTTAACGTTTTCTGTCATCCTTTGCGCTTTCGAATTTGCGTTGGGAATTTATCTGGTGCTGAATCTTAAACCACGGTTAACATCAGTTTTGACTTTATTATTGATGGTATATTTTACGCTGGTGACCTTTTTTGATGCCCTCTACAACCTCGTACCCGATTGCGGATGCTTTGGTGACGCCCTTAAATTAACTAACTGGCAGACGTTCTATAAAAATATTGTACTTATTGCTTTTGCACTTTTCGTATTTCTCTGCCGAAAAAAATTCAATACTCCGTATTCGAAAAATGTCTCACTTATTATGCTGGCATTAATTCCACTGTTTTTTGTTTGGTTTGAAATTTATAATATCCGGCATCTTCCTGCAATCGATTTTACCTCGTGGAAAGCTGGTAATCATATGGTTCCCGGAAAACTTAAGCCTGTAAATTATTACCTTGTTTACGAAAATAAAGAAACAAAGGAAGTAAAAGAGTTTGTTTCTAGTACTTTACCCTTCAGCGATAGTGTCTGGATGTCAAAGTGGCAATATAAAGATACGCGGATTGAAGATCCTAACACTTACCTGGCACCAAACTTCAGAATTCTTGATACTGCCAGTAATGACCTCACAAATTCCTTTATGAGAAATCCAGAGTATGTATTATTTCTTGTATGTGTTCAAGCTGAAGCAACTAAAACTGAACCGCTGAAAGAGTTTGCAGCCTTCTTTACAAAAGCCAAACAGCTGGGGTATACTGTTATTGGCCTGACTTCAACTCCTCCGGATAAAACAGCTATTTGGAAAAAAGAACAAAAACTGGATGTTGATTTCTATGAAACGGATGATACAGAATTAAAAGCGATGGTTCGGGCTAATCCGGGATTAGTACTTATTAAAAATGGTGTTGTAATTAAAAAATGGCATTACAACGATTTTCCGTCATTTGATGATTTCAAAATAAAATATCCAATAAACTAGAATCACCTTAAATCATTACTTCAGCATGCCTGGATTTATCCTAAAGCGCTTATTGTATGGCCTGCTGGTTGTATTTGGAGTGTTAACAGTTGTTTTTCTGCTCTTCAATGTTCTGCCTGGAGATCCTGCCCGGATGATGCTTGGTCAGCGTGCTGATATTAACTCAGTTGCCGCAATTAATAAAGATTTGGGTCGTGATAAACCTATTTTCTTACAATACCTCAATTTTTTGAATGATGTTTCACCAATGTCTATTCATAATTGTAAAGATGATAATAGTTTTTGGTACCTCGATTCATCTAAGTATATGCCTTTTATCAGTATTGCTTCTGTTTCGTTTTCCAAAATAGTAATTCTTAAAATACCGTATCTGCGTAGGTCGTACCAGAGTAAAAAAAAGGTTTCAGAGATTATTTCCGAAGCCTTTCCTAAAACGTTCCTGCTTGCTATAGTTTCAATGGCTTTTGCCTTGATTGTCGGAATTTTCATTGGCATTTTATCGGCGATTTACAAAGACAGCTATTTTGACCATACATCACTTGTACTTTCGGTGCTCGGGATGTCTTTACCTTCATTTTTTGCTGCAGTTCTTTTTGCCTGGATTTTTGCCTACCTGCTCGCTGATTTTACCCATCTTAATATGGTTGGAAGTCTTTATACTGTTGATGATTTCGGCGAAGGAGAATATCTTAGCATTAAAAATCTAATTTTGCCAGCCGTAACTCTTGGAATCAGGCCTTTAGCTGTTGTTGTTGAACTTACACGCAGTTCTATGCTCGAAGTACTCTCTCAGGATTATATCAGAACTGCCCGGGCTAAAGGCTTAAGTAACAGGAAGGTAATAATGGCCCATGCCCTAAAAAATGCAATGAATCCTGTAATTACTGCAGCTTCGGGCTGGTTGGCTTCTCTTTTAGCAGGTGCTGTTTTTATTGAATATATTTTCGACTGGAAAGGAATGGGAACTGTTATTGTGGATGCTCTCGAGAAGTACGATTTTCCTGTTGTTATGGGTTGTGTGCTCTTTATTTCTATCCTGCTCATTTTTATCAATATATTTGTAGACGTGATCTATGGTCTTCTTGACCCCAGAATCAGAAAAAATTAATATTTTTATTCTCTCGTTTGAGTTTTGATTTGTTGTATAAATTAATAATCTGAATACTAAATTGTGAGTTAACTATGAGACAAAAGATGGTTGCCGGCAATTGGAAAATGAATAAAAATTTCCAGGAAGCAGAACAAATGTTCGAAACGCTGGCTGAATTGATTAAGGATAATAAGCCGGAAGAGGCTGAAATCGTTGTTTGTCCACCATTTCCATACCTTGAACTTGCTATGGATATGCTCCAGGAATCTGGTATTGGAATCGGTGCTCAAAACTGCTATCCTAAAGATTTTGGCGCCTTTACCGGTGAAGTTTCTGCCGCTATGCTTTACTCCCTTGGAGTTCAGTATTGTATTATCGGCCACTCTGAAAGAAGATCAAATTTTAAGGAAGATCACGCCTTTCTTGCTGAAAAAGTTAAAGCAACCCTTGTTAATGGAATAATTCCAATATTTTGCTGTGGAGAACTATTGCCTGAACGAGAAAAAGGACATTATTTCCAGATTGTCGAAAAGCAACTCAAAGAATCCCTTTTCTTTCTTTCTGCAATAGAATTTAGTAAGGTTATAATTGCATATGAACCAGTTTGGGCAATTGGTACTGGTGTTAATGCTTCTCCTGAACAAGCTCAGGAAATGCACCATTATATTCGCCAGCTCATCAGAAAGAACTATGGTGAGGACTTTGCCGATGAAACTGTTATTCTTTATGGAGGTTCCTGCACTTCTACGAATGCCCGCGCTTTGTTTGAAAATCCGGATGTGGATGGCGGTCTTATCGGTGGTGCTTCACTTAAACCAGAAGATTTTCTGGCAATTGCCAATTCCTTTTAATACTGAACCTAAATAATGAAATATACGGAGCTGATTTTCAGCAATAACCAGCAGAAGATTGAGAACGAGATTATAATAGCTTATTTGGGCGAGCTCGGATTTGAAAGCTTTACAGAAGAAGATAATTTTCTGTTTGCCTATATCCCTACTGAAATATTCTCTGAAGATACAATGCTGGAATTTCTGGGAGAAAAGTTCAGTTCTGTTCAAATTACATATAAGATTAGCGAAGTAGAAGAGCAGAATTGGAATGCTGTTTGGGAGCAAAATTTTGATCATGTAATTATTCCCGGACGATGCAGAATAAGAGCTCCTTTCCATGAACCGGATCCAGCTTATCCTCTCGAAATTATTATTGAACCTAAGATGTCGTTTGGTACTGCCCATCACGAAACAACATTCATGATGATGGACCTTATCCTGGATCTCGACCTTGCGGGGAAAGTAATTCTCGATGTGGGCTCTGGTACTGGAATTCTGGCTATTCTGGCAGCAAAACTTGGTGCATCCAGAATTCTGGCAATTGATAATGACGATTGGGCATATCGTAATGCAATTGAAAATAAATCACTTAATGATGCTCTTCAGGTTGAAGTTCTCCTGGGTGATGCAAATTCAATTCCTGATGAATCTTTTGATGTAATTTTTGCAAACATCAACAGAAATATTTTGTTGAGAGATATGCAATTATATATTCGTCAACTTAAACCTGGAGGCCTTCTCCTGCTTAGCGGATTTTATGAAGATGACCAGAATGTAATTTCTGTTAAAACTACGGAACTAAATCTACAAAGAGATCGTTTCCTTACCAAAAACCGCTGGATGGCGGAAGTATTTCATTTGAACAGCCTATAATTCTTCATGAGGAACCTGGTACGTTTCATTATCCTAATCGCTTTGGTTTTTGTAATTGTGGAAAAATCCACAGCGCAGAACATGCCAAAAAGTTTCTCAACTGAGCATGCCCAGTTTATACTGGACTTGTCGAAATACTTTGATGGTCTCTATGAAAAGGATAAGCGAAAAGAAGGGCGCGATCTTATTGATCGTTTTACTTTACAGTGGAACGCTCCCCAGAACACAGACCAATTAAAAGACAAGATTATACGCATTTCTAATACAATGCTGAAATTCAAAATGAAACCTTTTCCTCATTTTGATCAGTATTTGTCAGCACTTATTTCTTTTTTAAATACGAATCCTGATCAGAAAAGTCTTGATGCCTGGTTTTCAATTCTGGAAAAAAGTTTCGAAGTATCCAGCAATAGAAAATTCCTCGCCTTCCTTGAGATATCAATTAACCTCTTCCAGAACAATGTACTCTATAGTTCTTCTGCAACTAAATGGAAATCAAACAATAAAAACTATACCTTCTCGTATGATTCTGTTCCCAGAGTGGTTTTTCCTTCACTTGATCTGACTTGTTATGCAAATAATGACAGCTCTACTATTTACAACACAAGTGGTACCTATTATCCCACACAAAATTTGTGGATTGGAACCGGCGGAAAAGTTAATTGGAAAAGAGCTGGATTTGAAGAAAATGTAGTGTATGCCGAATTAAGCAAGTATAAAATTGGGCTCAGGTTCTCTAAATATTCTGCGGATACTGTTAAATTCTATAATCGACAATATTTTGAATTACCACTCGTAGGGAATTTCGAAGAAAAAATTCTTGCAAACAATACAGAGGAACGTGCTTCTTACCCCCGATTTACTTCGTATGATGTGAGAATGAAAATCAATAGTCTTTTTAAAGATATTGATTACGAAGGTGGATTTTCTATGAATGGTTCAAGAGTAATTGGAAGCGGGAATAAAGAACAGGATGCATACCTGTTTTTTAAAAGAGATGGAAAGATCTTTATTGTTTGCGGATCCAGGGGATTTGGAATCAGAAAGGATAAAATAACATCGCAGAGATCTTCTGTTACAATCTTTTGGGAAGGCGATTCAATTTATCACCCAGGTTTGGAACTTAAGTATATTGATAAATCCAGAGAAGTTTCTCTGATACGTGCGGATGATGGGATTGCTATGAGTCCATACTACGACACTTACCATGCAATTGATATGTACTGCGAAGCGGTTTACTGGAAAATGGATGAACCAAAGGTTGATTTCACGATGATAAAAGGCCCTGGCAGAGAAAGCAGTGCCATGTTTGAATCAGCGAACTATTACAGGGAATCAAGGATTCTCAAACTTCAGGGTATTGAAGATATTAACCCTCTTGATGTTATTTTCAATTATTCTAAAAAATATAAATCCAGAGACATTTACCTCGGCGAATTATCTTCTTACATGCGAAAACCAATTGAGCAGGTAAAAGCAATGTTGCTCAATTTAACTGTTCGTGGTTTTCTCATTTACAATTTAGATGAGGATAAAGCGTATATCAAGGATCGTCTTTTCAATTACTTAAATGCCAGAGCAAAGAAAACAGACTATGACGTTATCCAATTCAGTTCGTCTATCGCATCTCAACCCAATGCAACGCTTAGTCTCCTTAATTTCGACCTGCGTCTCAGAGGTGTTCCAATGGTTTATTTGAGCGATTCTCAAAAAGTGTATATATATCCTGATAATCAAGAACTTTTGTTGAAAAAGAATAGAGATTTCTTCTTTTCCGGCCGCGTTCATGCTGGTCTTTTCGATTACTTTGCCAAGGATTGTTCATTCGAATATTCAAGGTTTAAACTCAATCTGCCAACTGTGGATTCAATGAGCTTTATGGTTCATGAGCGTGAAAAGAATGAATATGGCGAATATCCACTCGTTCGAGTAAAAACAGTAATAAGAAGCCTTAGCGGTGACCTGCTTATTGATCACCCCAATAACAAATCAGGTACTCATCCATATCCTGAATATCCGATTTTTAATAGTAAAGGTGATGCTTACGTTTACTATGATGGATTCAGGATTCAGAGAGGCGTATATAAAAGGGATAAGTTTTTCTTTCATGTATATCCTTTTTCAATCAGCAACCTCGACAATTTCGCAACAGATGATATAAAATTCGATGGTTACCTGGTTTCTGCTGGAATTTTTCCAGACATCGAAGATCCTCTGAAAGTTCAGGAAGATTATTCGCTCGGTTTTATCAAAAACACACCGCCTTCTGGTTTACCTGTTTATGGAGGCGTTGGAACATTTACGAATCAGATCAATCTGAGTCATAAAGGCTTAAAAGGGAATGGAGCTCTAAAGTACCTCGTTTCTACCTCAGTATCTGAAGATTATACTTTCTTTCCTGATTCAGTTAATGCAAGATTGCAAAAGTTTGAACTCCTCGAACAAACTTCTGCTGTTCAGTATCCTTCAGTTACTGGTGAAGATGTACTCCAGCACTGGATGCCATACAAAGACCTTATGTCAGTTTCATCCGACAAAAAACCAATTATTTTATATAATGGTCAAACAAAACTAACCGGAGAACTGCAGTTGACCTCTAATTCATTAACCGGTCAAGGTTTAGTTCAGGTTGCCGATGCTGAAATGGATTCCAAATTATTCAAATTCAAAAATATTGTCTTTGATGCGGATACAGCGAACTTCAGATTGAAAACCTACGATCTTAAGGACTTGGCATTTTCAACTCACAATTATAAATCACATATCGATTTTAAGGATAGAAAAGGTGAATTTAAATCGAATGGTGGCGGATCAAAAGTAGAATTTCCTGTGAACCAATATATTTGCTTCATGGATGAGTTTGAATGGTTTATGGATAAGGAAGAAATTGCACTCACAAATAGCAAAGGACTCTCCAATCAGACCAGCGATCAGAAAGATATTCGTGAACTGGTTGATATTGATATAAGTGGGTCGGAGTTCGTTTCTGTTCACCCCAAGCAGGATTCACTTAGATTCTTCTCTCCCAGAGCAAAATATAACCTCCGGAATAACATTATCTACGCAGAACAGGTAAGCTTTATAAAAGTTGCTGATGCTGCGGTCTTTCCTGATCAGGGTAAAGTCACTATTTTCAAGGAAGCAAAAATGCAAACTCTTAACAATGCCAAAATCCTTGCCAATACTGTTACAAAATACCATGAAATCGATAAAGCTATTGTTGATATTCAATCGCGAAAAAGCTTTACCGGCGTAGGTAACTACTATTATGTAGATGATAAAGGCGAAAAGCACCCTTTCTATCTGGATAAAATAAATGTTGACTCAACATTGCAAACAAATGCCCATGGTCATATTTCTGATTCACTTAACTTTAAATTAAGTGAGCAGTTCGATTTTGCTGGTGATATTAAAATTAAAGCAAGTCGGGAATTTCTTAATTTCAAAGGCGGTTACAGAATTAAAAATGATTGCGACACAATTCCAAAAGCCTGGGTTAGATTCGACACAGTTGTTGATCCAAAAGCGATTGTTCTTCCAGTATATAAAGACTTGAGAGATGTTGCTAATAAAAATCTATTTGCAGCTCTGGCATTCTCACAAAAAAGCAACCACATTTATTCTGCCTTTCTCACAAGAAAGGAGAACTATAGTGATCAGGATCTGATTTCAGCTAACGGAGTAGTGGAATATGTCGCAAATACTGATGAATACAGAATTGGAAGCCTCGAAAAACTCAGACAGCCTATCTTGCCAGGCAACTTTTTAAGCCTTAACAGAAGAGCCTGCATTTTGCATGGGGAAGGTAAAATCAACCTGGGAACGGTTTTCGGTCAACTTAAACTATCCTCGTTTGGTGCAGTCGATTATTTCGTAGTTCCTGACTCTGCTTCCTTTGATATGGTTATAGCGCTCGACTTCTTTTTTGCTGAAAATGCAATGAAAATGATTGTTGAAGCTCTCAAAGAATCAAACCTGAGTGCTGCAGATATGTCAACTGATAAAGTTAAAAAATCATTGTCTGAAATTGTAGGAATTAAAGATGCAGAAGATTTAATCTCAGAAATTAGTCTTTATGGTAGTTTAAAAAAAGTGCCTTCAGAACTTAATCATACCTTCTTCTTTTCAGATGTAAAAATGAAATGGAATCCGCTTACAAATTCCTTTGTCTCTGATAAACAGATTGGTATTGCCAATATGGAAAAATCTCAGATTAATAAATATGTAAAAGGATATCTTGAAATAACCAAAAAGAGAAGTGGCGATATCCTTGACCTCTATTTTGAAATTGATGAGAATAAATGGTATTATTTCAATTATAGCCGTGGTTTGATGCAGGCAATTTCTTCCAATAATGATTTTAACATTATTATTACTGAGCTTAAACCTGATAAAAGAACTCAAAAAGGAGAAAAGGGTGAAGAGAATTATAGATTTAATATTGCTACTGTGAAAAAGAAGAAAGACTTTCTGAAAAGAATGGAAAGTACAACTGAATAAAATTATGCGTAATTTTGCACATTATTTAAATTCAATAATTTGATAGGTAATTTCTTTATTATTAGTATTGCTTCTGCCATTTTACTGGCTTATTTAATTGGGTCAATCCCTTCATCAGTATGGATAGGTCGTTTGTTTTTCGGGATCGATGTTAGAAAAAAAGGGAGCGGAAATGCAGGAGCTACTAATACTATTAGAGTTCTTGGTGCAAAGGCAGGTATACCTGTTCTGGCAATTGATGTAGTGAAAGGTTGGTTTGCGGTTTATCTTGCAAATATTTTCGCTCCATCTTATTATGATGATTGGCAAATTATAAACTTGAAAATTGTACTTGCTCTAGTTGCTACATTGGGACATATTTTTCCAATTTATGTTGGTTTTAAAGGTGGTAAAGGTGTCGCAACCATGGTTGGGATTATGATTGCGCTTTATCCTGATGTTTTCCTTTTCGTTCTTGGCGTTTTTATTCTGGTTTTCGTTCTATTTAAATATGTTTCACTCGCATCAGTTTTTGCCGCAATTAGTTTTCCGTTCATAGTGTATTTTTTCTCCAGAGAACATTATACAACTCTTGTCCTGTTTTCTGTCCTTGTTGCGGTTTTTATTCCAATTACCCATACGAAAAATCTTCGCAGATTGAGAGCAGGAGAGGAAAGAAAGTTTTCTATCCGTAAAACAAAAGTTTAAACTTTTCGTATTAGTTCATTGTTCATTTTCATCAGTCGGAATTTTAAACATTTTTAATAAAGATTTCGCGATAAGACAGCTTGTTTATTATATGCCAGATTTTATTAACTTAGGACTGAAATTTGCTAATGATGTTTTGGGGGGTCAATGGTTAAAATGAAGTTAATTCTGGTTCTTATAGCTGGCTTATTGTCTGCATTTATAATGCCAATAATTTCCTATGCTCAGTTTCTGCCTATTGTACAGGAAAAGGATACCAGACAGAATTATGAGGCTCTTGCTACGATGTTTGACCAGCGAAAGTATCAGGAGGTTCTCCCTGCTTATAAACAATTACTTCTTGAAGATCCTGAAAATTCTAACCTTAATTTTATTGTGGCCGATTGCTTTATGAATATTGATGGACTGGAAAATGATGCCCTTCCTCTACTTGAAAAAGCTATAAAAAACACAATTCCTAATTATACCAATACTCCTTCTCAACGAAAAGCTCCTGTGTTTGCTTACGTTCGTATCGGCGATTACCTTTACAATGACTACAAATTCGATGAGGCCCTTATAAATTATAAAGTATTCAGAACTTACCTCGACCCTAAAAAAGATAAAGTCCAGTTAGATGATATTAATAGGAAAATCGATATCACTGCCAATGCGAAGAAACTCATGGAGAACACCGCGAAAGTTACTCTCTCTGAGTTACCTTATGTGAATGCTGCTTCTTTTTCCGATTATGCCGCACAGGTTGCTGATAATGGATCTGTTATTTATTTCTCAAGAAGAAAAATGGGAGTTACCGGTCAGGGCGGTAGTGATATCTTTTATATGAAAAAAACGGATAATAAATGGGGCAGACCCATTAGAATGCCTTTTATAAATAGTGATGCTGATGATAATTTTTGTTCTGTTTCAAAAGATGGTAATACAATGTTCTTTTCATCGAACAGAGATGGGAATTTTCATATTTTTTCTTCAACGAGAAAAGGTAAGTCACTTTGGTCTGAACCTGTTCCTCTTAATCCTAACATTAATACACCTAAAAGCGAAGAATCTTTCGCCTGTATTAGTAGCGATGGCAAAACGCTATATTTTGTCAGTGATAGAAAAGGAGGACGTGGAGGCAAAGATATTTATAGGTCCACCAGACCTTTTGGTGGTGATTGGGGTGTTTCCGAAAATTTAGGTAATACAATTAATACTCCTGGGAATGAAGAATCCCCGTTTATCAGCGATGATAGCAAAACTCTTTATTTTAGCTCAAATGGCCTTGCCGGAATGGGAGGGTATGATATATTTTATACCAATGTAAATGGAATTTCTTTCTCCTCCCCGGTCAACGCTGGATTTCCAATTAATACACTTTCAGATGATTTATTTTATATAAAATCAAATTCTAATCCCAAAGATTATTTTGTTTCCAGAAGCAAATCTGGAAAAAATGAGTTCTCAGTTACTTTAGTTAGCGAGTCAACGTCCACTACAAGCGTCGCGGAGGTGAAAGCAAAAGAACAAACCAAGGAAAAACAAAAACTTAAATTAGTTCCAAAAACACTTAAATATTAAAGTTATAATTACTTTATTTAGCTAAACATTTGAGGTTGTAGCAGAGTTTGTATCATATTTACTATAAGTTCTGTATAAATTTCGATTAGATAACTATTTTTTCTAAATTTGAATTATCCTTTGGGATAAATTAATTCCTGCATGTATGAATAAAAACCTTTACCTGTTGTTGCTCTTTTGCCTTTTAACAATTTATTGCCAAAGTCAGAATTCAGCTTTCATGGGAAAGCTTGAACAGAATATCGATCAACTATCCGGAGAAAAAAAGATTGAAGCTTTAAATGACCTTGCAAAATTGTATAGCTCATCAAACATTTCCAAATCTCTCGATTTTGCCCTTCAGGCACTGGAAACCAGTCGGGCTAGCAAAAATGGCAAACAGGAAGCCCTTTCATTGCTAAATATTGGCAACTCCTATTTTAGCTATAAAGATTATAATGCCGCACAAAAGTATTTTGACTCTAGTATGTATATTTCTCAGAAGATTAAAGATCAGGCTGGAATAGCTGCTGCTCTCACAAATCAGGGAGCTACAATGGAAGCTTTGGGGAAATATCAGAAAGCATTGGAATTATATTTATCGACACTAAAAACAAATACTGAACTTAAAGACTCAATTGGTATTGGTAAAGCAAATAATAATATTGGAAATATCTATTACTACTTGTTGCAATATAATAATTCTCTCGAACAATATACAAAAGCATTAGATGTATTTAAAAAAATAAAAAATGCTGAGTTAATGAGTGCCATGGTTAATAATATAGGCATGATTTACAGTGTAATGGGTAAACCTGATGAGGCTTTAAAAGCATTCAATGAATTCCTTGCATGGTGCGAAAAAACGAATGATAAGCAAGGCAAAACTATGGCCCTTAATAACATCGGAAGCATGTATTATGAGTCCCAGTTATATAATCAGGCTCTTAAATATTTTCTTGAATCCTATAAAATTTCACAAGAGCTGGGTTCAATAGATGCTAACACTCTTTTTTATATTGGAAGTGTTTATAAAATGCAGAATAAATATAAAGAAGCACTGGATTATCTCGACAAAGCAGCAACTTTTGCGACTAAAAATAAACAACTGGATCAATTGAGATCTTGCTATCAATCAATGTACCAGATTTATGCAGACCTAAATCAATTCAATAAAGCTTATGACTATGTTTTATTATTTCAAACAGCTAATGATACCTTGAATAAGGAAATATATTCCAAACAAATGGTAGAATTACAAACGAAATTCGAAACAGAAAAGAAAGAGAAAGAAATTGAAAATCTTAAATATAAATCCAGGATCCAAAGTCTTGAGCTTAAACGGCAAAAATATATTTCGAACCTTTTTATTATTGGTTTTATTCTGGTTTCTGCATTTGTTGTACTGGTGTTTCTATTTTTAAGATTGAAAATAAAAAGCAACAAACTCCTGCAAATACAACGGGATATAGCAGAAAAAGCAAATAGAGCGAAAAGTGTGTTCCTTTCAAACATGTCGCACGAAATCAGAACTCCTATGAATGGTATAATTGGAATGGCAGAAATTCTCAGACAAACACAACTGTCACCTCAACAAAATCAATATGCTGATGTAATTATAAAATCCTCAAATCAGTTATTAACTATCATTAACAACGTTCTCGATTTCTCTTTAATTGAATCCGGTAAAATACAACTGGAAAGCCGGCCTTTCGCTATTAGCACTGTGTTTAATGAAATAGTTGAAGTATTCTCTCCCAAAGCATCTGACAATAGATGTGAATTGGTAACTTATTTTGATTCAATGATTCCTGGCTTAGTTAATGGGGATGCTATCAGACTTAGGCAGGTATTATCAAATTTATTGGAGAATGCAATAAAATTCACTCAAAACGGGGAAGTGTTCTTTTCATTGGAGTTAGTTGAAAAAGCTGATGATTTTGTAAAAATTAACTTCAAAGTGAGGGATACGGGAATAGGTATTTCTGACGAGGATAAATTGAAATTATTTAATGCATTTTCACAGCTAGATCCTACTATTACCAGAAAATACACTGGTTCAGGCCTTGGCCTTGTTATTTCAAAAAGAATCATTGAAATGATGGGTGGTGAAATTACACTCCAGAGTACACTTAATAAGGGGTCAGAATTTTCTTTTACTTCAGTTTTTCTATTGGAATCAGGTAGGCAATTGAATGATTCTCAATATCTTAATTTACATGGAAAAAAAGTACTTATTATTGATGAAAATCAGAATACAAGGGTAATATTTAAAAAATATTTCGAATTCTGGAATTGTAAAATTCATGAATCAGATAACTCTGCATCTGCCATTTCTATTATTAGAGCGGCATCTGTTTCACCTTTTCCATTTCAATTAATTCTTGTTGATCATCATCTCCAAAAAATTGATGGAATTCAGTTTGCAAAGGAAGTCCGTCGTGATACTGCGTTGAATGATATTAAATTAATTCTGATTACATCCAGACTTGATACTGTTTCCTCAGCTGACATTTTTAGCTTTGGTTTTAATGGCTTCCTTGCTAAACCCGTTAAAGCACTTGATCTTGCAGACCAGATATCCCGATTGTTTCCTGAAAGTATATACAATGGCTCATTAGGATGGGACCAGGCACTTAAACCTGCTTCTCAGGTAAGTGGCCAGATTAATATTCTTTTAGTTGAAGATAATGAAGTAAATCAGCAGGTTATTGCAATATCCTTAAAGAAATTTAATCATAAAATAGCTATTGCTGAAAATGGAATTGCGGCAATTGAAATGGTCAAAAAATCTGATTTTGATCTTATTTTGATGGATATTCAAATGCCTGGTATGGATGGTATTGAAGCTGCTCACCAAATCAGGAATTGGGAACATGAAACCTTACGCAGCAAAAGAGTTAAAATTATTGCTTTAACTGCAGATGCTACTCAGGAGAACAGAGACAATTGTCTTCAAGCCGGAATGGATGGGCATATGGTAAAACCTTTTTCTGTTGATGAGTTACAAAAGTTAATAAAACTCACACCACAGAAATAAAATAACATTTTCTAGTTGCTATAATGCAGTAAATAGTTAATAATTGGTGGTCTCTTGTTAATAAAAGAATTGTACTAAGCCCGTCTTTTCTGTTTATTTTTCATTTAGTATGTGCTTGCAATGGTATTTTGATATGTTCTTGTAAATCAGGAGTATAGAAAAGTACTGTCGTTATATTTTATTGAAAATATTTTGAATAATAGTATACGCTCCAATTAGGAAGAAATGAGGAAATGTTTTTTGTTAATAATTTTGTTCATTACTTTGGGCTTTCCTCAGCCCTCCTCTTATGCAATAAACCCTGGTAAAACTAACCAAAAACCATTTATAAGGGATTTTAGAACTGACTTTGAACAGGCGCGCGACCTGATGAATAATAACCAGTTTTCTGATGCTCTTACGATACTTCTTCGTTTGCTTAAAGATGATCAGGACAATTGTAACTTAAACTTTCTTATTGGATTTTGTTATGTTCAAACAAATCAGAAAACAGCTGCATTTCCTTACCTCGAAAAATCAGTTTTAAATTCAATTTCTGACTATAATGATAATAGCTATAAAGAAAGAAGTGCTCCCGTATTTTCTTTTTTTTATTTGGGCCAGGTTCTTCAATGGTCAAATAAGTTTGAAGAGGCTTTAATTAATTATGAAAAATTCAAAGATTTTCTGATAACAAAAACCGGAAAATTGATTAATCAGAAGAATTTTGATGTGCTTAATGAAGCCAATAAAAGGATAGAACAGATTAGTGTTGCAAAAAAACTTCTTTCTAATCCATTAAAGGTTCAATTTGTTAAAGTTCCTTATGTTAATGCCGGGACTTATTCTTCCTATTCTGCACAATTAAATTCTGAATGCAACTTGTTGTTCCTCACCAGAGAAAAACTCTCCGAAAGAGCAAAAGGAAAGTCTGACATTTATGAGATGAAAAGAAACTCAAACACCTGGACGCGGGCAGAATTGCTTCCCGGTAGCATTAACAGCCTTTACAACGACAAATTCTCATGTTTATCAGTTGATGGTAAATTCTTGCTTTTTTCATCGGATAGAAAAGGTAGCTATAATATATTTTATGCTCTCCAGGACGGAAATAAATGGACAGACCCATATGATAATTTAAGTATTAATACTGCTTACAATGAAACATATGCATCGATTTCACGCGATGGATCAAAATTGTTTTTTGTTAGCGACAGACCAGGTGGGTTTGGGGGTAAAGATATCTACAAAATAGAAAAAAGATTGGATGGAAGTTGGACTGAAGCAGAAAATTTAGGATTCCTGATAAATACACCTTTAAATGAGGATACTCCGTGGATTTCTGATGATGGAAATACATTGTATTTTAGTTCACAAGGGCATGCAACAATGGGGGGATACGATATTTTCTCCAGTAGTTTTAAAAACAATATGTGGATTGATCCCGAAAATATTGGGATTCCTATAAATAGCCCGGCTGATGAATTGTACTTTAAAAAAAATGAAAAGAACAATCTCGCATTATTCTCCTCGAATAAAAAAAATGATGGAGATAATTTTGAAGTCCTTTGTGTTAAATATTTTGATGCTAATGGGTTTAAGGAATCTATATTTAGTGGAACAAAAGAGGTTGATACCACAGAAAGAGAAGCAGAACTTATTCAAATAAAAAAACAGCAGGAGCTTTCAATCCAGCAGATTCAAGAAGTTAAGGAACAACAAAAAGCCCAGGAACAGCAAGCAAAAAATCAAGAAAACACACTGTTAATTAAGTCAGATACTGCTGCTCGAAATATAAATAGCAACAAAACGCTGAAGCCGAATGAGACATCTTTCGAAGTTGAAAAAATTGATGTTGGAAAAGATTCTATTCCTAAGGAGACTAATATTCATCAGTCTGTTAACCTAACTGATACGGTTATTACCAATAAAAAAAGTGATACGGAAAACAAAAAGACCGAGATAGAAATTGCTAAGGCACTACAAGACAGTATTTTTAATGCTCAACTTGCCATCAACAAAAAAGCTGCCAAGGTAATATTCTTAAAGGATAGTCTTGAAAATTTGAAATTAATTTCATTAAAAAAAGCTGCCAAGGAAAGATTCTTAAAGGATAGTCTTGAAAATTTTAAATTATCTTCATTAAAAAGAGCTGCCGAGGAAAAATTTAAAAAAGATAGTATTGAAAATTTGAAACTAATCTCATTAAAAAGAGAGGCAGAGGAAAAGTTTAAAAAAGATAGTATTGAGAGTTTGAAAGTAAGCGCATTAAAAAAAGCAGCAGAAGAAAGGTATAGGCAGGATAGTATTTCAAAGTCAGCTAGTTTAATACTTAAAAAGGCTAAAGACGAAAAATATAAACAAGATAGCATTAAACTTGCAAAAGAGTCACTTGCTCAAATTGAAGTTCAAAAAGCTCAGGAAGAAAAAGCTATTAAGGAGAAACATCTCAGTGATAGCATCAGAATAGCTTTGCAAAAACAGGAGGAAATAAAGAAAAAAGAAGAAACTGCAAGAATCATTTCTGAGAAAAAAGAAATAGCTGAAAGACAAAAACGCGAAAAACATCTCCGTGATAGTGTTACTCAAGCAAAAAAAACTACTAATATTAGTATAGAAAGTAAAAACATTGCATATCAGAAAGCCAGAGAAAAGGCAATACGAGATAGCATTTCAGACATTCAAAAAATTAATGCTTTAAAAGATATTCAGGAAAAAAATCTGATTAACAAGGAGCGTATTGCAATAGAGAGGCAAAAAAAGCTGAGAAAAGCAATTGAGCAGGCTCGTACAGATTCTGTTGCCCGTGTTTCAAGGAATAATATTTCTCAAATGAATAAAGGGTCTAAGTCTGCAATAAAACCTGAGTTCCAATTAAACGGATATTTGCCATCATGTGATACAAGTGAAAATACAAGGACAGACAGGTTTACTGTTCAGGTTGGTGCGGGGTTTATGAAAGTGCGCTATTTTAATAAGCTTGATGATAAAAAGATTTGCTATGGAAAAGATGGTCTAGCCAGAATTATTGTTGGGTCATATTCATCAAAAGCATCAGCAGAAGCAATTGTAAATGAAATTCGAAATAATGGATTTTCAGATGCTTGGGTGCCCGAAATTGATTCAAAACGTTGTGCATGTGATGACAATGACCTTGTTAAAGATATTCTTGGAAATGGAAGTCGGTTACCTTCCGGAATGCCCTCTTATACTATTCAGGTGGGCGCAGGAAATATGAAAATTAAATACTTCGCTAATCTGAGGCAAGTTAGGATTTGTAATGGCCCGGATGGTATTCTAAGATTTATTTTTGGAGAATTTACAACTATGGAAGATGCTGAAAAAGTACGGGCCAAACTTGTTGAAATTGGCTATAAAGATGCATGGATTCCTGAAATTGATGCAAATAGATGTAGTACAATTCTTAAAAAATAAGAATCGTACTATTATTGATGTTCATCCCTTAATAAATCATTTATTGTTTTTACAGGATTAAAGGTAATAAGAGGAACTTCTATAAAAATACTGATCCATTCTGCCATTGCTCCATTCCATAGACCGGGAAGCTCCTGTGCTTTTAAATTTCTTCCATCTTTTGACTTTATTGATATAAATCCAGTGCTTTGATCTATATAATTGCGTAAATCAAAAGATTCTCCCTTGTAATTCGAAATTCCACAAACAAGATCAACAGGATTAAAATGAGTAGAGGTTGAAAAGATATTTTTCTGTGATGAATCGTTTAAATTAACCTGGCTCGATTCAACAATTTGCAAGCTGATAGAATCAGATAAATTTCTTAACCAGAACGGGCCACCTCCAGGCTCACCCTGATTCTTAACCATCCCACAAATTCGAATCGGACGATTGAGTTTTAGTTTCAAACAATCTTGTTTTTGTTCCAGGGAATATTTAGCATATTCCTCTGGGAATTGAATAAATAATTCTGATTTGGCAAATCTGCTAACCTCTTCAATTAGTTCTATATCACATCGAACATCAAGTTGCCGAAGAAATGTATGGATCTTATGTTGCAATTTTATTAAAAGACCTCCAATCGCTTTTTTATACAAATAAGTAGTCCCCCTTATTTTATCCGGAACAATATTATCAATATTCTTAATAAAAACGATGTCATTATTTAAATCGTTCAAATTTTCAATTAGTGCCCCATGCCCGCCTGGTCGGAATACAAGCGTATTTTTTTCATCTCTGAATGGATTATTGTCTATGTCAACGGCAATTGTATCTGTTGATGGTTTTTGTATAGAATAGGTAATATCATAATTAACACCCAAGGTTTTACTATATCTGGGTTTTACCAATTGAATTAATTCGAGAAATGGTTCAATATGCTCTGGCGAAATCGTGAAATGTATTCTAACGATACCTTTTGAATCACAGGCATAGGCGGCTCCCTCTGCCATATGCTCTTCAAATGCTGTTCTTGAGTAATCAATATAATTATGGAATTTAAGTAAGCCTTTGGGTAGACTGCCGTAATTAAGACCTTTTGAAAGAAGGATATAGCTGACCAGAGTTGTAAAGTCATCTTCTTCAATAACTGATGTTAAATTAAGACCATCCTTCTGCATTCTTTCAAAAAGGTCGTTGTAAAATGCAAATTTGTTTATATTCTGTATACAATAACCTGCTGAATTTTTGTCAGAATCATGAAGAAGAAGAACATTTTCCTCTTTAGTCCCTCTATATGTTTCCAGAAAGGTAAATAGATTTTTAAACATTCGGCTTGCAGCTCCTGAAGCCGGTACAAACTTGATTATAGAATAGTTCTTAGATTCTCTTTCAAAAAGAGCAGAAAGTTCTTCTACAGATTGCTGAGGAAGAACAACTATCCCGTCATCAGGTGTCGCTGGCTTTTCAAGAATAACAAAAGGGAATCCTGTTTTAAATTTAGTAATCTGATTTTCAATTATTTCTGTTGTAACCCCTCTTTGATTGAATGAGTTTATGTCGATCTGGTTAAATGTGTTCATCGTTCTAATTATTGTAAAACAAAAATACAGAAGTTCTAACAAAAAAAAGACGGGGTTTTAACCCCGTCTGACATTTATTTTAAATTATAACGTAATCCGCCGTATATAGTTGTCCCAACAAGCGGTCCCCATACCATGGATGTATCAAAGTGAGTGTGGTAGGCTGCAAAATATTCCGTAATCGGATCCTTTTGAATGAAATTTGTTAGATTCTCACCGCCGATATAAAAATCCCAGTTTTTATATTTTTTTGTTACTTGTGCCAGTAAATTAAACCATGGTTCTGTGTGCGTATACGTTCTGCGTATTACCAATGGCATTTTATATTGATCTGGTAAACGCATTGGCCCATTCAATTGACCGGTAATATCGAATTTCCAAAGATCAAATTTAGTTGCATACGAAAATGTAACTAATCCTTTATATTTACTGGTAAAGGGTTTCTCACGGAGTTTGTTTCCAATAGTCATTTCTACATCATTTATACGATAGGCCAATAGCACAGATAGTTGTTTTAATGGCTCAAATGTTAACTGCATCTGAAATGAATTTGAAAATGATTTTCCATTTAAATTATAGAAAAAAACAGATTGCGGCATACTGTCCATATCAATAATTACCTGGTTTACAAAATCAGTACGGTAAAACTCAATGTCAAACTCTGACTTCCTTTTAAAAAGTTTAAAATCTTTTGTAATATTTATTCCATAATTCCATGCTTCTTCCTGTTTTAATGGCTCTGTAAACTCCAATAAGCGTTGACTGGCCATAAATGAATAATTCTCTGCGAAAATATTTGCTGTTCGGTATCCTTTTCCTGTAGAACCACGGATAGTGAAGGACTCAGTAGCCTGATATTTGAAATTCAATCTCGGCGTATAAAATAATCCCCATTTATTATGCTGGTCTGCTCTGATTCCGGCAATTACGCTTAATACATCTTTGAAGTGAAAAGTATATTCAAAGAAAGCTCCATAAACACTTTCTGTGCGGCCAGCATTATAAATAACCTTGTAATAATCCTTTAAGGTAAACAAATCTACTAACGTGCTTCCTCCATTAAGCTGGTAAAGGTAAGTGAAGTTGGTTCTGTTATATATTTCCGAATAATCATTATTCGAATAGCTTAAGCCTGTGGTAAACTTGTGGTTTTCATTTCCCAGGATGGATTGAAATAACATGTTTGCATTAAAACTCTGCTCAAGCCCGGTGTATTTATTAAGACCAAAAATACCAGTTTGGTCGTGCCGTATTCCCGAAACAATAATTGCCAGGCTCTTCCATGGCTTGTTGGCAAACATTAGTCCGTTTTTCCAGAATCCTTCCCATCTTTTTGTGTTAATTTGTATGCCATACGGCTTGTAAGTTGAACCTGGCAAACCACTGGAGCTTATGCCAACAGTATCTTCTGTATAAGTGTCTTTATTATAGTTTAAAGTACCTCCGGTTCTATCTTCTGATAAATACTTCACCCCAAGTCTCGATACCCATCGGTTAGGTAAAATGTAGTCCCAACGGTTAAACAAATTAATAGTATGTACTTTGGGAATGTCTACAAAATTGTCACCATTATTATCATTCTTCTTATCGAATCCGTCAATATGACCCAAAATCATCGTACTTAGTTTTGGGTTTATCTTATGAGATGCATTGAAGTTTGCTTCATAGCGCATCTTTGAATTTGTATAAAGATTAAAGAAAAGCTTCTCACTTGTAGCTGGTTTCTTATATTCAACATTAATCTGACCTGTAATCGATTCAAAACCATTAATTACGGAAGATGTTCCTTTTGAAACCTGAATTGATTCCATCCAGGAGCCAGGAATATAATTTAATCCAAAAGAAGCACCAAGCCCACGTACTAAGGGAACATTCTCTGAAATAATCTGTCCATATAATCCTGATAAACCAAGTAATTGAATCTGCTTTGCTCCTGTTATAGCATCACTATACGACACATCTACCGAAGCATTTGTTTCGAAGCTCTCTGCAAGGTTGCAACAGGCAGCACGATATAATTCTCCGGTAGTAATAACCTGAACCTTACGGGCATTCATCTTCGAAATATAGGAACCTCCATCTTTATTTTTAATGACGACTTCACCTAGTTTCTGGTTTGTAGTTGCCATCAAAACTTCAATGTTGTTTTTACCAGCAGTAACTTTTATAGTATCGCTTTGATATCCTAAAAAACTAAAGATTAACCTTTGGTCGTTAATCCCTTTTTTAGAAATTTCAAATTTCCCTTTAGCATCTGATACAGTACCTTTAGTTGTTCCTAACCAATATATACTAACTCCGGGTAATGGATTTCTATCGTTTTTTTCATCAATCTCGAATACTGAACCATTAATTGTCTGTGCATTAGTTTTAGCAACGCTTCAGAATAAAATTAGGATCAGGAGAAATACAGAAATATGTAATCTTTTCATTGTTTTTAATGTTAAGTATAAATAATTTATGCTCGTAGCACAAAAGTGTACTACAAAATTATCTGGTAAAAGCTGCAAATTTTGTACTTAACAAGTGGATGGAATACGTAATTGATGGGTAAAGAGAATAATTTCTTTACCAGATGTCCTTGGAGGACCTGCAACCGGAGGTGGTCGAAATTTAAAAATAACAATGTAATCTGTTGAATTTAAATTTAATGATAATGCAAACAGGGGTAAAACTAATTTGGGTTGGTCTGGAACCTTTACTCCAACGTTCAATTGGAAAGGTTTTACTTTAAGATTAAGCTTGCTAAACTTGCAACAAGCAGTTTTCTTTATTGAAGATTTTGATTCAATGGAAGTTGATTTTATGTTGATGCTGGAGTAGCAACATAATTTAGAATGACTTAAATTCAGCTCAGGGTAAGAAAGATAATCTGTTTTTTTTGAACTTAGGCATTCATGCACAAGTACCGTTATTCCCATTGATCCCGACAAAACAGCCAGTACAATAGTTAATAATAATAATTGACGTACTAATTTCATAAAACAGTTAAAAGCTTAAAAACAAAGGTACCTTATGTTTTAAGGTACCTCTTTGCTTGTTTAGGCTATTTTGTTAATAATTTGTTAAATGGAAAGTGAAGGGTTCACTTTAATGTAGCAAGAAATCAAGTTTGCTTCCAGGCATAGATTCCATTGCAATATTCCCGTGATGAAATACTCTGCAGGCATGTTTGCCTTTTAATACTACGGAAGCTCCTTCAATTTCAAGCAATGTGCTTTCTCTTAGCCCTGCAACATAAATGTTCCTGTTAACTTCAAGGAATTCAAGAATACGTTCTTCTCTTGTTTCTCCACCATGTCCATCCGGATGAGCATCAAGGTAATGCGGATTGATTTGGAATGGTACCAGGGAAAGACTGTCAAAACTCTCTGGTTGAATAATGGGCATGTCATTTGTAGTTTTCAGCGATGGACAGGCCACATTTGAGCCAGCACTCCATCCAATGTATGGGAGACCAGATTCTGTTCTTTCAGCAATTGCTTCCATTAATCCTGTTTTATGTAGATGATGGACAAGGTTAAATGTGTTTCCACCTCCAATAACAATAGCTTCAGCCTCAAAAACAGACTTCAATGGGGTAGGAGAGTCGTGGATAGATTCTAATTCAAACCCAAGTTTCTTAAATACTGCTCTTACCTTGTTCGAATAATTATCCCAATTAACAGTTACTCCGGCAAACGGAATAAAAAGGACTTTTTTTACTTCATATTTATCCAGAAAATCTTTGATATAGGTTTGTGGCCAAAGAAGATATTCTTCTCCGGCATTCGTTGAGTTACTTATCAGCAAAAGTTTTTTCATTTTATTGAATTTAATTGTTTTAGTTCTTTGGTATAGGCATTTCTAAAAAACATGTACCATTTTTTATCAATCAGGTATTGTTTCTCCGCTTGTTCAGAATCTGCAAATTCAGATAAATGATCTGAATTTGCAAGCAGCTGAGCTGCTCCAAGCTGTTCATTTCTACATAGTTTTGATGGTACTCCTTGTTTTCTTAGAATATCGAGAAGTGCTAATGCTCTGTCTTTATCTTGCAGATTTATTGATAGCTCAATCGCTTTTTTCGTTAATTCTACTTTATTAATTTGAGTGATTAGTGTTTCGAAATCAGTTAACACGAATTTATCTCCACTAACATTATTTTTCTTTATATAATTATCTAATTCAGAATAGCCTTTGAGGAATTCATCAAAATTTCCATTTAAAAGATTTTGATTTACTTGCCTTTTCATTGAATTAAATTGATAAACCGGAATGTATTTGTTTTTCAATTGTTTAAGCAGGCTATCATCTAACTCGCATAAATTTGTATTCCAATATAATTCAATAGCTTGATTCAGATATTCCTCTGATTCAATAAACATATCGCGATTATATTGATTAATTGCCTGATTAAGAAAGTTCCCGTAGGTAGATTTAATATTAAAGCATTCCTGATTCTCAATCCTGTTTGTTAATTCTTCCATTGCAGCATTTACATCATAATCGTTTTCTAAGTATACTGAAGGTAAAGTTTTCCGAAAAAACGCACAAATAGATTTTGCACTGTCTAACTCATTCTTCCAAACCAGAAAATATGCCTGCCTGATACTCATTAGCACTGAGTCTTTTACTTCGACTGAGGCAAAATGGATTACAGTTGTATCTATAATTGGCTTAGGAATACTCTTTTTTACATAAACCTGAGTACTCGGTATTTGAGGCTTTATAAAATGTCGTATTCTGTTAGTTTTGATTTTAGGATTATTTATTTTAACTGTCTTTCTCGAGATGTTATGAGATTTATTTTCTTTACTTATCTCATTTTGAACTAATTTTTGATTCAAATACGTTGTCGTTTCATCTAATAAATATCCACAGCTGATATCCGTGATATTATCCTGATAATAAGTCTTACCTTTATTTATATACTCATTTGCTAATTCTGGCTTATTGTTTTCAATTGCCCGTTTTGCAATTTTTATGTAGGATTGAAACATCCCCCCTTTTGCAAGTTGATAATAGCGTTTCAGCGAATCGTTGCAGTTATTAACATGATGCGACTTACAGAAGAAAAATGCTTTATCAACTAAGCTTATTGCTGTAAAGTAGTCATCACTTTGCACTTTTCTATTTGCTGCCAGCAAAAAACCATTAAATACTTCGCTCTCACATTGTTTCCATAATGAAGCATAATAAGGATTTGAGGAAGTATCTATTTTTCTCAGAGCTTCATTAAGGTATGTCTCTGCTTCCTGTATTGTTGAAGGGGTAATACTTATTTTAACTAATTGGTACCAGGAAGGGGAATAGTCTGGTTTATAACTAGTAGATAGGTTGAAAAGCTTTTTTGCTTGAATAGTGTCAGCTAACCCTAATCTTTCAAGTCCTTCATTATGTAGAACTAACTCAATCCTATCCATCTTCTTACCAACAGTCAGCTTCAAATCCAGCACTCTTTTACGAAGATCTTGTATAGTTCTGAATTTGAAGAGGCTATCGTCAACTGGATAAAGGTAATTTAAAGGTAATAATTTCTCGAGGCTGTCGGTATTGCGTTCAATATCAGGTACTTGTATAAACGCTAAAGGAATATCCTCTGCTTTGTCAATTTTTAAATTTATCAGCCGGATCGAGATTTCCCTGAATAAACTATCATCAACAGTATTCTTAAAATTGCCTGATAATTGTTGCGAAAAAAGCTGAATTGTGAATAGAATAAAACTAAAACAAATAGACAGTCTTTTATTTTGCATCTGTGATCACCAGAATTTCAGGCAAGAAGAATAAATACAGGTAGGAATATCTGGTGCCCAAGACAAGACTCGAACTTGCACGACCTTGCGATCACTAGTCCCTGAAACTAGCGTGTCTACCGATTCCACCACTTGGGCCTACCAAGTGCCCAGGACAAGATTCGAACTTGCACACCCTAACGGGCGCCAGCCCCTCAAGCTGGTGTGTCTACCAATTCCACCACCTGGGCAATAAGGGTGCAAATATACAAAAATTCCATTAATCACCTTACTTCCTTGACAGAATTAATAAAAATCTTGTATTCCCACGGTTTAACCGTAATATACGCATCGAGAACAAGGTATGTTGGTACACCAGTAAAAACTTCAACGTAGTCTCCCTGATAGGCATATCCTCCAAGCTTAAAACTTGCCATATTCCCTGAGAAATTGACAATTACAATTACTCTGTTTCCATTTTTTTCACGTACAAAACTTGCCAGATTTGAGTCATTTTCCTGTTTGAGCATCCGTATTGCTCCTCCATATGGCCCATTCCATAATGCGGGATTGCTTTTTTTTAACTGATTTAATTTCGTAAAGAGGAGTTTTAGCTTATCGTCTTTCCAATCAATAATATCTTTTTCAAAAAATGCAAGTCTTTTCCATAAGCCTGCTTCCTGCCCACTGTAAATTAACGGAATTCCGGGAAGAGTAAATGTCAGGACAATCGCTGATTCAAGACTTTCGCCTAATCGTTCAAGAGCAGACCCATTCCAAGAGTTTTCATCATGGTTTGAAGTGAAGAGCAGCTGCGATTTGGCCTCAGGGAATGTTAGAAATTCATACTCAATCATTTCAACGAGTTGGCCGATTGTTCGCTCTCTTTTTCCGATAGAATTAAGTAAGTGATGAATATTCCAGTTGTAGATAACGTCAAACCCTGCTGTCAGCAGATTTCTGTCTTCAGCTTCAGCCAGCATGAATACACTTTTAACTTTATGGAGTTCTTTAATTGAATGTTGCCAGAACTCGTTTGGAACCAGATTTGCCATATCGCATCGGAATCCATCAATATCCGTTTCAGAAATCCAGAATCTCATTGCATCCGTCATGTATCTTTTTAATCCATAGCTACCGTAATCTAAATGAATAACATCTTCCCACTCAGGAAAAGGAGGTTTAAAGTTTCCTGTTTCATCTTTAGAGTAGAATTCCGGATGCTCCAAGGTAAGATTATTATCCCAGGCAGTATGATTTGCAACCCAGTCCAGAATAACGTACATACCCATTGAATGGATCTTTTGAACTAATATTTTGAATTCGTCCAAGGTGCCATATTCGCTATCAACCTTCATATAATCCCGGATAGAATAATAACTGCCTAAGGTACCCTTGCGGTTTTTAATTCCAATGGGTTGAATTGGCATGAACCATAATATACCTACTCCCAATTCTTTTAGTCTTTGTAAATGGTTTTCAAATTCATGAAAACTTCCTCCCGGACTAAATTGCCGCAGGTTTACTTCATAAATGCTTAGTTCTTTAATAAATTCTGGAAACTTTGATTGAATTTCGTACACAAGACACGGGAGATTTATTTAATATTTACAACTTTATATTCTTTTGAAATAATTATATCCGATTTTTTTCTTAAGGAAGACACAGCTATGTGTTCTGCCTCGAGTACCTGAAACCGGATATTATCCATGCTCTCTTTTCCTCTGTGTTGTTGGGCTTTTTTTGTCTCATGGTAGGTCAAATCAATAAAAATTCTGTAATCTGCTTCTTTCGCCGCAATTGCATACAATCCATCCAGAATCAGGATCTCAATTCTTTTAAAATCTGTCTGAAGTGTATCAACTTCATTCGTAATCAGATCCACACAAGGCATCGATATTATACTGCCTTCCAGGAATGCTTGAATCACCTCACTGATTTTCTCCCAATCATATTCTCCAATACCCACATATTCCGCTATGCCTTTACTTATTCTTATATCATTCCTTTCTTCAGGAATACTATTGTAAAAATCATCGCTGTGGATAACCTTTACTTTAAATCCCTGCCCTTTAAGTTGCCTGGCAATAGTATTTGCCATTTCTGATTTTCCTGATCCGGATTCGCCAGATATTGCGATTACCTGGCGCGGTTGCAATCTCTTTTCTAAAATTTTGCAAATAGACCTGGCCGCAAGTCTGTGTTTTTGTTTAATTATTAATACATCTTCCAGCATATGGATGTTACTTTTTAAATTGTGGGTATCTGAAATAGTTACACAAAAATATCCTTTTTCCGGGCTGATAAGTCATTTGTTTATTATTTCCTGAATTTAGGTGTTAGATTCTGTCTAAATTTGATTTTAATTTCAATTTTATGGAATACGAACAGATTTGCTCTTCGGTAAGGGCATTAAGCATTGAAACATCAAAATTCCTAAAGGATTCAAAAGCAAGATTTTCAACTGACCAGATTGAAGTAAAAAGCGAAAATAATTTTGTAACCTGGGTTGACAAAGCTTCTGAAAATCTATTGGTTGAGGGACTTTTAAAAATTTTACCCGGGTCTGCCTTTATTGCAGAGGAAAATACTATACCGCATGAGAAATCTGAATTTACATGGATTATTGATCCCCTTGATGGAACTACTAATTTTATACATGGAATTCCGCTTTATTGCATTAGTATTGCTCTGATGCGTGAATCAGAAATCGTTTTAGGGGTCATTCATGAAATAAATCTGAACGAAGTTTTCTATGCCTGGAAAGATGGGGGAGCCTGGCTTAATGGCTGTCCTATTCGGGTTTCCAAAACTCTTCAATTAAAAGAAACTTTACTTGCAACAGGTTTTCCTTATTATGATTATTCAAGGCTTGATTCGTATATGGAATTATTCAGATATTGTCTGCAAAATACTCATGGCCTTCGTCGTTTAGGCTCTGCCGCTGCTGACATGGCATATGTGGCCTGCGGAAGGTTTGATGGTTTCTTTGAATATGGGTTAAAATCCTGGGATGTTGCTGCAGGTATTCTTATTGTTCATGAAGCCGGAGGAGTAACAACAGATTTCGAGGGAGGTGATAATTATCTTTTTGGGCAGGAAATTGTAACAGCAAATGCTAATATTATTAATGATTTAGTTACTACGATACAAAGATTTTTTAAGAACGATAATGGATTAAAGTAGCCTTGTCGCTGGCACAATTGCACATTCCTAATGCTGTTTGAGTTTTCCTGAATTCTGATGCTTTTAGATTTTACAGCACTAACGTCTATTATATTTTTTTTAGAGTTAGAAGGTAATCAATTTTCTTACGAGGTAATACAGCGAATCGGTTGAAGTTTAGGGTTAAGTTTCAGATTATTGTGGGTTATTTATCCTGACTTCGACACTGGGACACCCTAAAGAATTTCCCAAAAGTTTTTATCGAACAATTGGGAGATCGATCTATGTCTTTGCGTTAGAAGCATAGTCTTTGTCAATGTTTTGCCGCTGTTTGGGAGTTTAA
>CAIXZF010000113.1 GCA_903923925.1 uncultured Bacteroidales bacterium
CGATGGGCGATGCCCATCGCTATTGGAAAATACCCTTTCAGGGTAAAACTCCGAAAGAAAGTCAACCATACCAGTAACCGCATAAGTGACCTTGGCTTTACCAAGCCAAAGCTTAATGTAACAATTTACCAGTTTACCAAGGTAATAATCTAGCAATGAAAGGGCATTTAGTCCTAAAAAGAAAGTCAATCATACCAGTAACCGCATAAGCGACCTCGTCTGGCGCGGCATCAAACCAGCACGAAGTTGGCCTGCCCCGAAGCGTCAGGCGCAGTCGCGTTGTGGTTACGAGGCCACGCGGCCTTGAGCGAACTGGTCCTCTATCCTTTGCAGGAAGCCCGAAGAAAACTTCAATAAATAAAAAAGAAACGAATCAGCTTTTGAGACAGCCCCAAAAGGTTTATTGTAACTTTGGTAAATTGCGACATTAGCCCATGGTATGGTACAAGGCCTTAAGTGGTGAAAAAAAGCCATTTTAAAACAGCACCGCTATCAATTATTCTCCTCCGAGATCATGCCACTGCCTAAACATAATCGGCAGTCCTTGTCGTAAATAACACCGTACTGCCCGGGAGCCACACCCGGAACAGGATTATCAGCAAGAATAACATGTTTCCCGTTTTCAATTAACAGTGTTCCCATGGCAAATTCCGGCGTATGCCTGATTTTAAAGGCAATTTCACCTGTTAAAGGCAATTGTTTGGGCCGGCCACCAATGAGCTGAAAATCGTCGAGGTAAACTTTATCCCTGTAAATATTGATAGGGTCGTACCCGTGCGAAACATAAATCGTATTTTCCTCTATTCCCTTTTTTGCTACTATCCATGGACCTTGCGAAAGACCTAAACCTTTGCGCTGCCCAATAGTATGGAACCAGAACCCTTTATGTTCCCCAAGTATGCGGCCGGTCTCCCACTCAATAATCTTTCCCTTCTTCTCCCCCACATACCTGCGGATAAATTCGTTGTAATTAATCTTTCCCAGGAAACAGATTCCCTGGCTGTCGGGGCGGCCAGCACTTGGAAGCTTCGCAGTTTCAGCAATCTCACGAACTTCTTTTTTCCACAGGCCTGAAAGCGGAAACTTGAGCTTATTCAGCTGGGCATTATTGATCTGTCCAAGGAAATAGGTCTGATCCTTATTCCGGTCTTTTGCAGTTCCAAGGTATCGAAACCCATCCTCCTCCGCTATTGCTGCATAATGACCAGTAGTAATTGCATCATAATCCTTGCCGTATTTCTCCTCGAAACTCCCGAACTTAATCAGCTTGTTGCACATCACATCCGGATTTGGCGTGAGCCCTTTACGAACACTTTGAATGGTATAATCAACCACTCTTTCCCAGTATTCTTCCTGAAGTGACACAATTTCGAGCCGGCAAGCGTATTTTTTTGCGATATACTGCACGATCTCTATGTCCTCGTTGCTCGGGCAGGAAACAAAGCCAGGCTCGTTCTCAAGGCCTATTTTGATGTAAAAAATAGTGGGATCATATCCTTGCTCCTTCAAGAGGTGCACCGTAACCGAACTATCTACTCCTCCTGAAACAAGTGCTGCAATATTCATGAGGCAAAGGTACAATTTCTAATGTGCGAATGTGCTGATGTGCAAGTATGCAAGTATCCAAGTGTGCGAATTTAATATGCGGATTTCTCCGATTTCGTGGTATTAACTGTGCTTAAGTGCAAAATTTTTTTAAAGATCAATTTTTCATGACTGCCTACAATATACTTATTTTCAAGCCTATCTTAAAACCTTTTTCCCTTTCTCAAAGCTTACAGAATAAACAACTTTTCCGTTGCGGTCGTAATAAATCCACTTGCCGTCTTTGGCCTTGTTGATGTAATTTCCTTCAGATTGCTTTTTACCATTATCATAAAAGCTCACCCATTTTCCTTCCGGGTGGCCATCGACCAGCATCTGCTCCTGAATTTTAACGCCCTGGGCGTCGAAAAACGACCAATACCCCTGCTTCACATCGTTTTTATAGGTTCCCATATCCTGGGTATTCCCGTTGTTATACCAGGTAGTCCAGTGGCCGTTCATAAGGCCGCCTGCATATAATCCTACAGATTGCTTTTGCCCGCTGATATACCAGAACGTATACATACCGTCTTTCAGATCGTTTTTGTAATATGCATCGTATTTGTCGTTACCGTTGTTATACCAGCCATGCCAATGTCCATCCATCTTACCGGCTTTAAAAAATCCTTTGTCCTTTAGCTTTCCATCTTCCGTCCAGCTGCTCCATTCTCCTTCCTCTTTATCAAGAAGAAAACTGCCTTCCCGCTGTCTTATTCCGCTCTCGTACCAGGCATTCCAGAAACCGGTACGCAGATCCTTATCATAATCTCCTTTGCGCCACTTTTCTCCTGTCTTGTAATAAAAGATCCAGTTACCGCTCCGTTTTCCCTCTTTGAAGTTTCCTTTACTGCCAACTTTCCCGTTTTCATGATAAAAAACCCAGCTGCTGTCCTGGAGATCATCTAAAAGTTTTCCTTCCATTTCGGCTTTCCCGTCTTTGCGGTACCAGAATGCATATCCGTTTAGTTTTCCGTTCCTGTTTGTTCCTTTAAACTGCAAGGTTCCGTCTTCATACCAGGTACTTACTGCGCCTTCTTTCAAATCATTTTTATATTCCAACTCCTCTTTCAGCTTACCGTTTTCATACCATGTTTGCCATTTCCCGGTCTTCTTTCCTTCGTTTACCTGGCCTTCTCTTTCCTTTTGACTATTTACATACCAACTCACCTGGAGTCCGCTCTCCATCTGTATTTCACTCCATTTCTTTCCATCATCATACCAATAGATCCATTTTCCTGTCTTTTTACCTTGCTGATACTGCCCTTCCGAGTACTTGCTTCCATTGGCATACCACGACACCCATTTCCCCTCCTCAAGGCTGTCCTTTACCATACCTTCCGATTTTTTCTGTCCGTTCGACCAGAGGTTCGTTTTGGTCTGTTGTGCGGAAAGCCTGTTACCCGCACCAGAAATAATAAAACCCAGAAAAAGTAAACAGAGAAAATTGATTGTTTTCATTAGTATATTTTTGAATTGTTCAAAAGCACCACCTTTTACTTCAGGAGAAGGGCAAGGACTGAGGCCCGGTTTAAACCAAATTTATTTATTCCGCTCTGTAACGAAAATAACCAATTCCTCAAGCGATTTCCTGGAAGGACTTTCGGGGAAAGTATGAAGGATTGCAATTGATTTATCACGGTATTCAAGCATTTTTTTGCGGGCATACTCTATACCTCCGCTTTCATTAACCTTGTCAATAACCTTACTAACCTTCTCAGGTTCGTTATTATGCCGCTTTACAGTATTGATCACTTTCCGCTTATCCCAGAAGCCCATCTTACTGAGCATATAAATCAGAGGAAGTGTCATTTTCTTTTCTTTGATATCAATACCCCTCGGCTTTCCGATTCCGTAGTCGGCACCATAATCAAAAAGGTCGTCGCGAATCTGAAAAGCAATACCGGCAGCTTCTCCAAAATCGTGCATTTTCTTTACGATTTCTTTGGATGCTCCAACAGATTCGGCTCCTATTGATGTACAGGAAGCTATAAGTGAGGCTGTTTTCTTTTTGATGATATCGAAATATACATCCTCTCTTATGTCGAGGAAACGCGCTTTCTCTATCTGAAGCAATTCCCCTTCACTCATCTGCCTTGTGGCTGTAGAAACTATCCTGAGGAGCTCAAAATCGTTATTATCGATTGAAAGCAACAAGCCTCTTGCAAGCAGATAATCACCAACAAGCACTGCTATCTTATTCTTCCACAAAGCATTTAACGAAAAGAAACCTCTTCTTTCATTGGAATCGTCAACCACATCATCGTGAATGAGAGTTGCTGTATGAAGTAATTCGATAAGGGTAGCTCCCCTGTAGGTGGAGTCGTTAATTTCGCCGCAAAGACCGGCAGTTAGAAATACGAAAAGGGGGCGTATCTGTTTCCCTTTCCGTTTCACTACATAACGCATAACAATGTCGAGTAAGGCAACATTGCTTTGCATCGCTGTTTTGAACATGGGCTCGAACGCAATCATGTGATTGCGCACAGGCTCCTGAATATTTTCGAGTTTTAGCATGATAATCGTTTTTACTTCAACACAACCGGCAGAACCGACCTGTCGAAGATTTTGCCTACCGGGTAAACATCTTTTTTGTTGTCCCAGTATGGCGATTTTGAATAAAACCAGTTCAGCATATCCCATGAACTGTCTGCAAATTTAGGATCTGCGGCCTTTTTCTTCTCAAACTCTTCCTTAAGTGCCGGATCAGACTTCATCATCTCCCTGGCCATAGTTTCCATTACATAGGATTCTGAATATTCTTTCTGCTCCAGAATACTGTTGAAAAATCCCCAATATGCCAGAGAAGTACTGGCCTTTGGCTCCAGCAGATAAGCAATAACTTTTGCCAAAGCTTGATTCATGTCTATAATAACTGAGCCAGCCTGATAAACTCTTTCCTCCTGAACAGGATCTACGTCAAATTCAACAGTTTGCCTGCCTTCGTACGATTTTGAATTGTATTTAATATTCTTAAAACGATATGATTTAACTGTAAATTTTGTTTCTCTTTCGAGTATCGAAGTCTTTATTCCATGTAATTTAACTCTTTCAATCACATCTTTCCACTCTGCAGGTATAATATAGGCTTCAGGCAGATCAACCCTGGTTTTAACAGTAAAACGATCAAAATAAGGTATTTTGAACGTTGTTGGTGTAGTTCCGTATTTAAACCAGTTACCTCCTGTCAGATCACTTTTTTCGATAGTATAATCAACACCCAGAAAATCAACCATAGTGCTGTCTTTCTGTGATAATTCAAAGTCAACGGGTAGGGGAGTCTTCCTGAATGAAGCACTGCCCACATCATTATTTGCCTGCTGAACTATTTTTACAAGATTCTCATAGTCTTCGCTTATTATCGACAATGTATTTTTAATCATCTCGTAAGTTGCGTTAACTCTGGTCTTATAATCTTTGAGCATATGCGTTTCTATTAGCAAACCCGGAGTATTTCTCAGCGCAGTATAACCCTGCGAAAGCATAGGCGGAGCAACTCCCGCTTCTATCCCACTGCGTGGATCATGCCAGTTGCGAAACTCTATGTATGGAAATATCGGGAGCTTTGAACTGTTCATCCGCATTTCAATTTCTTTCAGATACCGGTTTTTTTGCCACCCTGTAATAGAAGGTTCACAATTCCCGAAAATTTCAAGTCCATAGGTAAGTACATATTGATAATCTGCACCATCAGTAACATGGCAATCAATAAAGAAATCAGGCTGCCATTCGTTGAAAAGACTTAGCCAGGCCCGTGTTTCAGGGGCATCTGCTTTCATGAAATCCCGGTTCAGATTCAGGTTCATGGCATTGGTTCTCCAACCTGATTCTCTCGGACCATTCTGGTTTATCCGGTTGTGCTCTCCAAATCGCTCATGCCCGTCAACATTGAAGATCGGAATGAAAAGAATGGTAACATGTTCAAGTAATTGCGGATATTTATTATTGATTACAATATCCCTGATTAGCATCAGGCCGGCATCTTTTCCATCGCATTCGCCGGCATGAATACAGGCCTGGATTAAAACAACAGCATTTTTCGATGCTTTCACCCCGGCCGGATCAAAGTTTCCTTTCTTATCAATAATCAACAAGGGTAGCTCACGTCCCTGGGGGCTAACTCCAAACCCGGTGTAATGAACCATCGGTGAAGCATTTTCAAACTGACGGCAAAACCGCACTGTTTTATCGTAACGTGGAGTTTCTTTATATCCCGATTTCTCATAATAGGTCTCCCAGTTCTGAGAATATCCAAATAAACTGAATAATAGATATATGATAAATGTTGTAGTAAATATCTTCATGAAAATCTGGTCAATGATGAAGACCAAAATTAACAAATATCTCCTTTACTTATCGCCGAAGGAAATATCCATTTTTCGTGCTTTTCTGATGAGTGAATGATCTTCAGGAACCAGCCGTAGTTTTCCACCCACTTCATCGAGAGAAACATGAGTTATTTTATCCGCTATTGAAGCAACCATAAAGCCAAATTTCTCCTTAGAAATGAGCTCAACCGCATACGCACCATAACGTGTGGCAAGTATCCTGTCCATTGGCGAAGGACTCCCCCCGCGCTGAATGTAACCCAGAATTGTTTCCCGCGTTTCCTGGCCGGTTCTTTTTTTAATCAGATTGGCGATATACCTGCCGGCATTTTCCTTTGAAGGATTTGAAATTCCCTCTGCTACAACTACAATAGAATAAGGCTTCTTTCTCGCAGCCCTGCTTTCAAGGTAATCTGTAATCACATTTTCACTGAAGGGTATTTCCGGCAACAAAATAAGGTCGCCACCACCCGCAATTCCTGAATATAATGCCAGCCAGCCAGCATGATGCCCCATTACCTCAATAACCATTGTGCGCTTGTGCGAATTAGCTGTAGAATGAAGCCTGTCTATCGATTCTGTGGCAATCCACACTGCCGAATCGAAGCCGAATGTTACATCTGTTCCCCAAACATCATTATCAATGGTCTTTGGTATTCCTATAACATTCAAGCCTTCTTTGGCCAGAAGACTGGCTGTACGCTGAGTTCCGTTGCCACCAATTATCACCAGGGCACTGAGTCCTAGCTCTTCATAATGTTTCTTTATGAGCTTTGGTTTATCGGCTTTCTGACCGGAAGAATCTTTCTTGAAAATTTTTTCTCTTGAAGTTCCCAGAATAGTTCCTCCATGGGTAAGAATCCCTGAAAGGTCTTCTTCTCTCAACTGATGATATTCCTTATTGATTAGCCCGGTAAAACCATCCGAAAATCCGATCACCTCCATGTTGTGCTCAAGAATAGCGGTTTTCCCAACACCACGAATTGCAGCATTTATCCCGGGACAATCACCCCCGGCAGTGAGGATACCAATTCGCATCCCCTTTTTAGTTGTGGCCATGATTGATTAGGATAAGGCTCAAAAATCTGTAATTATAACTTGCGTTTAACTTCGAATTCTTCGTAGCCTTCAACAATGTCGCCAACTTTAATGTCATTGAAATTATCAATACTTAAGCCGCATTCCATACTGAGGGTAACTTCTTTCGCATCATCCTTGAAGCGTTTAAGCGACGATAATCCACCTGTGAACACAACAATACCATCGCGGATAATACGTATCCTGGTATTTCTTGTAAGTTTCCCGTCTAATACCATACAACCGGCAACCGTTCCAACCTTTGTAATCTTGAATACATCTCTCACTTCAACATTGCAAAGGATTTTCTCTTCAATCTCAGGTGATAACATCCCCTCGATTGCAGATTTAATTTCGTTGATTGCATTGTAGATGATGGAGTATATGCGTATGTCGATTTCTTCCTGTTCCGCAAGTTTCCTGGCCTTTGGTGAAGGTCGTACCTGGAAGGCAACAATAATTGCGTTCGAAGCAGAAGCCAGCAATACATCCGATTCGGTAACAGCTCCCACCGATTTGTGGATAACATTTACCAGAACCTGGTTCGTTGAAAGTTTCAGCAATGAATCGCTGAGCGCCTCTACCGATCCGTCAACATCGCCCTTAACAATAATGTTGAGCTCTTTGAAGTCTCCGATAGCAATACGACGACCAATTTCATCAAGTGTAATATGTTTCTGTGTCCTCAGACCTTGTTCACGCTGCAGTTGCTGACGTTTTGCAGCAATTGCCTTTGCTTCCTTCTCATCAGTCATTACATTGAAAGTATCGCCGGCCTGCGGTGCTCCTGTTAATCCCAGAAGTAACAAAGGAGTCGACGGACCCGCTGATTTGAGCGACTGGTTACGTTCGTTGTACATGGCTTTTACACGGCCGAATACAGATCCTGCTATCACAAAATCACCTGTCTTCAGGGTTCCGAACTGAACAATGATCTTTGCAACATAACCCCTTCCTTTATCAAGTGATGACTCGATAACAGTTCCAAAAGCCTTCCGTTTCGGATTGGCTTTTAATTCAAGCATTTCTGCTTCAAGAAGAACCTTCTCCAGCAATAACTCAACATTTATTCCAGCCTTGGCTGAAATCTCCTGACATTGATATTTTCCACCCCATTCTTCAACAAGAATGTTAAGGTTAGCCAGTTGCTCCCTGATTTTTTCGGGATTCGAATTGGGTTTGTCAATTTTATTAATGGCGAATACCATTGGTACTCCAGCTGCCTGGGCATGATTGATGGCCTCAATAGTCTGAGGCATCACAGCATCGTCTGCTGCTACAATGATGATGGCAACATCGGTTACTTTTGCTCCTCTGGCACGCATGGCAGTAAATGCCTCATGACCCGGAGTATCAAGGAATGTAATCTTTTTATCATTATCCAGTGTTACCTCGTAGGCTCCGATATGCTGTGTAATACCACCTGCTTCTCCGGCTACTACATTGGTTTTCCGAATATGGTCGAGCAGAAGGGTTTTGCCGTGGTCGACATGGCCCATAACAGCAACAATCGGTGCTCTTGGTTCCAGATCTTCCGGACTATCTACTACTTCGAGATCAGAAATCGCTTCCTGAACTTCAACACTTACAAATTCTACCTTGTAGCCAAAATCTTCAGCTATTAATACCAGTGTTTCAGCATCAAGGCGCTGATTGATGGAAACCATCAACCCAAGCGACATACATGTCGAAATAATTTCTGTTACAGGTGCATTCATCATCACCGCCAGATCGTTGGCTGTAACAAATTCGGTAACTTTAAGCACCATTTTATCTTCTTCGGCCCTCTGCTGGTTTTCCTGCATCTGCTGGCTAACCTGATCGCGTTTCTGACGGCGGTATTTCGAAGTTTTGGATTTTCCACCCGAACTTAAACGGGCAAGAGTTTCTTTAATCTGCTTCTGAACATCTTCTTCAGAAAGCTCAACTTTCGGAATTTCCCGCTTTGGTGGTTTCTTTGCTCCGGCAACATGTGCTGGCCTTGAATGAACTTTTGTATCTTTAGATGTATCAGGAGTGGCAGCATTATCAACAGCTAAGGCCGTTTTCTTGATACGTTTCCGTTTCTTTTTCTTTGCCTTTAACTTATCTTCTGATGATGAAGCAACGGGTTTCTTTTCGGCTGGTTTGCGTTCAACGGGTAATTCAATCTTCCCGAGAATAACAGGTCCTTCAAGATTTGGAACCCTCATCTTCATGAAATTATCAGCTCTAACAGGACCAGCAGGAACTTCAGGTACACTAATTTCGGGTTCAGCAACAACTATTGCTGCTGGCGCTGGAATTTCTGAAGAAAGTGTAGATTCAACCTTCTCCTCAATAACCGGGGTTGATTCTGCTACAGGCTCCGGAGCAACTACCTCGTCTTCTTTTTTCTCAAATTTATTTCTGTCATCCCTGCTCCTCTTTGTCGGTTTGGTTTTATAATCAATCTTATCCAGATCAATTTTGCCCAGTACCTTCAGGCCTGGAGAAGTTGAAACTTCATCTTCAATAGTTTCTGTTACATTGGCTTGCTCTGGAATTTCCGACTGATCTTCTGATTCTACTGCAGGCAGCGGAATCTCAGCAACTGGTTCCGGAATATGCACTTCTTCAACAACAACAATGGGTTCATGTACAGCTTCTGGTACTTGAACTGGTTCCGGCTCTATAACCGGCTCTGGCTTTGCAACGACTACTTCAGCTACTGGCTCTGGTTCATGCACCGGTTCAGGAACAACTACTTCAACTACTGGTTCCGGCTCAACAAAAACCGGAGCTGCCGGTTTTTCAATAATTACAGCTTTTTCCTCTGTTTTGGGTTTTTCTGTAACTTTAGGCTTAACAGTCTTCTGTTCACGGCTGTATTCCAAAGGAACACCTTTGATGAAAAGTTCTTCAACCTCATCTTCATATTCCAGCTCTTTTTTATGAGCACGCTGGTCGTCGATGGTAACCGTTTCACGGTTGGTATAATCAAGACCGATTTTCTTGGCCTCCTCTTTTACCTTTTTCTCGCTTTGGTATTCTTTTTCAAGAAGGACATACATTTCCGGAGAAAGCTTGGAATTCGGATTATTGTCAATAATAAACCCCTTCTTATGAAGGAAATCTACAATTGTCTGTAGTCCGACATTCAGTTCTCTCGCAGCTTTACTTAAGCGCACTAATTTTGTTGCATCATCCATAAAAGCTTCTCGCGCATGCCTTTTGATAGCCCTTGTTCAAGGCAAAGTTAAACTATTTTTTATTTCGGCGGATTAATCCATTGCTATCACTTCTCTATCCGCATTAAATTATTCAAACTCTGATCTCAGAATCCGAATTACTTCCTTTACAGTTTCTTCTTCCAGGTCGGTTTGCTTCACAAGGATATCAACATCAAAAGCAAGTACGCTCTTTGCTGTATCGCAACCAATCTTTTTGAATTCCTGAATGATCCACTCATCAATTTCATCAACAAATTCCATCAGATCCACATCCTCATTGTCGATATCGGTATCTCTGTAAACATCTATTTCATAACCGGTCAGTTTACTTCCCAGCTTAATATTATGTCCACCTTTACCAATAGCCAATGATACCTGGTCTGGCTTCATATACACTTCGGCACGTTTGCCTTCTTCATCAATAACGATAGATGAAATCTTGGCTGGGCTAAGCGCTCTCTGAATAAAAAGGGAAGGATTTGTTGTAAAATTAATTACATCAATATTTTCGTTTTTCAATTCTCTAACAATACCATGAATACGCGAACCCTTCATACCAACACAGGCACCAACAGGATCAATCCTGTCGTCGTAGGATTCAACTGCAACTTTTGCACGCTCGCCAGGTACACGAACAATTTTCTTAATCGTAATCAAACCGTCGTAAACCTCCGGAACTTCCTGCTCAAATAAACGCTCAAGAAAAACAGGAGAAGTACGCGATAAAATTATTGCAGGAGTACTGTTTTTCATTTCAACACGCGAAACAACAGCCCTTAATGAATCGCCCTTCCGGTAAAAATCCATCGGAATCTGCTCCGACTTCGGAAGCATTAATTCAATACCTTCATCGTCGAGCACAAGTATTTCTTTCTTCCATACCTGGTATACTTCCCCGGTAATAATCTCGCCAATCTTTTCCTTGTACTTCCTGTAAATATTGTCTTTCTCGTATTCCTGAATTTTGGAAATCAGATTTTGACGTATTGCAAGGATTTCCCTGCGGCCAAAATCTTCCATCTTGATCTCGTCTGTAACTTCTTCTCCCACCTCAAAATCAGGCTCTATCTTAATCGCCTCTGAATAGGCTACCTCCTGATATTCGTCCTCAACTTCTCCGTCTTCAACTATCGTCCGGTTTCTCCAGATCTCAAGATCCCCCTTGTCAATGTTTACGATAATGTCAATATTATCGGCTGATCCATACTTTTTGGCAAGCATGTGCCTGAAGACATCTTCGAGAATGCGCATCATCGTTTCCCTGTCGATATTCTTGAATTCTTTGAATTCCGAAAAGGTTTCGACTAAATTGATGTGTTCCATTGTATGCAAATTTTCTAAAAACTTAGAATTTAATAATAATCACTGCTTTAATAATCTCATTATAAGCTATTTCCATGCTTTCTATCACAGGATCTTTTTTCTTTTTCGATGGATAGGGCTTAATAGTGATACCAGAATCTCCGGCAGCTGTAAGAGTTCCTTTAATGATCTTTTTCTCTTCCAGTTCTATCTCAAGATCACGATTGATGTTTTTTCTGAACTGTCGTGGAATTCGTAGTGGCTGATCTATCCCTGCCGATGAAACATGCAACTCAAAATCTTCAGTTTCCCTGTCCAGACTTCCTTCTACAAGCCTGCTCACCTCTACACAATCTTCTATCGTAATTGTTCTGTCTCCTTCAATGAAAATGAAAATATCATTCCCGGGTTTAATTGATAAGTCAAGAAGGTATTTATCTTTCCCTTCAAGAGCGGTTTCAATTAAAGTACGTATGCTTTCCTCTGTTATCATTCTTCTTCAAAAACAATTTACGTTCTAAACTTGTACTTAATAAAAGAGGGGACACAGGTCCCCCCAACCAATTTTTTATACTTAAGGAGTAAGGGCGATTTTCTACCCTGTTAGTTTAGAGGCTGCAAAAGTACATAATTTTTAACACAACATTGTCAAAATCCACATATTTTTTTCAAACACAGGCTTTTGATTAATTTCAAATTAATTATACCTTTGTATGCTAATATTTATTTACATCCAACAAGTCGATATGTTTAAATTTTCATCTTATCTCCGCCAAGTGCTTCTTTCGGCACTTTTTTTAAGTCTCATTATCATGAATTCCTGTTATTACGATAATGAAGAAGATCTGTATAAGAATTTGCAGACAGTTACCTGCGACACCACCAACGTTACTTATTCTGGCTCCGTCGCCCCATTAATGCAATCGAATTGTGTAGTTTGCCATTCCTCAACTTCTGCCGGAGGAGGTTATGCTTTCGACAGCTATGATGCAGTTTCTTCAGTCTTATCAGATGGCCTCAACAGCAGGTTCTGGGGCAGCATTAACCAATTGTCTGGTTATTCACCAATGCCACAGGGTGGCAATAAATTCACTGAATGCGATCTTAAAAAGATTGAAATCTGGATTAAAGCCGGGTACCCGAATAATTAAGCAGTCATAGTGAGAGAATGCTATTCACATATGCACTCGCATTCATGGCAAATGTGGCATTCATCGCGATCACAACTGAAAAAGGTTATTGTAAATAACTAAAAATTATTCTTGTTTACCAGGAAATAATGGATTTCTCCGGATAATGCAACTTCAGTTTTTTGGTCGAATGGAATGGCTGGCATGAATTTCCGGGGTATTTCTACTTTTATTCTGCCTGTTTTGTCTTCGAACCAGTAATCCTCATCATCAATCTGTTCAACAATGAAGCCTTTCACAGTTATCTTCTGGTCTGTCCAGGATAAATGAAAAGCATGCTGTTTGATCTCCTGAACTGTAGTTGACCCTGATTGCTCAGAACTGATAAATTGAGCTTGTACATTACTAAACGCACAAAGTAAAGAAAACAGTATCAGCGTTTTTACGTGATTATTCATGTATTAATAAAATTTATTTATTGTCTAATTCATTGATATGTAAGGACATGCCATGGAACTGACATATCATGCCCTCCTATGACCGGAACCCAAAATAAACTACCTAAGACTTTTTTGATCCGTAACGCTTATTCGAAACAAATCGTATTCGAATTTTCGGGCATACACAATGCCACGCTTAAGCAGCAATTGAAAATCTTCACTGCAAATTTGTCTGCTGCAAACGGCAGTCTTCCTATCGCAAAACCTGTTTCATGGATACATGCATTTGCCGTATTAACAGATTTCCTCAATATCTGAAAGAAATTGAGAAAGGAGAAAGTGCTATTCAGGCTATTGACAGAATTTGTTTCACAAAAGACGGTCTTTTATGCGACGAATTCAATAATCTTTACCATTCTCTGTTTAACAATGCCAGGTATCATATGGATGTTATAAAGGTTCTGGCACGAAAAAAAACAGGATTGACAAGGAATGAGATTATTGAAAACTGCAAGTTTACCTCTGGTGGTGGGATAACTCAAATTTTGGAAGAACTCACAGAATCGGGCTTCATCACACCTTGTAACCCTTTTAACAGAACAGTAAAAGATAATATCTTTAAATTAACCGACGAATATTCTCATTTCTATATAAGATTTATTGAGACCAACCATTCCAAAGGTCCAGGTTCATGGATCAAATATTCCACAGGGCCATCATGGAAGGCCTGGAGTGGATATGCTTTTGAGAGTATTTGTATGAAACATACCCCACTAATTAAAAAAGCGCTGGGAATTGAAAACGTTTACTCGGAAACATCTGTCTGGCAAAGCACGAGCCAAAATGAGGGACAAGGTGCTCAGATCGATATGCTGATCGACAGACAGGATCATTGCATCAATATTTGCGAAATGAAGTTTTCAGTCAATGAATTTGAAATTACAAAAAGCTATGCTAAGGAATTGGAAAATAAATTAACAGTATTTCGTGAGAATACAAAAACACGGAAAACATTATTCCTGACAATGGTAACAGCGCATGGGGTAAAAAACAGCAAAAATTACCCCGGATTGGTCCAAAATGAAATTACAATGGAAGCATTGTTTGAAAAAACACAACAATAGAAGCACTGAAATGCAAAAAACAGCACATGTGATCACGGTGCCAATCGAATGAAATTGTCTTCGGCCTGACTTATTCTTTCACAAATTTAACGGTAACTCCTTCGTTTTCACTACTTACCAGATAAATGCCATTTGCCAGATACCTGGTATCGTAGGTGTAACTTTCTTGTGTAGTTGTAAAGGAGTCAATAAGCTTTCCGCTAATATCGCTGATTTTCAATGTCTTTGATTTTCCTGGTGTAGAAAAGATAAACCGCAGACTATCTTTGCAGGGATTTGGAAACATCAAAAATGAAGCTGCTCCAACCACGGTTGCGATCCCCTGCGAAATATGCGCAACCTTCAGCAACGACCAATACGCCGGATTCGGGATAATACCCGTTATTTCATGATGTGTCGGAATTTTAAAATACCTGGTAGCAGCATCCTGAAGTAAACGGATGGTGGTATCTCCGCCATTGTATAAAAGCTTATAATCCATGCTCATCCTGAAAAATGGCGTAATAGTGGTTGAAGCTGTTTGCTGAATTGTCATATACAATGTGTCGGGAACGTACAACCAATTTATTTCATAAACAGGAAATCCTTCCCCATAATACCACTGCTCAAAAAATGTAGTAAAATTCATTCCTGTAACAGCTTCTGCAACTACTTTGAAATCATCACCAGTGGCAGTTTTGCCGGAATATTGCTGCAAAAATGCTTTTAGTGTATTGAAAAACAAGCTGTCGTTATTCATCTCAAACCTCAGCATGTGCAGTATCACAGCTCCTTTGTTATAGGAAAGCCTTCCATCAAAAATTCTGTTCTCATCCAGTGTCTGAGCTGATGGAATATAAACACTTCCCCCTGGCTCTGTTCTCACAATTGTTTGCATCGCACCCATAAAGTTATCTGCCTCCTGCTGTGTTTTCAGGTATTGTAAAGTCAGATACTGGGCATAGGTTGCAAAGCCTTCATTAAGCCAGATATCACTCCAGGTGGCACAGGTTACATCATCACCAAACCATTGATGCGATAACTCATGACAATTCAGGTCGAAATTAAAGGCACCCACAGTCGACATCGTCTGATGCTCCATTCCTCCTCCGAGATGAGCCTGGCAATGACCGTATTTTTCTGCTGCGAAAGGGTAGGGGCCAAACAAATTTGAAAATAATTCAACAAAATCCTTCGTTCTGTCGAGATCAGCCTGGTAAAAATTCAAACATCCGGGAGCATCGTAAATGAAATTCTCAATCAAGATTGAATCCTGCATTCCCTGGGGTTTTGCATAAACATTATACTCCTGGTAACGTGCTACCGCAAATGAAATTAAATAATAATCAATGGGGTAATACGACTTCCATTCAAACCTCTGCTTTCCGTTTCCCAGGGGAACGATCGCTTTTAAGAGCCCATTTGATCCAGCCATGTTTGCTGTATCTGTAGTGATAAAAACCCACACTGAATCTGCCTTGTCTCCCAGGTCCTGTTTGGATGGCCACCATTGCCGGGCATTAAACGGCTCGGAAAGTGTCCAGGTAACCTGGTTACCCCATTGTGTAGAAACAGCACTGTTTATGCCTGAGAAAAAACCACTGGCTGGTGGAGCACCTCTGTAATAAACTCTCACAAGGAAACTTTGACCAGTATTTAAAAGGGTAGGGGGGATTAAAAATAAATTATCTCCCGTTCTGCTGTATACCATCGGTAATCCGGAAAAGGTAACAGAATCAACTGTCAATTCCTGGATAAGTTCCAATGCTAAAGTATCAAGACCATTCACCAGGCTTTTCCCCCGAATCTCAACAAAGCCGTCGAGCGCAACAGTGTCCCGCTCGGCATGAAGATTCAAATAGTAAAAACTTACATCGTATTTAGCATAAAGTGCACTGTTTGTCGATGCCTGAGTAAGCTTAAGATACCTTTGTTTCTCAAGTAAACTAAGCTCTTCATTCGCATCAGACAAACCAAACTTTTGCGCAACGCTTTGATATTGTATAAGATACAAAATCAAAAAAATAAAAATATATTTAATTTTACTTAGCATTTAAGCCTGGATATTTGATTGAGAACGTTTTGGTATCTTTGCGAAAATTAAAAATAATTCAGGGATTTTTTACGTTTGGGTCACAATATTGTTACAACATATTCGTGATTAAATGGTTTAATACGCTGAGGCTGAAACTAAAAGAATGATCGATAATTATTCCATACTCATCAGTAAACTTGATGAATTCATTAGAAAATACTATAAAAACCGCCTGCTTAAGGGGGGTATATATACGCTTACTGCTTTGGTGGTGTTTTTCCTTCTTACCAATAGTATAGAGTATTTCGCTCACCTCGATCCTCTTCCAAGAACAATTCTTTTTTACTTCTACCTGATGCTGAATCTTGGTATCCTCATTTGGTTTATTCTTGTTCCACTTTTTAAACTTTACAGGATTGGTACGATAATTTCGCATGAAAAGGCTGCCGCAATTATTGGCACCCATTTTTCAAACGTAAAAGACCGTTTACTTAATACCTTGCAATTACGCCAAATGCAGGATTTCAATCCTGAGAACGCTTCTCTCATACAGGCAAGTGTTAATCAGCGTATCAACGAACTCAAGCCTGTCCCCTTTTCCTCCGCAATCGACCTGAAAGAAAACCGTAAGTATTTCAAATACGCTTTCCCTCCTATTATCATCCTGCTAATAATTCTGCTTGCCGCTCCTTCTTTTATTACAGAACCCACAACACGACTGATTAATCACAAGGTCTATTACGAGAAAAAACAGCCTTTCCAGATTATACTGCTCAATACCAAACTTGAGGTAGTTCAACAGGAAGACTTTCAGTTGGATGTTAAAATAATTGGTGACCAGATCCCAGACAATCTTTACATCGAATTCGATAATGCCCAGTACCGTTTATCCAAAGAAAACAACGTACTCTATCATTACCATTTTAAAAATATCCAGAAAACTACTGTCTTCCAGCTTGCAAGCGACGATTTCCGGACAAAAGAATATCAGCTGATTGTATTGCCAAAGCCTATCGTTCTGAATTTTGAAGTGGATCTGATTTACCCGCATTACCTTAAAAAGGAAAATGAAAAGATTGAAAACACTGGTGATCTTATTGTGCCTTATGGTACACAGATCTTATGGAAGTTCTTTACCAGGGATACAAAGGAAATTATGCTGCGGTTTGGCGAAAAAATACAGAAACTGGAAACAAAAGGTTCTAATACCTTTACCTATGCTTCCACAATGCTTCAAAGCCAAAGCTATTCTATTTCTACTTTCAATGAATATATCCGGAACCACGATTCACTGAGTTATACAATAAATGTCGTGCCTGACACTTATCCACAGGTTGATGTCGAAGAATTCAAAGACTCTGTATTTGAAAAACGTCTTTATTTCAAAGGAAATATTAAAGACGATTATGGCTTCGCAAAACTCCTTTTTAACTATCGTATTCTTTCGACCGACAGTGCTACTTCGCAGGCTACAATTAAATATGATACCATTCTGATCAACAATCAGGTTAACCAGCAATCTTTCTTCCATTTCTTCGATCTTTCAAGGCTGGAGGTAAAACCGGGAGAAGGAGTGGAGTACTATTTCGAAGTCTGGGATAATGATGGAATTAACGGAAGCAAGGCAACCCGTTCCCAAAAAATGTTCTTCAAAGCGCCAAGTAAGCAGGAGATTACCGAAAAAACAGATAAGGCAAGCCAGAAGGTAAAGGACGATATGGAGGCAATAATGCGTGAAGCAAAAGAACTTCAGAAAAAAATTGACGACCTCAACAAGAAACTTTTTGAAAAGAAAGAAATCGGCTGGCAGGAAAAGAAACAAATTGAGGACCTCCTTAAGAAACAGGAGGAACTGCAGCAAAAGGTAGAAAAGATCAATAAGGAGAACGAGCAGAATAACATCAAAGAGCAGCAGAACAACCAGGCTCAGGAAGAACGGATTCTCGAGAAGCAGGAACAACTTCAGGATTTGTTCGAAAAATCGCTTTCCGAAGAAATGAAAAAGATGATGGATGAGTTGCGGAAAATGATGGAGAATGTCGATAAAAACAAGGTTAACGACATGCTTGATAAAATGAAGCTAAATGCCGAAGATCTTGAAAAACAACTCGACCGTAATCTCGAACTTTACAAACAACTTGAATTCGAAAAGAAGTTAGACGATGCTGTTAAGAAACTCGATGATCTGAAGGAAAAACAGGATAAATTATCTGAAGAAACCGATAAGAAAGGCGACTCCAAAGACCTGCTTAATAAACAGGAAGAACTGAATAAGGATTTTGAGGACCTGGCGAAGGAAATGAAGGATCTTGAAAAGCTTAATGAAAGCATGGAAGAACCTAATCAGATGGAAAAAACAGATGCCCAGCAGCAGGACATTAAGGAGGATATGAAAAAAAGTTCCGAGGAACTGAAAAATAATAAGTCAAAAAAAGCTTCCCAATCGCAGAAAAGTGCTGCAAACAAAATGCAGAAAATGTCCGACAAAATGAAAGACATGCAGCAGCAGCAGCAAAGTCAGGAGATGGAGGAAGATATGGGCTCACTTCGTGAAATTATTGAAAACCTGATCCAGGTTTCATTTAACCAGGAAAGCCTGATGACAAGGGTTGATAAGGTAAAAACCTACGATCCTCAATATGTGAAGATGATACAGGAGGAGAAAAATATTCAGGATGCCCTTAAGATGATCGAGGATTCATTATTTGCACTCAGTAAGAGGCAGGCAGCCATTAAGCCAATAATCAACAGGGAGATCGGCGAAATCAATATGAATGTTGATAAAGCTATTGAAGAAATGGCTGAACGCAGAACCGCTACAGCTGCCGGTAAACAACAATATGCAATGACGGGCATCAACAACCTTGCGCTGCTCCTTCAGGAAGCTATGGATCAAATGCAGCAGCAGATGCAGCAGCAACAGTCATCGGGCAAAGGTAAATCGAGTTGTGGTAAAGGTGGGGCAGGGGATTCAAAGTCGATGAAAAAAATGCAAGGGATGCAGGAAAAGCTTGGAAAAGAAATGGAAAAGCTTAAGGATCAGCTTAATAAGGGTAATAAGCCAGGAGAAAAAGGGCAGCAAAAGCCAGGACAGGGAAAGGACGGACAAGGGCAGGGGACGAGTGAACAGCTTGCCAGAATGGCTGCTGAACAGGAAGCTGTGAGAAAGCAATTGCAGGGACTAAGAGATGAAATGGCGAAAGAAGGCAAAGGAAATGATGGGAATCTGAATAAAATGATTCAGGATATGGAACTAAATGAGACAGATCTCGTAAATAAGACCATTACGAACCAGACTTTAAACCGTCAGAAAGAAATTTTAACACGCCTTCTTGAGTCTGAAAAGGCGATGCGCCAAAGGGAGCAGGAGGAAAGAAGGGAATCTACTGAGGCAAAAAATCAAAATTATAGTAACCCAAAGAACTTTTTTGAGTATAACAAGATTAAAACAAGGGAAACAGAATTATTAAAAACTGTTCCTCCCAGCTTAAAGCCATTTTATAAGAATAAAGTGAGCGCATACTTTTATAACTTTGAAGATTAAGTATATGATAGACCACAGACAGGAACTGATCCTTGAATCGAGGCTTGAAAGCCTTCCTGAGATCGAGCGTTTTGTAGAAGAAATAGGGGATTATTACAACATTAATAACACCTATTTCGGGAATATCCTGGTAGCGCTTACAGAAGCCTTTAAAAATGCTGCTATTCACGGAAATCAACTGGATTCTGAAAAGAAGGTTAGCATCGTTTTTCAACCGGTTGCCAATGGGCTGGCGTTCACAGTTCAGGATGAAGGACCGGGATTTGATCCCTCACTTACGCCAGATCCCACAGAAATTGAAGACGGTGCTTCTGCTAAGAAAGGTTTATACCTGATTAGGAAATTATCTGATAACGTTATATTTAAGGAGGGTGGTGCTAAACTTGATATCAGTTTCCGCATATCAGGCATTAACTACGAATTAAGTGTGCAAAGAGCAAAAATGCTCCAGCAATATTTCCACGTCACTGAAAAGAAAAATCAACCAAGCGATCACTAAAGCATTTTCTATTGCCAATACATTACTTTTCTGAAGATCTTTCTTTTAGGCTGCAAAACAAGACTGCAATCCGCAAATGGCTGAATGCTGCCATTAAACAGGAAGGATCTTCGTGTGGTTCTATAAATTTTATTTTTTGCTCAGATGAGTATTTGCTTGAAAAAAATCTGCATTTTCTTAATCACAATACCTTAACCGACATTATCACTTTTGATTACTCAACAGTGTTGCCGGGTAAAAAAGTTGTTAGTGGCGATATTTTTATAAGTATAGCCAGAGTAACAGAAAATGCCGCAAAATTCAATGTCAGCTTCGAAAAAGAACTCTCCCGGGTAGTAATTCATGGTGTACTTCACCTTCTTGGCTACACCGACAAATCCAAAGCACAGAAACATGTAATGAGGAGCAGGGAGGATTTTTATCTACCTTTGCTATCTGAAACCAGCTGGAAATAGGCAATCTGCTTATACAATTTCCGGTTTCTTAGTTTACTGTGCATGTTTAAGGAATATGATGTAATTGTCGTAGGTGCCGGCCATGCCGGTTGCGAAGCCGCAGCTGCTGCAGCTAATCTCGGATCGTCTGTATTGTTGATTACCATGAACATGATGAACATGGCTCAGATGTCGTGTAATCCATCCATGGGCGGTGTTGCAAAAGGACAGATTGTAAGAGAAATTGATGCTCTTGGTGGTTATTCCGGAATTGTTGCTGATCACACTATGATACAGTTCAGAATGCTGAACCGATCAAAAGGTCCCGCCATGTGGAGTCCACGTGCTCAGAACGACAGAATGCTGTTTTCAACGAAATGGCGCGAAATTCTTGAAGGGATTCCAAATCTCGATTTTTGGCAGGATATGGTACTGGATGTTCTTGTAAGAAACGGAAGGGTTTCCGGAGTTATTACAGGAATGGGGCAGGAGATTCATTCAAAAGCTGTTGTACTTACGAATGGTACTTTTCTGAATGGCATCATCCATATTGGTGAGAAAAAATTCTCCGGAGGACGCATAGGTGAGTCAGCATCAGTTGGTTTAACTTCTTGTCTGGTAAAGCTTGGATTTGCTTCCAAGCGTATGAAAACAGGAACGCCTGTACGTGTTGATGGCAGATCTATCGATTTTTCAAAGCTTGAAGAACAAGCCGGCGACGAAGTTCCTGGTAAATTTTCTTATACTGATACTCCGGCACTTAAGCAACAGCGGAGCTGTTTTATAGCTTACACAAATCCCGAAGTTCACGAAACTTTAAAAAAGGGCTTCGATAAGTCGCCAATGTTTACAGGCAGAATTGAGGGAATTGGTCCACGATATTGTCCTTCTATTGAGGATAAAATCAATCGCTTTGCCGATAAAACCCGTCATCAGCTTTTTGTAGAACCAGAAGGCTGGAACACTATTGAATACTATATTAATGGTTTTTCCTCTTCGCTGCCGGATTATATCCAATTTGAAGCTCTTCAGAAAGTACCTGGATTTGAAAATGCAAAAATCTTCAGACCGGGTTATGCCATAGAGTATGATTATTTTCCACCCGAACAACTTGAATATTCCTTAGAAACCCGTTTAGTTGGCGGTTTATTTTTTGCCGGACAGATTAACGGAACTACCGGATATGAAGAAGCAGCAGCACAGGGATTGATGGCGGGCATCAATGCTCATCAGAAAGTAAGCGGAAATTCACCCTTTGTTTTGGGTCGCTCAGAAGCTTACATTGGTGTATTAATTGACGACCTCATTACTAAAGGAATTGATGAGCCCTATAGAATGTTTACTTCGCGGGCTGAGTACAGAATTCTGCTTCGACAGGATAATGCCGACCTGAGGCTAACCGAAAAAGGATATCATTTAGGACTTGCCTCTGAATTGCGATTATCTGCTCTAAATAAAAAGAAGCAGAATCTCAACGACCTTATCACGTTTATCCGGAATCATCCTGTTGAACCATCACTGGTAAATAATCTTCTTGAAACGCTTGATACAAGCCCGCTTGCACAGCGTTCCAAACTGCTTTCGCTTGTGCTCAGGCCACAGGTAAGTTTGTTCAATTTAATTGAAATTATACCTGGTTTAGCCGAGTTTAAAACGAAAATGCCTGAGGTATTTACAGAAATTTTTGAAGAGGCTGAGATACAGCTCAAGTATGAGAGCTATATCCAAAAGGAAGAAGAGATCGTCAATAAACTTGCCCGCTTTGAAAATATAGAACTACACCCCGATTTTGACTATAGGAAATTGACATCTCTATCATTTGAATCAAGAGAGAAATTGACAAAGGTGAAACCCCGAACCCTAGGCCAGGCCTCAAGAATAAGCGGTGTTTCACCAGCAGATATTTCCGTTTTGATCGTTTACCTCGGACGCTAAAGTTTACAAATGTTTCACGTGGAACAATTGAATAATTCACTGTTATACAACAATTTATATGAAATGTCCTGCTTGTGGTTACAATAGTAACACTCTCTTTTTAGAAGGAAAAGACTACTTTCTTACCCAGGAAATATTTAACATTCACAAATGTGATGACTGCAGTTTACTGTTTACAATTCCCTGCCCGAAACCCGATGAGCTGAACCGCTATTATGAGTCACCGGACTACCTGTCGCATAACACAAAAAGTCAGAACCTGAAGACCATTTTATATGGTGCAATTCGTAAAATTAACATTTCACAAAAGTATACAAGAATATCAAACCTCAAAAAGCCCGGAAATATTCTTGATTACGGATGTGGAACAGCCGACTTCCTCGCACATTGCAAAATTCACAATTGGAATATTACGGGTATAGAACCAAACGAAAATGCAAGAAAAGTTGCCAGTGAAAAAAATGGTATTCTCCCACTTCCTGAACTTGAAATTAAAAATCTTAAACCAAATTCCTTCGACCTTATCACCCTCTGGCATGTACTCGAACATGTCCCAAATCTCAACGAACGAATTGAAGATTTTAAAACCTTACTCAAAGATGACGGCGTTCTCCTTATAGCTGTGCCAAATGCCATGGCCTGGGATGCCACACATTATAAAGACTTCTGGGCTGCCTGGGACCTGCCTCGTCACCTCTATCACTTTACCCCAAAATCTCTCGATAGTGTTTTCGCAAGGCACCAACTAACAAAACTTGTAAACCTTCCAATGAAATTCGATGCGTTTTACATTTGTCTATTAAGCGAACAGTATAAGAAAAATAAGCTCGCTTTCCCGTTTGCATTTGTAAACGGACTGCGTTCCAATTTTTCTGCCCGAAATAACAATCTGAACTATTCCAGCTTTATCAGCGTTTTTAAAAAAGGATAAATTAATTTTAAGCCCGTAAATGCAATTAACTGCCCAAATAACACAAACCCTCAACCCAATCGAGAAAATGCAACAGAGGCCATCTCAGAGAGTCAATTTTTAAACACTGAATTTCAACACTTTACATTCATGGAATTGTCTAAATTATTGATAAACAGAAAGTTCCAAAATTTTGCTCTATTCATTACTTTTTTTCTAACAGGACTCCTCCTGTCGACCTTCCTCTTCGTGAAACCAAATCCCGAAAAACTCAAAAAGGATTTCCAGGAAGCATTCGAAAATCAATCTTACGAAACTCAAACTATTTTAAACAAATTAGCTGAGGCAAAAAAAACAGGCAGAACAAATACAATAGAAATTTCTCAAGCTATTAAAAACAAAATAGAAGAGGAAGAAATAATCATTCTCCAATATTCTAAAGACTCTCTCGTATACTGGTCAGAAAATACACTCCCCTTCCCTGTTCATTTTACAAAATCCTTCACCAGTTCACCAATGGCTTTTATTGCCAATGGATGGTACGGTATTCTTAATTCGAATTCCGGGAAAAATAACTTCGTTGGTCTCTTCCGGATAAAAAATGAATATCCTTTCGAAAACAATTACCTCCACAATATATTCTCCAAACATTTCAAGCTTCCACCGAATACCATCATTAGTGTCCAGAAAGGTGATGTCAGAACATTTTCAAAATCTGGTAAATTCTTGTGCTACCTCTCCGAAAACAACAGCCCCGTACTGAGCATACCCCTAACTATACTATTTCTTATTGTTTGGCTTACTGCATTTTGTTTCTTCTGGCTCTTTGCATTTAATGTTCTCAAAACAAAACCTCCTTTCCTTCAAAACAAACTTTTGCTTTTCTCTTTCTTATTCATCCTCATTTTCGCTTCACGTTATCTGCTATTCCATTTCGATACACCCTGGACCTTATATTCAACACTACTATTCAGTCCACTTTATTATGCCTCGTCAATTTTTATTCCTTCACTAGGCGACCTTTTTATTAACGTCTTCCTGTTTCTATTTACAAGCAGCATCTTTTTTAAAAATAGTATTCCCGGAAATTATTCACGCTTCAAATTCCCATTTTATAACTATCTCATTTCAGCTCTGCTTTTCATCCTGATTATAGCATTGTTCGAATTCTCAATAAACATCTATAAGGGTTTAGTTTTGAATTCCAATGTTCCGATGAATCTTAACAACATTTTTTCTCTTAACTTTTTAACGCTCCTCGCATACTCGGTAACCGCCATTCTGTTCTTCTCCTTTTTTCTCCTCTCCTTCCGCCTCCTCCAATTTATAAATTTACTGTGCCAAAATAAATTGAACCTCCTGATTCTCCTCCTGATATTAATTTCAATATTCGCTATCGCTTTTTTGTATTTTGATGAAGAACTTTATACTCTTTGCTTCTTCATTGTCTTTATTGCCTTTTTATACCTGTCTCAATCAGGCTTCCTAATACCGGCAAGTTTTATTTCAATCCTCATTAACCTCGTTATTTTTACTTCTCTTTCAACATTTATCCTTCTGAAGTATCAGGACATCTCAGAAAAAAACAACCGCAAACTTCTTGCTCAGAAATTACTTTCAGATCGCGATCCACTGGCAGAATATGCAACTACCGATATTTATGATGGTATGAGAAAAGATTCTGTACTTCTCCGGCTAATCGCCAATGCAACAAATGATGAAGAATCGGAAACAAGAACCATTAACTACATTTTAAATAAATCCCTTAAAAACGCCTGGTCGAAATATAATATAGGTATTACAATTTGCGGAGCCGAAAAGATGTTAAATGTTGTAATCCCAAACAACACCATTATAAACTGTAACAAATATTTTAGCCAGCTTATTACCTCAATTGGGCAGCCAACAATTTCCGATAAATTATACTACCTCGATTATGGAACAGAATCGGCTAGCTATCTTGCCATTTTTCCCTTTCAGTTTAAAACCGACAGCAGTACGCGCATCCTAACAATTTATCTTGATATTACTTCAAAAACAGTTCCGAAAGGACTTGGTTACCCCGAACTTCTGGTTGACAAGAATCTTTCAGTCGGGCCAGATGCCGGCATCTATTCCTATGCATTCTATAAAAAAGAAGCCTTAACCAGAAATGTTGGAAAGTACTCTTATGCACTAAAGCTCAATACAACCATAAGAAATAATAACAACTTTTCCTTTTACAACAGCAATGGTTACAATCATTTAGAATACACAGATTCGGGTGATAAAATTTTGATTATCAGTACTAAGTCCTTAGGAATTTCGCAGATCCTCTCTCCCTTCTCTTACTTGTTTATTTTCTATGTTTTTGTACTTATTGCCCTTACCTTTTTCATCAATCCTTCCTATAAATTTGTATTTCAAGAAGCGAATTTCAGGTTACGACTTCAATATGCTATGATCTCCATCATCCTGATTTCCTTCATCTCGGTCGGAATTATCTCCTGGTTCTACATATCGCGGCAAAATGATATCAAAAATAATGATTCTATCAGTGAAAAGGCTCACTCTATTCTAATTGAAGTTCAGCAGAAATTAGCGGATTACCGTTCGATTGAACCAGAAATGGGAAATGATCTTTATGTTTTGCTAAATAAACTTTCTCTGGTTTTCTTCACCGATGTCAATTTCTACAATACTTCCGGTGATCTTATTGCTTCTTCCCGTCCTCAGATTTTTGAAGAAGGATTGCTGTCGACAAAGATTAATCCTGTAGCCTATTCAGACCTTGTCACCGAAAACCGCACATCCTATATTCACAAAGAAAAAATAGGGAGTTATGAATTCCTGTCAGCTTACCTGCCTTGCCGGAATCAGCAGGATAAAGTGATCGGTTACCTCAATTTACCCTATTTTGCCCGACAGGCTGAAATAAGAAACGAATTTTCCAGTTTTCTTGTAGCATTTATCACCATTTATATACTGTTGATAGTAATATCAATACTTGCAACCATTGTGATTGCTAAATATATGACATCACAATTAAGCCTTATTAAAGAAAAACTAACAGGACTGAAACTGGGAAAACCGAATGAAAAAATTGAATGGAGGCGTAAAGATGAAATCGGGAACCTCGTTGAAGCTTACAATATGATGATTGATAAACTTGTTCTGAGCGCGGATCAGCTGGCAAAGTCGGAACGGGAATCTGCCTGGCGTGAAATGGCAAAACAAGTTGCTCATGAAATAAAGAATCCGCTGACTCCCATGAAACTCAGTGTGCAACACCTTAAAAAAGCCTGGGATGAAAATGCAACCGACTTCGATAAAAGGCTTAACCGTTTTACAGAAACACTGGTTGAACAGATTGATTCCTTATCAACAATTGCATCTGAATTTTCCGACTTTGCCAAAATGCCGCAGGCAAAAGCCGAAAAACTTGATATAAAAGAGGTAATTCTTAATGTGCTGGAATTATATAAAAATAACACTCTTTTCGAAATTATTACAAAACTTCCTCAGAACAGCAATTGCTACGTACACGCAGATAAAAAACAAATTCTTCGTGTACTTATTAATCTCATTAAGAATTCTATTCAGGCTTTTGTGCCTGAAAAAAAAGGAATATTAACACTTTCAATTAAGACAAAAGATCATCAAATCTACATATCTGTTGAAGATAACGGGCATGGAATACAACAGAACCAACACTCTAAAATATTTTCGCCGAACTTTACCACCCGAACCAGCGGAATGGGTCTTGGGTTGGCCATGGCAAAAACCATAATTGAAGAAAACGGAGGAACAATCGATTTCATTTCTACTGAAGGAAAAGGAACCATATTTACGATTTGTCTTCCCTCAATTGATTAAAACAATGTTGAATTAAACTACTATACATTTGAATCCAATAAAACGTCTTGCAGGACAAACAGCAGTATACGGCCTGAGCAATATTGTTGGCCGGCTGCTCAATTACCTTCTGATTCCAATATATACCCGCGTATTTCTGCCGGAGGAATACGGAGTTGTTGCAGAACTTTATGCCTATGTTGCCTTGTTCTATGTAATCCTTACCTATGGGATGGGCACAGCCTTTTTCAGGTTTTCGAATGAAGCAAAAGATCCTGCCAAGGTTTATGGTACAGCCTTATATTCTGTACTTTTTTCATCTCTCGGATTCATCATTCTTGCAGGTATTTTATCGCCTCTAATAGCAGGAGGACTTGGCTACACTGCACATATCGAATATATAATTTGGTTCATTATTATTATTGCGCTCGATTCATTTACGACTATACCCTTTGCACGGCTGCGACAGGAAAACAAAGCCTTTCGCTTCGCCATAATCAAACTCAGCGGTATTGTTTTAAACATCGGATTAAACTTGTTTTTTATACTGTATTGTCCCTATGTGCTGAATCACCACGCCGGCAGTGCTCTTGCCTCTTTTATCAGATCTATATACAATCCAGGAATGGGTGTAGGATATATCTTCAGCATTAACCTCTTTACAAGTCTGTTTACGCTGATACTTCTGGCTCCCGAATTAAAGGGTCTGAAGTATGGTTTCGATAAATTATTGTGGAAAAAAATGATGATTTATGCCCTGCCGCTGCTGGTTATGGGGCTAAGTGGCAGCATAAACGAATCCTTTGATCGTATTTTACTTAAACATCTCTTACCCGAAAAAGCCACAGCCATGGCGCAGTTGGGAATCTATGCTGCCTGCTACAAAATTTCTATCCTGATGACCCTTTTTGTCCAGACTTTTGGCTTTGCAGCGGAGCCTTTTTTCTTCGGGGAATCGAAGAAAAAAGATGCCCGGGAAACCTATGCCCGGGTAATGGATTACTTCGTAATTGTTTGTCTATTTATTTTCCTTGGCGTAATGGTTTATATTGAATTCGTGAAACGTTATGTTGGTGTTAACTTCTATTCCGGACTAAAAATCGTTCCTATTCTTTTACTCGCAAACATGTTTTTAGGCATGTTTTACAATCTGTCGATCTGGTACAAAATAACGAACAAAACAATTTATGGTGCCTATATATCTCTTGCTGGTGCCGCAATTACCCTGCTTGCCAACTTTATAATGATACCGTTCTTAGGCTACCTTGGCTCAGCCTGGGCTACCTTCATCTGTTATTTATCTATACTAATTCTGTCGTGGTGGCTTGGAAGAAAATACTACCCTGTTCCCTATAAAGTTGCACGCATTTTATTTTACTCCGGAGTTGCCATTGCACTCTACTTCCTCAATATTTATATCAAAGAAATATCGGGACTGCATTATTTTATAAATGGCACGCTTATTCTGTTCCTTTTCCTTTTAATAGTAGGTTCTGTAGAAATTTACAAGAATCCTATGCTGAAAAAAACCATTCTTGCAAAGCTACAGTAGCAAGGCTTTATCCCGTAAAGAATAATACATCTTATTTTTCGTTAATTTTGCGCCCCTGAAATACTGAACCAATGATTGTTAAAATAGTTAATACCTCAAATCACCCTCTACCTGCATATGAAACCTTACATGCAGCAGGTATGGATCTCCGGGCAAATCTTTCAGAACCTGCAAGTATTCCACCAATGAAACGTGCACTTGTTCCAACAGGATTGTTCATTGAATTGCCCGTTGGCTATGAGGCACAGGTACGCCCCCGCAGTGGACTCGCCTATAAATATGGTGTTACAGTTTTGAATTCACCCGGCACTATTGATGCAGATTACAGGGGCGAAATAAAGGTAATTCTGATCAATTTATCCGATCAGCCTTTCACGATAAACGATGGTGACCGAATAGCGCAAATGATTGTATGCAGGCATGAAACAGCAGAGTGGCAGGCTGTAGAAATCCTGAATGAAAGTGACCGTGGACCGGGAGGTTTCGGACATACCGGTAAATAAACACAAATAAAATCCTGAAATGCGTACTCCTATTAAATATGTTTTACTTTATTCTGTATTTGCAATTCTGTTAAGCTTTACTGCATGTAAATCGGTAAAAGACGGCGGAACTGCTAAGAAAAGCAAGCAGAATACAGCGGCAACACTGGATGAAAAGAATAGACACATACATGAGATATTTATCGATGCCAATAAGGAAAAAATGGTTGGCAACACCGATAAATCACAAAACCTTTTTGAGAACTGTCTGAAACTTGATCCTAAAAATGGTGCATCCATGTACGAGTTGGCACAGATTTATGCCTCAAAGGAAAAAATCTCTGATGCATTAAGAATGGCAGGTATGGCTGTTGAAACGGAACCTCAAAATCAATGGTATTTATATTTGTACGGACAATTGCTTGAGCAGTACAGAAAATATTCAGAAGCCGCGGCAGTATTTAGTAAGCTCACAAAATTATATCCTCAGAATACTGATTTTCTCTATGATCTGGCCGAATGCTACATATATAGTGGCAAGTACAATGATGCACTTAAGATATACAATACAATTGAGCAAAAGATCGGTATTTCAGAGTTAATTTCCTTCCAGAAGCAGAAAATACTGCTGCATTTGAATAAAACAGACAATGCGATTGATGAGATTAATAAACTTATAGCTAAATATCCAACAGAAACAAAGTATTATACGCTTCTGGCTGAGATCTATCTTGCAAACAAGCAACCCGACAAAGCCCTTGAAACCTACCGCAAGGCTCAGAAAATCAATCCCGACGATCCATACATTCACATTGCCCTTTATGATTATTACAGAAAAACGGGTGATAAGACGAAATCCTTTGAAGAATTGAAAACTACTTTTGAAAATCAGTATCTTGATATTGATACAAAAATCCAGGTTCTATTAACCTATTATACAGTAACCGAAAGCAATCCTGAATTTAAAACGGAAGCCTTTGAATTAATTCAGATTCTGAAAACCGCTCATCCGAATAATGCAAAAGTTTTTTCGATGGAAGGCGATTTCCTTTACAGAGACAAAAAGCTGAAAGAATCAGAAGAAGCATTCAGGAACGTAATTAAACTCGATAGCAGCAAGTATGTTATTTGGGAACAACTTTTAAGGATTGAAGCAGAATTGGAGGATTATAACAACCTGATCAGTGATTCCAAAACTGCCATTGGATTATACCCGGAGCAGCCTCTGCCCTATATGTTTCTTGGTATGGCAGAATCGCAGCAGAAAAGTTATGAATCTGCAATAAAGCATTTCAGGCAATGCCTTAATCTGGTTGTTGATAATAAAGAACTTGAAGCAACACTTTACAGCTTTCTGGGCGATAATTACAACCTGGTTAAAGATGATAAATCATCGGATGAAGCTTACGAAAACTCCCTAAGAATAAATCCTGACAATGCATATGTACTGAACAACTATAGTTATTACCTCTCCTTAAGGGGCAGCAGTATGGACAAGGCAGAAAAAATGGCAAAACGTGCCAATGAACTCATTCCTGATAATTCTTCCTATCTCGACACTTATGCCTGGGTATTATATAAGCTCGGTCGTTTTGATGATGCTGAGATCTGGCAGCTTAAAGCCCTTGAGAAAGATGGTGGTAAAAGTGCCGTAATACTTGAACATTACGGAGATATTTTATTTAAAATGGGCAAGGCTGAAAAAGCCCTGGAATACTGGAATAAAGCAAAAAATGCAGGCGAAGGTTCAGAACTGCTTAAGCGCAAGATTAGTGAGAAGAAGCTTATTGAATAAAACCTAAGCTTTAACACTATCTACAAACCTCTTTAATCAGTTTATAATTAAAATGAGATTACCTCTACTAAAAATTTATATCCTTCTTATTATTCCGGTATTAATGGTATCCGGGTGTAATCCAGCGCGAAAGGTAATTAAACAACCTTTAAAAGAAATCGGTGCTGATTTCGTCTTTAATAAGTTAAAATCCGGAGAATTACAGTTTGCTGATATTTCAGCCAAATTCAGTGCTTCGTTTACCATTGATAAAAAGAGCACAACTACCGGCGGACAGGTTAGGATTAAAGGCGACAGTATAATCTGGGTAAGCCTCACTCCTGCCTTAGGGCTTGAAGCAGCCAGAATCCTGATCACTCAGGACTCCGTTAAATTTCTGAACCGAATTGAATCGACCTATCTGAAATCCGATTTTTCTTTTATAAATGACAATCTTAATTCAGGCTTTGATTTTGATATGCTGCAGGCGCTGATTGTGGGAAATGACCTGAGATATTATGAAAATGATAAATTTAAGGCAAGTGTTGAGGGGCTGCAGTATAAATTAAATACAGTAGGCCGTCATAAATTGAGAAAGTTTATTCGAAACAACTCCGAAAATCTTAAGGTATTAGTACAAAGCATTGGCATTGATCCTGAAAATGGCAAAATTACCAGTGTTCACATTAAAGAATTGAATAAAGAAAATAAAAAGCTTGAGGCAGAATATTCAGATTTCGTAAGTATCAACAATCAATTGTTTCCTCAGCATGTAGAATACCGGATATCAGCGGATAAAGAAATCCGCATTACAATTGATTTTTCGCGGATCCGGATAAATGAAGGAGTAAATCTTCCATTTTCTATCCCGGAAAAATATAAGAGCCTAAGGTAAGGATTGTTTTATTGAATATCTTTGAGGGTTTTACTGCAATAAAACAATACTGTCAGGCATTATTTAACATGGTTTTAAAAATTTCCCAAAGAAGCATATTAATTTGTTTGCTGCTGCTGCTTGCATTGGCAGGTATTCTTACGCGTATTTCTGCACAAACGAACCAAAAGAGCAAGCTGGAAAAAAGCAAGAAAGCACTCGAAAGCGAAATAACCTATACAACCAACCTTCTGAACGAGACCAAAAAAAACAGACAGTTATCTGTTAATCAAGTTATTATATTAAACAACCAGATAAAAAAGCGCGAGCAGCTTATAACAACAATCGGTACGGAAGTTGAGAGTATCCACGGACAGATAAACGAAAATCAGAGCAGTGTAGAAAAGCTTCGCTCCGATCTTCAGACATTGAAGTCGGAATATGCTGCGATGATAAATCGTGCTTACAAAAATCAGAATTCATACAATCGGCTGATGTTTCTTTTTGCAGCGAAAGATTTCAACCAGGCCTACCAGCGCTTAAAGTATTTTCAGCAGTTTACTCAGTACAGAAAAAAACAGAATACCCGGATTCTTGAAACGCAGGATCATATCAACCTGAAAATTAAAGAACTTACGGTTCAGAAAACAGATAAGCTCGATCTTATTAAAAACAAGGAAACCGAGAAGGTTAAACTTACCCGCGAAAAACAGGAAAAAACCCTGACGGTAACACAACTTCAACAGAAAGAGAAAGATCTGAAGAAAAAACTCAAGGAGAAAGAACAGGCTTTACATAGTCTTCAAAAGGCAATAGAAAATATAATAGCAGAAGAAATCCGGAGTACAGCTGAAACAGCCAAGAAAACCGGGGCAAAACCTGCTCCATCGAATGGGATAACGATGACTCCGGAACAGAAGGAGCTTTCAACATCCTTTTCGAATAATAAGGGGCGTTTACCCTGGCCTGCCGAAAAAGGGATACTATCGAGTACCTTCGGAGAACATGACCATCCGGTTCTGAAAGGGATCAAAACCCGGAATAACGGGGTAAATATCCTTACCGGAACAGGAGCATCTGCCAGGGCAATTTTTGGCGGAACAGTAACCGCTGTGATGTCGATACCTGATTTGAACAATGTGGTAATTGTTCGACATGGTGATTTCCTTTCAGTTTATTCGAACCTTGACCAGGTTTTCGTAAAAAAAGGGGATAAGGTTAAAACCAAGCAAAATCTGGGGAGGATTTATTCAGATCCGGATGAGAGTAAAACTGAGCTTCATTTTGAGATCTGGAATGGCAAGACATTACAGGATCCTATGATGTGGCTGGCAAGATGATATTTTAATATAAAACAATATATATGATAAAAGAGGCAACAAACATCTATCCGATGCATGATCTTCTGAAGAAGCGCTGGAGTCCGCGGGCTTTTTCTGATCTTCCGGTAGAGAAAGAAAAAATCCGGTCGCTGCTTGAGGCAGCACGTTGGAGCCCTTCTGCTGCTAATATGCAGCCATGGCGCTTCATGATAGGCTTTAAAGGCGACAACACCTACGAAAAAATCTTTGATACGCTGGCCGAAGGCAACAAAGTATGGGTGCATCTCTGCCCGGTTTTAATGCTGGTTGTAGGGAAAAACGTAATAAACGACACCAATGAACACTATTCAGTGTTTAAGTATGATGTGGGCCAATCTGTTGCACATCTAACTTTTCAGGCGATGGAGCTTGGCTTAATGGTACATCAGATGTCAGGTTTTGATCCATTGAAATCGACTGAACATTTCGGTATTCCTTCTAAATTTGAACCCCTTACAGTACTGGCAGTCGGGTATATTGGCGAAGTTGACCGTCTTCCGGAAAACCTGAAAGTTCGCGAACTTTCACAAAGATCCCGCAATGAATTTTCAGATTTTGTTTTTATGAATACCTTCGGTGAAACTTCGTCGGTATTATCTGAAAATCTGTAATATGATGAAGAACTACCTGCTAATTCTTGCTTTTTTGCCTTCGATTTTTCTGATTTCCTGCGGACCCAATAATTCTGCAGAAAAGGAGAAACAGAAACCTGCTGAAGTAACAGTAAAATCACCTGAATTCAATAAGGATTCTGCATTTAGTTATGTTTCAGCACAGGTCGCATTCGGGCCACGTGTTCCGAATACCAAAGCACATCAGAAATGTGCCGATTACCTGTTTGCAAAGATGAAATCGTACACGAGTCATGTTGTTGACCAAAAATCGGTTGTTCGTTCCTTTGACGATAAAAATCTCAACATCAGGAATATTATCGGTTCCTTCAACCCTGAAAAACAGACAAGAATATTTTTGTGTTCGCATTGGGATTCGAGGCCTTTTGCTGACCATGATCCAGACCCAAAGAACTACAATACCCCAATTGACGGTGCCAACGATGGAGCCAGCGGAGTTGGAATTCTTCTGGAAGTTGCCAGAGTTCTGGCGGCAAATAACCCGGGAATTGGAGTTGATATTGTATTCTTTGATGCAGAAGATTATGGTCAGCCACAAGATAAGGAGCCACAAAAGGAAGATACCTGGTGCCTGGGATCGCAATATTGGGCTAAAAATCCGCATGTTCCCGATTACAAGGCCAACTTTGGTATTTTACTTGATATGGTAGGGGCTGCCAATGCTGTATTTCTGAAAGAAGGGTATTCAATTCAATATGCACCAGACATTGTAAACAATGTATGGAGTGCCGCTTCACGCATTGGCTTTTCCTCCTTTTTCCCGGAGCAAAACGGAGGTTATATTACAGACGATCATGTTTATGTAAACCAGATCCGGAATTTCCCTGTGATCGATATAATTCATCAGGATCAGAGTGGCAATCACTCCTTTTTTGAGCATTGGCATACTGTTGGAGACAAGATCCAGGTAATCGATCAGGGTACGTTAAAAGCTGTAGGGCAAACACTTTTGCAGGTTATTTTTGAAACAGCTCCTCAACCGGCATCCTGATCAAAGCAGATCAGTAGCCAGGTTGGCGAGTTCTGAGCGTTCTCCTTTCTCGAGCCTGATATGGGCATAGATAGGGTGATGTTTGATTTTATCGATCAGGTACGACAATCCGTTACTTTGAGAATCAAGGTATGGGGTGTCTATCTGATAGATATCTCCGGTAAAAATGATCTTTGTATTTTCACCGGCACGGGTAATAATCGTTTTTACTTCGTGAGGTGTAAGGTTCTGGGCCTCATCTACTATGAAAAATACATTTGAGATACTTCGTCCGCGAATGTAGGCCAATGGGGTAATCACAAGTTTCTCATTCTCAACAGACTCATTAATATTTTTGAATTCTTTGTCTTTTTCACCAAACTGGCTCTGAATGAATTTCAGATTATCCCATAAGGGTTCCATGTAAGGGTTAAGCTTGGATTTAATATCTCCCGGAAGAAAACCAATGTCTTTATTACTCAAAGGGACAATTGGCCGTGCAAGGAAAATTTGTTTATAGTTCCGTTTCTGTTCCAGTGCACCGGCAAGTGCCAGCAGTGTTTTACCAGTTCCGGCGACGCCCTGTATTGTAACAAGTTTTACATTAGGGTTCAGAATGGCATGAAGTGCAAAAATCTGTTCAGCGTTCCGGGGTTCAATCCGCAAAGCCGATTTCTTTTCAATTTTTTCTATTCGCTCTGACACCGGATCATAGAAGGTAAGTACCGACGACCTTGTATTCTTCAGAATATAATACTGATTCGGTATTGGATTTTTAATTCCTACATCAGCAGGCATGCAAAAGCCATCCGCATAGATTGCATCAATTACCGATTTAGTAAGTCCTTCAATAATTGTTTTACCTGTATAAAGAGACTCAACATCTTTAATTTTTCCGGTTTCAAAATCCTCTGCATTCACATTAAGAGCCCTCGCTTTAAGGCGGAGGTTAATGTCTTTTGTAACAAGAATAACTTTCTTATCAGGATGTTCCTTTGAAAGTACAAGTGCAGCATTTAGAATTCTATGATCGGGCTTGCTTTCTCCAAAAACAAGCTGGGCATCGATCTCGCTCTGCTCATTCATAATAACCTTGAACTTCCCTGTAGCAGGTTTACCTATTGGCGACCAGCGCCTCAAGGTAGCTTTTGGTGAAAGTTTATCGATAAGACGGATGAATTCTCTGGCTTCGAAATTTTTCATATCGTTGCCTTTCTTGAAATTATCAAGCTCCTCCAGTACTGTAATCGGAATGGCTACATCATTGTCTTCAAAACTCATCAAAGCACTATGATTGTAGAGGATCACCGAAGTATCAAGTACAAATATTTTTTTCACCGAAACCTTCTTTACTGAAGTCTTTGCAGCCAAAGTCGTTTTCTTTTTAATCATGCCTTTCGAAATTACAACTCAGGTAAAAGTAATTTAATTTGAAAATGACAAGCATAATACTTTTTAACATACTGTCGATAAAATTGTTAAATAAATTGATCTTTGTACCTTAAAGTTTAAAAATGAAAAAACTATTCCTTCTTGATGCCATGGCTCTGATATACAGGGCATATTATGCTTTAAATAAAAATCCCCATGTAAATTCAAAGGGTTTAAATACATCAGCTGTTCTGGGTTTTGCCAATACCTTGTACGATCTGATCAAAAATGAGAAACCCACGCATCTTGGCGTTGCATTCGATACAATGGCACCCACTGCCAGGCATATTGATTTCGTAGCTTACAAGGCCAACAGAGAAGCTATGCCCGAAGATCTTTCTCTATCTATCCCTTACATTAAAGAACTTATTACAGCTTTCAGAATACCTGTTCTTTATGTTGATGGCTATGAGGCCGATGATGTAATAGGAACACTTTCCAAAAAAGCTGAAGATAATGGGTTCATAACCTATATGATGACCTCTGACAAGGATTTCGGACAATTGGTTTCAGAAAAAACCTTCATGTATAAACCCGCCAAATTCAATGAAAAGGCGGAGATTCTAGGAATTAAGGAGGTTTGTGAGAAATTTGGTGTAAGCCGGCCTGATCAGATAATTGACCTCCTGGGATTATGGGGCGATGCAGCCGATAATATTCCCGGAATTTCGGGTGTTGGACAGGTTACTGCCAAGAAGCTACTTGCAGAATACGACACACTGGAAAATGTACTTTTGTGCGCTCCTCAGATAAAGAATGAAAAATTAAGGGAGAAAATTCTGGCAAATACCGAAATGGCAATCATTTCGAAGCAGCTGGCCACAATAATCCTTGATGTTCCTATTGAATTCAACGAAGAAGAGCTGCGCTTAAAGGAGCCAGACAGACATTCGTTGAAAACAATTCTTGATGAACTTGAATTCAGAACATTTGCCAAAAGAGTATTTACAGATTTATCTGTTACAGATACAGCCAGGCAAAGTATACAGGGCGATTTATTTTCGCAGGAAAGCCAGCAGGAGATTCCTGTACAGCAGAGTACACTGAACACCATTCATAAATCAGAAAAACAATATTTCCTGGTAAACACTGATGAATCAAGAGCAGAATTACTAATGGAACTGCAAAAGCAGGAGAGTTTTTGTTTCGATACAGAAACAACCGGCCTCGATCCTATCAACTGCGAACTTGTTGGCATTTCCTTCAGCTGGAAACCGGGCCTGGCCTACTATATGGCACTCCCGGCAAAGCAGGAAGAAACCAAAACCATTCTCAGTCCCTTTGCAGCAATTTTTGAAAATGAGGGTATTTCGAAAACCGGGCAAAATCTGAAATTCGACATCAGTGTGTTAAAATGGTACAACATTGAAGTAAAAGGTGAGCTTTTTGACACAATGCTGGCACATTACCTTATCCAGCCTGATCAACCGCATAATATGAACCATCTTTCTGAGACTTATCTTGGATATTCACCTGTTCCGATTGAAATGCTGATCGGTAAAAAAGGAAATTCCCAGGGAAACATGCGGAATGTGGATCTTTCAAAAATATCTGATTACGCCTGCGAAGATGCAGATATCACGCTGCAGCTCAGAAATGTTTTTGAGCCGATGCTTAACGAAAGCGATACTACCGATTTGTTTGAGAAGATTGAGATGCCGCTGGTACGCGTTCTTGCCTCCATTGAAGCAGAGGGAATCCGTGTTGACAAAGACATTCTCGACAAATATTCTTCGGAGCTGAGGCAGGATATTAGCGTTCTCGAATTTGAAATTATTGAGATGGCGGGAATGCAATTCAATATTGCATCGCCTAAACAGCTTGGTGAGGTTCTTTTTGATCATCTGAAAATTGCTGAAAAGCCACGACAGACCTCAAAAACAAAACAATACTCTACTGGTGAGGAAATCTTGCTTAAACTGGAGCATAAACATCCTATTATTAAAAAAATTCTGGATTACAGATCACTCTCCAAGTTAAAATCAACTTACGTTGATGCTCTGCCAATGCTTATCAACAAGCATACAGGCAGAATTCATTCTTCGTTCAATCAGGCTGTTGCTTCCACAGGCCGGCTGAGTTCAAACAATCCGAATCTTCAGAACATTCCAGTGCGAACAGAAAGAGGCCGGGAGATCCGGAAAGCCTTTGTTTCGCGCGGTCCTGATTATGTGCTTATGTCGGCCGACTATTCCCAGATAGAATTGCGGATTATTGCAGCAATGAGTAATGACGAGGGTATGATTGAGGCTTTCCGCAGCGGGATTGATATTCACACCGCCACAGCTTCGAGGGTTTATGGTATTCCCATCGGCGAGATTACCAAAGATATGCGCAGAAATGCCAAGACGGTGAATTTTGGTATCATTTACGGAATCTCCGCGTTTGGCCTTTCAGAACAGCTCAATATTTCCCGAAAAGAGGCTGCCGACCTCATCAGTCAGTATTTCAGGATGTACCCTGGCGTGAAGCAATTCATGGAAGATTCCATTTTGTTTGCAAAAAGCCATGGTTATGTTGAAACGGTGATGAAACGCAGGCGTTATTTGCGGGATATTAACTCTAACAACGCAATAGTGAGGGGATTTGCCGAAAGAAATGCGATTAATGCTCCCATACAGGGTTCAGCTGCAGACATGATAAAGATTGCAATGATCAATATTTTCAATGCTTTCGAAGAGAAAAATTTCAAATCAAGGATGATCCTCCAGGTGCACGACGAACTTGTGTTTGATGCGCATAAAGATGAAGTTGATCTGATTAAACCCCTTATTAATGAATTGATGCGCACAGCTATACCTCTGGAGGTTCCGCTGGAAGTAGAAATTAACACAGGTAATAACTGGTTAGAAGCTCATTAATAGTATGAAGAATATATGTGTGTTTTGTGGTTCGAGTGCCGGTAATAATTCTCTTTACCGGGATGCAGCTGTTGAATTGGGGAATGTCCTTTTAAGCCAGGATATCGGTTTGGTATATGGGGGTGCATCTGTAGGATTAATGGGGATTGTAGCGGATACAGTTCTGGAAGGCGGAGGCAGGGCAACCGGGGTGATTCCAAATTTTTTCTCAAAAACAGAAATTGCTCATCCTTCGCTTACCGAATTGCATTATGTTGACTCCATGCATGAGCGGAAAAATATGATGGTGGAGCTTTCAGATGGTTTTATCTCACTTCCGGGTGGGTTTGGTACCCTTGATGAGTTGTTTGAGGTTATGACCTGGGCCCAACTCGATTTGCATGTAAAACCTGTTGGTTTGCTCAATATTTCCGGCTATTACGACCGTTTGCTCGAATTGTTCGACCATATGGTAAACGAAGGCTTTGTAAAGCAAGCTCACAGGGATATGATGCTCGTAAATTCCTCACCATCTCCCCTGGTAGAAGCCATGAAGTCCTATCAACCCGTAAAACTCGAAAAATGGCTGAACAGGATTAAAAGCTAAGACCTCCTGACCTGATACCACAACAGAGGCTTTTGCAATTACTGGTAAGATTATCAGCAAACATACCAGCAAACCAGCAAACTAAAATCAAGTCAGGCTATAGCTTACTATTTCGCCATAATCTTGAACTCTGTACGGCGGTTCAGCTGCCTTCCTTCGTCGGTTTTGTTTGTAGCAATTGGCTGAGTGAAACCATATCCCATATAAGTAAGGCGCTTTGAATCGATGCCGTGAGCAATAAGATATTCTACCACTGCTTTTGCACGATTTTCTGATAATTTCTGGTTATATACAGCAGATCCATAGCTGTCTGTATGTCCCGAAATTTCAATTTTTAGCTTTGGCATTTCCTTAAGCAAATCAATCAGACGCGTGAGCTCTGCCTGAGATTCGGGACGAAGCGTAAACCTGTCGAAATCGAAGAAGATATTTCTGAGAATAATCTTTTTTCCGATTTCAACCTTTTTAAGATAGATGTCGCGAACAATTTCCTGGTAACCTTTAGCTGGTGGGATATCTACGTTTTCCGATTGGAAAAGATAGCCTTCAGCATGAACGTTGATACCATAGTTTAATCCTGAAGGAAGGGGTACCAGGTATTTTCCTGAGGCCTTGTTCGAAGAAGTTGTAGTAACAGGAATATTTTTAACATTATCAATAATATCGATAGAGGCTTCAATTGGGTCCCTGGTAACGTCATCCAGCACAACTCCTTTTAAAATGGTAAGTTCACTGGTTTTAACTTCAATAGCCGGAGCAGTGGAAACGCCGAACGGAATAATTGTACTTGAAAGCAGATTATCCTCGTTTGCATCGAAAATCGGTTTTTCCTCGCCCAGAAAAGTGATCATGTAAATATCTTTTTCACCAAAGCCATCAGGTTTGAACGAAGCATAATATGCATGAATACCGCTACCTGAAATTGTAAGAAACCCATCATCGTCGGTAGTGTTGATCGGATATCCCATATTTTCCGGCTTCGACCATTTCCCATTCTCAACGATCGATTTAAAGATATCGAGTCCTCCCATAGTATTATGACCCTCAGAGCTGAAATAAAGTGTTTTCCCGTCAGGATGCATAAATACGCTTAATTCGTCATACTCTGTGTTAATATCGCTTCCCAGGTTACGTGGTTCGCCCCATTTACCTTTCTTGTCCTTTGTGCAGGAATAAATATCATGTCCTCCATAGCCATCGGGCCTGTCACTAACAAAATACAGAGTATTCTGATCTGAAGAATATGAAGCGGAAGCCTCATGGTATTTTGTGTTGATTGGCTTTCCGAAAGGTATAGGTTCTGACCAATCCTCTCCCTTCAGCTGGCTCTCTAAAAGATCACCGCCATTATCGCCCCTGTAGATTATTAGTTTCTGTGCGTCAGGAGAAAGCCAAACAGTGGCATCATGATATTCGGTGTTTAAAGGTTTACCGGGATGCTGTGTTTCCATCCATGAACCAACATTTTTCAATGATGTGTATATATCTTCATAGTAATACAAGTCCATAGGGTCCAATCCATTATCAACAGTTCCTTCCCTCGAAGAAGTGAACATCAGATAGGTTTCATCTGCATTTATTACCGGGTTGTATTCAGGAAATCTTGTGTTAATCTTAGAACCCAGATTATCAATTCTCACCCTTACAGGATGTTCAATTAGATCTTTGGCAACCTTGCATTCTTCAAGTTTTTTATTGACTTCTTTGCCAAATTTTTTTGTTTCCTCTGCATTGAGCCCGCTCATATATTTCCTGTATTTTTCTATTGCCTTATCAATATCAAGGTTAAAGTGATAGGCATTACCCAGAAGAAGATCAATATCCCTGCTCACATTCGGATTAAGTCTTTGAGCTTTATCGAGAAAATAAATGGCCGTTGATTTCTGTAGAGAATACAAAAGGCACTTGCCAATTTTATAATTTAATAAGGCATTGTTTGGATTGAAGTCGTTGGCAAGATTATAATGAGCCAGAGCCTGAAGGTACAATGCTCTTGTATCCATTTCAAATAGTTTGTCACCTTTGTCCAGTTCAGCTAATGCTTCTTTCAGTCGGGGAAAATCCTCTTTTAAGAAACTCTTTTTATTGAACTCAACATTCGTATTTTGTGCGTTGGAAAACAACGGAAGTATAAAAAATGTAGAAATAAGTACAATATTTCTGAATGATGGTATATTCGTTATTTCCATCATTTGCAGATTTCTTTTACGTAGTTCTCTGCACCCTCAACTCCCAGCTTCACTGCACGTTTGTAATCATCGCAGGCCCCTTCATAATTTTGCATAGCTTCCCTTGCTGCTCCCCTGTTTACAAATGCATTACCATACTCCGAATCTATTTTAATTGCAGTATCATAGTCTTCAATTGCCCCGGCAAAATCCTTCTGTTTAAATTTAGCATTGCCCCTGTTTATGTAGGCATAATTATATTCATTCTGAATTTCAATTGAAGCTGTAAAATCAGAAATTGCCCCCTGAATATCCCCTTTCTTCATTTTTGCAGTTCCCCGGTTATTTAAGGCTACAAAGTAATTAGGCTTTAGTTTAATTGCTAAATTGTAATCAGCAATTGCTCCATCGTAGTCTTCCAGCAAACGTTTTATACTACCCCTGTTATTATAAACATAGGGTTGATTTGCATCTATTTCGGCAGACTTATTATAATCGAGCATAGCTCCCTGCAGATTTTCGAGCATTCTTTTTGAACTTGCTCTGTCATTGTAAGCTTTTGCAAAATTCGGTTTTACGTTAATAGCTGATGTAAAATCTCTTATCGCATTATCAAATTCCTCATTTTCAAAGAAGATACCTCCCCGGTAAAAATACGCATGAAAATTCGTGGAATCGAAATCAATAGCGTTTGAAAAATCCTCAAAGGCTGCATCAACCTCTCCCATTTCATATCTTGTCCTCGCCCTGTAAAGAAATGCTGAGGATAATGGGCTTACATTAATAACCTGGTCAAAATCATCAATCGCCTGCCTGAATTTCTGTAATTCAAGTAAGGTAATTCCTCTGTTTAAATAAGCATTTGTAAATTCCTTATCAAATTCAATCGCCTTGGTGAAGGCTTTTAGCGCCTCTTCATAATTATTCTGTTCAAAATACGCCAAACCTGTATTGTAAGCAATCCCGGCATCCTGTTGCGTTTTATGATTTGATCCCTGCATTGTATCCATAACCAGGCGCTCCTTAATAAGAGCCGACCCCTTTGTCATAATATTTCTTGTGGTATCAGACTTTTGAGCGTATACCTCAGGAAATGCCAAGACAAAAAGCATAAGCCAACATAACTTTTTCATAATATTATGTTTTTAATATCATTATTTCATCAGTTTTTAATGACATTTTTATAGAGGTTGTACATTTCAAGAACATCCATTACAAAATTAAACGGCTCTTCTCCCCTGCAATACCCGTAAAATGCAAGCCTGTCGCGGTAATACCTGGGTTCCGATTTCCTAAGAATGAAACTATCAACCTGATTGGTCCAGATGTCGTCTTTTTTTCCATATTTCTTTGCAAGACGGCGTGCATCAAATACATGTGCCAATCCAACATTGTATGCAGCCAGTACAAATTTTTGCCTTTCAACAGGATCCTTAACCAGACTCCTGAACTGCTTATCAATTGATTCAATATACCTTGCACCTGCAGCAATTTGCTGAGAGGGTGAAGAAATTGAATCAAGTCCGTATTCTTCCATTACCCAGGGCATAAGCTGTAAAAGACCATAAGCCCCGGACCAGGCCTTTGCCTGAGGATGAAAATTTGACTCATGGTATATAAGAGAAGCAAATAATCGCCAATCCCAGTGCATATGTTTGCTATATTTTTTAATATCATTATCATAAACCGATATTTTATTGTTTCCAACAGAATACAGCTCACTGCCCACAATCTGAATAGTACGCCTGTTTTTGAAATACTTTTCATAAATATCTTCGTAGTGCCTGGTTTTTTTATAGTTGATCAACCACTTGTTAAACAAAGCAAATAATACAGGTTTATTTTTTGCTACTGCCCACACCAGATTTTGTTCCGGGCCAAGTTTTGTATTAACATCCAATGAAGGATAATACATTTGATTTACATGGGCAGAGGTCTCGTATGCTACTGTATAATCTATTTTTTTATTTGCAACCGCTGAAATAAGCTGGTCGGTATGCAGTTCTGGATTTTCAACAATACTAATTGTGTCGCCCGACTCAATCGAATGCATAAATAACTGCTTTGCGAAAGGACTGCCTGCCGAAAGGTATACATGTTTCCCTGCCAGACCAGCCGGATTAAGTACCAGCTCTGCCTTCGAATTTTTCCTTTCTATGGCAGAGGGCCTCCGTTGTACCAGAACCGGAGCGGCATGTATAAGCGGAGTTGTGGCAAAAAACTTAGTGCTTCTTTCTTGTGTCACCGGCAAATCGAGTGCTACAATATCGCAGGAATCTTTAGCAAGATCTTTAAAAGAATTTTCATACGAATTTGTGATACTAATACTTAAACCAACACCCAGATAATCGCTGAAAGCCCGAAGGATTTCATAATTAAAACCCATTGGTGTACCACGATAAAAAAAATAGGCGGTAGAATTATAGTCTGAAATTACAACCAGCTTGCCTTTACGTTTTATCTGGTCCAGATCAGAAATCTTTTTATTAATGATTAACTGATGGTCTGAACCGGAACTGCAGGATAAAAATAATCGCGAAAGCAGTGCAAAAGCCAGCAGAATAAACAGAAACGAACGCCTTTTTCTAAAAAACGATATCATTATATTTTGCCTCTTTCTGCAAATATAATTCAAATACCCGTTATTCGGTCATTGAATCAATTATGATGTTTTTCTATACCTCCAGGTAGCAAGCCCGAGAGTAAGGAATGACAAGCCTGTCAGATAGTAAATCTCTGTCAGAATCTGATTAAAACCGGAGCCTTTTAGCAAGACCATCCTCATAACTTTAATAAAATGAGCTATCGGATTGAAAAGGTCCATCACCTGAGCCCAATGCGGCATATTCTCCACTGCAGTAAATAACCCGCTCATCAGAATAATAACAATCATAATGAAAAAGGAAACAAACATGGCTTGCTGCTGCGTATCTGTCATGGTAGAAATTAGCAGTCCCAAACCCAGAATACAGGAAATATAAATGGCTGCTACTCCGAATACCAGCGGCAGGCTGCCAACCATCGGAATATTGAACAATAATTTCCCGATTGTTAGTCCAATTGCCAGTTCTCCCAAAGCTATAATAAGAAAAGGAAGCAGTTTGCCGATAATAAACTGATACTTTTTTATTGGCGTTACATTGATCTGCTCTATCGTTCCGATTTCTTTTTCCCTTACTATGTTCATTCCTGATAAAAGCAGACTTATCACAGTGATAAGTAAAACCAATATACCCGGCACCATAAAGGTTTTGTAGTTCAATTCCGGATTATACCAAAATGAATGTGTGGTAGCAATTGTTCTGCTTTTATCCGGGTTTTGCGGACGAATCTGTTCATTGATCAGAATGCCGTTAAAATCCTGAATTACAGAAGCTGTATAAGCATAGGTCAGGCCTCCTGAAGTACCATTTATCGCATTAATTATCAGCTGAACTTTTACAACTCCTTTGGTTCTCAGATCTTTTTCCAGATCGTGCGGCAGCTCAAGAATTGCATCACAATTTCCCTTTTTCAGGGAGGATTCCGGATCCAGACTTGTATAGGCTGCCTGGGTAATGTTATAGAAGGGAGACCCCTGAAACTTACTGATAAGCTGACGGGAAATTCCGGAGTTATCATAGTCGTTAATCTGAAGACGGATGCTCTTCATTTCAAAAGTAGCAGCATTCACCAGAATAATAAGCTGAACAACAGGAAGCAGAAATATAATCGGCAGCATGTTCTTATTCCTGAACACCTGCAAAAACTCCTTCTGAAGAATGAATAAAATAGTATTCATTTAAATGTGATAAAAAATTAATTATTCAAGCCTGTTTTTGAATTTCTTTACACTTAACGTTATGAAGAAGGCGGTCATACCAAGCAGTACGAGAGTTTCTTTCCATACATAGGTAAAACCAACACCTTTTAACATGATATTTTTTATGATGATGATAAACCATTTTGGCGGCATAAGCTGGCAAATGATCTGAAGTGGCAGCGGCATATTTTCGACAGGGTAAATAAAACCGGAGAGCATAATTGTAGGCAGCATCAGTCCTATGAGGGAAAGCATCATTGCAACCTGCTGACTGTTGGTGATTGTTGAAATCAGAATTCCCAGGGAGAGTGCTGTAATGATATACAGTGTGCTTTCGGCAAGCAGCAATACAACACTTCCTCTCACCGGCACATGAAAAACGATATTGCTAACAAGCAGAATGATCACAACATTGATAAAGGCGATTAAAATGTATGGTGCCACCTTACCAAGTACGATCTGGAAGGGTCTTAAGGGTGAAACGAGCAAGACTTCCATTGTGCCGAGTTCCTTCTCCCTGGTTATTGTAATCGACGTCATAAGGGCAGAAATAAGGATAAGAAGCATGGCGATAATACCGGGTACAAACATAAAGACGCCTTTAAGGTTTGCATTATAGGCCATTTGAACTTCCGGAATAATCCCCGGAGCTGCTGTGCTGGTCCGGTTCGACTGCCGCACATAGTCACTAATTATCGCATTGGTATAATTTACAAGAAGGTTTGCTGTATTCGGTTCAGATGCATCATTTATGATCTGGATTTTTGCATTTCCGTCCTTTTCGAATTTCCTTGCAAAATCCTCCTCAAATACGATTACCTCTTTAATGTCGCCTTCCTGAAATAAGGTATTAATTTCATTTTCGCTCTGCAGTTCCCTACTGAGTTTAAAATATCCTGATGAGAGAAACTTTTGAGTTAATTCAGAAGTTACTTCATCTTTTGAGTGATCGAGAATCGCAATTTTGGCATCCTTTATTTCATTTGTGAGAACATATCCGAACAGCAGAAGCTGAACCACCGGCATGCCAATCAGCACGATGAGTGTACGCATATCTCTGATGATATGATAGATTTCCTTGTATAAAAAACCGGCAAACCGTTTCATACTGATTGATTGTTTCTGGCAAGTTTTAAAAATACTTCATTCATAGTAGCAGCAGCGAATTGTTTCTTCAGGCCTTCGGGTGTATCGAGAGCCCTTATTTTACCATCAACCATAATTGATACTCTGTTGCAGTATTCTGCTTCGTCCATATAGTGGGTGGTAACAAATACAGTTATTCCATCAGCAGCGGCCTGGTAGATCATTTCCCAGAACTGCCTTCGGGTTATCGGATCAACACCCCCTGTGGGTTCATCCAAAAAAACGATTCCCGGTTTATGAAAAATGGCAACTGAAAAAGCAAGCTTTTGCCTCCACCCCAGGGGAAGATCTTTTATAAGCTTATTCCGGATATCTGAAAGATTAAGCGTTTCGAGCAGAAAATCAGCACGTTCGCGGATGAGTTTTCTGGAAAGCCCGTAAATACCGCCGTAAAACCTTATGTTTTCATAAACACTAAGATCTTCATACAGGGAAAACCGCTGGCTCATGTAACCGATATTACGTTTAATGAGATTTGTTTCCTTATAAACATCAAATCCAGCCACCTTGATTTCTCCGGATGTTGGCAATGAAAGACCACAAAGAATCTTCATGGCTGTAGTCTTTCCAGCTCCGTTTGCTCCCAGGAATCCAAAGATTTCGCCACGATAAACATCAAAATTAAGATTATCATTGGCAACAAATCCGCCAAATTTCTTAACCATATTTCGCACATGAATGATGGATTCTGTTGTTACCATGTTAGCTTTTATTTATCATTAAATCGATAAAACAATCCTCAATACCAGCTTCAATTTCGCGTACATCCAAAGAAGTTTGTCCTTTTTCTTTAAGAAATGTAGTTATCTGTCCGGCATCAACATCAGAATTATTCATTACAACGTGAACCTGGTTTCCAAAAAGATTTGCAGCTTCAACACCTCTGAATGATTTCAAATCCAGAATCAGATCGTGGGTACGATCCGATTTCACAGCAAAAACAGGTTTACCGAAGCTTTTTGTAATTTCATCCGGTTTGTCGATTCTCAGAATGCTCCCATCCTGAATAAGCGCCACTCTGTCGCAAAGAATAGCCTCATCCATATACGGTGTCGAAACCAATATCGTTATTCCTTCATGTTTAAGGCGGCCAAGCATTTCCCAGAATTCCTTTCTCGAAACAGCATCCACTCCTGTAGTTGGTTCATCCAGAACCAGAACCTCCGGCTTATGAATAAGGGCGCATGACAAGGCCAGTTTCTGTTTCATTCCACCGGAAAGATTACCCGCCAGCCTGTTTTTAAAAGGCTCTATCTGTACATAAATATCTTTAATGAGATGATAGTTCTCCTTTACTGTGGTTCCGAAAATAGTGGCATAAAAGTTAAGATTCTGCTCAACAGTAAGATCCTGGTATAAGGAAAATTTACCGGGCATGTATCCGAGGATATTCCTTACTTTCCTGAAGTCGCTAACTACATCCAGGCCTGAAATGGAGGCTTTTCCCTCATCTGGCAGAAGCAAGGTAACCAGCATCCTGAAAAGCGTTGATTTCCCGGCACCATCCGGACCAATAAATCCGAACAGCTCACCTTTTCCAATGCCGAAACTTACACTTTTTACAGCATTAACCTTCTTAAAGGACTTGCTCAGGTTTTCGGCTATTACAGCGTTTTTTTCCACGTACGTATTATTTCCTGATCTTTATTTCTCCCGGCATGGCAATTTTCAATCTGCCATCCGTATTATCAACCTTTACCTTAACAGCATATACCAGGTTTACTCTTTCTTCGCGTGTTTGTATAATTTTAGGAGTAAATTCAGCACTGCCTGAAACCCATGAAACGATACCAGTAAGAGGCCTTGTTTCATTTTTATCTTTATCAACAAGCACTTCAACCTGATCACCGATTTTAAAAGAACCGAGCTGAGTCCCATCCACGTATACTCTCAGGTATAGAACTGCCAGATCAGCCATCTTGCAAATTGGTTTACCGCTAACTGCCAGTTCGTCCTTCTCCATGAACTGTTCCAGAACAGTACCTTGTAGAGGGCATAAAACCACACATTTCTTTATGCTCTCGTTAATTTGTGCTATTTGTTTTTCCAATGTGTTTATTTCAGCTGTAATCGACTGATTCGATGACAATGCAGTTGTAACCTGTTTATCGGCCACTTTAATTCCTGCCTCAATATCATCGAGCTGCTTTTGCGTAGCCGCTTTCTGATTAAGCAGTTTCGTAAACCTGTTTTTCTCTACAATGAGGTTTTCCTTTTGTTGTCTGTATACTTCTGCCTGAGCATTGCTGTTGTCCATTTTTGATCTGATGGCAGCTTTCTGAGCAATCAGAACAGCCTTTTTCAGAAACAAATCAGTAGTATCTATTATGCAAATAGTATCTCCTTGTTTAAGAAGCTGGCCTTCATCAAGGTTCATTCTACTAATCCTGCCTGGAATTTCTGCTGAAATCAGGTAATCTTTTGCCTCAAAATTACCGTAAGCATCTGATTTTTCTTTGTTGAAACCGCAGGAGACCAGAACTACTGCTGAGACTATTGCCAATGCTGAAAAAATCTTATTCATAGTATAATTGTTGTATTGTTGTTTTTGTGTTCTGTTTCAGGATATTGAGATAAAAACATTTCGATACATTTTATTGATTCCACATTAATCTGTAACATAATTTTGTTTTTTAATATAAGCCGGATTGAATAAGGTAATCTGTTTTTGCTCTTGTAAATTGTATTCTGTGAAAAGCATAATTAAGCTTTGCCAGTAGTTCGTTGTTCTTTTCTGTGATATACTGGCTTGAAGTAAGCATTCCATTGTCAAGCTGAGCTGAAACAACTTTCGATATCTTCTCACGCTTTGCAATAATTTCCGCATCTGAAATTAGTAAAGCCTGTAGCTTCTGAACCTCAGAAAGTTGTTTTTGCTGAGCCATTTTAAGGTTTAGATTGAACACCTGCTGTTGAACATCTACCATATCATACTGCATCTTCAGAATTCGTTTTTCCCTTTTCGTTTGATCCCAGTTCCAGAAATTCCAGTTCATTTTAGCCCCGAAAATATAATAGGATTCAAAATCGCTTTTAAGCATATTCAATGCCGGGCGGCCATAACCGAGCTGACCAAAAGCAAAAACTCTTGGCAAAAGTTTTCTTCCGCTGAGATCCTGGCTAAGACTTAGTTTTTCTTTTTGAAGATTGTAAACATCATTTTCAAAGCGCTTATTCAAAAAAACGTTTGTGGAAATCTCTACAACAGGAATTTTCAGCATTCGCGGATTAAGATAAACGGTGTCGAGATATTCTGAAAGAATTTCTGTATGATTCTTAACCTGAATTTCTGATTCAGCAAGTTGCTGTTTCAGTTTTAATATTTCAGCATCTATAATATCAGCATTCATTTCCAGTTGCACACCTCCATCAACTCCGGCTTTTATGGATTCAAGCCTTGTGTTCATATCATCAATGTAGGTTTTAATGATGCGTTCTGACATCTGTAACTGCAGCACTCCAAAAAATAACTGGCTGATTCTGTCTTTCAGTTTATACAATTCCGCTTCCAGATTTTTCTGATTGTACTCCTGATCCTTGCTTTCAATCTTCTTCAGCATTTTTGTCTGACCTCCGTCGTAAATATTCTGGCTCAGATCAAGACTCAGTTTATATTGATCCTTGTCGGGTTCGGGAATCGTAATAAACGGCAGCTTAACCGGAATAGAGGTAACATCCGATTGATAGGAGGCCTGCCCGTTCAGGCTGAGCTGTGGCAAAAATGCGACAGAAAGGTTCTTAATTCTATCCTCACTGCTTTTGCTGAAAAGTCCTTTCTGAACAGAGAGCGGATATTTCTCTATCGCCCGTTTATTGCACCATTCAAGGCTAATTGAATCAAGGGCTTGAGCATAAACAAATACTGGTACAAGGAATGAAAGGATAAGGAATAACTTTTTCATATTGATTACTGCTAAAATTTAAAGCTGTTTTTTTAAATTTCTTATTATCAAATTCTTAATCTCAACTTTTCGGTTTGATGTAAACTCATCGATCTGCTGCTGTACATTGCCAAAAATGAGTTTATCGAGTAGCGGTTTGGCCACAAAAGGGAAAGCACATAAGGCCATTATATTTATTATCAAATGCTGTGGGTTCACAGGCCAAATACTACCATTCTCAATTTCCTGGTCAATTTGAGTATTAAACAAGTCAAACCTTAATCCAGTGCCACGTATTAGTGCTAAAATTTTTTCAGGATTACGGTTTATTTCATGTGTAACAAATGCCGGCAGATATGGATTTGCAGAAAGAATATCGAGGTACTGATCAATAAACATTTCAATTTTCTCGAGCAAAAAGCGTTCTGAAGTTAACAATTCAAGCATATTTGACTGAACCTGCGAAAAAGCTTCAACAAAAATTGATTCAAACAGATTCTCCTTACTCCTGAAATAGTAATGCAGCAAGGATTTGTTAATTCCGGCTTCATCGGCAATTTCCTGCATCCTTGCACCATCAAATCCTTTCAGTACAAAAATTTTTCGTGCAGCTATCAGAATACTTTTTCCCGTACTATTTTCCGTTGACATGTTTAGAAATAGGTTTAACTGTTTGGTTTAACCAAGTGGTCAAAATTACAACATAAAAAAACACTTTGTCAAGTGTTTTTTTAAATATTAAGTATTTTATATGCTAAGTAGCAGTATTTCAGCCTTCTGTACCTACTTTAATTTTTTGTCCGGGTTTCAGACTATTTGCATTTTTAATATTGTTCAGATTTTTTATCTGTTCAACGGTAGCATTATACTTATTTGCTATATCCCAAAGTGTATCGCCCTGGCGAATAACATGGTATACAAATTTGCTTTTCCGGTCGGTATCTAAACATGGTGCTGCAATACTAACGGCTTCTGTTACAACCTTTACTGCTGTAGAATCCACATCCGTGGTTTTGGCAACATCAACTTCTTTCGACGGATCCAGTTTAGCAGTTGCTGTATCTGGAACCTCTGTATTTTCGGGTTTTGGTGATTTTTTCTTCACATACACCAGCAATTCCTGTCTGTAATGAACTGTTCCCTTTTTAAGGTTATTCCATTTTTTTATCTCTGAAATTGAGCAATTATATCTACTTGCAATACTGGCAAGCGTTTCGCCTTTTTTAACAATGTGCAATGTAGAATTGTCGCGCATATCGCGAACCATTGCCATCATCTTTTCCTTTTCGAGACTGCGCTGCGTTTTATATGCGTAAACAGCCTGCTCGTTATTAATGAAATCAATAATAAATTGCTTTGGGAGACGCAGTACGTATGGTTTATCAAATGATGCAGGAATTAAATCCTTTGAAAAAGCAGGATTCAGATACCTTATGTTCTCCATTGGGATGTTGAAAACCTCTGAAATTTGTTCAAAGGAGAGAAAATTCTTTATCGTTACAGTATCGATTTCAGCAGCCACAATACCAGGATAAACCGGATAAAGATTATGTTCAATGGAATAACTCATTACATAATTTACGGCGAAAAAAGCGGGCACATAATCCCTGGTTTCTTTTGGCAGATACCGCATTATGCTCCAGAAATCCATAATGCCACCTGCTCTGCGAATAGCTTTATTTACATTTCCTGCACCAGAGTTGTAGGCTGCGAGAACCAATGCCCAATCGCCATAAATGCCGTATAAATCTTTCAGATGCTGACAAGCAGCAGCAGTAGCCTTGTAAGGGTCGGAACGATCGTCCATGTATGAATTAACCTGCAGATCGTACATTTTGCCGGTACCATACATAAATTGCCACAAGCCTTTTGCGCCGGCACTTGAACGGGCCACAGGATTAAGAGCAGATTCTATAACTGCAAGATATTTCAGTTCCAGTGGAATATTGTACTTATCAAGTTGTTCCTCGAAAAGAGGAAAATAAATTTTCGCCAGCCCAAGAACCCTTTCAGTAAGTCCTCTTTTACGGACAGCGTAAAGATCGATATATTGCCGTACAGCCTGATTGTAGATAAATTCAAAAGGGGAGAGTTTATTTAGCTTTTCCATACGCCCGGCGTAAACAGAATCGCTATAAACCGGAACATAATCTTCTGAGAAATTGTATTTATTAAGTGCTGAACGCTGTGCAGGAAAATCGGGATATCCCTGAAAAGTAAAATTTGCAAGGCTATCAAGCATAGAAACAATAGGATTGTCTTTAACCAGACCAATTGCGCCTGCCCGGGAAGTATCAGATACGGCTATCCATGAAGACGAATATGCCCCACTACCAAGGCACACTATCAAGCCTCCAAGTATTAACCATTTTTTTAATCCCATCCTTTATATTTTAGTGCGAAAAATTGCGGTGTTTGTTTTGAAGTCCCAAGTTTACAAAAATATCTGAAAAGAACAAGAACTTTTTAACTTTTTTTATAGTTTTTAACAATCTGATGTTCATGCACAGACTGTCTATAATCAACTATATCAACCAATTAATACAAAATAAAAATTAGTGTCGAACTCAGGATGCTCCGACAATAAAAAAGAGGCTGACAGAAATACTAGAATAGCGGCTTATCCTTGGAGCTATCTTTTTTCTGCTCCTGAGTTTTGTCTTGCTGTTTAGAGCTATCGTCGCTATTCATACCTTCCTTAAATTCTTTGATACCCTGCCCAACTCCCTTCATTAGTTCAGGAATTTTTTTACCCCCAAAAAGCAAAAGCGCAATTACGACTACAAGAATTAATTGCCAGGGTCCAACTACACCTAAGATTATGTTGTTCATTGTGTTGTATTTTTCAAAAGTCAAATGTACGAATAATTTCAGTTACGAAGGTATCATTATTCTTCATCAGGATATTCAGGTGTGATTTTAACACCATCATAGCGTTTCTCTATTCCATCTTTAAAGCTGATAATCAGGAAAATAGAACCATCTAATTCATATTTTACCCATTCGCCCTGTTTTTTTCCCATCGTATAGATTCCCTCATCCTTTTTATTGCCATTTTCCCAGTAATAAATATGCTTTCCATCGGGAATATCTTCAACATACTTTCCTTCAAACTGAAGCGTACTATCGCTGTACCACGATTTCCACAAACCATCTTTCTGTCCGTCCTGGTAATTTCCTTCTTCGCGATAATCCCCCATTTGGTAGGACCATTTACCTTGTTCATTGCCATCCACATATTCTCCCTGAGCAACAATTTTACCGGATTCATCATATTCTGTCATCAAACCATCCGATTTCCCATTTCTGAAACTTTCTTCTCGCCTAACAGAACCATCGTCGTAAAACCACTTCCAGTCACCCTCCGTTTTTCCTGCTTTATTGTAACTTCCTGCAGTTTCAATTTTGCCATTCTGGAAATAATATTTCCAGGTGCCTACAGTTTTTCCATCAGTATATGAACCTTCTGATTTCAGGCTTCCGTTCTCAAAATATTCCTTCCATAGACCTTGTCTAAACCCTGCTTCATCAGTAATACCATCGGCAATTTTAATTCCCTTTTTATATAAAAAACCCTTGATAATCTTTCCGCTTTCATCGTATTCCCTACGTATTCCTTCAGCTACATTATTTCTGAAACTGGCGGTAATCTTAAGCTTTCCACTTGGGTAATAATCTGATCTATTGTCGAGTTTAATAACTTCTTCGGCATCTTCCTGCAAAACATCGTCGATATACTTACTCAATTTTATCAATTTTCCACCCTGATCGTATTCTTTAAAGTATCCATTCTTAAGGTCATTTTTGTAAATACCTTCAAGCTTTATTGTAAAATTCTCCCAGAAAATTATCCAACTACCCTGCTTTCTGCCTTCCTTATCGAGCCTGTTAATGTTTGCCTTCGAAATTATATATCCCTTTTTATATTCAATCAAGGTAACAATATTCCCGTTTTTATCATATTCCCTGGCAAATCCCTGTTCGAGACCAGCAACAAAATTTACCACAAGCTTTACTTTTCCATCCGGAAAATAATAGGTTGTTGCTCCGCTTTTAACGTCGTTCACAAAATTCTCAGTGGTTAATTCTCCTTCTCTGTAGGTTTTTTTCAGACCATTTTTTTTGCCTGTTTTGTAATTAATTTCAAGAATAAGCTGTCCTTCGGTATTGTAAAATTTCCACACACTATCCAACTCAAAATTCTTACGGTTTCCCTCCGATTTCTTTGTTCCGTTTTCATTAAAAGTTTTCCAGTAGCCATCAGCTTTACCATCCCGTATTGTGCCTTCGCTTGAAATTTTACCGTTAGTATAGTAATACTTAGTAAGCTCATTCTTAGCAGTATCTGTTTGAGAATACGACAGAAAAGTAAAGAAAATTAAAACGACTGTAAGCTTTATTTGTAAAGACATATTGTTTATTTCCGCTACTTTATAAGATTCATTTTCTTCGAAAGACTCAACATCTTCTCTATAGGAATTCTGGCTTTTTCCATTAATTCTAAAGGTAAATTTAGCTTAGGTTTTTCATCATTTAAAGCATTGTAAACTTTCTCTAAGGTATTCATTTTCATAAATGGACAATCATTACAGGCACAATTTTCATCAGCCGGAACAATAATAAATTCCTTATCCGGACTTTTCTTCTTCATCTGGTGAAGAATACCAGTTTCGGTAGCAACAATAAACTTTCTTGAATTTGATTTCTGCGAATACTCAAGCAAAGCAGTTGTAGATCCTATAAAATCAGCAAGCTGAAGTATTGGCTCTTTACATTCAGGGTGGGCAATAAGTTCAGCATCAGGATTGTTTATCCTGAGATTAATTACAGATTCCAGATTGAGCATATCATGCACCTGGCAGGTACCATCCCAAAGGATCATATTTCTGCCAGTGATATTATTAATATATCTCCCAAGATTTTTATCAGGAGCAAAAATAATTTTCTGTTCCTTTGGAAACGACTCAACAATGGCGACTGCATTTCCCGATGTGCAAATAATATCAGATAATGCCTTTACTTCCGCAGAGCAATTAATATAAGAAATTACAATATGATCAGGATAATTTTCTTTAAATTCAGTAAAAGCCTTAGCCGGACAAGAATCTGCCAGTGAACATCCGGCATCCAAATCCGGAATGAGAACCATTTTTTCAGGATTTAAAATTTTTGCAGTTTCAGCCATAAAATGAACACCGGCAAAAAGAATTACCTTGGCTTTTGATTGAGCAGCTTGTTGAGCTAAGCCTAAACTATCTCCAACATAATCTGCAATTTCTTGAATTTCAGGTATTTGATAAAAATGAGCCAGAATAACTGCATCTTTTTCGGACTTTAAGCTCTTAATGCCTGCAATAAAAAAATCGTTTTTTGCTTTTTCACTCATCATAGAATGGTTATCAACCTTAGTTTATAAAAAATGTTTTATAAGAAGTTTTATTATTGTTGATGTTATCCTGTTAATAGTGTTAACAACATTTTCAGGAAGTTTTCACCAATACAGTAACAAAGTTTTAACACAATTATTTCATTTTAAAACATTGAAAAAAAGAACAGTACAATGTAATTAACAATTTGTTAAAATGTCGTTGTTAATTACTTTGCACTTGGTTTATCATTTTGGGGTGTTGACAAATAGTGTTAAGTAATCATAAAGTTTCCGTTAAATTAACATGAAAACGGGTAAAAAACTTTAATCAACAAAAGTAAATACTTATGAACAAACAAATACTGCTAATTGTGGATAATCATTTAATAAAGTAATTATAAAAACACTCTGGGTTTGTAATTGCTATTTTTATTTTAATATTTGTTAATATAAACTATTGATATATAATTGTTTACATTTTTATTGTTGAAATCTCAGCATCTTTTGCTTATTTTGCATTACTGTTTTAAAAATGAAATCTGATGAATAATTCGATTCCGATAGCCTGTGATCATGCAGGATTTTCAATGAAGGAGTTTCTGAAGGAAGCCTTGAATGAGAAAGGTATGCTTGCAAAGGATTTCGGGACTTATTCGGAAGAAAGTGTTGATTATCCTGATTTTGCAAAAGCTGTTTGTATGCAGGTAATAAACAATGAGGCCGATTTTGGAGTACTTATATGCGGAACAGGCAATGGAATGGCAATGACTGCAAATAAGTTCAGTTCCATACGGGCAGCACTTTGCTGGAGTCCGGAAATTGCAGGGATGGCAAGAAAACATAATGATGCAAATATACTTGTATTACCGGCGAGGTTTATGACGTTTGAAGCAGCGCTTGAATGTATGCTTGCTTTTATAAATACAGATTTTGAAGGTGGAAGGCATAGTGCCAGGATTGAAAAGATGAAGAAAGTAACGGAAGACTAAAAGACACCATTATATTATGTCGGAACTATATAACCAGTTTTTAGAGGATGCTGATAAAAATGCCTTCAATCCGGAGTACAGGAAAAGGATAAAGTACAACATTTCGAAGTATGATGAATCTGTTGTGCGTGGAAAGCAACAATATCATGACCTTGATCTGGCCAAAGACAGAGCTGCTTTCATCAAACATAAGGTTATTAATGAGCTGGAAAAGTATCTGATAGAGTTCGAGTCTAATTTTATTAGTCATGGAGGAAAAGTTATCTGGGCCAGTGATGAAAAAGATGCGATCAGGGAAATTATAAAGATTCTTAAGAAGCATGAAGTAAAGACAGTGGTGAAGTCGAAGTCGATGACAACTGAGGAGATAGAATTAAATGAGCATCTGAAGAAAAATAAGATTGAGTCGGTAGAAACAGATCTGGGTGAATTTATTGTACAGATAGCTGATGAGAAGCCTTTTCATATAGTTACACCGGCCATGCATAAGTCGAAGCAGGATGTATCTGAATTGTTCAACAGTAAATTTGGAACACCTATCGACAATACACCGGAGGATATTACCGTATTTGTACGGAAGTTGCTGCGCGAAAAATTTCTGAGTGCAGAAGCTGGAATTACAGGTGCAAATTTTCTGATAGCAGATATAGGAGGTATTGCACTTACCGAAAATGAGGGAAATGGAATGATGTCGATGTCGTTTCCGGGAATTCATATCGTATTGGTTGGGATTGAGAAAGTAATACCATCAATAAAGGATCTGGATCTCTTCTGGCCTTTGCTTGCCACTCACGGAACCGGGCAGAATATGTCGGTATATAATAGTATTGTTACCGGTCCGCGGCAGGAAGGAGAGAAAGAAGGACCTTCAGAAATGTATGTAGTTTTATTGGATAATGGACGGACAAAAGTGCTAGAAAACAGTGAGCAGCGAAGGGTTCTGAGTTGTATTCGCTGTGGCGCCTGTTTGAATGTTTGTCCGGTTTACAAAACAGTTGGAGGATATACTTATAACGCCACATACAGTGGACCTATTGGTTCGGTAATAACTCCGTTTTTCAATGGATTTAAGGATTACAAGCATCTGAGTTTTGCCTCAACCTTATGTGGTTCCTGTACAGAAGTTTGTCCGGTTCGGATTAATCTTCATGAGCTTCTTTTGCTGAATCGGCGTGATGCAGTTAAAAAGGGATATACAACAGGGAAGGATAAGCTGATGATGTGGACCTGGAAGAAGATGATGAGTAAGCGCAGTCATATGGAGTATGTTACGCCCGGAGTAAAGAATTTTCTTATGAAGAAGTTTGTAGCCAAGACATGGGGCGATCGGCGGGAGCTGCCAGTATTATCGCCAAAGAGTTTCAGGCAGATGTGGGAAGAACGGAAAGGGATGAAATAGTTTGCTGGAAGAATAAAAAAATTATCATACTTTTGTGGCCAGAAACCGGGGCGTTAGCTCAGTTGGCTAGAGCGTTAGACTGGCAGTCTAAAGGTCAGGGGTTCGACTCCCCTACGCTCCACCCGGAAACCTTCTAAAAAGCCTGATTTCATTGCGAGATCGGGCTTTTTTTATAGGTAGTAACATAAATATATTGGTTTTATTACATACAAAAAATTGATAGATTTCCAGATTGCTAAAATTGCAAATTTCGCCGGAAAATATTGAGAAAATTCAGATTGGAGCAGATCTGGATTATTATCGTTTTTTTTCAAACCAGAGCTTAATGTAGCAATTTACCACTTTACCAGGCTAATAATTAACCCTGCCCTGAAGGGGCATTTTCCATTAGCGATGGGCAGCGCCCATCGTGTAGAAAGTTGATAAACAATATAATAGCCCTGTAAGGGCGGCCTACTTTCAGGAGGACCGCTCTAACAAGGCATTTGTCTTCTGGCTGGCTTGATAATCATTAGAAGCATCAGCCGTTGTTTCGTGCCGACCCTTACAGGGTCATATATAACACTGCGTCATTTATACGATGGGCGCTGCCCATCGCTAATGGAAAATACCCTTACAGGGTATAGGTTTACATAATAATCAGCACATCAGCACCTAAGCAAACTACCACACCAGCACACTAAAATCGTGGCAGAGCCCAGGCTTTGATAAACATGTAGTTGACGGCAATCTTGTTAGTTGCTGGCTCAGTAAACCCCAAACATTCTGTAAGGACATGCCATGGCATGTCCTCTGTATCGGAGTTAAAATGGCCTGGAAAATAATGCTGGTGAAATAGTAATCAGAATGCGGACAGAGTATGCATGAATTTATGCTGCTTTATCCAATAAACTCTTACCGGGTAGCGCCAAATTCTGAATACGCGGCTAGAATCGGATTGCTGACTTAATGAGATCCCGTTTGAAATAAATGCCCTGTCGGTTTCGGCTTCATTCTCTTCCACAATAATCAATTCTGGATTGAGCGTATTTATCGGGTCTTTCGAGTTAAAATAATTGTTCCACACCGGCATGGTTTTGAGATCTGTTTCCCAGCTGACTGCTGTGGCCCAGGAACCCAGAGCTATCCCCGGTTTATAGGAGCAGCACTTCAGGTAATGATTCACTGTACGGATATCATAGGTTCTGCTGCGGAATGACTGGATTATGCCTGAGAGGTTGAAAATAAGAACAAGGACACTGAGTATGGAAATGGCTATTTTCATTGATTTTCCGGATGAAAACAGTACTGAAAATGTAGCGCTGATGAATAATCCAGCGGCTACATATAAGGAAAGCAAATAGCGGTTTGGCAGATAAGTCATCGGGATTTTATGCAGTTCGAGAACTATCCAGATCAAGGAAAAAAGCATCACTATTTTATAACTGCTATTGATTTTTCTTTTAAAAATAAGGAAGACAAGCCCGCAAAGACTTACAAACAAAGCAATCCACAGATATTTAAGCGGGCCAATCCACATAAATTCTGCAACATTGAAACGAAAAACGGCAAGGATATCATGGATATTAGCCGGAAAGCGGCCATTGACTTCATTCGACATAATATAGTTGTAGAATTCCATGTTCCGGAAGTACCAAATAAGGTAAAGCAAGGAAAATCCGAAGCTAAAGGCTGTGGAAAGAAAGAAACCGCTGAACGAATCTTTAAAGGTCTTTTTTTTATTTCGAAATGCTGCAACTCCAATGAAAAACATAGCAACAGGAAGAATTGCTGCCACATATAAAAACTGAATTTTACAGCTGTAGGTAGCAAATAGCAGCGCCGATGAGATGAGCAGATATAGGGTTTTCCTGTTCGGCCTGTTGTGATATTGAATTAAAAACCACAAACTTGCAAGCACCATACTGTTACACAGCATTTCTGCCAGTCCGTAATGCGAAAAGTGGAAAATATGATATTGGATGAGCAGCAGAATGGTAAAAAAGATTCCTGTTGCTTCAAGTTTTTTTTCTTTCAAAAACAAAAACAAGACCAGCAAAACAGAGAGCAGTACGATCAGTCTGCTTACAAGCTGACTCGAGCCAAACACCAGGAAAAACGGGAGTTGGATGAGATTAAACAAGGGACCTCTTACGAAGGTGCTGTTTTCTTTCATAGCAAATTCGCCGGATATAAGGTAATTCCTGATCTGACTGGTATAAAGTCCCTCATCGGTCCAGGCGCCGCGGGTATTCACATCGGCTTTAGGTTCGGGGTCGGCGGTAAGAAAAGGAAAATGTAGCAGGAAAAGCAGGAGAATAACACCAAAAGGCAATAATTTCCTCATACCAGCTTGTTTTCGAGGAGATATTGGGCAATCTGAACAGCATTGGTGGCAGCTCCTTTGCGAAGATTATCGGAAACCACCCAGAAGTTAATACCTGATGCCACAGAAAAATCGCGGCGGATGCGGCCTACAAAGACTTCGTCCTTATCCGCGGCAAACAATGGCATTGGATACAGAGCATTAGCAGGATCGTCCTGCAGTACAGCACCCGGAGTCAGCCTGATAAGTTCTTTAACGGCCTCAACATCGAACTGATGGTCAAATTCAGCATTCACCGATTCAGAATGTCCTCCATATACAGGCACCCTGACAACGGTGCAGGTAATCGGCAGCCCGGGCAATGAAAGGATTTTTCGTGTTTCGAAAATAAGTTTGCTCTCCTCAACAGTATATCCATCCTCTTCGAAAATGCCGCCCTGGGGAATAACATTGAGGTCGATCTGGTGAGGATAGGTCCTTTCCGTTTCTTTTCCGGCCCTTTCGTTCTGCAATTGCTTAATACCCTTTAAACCGGAGCCTGTAACACTTTGGTAGGTCGACACTACCACCCTTTTCAGTCCGAATGCTTTGTGAAGTACATCGAGAACCAGGGCCAGCTGAACAGTGCTGCAATTTGGATTGGCAATAATTTTATCGGTAGCTTTAAGTGTTCCGGCATTAACTTCAGGAACAATTAAAGGGATCTGCGGAAATTTGCGCCAGGCCGATGAATTGTCGATAACAGTAGCTCCGGCCTCTGCAAAGGCTTGCGCCCATTGGAGTGAAACAGAACCTCCGGCAGAAAAAAGGGCTAGCTGTGGTTTTTTCGCTAAAGCCTCCTGCATGTCAACAACCTTAACAGGCTTTCCGAGGAATAAAACTTCACTTCCCACAGATTTTGCAGAAGCAACAGGTATTAGTTCAGAAACCGGGAAATTTCTTTCCTCAAGTACCTTAAGCATCATGGTACCGACGAGTCCGGTAGCACCTATTACTGCAATTTTCATCTTATTTCAAGCTTAATATGCCGAAGTAAATTGTCGCAGAAAACGGATATCATTCTCAAAATAGAGCCTGATATCATTAATATTATATTTCAGGAGTGTTGTTCGCTCAATTCCCATTCCAAAGGCAAAACCTGAGTATACTTCAGGATCGATGCCGCAATTTTTCAAAACACTGGGATCTACCATACCACAACCAAGAATTTCGACCCAACCGCTGTATTTGCATATGTTACATCCTTTACCTCCGCAGATATTGCAGGAGATATCCATCTCTGCAGACGGCTCAGTGAAAGGAAAATATGAAGGGCGAAGCCTGATTTTTGTTTCAGGGCTGAACATTTCACGTGCAAAATAAAGCAGAGTCTGCTTCAGGTCGGCAAAAGAAACATTTTTATCAACATAAAGTCCTTCTACCTGGTGGAAGATGCAATGAGCTCTGGCAGAAATAGCTTCATTTCTGAACACTCTTCCGGGGAAAAGTGCGCGAATAGGTGGTTTCTGGCTTTCCATTACTCGTATCTGAACAGAGGAGGTATGCGTACGAAGGGCAATATCCGGATTTTTTTCAATGAAAAAGGTATCCTGCATATCTCTTGCCGGGTGATCCGGTGGAAAATTCAGGGCAGAGAAATTATGCCAGTCGTCTTCGATTTCGGGACCTTCGGCAACCACAAATCCTATCTTCGAGAAAATGCTGATAATTTCATTTTTTACCAATGAAATCGGGTGCCGCGAACCTATTGTTAAAAAATCGACAGGCAATGTAGCATCAGCGAATACCTGCTGAGAAGTAGATGAGGAATCGATAAGCTCCTTTAATTCATTCACCTTATTCTGAGCAGCGTTTTTAACCTCGTTGAGCAAAGCTCCGAAATCCTTTCTGTTTTCGGCGGCAACAGTTTTCATACCTTCAAAAAGTTCAGGAATGAGACCTTTTTTTGAGAGGAATTTGATTCTGAATTGCTCCAGTGTATCTACAGAATCGGCTCTGAATGTTGCAATTTCTTCGAGATATTTTTCTATTTTCTCTTTCATTTGGATATAATAAACCCCCTAATTTTCAATACCTTATGAAAATTAGGGGGGATAAAGAACTATTCAATAATCTTCATTGTCATTTTAATTTCTTTCACTGGTTTGCTTGCCTGATCAACCTGTGCGGCTGCAATTTTATCAACAACATCCAGGCCTGAAATTACTTCACCGAAAATTGTATAAGCGCCATCGAGATGAGGAGCTCCACCGATTGTTTTGTAATCGTTGAGCTGTTCGGGCGAAAATTTGGTGTTCAACCTGGTTTCGATAGAACTCAGGGTTGTTTCATCGAACTTATTGCCCTGAACAATGTAAAACTGTGAGCCGGAAGAAGCCTTTGACGGGTTTACGTTATCACCGGTTCTTGCGGCAGCAAGCGCACCGCGTTTGTGGTAGTATTTGGAAACAAATTCAGCAGGAATGGTATTTCCCGGATCTAATCTTCCATCTTTATTCGTACCACCCTGAATCATAAAGCCTTTAATAACCCTGTGCCATGGAGATCCGTTGTACCATCCTTCTTTCACTAATTTGATGAAATTATCGCGGTGGTTTGGCGTTTCATTGTAAAGCACAATTTTTATATCACCCAGATCGGTGTGAATCAGAACTTTAGTTTGTTTTTCTGTTTTTTGTTTTACAGGAGTTTTTTTTGCCTGGGCGAAACCTGAGATTTCAAAAGCAGTAAAAATAACCAGCATAAAAATGATTGCTTTTTTCATAACCGTAAATTTTTTATCTTTGCTTTGTTAACAAATTGGACCGGACAAAGTTAATAAATAAACCAGCTGAAATGAAACACCTCTTATTTAAAAAAGCTCTACTAGTGGCCATTCTTTTATCGGGTGCCCTGGTAATCAGTAATTGTAAGAAAACTGACCCTGAATATAAAGTGGTAGTTACCGTTAAGTATCTTAGCGATACGCTAAAGGTTGTTCCTGATGCGGCTGTTGTAATTGAAAAGAATGACAGGAAAGCTGAAGGTATAACAGATGCCGGCGGTCAGTTTACAACCGTATTCAAATATGAGATGATCCTTAATGTTCACGCGAATATTGATACAGGACAGGCCGGAAATCCTCATCTTCTTTACGGAAATTCTACAGTAAGATTACTGGCAGATAAAACTGTTTACCGTACAGTATTTGTTAGTCCCTGATCGTTTCAGGCCTTAGTGTTTTCTTTATTGAAACAATTTCTGCAGAGCGGCTCATAGCTGTCTTTTTCTCCCAGCATTACCAGGCTTTTATCGAGAACAGTGCGGTGCGAAAACTGCGCAAGGTCGCCACATTGGGCGCAGATAGCGTGAACTTTTGTGACATACTCAGATATCGACATTAATTCCGGCATCGGACCAAAAGGATTTCCCTGAAAATCCATGTCAAGGCCAGCAATTATAACCCGGATTCCCATTTTGGCCAGGGTATTGCATACCGTTGACAATTGGCTGTCGAAAAACTGAGCTTCATCAATTCCAACAACCTCCACATCTTCGCTTACCATTAAAAGTATCTGTGTAGCAGACTCAACAGCTGTGGATTGAATGGCATTCTCGTCGTGAGAAACAACATTCTGCTCATCGTATCGTTTATCAATCTGTGGTTTGAAAACCTCAATTTTCTGTTTAGCGATGCGGGCACGCTTGAGCCTGCGGATCAATTCTTCCGTTTTACCGGAGAACATCGAACCACAGATAACTTCGACTGATCCTTTGCTGCGCCTTTGTGAGGGTTTATTTTCGAGAAACATTTACTACAAAATGAGGATTCTTATCTATTTTTATACCGGGTTTTGCCTTTCTTCCGGAATTAGCAAACCTACATGAAATGTAATTAATTTGCAAACAGCAGCCGGAATAAACTATCTGGTAAAGATTATGCGTTAATTTTGTCGTCAAGAATATATTTTATGGATGCAAACCATCTTAAGACACAAATCAGTCAAACTTTCGAGGCTTTGACTGAACAAATGGAGACTATCAACCTGAACCAGGGAAGGATACCGCAGATTGAAATCGACCTGATTATGGATAATATCAGGGAGCTGTATTCTGCTTTCAAAGATCTGGATCGTTTGAATAATCCTTATGCCAAAACAAGGGAGGCGGAAAATATGCCGCCGATTCCTCAATCGCTGCCGCCTCAACCTAAACCAGAAGAACCTCCCTTGAGAGAATTTGCATTCCGCGAAAAAATCAGCATGGGGTCTTTTAACATAGAAAAAGAAGAACCGAATGAAGTTGAAATACTTCCTGTTACAGACGTGGAACCCATAGTTGAATCCACTCCGGAAGCTGTATTCATTCCGGAAAAACCTATTGAAAGAATTGAAGTCAGAAATGAAGAAAAAACAATTGAACAAGTGGTTCAGGTGAAAGAGATCCCTGTACAGGCAGAGCCGGAAATACGGCTGGTACGACCCTCTGGCGATTTGTTTTCAATGACGGGATCTCCTTCGATTTCCGATACTTACAAAGACGAGAAAAAAACGCTGAACGACCGTTTGAATGCAGATACTACCGACAGAAGTATAAGCAGCCGTTTATCGCAAAATCAAATAAGCGATATAAAAACTGCAATAGGAATTAATGAGAAATTCCAGTTCATCAACGAGCTTTTTGGTGGAAATATGCAGGAATACACAAATGGTATGAGCCAGCTTAATCAGTTTAAAAATTTCGCGGAGGCCGTAAGTTTCATTGATATCCTGAAATTCAAATATAATTGGGATATGAATGCAGATGCATATCGGAAATTAATGGAGATTTTAAGGCGCAGGTATCCGTCCTGATAAACCAGAAACCAATAGCAATGAACAATCAGCCTCGCCTAATACTCGTACCTACTCCAATTGGTAACCTGGAAGATATAACCTACAGGGCTGTCCGTATTTTGGCTGAGGCCGATTTTATACTTGCCGAAGATACCCGGACTTCATCTGTATTGCTTAAACATTATGGTATTTCCAATAAGCTCTCGGCTTTCCACCAGAATAATGAACACAAGGTTCTGGAATCCACCATTCAGAAAATTCTGCAATCAAAAACAGTAGCGCTAATAACGGATGCCGGCACGCCGGGGATTTCTGATCCGGGATTTCTTCTGGTGCGTGAATGCTTAAAAAACGATATCGAAGTTGAATGCCTCCCCGGGCCAACTGCCTTTGTACCTGCACTTGTAAACAGTGGATTTCCGACAGATCATTTTATTTTTGAAGGCTTTCTGCCGGTTAAAAAAGGCCGGCAAACCCGCTTGCAGCTTTGTGCAAAATTCGAATATACTTTCGTGTTGTATGAAAGTCCGCACCGCTTGTTAAAAACCCTTCAGGAACTTATTACACATCTCGGACCCGATCGCAGGGCTTGTGTATCGCGGGAGCTGACAAAAATTTATGAGGAAAACATCCGGGGTTCCCTTGCAGAACTGCTGGAGTACTATGATTCCAGGCCGGTTAAGGGAGAAATCGTAATTGTTATAGAGGGATTGCAGGAGTAGATTTGTCAGGCTTCCTTCAGCATTTCTCTGACCAGGTTCTCTGTTCCAACTGCAATATCAAGAATACTTCCATCGAGCATATAACATGGTGCAGTAAAGATTTTGTATTTACTATCCCTTATTACATCTCCATGTCCGGTAGAGCAATGCTTGCTTCCCATCTTTTCAACCATGGCGGCATCCGCAAGGTCGGCGCCAATAGTGATTTCAATATCGCCCAACAATTTCCCCAGTATTACCGGCGCAATGCACATGGCTCCAATGGGTTTATCAGCCGCCAATGTTGATTTTATTGCTTTTGCAACATCATCGTTTACTTTGCAATCAGGTCCTTTGAAGGCCCAGTTGCATAGGTTTTTTGCTGCCCCAAAACCTCCAGGGAAAATCAATGCGTCGAATGATTCCGGAGAATAGAGCTTCATGTCTGAAATATCACCTCTGGCAATGCGGGCAGCTTCAATAAGTACATTTCGCTTTTCCGCCATTTCCTCACCATTGGTATGATTAATTACATGATGCTGGTAGATATCGGGTGCGAAAACCTGATATTCTCCACCTTGTTTTACAATGGCAAGCATTGTAAGAACTGCCTCGTGGATCTCTGCTCCGTCGTAGACTCCACAGCCTGAAAGAACAACTGCAACTTTTTTCATTTCATCTAAATTTAGAACTAATGTAAAAATACGACAACTTTCAGTTTAATTAAGCAACTTTGCAGGCAAATCATGGTCTTAAAATTACAATTTATGCGACTTTCGCAGCAAAATCATTTTACATTGAAAGCATTTGCTATAGGTATACTTTTCCTGCTTCAGGGTTTTTTATGTGATGCACAACAAAAAAAGCTCGTTGCAGATGAGCTTCAGAATACCAAATTATCACCAAAAACCTTACAGAATCTGCAATGGATAGCAAATACCGATAACTACAGTTTCCAGGCAAACAACGCACTTCTTGTTTGTAAGGGTGGATTGGATAAACGGGATACGATGGTACGGCTTGCCGATATCAACAGCAAGCTTAGCGATTTTAAGGTAGAAGCCCAGAAAAAATTTCCCTCCGTTAAATGGACAAACGATCACATATTCACCTTTATCATTAAAAATCACCTTCTGGCTTATGATATTGCAAGCAAGCAAATGAGCGAATTAAACAGCTGGAACGAAAAAGGTGAAAATGCAGATGTTGATTATAATATGTATACAGTAGCGTATACTGTTGAGAATAATCTGTTTCTTTCCGTTAATGGACAGGAGATTCCGCTTTCAAATGAAACAGACAAGGGAATTTCGAATGGAAGTCCAAATGTGCATCGTCATGAATGGGGAATTACAAAGGGGACATTCTGGTCGCCTAAGGGGAATTTTCTGGCATTTTACCGAATGGATGAAACCATGGTAGCTGATTTTCCGCTGCTTGATATCACTACTGAAATTGCAACGACTAAAAACACCAAATATCCGATGGCTGGCAAGCCAAGTCATCAGGTTTTACTGGGTATTTGTAACATTTCAAAAGGAAAGATCCTTTACGTTAAAACCGGAGAACCCAAGGATCAGTTTCTGACCAATGTTACCTGGAGTCCTGATGAAAAGTACATCTATATTGCCTTGCTGAACAGGGCACAAAATCATATGAAGTTAAACCAGTATGATGCAATAACGGGTGATTTTGTAAAAACCTTATTTGAAGAAAAAAACGAGCGCTATGTAGAACCTCAGCATCCTATAGTTTTTCTTAAGAAAGCTGCTGATCAGTTTCTGTGGCAAAGCCAGAGGGATGGATATAACCATATTTACCTCTATAATATTGACGGGAAGCTTATCCGCCAACTCACAAAAGGATCGTGGGTGGTAAATGATGTATATGGTACAGATGCTGATGAAAAGTTTGTCTATTTTTCGGGCAGGGCCGAGGGTCCGCTGGAAAAACATATATATAGTGCAGAGCTATCAACAGCGAATATCACAAAAATTACTTCAGAAAAAGGCCTGCACACTGCTATTATAAATGCTGCCGGGGATCATATTATCGATAATTTCAATAGTCCCGTGGTTCCTGCCTCTTACTCTGTTCTGAGTGCGAAAGGAAAAGGGATTTATTCAATACAGATATCCGATAATCCTTTGAAAGAATATTCTCTTGGAGAGTGCTCAATAGTAGAAGTAATAGCAAAAGATGGAACAAGCCTGTATGGACGCTTGATAAAGCCAGTTGATTTTAATCCCGAAAAGAAATACCCTGTTATTATTTATGTATACGGGGGGCCGCATTCCCAGCTGGTAAATTATTCGTGGTTATCCGGAGCTAATTTATACCTTAACTACCTGGCAACAAAAGGCTATGCTGTATTTACACTTGATAACCGTGGCACAGCAAACAGGGGCTTTGAATTCGAAAGTTGTATTCATCGCAACCTTGGAAAAATAGAGGTTTCCGACCAGATGGATGGGGTAAAATACCTCAAATCATTAGCTTTCATTGACAGTACCCGAATCGGAATTGATGGATGGAGTTATGGAGGTTTTATGACTTTATCAATGTTGACGGGATACCCTGAAACCTTTAAGGCTGCCTGCGCCGGTGGACCGGTAATCGACTGGAAATATTATGAAGTTATGTATGGAGAGCGGTATATGGACACTCCCGAGGAAAATCCGGAGGGGTATAAAAATGCAAATCTTATAGATAAGGCAGACAAATTAAAAGCTAAGTTGTTAATACTTCAGGGTACTCTGGACGAAACTGTAGTATGGCAGAATAGCCTGAACTTCATTAAAAAATGCGTTGATACAGGAACCCCTGTTGAATATTTTGTATTCCCCGGCCACGAGCACAATGTTCGAGGGAAAGACAGGATTTATATGTTTAAGAAGATTGCCGGGTTTTTTGATGAAAACCTGTAATTGTATTTTTTTACGAATTTTAAAATGTTACAAAAATGACAAAATACAGAATACTCCTGATTTCCCTTGCAGCCCTGGTATTTTCCTTTGCAGCCGGAGCTAAAAACATCTCTGAGGACCTGGCAGCAAGAGTTGCGGCGAACCTCTATATTGAGCGTGCCGGAATAGGTGTTACAGCTAAGAGTATTAAGCTCGAAAAGGCAATTCCCTATTCGCAGGGCAGCCAGATTCTTTTCTATATCTTTAATGTGAGCGAAAAGCAGGGCTTTGTAATCGTTGCCGCTGACGACCGTTCAACCCCAATTCTTGGATATTCGCTGAGTGGCGGATATGGGCAAACAGCAACTCCACCTGCTTTCGACTGGCTTCTGCTACAATATTCAAAGCAGATTCAAACCATCATCACAGAAAATATTCCTGCAACAGAAACAATAAATACCAGCTGGAAACACTTAAGCAGTCTGAATTTCAAGCCAGCACTTTCCAAACTTCTGGTACTCCCAATGCTAACCACTACCTGGGATCAGGGCTGCAAATACAACGATTCCTGTCCTGTTGACCAATCTTCATGGTCATGCAATAAGGCAGTTACCGGTTGTGTGGCTACTGCGCTGGCCCAGATAATCAAGTACCATAATTTCCCGGCAAATGGTTCCGGAAGACATAGCTATGTACATCCAACGTATGGCATATTACATGCTGATTATGGTGCAACAACCTACAATTGGTCTTCGATGCCAAATACCCTGAACAATCCGAGTGCTGCTGTAGCTCAGCTCATGTTTCATTGCGGAGTTGGTGTTGAAATGAATTATGGTCCCCAGGAATCTGGCGCACCTTCATCGAATGTAGCACTGACGCTAATCCATTTTTTTAATTATGATCAGGGAGCCCACATCATCGAAAGGGCAGATTATAACGATACCGACTGGACGACACTTATTCGTAATGAGCTGAATTATCAGCGGCCCGTTTACTATGCAGGATTTGACCCAAGTGCTGGCCATGCCTTTGTTTGCGATGGATTTCAGAATACGGATTACTTCCATTTCAATTGGGGATGGAGCGGTTCCTACGATGGATATTTCTACCTGAATAACTTAAATCCCGGTGGGTCTTATGCTTTTAACAACAGCCAGGAAGCTGTTATCGGTATTAAACCCGGAGTTGCAACTCCTTGTTCCGGAACAACAACTTTAACAGCCTGGGAAGGCGATTTTACCGACGGCAGCTATGCATCCAATTATCAGAATAATGCTTCCTGCCAATGGCTCATTCAACCTGATAATAATCCAGCCTATGTAAGCCTCGAGTTTATGAATTTCAAAACAGAACTCATTAATGATGTAGTAAACGTTTATGATGGAACAAGCACATCCTCACCTTTACTTGGTACTTATTCCGGCTACACAATCCCTCCTGTAATTAATTCGACAGGAAATACTTTACTTGTAGAATTTATCAGCAACAGCAGTTCACCAAATAAAGGCTGGTCGGCAAGGTATACAGGGCATTTCTGTTATCCGACCGCCACACTTACCCAGCCTAATGGCACATTCAGCGATGGATCAGGAACGCTGAAATACAATAACATGACAGATTGTTACTGGCTCATTCAACAGCCTGCAAATACACAAATCGCGCTGATGTTTAATTCCTTTGAAACAGAACAGGACTACGATTTTGTTACAGTGTATAACGGATCGGATACAACAGCTCCAGAATTGGGTAGTTTTTCAGGAAATACCATGCCGCCAACCCTTTTATCGACAGGAAATACTATGCTGGTTCATTTCAATGCCGATGCCGGAGTTACTGCCACCGGATGGGAAGCCACGTATACTACTTCTGTCGGAATCCCGAAAGAGGGAAACAGCATTACTTTATCAGTGTTCCCAAATCCTGCTCACGCAAATCTCATGGTGAGATTGCCCGAATCTTCTGATAAATCAAGGATTGAAATGCGCGATGTTTGTGGTAAGCTTGTTAAGGCAACAGAAGTTCTGCCTCATAACAGCATCAGCACAATTGTTATGGATATTCAGACACTAAGCCCGGGCTGCTACTTTATTTCAGTTGATAACAAGGCCGGACATGATGTTGTACGCTGCTTTATCCGGTAATGTTCTGACAATAGACACTTGAAGCAGTATTGTATTTTCATGCGAAATGTACAAGTCTACCAATGTATCAATTTACCAGTTAAGTTGTTTATTAAATGAATTTGAAGACCTTCAGAAAATTTGAAGAAATATAATAAATCCATTCCTTTCCGGCGATGGGTTTATCAAGAAAGCCTGCTTGCTGCAGGTTTTTTTTTGCCTTTTCAATTTCAAGTTTTAAGAGCGGATTCTTTAACCAGGTTTCTTGTGGTGGTTCATAACCGATTTTATCGGAGCGCCAAGAAATCTCTTCCGGGATATTTGTATCGAAGGCCATTCGCAGGATATATTTCGTCCAGCCGTTATGCAATTTGAAATCCTGAGGAAGCGTAAACAGAAATTCTACCATTTTATGGTCGAGAAACGGTAACCTCACCTCCACAGAGAAGGCCATGGAATTACGGTCGGCGAAAGTCAGCAATTTCTCTAATCCGTAGGTAAATGTTGAATAATGCAGAGCCTGGTTAAGGTTAGAAAAATTGGTGAAGGGAGGTTCGTAGGTCTTATATTTCTTAAGGAAAACAGCACCCATGTCCTTCATATGTGCCGGCACAGTGGAATATCGTCTCACTTTACCCATTAATCTTCTGAAATCAGGAAGCAGGAGTTCGCTGAAATAGGTAAGATCTATCAGCCCTTTCCCTGTATGGTGCTTTGTAAATGCACGGTATTCACTAACGAACTTCATCAGGTTTTCAGTAGCCAGTCCGGCAAGGTAAGGTCTGAAATAATGCAGATAGCCTCCCAGAACTTCATCAGCTCCCTGCCCATCGAGAAGCACCTTCATATTGTTGTGGCCTGCCAGTTTCATCACTTCCCACTGAGCCACAGGACTTGCCGAGGAGAAAGGCTGCTCATGGTGCCAAAGAATTTTCTCTATATCATTAAGCAGACCAAATTCGGTAACAAGCTTCTGATAGGAAGTAAACGAATACTTTTTCGCTAAAATACTGATGTATTTACCTTCATCAAGTTCCGAATTGAACCTGGCTGTAAATGCATTAAAACCTGCCAGTTCCTTAGTCTTTTGCGATAATATCAGGTGCATAATTGTGGACGAATCCAGTCCTCCCGAAAGCGAGGTCCCTACTGGAACATCCGACCGTAATCGTTTTGAAACAGATTCGCTCAGCATCTCCCGAAAGCGCTTAACTGACAGCTTAAAATCCTGCCCGCTGTCAATTTTTCCCGGCTTGATTTCCCAATACCTGGAAATTTTCATCTCTCCGGATCCATTTATTGACAGGCTGTGCGCCGCTTCCAGCTTATGCACATTCTTAAAAAAAGTCTGACTTTTATGATTCGGATTCTCGTGAAGGAAATAGGTGTAAAACAGGAAAAACAATTCTTCTTCCAGCTGATAATAGTCGAGGTACTTAAGTATAACCTTTATTTCCGATCCAAATACGAAATACTTGTTTTTTACAAAGGCATAAAAGAAAGGTTTCTCCCCAAATCTGTCGCGTGCACAAAAAAGTTTCTTTTCCCGTTTATCGTAGATGGCGAAGGAAAACATTCCTTCAAAATATTCCAGGCACTTTTCGCCATATTCTGCATAAGCAGCCAGAACAACTTCTGTATCTGTAGTACTTTTAAAAGTATAGCCTTTCCGAATCAGAACATCTTTCAGTTCCAGGTAATTGTAAACCTCGCCGTTGAACGTAATCACATAGCTGTCGAGGTAACTCATCGGCTGGTCAGCCTTTTCTGAAAGATCGATTATTGAAAGGCGCTGATGACCGAAGGCAATGCTTTTGTCATCCGAAAACCAGTTGTGATAACTATCCGGCCCCCGGTGGATGATGGTCTCTGAAATCCTGTCGATAAGGTGGCTATCAACTTTCTGATCATCAAAATACCATAATCCGGAAATTCCACACATTCATACTGATTTTAAAGCCAAAGTAATAAAATCCTTTGCAATCACCAAAGTAATCCTAATCCATATCTTTTATATTCTGCCTGTAATCCCGCCATTTCTTCAGTACAGCCTGAAAATCTGCAGGCAGATCGGAATCGAAAAGCAGAGGTTTTTCACTCACCGGGTGCACAAAACCCAGCGTTTTTGCGTGTAATGCCTGGCGTGGTATCAGGTCGAAGCAATTCTGGATGAATTGCTTGTATTTGGTATACACAGTACCTCTTAGTACCAGGTTGCCACCATACAGACTGTCGTTGAAGATCGGATGACCTATATGCTTCATATGCGCTCTGATCTGGTGTGTCCTTCCGGTTTCAAGAACACATTCGATGAGGGTAACATATCCAAAACGTTCCAGCACTGTGTAATGTGTAATTGCAGCTTTCCCCTGGTCTCCCTCCGGATAAACATCCATTTCGATACGGTTCTTTTTGCTTCTTCCGATATGACCTTCAACAGTGCCGGTATCTTCCTTGAAATCTCCCCATACCAAAGCATAATATTTCCTGTCGACAGTATGATGAAAAAACTGTTTTGCCAGTTTCGACTGCGAAATTTCATCCTTTGCAATAACAAGAATTCCGGAGGTGTCCTTGTCGATCCGGTGAACCAGGTAGGGGTACGATTTTTCTGAAATTCCTGTAGCAATAAAATGATGAAGCAGCGCATTCATCATCGTTCCGTAGAAATTCCCGTGGCCGGGATGAACTACCATACCCACGGCTTTGTTTACCAGTAAAAGGTATTCATCTTCGTATGGAATAGTTAAAGGAATATCCTCCGGGATAATCTCAATATCCTGAGGCGGATATGCCAGAAGGATTGAAATCAGATCAAGAGGCTTTACCCTGTAGTTTGATTTAACAGCAGTTCCATTTACCAGGATATTACCTGCATCAGCAGAATTCTGGACACGGTTTCTCGAGATATTTTCTATTTTTTGCGTAAGATATTTGTCAATTCTCACCAGGGACTGCCCCTTGTCTACAATAAATCTGAAATGTTCATAAAGATCATTGCTTTCCGCTTCAACTGTCATAGAGGGTTTTTATTTGAAATTAATCATTTTCCCTCTGTACGTTACGTTGGTTTGGGGGTTAGCAAACTCAAGGAAATAAATTCCTTTTTCCAGCTTATTCAGCTGGTAGGAGACCAGGTAAGGAAGATCTTCAACCAATTGGCCTACTTCATTGTAAATCTTCAGGCGAAAATCTGAATAATTTTCGGTAGCAGCGTCCAGCATCAGGGAAAACGAACCTGTGTTGGGGTTCGGATAGATCAGAACAGCAGTTTTTGGCTTTTCAACAGATTTATTGGTATAGCTGAAATTAGGACCAACAACCGGTCTGATCATCACTGATCCGGAGTAATTCGTTTTCTCCCAGGCACCAGCTACATTATAGAAAATATTTGCAGCAGCATTGTTGTTCACATCAAAACCAATATTGAGGTTATCATCGGTAGTTTGAATTACACCTACGTAAAATACAGAATTGCTGCTCATAACAATAGGATCTTCTGAATCAAAAGCGTAGTAGGAATAAACAGATGTGTCGTTGAAAACAGGTCGTTTAGTATTTTTATTCCGCCAGATCAGGTCTCCTGGCTCTCCATTATTATCCTGCCATGCAGCCAGGTAAAAGTTTTTCTCATTGGCAGCTGTCAGGGTTTTGTTGAAGGCAATTAAAACTCCTTTCAAAGTATCAGCGGTGTTCAGATTGAAGCGGTATGCAAGTTGCGATCCGGCAGGACTTAATCCGTAACCAAGTTCCGGCACACCATCATCATAGGCATAATAATTCAGAAAACGCTGCATATAACTTACAGTATCATTGCTGCGGATCAATTCCTGGGTAGTACCGGTAGGAGCTATATAATGCGTGATAAGGTAAGAACTGCTGTCGCTGGCACTTACCGGAAAGCTGAAGTTAGCAAACTTCGGATAATGATGCGGTGCGTAGCTCTGATAACCTGAAGTATTGTAGGGATCAAGATTCCAGCTGCCTCCCGCATAATTAAAGATAGAAGTGTTGCTCATATCTTTAATATTGAACTGGTAATTCGTAGGGATCAGCACAGACCCAAGATTGCTGATCAGCATTTCGGTAGAATCGCGCATTTCGGTAGCCGGACTGGCTGCAAACTGCCGGAAGGGCATTGAGGTATAGTTCTTCAGAAATGAAGCGGGTTCATTAATAATTGTAATATCATCAAATATCGTATCACCTTTAGATCGCCCGGTGTTCATGTAAACATAATCTACATTCCATTGGTCGGAGTTTCCCTGCCAGCTTGGAATATTGTTGCTAGCAAGGCTGGCATAGTTAAAAAATCTGAACCTGAAGGTATTCTTATAGTAAACTGAATTCTTTACTGGGATCATCACAAGCTTAAACCACTTATCATTATTGTTCTTTCTGAAAGTATCAAGCGTTAAGCCTTTACTGCTCCATACGTTTTGCCAGTTGTCAATAAAGGTAGTATCAGGAGGTGTTACATTGATGTTGATAATAGTGTCAGCCCTGTATTCTTCGAGAAATTGCAGAACCAGCGAATCGTCGCGTTCCGGATCGTTTCCGCTGCCCTGTGGCTGATAGAAAAAACTCAGGTAAACAGAATCGGAAGGGCTAAGGCTGCTCATATTGATAAATACAGAAGTGAGCCTGTCGGCAACGTACTGAAATGGCCCGGCATTGCTGTAAAAATAACCAGTATCATTAAGTGCATCAAAAGTTGCCACACCATAACTCGGTGGATAAACAGCAAATTGATTGTTAATATATACCTCAGAATCGAGCCAGAGCGCTGATGAAGTGAAGGGAGATTTTGCTGAAAAATCATCAAGAAACGGCAAGGTTGTAGTTACAGCAATTGAGGATTGCCCGGCTTTTGGCTGATGAAGTTGTTTTGCACGTTGATTTGGTCTGTACTCAAGTCCGCTAAGTCTTTCCTGAGCTCTTACTCCTGAATAAACCCAGGCAAAAAAGGTGATTATCAGATATATACGTAATATTTTCATGCTGAATAAATTTAAATCAGACTTACAGTGAATCCTCAGCTGCAGTCGAATTGCTGTCATTTTTTGTATTCGTAATTCCGCCATCAATATCACCCGCACCATTTCCTATCTTCAGATCAATGGCAGATCCTTTCAAAATCCAATCTCCGCTTTTAAAATCTCTTCCCTTAAAAAGCTGCCTGACGACAGCATTTTTTGCAATGTTAGCCACATAATCAATTCTTCCGGTTTTAAGACCATAGGTTTCGAGAACTGCACTTGCCTGACGTAACGTAAGGTCGCTAAGATCAGGCATTCTCACCTGCTCGGGTGTTGTAGCAACCAGTGTAAGATAAATTGTTCTGTGTCTTTTTACAACAGAATTCGAAGGGGGTTCCTGGAAAGCAATACTTCCTTTCGGTTTGTTAAGGTCGAATACAGAATCAATTACCACGAGTTCAAAATCGTCTTTAATGTTTTTACTGTCAAGATCAACCGGCATAGAACCTATCAGATTGGGCACAACAACGGTTTCCGAATGATGGGTATAAATTTTCAGTAACTGGCCAATTATAACTGTAAGAACAATTGTTACAATAACTGCAATAATTAAGTTCTTGATTAATATGGACTTAAAAATGCTCAACTACAATTGATTTTAGGTTAAAAAGGTTGACGGCAAGCTTGATAACTAGCTAAGTTGCTCATTTATTGTGAGCTGAAGCAAAGATACGAATAATAAGTATATTTGCAGCAAAGCCAGTATTATGAAGAAGAACATTGCTCTTGTTGCCGGAGGTTATTCCGGCGAATATGATATTTCGATTAAAAGTTCATTACAAGTGCTGCGAAATATTGATCAGTCAGTCTACAATGTTTTCCTTGTTATCATTAAAAAGGAGAGCTGGATGTGTGTTTCTCCGGAAGATTGTGTGCAGGAAATCGACAGAAAGGACTTTTCAATTCTCAGGGATGGACAAAAATTCTGCTTTGATGCAGCAATGATTGTAATTCACGGTACACCCGGTGAAGACGGAAAACTCCAGGGTTATTTCGATATGCTCAATATTCCTTACACTACCTGTTCGCAGGATGTTTCTTCTGCAACATTCAACAAGTATTTCTGCAAACTGATCGTTTCCTCCTTTGGTCTGCCAACAGCAAATTTCTTTTTCTATACCAAACATACACCAATTCAGATTACCGAAATCATCGATGCTTTGGCGTATCCGGTTTTTGTGAAACCTAATAAAAACGGCTCTAGTGTTGGTGTGAGCAAAGCGCATAACCTGGCGGAACTCGACGAAGCAATTACCAATGCTTTTGCTGCCGATGATGAAATACTTGTGGAAGAAACAATTGTTGGCCGCGAAATTACCTGTGGAATTCTGCGTGATGCCGGAGAGCTTGTGGCCCTTCCTGTTACTGAAATCATCAGCAAGAAAGAATTCTTCGATTATGAGGCAAAGTATACACCCGGAATGGCAGAAGAAGTTGTACCTGCTGATATTGATGAAGAAACTGCATTGCGCTGCCAGGAAATATCCAGAAATCTCTACACCCGGCTGAATTGCAGCGGAGTTGTCCGGTTTGATTATATACTCAGCGACGATACTTTCTATTTCCTTGAAGTAAATACCGTTCCCGGATTATCGGAAGGCAGCATTGTTCCTAAAATGGTGAGGGCATTTGGCTGGACAGAAAAGGAACTGTATGGCAAACTAATTGAAAATGCTTTGAACCCGGTGAGCGGTGGGCAGTAGGCAGAAAGCAAATATTTTACACTTGTCATTTATCTCCTGCGGAGAATTCAATTGAAAAATTAATGAAACATCATGTTCAAAATAACCTACAATAATCTGAAACATAACCAATCAAATTAAACGCTTTTAGTTTCAAATTTGACGAGAAAATCCTCAGTGGAGTAAAAATTCCACCATTTTCTTTACGGCCATGGCTCTGTGGCTTGTTTGATTTTTTTCTGATAATGGCATATCGGCATAGGTAAAATCTGATGAAAGCGGTTTAAATACCGGATCATATCCGAAGCCTTTTTTGCCCGTTCTTTTTTCTGTAATTTCTCCTTCAACTCTACCTTCGAAAAAGTGTTTTTCGCCCTCAATAATCAAACAAATAAGGGTGCGAAAAGTGGCCTTTCTGTTTGAAATGCCTTTCAATTCTTCAAGAACCTTGTTTACATTATCTTCAAAACTGCAATTTTCGCCGGCATAGCGGGCCGAATAAACACCAGGGCGTCCGTTAAGGGCTTCGATTTCGAGGCCAGTATCGTCGGCAAAGACATTCGTTTTGTAGATATTATATATAAATTCAGCTTTTGCAGCAGCATTTTCTTCGATTGTTTCGAAATCTTCAGGAATATCGTCTATGCGACTATCGTCCACAACCGATTGAAGATCAATAGTTGTGAGTCCGGCCTCCTCAAAGAGGCTGCGGATTTCGGAGAGTTTATGTTTATTTTTTGAAGCAAAAAGGAGGTTCATGCTAATAATTTTGGCAAAGTTAGGAGAAAATGCAGGATTCTCAGAGCATAAATCTGATTGTAAACGCCGTATATTTATTAACTTAGGTTCTGTTTCAGGATATTGCAGGTTATTTTGAACATGATGTTTCATTCACTTTTATGTTGAATTCTCCGTAGGAGATTGATGAAATTTGTTTGGTGTCTGATCAATTGAGATAAAAACAATTCGGAACATTTCATTTATGCCCTATGGGCAATAATTATTTCTACCCCGCATTTTCTATGGACATTAAAGCCCTCTGGGCTATATATGTAAGGTATCAGATTTGAAGTTCAGAAAAATTATTTTATTGATTCTACAATATTCTGAAACATAACCTTAACTTATTAGTACTTTTGAATTGAAGCATAACTCTTTGCAAAAATGAAAGCTTTTATTAGTCTTATTTATTGCTTGTATATAGTAATTGGAAGTATGGCACAAACCTTGCCTTCCGCCCGATCTGTTAACTGGAAACTTTCCGGGCTTCGCGATACTGCAAGCATGGGTTTCGTGGAATTCGATATGCAGGCAAGTGGTGTTGTTGGCGATGGGCTAACTCCTAACGATTCTGTTTTAAGCAGCGTTTTGTCTGCTGTTTCCGGGCCAGGAGCAATACTGATTTTTCCTGCTGGCAATTTTTTATTTAATAACAGCATTGTTCTTCCCTCTGATGTTATTATCAGGGGACAAGGAGCTGAAAATACTACATTTTCAATGGACCTTGGCGGAAGCGGGCATGCTTTTAGCATTGCGGGTTATCAGGTAAATACCGACACATCCTCACTAATACAAAATGCAGTTAAAGATAGTTCTATACTCTATGTAGCAAATCCTTCACTGTTCATTGCCGGCAATTGGATCCGCATCGTCCAGCAGGATTCGGACCTGGTAACATCTGCCTGGGCAGTGCATTCCGTCGGACAGATTGTTCAGATCATATCAATAGTGAACAATAAACTGCTATTGGCTTCTCCGCTACGGATGGATTTTCCGCTCTCACGCATAGCCAGCATTGTTAGAATTGAAGCAGTTAAGAATGTTGGGATTGAATGTTTTAAAATCAACCGGATTGATAATACTGCGCCGCTTCAATCAAGTAATATCTATTTCGGAGATGCGGTAAATTGCTGGGTATCGGGGATTGAATCACAAAATTGCACATTCAGTCATTTTGAAGCCGAATGCTCATCGAATCTATCAGTATCAAAATCCTATTTTCATCATGCTTTTGAGTACGGTGATGGCGGGAGAGGTTATGGAGTTGTATTGCATTTCACAACAAATGAATGCCTTGTCGAAGATAATGTATTTGAGCATTTGCGTCATTCTATGATACTTCAGGCAGGAGCCAACGGCAATGTATTTGCCTATAATTATTCTATTGATCCTTATTGGACAACTTTCCCAAACAATTCATCAGGCGATATGGTCCTCCATGGCAATTATGTTTATTCTAATTTATTCGAGCAAAACATAGGTCAGAATATTGTTATTGATAATTCACATGGACCAAATGGCCCATATAATACATTTTTCAGGAACAGGGCCGCAGGTTATGGGATTTTCTTCAGTGCTTCAAATTCGCCAGATCAGAATTTTTTAGGCAATGAAATTACAAACCTTGGATTTCCCTACTCTCTGGTTAACTATACGATTCTGGGGAACGGGCATTTTATTTTTGGTAATAATAATAAGGGGACTATTGATCCCGCTGGCACTCAAAATTTGCCAGATTCAAGTTATGCTTATCAATTTCGTCCTGTCTTTATTCCTGTTTCCCAGTGGGCAGCTATTGGCAGTCCGAATACAATGGGGTCTGCTGGTATACCAGCGGCCAGCCGGTATGTTGCCGGTACTATTTTCAGCAGTTCATGCGGGAATACAGTGGTTGCAATTCCGGAAGATCTGGCAACTGAAGATAAAATAAAGGTATATCCTAATCCTGTGAATGATGAATTTATAATTCAAATACCCAATCAAAGACTACGATCAACATTCAAGCTTTACACTATTTTTGGTCAAAGGATTATGAACGAAAGTCCCGGAAATAATGAACAGCTCACCATAAAACGCAAAGGACTGGCCTCGGGGCTATATTTTTATGAAGTTTTACAGAACAATAGTGTGGTGCAAAAGGGGAAAATCGTTTTCCGGTAAAAACTGTTGAGTTGCATCATTTATTTGTACCAAACCAGTGCTTAAGGTGCCAGAGTAACTTTGCTCAGCCTGTGAATCCAGATAGAAAATGATGAAATGGGCATATGAAAGGGTGATGATCAGATAAGATGGATTAATTTTTATATAGAAAAACCGTGACAGTTTAATGAAGATATACAATCAGGCATTGCTGATTTCGACCAAGATAAATTTCAGCTTCGGGGCAATAAAGAGTCTGAATGGCATGGCCGTATGTTATTGGTACCAGAATATGCCTGATCAGGCTATTCCGGCTCGATGTTCAAACTAACAGAAAAGGCACCGAGAATGAACCCAGCAGCGGTTTGGGATTACTTCTTTGCAAGGATTTCATCGAAAAACATGGCGGGAAGTTATGGGTAGAGAGTGAAGAAGGGAAAGGAAGTATGTTTTTTTTCACCTTTACCAAAGGAGAAAAGCAGGGTTTTAATTAACTTCATAATTTCTTGTCGAAGAGTGTTTTCAGATCAAAAAAATCAAATTTCTGGCTCAGTTTTTGCGAACACTTTTTATGAAATTATCCCGGTGTACCTCCATTGCTTAAATGTCTGACAAAATTCATTCCCTTATGAGAAGACTTCTTCTGGCCATTATCATAATTAGCTCATATTCTGCACAATGTCAGCGCCATCTTTCAAAGTTGGTTTTGCTGGACAATTTAGAGAAAGTCCAGAACTCAATTAACGATGGTGCTGATGTAAACGAACAGGGTCGCAAGTATTGCAGCCCGCTCATGACAGCAGTATTAAATGGAAACCCTGAAATGGTAAGGCTTTTGCTAAAAAACGGGGCAAAACCGGAACCCTGCCACGAACAACACTCAGGGTCTTATCTCAACAACACAGCTTTTGCTCACAGTCCCCTGATTTCGGATCAGAAAACCATTCTGTATTCGCCGCTGTATTATGCCATCAGGTATCCTAACATTGAGATTATTAAGGCCTTCAAAGAATATGGCTATGATTTCTCCGCAAAAATGGGGGGCGACGTTTTCACTTATCCTATTGTGGCCGCTGCTGAGTATAATGATACGGCTATTGTGAATCTGCTCGTCGGGCTGGGTTCGGATGTTACAAAAAAGGACAGCGAAGGGAAAACTGCCCTGATGTATAGTGTATCTGCAAACAATTTCAGCCTGACAAAAAAGCTGTTTCAACTGGGCTGTCCGGTAAACGACACTTCAGGAAGTGGCTACACACCCCTTATGTATGCCGCGGATAATCTGGAATATAACGCAGATATCATTTATTTCCTGATCAGCAATGGCGTGAACTGCAACTATGTTAATGTTCTTAACCAGTCTGCCTTTTCCCTTGCCTGTGGGAACAATTACAGAAGTCTTGTTTTCTACCTTTTGGATCACGGGGCGCAGATTACAGAAAACGACTATGAATCCACCGCAAGGATGTATCACTATTCAGCAGATTATTATCTGGTTAAAAATGATTTGGTGAAGTCAAGGGCCTATTACCTGAAAGCCAGGCAGTTTTACGACCAAATGATAAGTGTTGAGCGTGACAATATTTCGAAGGTTAACTCGAAAAAAGCCGCTGAGATTATAGGGACCATATTCGTTGAAATGACCTGTGCAGTACTTGCATATAAACTTGACGGACAATTACTTAACTTAAAAGATAGGAAATCAGTTTTCAGACTTGGGACCTTTAATTACGCTCTGCTTGACTGTCTTTACAGTATAAACGACGAATTCATCTTTCAGAATTTCCGGCTGTCAGCAGATGCAGGCTATGATGAGCAAAAGGATTTTTATAAGGAGAAAATTCGACAGTTTGAAATGGCCACCACTAAGATCGACAACATTGTTTCCTGCATCGACAATGGCCTGACCGGACAGGAGTTGACGGGCTGCCTGAAGGAGAATCAGCTGAATAAGAAGTAAGAAATGGAGTGAATGCTGATTTTATCAGTATATTTCTATGAAATCCGAAATGATGCAGGTATACTCCGAACCGGGAAATTCATTAAAGAGTTGGATTCTACAGCTTATAAATTATTTTAACATCCTGCCGCACGATAGTAATCCCAACAAAAAATATTGTAACCCATTTTGCAGTTAATCTGAGACAAACAATTGTTGATCAATGAATTGACACTTGTCGAGTTCAGATTTGTGTACTACGGATTTTTTCTTTACAAAGGGGGCATATTTATATTTTAAAGCATCATAAAGTGTCTTTAGCGGTTGGTTTGGCTCGGAACAACGACGAATTAGGATGACTTGATCATGGGAGTTCTGAGCCATCGTTGTTACAGCTTTTTGGGTATTCATCGTTCGAACAATTTCCTTCCAACCGATATGAATATCTTGTTGCACCAGCTTCTACGTTGTAGTTTTTTTAACTCGAACGACTAACACACACATAATCATAACCTTTTTCTTTTATCATCGCCAGATTTTGGTCAGTAGCAATACCGGCATCTTAACAAGATTCATATCCTCAAACATCATGGTACCTGATCGTGTTAGTGAGTGTCCACCATCAACCTTGAAAGGTGGAACATACGATCCGTTGACATCCCCGAAACACATGCCCTTAAGATTGTGAGTGAATGGAAATGCTGCAACACTGATGGTGTCCTTTGTAAACAGCCAGACACCCGAAGGGAAGGTATTAATAATAAATGTAAATCGCTTGGCTATATAAAGAGCATCGATACTGTTAATGTATGTTGACAAATCAAGATCGCCTGCCGTTTTATTTATTCCAGTTCGTGTTTTAAATTATTTTTTTCACTTAATAATACCCTGCCCATTAATTCTTATTTATTCTCGAGGGCTTCAAGACGCTTTATCATATTTGCATTCTGCAGCATCAAATTGTCATTCTGTATTTTAAGGTCCTCAATCAGTTTCTGCTGCTCCTGCACAGCTTTTACCAGAGGAACAACAAATTCGGCATAACGTAAACCATAAAAGTCATTTTCATTTTTTGGTTTATCCACACCGCTAAAGTCAAAGTAAATATCTTTTGCTGCCTTTTCAACCTCCTGTGCTATAAAACCTGATTGTATCATCTTCCCTTTTTCCAGTTCTGCGTCTTTCAATCGCAAACTATCAGGAGTTTTCATTAAGCGTGCAATTTCATCCATATCCAATTGGTAGGTTACAGGGCGTAGTTTCATGATGAATGATAAACCGGGAATCCCTTCATGAATATTCTTCTTAAAACGCCGATCCGATACATTCGACCAATTTGCAAAACCACCGATACTGGTAACGCTTGAATTGCCGATTCTCACCTGGTTGCTGGCTGTAATTACACCCTGGTAGCCAATAGAGGTTGAGTTTTCATAAGAACTACCCGAATAATAGGAAGTGTAACCAACACTGGTATTGTAGCTACCACTGGTATTCGTATAAAGTGCAAGGCCTCCAATCGCAGTATTGTAAAAGCCCGTCTGATTTGAAGTCATAGCCATCAACCCCATCGATGTATTACCATATCCATTCGTATTAGCCTTCATGGAATATGTTCCAAAAGAACAATTATTGTATCCGGTATTATTATTTAGTAATGCCTGATATCCAAATGCATTATTCTGAGATCCTGATACATTTTCAAACAAAGAATTGCTGCCAAAAGCTGTATTGGAATTTGCTGTTGTATTGGAATTTAGTGCTGAAATACCCATAGCAGTATTGTCAATTCCTGTTGTGTTAGAGTAAAGACTGAATGATCCACAGGCAGAATTGGAACTTCCACCAGTATTGCTGTAAAGAGCATAATCCCCGGTTGCAATATTGTTATTTCCCGTGGTGTTCTTGTAAAGAGATTTGTAACCATTAGCTGTATTATTACTTCCTCCGGTATTTGTAAACAAGGCAAATGTACCACTTGCAGTATTCATTGAACCAGTCGAATTATAATACATTGCACTTGATCCAATAACACAGTTGTAAAAACCGGTATTATTTGTGTAAAGGGTATGAGCACCAACAGCGGTATTCTGATACCCGGTTGTATTCGTAAACATCGTATTTGCACCAATTGCTGTATTGTTGGTAGTATTTTGGGTGTGTGAAAGCGCTGTATAACCCACAGCTGTATTGTAAAATCCATCAACATTCACAGATAATGCATCGTAACCCACAGCCAGATTATATGAGCCGGTAGTATTATTATATAAGGTACTTGCTCCTAAACCTAAATTCCCAACACCCGTATTATTAGCATATAATGATATATTCCCGATAGCCAAATTGTTAGATCCGGTTGTCAGAGTGTTTAGGGCAGAAAAACCTATGGCTATATTATTAGAACCATCAATATTAGCATTCAGAGCATTATAACCAACAGCGATGTTCTCACTACCTGTCGAATTATGGTACAGTGCTCCTGTCCCTAGAGCGGTGTTTTTGTCACCTGATATATTATTTCTTAATGCTTCTTGCCCAAACGAAACATTATAAGAACCACCACTATTCATATATGATGCGTATGAACCTACTGCAGTATTGGAGCTTCCCGCATTGTTAAAATAAAGGGACTGGTTCCCAAAAGATGTATTGCTCGATCCAGTTGTATTGGTAAACAAGCTTTTGTATCCCGTAGCTGTATTCTTTATCCCAGTTGAATTACTTGTTAATGATTGATATCCAATTCCAGTGATATTAATGGCCTCGTTTAATTTTCCTGCCTGGTAACCCATGAATACAATTCCATTTGCATCATTGCCTATGCTTCCTGAAAATTGGTTATTGATTTTGAAGACCAACGCATTATTATCCGTAGTTCCAATAAAATTTGTAGCAGCAGTGGTTCCTGCATTACCCGTTGTAGACCAAGTGTTCCCTCCTCCTGCAGCAGCCTGCCAGCTAGCATTGCCTGAAGCGTCGGAAGTAAGTACATATCCTGCCACATAACCATTGGTAATCTGTAATGAAGTGGCTTTTACTTTTCCATCAACTTCCAGCTTCTCATTTGGAGCCGAAATACCTAACCCTACATTACCTGTATAAGATCCACTTGGCATAAAAATAAAGGACTTTGCTTTCAATCCCATAACATCATCACCATAGCTTTCTCCCACTGTTACAAAATCTCCATCGCCAAATTTCGCCAGCCGGTCATTTGCAGTAGTAGTCCAATAAGTATTATCTCCCAATTTTAAGTTACCATTCAAATTAAGCTTTTCGGAAGGTGTGGTCAAGCCAATGCCGATGTTTGTTCCACTTTGATAGATATCCGAATTGCGATAACTCTCCACCAAACGCTAATAACCCGAATAGATTCCTGTAGCAGGATTTGTACGCATGGATACTTTGAAATATTATCACTATTGAATATCAAGCACTTGCTTAATACAAAGACATAAAACAAGCATTTTTAGACTAAAAAATAACTGTTTTTGACTGTTTTTTCTTTGATTTTGATCGAAAAGCTGCAAGATGGGTTAAGCATATTTAGTTGAACAGAAAGGCTGTCGGAGAAATCAGGACAGTATTTTTTTGTTTCGGGTGATAAAAGTAAATTGCAATTATGCAGAAATTTCTTTTTCAACAAAATACATTTCGAGTTCTCCTTTATTTTTAGCTTCCATCTTTCCACGGGCAATACAGAGAAAATTATCTTTCACAAGTTCTTTAGTTGTTTCGCTTATGTTAATCATGCCAGCCTCGCCGGATGATTCCATTCTGGCTGCTATATTTACGGTATCTCCCCAGATATCAAAAGCAAACTTTTTAATACCAACGATTCCGGCAACCAGTGGTCCGGTATGAATTCCGATTCTTAATTGAAACGGGATTTCTCTCCTGGCCTCTTTTTCCAACTTTCTGAGAAGCATAAATTCATTGATCTCAATTGCTGCCCTCACAATATCTGTAGCATGAGTATATGTAAGTACAGGCATGCCTCCAACGCATATGTATGCATCACCTACAGTCTTTATTTTTTCAATTTTGTATTTATGAATAATTTCATCAAATGCACTGAAACAATGATCAATTTCAGCAACGAGCAGCTCAGCACTGAATTTTTCACTAACCCTGGTAAAGTCCACAAAATCAGTAAACATCACAGTAACCATACTATATGTTTTCGCCTTCGATTTACCATATAGTTTTATCTCTTCTGCAATTTCCAAAGGCAGAATATTTAACAGCAGGTCATCAGATTTTTGTTTTTCAATCCTTAGTTGTTCAGTACGTTCTTCCACTCTTAGTTCGAGGATTTTGGAATGGTTCAGAATAAGTGCCTCCTTCTCCATTCTTTCGTTTTCGAGTTTAATTTTAAGTTCAATAGTCTCATGAATCTTCAATGTTTCCTCAATGGCTTTTTCAAGGGTAATTTCCAAATCTTTTAAATCAATTGGTTTCATGATAAAATCAAAGGCACCCAGGTTCATTGCAGAGCGGATATTATGGATATCACCATATGCTGAGATGATCACTGTTTTTTGTATGAACCCTTCCTTTTTGATCTTGCTTAACAGGGTCAGTCCATCCATCACCGGCATGTTGATGTCGGAAAGCACCAGGTTAATGTCTGTATTGGTTTTAAGCTTTTCAAGCGCAATAGCACCATTGAGCGCAAACACAAATCCCAGCTCACCTGTATGAATTCTACTGCGGAATTTTGTAGTAATTAAAACTTCCAGATCCGATTCATCATCTACAACTAATATTTTAAATGTCATGGCTACTTAATTCTTCAGACTTAAAATGCGTTCTTTGAGAATTTTAAAATCTACGGGTTTTGCAAATAGATCTGTTGCCCCTGATTGGATGGCCTTAATCCGATTTTCTTCATCAGCATAAGCTGTAATAATTATTACATTTAGTGAAGGGAACAGCTTTCTGATTTGGGCCAGGAGTTCCAGACCTGTCATCCCCGGCATATTAATGTCTGTAAGAACAAGCACAACATCAAATGGCTCCAGTGTTTCAAGGAATGCTAAGGCTTCTTTTCCGCTAAAAGCAAATGTAAAATCAAAAAGCCTAGCCTGCACTTCTTTCCGGAATTTGTGTCTGAACAGCATTTCCACATCATGCTCATCATCGACTATTAAAAACTTGATCATATTTTTATTGATTAAAAGGTAGTTTTACAACAAACTCTGTATATTCGTTTTCTTTCGTGTCCAGGGTTATTTCTCCGCCGTGGTATGTAACGATATCATAGCTCATGCTTAATCCGAGGCCGGTACCTTCGCCAACTTCTTTGGTTGTAAAAAAAGGATCGAATACTTTATTCCTGATTTTGTCGGGAATTCCGGTTCCATTGTCTTTTACAGAAATAAAAAAGTGGTTTTCTCTAAAACTGGTTTTCAGGGAAACAACTGGCTGATAACTGCCATTTTCGGTAGCTGACTTTTTATGGACTGCATAAAAGGCATTATTGAAAAGGTTCAGCAATACCCTGGAAATATCTTGTGGAATCACATTAACCAATGGCAAACCCGTATCAAACTTTTGTTCCAGATCACAGTTGAAATCCCGAAACCTTCCCCGCATCCCATGATAAGCGAGGTTAAAAAATTCCTCACTCAGCAGGTTAATGTTAGTAAGCTGCTTTTCCCCTGAACTTCCCCGGCTGTGATCCAGCATGTTTTTTATAATACTGTCGGCCCTCTTGCCGTGCTCATTTATTTTTTCAAGAAGTAACTGTAAATCCTTTATAATTTGGATTTTCTCACTTTCTTCAGATGCTGTTTTCAAGTCCTCAAGCATCTCTTGCGACAGCTCGGCAAAATTATTTACAAAATTCAGCGGGTTCTTGATTTCATGAGCAATTCCTGCAGTAAGTTGCCCCAATGAAGCAAGCTTCTCCTGTTGAACCAATTGTTGCTGAGTGTCATTTAGTATTTGATTACTAACTTCCAGATTTTTAACACTTTCATCAAGTTTATGGTTTGTTTCATCAAGAGCTTTATTAGCCAAATGTTGTTTCTTGTAATTTAAATAGATAAAAAAGGAAAGCCCGATAACAATGAGCAGCCCCACAATGAATGTATTACGCAGTAATTTTTGTTTTTGTAATTCATCCATTGCTAAGGCATCCTTGGTTTCTTGCTCAGCTTTTGCCATAGCAATATTTTTATCAAACTTGTATTGAAGTGTTTTTAATGCATTGTCCCGACTAAAAATTTTGTCTTTGCTAACAATGTATAATTTGTAATGTTCCAGCGATTTTTTATAGTTTCCTTCAATACTATCCAGTTCTGATAATATATAATAACCGTCTTTGGTATCTTCCAGTTGGTCTCCCTTTTGGGCAATAGCCAGTCCTTTATTCAGATATAATGATGACTCACTGTATTTTTTCTGTTTCAGATAAACTTTTCCGATTAAATTGTATGATACTGCCGACTCTCCAATTCGACCGATTTCCTCAAGGAGCTTTATTGACATAAAAAGATATTTCAGTGCTTCCTGATAATTTCCCTGCTCTAAATTAATTTTCCCAATATTAATATAAGAATTTGAAACTCCGTGTTTATCGTCTATTTCTTCCTGGATTTTCAGCGCGGCCACCATGTTTTTCATTGCCTCAGGGTATTTGCGCTGAGCCAGGTAGATACATCCGATATTGTCATAGGAAAGGCCAATTCCGACTTTATCATCAATTTCCTGTTTGATTCTTAATGAATACTGATTCGTTTTTAACGCTTCAGTAAAATTACCCTGGAAAAAGTAAGTATATGCGATATTGCCGGATGTACGCCCGATACCAAATTTGTCCCCTATTTCTTCGCTGATTTGTAATGAAGTATAACTATTTTTCAGTGCTTCCGGATAATTTCCCTGCCAGCCAAATACTACACCTATATCTTTGTATGTAAGGGCTTTCTGTCTGAGAATCTTCGATTTGAAGGAGGATTTTTCCTTTGCAGGAATTTCCAGAAGAAGTTTGTCATAGATTGAAAGTGCTTCGTAGCAGTTTTTTAAAGCCTTTTCATAATTCGCCAGGTTCGAAAAGGTCTTGCCAATTACCTGAAACGACTTGGCAAGCCCAAGCTTATCATTCGTTCTGATAGCAATTGTCTGAGCCTGGTTTGCCAGATAAATTGAGGTATCAAGGTTTTTATCCATCAATTCAATGGCAAGCAAATTCAAGGTATTAACTTTTGTTGTGTCGGATATATCTTTTTTCAAAACTGAAATAAGGGAGTCTGCTTTAATGATACCTGTTCCCAATGCAAAGCAGGCATATTGACAAAAGAACAGGACGAAAAGAAAAGAAATACACTTTTTCATATATCGGAATTATTACGTTTTAGAATTCAGAAGGAAATTGAAGCATATACTCAAAGGAGTTTTGGCGAGCAGGGGAGTTTGCAGTTAAATTAACTGCCATAAGCTGCCAAAGATAAAAAAATACCTATTTGGTATCAAAAAAATGCACATTAATTCTGCATATGTTCATGCAAAACTTTTGAATAGCTATGACAACTAATCGCCAGGGTTATCTTTCCAGTACTGATCAGCGTAAGAGCGTAACAGTTCCGTGCCTCTGATAATCTTTGTCATCCGACAAGCCAAGATAGGATATCCGGTAAACATATACATCCACAGGGCACATCACACCTTTATACCTTCCATCCCAGCCGTTCATAATATCATTCGACTCAAAAACAACTCCTCCCCAACGGTTGAGTATTACCATATGGAAATTCTTCAGCGCTGTTGAGGCTTTTGCCACAAACCATGAATTCAGGTCGTCTTTACCGGGAGTGAAGGCATTTGGTACCCATACGTATGTGCACATGGCTATCCTTAAAGAGTCGCTCACTGCGCAAATCTGGTTACTTGCAGTAACCCAGTAAAGACCGGTGTCTGTAACAAGGTAATATCTTCCATGGCTTCCATCCTGCCAGGTGTATTCGAGGGAATCATTATACCCGGCCATAAGCCGCACGGGATCGCCAATACAGGAGTTGCCCACAGTAATGAGATTCAGTTCGGGCCATGAATAAACCCGGATAAACAGGCTGTCTGAGGCCCGGCAGCCAAAAACATCACTACCGGTGACCTGGTAAACTGTGCTCATGTATGGAATAGCCACAACGCTCTGCCCTGTTCCCGAAGAAAGGCTGTTTGAAGGTGTCCAGCTATACGTGGAAGCCCCTTGGGCTGTAAATGTCACTGAAGTTCCTTTACAGATATCGCTGACCGGAGCAGAAACAGAGACAAAGGGTAAGGGACGAACGGTAATCCCGATACTATCAATATCCTTACAATCGAATGAATCCGATACAGTTACATAATAATTACAGCTCGTTGCCGGATGTGCCCATGGGTTTGCTGTGATAACGGAACTCAGCCCGGTACCAGGACTCCACAGAAAAGTCACCCCACCTGAAGCATTGAGTTGGATACTGTCGCCCAGGCAGATACCCGTATTTGCACCGGCGTTGACCAACGGCAGAGGGTGAACTGTCACAGTTATGCTGTCAATTCCGGAACATGAATGTTCATCGCTTACGGTCAGAGAATATGTTGTAGTGGAGGATGGCATGGCCAGGGGATCCGGAATGATATAGGAATTTAGAGTAAAAATATTATTCCACTGGTAACTTATACCACCACTTCCATGAAGCTGGACACTGTCACCGGCACACATCCCGGCATCATTCCCGGCGTTTACGTTGGGTTTTGGCCAAATAATCAAGGTCATAGTCGCTGAATCTTTACCACATTCCAGGCCACTTACCTCTGCGTGCAGGCTTAATGTCACCATACCGTTGCTGGTATCCGAACTGCCCGGATAATATACAGGGTTGAGTATCGTATTATTATTGAATGTACCCGATCCTGAGGTTGTCCAGAAATAGGTGTTCGCAAATTGTGCCGATGCTGCAGAAAGGAAGTAGTTCTGACCGGCACAAATTGAGGTATCCGGACCTGTTTCTGCAAGGGTTTTCGGAAAGATGGTAAGCAGAAAAGAATGTATGGAATCATAACATGGAGTGATCCCGATCGCCTGAAGGCTGAGTTCAGCCAGTCCCAGGCCAATGTCTGATGCGCTGGGGGTATATAAGGTATTGAGTGCAGAGGGATTACTGAATGTTCCAGTTCCGCTGCTTGTCCATTGGAGAGAAGAAAAATTTGAAGCCGTAGCCCAATTAGTTATAAAAAGTGCCTGGTCGGAACAAATGGATGTATCCAATCCTGCAAACACTGCCGGAGGTTGAATCACTGTAACTTTTACCGAATCCTTTACCGTGCTGTACCCATCGCTTACCGTTACATGATACATTGTAGTAACGTTGGGTTTTGCCAGGGGGTTCGCTATTGTAGCGGAACTTAGGCTCAGAGAAGGTGACCATAGATAGCTGTAAACCAAACTGCCACCCGTGGGGGTAAGCAGTATCTGGGTAGAATCTCCCCTGCATATGGAGTCGGGAATTGTTTCTATTGTCGTTGCCAATGGATTGCCGCTCACAAACACCATTACCTCGTCAACCGGGCTAGAACAGGAAGTAAGTGGATTGGTTACCATCAGATGGAACGCCTGTGTTGCTGAAAGATTGACAGTATTGGGTGTGGGAATGCTTGCAGAAGCTGGAGGATTCAAGGTATTGGCAGGTGACCACACAAATGCGCATGCAGCAGGTATCGATGACCCGTTCAGCATTGCCGATGTCCCGTAGTTGATCGTCTGATCCGGACCTGCATAGGCAAAAGGAAGAGGATTCACGGTAATGTTGAAAGAATATACTGTACCTGTACAGTTTGATGTGAAAGGAGTAATTGATAAAAGAGCACTCGAAGGATTATTACCCGTTGTAGCCGTAAAGGATGGAATTAGGTTTGAACCTGATAATGGTGTGAGTCCAATGGTCGTGCTGCTGCAAGTCCATGAATAAGTTGTACCCGACACCGGACCAGTCAGGTTAACCGGTGCAAGGGTACTTCCTGTGCAATATGCACCATCACCAATGGTATTCACTGAAGGCACAGGATTCACGGTGATGGAAAAGTACCCTGTAGTGCCGGTACACCCGTTTGCTGAAGGAGTGACCGATATACTTGCCGTAGCAGGTAAAACCGAGTTCAATATAGCTGTGAATGGCTGGATATTACCACTGCCTGAGAGGCTTAAGCCAATAGATGGCAGATTATTCGTCCATGAAAAAGATGAAGCGGTCACCGGTCCCGAAAACGCCGGAATATAGACGGTTGTTCCTGCACATATCGACTGATTCGAAACCGGGCTAAGCAATGGAGTCGGGTTTACTGTAAATGAAAATGAGGAGGATGGCCCTATACATGTATTGGCAGTGGGGACTACGGTTACGATTGCCTGAATCGGGCTGCTGCCGGTGTTGGTTGCTGTAAATGCCGGAATATTTCCGTTCCCGCTTGAGGGCAATCCCACAGTAGAGTTACTGTTGCTCCAGGCAAACACCGTTCCAGCCACAGTTGAACCAAAGGAAACAGGGCTAGTACCTGATCCATTGCATTTAACCTGGCCTGATAAAGAGTTCACTGTGGGCGTAGGGTTTACCAAAATAGTGAATGGGAAGACCGGGCCCGGGCAGGTACTTGCAATCGGGGTTACCGAGATTGTGGCAGTTACTGCTGCAGTGCTCCCGTTAAGGGCCTGGAAGGATGCAATGTTTCCCGAACCAGAAGCTCCAAGTCCTATCTGAGGATCACTGTTGGTCCACGTAAAAGTTGTGCCCGCTACCGAAGCTGAAAAATTTATAGCCGCAGTGGGCAATCCGTTACATACACTCTGGTTAGGAACAGCAGTTACTATAGGGACAGGGTTCACCGTGATCTGAACCGTGGAAACCGTCCCCTGACAATTATTTGCATAGGGTGTGATGCTTATCAGTCCTGACGATGGCGTGGTAGCTGTATTTGTGGCCATGAACGACGGAATATTCCCTGTACCGCTCCCGGCTAGCCCGATAATACTGTTTGAATTGGTCCAAAGGAAAGACGTTCCTGCCACCGGTCCGGTGAAGTTGATCACAGCAGTCTGGGCATTGTTACATACCGTTTGCCCTGTGAGGGAATTAACAGTGGGAGTGGGATTTACAGTTATTGTGAACGTCTTGGGCGCCCCTGTATAGGTTGTTCCATTGATGGTTAGTTTTGGTGTTACAGTAATCGTTGAAGTTACAGGAGAAGTACCAGTATTTATTGCTGTAAATGCCAGGATATCGCCTGTTCCATTCGTCTGTAACCCAATGGAAGTCAAATTATTATTCCAGTAACAAACCGTACCAGAGGGGAGAGAAGTGAAAAGTACAGGAGTTATCGGCTGACCATTGCAAACTACCTGGTTCACCACTGGATTAACGAAAGGAAGCGGGTTAACCGTAATGGTAAAATTCTGAACAGGACCACTGCATTGGTTTGCAGTTGGTGTAACGTAAATAGTGGCAGTAAGGGGTGGAGGCCCGGGGTTTATTGCCGTAAACGATGCGATATTCCCACTGCCGCTGCCGGTAAGGCCGATGTTTGTGAGTGAGTTTGTCCAGGTATACGCAGTACCGGCCACCGATCCCGAAAACATAACCGCATTGGTAGCCTGGCCGCTAACTACAAGCTGGCTGGGAATACTGGCAAGACTGATGGTCGGTGTTGGGTTAACTGTGATGGACATGGTCTTTGAAGGACCGGTGCATGTAACACCGTTATTGCTGTAAGAAGGTGTAACGGTAACGGTGCCGGTGAGCGCTGCAGTCCCGTTATTGATCACCGTGACCGGGCCAATCTGGTTAAGTCCGCCCGTACCAATTCCGATATCAGGATCTGAATAAGACCAGGTGAAAAGCGTACCGCTCACAGGGCCTGTGAAAACAGACTGAAATGAAGTATTGTTACATATACTCACACTCGACAGGGCATTCACCTGTGGAGTCGGGTTAACGGTGATAGTAAATTGTTGCGAAGATCCGTTGCAATCAACCCCGAGAAGCGAATAGGCAGGCTTCACATTAATCGTGGCAGTTAAAGGTACAAAACCGGTATTTACTACTGTAAAGGAAGAGATGCTTCCGCTACCGCCTGTCGCCAGTCCAATGGAAGTATTCGAATTTGTCCATGTAAAGCTGGTTCCTGCATCCGGTGAAGTGAAGGTTATCATCCCCGAGGAGCTCCCGTCACACAGCACCAGATTAGCTACCGGATTCACAGAAGGCAGTGGTAACACTGTGATCTGGAATGTAGCAGGATTTCCATTGCAGGATAACTGCGGATCGTAATATTGAGGTACTACAGTAAACGGGGCAGCAGTCAGGGTCGCTCCTGTGGTAGCAGAAAAACCAACGATATTGCCTGATCCTGGCGTTACCAGTCCAATACCCGGCCCGGTATACGACCAGTTAAAAGATGAAGTGGCTGCATTTCCGGAGAATAATATAGCAGTAGTATAGGCACCATTACAAACAACCTGGCTGCCCACAGGATTAACCGAAGGTATAGGGTTTATCTTAATTGAAAAACTCATCTGAGGTCCCGCACAGGAATTGGCTGTTGGGTTAACGCTTACATTCGCTGTTAATGGTGTGGTAAGGGCATTCAAGGCAGAAAAGGATGGTATGGAACCGCTACCGCTTCCACCTAAACCGATCAAGGTGTTGGTATTGGTCCAGTTGTAAACTGTACCTGAAACATTTCCGGTAAAATTAATGGCTGAAACCTGAGTGCCTGCACAATTTATAATATTGGCAATCGGGGCTGCATTGGGTGTGGGGTTAACAGTAATGGTGAAATTTTGCTGTGAACCATTGCATCCATTGGCATGGGGGATAGCGCTTAAATTGGCAACAACAGTAGTGTTTCCCGCATTTGTTGCCGTAAACGACCCAATATTGCCTGTTCCCAAACCTGCAAGGCCTATGCTGGTCTGGCTGTTGGTCCAGGTGTAGTTGCTGCCGCTTACCGAGCTTGAAAAGTTGATTGCTGCCGTACTGGTATTATTGCAGCGTACCTGGCTGCTTATAGCTGTCAACTGGGGCATAGGATTTACCGTAATTGTAAAAGAAATTGAAGTTCCTGCACAGTTGCTCGCCGTTGGTGTAATGGTAATGGTGGCAATTACCGGAGTCACACCGGTGTTCATCGCCTGGAATGAACCTATATCTACAGTACCGCTTCCCTGCAGACCAATGCTGATCTTGTTATTGGTCCAGTTGTAAACTGTTCCCGGAACAGTACCTGAAAAGGAAACAGAAGTAGTAAAATCCCCGGAACAAAGCACCTGGTTGCTTATTGTATTTACAGTTGGTATAGGGTTTACGGTTACCGTAACTGAACTCGTGGCTGAATTGGGTCCATCACTTAGGGTAACAGTGTATGTTGTGGTTACAGTAGGAGTTACTGCCGGATTCTGTTGGTTCGACGTAAATCCGGGCGGATTGGAGGACCATGAATAGGAATAAGCAGTTGGATTTCCTCCGCTTGGCGTAGCCGACAGTAAAACCTGGTTTCCCTTGCACACCGTAGAAGGTGAGGCCCCGGCAGTAACTGTAATCGGGCTTCCCAGAATACTAATGGTAACCTGCGCTGGCTGACTTACGCATCCGGTAGTATTATCGGTTACTGTCAGTGTATATATAGTTTGAACCGTCATCGGGATGCTTACCGGATTTGCTATGGCATTTGATGTAGACAATGCAGACTGCGGCGACCATAAAAAGTTGTAACTCCCTGACCCATTCGAAGCTGACCCATTTAATGTGATAGTATTGTTATACCATACCGACGCATTACTTCCGGCATTCGCAACTGGTGTGGGATATACAGAAATGGTGAAACTCACGGCCTGCCCTGCACACCCATTCGCTGTCGGTGTAACGCTAATCGTGGCTACTGTGGAAGAACTGCCTGTATTATGGGCAGTAAAAGCATTAATATTTCCAGTTCCCGTAGCAGGAAGCCCAATTGATGTCTTATTGTTCGACCATGAATATGTAGTTCCGCTTACACCTCCCGTAAACACAATAATACCAGTACTCTGGTTGTTGCAAACAGCCTGATTAGAAACCGCTGCCACAGTAGGAGTAGGATTTATGGTAAAAGTAAAGGTTTTTGATGCCCCTGTGCACCCGTTGGCTGTTGGTGTTACTGTAACCGTGGCTGTTACTGGAACAGTCCCGGTGTTGACCGGACTAAAAGCCGGAATATTCCCTGTCCCTGCAGAAGCGAGCCCGATTGTAGTATTATCATTTAACCAGCTATACGAAGTACCTGCTACTGTTCCTGTGAATGTTATTGTTTGGGTCATCTGTCCGTTGCACCGCGTCTGGTTCGCGATATCATTCACTACAGGTATAGGATTGGCTGTAATTGTAAAACTGGCCATGCTTCCGTCGCAGCCTGTTGAAGTAGGTATTACTGTAATATTGGCCACTACCGGATTAGTAGTTGTATTGACCGCAGTAAAGGCCGGAAAATCACCAAGGCCAGAACTTCCAATTCCGATAGCAGCGTTTGAATTAGTCCACGAATAGGTTGTGCCGCTTACCGGCCCTGAAAAATTGATTGCAGTAGTAGACTGATTATGGCATACTGTCTGGTTTATTGGCAGCGGAAAAACCGATGGCGACTGATTCTCACTCACCGAGACCTGGAATGAGAATGCTGGCCCTTCGCAGCTGTTTGCCGAGGGCGTTACCGTAACCAAAGAGGTAAGGGTACCTCCGCTGGAATTCTGTGTAACAAATGGAGGGATATTGCCTGAACCTCCCGAACCAAGACCAATGCTGCTGTTTGAATTTGCCCATACATAAGTTGTAGCTGTTACAGCGCTGCTGAATCCGGGCAAGGTAACGGAAGCTCCGGAGCAGAATCCCTGATCAGGTATTGTATTCACATTGGGTACAGGCTGAACCGTAATAGTATATGTGGAAACACTACCAGGGCAGCTCGCTGCAACGGGAGTTATGCTGATGGTGGCCAGTAACGGAGCATTCGTGCCGTTTGTTGCCGTAAACAATGGCAGGCTGTTATTTCCTGATGCACCCAGGCCTATGGCAGGAATTGAATTCACCCATGAAAACGCTGTACCGCTAACCGGGCCTGTGAAGGTCACTGCGGCAGCAGTGGCTCCGTTGCAATACGAAATACTTGAAATGGGATCAACGGAAGGAGTGGGGTTCACCGTGATCGTGAACGAAACCGGACTTCCGGGGCAGGTATTGGCGGTTGGAGTTACTGTTACCGTGGAAACTACCGGCGAAGTCCCGTTATTATGCCCCGTAAAGGAGGCGATAGTGCCTGTCCCGCTGCTGCCTAGCCCGATAGTCGTATTGCTGTTGCTCCAGGAGTATGCTGTTCCGGTAACGGAGCCGTTGAAACTTATAGCGCTCACAGTTTGGAATTGCATACTTCCTGCCCCGAAACAGGATTCACTGTGGGAGTTGGATTTACCTTAATAGTGAATGTTTTTACAGGGCCATTGCATCCGTTGGCAGTAGGAGTTACTGAAATTGTGGCTGTAATCGGGGTATTTCCAGTGTTCAACACCTGGAATGGCAGAATATCACCCGATCCGCTGGAACCAAGGCCGATACTTGTTGATGTGTTGGTCCAGGCATAGCTTGTTCCGCTCACAGTACCAGTGAAGATCACCTGAGTTGACATTGCATTGTTGCATAAGGTCTGGTTTGGAATACTTGCACTGTTAACCTGAGGCGTTGGGTTTACCGTAATGGTAAAGCTTACCTGGGTTCCCTGGCATACAGGTGTTGTAGACAGTGTTTTCGGAGTTACTGTTATTGTAGCAGTAACAGGGCTTGTTCCAGAATTCGTGGCGGCGAATGCATTGATAGTACCTGTACCGGAAGCCCCAAGGCCAATCGAGGGATTTGAATTGGTCCATGCAAAGGTAGTTCCTGGAACACTCCCCGAAAGATTCACCTGAGTGCTGTTTACTCCATTGCAAACTGTTTGATTTGCCGGCACAACTACATCAGGCATTGGATTAACAGTGATAATGCAGTTTTTCGCTGTACCTGTGCATCCGTTCGCCGCAGGAATAACTGTTACAGTTCCTGAAATAGAGGATGTTGTAGTATTCGTTGCATTAAATGACGGAATGTTTACGCTACCGGATGGCCCCAGTCCGATCGCTGTATTGGAATTAACCCATGTAAATGTAGTCCCGCTAACTGTTCCGGTGAAATTAATGGCTGTGGTTAAAGAACCATTACACAAGGTCTGGTTCGTGAGTGTGTTCATTGTGGGCGTCGGGTTGACGGTAATAGTGAAAACCGTTGGGGTACCGCTACATCCATTGGACGATGGAGTTACCGTTACCGTGGCAATAACCGGGCTTGTCCCGGTATTGACGGCATTAAAGGAGAGGATATATCCTGTTCCGCTTGCTGCCAGGCCGATGCTTGTCTTCGTGTTGCTCCATGTATAAGTGGTTCCGGATATTGCCCCGGCAAACAGAAAATCAGTAGTCGGTTGCCCGTTACAAAGCACCAGATTACTCACAGGATTTACTGTCGGTGTTGGATATACCGTAATGGTAAAGGTTTTCGGAATCCCTTCACAAGTATCCCCTTTGTAATAATAAGGGGTAACAGTAATGGTGGCTATAACTGCTGTTGTACCGGTATTTATAGCATTGAAAACCGGGATACTTCCCGTTCCCTGCTGAGCCAGTCCAATCGAAGTATTGTCATTGGTCCATTTATAGATGGTCCCGTTCACTGTCCCTGAGAAATTCACACTAACCGGTTTACCATTGCAGACAGTATTGTTTGACACAGTTACATTCGGTATAGGGTTGACCACAATATTAAAAAACTTTGGGTCGCCTGTGCAATTTTCGATTGGTGTTACGATAAAAGTGGCAACTATCGGCGAGGTACCGGTATTTACTGCAGTAAAGGCGTGAATTGTATCTGTTCCGGAAGAAGGTTGTCCGATATTGATCGTTGAAGTCCAGCTGAAGGTGGCTCCCGCTGTTCCTGAAAAAGCTATCGGACCTGCAATTGCTCCGCTGCATACCGTATCATTTGGGGTCGGATTAACTACTGGCTTAGGAAAAATACAGATTTTCTGACCTATAGAATCTACGCCATGAGGACAATCGGCATTGTTAGAGGTAATTATCGTGATCCAGTAACATCCGCTGTTCTGAAAATTCAGCACTACTTGTTGAGTACCGCTGGTCCCAATGCTGAAAATGTTAGAGGTTGACGTAGTGCCAAGGCTGCCCGATGATAAAGTCCACCCCGTTGAAGGTTTTATTTTCCAGGCCGTCTTGAAGGTCGAGTCGCAAGAGGCTCCGGTAGTAAAAGAACCCGGCGGGTCGATGACTGCTGTTAGTGAAACTGCATCCCCTGCACATTTATCAGTAACAGGCAACATATTTACTGAAGGATTTGCCTGCAGAATAAAGGGAAGGTATCCCTGCGACGGAGGATTGCACCCATTGTATATCAGGTAGTAAACATAGATCTGATTTGGGTCAACCATTGGAGAATTCACCGGAATTGGGGCATGCCAGGAACCGGGTGCCTCTTGCCCGCATGAAGTTTTATTAAATATGTATGGGAATTTAATATTGTTTGCAATGTTCATCTGGTCGAAATAAAGCTGGGTATGGGTGTCAGAAAAGAAAACATAATACTTCGTACCCGGAGTATTCGTGGTTACAGCAGTTCCAATCGACTGAATTATATCGTTCGACCACTCAAGAGTATCGTTGTAAGGCTTACACTGCAGAGCATTCCCCGCATTCAATACCGATCCGTGAGGCGTATTGCCGATATAGACCATGAATGTTGTATCATGGTGGCAAAATTCAGGCCCGGCTCCTATCACACGGTAAGTAATCTTGAAGTATCCCATCGCGGTATATTCATGTGCCTGCGGTATAGTAAAAGGCGTAACATTCTGAAATCCTGAACCCTCTTCCCATTCAATAAGGTTCTGGGTTATTGGTGTTGGTGGGCTCTGCTGGCTGTTTGTCAGGGTAACCCAGAAACTTACATTCGCTGATGGAGTACATTTTCTTGGCGGGTTTGGGTCGATGCTGCATTTTGGCCATGGCATCGCTACAAAAGCCAGCGTTATCAGGTTTGAAGTGTCGCGGCAGCCGCAGTTCTTTACCTGGATGATACAACGGTAAATCCCCGATTTGTTCACCTTGATCTGGGGAATATTTCCGCCGAAATTCACCCCGTTCCTTTGCCACAGGTAATCATAGTATCCCGGCTGGGTAGGCACAGCAGTAAGAGTCACGGAATCATCAGGGCAATGTAGTTGAGGATCAGGATATTGTGTTATTTGTGCATTAGGTTTCATAACTACATAAACATAGACCACATCCAGCGCCTGAGTATGTGCAGTATCATCAGATACAGTTAAGGAGTACCCGATGTCATTGAGTGGCTTGGCATACGGGTGCTGGATTGTTGTACCGGAAAGCCAGTTTGGCGGGGACCAGAGATAGCTGTAATATCCGGTACCTCCAGAAGCTGTACCCGATGAAGCACCCAGCCGGACAGAGTCGCCAAGACAAATTGTAGTATCATTACCTGCATGGGCCTGAACCTGGCCTTTTACATTTTCAATCGTGCCGATCAACAATAGGAAACTGATGAACAATCCAATCATGCACGCATTAATTGGTTTAAATAACTGTATCGATTTATAAACCATGATGTGAGTATTACTGGAAATTCAAAGTTTATTTCCGTTTCTCTGGAATCTTGAATGGGTAAATATAATAAAAATCTATTTCTCCAGCCACTTATCTACCACCTCCAGAAAAAGCATGATGTCAAGAGGTTTGGTTAAAAAAGCTTTGGATCCAGCTTCCATAAGTTTTTCTATCTGGTAAGGCATCGCATCGGCACTGATAATGACAACCGGAATTTCTTTCGTTTTTTCTACTGCCTGTAGCAGTTTAATCACTTCGAAACCCTTAATATCTGGCAAATCGAGATCAAGGAGAATTAAATCAGGAGTGTATTCTATGGCCAATGATAAAGCCTGTGCACCATTCGTATGGCTCCGCAATTGAATGGTTGGACGGTGATTGAGCAGAATTTCCCCTACCAATTCAGTGTTGGAGGCATTGTCTTCTATGTACAGGATAGTCCCGGCTTTTTTGGGATCGGCGCTAAACGTCAATAATTCATTTCCACTTTGTAAGTCATGTTCTATACTGGCAATAGCAGAATCTGCAGGCAGTTTTATATTCTCTTCATTTTGCTGTTTATCGCTTTTCATGTTTTCGGCCAAAGGCAGTTCAATCCAGAAGGTACTGCCCACACCAGGCTGGCTTTCAACTCCAACAGTACCATTCATCGCTTTCATAAGTTCTTTCACCAGAATAAGCCCGAGTCCAGTACCTTCAGTTTCGCTTTTATCCGCTCCTAAGCGCCCGAATGCATGAAATAGTTTGGTGATATCTTCGGGCTTAATTCCATTGCCGGTATCGCTTATTGAAATTCTGACAGTTGCGTTTCCATGTGCATCTGTAGGTTGTAAGGCCGTTTTAATACTTACCGAACCACCTTCCCTGTTGTATTTTATGGCGTTGCTGGTTAAATTAAGCAAAACCTGCTTCAGCCGGAGTTTGTCGGCTATGATAAAAATCTTGCTGGCAGGAGAATCAACAAGTACAATTTTTACATTTATTTTATCTGCCAGGATTTGAACCACATCCGATATTTCAGAAAGAATACCAGATATTTGCACCGGTTTAAGTGTCAGAATTTGCTTTCCGGATTCAATACCTGCAAGTTCGAGCACCTCGTTTATCAGGCTGAGTAAATGTTTTCCACTGCTTCGTATATTGTTAACCCACTTTTTGTGCGATGCTTTTAGTTCGCCCATTTCCATCAACTGTGTAAAGCCAAGGATTGAGTTCAAAGGAGTACGCAGTTCGTGGCTCATGCGCGAAAGGAATTCACTTTTGGAAAGATTTGCCTTGTTTGCTTCGTTTCTTGCGGTAATGAGGGCTTTTTCCGCCTGCTTCTGGTCGGTGATATCCCAATTGGTGCCGATCAGGTTCAAAGGTTTTCCTGAACTATCGTGTTCAACAATAGCACGCGCCCTGATATTGTGTATAGAGCCATTTGGCCAGATCACCCTAAACTCGGTATCAAACTCTTTTTCGCCGCGTATGGCCATCTGGATCTCGACATCCCCCCTTTCCTTATCCTCAGGCAGAAGTCCGGATTGCCATGAATCGTATGCACCCGTGAAATCTTTTTTCTCAATGCCGTAAAGTGCAAACATCTGATCGTCCCATACCAGTATATTGTTGACAATATCGTAGTCCCATACACCAACACCACCGGCATATACAGCTAATTCCAAACGGGTTGAAACATGCTCCAGTTCAATCTCAGCCTGCCTGCGCTCGCTTATATCAATTGCAATCCCTCCAATCATGGGATTTTGACCAGCTATCTGGATAGCAAATTTTTGCGTTTCATAACAATGTAATATTCCATCAAGATTAAAAAAATGCTCTTCAATTTTTTGATAGCCGGTTTCCGTTGTTTTTTTGTCATCCTCATTTATTCTTAACGCTTCCTCGCTGCCAAAAATCTCTGAAGCTGAAAGTCCTATCCACTCTGAGGCACCCAAAGCATCATTCATTGCTTTATTGGCATAAACCATTTTACTTTCACTATCTTTAATAAAAACAAGGGCAGGCAAAAAGTCCATGAATAACGAAAACCTGTTTTCGCTCTCTATCAGCGCTTTCGATATTTTAAGCTGTTCTCCAATTTCCTGCTCGAGTTTTGCATTGCTTTCCGCTAGTTGGGCCGTTCTTTGAGCTATTTTATGTTCAAGGTTTACGTTTAGGTCGTGAATTTCCTGCTCCGCAATTTTGCGTTTCGTAATGTCATTGATTAAAACATGTCGTGCATCCCTGCCATTGAAAGTCACTATATGTGAGGTGATTTCAACAAACATTAATTCTCCGTTTTTCTTGAGATGCCTCCATTCGCCCGCCCGATTAAAGGATTGTACGGTTAGTTCAATATATTTAAGCAATGCGGAAATGTCTTCATTAGGGCGAATATCCTTTAAGGTCATCAATAAAAACTCTTCCCTTGTGTAACCGTAGCTCCCCATTGCAGCCTTATTCACTTCAAGAAATGAAAGGGTATCAAGGTCGTAAATCCACATGGGTTGGGGACTGTCGAAAAACATAGGCCGGTATTTCTCTTCACTTGCATGCAAGGCTTCCTGTGCCAGTTTATGATTGGTGATTTCAGTCCTTAATAATTCATTTTTATCTTTGATGTGAAATATAAAAAAGAATGCAAATAGCAATAAAACAATTAATACTGTTGATTCTGATACTTCAAATAGCAGAATTTTATTCCACGACTTTGCGCTAAAATCCATTCCGAAAACGGCCATGGTTTTGCCTGTAATCTTATCCTTTATCGGAATAAACACACTGATCCAGATGCCCCATCTGTCTGTTATGGGAGCTGTAATCAACTCTTTTCCATCTATAAAGGGCTTTTTGTCTTGTGGTTTTGCTTCTAAATATTCTTGCCCGGGAGGTGAATAATCTGGTGATTCAACAGGCTCTGAATCTGCCAAAAAGTATATTTTCCCGTTTTGTTCGGCGTATATGTAGGAGAACCTTGCTTCGTGGTTGACACGAATTATTTCTTTTAGGGTGTTTTTAATAAGCTGATACGCCGGTTTGTCAATGTCGCTGGGCTTTGCTTCAAGCAACTTTAATTCCTCCTTTGGCAAGGTCGCTTCAATGGATCTGGCAATTTGCAATACTTTTTCAGATTGTTCATTTTCAAATTGTATCCAGGTATAACGGACATAAATAATCCCTGAAATAGCGATTGCCAGAAAAAATAATATTCTCGGAAACGTCTTTCTTTTAATCAGAATTAATTTGCTCATTATAAAAAGTTTCAAATATTGCTACCAGAGATCATCATTCATTAAATTAGAACTCTCCATACACCCTTGGGTAGGTTCACTAAATCTGTTTATTTGAACTCAAAAAACTGGTGGTTTTATCGATTGAAAACCGGAAGCCACGCAATTTTATATCAATGATTCAGAATGATTTATGAACGTTTAATTCGTAATTGAAGTGAAACATGATACAAATTTAAACATAATACCTAGATAATCTGGTAAAACATTGAATTGATATTTTTCTCAGCTTACTAATTTACCAGGGTATTAATTAACCTCAGTCCTGCCATGGTTTTAGTTTGACTGGATTGCTGGTTTGCTAGTGTGCTGATGCTAGTATGCTTGCCATACCCTGAAAGGGCGGCCTACCGAATGGTGAACCTCTCTTAAAAGGTTCTGAATCTTTTCAGGTTCTTCTTACCCTGGAATAAACGTTTGATTGTCAGTTTGAGTTTGAGAGCCAGCGTGAAATAAGCTCGCAATGCCCTTTTTAAAAGCTAAAATATTTTCGGATTAATCCAATTAATTCAACTTTATTGATGGGTTTTGAAAGGTAATCATTACAACCAGTATCTATAGCTTTTTTTCGTTCTGATTGAAGCCCCTGTGCAGATTGAGCAATAATGATACTATCTTTATTGAATTGTCGGATCTCCAGTGTAGCATCGTATCCGTTCATTTGAGGCATTAAAATATCCATGATAATCAAATCGATGTCGGGGTTGTTGCGGCAAAGTTCAACAGCTTCAATTCCGGTTTTAGCGTGAAGAAATTCACGGCTGACATCTTTAAGTAAACGGGTCAGGATAAATTGGGAAGGGGCATCATCGTCGGCAATCAATATTTTAAGGCTTGTGGTTCGTGTTGTCTTTTCAATTTCTGAAACAGCTAATTTAATATCCTGTTCTACAATATCTGTATTTGAAGGAATATTGAAATAAAAAATACTCCCTTTTCCTTCTTCGCTTTCGACCCTGATTTTCCCCTTGTGTTTTTCGATAAAATCCCTGCATAGAACAAGCCCAAGACCATTGCTGGGTTCGTCTTCGGTACCTTTTCTGCCTGTTTGAACATCAATCCTGAATAAATTATTCATCAATTTGCTGTTCATTCCGATACCTGAATCCCTGACAAAGAATTCTATTGAATTATTGGGTAAGGACTGTGCACCAATAGTTATTTCTCCACCTTTGACAGTGAATTTCACTGCATTTGACAGCAGGTTTCTGATTGTTGAATTCAGCATATATTTGTCGGCAAAAATTTCCAAATCTGTTGGAATTTCAATTCTAATAACTAACTCCTTTTTATTAGCCGAATCTAAAACTGAGAGGATGCATTCTGAAATCAGCGGTTTTACAGATATGGTCTCAGGCTCAAAGGACGTTATTCCCCTGTGCAAGCGTGCCCACTCGAGTAGGTTTTCGAGCAAACTATAGAGGTTAGAAGCGGAATCTTTGAGGATTACAGAAAATTTCTGAATTTCGGTCCTGGTAAAGCTTTCGAATTCTTCAACGAGCATATTCGTCAAACCTAAAAATCCATTGAAAGGGCTTCTAAGATCATGTGCAATTATAGAAAAGAACTTATCCTTGGTTGCATTTAACTCCTGCAATTCCTTGTTTTGCCGGTACAGTTTTAGATGTGTTAAAATCCTGGATTTAACTTCTTCTTCCTGAAAAGGTTTACTGATATAATCGACTCCTCCCATTTTAAAAGCTTTTACAATACTGTTGGTATCGCCCAGGGCACTAATAAAAATAACAGGGATGTCCTTCAAATCAGGTTTTTCTTTTAAACGGCGGCAAACTTCAAATCCATCCATTCCCGGCATCATAATGTCGAGCAGTATAAGGTCGGGTTTCTCTTTTTCTGCTGCATTTAAAGCAAGTTCACCACCAGGAACAGGGCGAATATTGTAACCTTCGCAATTTAGCATGCTGTAAAGCAACTGGAGATTTTCAGGAACATCATCAACAACAAGGATATTTGGAATACTTTTATAGAATAAAGTCTTGTTTTCCATTTTTTATTTTCTCTTTTTAAATAATTGTTGAAGGTCGATGTAATTATAATTGTCTGCCAGTGTTTTCAAGTGCTCAGATAGTTCTGAATTATCAGTATCGATACTTTTAATCAGCGCAATCAACTGGTAAAAGTTTGCAGATTCAACAGCATCCTGCATTTGGAATACAAGGTCTGATGGTAATCTTGCAATAGCTTCATCAAGCGCTCCGGCATCATCCTGATATTTCAATTGAACAGCAGCTGGTTTTTCTTCCTCATAAATATAGTTAATGCCAAGAACCTTACCGATAATGTCAAATAATTCATTTTCATGAAATGGTTTTCGAATAAAGCCTTGCATTTCATCCGCAAAAGTATTTTTTTTCTCATTTTCAAATGCACTTGCTGTTAATGCAATAACCGGTATATTTTCACCCTTTTCAGTTGATTTGATGTAGCGGGTTGCCTCATAACCATCCATGTCGGGCATGCGCATATCCATCAAAATCAGGTGAGGATTCCATTGCTCAAATTTCGCGATAGCATCTGCTCCGTTTACAGCTTCCATTGTTTCGAAACCAACCTGACTAAGCAATTTCCCTATAATCTGCCTGTTATCTAAAATATCGTCGGCTACAAGCACGCGATATACATCCCGGGAATTCTTAATTCCTGTAACTGTTTTTGTTGTCACAACTTCGCTAACTTCGGGTGTACCTTCCTTGATTTCTACATTGACAGTAAATACCGAACCTATTCCTTCCTGGCTAACAAGGGTGATATCTCCCCCCATCAAATTGGCCAGTTCCCGACTGAGAGCAAGACCCAGTCCTGTACCTCCGCTATTATTAATTCCTGCGGCGGTTTGTTCAAACTGTTTAAAGAGTTTTTTCTGTTCCTGTTCAGAAATTCCCGGACCCGAATCCTGAATTTCAATAAGCAGTCTGTTTAGTTTTTCATTTATTCTATCAACATATACTCGCACTGCAACACAGCCTTCGCTGGTGAATTTTATCGAATTTCCGATCAGATTGACCAGGATCTGAAATAATTTATTTTCGTCTGCATAAACATAGCGCGGAAGATCTTCGGGAATTTCAACAATTAGCTGAAGCTGTTTAGATCTGGCCTGATCTTTGAACATCAGATGCATATTGTTAAAAACAGCCAGTAAATCAAAATTAACTGGCTTTACCTCTAAACGCCCAGCTTCGATCTTCGACAATTCGAGGATGTCGTTAATGAGTTTAAGCAGATGCTCACCAGCACGATTGATTGATACAACATACTCCTTTTGTGATCCTCTTATAGATTTATCACGATTCAACAGTTGCGAAAAGCCTATGATCGCGTTCAGCGGGGTTCTGATTTCGTGCGACATATTTGCAAGGAATGTACTCTTTGATTTGTTTGCAGATTCGGCCTCTTCAATAGCTTGCGAAAGCTTTGCTTCCCTTTCCTTAGTATCAGTGATGTCAATATAACTACCTGCCATATGAACAGGGTTCCCTTGCTCATCGCGTTCAATAATGGCGCCACGATCCTGCACCCAAATTACCTTCTGCTTTCCTAAAAGCCGGTGTTCGGAGAAATACAAAGCAGTTTTGCCCTGCATCACGGCATCAACTTTTTCGAAAACCGCTTCTTTATCGTCAGGATGAATAATACCGGCAAATGCCTCAATGGTATTGTCAATTTCTCCGGGCTCATAGCCCATAATCGCGAACCATTGATGGTTATGGATTATATTACCTGATGGTACTTCAAAGTCCCAAAGCCCTTCCCGGGTAACATCCATCACCATTTGCAGTCTTTGCTCGCTCAGTTTCAATGCTTCTTCCTTCTCCTTGCGTTCGCTGATGTTTGAACTGATTCCAAGAATACCGATCTCATCTTCATTCAATTCAATAAAAGGCATCTTCCGGGTTTCGAAAAGAACCTTTTTTCCGTTTTTAAGAGGGACGCATTCCTCAAATGTAATGATAGATTTTTGTCCCAATATATTTGCATCAGCTGCTTTCAGAGTATCAGCAGTACCTTTATCAAAAAGATCATAGTCGGTTTTACCGATAATTTCATCTTTTGATAAACCTATAAATTCAGTAAAAGCCGGGTTGCACTCCCGGTAATACCCTTGTGAATCTTTAAAAAAGATTATATCAGGGATACAATCAAGTAAGGAGTTGATCAGTTTGGCTTGACTGGCTTTTTCTTGTTCTAACTGTATTCGTTTAGAAATTTCGCGGTAATTTATTAATAAGCCATTGATTACGGGGTCCCTCATCATATTCGTTGCCGTAATTTCAATGGGTTTGTAAGTACCATCTTTACATTGATACCTCAATTCAAATGTTATTGCTGAGTTATCTTTCTCCAAAGTACTAAAAATACTTTTCTGAGCATACTCAAGATCGTCGGGATGGATTGTTGCTAAGCCGTTGGTACCAATTCGCTCTTCGGGTAACCATCCAAACCATTTTTCAATATTTGGACTTTTATAAGTCATAATACCGTTGATATCTACAATGCCGATCACGTCCGAAATATTGGCTACCATCGAACGATACCTTGCATGGATTTGAATCTTTTCGATCTCGCTCTGTTTGCGCTCGTTAATATCTATGGCAATTCCCGAAACAGAAAGCGGTTTCCCTTTAGAATCTCTTGCAGAAATACCACCTACATCATAAAACCATTTATATTCACCCGACTGGGTTAAAATCCTGTATGCAATTTCATATTTATCTGCTTCTCCACGGTAATGCTTTCTCATAGCTTCCATTGCCAAATCAGAATCCTCCGGATGGAGCAGGTTTGTAAAATCAGTGAAATGGGTGAATTTTTCGGGAGGATACCCAATCATTTCAACTTTTCTCTTATCAAAAAAAACCTTACCTGTATCAATATTCATATGCCACCAGGCCATATGCCCGGCTTCCATTGCAGTTCTTAATAACAGCAGGTTTTCCTGCATATTATCTTCAATCTGAAAATGAATAGCAAGTTGTTGCAACAAATCTGCAATACTGTCAATCAGTTTTTGCTCCTCTTTTAAAAAAGGGCCAATGTCTGATGCCGGCATCTCTTTCAAGTAAGCAACCTCTATCTGCCCGATAACTGTTTCATCAAGCCGGATAATCGCAGACAGAACGGATGCCGGAGTTTCAAAATTTTCTGAACGATATTCAGTTTCATAAATAAGCAGTCTGCAACAAGTGATTTCAGGGTATTGCCAGCCTTCAGGCACAATATTCACAAAATCCTGAAAAAGCCTATCCCTTTCAGTATTAGCTCCTGTTGTCAGATAGGTAAGTTTATACAAAACATTAAGCTCTTTATTCCGCTCTCTCAGCTCAAATTCAGCCTGAGTTTTTTCAGAAATATCAACCAACACTACCAGGGCTTGTTCGCTGTTTTCATGAGCAACACCGGTTAGTTGAACAGATTTGAGCAAATTGCCAGCTGCAGAAAGTATTACTATACATGTTGTTTCTTCGGCTTGTCTATTGAAAACGTTCCCGAGAAAGAGATTGAAAACTGCTTGTGAATCTTCAGATAAATGAATATCGAACCGCTTGCCTTTTAAATTCTCCCGGTCGTTGTTAAGCGTTTTAGCTGCGTGCAGGTTTAAATTCAGAATTTCTCCCTGACCCGACAAAATGAAATAACTTATTGGAGCTAAGTCAAATAATTCAATGGCATTCTGTGCAGATGATTGTGCCAGTTGGAGCTCTTCGTTTTTTTTGCGTAAAATTTCTGAGTCAGAATTATTCTGATCTTTCATGAAAGGCTGATATTCATTAAGTCGTAGTATTAAGCGATTGTGTTGACTTTGCGGGAGATCTTTCCACAAAATTCAACACAAACATATAAAATCTTTACTATTTTAAATATCAGTTTAACGAAAATTAACACCAATTTAAATTGAACTTATCCGTCCGTGCGGGCTATAGTTTCTTCTTCAGCAGAATACGGATCGTAGTTCCTTCATTAATTACGGATGTGCGGACGAAAATTTTACCCTTATGGTATTCGCTGATGATGCGTTTTGCCAGGGTGAGGCCAAGGCCCCATCCGCGTTTTTTGCTTGTATAACCGGGCTGAAAAATCGTTTTGAAATTTGAACGGTTAATTCCTTTGCCGGTATCGGAGAGGTCGATCTGTACAGAATTTTCTTCTTCCAGAATATTTATTGCAATTTCACCGCTGCCGCTCATAGCATCAATGGAGTTTTTGCAAAGGTTCTCTATCACCCATTCGAAAAGGCCTGCATTTACAGGAACAATAACGTCGGAATTTTTTGAAAGGTTAATGCTGAAATTCACCTTGCGCGATGTTCTGGGCTTAAGGTATTCAACGGTATCATATATTATCCGCACAATATTGTCCTCTTTAAGTGATGGCGCCGAACCAATTTTAGAGAAGCGTTCCGCAATGGTGCCAAGCCGTTTCACATCTTTATCGAGCTCAAGTACTGTTTGCTGATCTATGTTTTGCATCCGCATAAGCTCCAGCCAGGCCATTATGGAAGAAATCGGAGTTCCAAGCTGGTGGGCAGTTTCTTTTGCCATTCCCACCCATACCTGGTTTTGCTCCGAACGCCTGGCAGTGCTGAATAACATATAGGCAATAAACAGAAAAATAGCAATAATTCCCAGCTGAAAGAGCGGATAATACCTCAATTGTGTGAGCAGGTAAGAACTCTGGTAAAAGATGTAATTCTTCCCCCTGTTTTCGAGCTGAAGTTCAATTGGAGTGTTTTCAGCTTCCATAGTAGCAAGGACTTTCTTTACCGCAACAGAATCTTTCATCTGCGCAGAATCCATATTTCCGTAGGCGATTACATGGCGTCGGCTGCTATCGGTAATTACTACCGGTACAGAGGCAGAATTTTCAACAACTTCAGCAAAGAAATTCTTAATCAGATCGTTTAAAACGACACGTAATTCTGTAAATAGTTTGGAATCGGAATAATAAAAATAATTTTTGTTGTTCGGATAAAAAGCAATGGGAATAGGGGGATAGCGAAGAAATTGTTCCTTTACCTTACCGCTTAAAACTTTTACTGTATCTGTTTTAAAATCTACATTTCTGGCTCCTATAATATTATTGTGATCGTCGGTGAGAATTACCGGAACGGTGGTATTATCGGCGATAATTTTGGAGTAGAATGTAAGATCTGCATTAGGTTCTGAAGAGACCAGTTTCTGCGTAGCCAATGCAAGCTGATGCACTCTTTTCTGCTCCTCTACTTTGATTTTAAGGAAGAAATTTTCGGTATAGCTTACAAAATGTGCTTTACGCTGAATGGCATCTGCCCAGATTCGCAGTTTCTGGCGCTCGTCGGTGGAGATTTTCTGAACAAGGATGTTGGTATACCAGAGTGAAACCATAACAATTACCACTGCTACGATAAACAGTATCCATTTCCACCGTCGTTTCTGTTCGTAAATGTTCAAAGGAGTAGTATTATTTAAGGATCAAACCTAATAAAAAAATCAATATAAACGATTCAACACAATGCCTGTTTATTCCCAATCGACTTTGATGACAGGCTTTTCGGCATCTTTTTTAGATCTGACAGCTGTTTTCTGCTCTTTCCGAAGCTCCCTTTTGGTGGGTTGTTTTTTCTTTCCAAGCAATGCTGAATCAGCTGCAACACCTTCCCATTCAACGATGAATTCGCCTTTTTCTTGCCTTTTTAGCTGTTCTTTTTCTTTTACTTTGATGGAATCCTGTTCCTTCTGGGATTTGCTGAATTCGCTTTTAAAGATATTTTTCAGACTCTGCTTTTCATTGAGAAGGTCGGCTACAATCTTTCCCTTAACACTTTTACTGTCGTACTTGAAAATGGGCTTATCTACAGTACCTGTAAGTAAAACATATAAGGTAGTGCGCCCTTGGGCATCGGCTTCTTCTATACCGAATTCCGTATTTTCCTTCTTTGCAGCCCTGGCTTTTTTGAAAAGGATGTCAGAAAGAAGCAAACGGATTTTATAGTTTATTTCATTCCTGAACGTATGTGTTCCCGACATGGAAAAGTTAAGTGCATCCGATTGTACATCCATTTCAGGGATGATAACCTTACTGTCTTTTACGATAAGCTGGTTTTTCATCTCACTGAACTTTATTCGCGAAAGATCATCAACCCGGATAAACTTACCCATACCGTAAATAGGCTTGTAATTTATAAGTTCACCATTTACAATATTCATATCGGAACTGGCAAGTATAGAAGCCGGTAGAATTTTAAGACCGGAGGTCATCGAAAATTGTATCTGCAGCCTTATGTTTGCTGTGCCTTTAAGATTCTCAGCAAGGATATAATTCTGCCCGAAATTAGCAAGTTCATAGAAAAGACGATGGATATCTGTTTTAGAGGCTACTGCATCAACACTAACATTTACAAGATTTTTCTTACTTCCGTCCATACTTCCTTTAACCATAAGATCCCCACCAAAAGCATTAAGGGAAAGATTATTAAGATAGAGTTTTGAATTCCTGTATTTAACCGAGCATAAAACCTCTGTTGCATTGAATTTCCTGAAGTTGAGCTTATCAAAATCTATGTTTATGTCAAAATCTATGTTCTTTGGAAAATTCAGACTGTAAGAGGTGTCATTATTTTTTACACCTACTGCAAGAAGCCTGTCAAGGTCCATGCTTTTCGAACTTAAGGAGGCATTTATCTGCAGGTGTTGTTCAGGCAGAATGAAATACGGAATTATGTTTTTAAAATACCCTTTCAGCCTGATATCGCAGTTAGAAATTTTTCCTGAGCTTGACTTTACAATTATATCGTTGTTGCTGAAATCCCAATCCCCGCTGAATCCGGAGAAATCGGCAGGTTTATCCTTAATCCTTCCATTTACATTTTCAAAGCGGACTTCACCTGTTATCCTGTTGTTAATGAAATCCTCCACAGTGGGATGACTCAGATCGGCGATGTGACCTTTGAAAGCTGCTTTAATCTTTGCATGCCCGCTCACATCTTCCAGGTCTTTTATGATGATAAACTCGAAGAGATCGGCAAGATTCATATCAGCATCAAATTCAGTCTCAATTTCCGTATCCCTGAAGCCTTTCAGGAATAGGCTCCCGTTGAACGCGCTGTTGTTGATCTTACCGCTGAACTTGCTGATTCGTATGGAATGTAAAGCCAGATCTTCACTGGAGCCATTTTCATAAACGCCTTCGGCATCAAGGTTCTCAAGCCTTATCTTGCTGTCGAGGTTTTTAATTGTACCTCCTGTGAGTTTAAAACTTGTCTCAATCTGAGGAAGTTTATCACCTCCAAAAGCACCTTTTATTCCGATTGAAAAAGCCAGCTGCCCTTTAGGTTCATATTCTTTAAAAACAGACTTTAAATGTTCAGGCAGTTCGGCGATTAATTCACTTAAATCGGCCTCCTTGCTGATAACAGAAGCACTTACGTTCTTCTTTTTATCGGTATACGTCAGGTTTCCCTTTGCATTAAACCTCAGTTCCCCTATATCAACGGTACCTTTACTAAGCCAGTAAGTGCCGGTTTGCTGATTTACTGCAATATTAAGGTCGATGGTAGCCAGCTTATCCTTTACGTAGTTGAGTTCCCCGGATTTTATCCGCCGGATATTAATTTCTCCATTCGCTCTCAATTCATATTTCAAGTCGGAAAACTCACCTTTTAAGGTAGTAGAATTCGTTTGAAAGCTATAATCCTGAAGAGTTGAAGAATTGCGGTAACTCACAGTGACTCTTTTCAGAATAATTCGCTGCAGCTGGAAGGAAAACTTTTTATCCGCTGTATCCTTTGCCGGTTTCAGAAGATGAAAATTGTCACTGAGATCCTTATAAACAGCTAATTTTATTCTGGCATCGGTAATATCAATCCTTTTAATCTTGTAATTTCCACGGTAAATATCGAGGAGATTGAAATTCAGCATGATATTTCCGGCTTTCAAAAGTGTATCTTTTTTGAAACCGCTTTTGTTCACAGCATCTTTTGCTGCTACATCAATGAATTTCAGGGTTGCATAGGGAAAAGTTTCAAGGAAAGTAAAGCGAATGTCGCCCACACTTACTTCAGTATTCAGCTGATTATTGATTTCGCCAACGAAGAGATCCTTTATTTTGCCTTCAATCTGTTTGGCAGCAAAAAAAGCAGTTATCACTGCAATAAGAGTTATTACAGTGATAACCAGAAATATACGTTTAAGAATTTTAAAGAATCGTTTCATTATTGCTCCAGCTTGAGGTCCGGGTGAAGGAATAAGCTGTAAACCCACTACAGCATCTTCAGGAAGTTAATCTCTTCCCTTGTAAGATGTCTCCAATGACCTCTTTGCAGATCTTTCTTTGTTAGCCCTGCAAACACAACGCGGTCGAGGCGGGTAATGGTATATCCAAGCTGTTCAAAAATTCGTCTGACAATACGGTTTTTCCCCGAATGGATTTCAATTCCAAGTTCTTTTTTGCTTCCACCGGTACCTACGAAATCGATTGCGTCAACTTTGATGAATCCATCTTCGAGTTCGAGACCATTTTCAACATCTTTAAAATGCTCAGGAGAAAGGTTCTGATCGAGGACTACATGATAAACTTTACGGATTCTGTGGCTTGGATGTGTGAGCTTCTTGGTCATTTCACCATCGTTGGTAAAAAGCAAAACTCCTGAAGTATTGCGGTCGAGGCGGCCAACAGGATAAATCCTTTCGTTGCAGGCACTCTTCACAAGACCCATTACGGTTTTCCTACCATCGGGGTCTTCAACAGTGGTGATATAATCTTTAGGTTTATTCAGCAGAACGTAGCGTTTTGCCTCACTTTTAAGCGACTGATCGCCGAACACAACTTTATCGTCGAGCCCCACTTTATGGCCCATTTCGGTAATAATTTCACCATTCACTTTCACGCTGCCGGCAGCAATGAGTTCGTCGGCTTCTCTTCTTGAGCAAATACCGGCATTAGCAATGTACTTGTTCAGGCGGATCGTACCATCAGAATCGCGGTCCGTCTTAGATGCCGGCTTAGAACTTTTTCCAGAAGCCTTTTCTTCAGATGAATCGGCAGATCTTCTCTTGTAAGTTTCTGTTCCATCTTTCGGTTTGCCAAAAAACTCAGATGGTTTTTTCCATGTTTTGGGTCTGTCATCACCATCGTTATCGCGTCTTTTAGGTCTTTCCTCTGAAGATGAAGGACGACGTCCAGCTGGTCTTGGGGAATCTGAGTCGTATGATTTTCTTCTTTCCGGTTTGTCGGAATCCGTTTCGCTTCTGTAAGGACGCGGAGAATCGGCATCGTATGATTTTCTTGCTGGTCGGTCGGAGGAAGAACTATCTCTTTTTTTGTAAGGTCTTGGTGAAGCAGAATCATCCCTTGAAGAACTTCTTCTTACCGGTTTATCGGTATCAGAATCGTCTCTTCTTTTGTAAGGTCTTGGCGAATCTGAAGTATCCCTTGTAGAGGTTCTTCTTACTGGCTTGTCTGAATCAGAATCGTCTCTTCTTTTGTAAGGTCTTGGCGAATCCGAAGTATCCCGTGTGGAGGTTCTTCTTACTGGCCTGTCTGAATCAGAATCGTCTCTTCTTTTGTACGGTCTTGGCGAATCTGAAGTATCCCTTGTGGAAGTTCTTCTTACTGGTTTGTCTGAATCAGAATCGTCTCTTCTTTTGTAAGGTCTTTTTGTATCGTCAGTACGCGCTGCCGAACGAGAAGTATCGTTGTAAGACCGTGGGCTCCTTTTACCTGCAGGACGTTCACCGAAAGCAGGCTTCTTTTCGTCGTTTCTGAAAGATGCAGGCCGTTCGTTGCTTACAGGGTTTTCTCTGGTTTTCCAATTCTTCTTCTCATTACTCTTTTCGGGAACCGATTTCCCAATGCGTTTCCGTTTTCCGCCACCACTATTTTCTCTCCTGGATTCCATTTTCAATATAATTAATACAATCTGCAAAGATACAACCTAATTCTCAATATTATAGGGATTGTTTTTATAAGTATAACAGCACTCAGAACACCCGGATAAGTTCTTTTTTGTGTGATACATCCAATTATATATAACAAATAAAGTTATTTATATTTGCGAAATTTTTTAATTTGTTGTCTAATTGGTTAACTTTGTACTATGAATTTTGTTAGAATTCTTGAAGAAGCCAGAAAAAAGCTTGGTATGGCCCTGGCAGAACTGGCTGAAAAATGTGGAACCAATAAATCCTATATTTCCATATAGGGGTGTTTATTATCTAAGCGTCGGATAAAAGGCGTTAATAATGTGGTTAATCTCGGGTTGATTACCGCGGAGAAGGATTGAAATAATATCAAACCGAACTTCCAGAGTGGATGCTTTATAATTTACGTAGGCATTGGCAGAGCGGATGATAGCCTTACGTTTTGTAGCATCAACGGCCATTTCAGGTGGCATCATCTTATCGGAGCTTCGGGTTTTTACCTCCGCAACAACAAGAATATTGCCATCGCGTGCTACTATATCAATTTCATTTCTATAAAATCTCCAGTTTTTATCCAGGATCTGGTAACCCTTTTTCTGCAGGTAGTGAGCTGCAATTTCCTCACCCCTCATTCCGGTCTCATTGTGTGCAGCCATTTTGAATCATTTTATTAATTAAACATTCTGTTTATTCATCAGGTATCAAATTCAAGTTCAATCATATCATTTACGCTAAGGCGGCAGTTTCTGCCCATGATTAAGGTACGGTTGTCGTCGATATGTCCTGTCGGAAAATCAAAACATACCGGGTAATCGTATTCGGCCGTACATTCGAAAATAATTTCCTCTACCGTTTTTCCAAAAGGAATGTCATTATCACGCATGTTGGTCATGCCGCCTACGATAAGGCCTTTAATGCCGTCGAGTTTGCCCGAACGTTTGAGCTGGCGCATCATCCGGTCGATGTGGTAGATGTATTCGTCGATGTCCTCGATGAAGAGGATTTTTCCGCTGGTATCAATATCTGAGATGCTTCCGGGCAGCGAATACAGGATGGAAAGATTACCACCAATGAGTACGCCTTCGCCCTCACCTTCGAGGTAGGGCGCGTTGTTGATGAAGCGGTAGCGCAGCTGTTTCCCTGTTAGCGCGGTAATAAGCGAATCCAGGCTTTCGGGGCTCAGGTTGTTAACCACAAAGTTGTAGGGCATGAGTGCGTGCAGTGTTTCGATGCCGTAGTTGGTATGAATATGTGCGTGAAGCACCGTGATATCCGAAAATCCGATTATCCATTTTGGATTTTGTACAAAGTTTTTGAAGTCGAGAAAATCAATCATACGCACGGTACCGTAGCCTCCGCGGGCACAGAAGATCGCACGCACGGAGTCGTTGTCGAGCATTTCCTGGAAGTTTGCGGCTCTCTGTTCATCGGTGCCTGAAAGCTGGTAATATTCGTCGAAGAGGTTGTCGTTATACATTACTTCCCAGCCTTGTTTTTCGAACCATTCGATGGCGGTGGCGATGTCGGAAGGACTTATTTTCCGGGCAGGAGCCACGATTCCGATTTTGTCGCCGCGTTTGAGGTAGGGAGGTGTTATCATGGGGTTCATTTTTTTTTGTGATTGTTACGACAAAGAAACTTAAAATTTAAATTCCTTTGTTAGGTATGATTGGAAGTCAGATGAATTTCTGTTGATATTTGCCGATTCGCGGATCTTTTTTTTAACGCAAGGAGCGCAAGGAAGGCGAAAATATTTTCATAATTCATGCAATACTTGAAGACTTTCATCAATATAGATGCAAATGGGATGGCAAATCGGAAGCGAAGAAAAAATATTTTTCCTGTCAGGCGTCCGATTTCAAGAAGCAAAAGCATCTATAATTGTAAGCAAATACGTTTGGAAATGTGTACCTTTATTCATTAAACCATTATTTATGAGTCCCAAGAAAGTGAAAGTAGTGAAGAAACCCGGGAAGAATACCTTTATCGGACAGGTGCTTAATGTCTTTGTGAATGCACCTTATGCCGGCTTTAATTACAAGCAGGTATCAAAGCAGCTGGGTATTGAAGACCGCAGCAGTCGCGACCTGGTGAAAAAAATTCTTGAAGATCTTTTCACCCTGAAGGAAATTGTTGAGGCCAAACGCGGGAAATACAAGCTAAATCCTGAAAAAATAATGGCTCATACCACAAATGCCGTAATTACTGGTATTGTGGACATGAAGAACACAGGAAAGGCATATATAATAAGTGATGAGTCGCCTGAGGATGTTTTTATATCGGCAAACAATACCGGAAGAGCAATACATGGTGATAAAGTGAAAGTACATTTGTTTCCTAACCGCCGTGGTCGTAAGCCTGAAGGACAAATTACTGAAGTTCTCGAGCGTGCAAAGAAACAGTTTGTAGGAATAATCCAGATTTCGGGGAAATTCGGTTTTGTAATCCCCGATGATACTTCTATTCCGGTTGATATTATTATTCCGTTGGCGCAAATTAATGGGGCAAAAGACGGAAATAAGGTAATTGCCATGATCACCGACTGGCCTGAGCAATCGAAGAATCCCTTTGGCGAAGTTATACATGTGCTTGGAAAACCGGGTGAGAATGAGGTTGAAATGCGTTCCATTCTTGCCTATTATGATTTTCCACTGCATTTTTCGGTGAAAGCTGAAAAAGAAGCCGAAGAAATTCCAGTTGGCGTTTCGGCTCAGGAGCTGGCAAAACGCAGGGATTTCCGGGGAATTTTCACTTGTACTATCGACCCGGAAGACGCAAAAGATTTTGATGATGCTTTATCACTAAAGAAACTTGATAACGGCAATTGGGAGGTAGGTGTTCATATAGCAGATGTTTCTTATTATGTGAGGCCTGGAAGCGCTATCGATACTGAGGCTTACGAAAGAGGCACATCAGTTTACCTGGTCGACCGTACATTTCCTATGCTTCCGGAAAAGCTTTCAAACAATGTGTGCTCACTTCGTCCGAAAGAGGAGAAACTTTGTTATTCCGCTGTTTTTGAACTGACAGCTGAAGCAGAAATAAAGAATGAATGGTTCGGAAAAACTGTGATAAATTCCGACAGACGCTATACCTATGAGGAGGTTCAGGCGATGATTGAGGGCGGTGATGGCGACTACAAAACAGAACTGATGATTCTGGATGACTTGTCGAAACGCCTGCGGAATGAACGATTCAAAAAAGGAGCCATTAACTTTAAATCGAGAGAAGTAAAGTTCCGGCTCGATGAGAACAAGCGCCCGGTTGAAGCTTTTATAAAGGAACAGAATGAGTCGCATCAGCTGATTGAGGACTTCATGCTCCTGGCAAACCGAAGGGTTGCCGAGAAAATCGGGATCAAGAAAGATCAGGATAAACCAAGAACCTTCGTTTACAGGATTCACGATGTGCCGAACCCGGAAAAGCTGCTGCAGTTTACTGAGTTTATCGGGAAACTGGGTTATGGTTTACGAACGAGTTCCCGTCGGGCACTGGCAGAATCGATGAACAGTCTGTTTAAGCAGATTGCCGGCAAAGGCGAGGAAAACATGATAGAAACCATCGCTATCCGTACCATGGCAAAGGCAATTTATTCAACGAAAAATATTGGTCACTACGGACTTGGTTTCTCACACTATACACACTTCACTTCACCAATCCGAAGATATCCGGATCTGATGGTGCACCGCTTGCTCGAAATGTACATGGAGGGAAAGCCTACGGTAAACCAGCAGGAATATGAGGATAAATGCAAACATTCTTCGCTCATGGAGAAGAATGCATCAGATGCTGAAAGAGCTTCCGTTAAACTGAAACAGGCAGAATTTTTCCTTGACAAAATCGGGCAGGAGTTTATGGGTTTAATATCAGGCGTCAGCAAATACGGTTTATTTGTGGAACTTGATATTAACAAAGCTGAAGGGCTGGTTTCGCTGAGGAGTTTAGTTGATGATGTTTATTATCTTGATGAAGACAATTACAAAGTTGTAGGTCAGCGAAGGGGTAAGGAATATAAGCTCGGGCATCCGGTGAAAATCCGCATTAAACGGATTGATCTTGCCAGGAAGCAAATGGATTTTGAATTTGCTGAATGATGGTAAAGATCGGCCTCGCCAATCTGATTTTCTTTATGGTTTTTATGAATCTGCCTTTTTCGGGTACAGGGCAGGTTATGGACGATTTTTCAGATGGCAATTTCAGTTTAAACCCTTTATGGACAGGCGATAGCCTTCAATTTGAAGTGAACAGCAGCAAACAACTTCATCTGAAATCTTCAGGAACAGACACCTCCTGTCTGGTTACACATAACATATTGATGGACAGCACGGAATGGGGTTTCTTTGTGAAGTGTTCCTTTAGCCCTTCGGGCAGCAATTATGCGCGGTTTTACCTCTGTTCAGACCAGCAGAATCTGAAAGGACCATTGAACGGGTATTACCTGCAATTGGGCGAAAGCGGGTCAGCCGACGGTATTGAATTATTCAGACAATGCGGGACAGAGAGTTTTTCTGTTTGCAGGGGTCCGGATTCAATGTTGGCTACCTCTTTTGCACTAAGAATAAAGGTGTTACGTAAGTCGAACGGACTTTTTGCGATTTATGCCGATACAATGGGAGGTCTGAATTTTACCCTATATGCCAGCGGTTATGACACTTTGGTTCAAAGCACAGAAAATGTCGGGATTTATTGCAGATATACAACCAGCAATTCCACCAAATTCTACTTTGATGACATCGTTTTAAGGCACATTTTCCTTGATCAGCAGCCGCCGGTTTTGCAATCCTTAAAAGTTATTGACCAGCAATCAGCAGAAATTCAATTCAACGAGCCGGTTAACTTTAATAATGCAACAAATCCTTCAAATTACCTGGTCGACAAGGGAGTTGGTCATCCCATCAGTTGTACAATAGATACTGCCAGCGGAAATGTTGTAAGTCTCCAATTCAGCCCTGGGTTTCCTGAAGACGTTTTTTGTAAGCTCACTGCCAGTGGAATTCAGGATATTTCCGGGAATAGTATGGATTCTGCAACAGTGCAATTTTGTTATCACAGGGTGAAACAGCATGATATCCTTATTAACGAAATTATGGCCGATCCCGAACCCCAGCTTGGCCTGCCACCTTTCGAATATGTGGAACTTTATAACAGGACAACTTTCCCCATTTCCTTAACTGATTGGACCCTTCAAACCGGTACCTCCAAAAAGGTATTTCCGGAAGTACGGATTTATCCGCATTCCTTCCTGATAACGGGGAGTGAAAATGCACATCTGTTCTTTTCAAACTATGGTAGTTTTATCGGGTTTCCAAGTTTCTCACTGGCAAATGAAGGAACAGATATTTGGCTTTCTGATGAAGAAGGCCGTTTAATTTCCAATGTTTCCTATAGCTCAGATTGGTATAAAAATCCAGTGAAAGAGGATGGCGGCTATTCACTCGAACAGATCGATCCGGAGAATCCCTGCGGAGGTGAGTCCAACTGGACTGCAAGCAATGATCCAAGAGGAGGAAGTCCGGGAAAAATGAACTCAGTATATGCAGTGAATCCCGACGAAACTGCGCCCGATCTTGCAAAAGTGGTTGTAGTTGAAACGAATAGTATCCGGCTGACTTTTACCGAACAAGTGGACAGTTCCACCTTGCTGAATCCCTCCACCTACAAAATAGACCAGAATATTGGCAATCCAATTCTTGTAAGCCCGGTAGGAAAAGGATACACATGTGTGGACCTGCTGCTTGGCAAATATCTACATGTTAATACTATATATTCACTATCTATAACAGACACAATAAAAGATTGTGCCGGGAACCAGCTTAGCACAGAATTTGAAATACCCTTTGCTATTCCTGAACAGCCAAATCCAGGAGATCTACTTATCAACGAAATCCTCTTCGATCCTGGAAGTGCAGCTGCCGAATTTGTTGAACTATACAATAATTCAAACAAAGTACTCGACCTGGGAAGTATGGTAATTGCCTCGAGGGATACAGTTTCGGACACGCTTACCGATATCAATTCACTCAGCGATGGAAGGCTTATTTTCCCGGATGAATACCTTGTAATATCATCGGATCCGGATAAAGTTAAAAATTCTTATAATACTTTGAATCCCAGGGGTTTTGAAAAGCTTTCAACGATGCCTCAGCTTACGAACACAGCTGATATAATCGTAATTGCAGATAAAAACCTTCAGATTCTCGATGAAGTTGCCTACAAGGAAAGCTGGCATCATCCATTATTGAACAGCACAACAGGGGTGTCATTGGAAAGGATAAGCTTTTCTGCCCCTTCATCAGATGCTAAAAACTGGCATTCGGCTGCGGGAACAGTTGGTTATGCTACGCCAGCCTATAAAAACAGTCAGGTTCCGGCAATCGACAGCAGCGGCCTTGAATTAGTAATACAACCGGATGTATTTTCCCCGGATAATGATGGTTTTAAAGATAATCTTTCGATCCAATTTTCATTAAAACAGCCTGATTACCAAGCTAATATTCTCATTTTTAACGACAATGGCCAGAGAGTTAGAACCCTGGTAAACAATGAATTATGCGGCACAGCCGGCTTATTCAGTTGGGATGGATGTGATGATTTGCGGAGGGTTTGTCACCCGGGTTATTACATTGTTTTTTTCCAGCTGATTAATCCCGCCGGAATCGTAAAAACATACAAACAGGCGGTTGCTCTGGTTATTCTTTAGGGCCAGGACATGCCATGGCATGTCCCAGCTTCGACATGTTCATCATACTGATCAGATCATCCATATTATTCCGTGCTGATGTTTGGTTTTTTTTTTTAATTTTATGGCAAACTGAATTCATTAACGAACAATTTCGGATAAGCGTTGTTAATGGATTCACAAAACAAGTTTATGCCACAAGATTATATTCCTATTATGATTCAGTCGTTCATTGTGCTGGGTTTCGTGCTTACCACCATGATAATGACACATTTACTGGGGCCTCTGAGGAAATCAAAGGCCAAACTCGAGAACTTCGAATGCGGAATTGAAGGCATGGGAAATGCCAGAAGCCCGTTTTCAGTTAAGTATTTTCTGATCGCCATCTTATTCGTGCTTTTTGATGTTGAGGTTATATTTATGTATCCCTGGGCAGTTAATTTCAGGGACCTGGGAGCAAATGGTTTTCTCGACATGCTCTTATTTCTTGGTTTGTTACTGCTTGGTTTTATTTACATCGTTTTTAAAGGTGCGTTGAAATGGGATAATTCCTGATTCAGCCGGGAAAGAGGAGAAAGAATTATGGTAACTATTGTAGATGCACCTGATGGGTTTTCAGGTAAAGGTTTCTTTGCAACTTCTTTTGAGCACGCTATTGGGCTGGCCCGAAAGAATTCGCTTTGGCCATTACCCTTTGCAACCTCATGCTGCGGAATAGAATTCATGGCAACAATGGGTGCACATTACGACCTGGCCCGCTTTGGCTCTGAACGTCTTAGCTTTTCACCCAGGCAAAGCGATTTGCTCATGGTTATGGGTACCATTGCTAAAAAAATGACCCCAATTCTTAAAGAGGTTTATATACAGATGGCTGAGCCGAAATGGGTGCTTTCTGTTGGTGCCTGCGCCAGCAGCGGTGGTATTTTCGATACGTATAGCGTATTGCAGGGAATCGATAGAATAATACCAGTTGATGTATACGTGCCGGGTTGCCCTCCACGGCCTGAACAAATTATCTCAGGGATTCTGAAAATTCAGGACCTTGTAGGAAATGAATCATTACGAAGAAGAAATTCACAACAATACACTGATTTGCTTCATACTTTTAATATTGAATAATGTTTGTAGTTCAGCAGGAATTGAATGATAGGGTGAAAATGGCTCTCGATGCCAGATTCAGGGAAGATATCCTTAGTTATGAGCAGCAGTATGACATGATGGTTATTACTGTAAACAAGAAATGTATCAACGAAATTCTCAGGTTTTTATATGATGAAACCTTCCTGAAATTTCAATTTCTGACAACTCTTTGCGGAATACATTACCCTGAATCGGATAAGCCACTGGGTGTTGTTTATCATCTTCACAGTTTTAAAAATAATCAAAGAATCCGGATTAAAACGTTCACGGAAATCAATAATCCCGTTTTCCCAACAGCAACAAACATATGGAAAACAGCAAACTGGATGGAAAGGGAAACCTTCGATTTTTTCGGATTAGTATTCGATGGACATCCTAATTTGAAAAGGATACTCAACACAGATGACTTCGAAGGATTTCCTTTAAGGAAAGAATTTCCGCTGGAAGACCAGACAAGAGAAGATAAAAATAACAGTATGTTTGGCCGGTAATTTTAGAATGCTTTGAACGGAAAAATGAATAAAAAAGAAGAATACCTTGATTCATTAAAGGGCGATCTGGTAAGCGGTGAAGAGCACAGGGAATATAATATCCTGAACCTCGGCCCCACGCATCCGGCAACTCATGGTGTATTTCAGAACATTATGACAATGGACGGCGAGTTCATTGTGCACACCGAACAAACTATCGGATACATCCATCGTGCTTTCGAGAAACTTGCCGAACGAAGACCTTTTTACCAGATTACACCCATAACAGACAGACTAAACTACTGTTCATCTCCCATAAACAATATGGGCTGGCATATGACAGTAGAGAAATTACTGGGGATAAAAATCCCGAAACGTGTTGATTATCTGCGTGTTATTATTATGGAACTCTCCAGGATTGCAGATCATAATATTTGTAATAGTGTTGTTGGAGTTGATAGCGGAGCACTGACGGGCTTTGTGTATCTTTTTCAGCAAAGAGAAAAAATTTACGAAATTTTTGAAGAGATTTGTGGAGCCCGCTTAACCAGCAATATGGGCCGTATCGGAGGCTTTGAACGAAATTTCAGCGATGAAGCCTGGCGGAAAATTAAAGTCTTCATCGAAGGTTATCCGAATGTTTTAAAAGAATTCGAAAGACTGTTAAAACGGAACAGAATTTTCATGGACAGGACGATAAACGTAGGTTCAATTTCTGCAGAACAGGCACTGAATTATGGACTTACAGGTCCGAATCTCCGCGCTGCCGGAGTGGATTACGATGTAAGGGTGATGAATCCGTATTCATCCTACGAAGATTTTGAATTTACCATTCCAGTCGGAAGCAGTGGAGATACATACGACAGGTTTATGGTACGACAGGAAGAAATGTGGCAAAGTCTGAGTATTATCAGGCAGGCAATAGATAAACTTGAAGCTATGCCAGATAAAAATACATTTTTTGCTGATGCTCCTGAATATTATCTTCCACCTAAAGAATTGGTTTACAGTAGTATGGAAGCCCTGATATATCATTTTAAAATCGTGATGGGCGAAACAGACATTCCTGTTGGAGAAGTTTATCATTGTGTAGAAGGCGGAAACGGAGAACTGGGCTTTTACCTTGTAAGCGATGGTGGCAGAACTCCTTACCGTTTACATTTCCGAAGACCATGCTTTATTTATTACCAGGCTTTCCCGGAAATGGTTGAAGGCAGCATGTTATCGGATGCTGTGCTGGCAATGAGCAGTATGAACGTAATTGCCGGTGAACTCGATGCATAATTTATTGAAAATGGAATCATCAAATACTAAAGAAATAAAATTCAGCGAAGAAAGCCTCGAAATGGTGAAAGGCCTTATTCGTCGCTACCCGGAAGGCAGACAGAAATCGGCGCTGATCCCTGTGTTGCACATTGCCCAGGCTGAATTCGACGGATGGTTAAGCCCTGCAGTTATGGATTATGTTGCGTCACTGCTTGATATACAGCCAATAGAGGTTTATGAGGTTGCAACATTTTACACCATGTTTAACCTGACTCCGGTTGGAAACTGTGTTATTGAAGTTTGCCGCACAGGTCCCTGCTGGTTAAATGGTTCAGATGATATTATTGAGCATCTTGAAAAGAAACTGAATATTAAAGCCGGGCAAACTACAGCAGACGGAATGTTCACCCTGAAAACTGTTGAATGCCTTGCTGCTTGTGGTAATGCGCCTGTGATGCAGGTTGGGGTGAAGTATCATGAGCATCTTACAACTAGCAAAGTTGATCAGCTGCTAGATACATTCCGTGCAGAAGGAATGATTTCACATACAAACCCGTATACGTAAAATGGGAATAAAAATACTTACCGAATTTATCGACCTGCCTGATCTTAACAGATTTGAAGTTTATCGTAAACACGGTGGCTATGAGGCTGTGGAGAAAGTATTGAAAAACGATACCCCTGACCATGTGCTTGCTGAGGTTAAAATTTCAAATTTAAGAGGACGCGGAGGTGCTGGGTTCCCAACGGGTCTGAAATGGAGTTTTATCGACAAATCAACGGATAAAGCCAGGTATCTTATTTGTAATGCCGATGAGAGTGAGCCAGGAACCTTCAAGGACAGATATCTTATGGAGCGAAACCCTCATCTTTTAATTGAAGGTATGATTCTGGCGAGTTTTGCCCTTGGCGTCCAACAGTCTTTCATTTATATCAGGGGAGAGCTGTTTTATGTCCTTAATATTTTGGAAAAAGCAATTAGTGAGGCTTATGCAAAAGGATTTCTGGGTAAAAATATACTGGGTTCGGGTTTCAATCTGGATCTTTACTGTCATCCCGGAGCCGGAGCTTACATCTGTGGCGAGGAAACTGCTTTAATAGAATCTCTGGAAGGCAAAAGGGGAAATCCAAGAATGAAACCTCCGTTTCCGGCTGTTAGTGGTTTATATGGTTGTCCGACTGTTGTTAATAATGTTGAAACGCTGGCATCAGTTCCATGGATTGTGAAAAATGGCGGTGAGGCGTATTCAAAAATAGGAATTGGAAGAAGTACAGGAACAAAGCTTATTTCGGCATGCGGACATCTAAAACGACCTGGTGTTTATGAGATAGAGCTTGGACTTCCTGTTGAAGAGTTTATCTATGGTGAAGAATATTGCCAGGGAATCCGCAATGGAAATAAACTCAAGGCTGTTGTTGCAGGAGGCTCATCTGTTCCGATTTTACCTGCAAATCTTATTCTGAAAACTGCAAAAGGTGAACCCCGGCTCATGTCGTATGAATCCTTGCAGGAAGGTGGTTTTGAAACGGGTACCATGCTTGGTTCGGGAGGATTTATAGTGATGGACGAAACTACCTGCATAGTTAAAAACCTGTGGAATTTTACCCGCTTTTATCATCATGAATCCTGCGGACAATGCAGTCCTTGCAGGGAAGGAACAGGATGGATGGAGAAAATTCTTCACCGTATCGAAAGCGGCCAGGGAAAGATGAGTGATATTGATCTTCTGGCTGATGTTGCTAAAAATATAGAAGGAAATACAATCTGCCCGCTCGGAGATGCTTCAGCCTGGCCGGTAAGAAGCACTGTCAGGCATTTCAGGACTGAATTTGAAAAACACCTAATTGAAAAAAGATGTCCTTATATAAAGTAACCATCGATACTATCGAAATTGAAGTTGAGCCTGGGACGACTATCCTTAATGCAGCACGCAGAATTGGAGGAAAAGTAGTTCCACCAACTATGTGTTTTTATTCGAAACTAAAGGGAAGTGGAGGAAAATGCAGAAGCTGCCTTGTTAAAGTGGCTCAATCCTCTGAAAAAGATCCCCGTCCAATGCCGAAACTTGTGGCATCATGTTCCACTCCTGTGCAGGATGGAATGGTTGTAGAGAATATAACTTCACCCGAAGTTGTTGAAGCGCGGAAAGCTATAGTTGAATTCCTGTTGATCAATCACCCTCTGGATTGCCCCGTTTGCGATCAGGCCGGCGAGTGCGATCTGCAGAATCTTACCTATGAACATGGCCTTTCGAGCCAACGCTACGAGGAGGAAAGAATAACCTTCGAACGGATTGATATCGGTGAGAAGATCCAACTTCACATGAACCGTTGTATTCTTTGCTACCGCTGCGTTTATGTGGCAGATCAGATAACAGGCAAACGGGTTCATGGTGTTCTTTACCGTGGAGATCACGCCGAGATAAGTACTTACGTAAGCAACGTAATTGAAAATGATTTCTCAGGCAATATTATTGACGTTTGTCCGGTTGGTGCGCTTACCGATAAAACCTTCAGATTTAAGAGCAGAGTATGGTTTACAAAACCGATGAATGCACACCGGAACTGTTCAAAATGTGCAGGAGAAGTAGTTCTTTGGGAGAGTGGTGAAGACATTTTGCGGGTAACAGGCCGCAAGGATCAATACGGCGAACTGGAACACTTTATCTGTAACGAATGTCGCTTTGAGAAAAAGAAAACCTCCGATTGGATTATTGAAGGTCCCCGGAAAATAAAACACAGTTCAGTTATCAGTCAAAATAATTACGAATACATCAATCCAGCAGAAAACAACGATGGAAACCTGGGAATTACTTAGTAAAATCATTTTCCTTTTCGTCATTCTGGCGATAACCCTGGTCGTAGCGATGTATTCCACATATGCTGAAAGGAAAGTGGCTGCTTTCATGCAAGACAGGTTGGGACCGAACCGGGCAGGGCCATATGGTTTACTCCAGCCATTGGCCGATGGGTTAAAAATGTTTATGAAAGAAGAGATTATCCCGACAATGGCAAACCGTACGCTTTTTATCCTCGGTCCATCTATTGCAATGACAACAGCACTTTTAACCGGCGTGGTTATTCCATGGGGTGGTAACCTCACAATCGCCGGACATGTTATTTCTCTTCAGGTGGCCGATTTAAATATCGGAATCCTTTACATTTTCGCTATGGTTTCGATTGGTGTGTATGGAATTATGCTCGGTGGATGGGCTTCAAACAACAAATATGCCCTTCTGGGTTCGGTGAGAGCCGCTTCGCAAATGATCAGCTATGAGCTTGCCATGGGAATGGCCATTATTGCTCTCGTTCTCACAACCGGAACACTTAGCCTGAAAGAAATCGTTGACCAGCAGCAAGGCTGGCACTGGAATATTTTTTATCAACCCTTAGGCTTTCTGATATTTCTCGTTTGTGCTTTTGCCGAAACGAACCGGGCACCATTCGACCTGCCCGAATGCGAAACAGAACTCATTGGTGGTTATCACACTGAATACAGCAGTATGAAACTTGGTTTTTACCTTTTTGCCGAATATATCAATATGTTTATTTCGGCTGCAGTAATCGCCACTCTTTATTTTGGAGGATACAATTTCCCCTTTCTGAACAGGCTTCCTCTCGATGCAAATGTGCTTACGATTTTAGGTTCAGTGGTTTTCTTCCTGAAAATTTTCTTCCTGATCTTCCTTTTTATGTGGATCAGGTGGACTTTACCCCGTTTTCGCTACGATCAGCTGATGAACCTCGGTTGGAAAGGATTTATTCCGATCTCAATAGCTAACATTATGGTAACAGGTGTTGTCATTTACTTTAAAGAATTGTTTTTTTAATCGGATCATCGGAAAATGCAATCACTTACCAACAGATCAAAAGTTGTTTCGGATAAGAAGATGACCTTCATGGAAAAAATCTATCTTCCTGCTATCATTAAAGGAATGATGATTACCATAACGCATTTCTTTTCAAAGAAAACAACAATCAGCTACCCTGAAGAAACAAGGCCGTTCAGCCCGGTTTACCGTGGAATGCATGTACTCAAACGCGACGATATTGGCCGCGAAAGATGCACTGCCTGCGGACTTTGTGCAGTAGCATGCCCGGCCGAAGCCATCACCATGATAGCAGCCGAGCGAAAAGCCGGTGAAGAGAACCTATACAGAGAAGAGAAATACGCATCTTCCTACGAAATTAATATGTTGCGCTGTATCTTCTGCGGCGACTGCGAAGAAGCCTGCCCGAAAGAAGCAATTTTCCTTACGAACAGAATAGTAGAAGCCGGTTACCAAAGAGAACCCTTTATCTTTACGAAAAACGAACTCGTTGAGCCCCTCGATCCCGCAAAAAGAATTGATGTTTCAAAAAGACAGACAAAGGCGGTTCTCGAATTTAAAAAGAACGGAAATTTACCTCATAATAAATGATTAAACATACATGACTTTCCTGTTTTATCTACTTGCTGCTGTTGCCATATTGAGTGCACTTATGGTAGTTTTCTCCCGGAGCCCCATAAACAGCGTCATTTTCCTGATTATCTGTTTCCTGTCTATTGCCGGGCACTATATCCTCCTGAATGCTCAATTTCTGGCTGTTGTGCACATCATCGTGTACACCGGAGCCATTATGGTACTCTTCCTGTTTGTTATCATGCTCCTCAACCTTAATACTTCGAATGAGCCGCATAAATCGCAGCTAACAAGGATCACTGCTGTTATTACCGGAGGTTTGCTACTCCTGGTTTTAATCGCAGCAACTAAGGATGCCGTCCTCATTCAGGCTAAAAACCCCGCAGATTATAATATCGGCCTTGTGAAACAAATTGGTCAGACTCTGTTCAAACAATTTCTGTTACCTTTCGAAATATCTTCTGTATTATTCATCTCTGCCATGGTGGGCGCTGTAATGCTTGGCAAAAAAGATTCCAAAAAAAACTGATATGAAAGATATGTCCGTTGCTCTTAAATTTATTCCGCTCGATCACTATGTGCTGCTCTGCATTATCTTGTTCTCAATAGGTGTGCTGGGTGTGCTTTACAGACGGAATACCATCATTATTATTATGTGCATTGAGTTGATGCTGAATTCGGTTAATCTCCTGCTCACTGCCTTTTCTGTTTACCATTCTGACCCAACCGGGCAGATTTTTGTCTTTTTTATTATGGTTGTAGCTGCTGCCGAAGTAGCTGTTGGCCTTGCTATTCTTGTTATGATGAAACGAAACATCGACTCAGTTGATATTAACCTGCTTAGCCGTCTGAAATGGTAACATTTTCAAATATTGTAAAGTATGCCTGGCTGGTGCCCCTGCTTCCTTTTGCCGGGTTTCTGATAATCATCTTTTTCTCCAGACTTCTTAAAGGAAAGTCCTCGGGAATTATAGCCAGTGCTCTTATTTCACTATCGTTTCTGATTAGTTTGCTGATGTTTTTCGCTCAGTCTGATTCTGCTGTAAAATCCATTACGCTGAACATCTTCAGCTGGCTTGATGTTGGCGCTTTAAAGATTCCTTTCGAATTGCTGATTGATCCGCTTTCTCTGAATATGATGCTGATTGTGAGTGGTGTAGGATTGCTGATTCATGTCTTTTCTATCGGCTATATGCTTCACGACGAGAGGTTCAACACCTTCTTCGCCTACATGAATCTTTTTTCTGCCTCTATGCTGTTATTGGTAATGGGCGCTAACTATCTTATCCTTTTTATGGGATGGGAAGGAGTGGGATTGTGTTCTTATCTGCTTATCGGATTCTGGTTTAAAAATGATCTCTATAACCTGGCCGCACGTAAAGCTTTTGTGATGAACAGAATTGGTGACCTCGGATTTATTCTCGGAATTATCCTTTTGTTCTTCACCTTCCGCACACTTAATTTCTCCGGAGTTTTTGCACAACTCAGCGCTTTTACACCAAATAATAGCACAATAGTTATTATTACTCTGCTTTTACTGGTTGGTGCGCTCGGAAAAAGCGCGCAGATACCGCTGTTCACCTGGCTTCCGGATGCAATGGCTGGTCCAACACCAGTTTCAGCCCTCATTCATGCTGCAACAATGGTTACTGCTGGTATTTATCTTATTGCCAGATCTTCGCTGCTGTTTAACCTCGCACCATTCACCCTGGATATTATCCTTGCAATTGGTCTTATTACTGCTTTGTTTGCAGCAACAATCGGCATTTATCAGAACGATATTAAAAAAGTGCTCGCGTATTCAACTGTAAGCCAGCTGGGGTATATGTTTATCGCACTTGGACTCGGAGTTTATTCTTCGGCAATATTCCACCTTACTACTCATGCATTTTTTAAGGCTCTGCTATTCCTTGGAGCGGGTAGCATTATCCATGCACTCAGCGGTGAACAGGATATCCGGAAAATGGGCGGCCTAAAGAAAAAACTCCCGATTACTTTCCTCACTTTTTTAATTGCCACGCTGGCCATTTCCGGCTTTCCTCCATTTTCAGGTTTCTTCTCAAAAGATGAAATTCTGATGGCTGCTTTTGCCAGAAACCCTCTTATTTATGTACTTGGACTCTTTGGCGCCCTTATGACATGTTTCTATATGTTCAGGCTGCTTTTCCTTGTTTTCTACAATCAGTTCAGAGGTACTCCTGAACAGGAAAGTCACATTCATGAGTCTCCTGCTCTCATATCGGTTCCCTTGATAATTCTGGCAATATTATCGGTAGTTGGAGGTTTTCTCAACTTTCCTGAAATCTTTGGCGGCAAGGCTGCTCAGGCTAACTTTCTATCCGTTAGCTTAACAAATTATGCTTCGAATGCAGGGCATATGGCTGTTTCAACAGAATGGATTCTGATGGCTGTTTCAGTACTATTTTTACTGTTTATTGTGGCTTTTGCTTACAATCGTTTCATTAAACAAAAAATGCTTCCAGCTGGCGATGAAATTCCATTAGCGTTTATCCCGAAACTTCTCTCAAATAAATATTATGTTGATGAATTATATAATTGGTTGATAGTGATGCCGTACACTGCACTCTCTGAAAAGGTTTTCCCGAAAATGGAGCTAAATATTATCGACAAAACAGTGAATAGTTTTGGAGAATATACCATGTGGCTTGGAGAGAAAGTAAGACGGATACAAGCCGGAAACATCAGTTTCTATGTCTTTGCTATGGTAACTGGTGTTATATTTTTCATCATCATTAACCTATATTTCTGATTATGATGCTGATTCTCATACTATTATTGCCGGTATTTTCATCCCTCCTCCTCATTTTCATGCAGAGGCTAGCCTGGGTGAAGTTTCTTTCGTTTGGATTGTCATTTCTTGAACTTCTGCTGGTTAGCTATCAGCTACTGGCTTTTCAGTCACTTAATCTCTCTGCTTTCCCTTTCCAGTTTAGCACACACTTCAACTGGCTTCCGCAGTATGGAATAGAACTGTATTTCGGCCTCGATGGTATATCTGCTGTAATGATTCTGATAACAGCCCTGGTAATGCCGTTTATCATTCTCTTCGGAAATGATGATGTACTCAATAAAAGCGGCAGATTCCATTCTTTTCTGCATTTAACACAGGCTGCTTTGATGGGTGTTTTTCTTTCACTAAATGTAATCGTATTCTATATTTTCTGGGAAATTACGCTTATTCCGATTTTTATTTCCATGCTTGTTTGGGGTGAAGAAAACAAGGAAGCAATTACGCTTAAGTTTTTCATCTATACTTTCTTAGGCAGTCTCTCTCTCCTGTTTGCATTTTTGTTTGTGTATTTTCAAACGCCTTTACCTCATAGTTTCAATTTCGAAGCTTTTTTGAATGCCGATTTAACATCCTCAGCCCAATCGTGGCTCTTTTGGTTCCTATTTGTTGGATTCGCCATTAAAATTCCGCTATTCCCCTTTCACAGCTGGCAGCCGCAAACCTATACTATTGCTCCCGGACAAATAACAATGATTCTCTCAGCTGTTTTAATGAAAATGGGTGTTTACGGGATGTTGCGCTGGTTATTGCCCATTGTTCCGCTCGGCGTTGCACAGTGGAATACAGTCGTAATTGTATTATCCCTTATCGGTATGGTGTATGCATCGGTGATGGCACTACAGCAAAAGAATCTTAAAACAATGGTGGCCTGGTCGTCTGTTGCTCATGGAGGATTAATCGGAGCTGCAATTTTTGCGATAAGCGTACAATCTGTGCAAGGTGTTATCTTTCAGAGTTTTGCCCATGCAATAATTATCAGCGGGCTTTTTGCTGTTGTTATTATAATTGAGAAGAGAACAGGAACTTCTATGATTAAAAACCTTGGAGGAATCCGCCTCACTGCTCCGGTTTTTGCAGGCTTCTTTCTCATTCTGGTGCTGGGTTCTATTGGTTTGCCTCTTACAAACGGATTTGTAGCCGAATTTCTGATGATACTGGGATTATATGGTCTGAATCCCTGCTTAGCATTTTTTGGAGGATTCTCAATGATTCTGGGAGCCATTTATATGCTTTATAACTATCAGAAAGTTTGTTTGGGTAACAACACAAACACTATTGATTTCAAGGAAATAGGGACAACAGAAATGATTCTGTTCGCACTGCTTTCCTTTATAATTATACTTACCGGTGTTCTCCCGGGTTTGATTCTGAACTTGAGTCAGATCTCCGTGGAAGAGCTTTTTAGTAATTTCTATTCGCTGACAAATTAAATAAGAGCATGTACGCACTGATTATAGTTGCTTTATTAGGTATTCTTCTTTTATACATAGGCTTATTCAAGAAATACCAATTGCTGATGCCTGTCGGTCTTTCCGGCTTAATAGCCGCTTTGCTGGTTTCAATACTTGAAGTTAATCAGCATAAGGTTTGGTTTAATAATATGATAATGTTAAACGACCTGGCCCTGGCATTCAATGTTTCTATGATCTTCTTCTGTATAATTTTCTTTTTATTCAGCCGAGAGTATTATAAAGGTATTTATGAGAGCCTGGCTGAGAATTATGCTCTCTTCTGTTTTTCACTGGTAGGAGCAATGCTACTTACCTCCTTCACCAACCTTATTATGCTTTTTCTTGGTCTCGAGATTATGTCAATTCCCCTTTATATTCTCGCCGGTGCCAAGAAAAAATCCCTCAGATCAAATGAAGCCTCGTTTAAATATTTCCTTCTTGGCTCTTTTGCCAGTGCATTCCTTTTGCTTGGAATTACGCTGATGTATGGTTTTACTGCAAGTTTTTTCCTCACAGATATCCGGATTTTTATTTTGTCGCATAGTGGTGCATTACCCTTAGCCTTTAAAACAGGGATATTATTTATGCTCTTTGGCCTGGCTTTCAAGCTGGCCGCAACACCCTTTCATTTCTGGACTCCCGATGTTTATGAAGGCTCACCAAGCCTGGTTTCGACCTATATGGCCACTATCGTTAAAATGGCTTCTTTTGCTGCTCTGTGGAGGTTATTTACATTGATGCTGATGCCTGTAACAGAAGGAATTCAGATCATGTTCTGGGTTCTTGCCTTCCTTTCAATGTCTGTTGGAAATATTACGGCACTCTGGCAACAGAATTTCAAACGATTCATTGCATATTCAGGTATCGGAAATACAGGTTTTATGCTTATTCTGTTTATTATTGGTGATACTAATTTGGGGAGATTATTACTGTACTACCTGGTTTCTTACTCATTTTCTGTGGTTATTGGCTTCTTTGTTTTCTATGTTGTGAAGAAGAACAGCGACAGGGGAGAAAATCTCTCAATTTTCGATGGACTGTGGTATAGAAACAGAAAACTGGCAGTGGCCTTAATGGTTGCTCTCTTCTCCCTTTCCGGAATTCCCGTGTTCTCAGGATTCTGGGCCAAATATTTTGTTTTTTACTATGCAGTGAGCATGCATTTTTATACGCTCACCATCATAGGGATTTTATTAAGCCTCGTAGCTGTTTATTATTATCTCACCGTAGTGAAAAGAATTATCAGCAAGCCAAGCGAAAATTCACCCATAACAATTGAGTTTACTTCACTGCTGGCGATTTTTATTCTTACTTCAGCAATTGTAATCCTCGGATTCTATCCCTTTATTTTTGGTTTACCAACTTAAAATCAGCACACTAGCACACTAAAACAATTGCTGGATTGCACGGCTATTTTTCCTGTTTCGCACTAAATGTCCAGATACTAATATAAAAATAAGTGGGACAAGCCAGATTATTCTGTTTTGATAACGACTATTTATAGCAGACAAATTTGAAGTTACAATCGCATTAATAACAGTCCCTGAAATAACAGTTAATACAATTACGCGCAATTCAAAAGGAAAGGATCTGAATACGTTTGGTCTTGCGATAAAATAAAAAATGAATACCAAACTGAAGAGGACTAAAATAGTTTCAAAACTATTTGTTAAGTCAAAGTTGATTGTTCCTGTATTTTGCCTTGAACTACAATAATTTTTTATTTCCTTTGAGTAGTGCCAGTGAATCTGGCTATATGGTGCCGAATTGGGGCCATAGACTAAAGGATGTTCAATGTCGAAATTAAAATATTGAGTAATTGAGTAAAATAACAGTTCAGGGATGACAGACTTTAAGTAATAGGGTTTTGACAGGATATCTTTAATAATCAAATCATATTCTTGTTTATTCGCCTCCCAACCTCCAGTTTTATACAATGGGCTTTTAGAATCCCATAAAAAATCCCAAACCAGACTGTCTTTGTATTGGCATATTTTGAAATTATTTGATTTGCATTCTCTTTTAAGATATTCTTCCAAAACTCCGGTTTCAGACAAATGATTCATAATGAATACCTGCGAACCTCTCGATATCGTAAATTGATTGGAATAGACATAATTAGCGCTTGGAATCAGGAACCACGATATCGCTATAAGAATAGAGCAGTAAATTAGATTCCTTTTTATCCTGATTTTCAATCCACTGCCTTTACCTTTTTTTAAGTATAGAACTAAAGCTGCAAGAAAACATAATGTAGTGATAATTAAGATATTTGATAAATGCACTACCAAACTAAGTATAAGTACAATACTAAGAAATATCTTAGCAAATAGTTTTACATTATTGTTTATCAATAAATTAACAAATGTCAATAATGAAATAGAGGTAAAAATATCAGGAATTAAAATGCTGACATTATGTGAAACACCCGTAAAACACACAAGAATCACCAATGAAAACAAAAATATTAAAAGATGATTACTACCAATAAAAATCATTTTTACCGTAATAAACAATAGAAATGATACAAGGAATCCCTGAACCCAAATAACTAACCAGGGAGAAACCGCTAAACTGATATGTCTTGCGAATAAACCATAGAATATTGGTCTATCGGTTGGATTAATACCACAAAATCCAGAGTAAAGATAGGTTCCTGTATCAGAATAAACCAACGGATACTTATTGTAAAATCCAATAAAACACAACAATACAGATCCAAATAATATAAAAAACAACTCAATGCGCACGTCTTTCGAAATATTCAATTTCGATACAGGAACTTTGTTGGTATTCATTAACTAATATTATAATCTGTTTACCAGAATGTTGGACACTAAAGTACAACGTTTTTACAAAGTATTCAGTTGTAAAAACAGATTTTACCAGGCAAACGATTTACAAATATTTTTGGAAAGTACCTCAGGACAAAATCCAAATAAGGGCAGTTCACCTTTTCGGCAGGCAACCTTTACAGGGCTGGTATTCAAATTAACCAGCAAACCAACACACAAGCAAACCAGCAATTTAGCACACTAAAAATCACCACTGTTGAGAATATGGCATCTAATGTTACTTCTGAGCGAAGTAATGGCGGAATAAAGCAATGTAAAAATCTAGCAGTGTACTAATCTATCAATTTCACCAGGTAATTGATTCACTGGTAAATTGATACATTTTTAGACTTGTACATTTCGCATGAAATTAGAATACTGATTCGGGAATTCATTCAACGAATGATTCTATCGATAAAAAGAACTTGTTCACCTACGTCTTTACTAAAGCACATTATCCCATTTGAGACAGTATCCACCCCACCAACCCCATATCAGCTCAATAGAGCCTTGTCGATAAATTGCGGGAGGAGTTCTTTGAGTTGAGAGGATTTCGTATCATTGATGTTGTTGATGACATAGGTAAGCCATTCCTGGGGATCGATGTCGTTTTTTTTGCAAGTGCCGAAGAAACTGTAAAACATAGCGATGTTTTCGGCTGCTTCATGGTTTCCTGCAAACAGGAAATTTTTTCTTCCCAAGTTATGGAAAGCTTTCCATAACTTGGGTTATGTAAACTAAAATATTATGTAAAGTGATATTTCTAACCCCTCTAATTATCAGGAAGTTGTAAATATTATTTTTCAGATTACTTTCCATAATAATTGAGCCTATTTTTATACAAGTGGTGCTTTTGCCACTGACTAAAAAGATTCAGTTATGGAAAACAGGACATTCGAAGAAGTAAGCTGTCAAGCATTACAGTGCTTGAAAAACAGGCTCTCTCGGGCTACCGGGACATTGAAGTATTACAACTGCCATTGGCGAAGAATAAAGTGCTTCATGAAATCAAAAAGCATTGATTTCATTGATGCAGATGTTTGTCAGGATTATCTTTTGCAAAAATTTGGTGACAGGGATTATTCGACACTCGCCAAAGGAGAAAAGGATACAGTCAAAACTGTCACAACGCTGATTGAGTTTATCAAAACAGGTACCATCGAGCCACGTAAAGAATTAGCTGATTTTGAAGGTTCAATAGGACAACAAATAATAAACTATCTGGCTTATAAGTCCTCTCAAAGATTAGCGAAACACACTATTGATGAGTACGAGCAACATCTTTTTAGGTTTTTTCGCTACCTAAAGCAGAACAATGTGACGTCAATTAGCTCGGTTAATCAGCTTCATATACTAAAATACATTAAAAGTGTTGACCCTAAAACGATTTCTCTTGCCCATATATCAATTCGAGTGATGAGAGACTTTTTCAAGTATCTGTATAGTTCATCAATCATTGAAGTGGATTTATCATCCATGATGCCGAAAGATAACTACAAGGCTCAAACCCAAATACCCTCTACATACACGACTGAAGAAGTTGAAAAGCTTTTATCTTCTGTTGATAGAAATAATGCCGTTGGAAAGCGTGACTATGCCATTATTCTGCTGGCAGCCAGACTTGGAATGCGGGCTTCGGATATTGCATATCTCAAATTTGAGAATGTATTATGGGAACAAAGTGTGCTCCGTTTTACCCAATATAAGACTGGTAGCAAAATCGAACTTCCGCTACTGCCTGATGTTGGAAATGCAATAATCGAGTATCTGAAATTTGGAAGACCCAAATCTGAAGAGCCTTTCGTGTTTCTCTGTGCACGGTCTCCATTCAATTCCTTGCATGGATCAGTTATTACCCAAATTGTCCAACTTACTTTTGCAAAAACCGGAATCAACACAAAAAACAGGAGACATGGACCTCATGCCCTTCGTCACAGTCTTGCTGGACGCCTGTTAGAAAGGCAAACTATTTTGCCGATTATAAGCGAAGTTCTTGGGCACGAGAATACGGAATCAACCAGATTTTATCTTCGTATAGATCTGACATCACTTAGGCAGTGCGTATTGGAAGTTCCTGCAGTAGCTCCTGTGTTTTATGTACAGAAAGGAGGATTGTTTTATGAATAATCGCGCACTTTGGGGCATATATGCTCCGTATATCAGGCAGCTCATCGAACTTAAAAGGAGCCTGGGGTTTAAATATGAAACTGAAGAAATCATTTATTCAATTTTCGATCGGTTTACCATCGCTTTGGGTGAAACCAAAGTAGGCATTTCCAAAGAACTCTCAGACAGATGGTGTGAGCGGAAAAACAACGAGTCAGAATCTTATTGGATCCATAGATCCGGATGTCTAGCGAGACTTTCATCCTATCTGTCCAAAATCGGAATTCGTTCCTATATTCCCCAATTACCCAGACATAGATCGACATTTGTTCCTTTCGTTTTCTCTAAAATTGAAATGGAATCTGTATTTGTGGCAGCTGACGCACTTAGAGCTCAGCGAAAAATGATGAACTCCATAATTTTTGTAATGCCTGCACTTGTCAGACTATTGTATGGTACGGGACTACGCATTGGCGAAGCTCTGGCATTAAGGAATCAGGATGTTAACCTTACAGACAACTTCCTTCTTGTTAGAGACTCTAAGAACGGCAAGCAACGAATGATCCCCATATCAGAGTCCTTATCGGTAGTTTGTAGGGACTATGTTCATCATCGAAACTCACTTCCTTTGTTAAATTCAGAAGACGACTATTTTTTTGTGTCTCTGAACGGTTCTGCCTGCTCGTCAGTTTCGGTTTACAGCCGTTTTCAGGATATTCTAAAAGTAGTGGGTATCCCATTTATTGGCAATCATCATGGTCCAAGGCTACATGATCTTCGTCACACTTTTGCCGTAACCTCGTTAGCCCAGTTGGCTGAATCCGGTTGTGATCTGTATAGCATGCTTCCAATTCTGTCAACATATCTTGGACACCAGTCATTAAGTGCCACCGACTCTTATGTTAGGCTGACCGCGGAAATGTATCCCGGTTTGCTTAAGGATATTGATATGGTGTGTCTTAACGTATTTCCTGATATCCAAAGTCATGAGTCCAACTGATTTTTCCAAATATCTGACGGACTATCTTACAAAGTACCTGTCACATGAAAAGGGTTCCAGCTCCAATACGATCAGTGCCTATCGCGATACTTTTGTATTGTTTTTAACCTACATGGATACAATCCGTAAAATAAAAGCTGAAAAGCTACAACTGAAATCTATTACCAAAGATACGGTTGTATCGTTCCTTGATTGGCTCCAAACGGAAAGAAAATCCAGCGATACTACCAGAAACTTACGATTGGCAGCATTACATTCTTTCTTTCGATATGTCCAATATCAAAACCCGGACAATCTGCATGAATACCAGAACATATTGTCTGTCAAGTTAAAAAAAACAAGGACCATTCCTATGAATTATCTCACGATAGAAGGTGTTAAATTACTTCTTAATCAACCTGATATTAGATCAAAGAAAGGACGTCGAGATCTTGCGCTTTTATCACTTATGTATGACACAGGATCCAGAGTCCAGGAATTAATAGACCTGACTTCTGCATCAATTAGACTAGATAATCCAAGGACCATCAGGATCACGGGTAAAGGCAACAAAACACGGATAGTGCCACTTATAGAGCAGCAAGTGAGAGTATTAAAATGCTATTTGGAAGAACATGATCTTTTGAAACCGCAGACCAGATCGTATCCATTATTCTTTAACAGTCGTAAGGAAAAACTAACTCGCCCGGGCGTTACTCATATTTTGTTGAAATATGCAGATCAAGCAAGAGTCAGGAATCCGGAAATAATCCCCGAAAAGTTAAGTTGTCATTCACTGCGCCACTCCAAAGCAATGCACCTATTGCAGGCAGGAGTAAATTTGATTTATATTCGGGATATCCTGGGTCATGTTTCTGTTACAACAACCGAAATCTATGCTCGAGCTGATTCACGACAGAAGCGGGAAGCCCTTGAGAAAGCATATGTAGATGTATCACCAAATGAAATACCAGTTTGGGTAAGTAATAATAACTTGCTTGGCTGGTTAAAAAGCTTCTGAAGTGACGAAATATTATGTAAAGTGGTATCGAACTTTTAAGCTATCACATCATTGTTTATCAGTTAATTACGAAATATCGCTTTACATAATATTTTAGTTTACATAACCCAAGTTATGGAAAGCTTTCCATAACTTGGGAAGAAAAAATTTCCTGTTTGCCGGCAACCATGAAGCTGCTGAGAACATCGCTATGTTTTACAGTTTCTTCGGCACTTGCAAAAAAAACGACATCGATCCCCAGGAATGGCTTACCTATGTCATCAACAACATCAACGATACGAAATCCTCTCAACTCAAAGAACTCCTCCCGCAATTTTTCGACAAGGCGCTACTGAGCTGATATGGGGTTGGTGGGGTGGATATGCTTAATCAAACATTTAAATGTAAACTGAAAAAAATGTCCAAGGTTTTCGATGGTAAGCTTAAATATATACCAGTTTCAGTTTTGAATATTCCCAAATATCCCAGAGGTAATCAAATAATACCAATCTCAGCTCTACCACTATTAGAAAAATACGGATCAGGAAGTATTATATTAGCCAAAGTTGTTGAAATCAGGTTGGGTCAGGGTGATATTTTATTAATGCCGATTGACAGTCCAGATAATTAATAAATAATTCAGTTATGATTTTCAAATATTTACATTTTTCCCACCCTACAGAAGAACAGTCAAATCTTCTTAAAGCAATGGAGGATTTTGTTTCATCCGAAAATCATTATGATTTTATTGTGCTTTGCGGTACAGCAGGACTGATAAAAAGGAAATAGAGGAATTCCTAGACAGGTCACTTGGTTTCTGTTTTGACCCTGAGATGCTGCTAGTTTTTAAGACATTATGTCGCTATTTTTAAGACATTTATCCGGAGTCAGCGGAGTTTTTTGTCAACTATTACCGGGAAATGTGGGATAATGACGACACGAAAAGCTGAACCTTTGAATATTTGAGGTAAACCGGGAAATGCATTTTCATCAACACTAAGAAATTACAAATAAATATTGCTTATTTGAGCTAAAATGTCTTTTTATTGGCTATATTTGTAAATTATTTACAAATAAATCAATTAAAATGGTACTTGAGATCCGGCTCAGCAACTTTTTCTCCATTAAGGATGAAATTGTACTTGATTTTAGGGCTGCAAGTCTAAAGTCGCAGAATGTTGTGGCTCTGAGTGATAACGTCTTTAAACATGAGGATGAAGATATTCTGAAAACTATTGCTATCTATGGTGCAAATGCTTCTGGCAAAAGCAATATAATCAAAGCTATACGCTTTTGTCATTCATTGGTATTTCAATCGCACGGGAACAATGAAAATTCAGTCTTCCCTTTTCAGCCTTTCAAATTTGCAGGATTTGACCATAAGCCCAGTAGCTATTTCATTCGTTTCGTCAGTGAGGGTATTGAATATGAGTATTCGTTCTTACTCACCCGTCAACGCATCCTGGCTGAGAGTTTGTTTTATTACCCAAAGGGAAGGATTACCAAAATATTCACGAGGGACGAGAGAAATGGCAAATCCAAAAAAGATAAATATACTTTTGGGGATCAGATCAAACGTCCACTGGATGTGGCTGAAAGTACTTCTGATAAAACCTTGTTCATTTCCCGTGCCAGCCAGATGGATAGGCAAATAGCCAAAGAAATATTCAATTATTTCCACCGGAACTTTATACTTGAGTACCAGGGTTTTGGTGTATCTGCTGTCGAATCATTATCGAATCAAAACAAGCTACAACTTCTGGAAGCTTTGAAGATTGCCGACAGTGATATTGTAGATTTCAAGATCAAGGTTCTGAAAAAGCCGGGTAAGAATTTCAATGCCGACCTGACAAATCTTACGCTTACGGTTGAAGATGTTGTACAGGACCACCTTGAAATAAAAACCTACCACAGATCTGCACCCAATGTAGTATTCGATTTTCTAATGGAGGAATCACAAGGGACGATAAAGCTGTTTTTTATTATGCTTACGCTTTTAGACGTCATAAAAAACAATAAAGTACTTCTAATCGACGAGATAGAGGACAGCCTTCATCCTAAAATCATCGAATACATATTTAAGATGTTCAGGGCAGGCGAGAAAGCCCAGCTCCTTTGTACCACGCATAATACCCTTTTTCTTGACCTGAAAGAGTTCAGGAAGGATCAAATCTATTTTTCCAATAAACGGGAGGATGCTTCAACTGATCTGTATTCTTTATATGATTATAAGGACTTCAGGGATACTATGGATTTAGAGAAGGCCTATTTACAAGGAAGATTTGATGCCGTTCCCTATGTAAATGATTCCAAGGAGAATATTAAAACCTTGATCCATGGCTAGCAGACGTGCAGCATCGAAAGGGAAAGTAATAAATCCCCATTTCTGGGTCTTTTGCGAGGGCAAAACTGAGGAGGCCTATATTATTATGCTGAGGTCCCAATACCGAATGCCGATAGAGATTGTTACCAGAACGGTAGGAAGCCAGATTAATAAAAAGTACATCGAGAATTTTAAAAAAGGCAAGCCCACGCATAAAAAGGATCTGGATTTTTTAGTTTATGATGCTGATGTACCGGAGGTACTTGAGAATCTGAAATCCATCAGCTCAGCTGTTTTAATCGTGTCCAATCCTTGTATAGAATTATGGTTCTTGTTGCACTATAAGAATCAGACTGCAAAAATCACCGGTGAGGAATGTATCAGGGAATTGATTAAGCGGAACAATACAAGGTACCAGAAAGGCATTATCGACAAAAAGCTGGCAATAAGATTATCGGATCATCAGAAGGAGGCCTGTAAAAGGGCGAGCACAATGGAAATCTACAAAAATCCCTCAACGAACATTAATGTGTTCATTGAAATTCTGGAGAAAGCAAATCGTGAGGGGTCCAAGTAATCTCGATAAAAAATTTCCTTTTTCAAATTAAGTAAAAACATATAGAATATCAGTTAGTTAACGACTTGTTCCTTTTCCTGGTTAAGCAAAAACAAGTCAAATTCAACTTCTATTCAATTAGAAATTCGATAAACGGTATTGGGTTCCATATCACATCTCATCCATCATCATCATTCCCTTTTTGACTGAGGCATCTACAACCTTGGCGTAGCGCAGGGTTGTGCGGATGTCCTGGTGGGCCATGATGCGCTGAACTGTCGTGATGGTTGATTCTACAATGCGCGAATATCTGTAAATACAGAGCGGGTAATGAAAAGGTTGGAGCATGGTTATGGTTTTTGTATATTTGCCTATAGATTACAAATATACAGGGTTTTAGCATTCTTAAAGATTCCCAAAATAATAACAAACTACAGCTATTTGCATATTAATCAATTGCTTCTATTATACCTAAAAACCGATTGTAAAATAACTGCTGCACAGGAATGAAAATGAAAATAAATTTGGCTAATGTCTGAATTAGACAAAATATATTTGTTTAGAATGACCCATATTGAGAATATTCCACATATGCTTCAGTATGGAATTACCCATTCAACATCTCTTAATTCCAATCGCCATTTTACCCCAATTGGTGATAAAAGTTTAATTGATACCCGTAATAATTTTATATTGAGTAACGGCAGACGATTAGGCGATTATATTCCTTTTTATTTTGGTTATAGAACTCCAATGTTGTATGTTGTTCAAAATGGTTTTAATATGGTAGCACCAATGCCTCCCGAAAATATTGTTTATTGTGTTAGTTCTGTCCAAAAAATAATGGAAATGCAATTAGATTTCATTTTCACTGATGGTCATACTGTTGATGGTTTCACCTTGCAATACACTCCAAAGGATATAAATAACATTGATACATTGATTGATTGGACCGCAGTGAAAGCAAAATATTGGAGAAGTGATAACGATTTGGATTTGAAGAGAAGAAAAGAAGCAGAATTTTTAATATTGGGCGATATTGCCATAGATGCAATTTTAGGATTTTTGGTATCAAATGAAGAAGCCAAGAACAAACTAATTATATTTGGGGCTGATGCCGCTAATGTTCACATTAGATCAGATTATTATTTTTAATATATGATACACTACAAAACAGGTAATCTCTTAGAAAGCGAGGCTGAGGCTTTAGTAAACACTGTAAACACAATGGGTGTTATGGGTAAGGGCATAGCTTTACAGTTTAAATATTTGTTTCCAAATAATTTCAAGTTGTATTCGAATGCTTGCAAAAATAAAGAAGTAAAAATTGGCAAGCTGTTAGTCACAGAAGAAGAAGCCATGCTGACTGGTAAAAAAATCATTATTAATTTTACTACCAAAACCAGTTGGCGCCTGCCTTCGGAATACAAGTATATTGAAGATGGCTTGGTAGAATTAATTAAAGTTGTAAAAGAACGTAATATAAAATCTATAGCAATTCCACCATTAGGCTCAGGCAATGGTGGATTGGATTGGCACAGAGTAAAAAAGATTTTGGAAAAGTATTTATCTCAATTAGACTGTGCGATATTCATATATGAGCCAAGTATTACTATACAGGAAGCATTAAAAAAAGAGCGGGTTAAACTCACACCTGCAAGAGCAATGCTATTATCTGTTTTGTATGAATTAGTTCGAAATGGTGAATTTGTTTCAGAGTTTGCCTCAGAAAAAATTGCTTATTTTCTACAAAGATTTGGAGCAAAAGAAACCTTCAAATTAGAGTTTCATCCTAATTTTTATGGGCCTTATTCAGGAAAAGTGAAACATGTTCTATATTATCTGAACGGCAGTTATATTATGGGTTACAGTTCTAAAGATAAAAAGCCTTTTGAAGAACTCGGAATTATTCCTGATGCTGAAGCAGATGTGAATGATTTTTTAAACAAACCTGAGAATGCAAAGCATAAATCAATAGTTGAAAAAACTAAAAGCTTCCTTACCGGGTTCTATTCTTCTTTTGGTTTAGAATTGCTTTCAACAATTGATTTTATCATTACCGAAAAGAATGTTGAAACTCAAGAAGACATAATTAAAGAATTGGAAAATTGGAGTGATAGAAAGAAAACTTTGTTTACAAATCCACACTTCGTAGAAGTTGCGATAAAAAACCTTCAATCACATCCTGTTCTAATTTAACCCAGATTGTCAAATAATGTTACTGTGACCCATGCCAGTATATAGAGCCAGTGTGAGTGTGAGCATACAGGAAAAAACAAAGCGAGCATGAACATTTTGAGCCCTCTATGCTCTTGCTCAATACTCGCTCTGTTTTTTGTGGGCCCAACAGGACTTTATCAATCTTCTGTATGCCGCTAATACCTAGTCATATAGAAGGTCGCTATTTTTAATCTGTGAAGCAGTTGAGAAGCACCTGGTTCAAAAGTTGCGGCCTTTGAACTTTGATAATCAATGATTTACGATATTTTACCACCTCATATAAGGAAACGTGCAATGTGTAGGGGTGTTTTTTCATGTTTTTGAAGATAAATTATCCCTGAAAAGTCAAAAGGATAATGTAAATATCAGAAATAAATTTCGTTGCTAAAAGGAATTATTTTGTTCATTTATTGTGCTTGTTCACGGGCCGTGAACAAATCATAACAGTGAACACGCGAAAGTAAAATAAGAATTCCGTTATTTTACTTTTAGGGCGGAAAGTAAAATAACCGTACTTTTGTTTTACTTTAACATGAAAAAATGATTGAGGTCGAGAAATACACAGCAGGACACTATGAACGATCCTTGGGATATAAATACTTTGTGCCCAAACTTATCAATGATGAATGGATCTGGAAAACTCCGTCGGTAAACAGTTTGTTGGAGCGAGCTGCTGTAAAACTTGGGGAGTTAAATTCCTATGCCCGTATAGTTCCAAGTATTAGTTTATTTATTCAGCTTCATGTTACAAAGGAGGCAGTTGTTTCAAGCAGAATTGAAGGAACTATGACAAACATGGATGAAGCTATCCTTCCAGTCGAGGAAATCCGTCCGGAAAGAAGGAATGATTGGCAGGAAGTTAACAATTATGTCAGGGCATTAAATGAAGCCATAGAAGAGTTGGAAAAACTACCTGTTTCATCAAGACTGTTGAAGAGGACTCATGAAACTTTACTTCAGAGTGTAAGAGGAGAACATAAATTACCTGGAGAATTCAGAAGCAGTCAAAACTGGATTGGTGGGAACAGCCTTGCCGATGCTGTCTTTATCCCTCCTATACACAATTTGGTTAATGAACTGATGGGCGACCTGGAAAAGTTCCTGAACAACGACGAGATTCAGGTGCCTACCTTAATAAGGATCGCTATTGCTCACTATCAGTTTGAAACAATTCACCCATTCTTAGACGGTAATGGCCGTATTGGGCGGCTACTTATACCACTTTACCTGGTCAATGAAAAAATACTTGACAAGCCTCTACTTTATCTGTCTTCTTACTTTGAAAAAAATAAGAGTTTATACTATGAGAACTTAACACTTGTCAGGACTAAAAATGATATGTTGCAATGGTTGAAGTATTTTCTGGTAGGGATCGAACAAACTGCAACGAAAGCTGTGTTGACCTTATCAAATATTCTGGCGTTGAAAGAAGAAATTGAAAAAGATATCCAATCTGGATTTGGAAGGAGAAGCAACTCGGCTATGATTTTATTACAGGCACTTTTCAGAAATCCGGTTACAAGCATTGAACAGGCATCTGTTACATGTAAAATCAGCTTTAAGGCTGCCAATGACCTGGTAGCCCTTATGCAACAGAAGGAATATCTTAAAGAAACAACCGGCCAAAGCCGCAACCGTATTTTTGTTTTTGAACCCTACCTTAATGTCTTTGAGAAGGAATAATTGGAATAAAATTATTGTAACGAAAGTAAAATAAGAATTCCGTTATTTTACTTTTAGGGCTGAAAGTAAAATAAGGATCATTGGGGGGCATCCTTTCGTTCAATACTTCAGGTGTTTTTTACCCACTGCACCATCAAATACAAAATTTTGTAACATCAAAACTGATCTATGAAAAATTCAATCCTTAGTCAATTCATTAGCAACAGAAAAAATTACATAATGTCCAGTAATTTATTTAATAAACTGGACAGATAATTATCTTTGTAAAAAATATTTGTGGATGAAAACGTCAGAATATATTGGACTTACAATAAATAAATTGCCAAAGGGCTATATTTTTACCTATTCAAACTTTATATCTGAGGTGAATCGAAAAGAGGCAGTAATAAAAGCTCTAAACCGAATGGCAGACTCAGGCAAAATTCAAAAATTGTCTAAGGGTAAATTTTACAAACCAGAGACGAGTGTATTTGGGAACTTGAAACCGACTCAGGCCCAGGTTGTGAAAGATCTGTTGGATGATGATGGTAAACCTACAGGTTATTTAACTGGTTATCGCATTTTCAATCAATTAGGTTTGACCACACAAGTAAGCAATACCATTCAAATAGGAAAAAACGAAATTCGCCCAGCATTTAAACGTGAACTTTATACCATTGCATTTATTAAGCAAAAAAACACCATAACCAAAGAGAATATTCCTTTTCTTCAGCTACTGGATGCTATCCGCTATATTAAAAAAATACCTGATGCGAACAACACATCCGCCTGCATACGATTAATAGCAATTCTCCGTGACTATAAAGATCAGGATAAATTAACCCTGGTGAAATTGTCTCTAAAATATCCACCAGCAACCAGGGCCCTGCTTGGGGCATTACTGGAAGAAACACAAAACAGTTCAATTACTGTTCCACTTCGCAAATCATTAAACCCAATTACAGTTTATAAGCTGCCGGGAGTTAACAATGTATTGCCTAATGCTATAAATTGGAACATTCGATAATGAACTTTCTAACCTAACATATATGCCATGATTGGTATTGAAAATCTAATACGTTCCATTTTGCTTTATCTTTGAAAAAATTATAGGCAATGACACAGGTTATCATCAAAACAGAAACAGCTGAAGAGATGGGGAAAGTGCTTGCTATGGCACGGAAATCAAAGGTTAATTTTGAAGCTGTGACAATTAAAAAGAAAACGCCTGCTATTGGTAAAAGCAAAAAGCTTAATTCTGATGACTGGTCGTTTGCAAACCGCCCGGCTACACCAACAGAACGCCAGGAACATGCCGAACTTATTTCAAAACAGCGTGGTGGAATTACTTTTGATGAGTTGGATAAAACAATGATCCCTTGGATAAAAGGCTTTTGATACTTTATCTGAAGCTGAAGGAATCGCACATCTTGGATATAGGAATACAGAAACCAACCGAATGTATTATAACCGGGGATTATAATAATTTATGTGAATTACCTTCCTAAGCCTGCAATTGATTATTAATAAGCACTTGCCAGGAACCACCTTTAGCAGCGCCGATACGCCGGATGGCCCCATTTGATTTCAAATTTTCAAGATGCTCTTGAATTGTTGATCTTCCAACATTTAACAATTCAGAAATCTCATTAATAGTCAGTCTGTTATTGTCAATTAAAAGAAGAAGAATTTCTCTCTGTCGTCTTGTCAACGAATGATTAAATCCGGTTTTCATACCGGTTTTCATACCGGTTTTCATACTGGTTTTCTTACCGGTTTTCTTACCGGTTTTTACATCATCTGGATTTGAATTATCAGGTGTTTGATCCCCTGATTGTTTCATTAGAAACCCAAACTGTGAATCCTGCTGCAAATCTGGCTGTTGCATACCATTCTTCTTGTTGAATTGTATCTGAAACGATAATCCCATCTCAAACCATTTGAAACTGATTTCGGGATAATTTTTTAATTCTTCAGCAATCAGTTTGAGACCATTCCCCCATTGATCAATAATACCCAACTTCTTAAAAATTGGTGCAATAACTTTGTTCCGGATATCACTCTGGCGCGCTTCAAGTTCACTAAAATCAATGGAAGGCATAAGTTTCCCTGGGCTAGTTATTTCAACCATATCATCATAAATGGCCACTTTGATATCTTTTCCGGTAAGAGAATAATCACGATGTACAACTGCATTGCGGATGGCTTCTCTTATTGCTACTACTGGATATTCCCATCTTGTTTCAGTGTATACACCATTAACAACAGCTCCTTTATTAATATGTCGCAAAACAAATTCATAAGCATGTTCAGCCTGTATACCAATATGCTCATCTATAGTTTTCTGATCAATAAACACATCACTTGACACTCCTTTAAAGCGGGCACATTCAATTTTTGAATACGGAAATCGATCTTTTCGTGATGTAAAGTTGGAGAACAATACTAATGCCTGTGTTGGTAACCAATTACCTTGATATTCTTTGACTAAATCTAACTTCTTGAGTGTTGTCTCACCCCAAACATCTCCAGTCTTCTCTACAAAGAAAGACTTGAAAGCCTCAAAATTAAAATCTTCAACCTGCTTATCGTGGACTAGCTCGCTATCAAATGAAATGTTTCGCTTCTGACGTTCTAATTCGTCAATTATCTCGATATCTGCTTGTCTGTTTGTGGATCCTACCCGAATGTAGGTGCCTTCAAGTTTGCCTTTTGATTTTAGGTAATAAGGAAAATTGCTACCTCTGAATACTTTTACTTTAATAAAACGGGTAGCTCCATCACCATGAAAAGATATGTCAGGTATAATTACCGGATAACAATGGTCGTGAATGAGGTTGCTAATTTGTTCTTCAAGTCTAAATAACTCTTCATCAGGAAAACCTACAACTTCTCTTGGTTCATTGCGGATACCAATAAAAAGGTCGCCTCCAGCATCGTTAGCAAAGGCAACTATGGTTTTGGCTAAATCAGCAGATGATGGAATTTCCTGTTTAAATTCCAGTCTGCGGCCCTCCGGTTGCTGTATGATTTCGTTTATCTTCATTATTGTTAGCAAATATACATTACAAACCTGTGGTTTTCACACAGACGCATAAAAATCCAGTCCGGATCTCAGGCGCTTTGCGTGCTCGAGGCACAATCTTTATCTTAGCGCATTAATCATTAATCTTACAAATTATGAAACGAGCATGC
>CAIXZF010000114.1 GCA_903923925.1 uncultured Bacteroidales bacterium
GCATGCTCGTTTCATAATTTGTAAGATTAATGATTAATGCGCTAAGATAAAGATTGTGCCTCGAGCACGCAAAGCGCCTGAGATCCGGACTGGATTTTTATGCGTCTGTGTGAAAACCACAGGTTTGTAATGTATATTTGCAATACAAATAATTTTCTAATCCTTTCTACCCCAAACTAAAATCACTACAAAATGAAATTTACCATTAAACAGTACACCACGCACAGGCTTGTAAGAAGCGAGCATTTAAACCATCATGGTACCTTATATGCCGGCAGAGGCGCAGAATGGTTTGTAGAATCCGGCTTTGTTGCAGCCTCGGATATTCTGCCAGCACACAACCTGATCTGCGTTCAGATCGACAGCTTACACTTTAAAAGACCCGTTAAAGCCGGGGAGGTAATTTGCTGCAACAGCAGGATTATTCATGCCGGCCGCACAAGCATCATCGCTTATATCCGGATAAATGGAAAAACGGATGGAAAGAGTTGTTCTGATACAATCGTTGATGGGTATGCGACCTTTGTTCATGTTGATGAAAACACAAGGCCAATCCCTCACGAACTTGAACTGGAGCCTTCCTGCGAAGAAGATCTGATGCTGATCGAGAAATTCCACCTGGTCTCCAGAAAATAAACAAAGGGGCAGAAGTTCAAATTGTATACTTTCTTTGTAGCTTTGGGTTGACCAATTCTGGTGAACAATGAGATCATTCGTTATCCTTTTCCTGGCAATCTTCACCACTTCCTGTGCTGAGATATACACCGCAACTCTGGGATTTCCTACCGGGATCTACGAGAAAACAGGTAAAATAAGCTACGAAAACAACTGCGATTTCTATAAAATCGGAAGAATTCTGGCATCCTATTCAAATGATATCACTTACAGAGTTCCTGCATACAGCGACAATTATGCCATTTATCAGCTTGGTTCATCCTACAACGATATTAATTTCAAGATAGAAGTATTTGTTGACCCGTTTTATAATTTTCGCTGTGTTTTTACTGAGTTCTCGGCCCCCACCGATCTCACAACAGTTAAACATATTGTAGCAAATGTGTTTAATGACATTGAAAACTTGCTGAACAGCGAATTCAGGGGAAAACAGAAATAATCCCAATTAACAAGTATATGCTATACGTTAAAGCCCCGAATAGGCAACCCATTTTTAAAATGCCGGTCTATCTGCTTAGTAAAACAATTACCCGGAAAATCAACCTTATTAAGTAATCAATTTTTTCTCTTTGTATGAAAACCTTCTCATTTACTGCTATCATAATTCTACTTACTTTATTTGCAGTTAAGCTTAGTGCACAGACTTTTACAAATTATACAACAGCCCAGGGATTGCCATCGAATTTTGTTAATGGCATTGCCATCGACAACTCAAATAACAAGTGGTTTGCCACGGCTGCAGGAGTTGCTAAATTCGATGATGTTAGCTGGACCGTTTATACAACTGCCAACGGGCTTATCGACGATTTTATTAATTGCATTGCTGTGGATCCAACAAATAATATCTGGGTTGGTACAGATGTTGGGCTTAGTAAATTTGACGGCAGCATTTGGACCTCTTACACAACAGCCAATGGCTTGGTTAACAATATTATAACCTATATCAACTCAGATAAAAACGGCACAATGTGGTTTGGTACAAACAATGGTCTTTCACGGCTGAATGGCACAACATGGACGAATTTTACAACAGCCAACGGACTGCCAAATAACCTCATCAGCTATATAAAAACCGATTCTCTTAACAATGCCTGGGTGGGAACCTGGATTGGCGGACTGGCAGTTTATGATGGAAATTCATTTACTGTTATGACCAATTCCGACAGTATTCCCGACAACAATATCATTGCAATTGCTATTGATCACTCCTACAACAAATGGATAGGAACTTTTTCCGGAATGGCAAAACTCGGAGTTAATAATGCATGGATTCACACCTACAGGCAATCCGAAGGATTATACAATAATTATGTTCAGGACATTGCCGTTGATTCCAAGAATAACAAATGGGTAGGCATTTATGCAGATTACCTGGGCGATGGTGCACTTACTAAGTTTGACGGAACAAGCTTTACTTCCTACTCCACTGCTCAGGGACTTGTTAGCCCGGTAGTTCACAGGGTAGCTGTTGACAAACAGGATATAGTGTGGATTGCCACAGCCAACGGTGTTTCGAAATTCAAAGATGGAAATGCTGGCCTCAACGATTTGTCGGATCAGGTGGTTCCTGCCATCTATCCAAACCCTGCCACCGACAAGGTTTATTTCGAAAACCTGCCAAAGTCTGCCCGGATAAGCATATCAAACATTCAGGGACAGCTCATGATAATTACCACTGCCACAGATGTCTCAGCACAGATTGATATAAGCAGGTACTCAGCAGGATCCTACATTGTATCAGTTCAAAACGGCACAAAGCTGTACTATTCCAAACTGATGATTCAATAATCATCACATAAAGAGCTTTGCCGTGAATAAATCATTTTTCATCCTATTCTTGTTTCTTTTTATTTCGGGAGGAACTATTTATTCACAGGAAGATTTCTACGATCCCGGGCAAATCCGTGAGCTTCGTCTTTCTTTCAGCCAGAAAAACTGGAAGCATATTCTCGATAGTATGTTTCAGGCAAATGATCAGGATGGCCGTTTAGTAGGAGATATCTCAGTTGATGGTCATCTTTATAAAGGTGTTGGTGTGAGGTATAAAGGATTCAGTTCGTGGAACCTTGATGTGATTAAGAACCCTTTTAACATCGAACTCGATTATACCATTAAAAATCAGAATCACCAGGGATTTACAAAACTCAAACTGAGCAATGTAATCCACGACCCTTCATTTATCCGGGAGGTTCTCTCCTATGAAATAGCAAGAAAATACATGCCGGCCGGTAGAGCCGGCTTTGCCAATTTATATATCAACGACACTCTGATTGGCCTTTATTCAAATATTGAAGCCGTTGATAAATCCTTCATTTCTAAACATTTTCCATCCAACAATAACAGCTTTTTTAAAGGCGATCCTTTTCAGCTCGTTTTCCCCTTCGGAGCAAATGCAAACCTCGATTATAGCCATGGATCTGATTCATTATCCTACGTTCCATATTATAAAATGGAGTCAGATTATGGCTGGTCGGATTTATTCAAACTCATTTATACCCTAAGTAAACAGGCCGACAGTGTTGAGAATGTTCTCAATACTGACAGAACGTTGTGGATGCATGCCTTCAATTATTCGCTGGTGAACCTCGACAGCTATATTGCTTATGCCCAGAATTATTATATTTATGAAGATGATAACAAGCGCTTTAACCCTATAATCTGGGACCTGAATATGTCGTTTGGGAGTTTCAGGCATTCCGACGCTTCCACAAATTTCCAGGGATTGAGTATCGACGAGGCCAAACTTCTGGACCCACTCCAGCACCAGACTTTCTCCATTTCTCCAAGACCGCTGATGACCAATCTTTTTAAAAATGCCAGGTACCGAAAAATATACATGGCACACATCCGCACAATAATGGAGGAGAATTTTGCAAATTCCAGTTATTACCTCAGGGGACAGGAACTGCAAAGCAGCATTACGCCCTATGTTCAGCAGGATGTAAACAAGTTTTACTCCTATTCTGATTTTGTAAATAACATTGATACTACTGTTGGTGGTGTTGGTACAATGATTGAATACCCCGGATTGAAAGACCTTATGGAGGCAAGAACAGCCTATCTGCAAACCTGCCAGGGATACCAGGGTGCCCCACAGATCAGTACAATTAATTATTCTCCGAAGCACCCTGAATTAAACCAGTTAAGCTGGATTACAGCAAAAGCAGAGAATGCCGATACCGTTATTTTTGCCTTCAGAATGAACAGTACTGCGGTTTTCACTAAAACCCTGATGTTTGACGACGGGCAACATCACGACGGAATTGCCGGTGACAGAATTTACGGAGCCTCCTTTGTTTCACTCGGGCACACGATTCAATATTACATCTATGCTGAGAACGATAGTGCGGCTCAATTTTCACCTGAAAGGGCAGAATATGAGTTTTATACCATTCAGCCTGCTTTAAAGAAGGGCGACCTGGTTATCAACGAAATTATGGTAGTTAACACTGCAACAGCAAAGGACCAGGATGGAGACTATGACAGCTGGGTTGAATTGCAGAATAATACCAATGAAGCCATCAACCTCAGGAACAATTTTTTATCAGATGACCCTGGTTTCCCGGACAAATGGACCTTTCCGGATACCATCATCCAGGCGCGTAAGCAACTGATTATCTGGGCCGACAACGATAATTTACAAGAGGGCATTCATTCAAATTTTACCTTAGCGGCAACAGCCGGGACTATTCTTCTTTCGAACAACAATTATGAAATAATAGATTCAATATCCTATTCTCAGCAAATTGCATCAAAAACTATCGGTAGATATCCGAACGGTTACGGGAGTTTCGACCTCATGGCTCCTACTTTCGCAAGGATGAACCAGATTGGAGATACCTGGGACAAAACGTGTATGATTTATCCGAATCCGGCCAATGGATATCTTTTTATCGAGACCAAAAGCAATTACTCCAGCTTTACAATCAGCATACTTAATCCCGAAGGACAATTAATCCGATCGGAAGTTTATACACACAGCACGCATGAACTCCCTGTTAATATTGATGTTTTCAACATTTCAGGAATTAATGGGGGAATCTATTTTGTTAAGCTTGAAGGAGATGGAATTAACTATATTTCGAAAATTTTAATATATTAATAAAAGAAACTTTTAAACAGATGAAAAAAATATTTTATCCAATGCTGGTTTTTTGCTTTTTCGGCCTGGTACTGCAATCTTGCAAAAAAGAAGCAGGAAGTGGTGGTTCATCGAGCATTTACGGCAAAGTACTGGTTATGGATTACAATTCAACCTTCACGGAATTGCTGGAACAATATTATGGACAGGATCTGGATGTTTACCTGATTTACGGGGATGATAAATCATACAGCGACCATACAAAAACCAGCTATAACGGGACTTACGAATTCAAGTACCTCAGGCAGGGAACTTACCATGTTTATGTTTACTCAAAAGATTCTACTTTGCAAACAAATGCTATGGTGCCTGTTGTAAAAGAAGTTAGCATTTCAGAGAACAGGCAGGAAGTTGAAGTACCAGAAATTACAATCTTTCAATAATATAGATCATGAAGAAAATTCTGTTGGTATTGCTCACCCTTTTAGTAAGTTTAAGTAGTAATTCGTTTGCCAATAAAGAAAAGAAGAAAAATGTTAAATCGGTAACAAGCTACCAGACTGTGACCGAGAATGGCAAAAGCGTGACCTATAAGGATTCTTACGCAGAGTTTGATAAAGAAGGAAATACAACACTTGAAATAGAGTACGACAAGGATGGTTCTGTTGATAAAAAGCTTACTTCAAAATATAATGCAAAGAATGACAAAACAGAAGAAGTAGAATATAACTCAAGTGGCGCTATTCTTAAGAAAACTGTATTTACCTACACTGCCACCGGTAAACGCTATACAGAAGTAGTAACAGATGCCAGTGGTAAGCAACTAAAAAAAATGATTTACACCTACAATTTAAAAGATCTCAAAGCAACCAAACAAAGCCTGAATAACATAAACAGTCAGGAATCTTTGAAAAAATGGGACTATATTTACTATTAATTTCTACCAATTAAAACACAACAACAGATGAAAACAGTTAAATTTCTCGCAACGCTCCTTCTTTTTCTTACACTTTCATTTCCAATGCATGCAGTAATGGCCCAGAGTAATGATGAAACCAGCCTTACTGAAGAATACGATACAAAAGATAAAAAATCTGAGAAGAAAAAAGACAAGGATGTGGTTGAAATTAACAAGAAATTTTTTCTGTGTTTACTTATTGATATTACTACAATATTGTTGATAATTGTATTTATATACTATCCGAACTACAAGAAAATGGATAATATATTTACTCTTATTGTATTTAATGTTGTCATTTTCCTTTTGACATTCGTACTAAACAAGGTAAAAATATCAATGGGTGCGGCCTTTGGACTGTTTGCAGTCTTTTCGATGCTCCGATACCGAACCGCCGGGATTTCAATGAAAGATATGACATACATTTTTATTTTCATTGCTGTAGGCTTAATAAGCGCTATCCAGCTTGAGTATTCTGAATTGGCTATTGTTTGTGCTATCATCTTTGCAGTTACATTTCTGCTCGACAGTAATCTGATTTTTAAACGCGAATTATCCAAATATATCCTCTTTGAGAATATCGATCTTATCAAGCCTGAATGCGAGGGAGATCTGCTTGATGAACTTCGCAAACGGACCGGATTAAAAATTCACAGAGTTTCAATACTAAAAATTAATTACCTTAGAGATCTCGTAGAATTAAATGCCTATTATTATGATTAATACCTGATTAACATGATTAAATGGTTTCTTTCATTTCAATGGAAAACGGCGGTTCGTTCGCCGATGTGGAATAAAAACCTGGTTTTGAACCTGGTAATCGGGTTTTTTCTGCTACTTTTTGGATTCTATATTTTGATTCTGGGTCTTTTTATGGAAAAAATTCTGACTGAGGTTTTCCCGGAAAGCAATATTTACGACAAATTCAATGGCCTGCTATTGTATTATTTTCTTGCCGATTTGATGTTCCGTTTTATGGCTCAGAGCCTGCCAAAACTAACAATAGAATCCTTCCTGCACCTGCCGATCAGAAAAAATCAGATCGTTCATTTTATGGTCGGACGCACTGTTTTCGACATTTTCAACTTTATTCCCCTTTTGGTGCTCATACCTGTAACATTTACTATTGTTACTCCACAACTCGGGAGCAGTTTGGCAGTACTCTGGCTTATAGCTTCCTTCTTTCTGGTACTTGCAAACAGTTTTCTCGCCACATTTTTAAAACGCCTGATGGGGAGCAAACCATTGATTATTGCAGGTATAGGAATTTTATTCGTTATTTTAATTGTACTTGAGAAGTTTGAAATTATCTCATTATCAGTTATTTCCAGCAAATTATTCGGATATATGCTCGCCCATCCCTACATGCTTGGGTTTCCTGCTTTATGGATGATTATTTGCTATATTCTTCATTTTCGTTTCCTGAAAATGCATCTCTATCCTGAAGAAATGCAGAAAAAGAAATCGTATGAGATTGAAGCAGGAAATGAGAACAGGTATCTGAAAGCCCTGGGTCTTACCGGAAGCATAATTATTGTTGAATGGAAGCTTTATACGAGGAATAAGCGAACAAAAACCATTCTGTACATGACCCCCATATTTCTGCTCTACGGATTGATGTTCTATCCAAAACCTGAATACATCAATCAATACGGGTTTCTGATGTTTGTCGGGGTATTTATGACAGGTGGAATGATGCTTAATTATGCAAATTACGCTTTTGGATATGAGAGCGGGTATTTTGACGGGCTCCTAACCAAGAACATTGATTTTAAGCAGTATATAGCAGTTAAATATTACATTTCTGTTTTGATCTGCGTAATTTGCTTTATTCTTACAATTCCATATTTGTATTTTGGAGTTAAGATACTCTTGATAAATGCTGCAATGTTTTTGTATAACATTGGTGTACTGAGTTTTGTACTCCTTTTCTTTGCAACTTACAATAAGAAAAAGATTGATTTGTCGCGGGGTGGAGCATTCAACTACCAGGGAATCGGTGCAATGAACTGGCTGGCTGTACTCCCTGCCTTTCTGTTGCCAGTTCTCATTTTTATCCCATTCAAACTGTCGGGGCAACCAAATTGGGGTATTGCGTTTATTGGGATCCTGGGAATCATAGGTTTATTTTTTTCAAGGATTTTTATCGGGATGATTACGAAGAATTTTTTTAGCAGAAAATACATAATGGCGAGCAGTTTCAGGGAACCTTAGGAATAATTCCTAAAGGGATTGATACTGTTTTGGGGAAGTTATTTTGATAATTCTCGTTAGGCAAAATTATTTTCCCCGGCTTTGATCATTAATTCAAAATTTTATGATAGCAATTACGAATCTTACAAAAGTTTACAATACGCAGACTGTACTGAATATTAATCAGTTAACGATTGCTAAAGGTGAAAGTTTTGGTTTGGTTGGAAACAATGGGGCGGGAAAGACTACGATGTTCCGCTGCATCCTTGATCTGATCCGCCCGGACAGCGGCGCTGTAAGCAACCAGGAAGAAAATGTTGCCAAAGGTGAGAAGTGGAAGCTGGTAACAGGTTCCTACCTCGACGACGGCTTTCTGATTGACTTTCTTACGCCAGAGGAATATTTCCAGTTTGTAGCAGATATTTACCACTTATCAGAAGGAGACCTTGCGACTTTTTATGCCGATTTCGGCGACTTTTTCAATAAGGAAGTATTGGGTAAAAAGAAACTGATCCGCGATTTATCGAGCGGAAACAGGCAGAAGATAGGCATTGCAGCCGCTTTGATGCCAAACCCTGAAATACTGGTGTTGGACGAACCTTTTAACAGCCTCGACCCTACAACTCAGATCAGGTTGAAAAATCTCCTGATAAAGCTTAATACAGAAAAAGGAATGACCTTGCTGATCTCTAGCCACGACATTAATCACATCACAGACGTCTGCAGCAGGATTGTTATCCTCCACCAGGGAAGCATCGCCCACGACCTTGTTGTATCCTCAGACACTCTCAACATCCTTGAAGACTATTTTTCCCTGAGATAATACCTTCATTCGTAAATTCTCACGGCCGCATAATCACCTCAACAGTATTTCCCTGGGTAAGAACATTCTGAGCAAACTTATGAATAGAACTTACATCAAGAGCTTTTACTTTTTCTTCATAGCCTGTGAGGAAATCCATTCCTGAGAAATAATATTCATTAAGAGTTCCCGACCACCAGCTGTTTTCTTTCAGATCTTCCTGCCGTTGTTTAATGAAGTATTCTTTAGCTTTCTGAAGATCAACTTCGGTTGGACCACTGGCCAGCATTTTACCAATTTCCCGGTGAACGATTCCAACGAGTTTATCGGTTTTAATTGGGTCGGTATCGAAACTTACGTTCATTTTAAACCCAGGAACCGGTAGTTTAGACACAGTGAATGATGTTCTTATGCTATAAGCTCCACCTTCATCTTCGCGGATAGATTCTGTGTACCTCAGCTCAAGGCAATGGCGCATGGCGGCACCAAACAGACGATCATCGAAACCATAGTTGCAAATTCCATTGTAATCAACAAATACAGAAGTTCTGGGAGTTTTGTTTTCACGTTTAAAATCATTTTTAACCTGGCCTTTTGGCGCACGAACACCATCATCTTTGAATGCCTCTGTGCGCTTTACGCCCTGAAGTGAGGCAAGGTATTTCTCGAACAAAGGTTTTACCTGATCAGGATTGATTTTTCCCACCAGGATAAACGTGAAATTGGCAGGATCAGCAAAACGGTCTTTATAAATAGCTTTTAACTTTTCGAGGCTTACCTTTTCCAACAACTTATACGACATAGGGAGCGCCCGCGATGAATGATTGTTCATCATAACGTTTACTGTATCGCTGAATGCTTTTCTTGGTTCAGAATCAGCGTTTACGTAATCTGCTTTAACTTTCTCAAGCCAGGTTTTATAGTCGGTTTCGTTCCAGCGTGGCTGGGTAAAATACAGGTAGATCATCTGAAGTGCAGCCTCAATATCTTTAGGTGAAGTGCGGGCAGAAATTACATCCTGTTCGTTTGTTAGTGAAGCCGTTACATTTACCTTTTTCCCTGCCAGAAGTTTTGTGAGATCAGTTCTTGAAAACTCACCAATTCCCATATCCTGAACTACATTTCCCAGGAAACCGGCAGATGCCATATCTTCATCTTTTACCATTGAAAGTCCACCGGCACTGAAACCTCTGATAATCAGTTCATCTTCCTTAATATCAGTAGGTTTAAATACGATTTTCATTCCATTTGAAAGTTCCCATTCTGTTGTTCCAAAGGTTTTATTTTCACTTACTTTCGCAACTTTCCCGGGAGCCGGCTCTTTTTCGATAAGTTTTTTGCCTGCCATTTTATCTACATAAGGCTCAATCTTTGCATTCTTATAAGTTGCAAGTACAGCCTTGATTTCTTTTTCTGCCGGTAAGGTAATACCTTCTTTATCAGGACCAGTAGCTGTAACAATCATGTTATTGTCTGTTACATATTTTTTGGCTTCAGCATTAATTTCCTCCAGTGTAATGCCAGGAATCATAGCTTTAGCAAAGGGATATTCATACTCTATACCCGGGTTTGGAGAGCTTGACAGGAAATTGGAAACATTAGGATAAACAAGCTCCCTGTTTTTGCGTTTATCACGATCCATAAAACGGGATTCATAATTCCTCATAATATTTGCTTTTGCCCTTTCGAATTCGCTGACGGTAAATCCAAAGCGTTTCAGGCGTTCCATTTCGGTGAGCAGAGCGGTAAGAGCTTTAACACCCTGGTTGTTTGCAGCCTGTGCAGATGCATTAAAAGCATCTTTCGTTTTGGTAAACCCGCCATAATAGGAGAAGGCATAAAGGAAAGGAGGATTTTCGGCACGCGAAATTTCAGTCATCCTTGCGCCGAACATATTGTTAATAATGCTACGCACAATAAGCGTGCGCATATAACCCAGATTTTTTTCGCTATCCTTTACAGCATCATGTTTAAAACTTACTTCAACATTGGTTGATGTAGCTTCAATATCTTTTGCAGTTGCTATCAGAGGTTCTTTATTATCGGGAACCGGGTAAATTTCCTTTGGAGTTGGATTTTCAACCTTTGGAATAGTGCTGAAGAGCTTTTTAATTTTCGCTTCCATTACATTTACATCGAAATCACCAACAACCACAATGGCCTGAAGATCAGTTCTGTACCATTTGTTGTAAAAGTTACGGATGGTCTGGTACTCAAAATGATTAATAACAGCTGTATCTCCGATTACATCGCGCTTAGCATATTTTGAATCCTTGTAGATAACAGGAGCGAGTTTATTATTCATACGTTCATCGGCAGAACCATACATTCTCCATTCTTCGCGGATTACACCTCTTTCAAGGTCGATTTCCGCATCTTCGAAAGAAACATAATGCGCCCAGTCGTGCAGAATGAGCAGAGCTGAATCTATCACCCCTTCGCGAAGCAAAGGAACATTGGAAAGATTGTAAACTGTTTGTTCCACACCAGTACCTGCATTTACATTCTGACCAAATTTCACACCAATGGTAGCAAGGTAATCGAGCATTCCTTTTTTAGGGAAATTTTTTGAGCCATTAAAACACATATGTTCTGAAAAATGAGCCAGTCCATTCTGGTTATCGTCTTCCTGAATAGCACCAACATTGGTAGCAATGTAGAATTCGCCTCTTTTCTCCGGCATTTTATTTGCCCGGATATAATAGTGCATTCCATTTTCAAGAACTCCAGTTCTAACACCAGGGTCGAGCGGAGGATTTTCTTTCAGATTGTACGACTGTGAGAATCCGTAGTGGAAACCCGAAACGATAACTGCTACTAAAATAGCCATGCGAATTAATGAGGACTTCATGTGGTTCAATTTTTAGAACTAGCTGTAAATTTGAGGCAAATAATCAAGAGCACCAACAAAGTTAGAATAAAAAGGTTCTGTTACAGGATGTTGTTACTTATTTCACATCTTGTTGGGTAAAAGCCCAGCTGCAGGCTTCACCTCTATTTCTGGCCCTTTTTTCTGAAAATATAGGCAGCTGAAACAGAGAAAACACGGTTCATTGCCTTGATCTTTTCATCATTCTCTGGAATCATCGAGGCAAATCCGCGGCTATAGTTTAGGGTAAACTGGAAATTATAGATCTCATAGCCAGCCATAAAACTTGCGCCATAATCCAGAGGAACCATATCATCTGTAAGCGATTTTCCCCATTTAATAGTATAGGTTGTATCCTTTGAAGATCCGGCAAATTCCATATTCACCTTTATCTTCCCACCTATTCCATAAGCAATGTATGGCCCGGCTCCAAGGAGAATTCTGCCATATTCGAAGTTATGCTTGTACACCAGATTCACAGGTAGTTCAATATACGTTGGCGACATTGAGGTTTTTATCACAAACAGGGAACCAAAGCCGGAAGATGACAAATCCAGCTTTGTGCCTTTTCTGGATATTAGCAGTTGTGGCTGAATGTAGAAGTCAGGTGTAATGCAGAGATCGAGGACTGCACCGATATGGAAAGCTGCAGTATTTTTTGAGTTTACAGAGGAATCCGGGGTATCGAATTTCATTTTTGCAAGACCCACTCCCACTTTAAAACCATATGCTGTCTGTGCCTGCAAATAAAATGATGCTGATGCAATAAACATCAGCAGAATAAGAATGATTTTCTTCATTTATAAGTTCTAAAAAGTTTCTGGCCAAATTTTTATTTAGTGCCGGATCTCATTATTTGAGTAAGAATTGAGCTTGCCATATCGTGCAGTTCAATCATGCGGTAAGGTTTACAAAGATAATGAGTGAGACCCAGGCTGAACAGTTTATCCTGTTCACCTTTTAATACATACCCGGTAAGTGCCGCTACCGGGATATTCTCATATCCTTCAATTTTTCGTATTTCACGGGTAGTTTCAATTCCATTGATTCCAATTCCGAGATTAATATCCATTAAAATGAAATCAAATTTTTCATTCTTAATCATAGTAATAGCTTCTGCTCCATCAGAGGCATGTTTAATTTCGCAATAGTTTTCGAGAAAAGAGATTGCCAGAATAGCGTTGTAATTATTGTCCTCCACAAGTAATATTCGTGGCTTTCTGCCAAATTCTGCGATAACTGTCTGTAATCTGTCCTCCGTTGTAATTTCGGGCTCTGATTCAACTATTGGATAAACATCGGATTTAGCACGTAATGGAAGTTCGATGATAAATGTTGTACCAACACCTTTCTGACTGGAAACCCTGATCATTCCATTCAACAATTGAATAAGTTTCTTCGCGATACTAAGTCCGAGCCCGTTACCCTCAAATTCTCTGCCCATTCCTTCGCTTACCTGCCGGAACGACTTGAATATTTTCTCCTGATCTTCATCAGCAATTCCAATACCGGTATCGCTGATTGAAATCAGAATTGAATGATTGGAACCATCGGAAAGTTTCTGGGTTTTAATAGTAATTCCACCTTTTTCTGTGAATTTAATAGCATTCCGAAGAATCCGTTCAAGAGCCTTTTCAATAAGGTCTTTATCTGAAACTAACTCAAAATCAGGAATATCAACAATCTGGGTATTCAACGTCAATTGCTTTCTTATAATTTCTGATTTATATCTGGACGTCAGAGCATTTATAAGGTTCCATGGATCTATTGCAGTAAGTTGAACCAGACAGGAGGAACTGTCGAGTTCAGCAATCATAAGAATATCATCCAGCGTTTGAAAAAGTCGTCTCCCAGAATCATTAATTATATCCACCATCTTGCATTGTTCGGGATCTGACATTAATTCGCGGAGTATTTCAGTAAACCCCAGAATCCCATTCAAGGGAGTTCTGAATTCATGGCTCATATTTGAAAGCAGGGAAGATTTCAAAAGGTCAGACTGGATCGCCTTTTCTTTGGCAAGAGTGAGGTCTTCAAATAATTGTTTATTTTCCGCTTCAGCAGCTTTTATCCTGGTTATATTATTGCCATAAGCCGCGATTCTGGTAACATTGCCCTTTTCGTCCTTGATCGGATAAATCAGGTTTTGCCACGTTCTTCCATTAGATGAATCCTCGAATTGTACTGCAATTCCATCTTTGATTACTTCCTGGAGATGTTTAATCCTTTCATCCCTGATTTCCTGAGGTATATAATTAAAGATATTTTTCCCAATCATATCTTCAATTTGAATTCCAAGCATTTCAGGAAATGTATTATTGATTTCAATAATTTGTCCTTCCAGATCAGTAAGCATTATAATATTACTTGAAACATTAAAAACAGCCTTCAGATTTGCTTCACTAACTTTTAATGATTCTTCAATTGAAATAATGGAGGAAATATCCTTAACCTGAATGATAAAAAACTCTGGTTCACCTTTGTCGTTTCTTTGAATGGTGCTGGTGTGTTCAACCCACAAAACGCTGCCATTCTTGTGAATGTATCTTTTTTTAATTGTTATATATGAACAATCTCCATTAACAAGGCTTTCCAAATTTCTATCCGAATCAGCAATATCATCAGGATGTGTAATTATAAATTGATTTGAGGTCAGCTCTTCTTCTGTATACCCTACAAGATTGCAAAAGGAAGGATTTGCAAAATAAATATTCCGTGACAGATTTAACAGCATCATCCCGAGAACTGAAGATTTTATTGCGCCTTCCAGAAAACTTTCACGGCTTTTTTGATCTATATCTGCTTTACGTTTTTGCAACATAATTGCTGCATGCCTTGATATTATCCGAACTAAGGTAACGTCAAAATTATCTTGCTCCTTCTTAAGGAGTATTGAAACATCACCATAAAGATTGTTTTTCCAGGCAAGTCCAAATACAAAAACAGAACCAATTTCAGGCAGTTTTTCCACTGCCTGAGATAGTACGTTATTAACTTTAGAAAGTTCGTTAATATCTACTTTGAATTCCTGAACAGTATTATTCGTAAATTTTTCGTAATCAGAATACTCCACAGACATTTCCATACCAACAATGTTCTGTCCCATCTTATTGGTAAGTAAACTATTAACTGAATCCTCTCCTTTAACAGACCGCACAGTTAAGAGACCATTAACAGTATTGTAAGCATTTACAACACAGATAGCATTGGGAACAACTCTCACCAATTGCCGGGCAAGACATTCATAAATATCTCCATCCGGCTCAAGTTCTGCTAAAACTAAGGCCGATTCGTAAAGAATTCCGAGCCGCCTGTCCTCCTTTGCAGAGAAAATATCCTCATTAAAATTCCCCATCGTTTGTGATTAATATTTACACTCCAGGATATAGTATGACTACAAATTTTCGCGGTTCTAATTTAGAAAGAAAAATTAAAAGTAGGTAAATTCTTCAATTTAAAAAAATATGAACCTCTGATACGGATATATTTTAAATGTGGTAAGTTTAGCGGCAGAGCCTGAAACTCAAAATACAACTTAAAAATTCTTTCGGGAAGCAATTTTCAGGAATACGAAAAGTGGAAGCAATATCCACATCAAAAGAGACAGAAAAGCTGTAATAATGCCCGGAATACTTCCAAAAAAACTATTGAATACAGCTCCGCTATATCCCATTAAAGCTGATATTTCAAGATTTAGTAAGACAAGAACACGTGAAAGATCAACAGGATTGAGAATTGTTAATGCCAGAGTCAGCTTCTCCAGGGGATAATCCTGGAAATACATCAGCAGAAGCAGAAAGATCCCATCGGCAACAACAACCATATAAAGCCACACCAGGATTGACAGGCCAAAACCTTTAATCCGGTTTTCATTCAACAAGGATATAAGAAAGGCAAAAGCTGTGAAAATATAGGTCAGCATCACTCCTGTCAGCAGATAGTAGCCAAAGCTTCCAATGTCACTGAATCCGGTATTGAAGTAAATAAATGGAATTCCTGTACCGAGTACAAAGCAGAAAGCCAGCGAAGATGAAAGGCTGAGGTATAGCCCCAGGAAAATAGTGTCCCTTTTAAGTGGCTGAGCAAGAAGTAATTCGATGAATTCGCGTGAATTGTAATAATACATAACTCCGAAAATAATGCTCACCAATGGTACAATGGCTACTTCAACATGTAACAGGCTAACCAATGCCTTAGCCGCATTTGATGAAAAGTAAAAAAGCAGGAAGGAAGAAGTGAGGAAGAACAGGAAATAAAAGATGAGCCAGCGGCTTCTTAACAAATCCAATAAACTGTATTTAAATATTTTAAACATACTCAAGCTTTTCCTGTCCGTTTTTTTCCAGAATCTCTGCAATTACCTTTTCCAGATTTTCTTCTTTAGTTTGGCTCTTTAATTCGAAAAGTGAACCCTGAAAAAATATTCTTCCTTCAAGAATAAACACAATTTCATCAGCAAGTTCCTCTACCTCATTAATAAAGTGAGAAACAAGAATGATCGTTTTTCCAGCCTCTTTCTCTTTCAGAAGATGTTGCTTGAAATGCAGGCGGGTAACAGGATCGAGTCCAACTGTTGCTTCATCAAAAATGAGGATGGGCGAATCAAACATCAGTGCCAGTAAAGCATTGACTTTCTGCCTTGTGCCGCCTGAAAGTGTTTTCAAGGCTTTGTTCAGCGCATCTTCCAGTCTGAGCAATCTGATGAATTTTTCTTCCAATGAAGGCTGATTCCTGATATTTTTTATCATGCTGATTAACTCCCTGATCCTCATATTTTCGGGGAAATGAGCAATTTGAGGCATGTAACCAATTGATTTTCTGTACTCCCAGCTTCCATTAACTTTTTTACCGTCGATGAGTATTTCACCACTTTCGGGGATTACCATTCCAAGCAGACATTTTATTAACGTCGATTTACCTGAGCCGTTGGGACCAAGTAAAGCATGGATAGATCCAACCGATAAATCCAGGTTAATTCCTTTCAGAACGTCCAGCTTTCCAAAACTCTTTTTCAGCTTTGTTATGCTTATCTTAGTATTCATCTTATTGATATTCAATTCTTTTTCATTTTGGGTTTTGAATCCACCAGGGTCACAGGAATAAGTGAAGGCAGATTCTTTTCAACTTCATCCATCACATCAATCATAAAACTATGGAGCAATACTACCGCAGATGGGACAGATTCAACAAACATTGAAAATAAACTTACCGGGCGATATGGAATATCTCCGGTTTTATCCCTGTTCAGATCGTAGCCCTTGTACTTGTCCCAGAAATTCGCTTCAAGTACATTAAGATTACCTGTACCCGATGAATTTGTAGACAAATCGAAGGAGTTTCCTATAAAATTATTTGCAACAACTGTGTCATATTCGCAATTTCCCATTATACGCATTGCCCAGCCGTTCTGTGAAAAATTATTCCCCTGAATCCTGAGTTTGTTGGCATTCTCCATTTGAATCCCTACAGTATTTCCAATGAAAGAATTTCCGCTTATCCTGCTGAAATTAATATCCTTAAGCAATAAACCATATGAAGTGGGACCCCAGTTTTTTGTAAATGTATTCCCTTTCATATCAATATGCTGGGTATACATAACAGCAACCCCGGCCCCATTATTTGAGAAAATATTGTAGTGATATGAATCGTAATCCGAAAACATAAAATGCAAACCATACCTCAGGTTATTATTACTTACATTACTGATTATCCTGCTGTTACGTACAAATTCGAAATAAATTCCATCGCGGTGTCTTTCAATCTTATTGAAAAGAATAGAGAAGCTGTCGCATTTCCAGATATGTATGCCATTTCCAGAGGCAGTTTCTGTTTTCGCATTTCCATTAAGGTAGTTGTTTTTAATAATGCACTGTTTGCTATGATCGAGATGCATGCTGAAAAAATTATTGATAAATCTGCAATGTTCAATCACACAATGACTTGAATTTACCATTTTTATTCCTGCATAATCCCGGGAAGTGCTTTTACCGGAATTGCGGATTTCTATTCCTTTGATGGATATATGATCACCTTCAATAGTAATTACATCCTTATTTTCACCCCCGTCAATTACAGGCATTCCAATACCTTCAATAGTCAGAGGTTTTCTGATGTGTACCAAACTCTCGTGATAAGTGCCGGCAAAAAGTAGAATTTTATCGTTTGCTTGCGCTACGGAAACTGCTGATGAAAGTGTTTTTAGAGGCTTTCCCGGCCCACATTCCAGCGTTGCCGCAAAAAGAACCGGAGCTGGTAAAAGCGCGGAAATCAAAGTGAGGAAAAACAGTACCCGTTTAATCGAATACATTTCTTTACAAATTTACCTGGTAAATAAATTACAGAGCTCGGTCCAGCTTAATCGTTGCCCTGAAAACTCAGTATAGTTCTTTTCCCTTAATTCACTATTGGAGTAGGCAGAAAGGTTTTCTCCCATCGGACTGGGCAATTTCTCACTTTTTAGATAAACGGCTTTATCTGCATCAATCAGCAAGCCTGGTTTTGTAGCATCCGTAACCATAATATATGCATACGTCTCCTTAGAGCCGGCATTCGCCAGGTAATATTTCAGCATGCATTCAATTGAATCGAAGGTTAGGATTTTCCCTTTTTTTGTAACAATCTCAGCTCCAAACCCCTGCTCCACAATCGTCATTCTGCAACGGATGCAATTATCTGTCCCATACTTAACAGGCCTTGGTGCCGAAGTACATGCAACAAGAAAAATACATAAAAACAAGTATGTTGCCAATTTACCTGAATTCATAATATACTGATTTTAATGAAGTTGAATTGATTTTTCCCTTTTGAAAATAAAAAGGTAAAGCACTACTAAAACAGATACTCCACCCACAATAAAGATTATAAATCCACTTATATCCGGATAGGAGTTTGCTGTAAAATTCAGCAGCTGTTTCGATCCGAATAATGGCGGTTGATACGACATTCCCGGTACTTTAATAGCAGCATGTGGATTGAGATTATGTCCATAGTCATATTCCCATTTGTAGAAATCAAAGCCGGCAATAATCCCGAGTAAAGCAAACATGAGAACCCAGGCAGTAAAAAACCATTTCTTCCTGAGAAAAGCGGCAATTAACCCCATAACAATTATAACACCCAGAAATACTGGCATATACTTAAGTTCAGGAATAGAATCTGCTTCTATTTTCTTCATCCCGATGTAATGGTTCAGCCCATTAATTGTATTTATATCACCACTTAGTTTGTTAATCCAGATCTTCATACCTAGTCCTTCCGGGTACTGAGGAGCTTCAAGATTAATACTCCACATCGGGAAAAAGTAAACCAGGATTAAACTGGACGACAAAAATGCTATGAGTACAGAAATCGATTTATTCATTTTTGATTCTGATGTTGAAACTGGCAGGAGGATGATTCCTCCTGCCCTGTTTCATATTATTTTGCAGCTTCGTCGCCGAGGCTGAAACTAATCGGTACTGTTGATTTTGCAGCAGATACTCTCACATATCCCTGCATTTCCTGATGCAATGCAGAACAGAAATCGGTGCAATAGAATGGGAAAATCCCTTCTTTTTTAGGCTCCCATTTCAAGGTCATCGTCTCTCCCGGCATTATCAAGAGTTCTCCGTTAGTTGAACCTTTTATGGTAAAGCCATGAGGCACATCCCAATCCTGCTCAAGGTTGGTAACGTGGAAATAAACGATGTCTCCAACTTTTACACCCTCAATATTATCGGGCTTAAAATGCGAACGGATTGAAGTCATATAAATGTGTACTTCAGTGCCTTTGCGCTCTGCTTTTGTATCTTTTTCAGCCTTTGTAACAAATGGGTTCTGGTTATCTTCTATCTTGTAGAATTTAGTCTGGTCCTTTGTTAACAATTCAGCCGGACAAGCCTGGGCATAATGTGGCTCGCCAATGGTTGGGAAATCGAGAAGGAGTTTCATTTTGTCGCCTTCTATCGAATACAGCTGAGCAGATTGAGTAAGCTCAGGACCTGTAGGAAGATAGCGGTCTTTCGTAATTTTATTAAGCGCAACAATATATTTTCCCCATGGCGATTTGCTGTCACCACCTGGAATACATAGATGTCCGATTGAATAATAGGTTGGTGCCCGGTCAACAACTTCCCAGGTACCAATTTTCCATTTCACTATTTCCGACGACAGGAACATCGATGTATAAGCGTAGCCCTTACCATCAAACTCGGTATGCAGTGGTCCCAGACCAGGTTTCTGCACTTCTCCGGCCATTACCTCTTCATACTTGATAATTGGAATACCTTCAAAATCACCATCGAATTTCTTCGATTCAATAGCCTTCACCATTTTACTGAAACCATAAACCGGAATAACTGTTGCAAGTTTTCCACCACCAACAATATATTCACCAGTAGGATCCACATCACAACCATGAGGTGATTTCGGACAAGGAATCAGGTATAACATCCCTGGACAATCCTTAGGATTTAACACCTTAACTTCCTTAATTTCTTCGGATGTAGCAGAGTGCGTTTTTTCAATCCAACGGTTTCTATAGTAACTGTTTTTCATCACTTTAGCCTTGCCCTGAGCCAGGTATTCTTCGGCCTTTTTCCAGTTTACAGCAAGAATAAAATCTTTATCATTCTGGCTTGCATTTACCTCCAGAAGCGTATGAGCCTCCTCAGTATTATAGCATGAAAAGAACGACCAGTCATGTGAAGGACCTTTCCCGGAATGGCTCAGATCCCAGTTAAAAGGGGGTGCTTCAATCTGAAATGAAAGATCCATTTTGCCATCAGTTGGATCAACTTTAATAAAGGAAATCATTCCTTTGAAATTCTGTTTGTAGGATTTGATGGAAACATCAGCATTTGTTGGTGGAATGCTGAATCTGGTTCCGGCCACAACATATTCCGTATTTTCGGTACAGAATGGAGATGAATGATTGCCCGCACTTGAAGGCAGCTCGATGATTTCGTCTGTTTTAAAGGTCTTCAGGTTGATCCTTGCAACACGTGGAGTGTTGTTACCATTAATAAAGATCCACTTTCCATCCGGAGTTCCATTACTCATCGAAAATTCCGGGTGATGACTATCGTCCCAGGGTATAAAACCATGAGAAGTCATCAGCATTGGCTTGCTCTCCTCACTATATCCGTATCCGTTCTCCGGATTTTGAGAAAAAACAGGAATAACTTTCAGCAATCGGCCTGAAGGTAAGCCATAAACACCCATTTGCCCACTGAATCCTCCGGAGGTAAAAAGGTAAAACTCGTCATATTTGCCTGGGGCAACATAAACCTTCGATGCAGCATCTTTATCCACACCACCAGCCTGCTGGTTGTTCTTTTTATGCCCGCATGCTGTATTTAGTGTAACAAGACTGGCAAAAAGCAGTATGAATCCAATCGCCTTAAACATGTGTTTTTTTGTTTTCATAAGCAATGATTTGATTTTTAATTAATTGAACCTATTTGGCATCATTTTGTCGGAAATATTCCAGAATAGCTCTGGCATCATCTTGCGTTATATTCTGAAAAGTCATTGGTACCAGGTATTTTGCAAAAAGAGCTTTAGACATTGGGTCTTCTTTAATCATTTCGGCAGGGTTAAGCATCTGATTCATAATCCATTCCGGCATACGGCGTTTCGTAACACCTCCTAATTGCGGACCCACGTATTTTGATTCAAATTTGTGACAGGTGGCACATTTCGATTCGAAAATCCCCTGACCCTTTTTTGCCATTACACCATCAAGATTGCCTAATTCAACATGTTTTACCGGACCAATACCAGGGTTTGTCATACTGTCGGCTATTGTCGGACCGCTTGCCACTTTAACTGTATCCTGGCCTTCACTCCCACTATTGCTTCCACCTCCACCGCATGACGATAAAATTCCGGCAACTCCAAATCCTAAGACCACCGGGAGCATCAGGATTCTCATAAATAATCTTCCTTTTCTTTTCATTTTTACTGTGATTAATCGTGTTTTAGTATAGAGCGTTTATCAAATTTCAATAATAAATGCAAATATAATCACATTTCGGTATTCTGGTACTTGTTATCCTATTTATTTTTATAATTATTTTTTATGTATTGATGTTGAGCTTGTTATTTCCATATTTTAGCCAACTTAACCTCATGTGATGGAAAATAACAAGCCTGAAAAATCTAAATATGCATTTACCAGGAATTTCTGGACAGTAATAACTATGGAGTTCTTTGAAAGAGGCTCCTATTACGGAGTTATGTCGGTGCTCTCAGTTTACCTTGTATTGTCGCGGAATGAAGGCGGCCTTGGATTTTCCAAGGAAAGTGTCGGGGCAATTAAAAGCACAATCGTACCACTTCTCTACCTTCTGCCTATTTTTTCAGGTGCTATTGGCGACAGATATGGGTATAGAAAAGTACTTTTTTTCGCCTTTACAGCTATGAGTATCGGATATTTCTTTGCTGGCCTATCCACAACATTTCTTGCAATTTTCTGCAGTCTTACGCTAATGGCTGTCGGAGCTGGCCTCTTCAAGCCCATGATTTCAGGAACAATAGCAAGAGTAACAAACGAATCCGATTCATCGCTTGGGTTTGGAATATATTACTGGTCGATAAACCTTGGCGCATTTTTATTTCCATTGATTCTCGTGCCAATTCTGAAGAATATTTCTTACAATTATATCTTCTATATGGCATCTATTGGTACCGGCCTGATGCTGGTAACCAATTTCTTCGTCTACAAAGAACCGCTTGGAACCCGTTCTGCAAAACCTATAAGCCTGGTGCTTAAAGAAATGGTGAATGTTCTCAAAGATTACCGTTTCATCGTAATGATTATAATTTATTCAGGATTCTGGATAATGTATTTCCAGGTTTATGATTCCGTTCTCTGGTACCTCAGCGAAAAAATAGATATGAGTCCGCTTAACACTATTATAAACCGTTTTCTGTCACTTTTTGTAAGCAATCCGGGCTGGAAATTTGAATCGGAACATGTTACTGCGATGAATGCCCTGGCAATCATAATCTTACAGTTAGTGGTGTCAGGTATTGTGAAAAACAAAAGGGCGCTCCCTACAATGATTTTCGGAATTGCCCTCGGTTCCATTGGAATGGGAATGCTCGCCATAGCTCCAAGTCCCTGGATATTTATGCTTGCTATGTTTGTGTTTACACTGGGCGAAATGATTGCTCACCCAAAATTCATTGCCTATGTTGGACTTACAGCGCCCGACGACAAGAAGGCTCTTTACCAGGGATATTCCTTTCTTTATGGCGTAATCGGCAGCGGTGTTGGTGGAATACTTGGTGCTATGCTTTATGTGCATTTTGTTGAAAAACTGAACCAGCCATCTCTGCTCTGGATAACATTCAGTTTAATAGGAGTTGTAACAATAATTGGCTTGCTGCTTTACGATAAATTCCTTGTCGTAAAGAAATAAGACAATATCCAAAAAATAATCAGATAGGCATGGGTATCACATGCCTATCTGATGTTATGGAAAACATTGGTAACATCGTCGTCGTCTTCAAGCCTTTCAATAAGCTTTTCAACGTCAATAAGCTGCTCCGGTGTTAGTTCTTTCGTATCATTGGGAATCCGTTCAAAGGCAAAGGATTTGATTTCAAACTTATTTTCCTCCAGATGTTTCTGTAATGGGCCAAAGTTCTGAAATTCAGCATAAATCAGCAATTCATCTTCATCAATAAAAAGCTCATCCACACCAAAATCAATAAGTTCAAGCTCAAGTTCTTCCAGATCCATTCCTGGCTTGGCCAGAACCTTGAAATTACATTTCCTGTCGAACATAAAGTCGAGCATTCCGCTGGTACCAAGGCTTCCGTTATATTTATTAAAATAGCTTCTTACATTGGCAACGGTGCGGGTAGTATTGTCGGTAGCAGTTTCAATAACCAGGGCAATTCCATGAGGTGCATAACCTTCATAAACCATTTCTTTGTAATCGGCAGCATCTTTTTCGGTTGCCCGTTTAATAGCCCTTTCAATATTCTCTTTGGGCATATTCTCCGTTCTGGCAGTTTGGATCAAAAGCCGTAATTTTGAATTCGTTGAAGGATCTCCTCCACCCGATTTCACAGCAATCTCAACCTCCTTTGTCAAACGGGTAAATACCCTTGCCATATTACCCCAACGCTTCATTTTCCGTGCTTTCCGGTATTCAAATGCTCTTCCCATTACTATTATTTCTTAAAATTTAAACGCCATTCCAACAGTAACTCCTAAAAGATTCATTTTCTGTTTCCATTCGCCTTCTGTTCCCAAAAATTCTGGTTTAAATTTCTGTTCTGCCGAGAAATAATCCAGGTTCAGACCAAGGTCGGCTCTGTCTGACATGTGATATCTGCAAGTTGCACCAATGTTAACACCGAATGTGCTTTTCCTGTCACTTTTGATGAGCACAGCACTACCATTATAATTAACCTCAGGCGACGCAGCATAGGCTAAACCCGCCATAGGCCTCAGGTCTATCGAAATTTTATCACCTGCATCAAAACTAGCCAATGGGCCTAACATAAAATTAGCGTAAACCCAATACGAATCTTTGTCTTCATACGTTGTTGCCTCTTTGGCATTAAAACTATTTGCACCAACGGAAATAACTCCGCAAATTCCAAAATTGCTAACTATTTTGTATCCGAAATTCGCAAGGTTGATATGAAGTCCGGTTTTTGCAAATCCGGAGGCATCACTACCCTCAGTATTTTTCTTTGCATAATTACCCATAGGAAGTGATGGTCCGATCGAAAAGGAATAATAGCCCTTCGAGTCCGAACTCTTACCTTTTCTGGCTTTATATTTGCCCTTTCCATATGAACTCATACTGATCATTAAAATCATCAACAAAAACAGTGTAGCTTTTTTCATAAATTAGAGATTTGGAAAATTTATACTAATTTCAGAGGCCAAAAGTACACAATTACATCTATATGCATAAATTAATTCCGGTTTTCATCTGTTTTCTGCTGATGATTTCATGCAGACAAAACAACAAACAAAAGGCTCAACTTCCACTAAATCAACAAGCTGAAATCAAATTTATTGATAAGGGAGATGTTCGCTACGATAGCTGTTTCCTCGAAAAAACTATGCGGCTCGACTATTTCCACACTGGAACAGCTAAAGAGGAACATTTTGCTGTCGACAGGGCTGTATCTGATGGGCCTTGGCCCGGAAGTACTACCAAACTCCTCGACCGATCAGAACTTGGCCTTTATTTCTTTAAAGTAATCGACAGATTATCAGGTACTTTATTGTACTCCCGAGGATTCGCCAGTGTTTTTGGCGAATGGCAGACTACTCCTGAAGCAGATCAGGCTTGGGGAACTTACCACGAATCGCTGCGATTTCCCTGGCCTAAAAAAGCTGTTACAGTTGTTCTCGAAAAAAGAGATAGCCTGAACAAATTCCAACAAATCTGGACTACAGAAATTGATCCCTCATCCCGGCAAGTTAACCCCGCTGATATTATTCATTCGCAAAAGATTGATATCCTGTTCGATAACGGGCCCGCTACGAAAAAACTCGATATCGTAATTCTTGGCGATGGCTACGCAACAAACGAAATGGAGAAGTTCCGTAAAGATGCCAAACGTCTCTCCGATGTACTTCTCTCCCATGAACCCTTTAAAACAAGGGCATTGGATATTAATATCAGGGCAGTCGAAACGCCTGCCGCTGAGTCAGGCGTTTGCAAGCCTCATCCCGGTGTTTATAAACGAACTCCTCTTACAGCCCAGTATGGCTCATTCGATTCAGAACGCTACGTGCTCAGTTTCGACAATAAAACTATCCGCGATGTTGCCTCCGCTGTTCCTTACGATTTTATGGTTATCCTCGTAAACGAAAGAACCTATGGTGGCGGTGGAATTTATAATCTTTATACCACAGTTTCTGCCGATAACAAATACGCCGATTATATAATGGTACACGAACTGGGTCATCATATGGCAGGACTTGCCGATGAATACTACACTTCAGCTGTTTCCTACGAAATCCAGCCTGTAAAGGTTGAACCCTGGGAAACCAATATTACCGCACTCTTCGACACCAAAAACATAAAATGGAAAGCTCTTGTCGAAGCATCAACTCCACTCCCAACACCCTGGAACAAAGTACCTTTTGATGCTTTTGGTTATAAAATCCAGAAGGAGCGCGATAGCCTGCGAAAAGCCAAGGTTCCCGAAAATGTAATGGAAGCTCTTTTTCTCCGTCAGAAAAACCAGGAAGATTCATACTTTGCCACTGAAAAATATAAGGATAAAGTTGGTGCTTTCGAAGGTGCCGGTTATATGCAGAAAGGACTTTACCGCTCCCAACTCGACTGTATTATGTACACCAGGCATATGACTTTTTGCAAAGTCTGCCAGAATAGTCTCAACTCTATTATCGACTTCTATTCTTCCGGCAAATAGTTTAAAAAAACCGATGACCTAAAGGTACATATAAACAGTACCGCTATTTCCGTTATTCTGCCAGTCGATTTTAAACTTGGTCGGACAATCTCCACTGCTAACCGGCAGGTTTGCAGTGTCGTACCCAAAGGTAATTGTTGCCATTTTGTTATTCCCCGGAATCTGGTGAACCATAATTCCTGAAACAGGCTCCCATCCGCAAATTTCTTTGTAAACAATTGATTGTGTTATCTGTGTGAAGAAATCTTCTCCATGTCTGTTGATACCCCATACAACCAGATTCGGATAATTAGCTGCACTACCTAAACCATCTACAGTCAGCACAAGCTGCCCGGGAGTTCCGGTATAGGTTCTCTGCCGCGAAATATTCCATATTCTTGTTGTTCCATTGTCAAAGGTTGCAGTTAATGAACCTGTTACCATATGCACAATCGATGACATTCCATTGCCAAGATCAAGCAAAATGCCACCTGAAACATTCGTGAAAGTGCGTGTGCCATTTAACGTCAAGGATTTATTTGTTGCAACTCTGGTAATAGTGAGGTTTTTAAACGTTACCATAACCATTGCTCCTGCATCATGCCAATGTGTGTTCGCTTTTTTCTTGATTTCAACTTGCCCCGAACGTATCCTGCTACCGTTGCAATTTGCACCGTTGTACGTAATAAAATACGTAATAGTATCATTTACAATTGCTGTAGAATCAATAGTAGCATTACATGGTAAGCCCAGCGTAGATTTCTGAATCCCAATTGATAATACCGAATTGGCATCATTCATGGCATCATCTGTTGACGACTGCACATCGTTGGCATCTTTTGCCAGTTGCTCCATGGTTGAACCATCACCTGATTTGTTTAATCTGTCTTTTTTACAAGCGGTTGCGAAGAAAATTGTTACAACTGCCACGAAAAAGGCAATGATTTTTAATATTTTAAATGTTTTCATGACTATTATTTTATTTTGTGTTTGTTGCTTTACCGATATATTACACATGATAACGAACTTACCCTGATACAAAATTAAATTATTTTCAAATTTATTTAATTACTTCAATTTCCTTGGATGTTACTGCACAAACTCCAAAAAATCCTCTTGCACCAGAACTTAAGTTCGTAGTAATGTTGGCTGGTGCAGTATTGAAAAAACCTCCCTGCCAGTCTGTTTCCATTAACATCTCTCTCAAAAATTCGGCATGTTCATTTGTTAAAGAATACCTGCGTTCTGTAATTTTTGTCCCAAGCGGAAATAGTATTTTTTCTTTTGATGGGGAAAATACTTCAGAAACATCAAGCGTTGGCAAGGTATAAACCATCATTCTTGACTTACAATCCTCTTGATTATAGTTTTGATAACCAGGAACATGCGACCAGTCAAGCAATACTTCATACATTGCTGGTCTGTTAGGATTATATGGATTGGATACCCATAAAATCCGGTAGAGGTTATCCAAACCGTTTTTCATATAACGCAATGGAACAAAATCCATTCCTGTTACCATCTGTGCTTTGGCAGTATAAATATTCGTACCATGAATAACCTTCAAAGTGTAATGCTTACCCGCTTGAGCCGAAAAGCTGGTCATACTTACATATTTCCCACTATTAACAGGACTTTCATTCAATAAATATACGCTATCCTCATTACTAATCAGAACACTGGCTCCGGTAACAGGACGAACATTCCCATTTAATTGAGTTAAAGGATAGCTTAAGCTAACCAACTGATTTTTAACCTCGTTAGTCAATAATGCATCCACTACAATAAAATTCAGATCTGCGGATTTTACCTCAAAATCTGAACGCTTTTCACAGGATGCAAAAAGGATAAGCAGCAGAAATAGGTATGTTCCTTGTCGTTTCATCAGAATTTAAAATTATAACTCAGTGATGGAATAACTCCTGAAACTGATATATTCGTCGGTATTATTTCGTTTGTACCATTTAAGTTTGTAGGGATTACAAAATTACCCTTATCATCAGTAATTTTGTTGAAACTCATAGTAAAAGCATTATACCTTCCACAGGCATTATACAAGGCAAGAACGATACTGTGCTGATACTTGTTGTCGGCTCTGTTTAGTTTGAATGTTAAATTGAGATCTAAACGATGATAATCGGGTAATCGTTCATTATTTTTTTCTCCATAAACCGGGATTGTATAACCATTATAATTATAGAATCCTACAGGAGCTGTTATCGGCGATCCGGTGAGGTAAATCCAGTTTGCTGTTATAGCAAATCGTTGCGACATTTGCCACGAAAGGTTAATACAAATATCATTCGGCCTGTCGTGCAGGGCCGGAAATATCTTCCCAGAGTTGATATCCGCAACTTTCTTGAAAACCCTTGAATAGGTGTACCCTATCCAGCCGTTAAACCTGCCTTCCGACTTTCGCAGCATGAATTCCAGTCCGTACGACCAGGCTTTACCAAAACGCAACTCTCCCTCTATCAAAGGATTGTAGAGCATATTTGCATGGTCCTTGTATTCAATCTGATTCCAGAGATCCTTGTAAAAAGCCTCCACAGATAGATTGAACTTTCTTCTGCCAAAATCCACAAAATAACCAGCAGCATACAAATCAGCTTTCTGAGGAAGAATATTCGGACCACTTGGTGCCCATACCTCCAGCGATGTAAACGGACTCTCGGAGTTTGAAAGCTGTTGCATGAATTGAGTATTCCTGGTATAACTGGCCTTTAATGCCGATCGCTCTGATAATCCATAGGTAAACGTAATTCTGGGCTCTGGACTGATAAAGGCAGCATACTGATGATTCGCCGGTACTTCTCTCGTATCTGAAACCCCGTAGTTCGTATTAAGGCTGTAGACTGTTGCAGGTCCTAAATCCAACCAGATTGGCAACCTGATTCCATACCTCACAGAAACTTTCTTACTGATTTTCAATTCATTACTAATAGATGCCGTATATTCAACAGATCGGTATTTCGAAATTTCTGGTGCATTATTCTGAATGTCAGGGTCCGAAAAATGTACGTTGCCCGGATTTGATGTATGGAAACTTACCTCCGCTCCCATTTTCAAGGTATTTCCGGGCTTTATAAACCACGAAAAATCAGTCTTTAAGCTGCGGTTGCTGATCGATGAAGTCCAGTAATCATCCAGCTGTTTCGAAATAAACAGAAAATAGTTGTACCTGCTGAAATAGGCTGTTGTATTCGAAAACAATTTGTTAGAGTAAACATGATTCCATCGCAAAGTCCCCAGAACATTATCCCAGCTGATCCCAAAAGTGTGCACCGACGATGCCATCAAGCGCGAAAAATCATCCTTACCCGAATAAAATGTGAAATAAACCCTGTTTTTATTGTTAATTCTGAAATTCAACTTAGCGTTTACATCATAGAAATTGATAGTCAATGTTTTGTCGGTAGTGCCATTCAGTTGTAACCAATTCATATTGGACCTTCTGCCCGAAATAAAAAATGAACTCTTGTCCTTATGTATTGGCCCTTCAAAACTCAGATTCGAAGTAAGAGGCCCGGCACTTCCCGAAAAACCAAAGCGTTTCATATTTCCATCTCTCGACCGTATATCAATAACCGACGATAAACGGCCTCCATAGTTTGCCGGGAAATCACCCTTAAATGCTTCTGCTTCCTTTATCGCATCAGGCGAAAATGCTGAAAAAAACCCAAAAAGATGAGACGGATTGTAAATTGGTGCATCATCAATCATTATAAGATTTTGATCACTGTTTCCTCCTCTCACATAAAATAATGTCGAACCATCACCATACGACTTAATCCCGGGAACAGCCTGTAATGCCTTAATTACATCAATATTCCCTACAAATCCTGGCAATTGCGAAAGAATCCTGGGCGAAAAATGAACCTCACTCAACTGATTGGTATGTATTCCCGTTTCCTTATTGTCGCTGCTTACTTCCACAGCATTCATTTCTATCCGCATTGCCTCCAGATCTATCGACAATGCTATGTCCTTTATCAGATTAATTTCCTGATTAACAGCATTATATCCAATATAGGAAAAAACAATCTGATAGGTATCAACCGGCAATGTAAGCGAATAAAAACCATAAACATTGGTAGTTACTCCCGTCATTTTACCTTTAACATACACCGAAGCCCCAATTAATATTTCCCCATTTGCCTTGTCGCGCAGAAATCCACTTAAACTTTTTCGTACGATAACATCTGTTCTAACTTCAGCTCCATTATTAGCTGACACAGCCATTGGTTTCAGAATAATCTGATTTTCAACCACATAATACTCAATGCCATTCTGCTTGAACACCACATCCAGAATCTCCTTTAAACTCCTGTCTTTCAGGTTTACACTGATTCTTTTACTTAATGGTAAGGATTGTGGATTATATGAAAACTTTATATTTTCCTTGTTCGAAATTGCTGTTATGGCATCCTGCAAACTTTCATTATGCAGTTTCAGGCTTGTGCGTTTGCTGAGATCCTGACCAAAACAACTTACTGTCATTAATATTATGACAGCAATTGTTATCAATCCTGATAATTCGCAAACTTTCTTCACAACGTAATATTCGTTTATTTACATCCTTTCCCAGAAATCCTGAAACTACTCTCCTCCTTCGTAAGCTGAAGATCAAGAGTTTCCTTCAAAACAGTTAACACCGATTCAAGCGATTGGTTGTCGAATGTAGCTGTAATCCGGCAATTTGCCAACTGCTTGTCGGAAAGGATGATATTTGCCTGATAAATCTTATTGAGAACTTCAATTACCTCAGCCAGCGAATTGTCCATGAACACAATTTTCCTGGTCTTCCAGGCATCAAAATTCGGGTCAGCATTCGTTGTCTTTATTATCTCATACTGATTTTCAGCAACTTCCACCTTTTCTCCCGGAGAAAGTACTTTCTTTACCGATGAATCTTCATAAAAATACACCATTACTTTTCCACTCACAAGAACTACCTCTATATTGCCATTCTTGTTGTTGGTATTTACATAGAATGATGTCCCTAAAACCTCAATCCTTGTATTGCCGGCAGAAATAATAAACGGCTTGTTTGCATTATGGCTAACATTAAAGAAAGCTTCTCCTTTAAGCCGCACAGCACGGGTTTTTCCTTCAAATTCCGTTGGATAGGCAAGGGTAGAATTTGCATTCAGCGTAACATCAGTACCATCGGGTAAGGACCGCTCAACACTAACTGTTTGTGCAACCAACATCTGATTAGGTATCTTTCTGATATTCAGATAAATAATAAGAGATGTGCCAAGTAATACAAGAACTATTGCCGCTAGTTGCAAAATTTGCCTGTAAGCAAACTGCTTCTTTGCTATTGCAATTTCTAATGGAATCACTGGAACCTGATCTTCAGTCAGCCGGATTTTTTGCTTCATCGAATCCCATTCAACATCCAAATCAACATCCTTTTCAATCTTGTGCTTCTCTATCGCCTGCCAGGTTTTCTGATAAGAAGAAAACAGATTGCGATTTTCAGGATCCGCATTTAGCCAGCTGCTTAAAAGGCGCATTTCTTCCGCCTTAGCTTCTCCGGCCAAATATCTGACAATCAGATCAATATAATATGTTGACTCGTTTTCCATCTTTTTTCTCTGGTAATAGTACACTTCATTATGCCTTTACCCTTATCACTCTTGTAAAAAATATCACCCGTTCTTTCTGAATAGTAGATCAATTATAATTAGCAAAACCGTCAGGTAGTCAACTAAGCTGTTTCGCATATGCTGCAAGGCTTTCGACATTTGCGTTTCAACGGTCTTCACTGAAATCTGCAGCTTATCGGCAATTTCCTGGTACTTTAAGCTCTCAAACCTGCTTAACTTAAAAATTTGCCTGCATTTCTCAGGCAATTCTTCGATAGCTTCCTTAATCCTTCCTTCAAGTTCCTTCCCGTCAAGATAGGCTGATTGCTCATGCCCTCCTTCGATGTTTATTCCCTCCAGATCTATTATGTTACTAACGTACTTACTGTTATCTCTGAGGTAATTCAAACATTTGTTTCGAATTGATGTAGCCAGGTACGATTTAACAGGTTTAGTCATATCGATAAGCTCCCTCTTCTCCCACAAAGCAATAAAAGCATCCTGCACAATCTCCCGCGCAGTAGTGTAATCCTTCACATAATTAATGGCAAAAAAACACATTCCTTTGAATTCTTTTCTGAAAAGAATTTCAAAGGCTGCCTCATCAAGATAATTTTCGGTATATGCTTTTCTGTTTTCCAATAATATTCGCTACTTTAGCACAACAAACCTACATAAAATTTTTTATACAATTTTTTAATGATGTTTAAATGGATTAAATTCAAGCAGCTGCTTGTTTTCTTGCCTGCTTTTTTCATCCTGAATTTACTCTCTCTCAGCGCAAAATCTCAGTGCTCTGTTGAAGCTAATGGCGATACAAGCATTTGCCGCGGAGGAACGGCACATCTTAGTGTCAGCGGTCAGCTAATGTTCGGATATACCTGGAGCCCATCTACCGGACTTAATTCTACCTTTATTTCAAGTCCGGCTGCACATCCCCAAACAACCACTACTTACCATGTTTCGGTTACCACACTTATCGACAGTAACCTTATCATTAACGGCGACTTTGAATTAGGGAATACCGGTTTCTCTTCCAATTATACCTACAACCCAACATCTGTATGGAACGAAGCAACCTATGCCATAACTACTAATCCTCAGATTGTGCATACTAATTTTGCCTCCTGCTCCGATCATACGAGTGGTACCGGAAAAATGATGGTGGTAAATGGTGCTGCAACCCCAAATACTACATTCTGGTGCCAAACCGTTGCAGTACAGCCGAATACCGATTATGCCTTCTCAACCTGGGTAACTACAGTTGTTCCTGAAAGCCCTGGTATTATGCAGTTTTCCATTAATAATCAGGTGCTTGGAACTCCTTTCACAGCCCCTCCCACAAATTGCATCTGGCAGCAATTTTACGAGATCTGGAACTCTGGCAGCGCCACTTCTGCAAACATTTGCATTGTTAACCAGAATACGGCAACCTCAGGTAACGATTTTGCCCTCGACGATATCACCTTCAAACCTTTCTGTGTAGCAACTGATTCTGTTACAGTTACTATAAAACAAGTACCGGCTTTTGCCGGAAATGATACTTCCGTTTGCAAAGGCGATCCTGCCCATCTGTCTGCATCCGGCGGTGTGCAGTACCTCTGGGATTCAGGGCATCATACAAAAGATGTCCTAATTATTCCTGCCACCGATACCATATATTATGTTACTGTTACCGATAATCAGGGCTGCAAAGGCGAAGACAGTATCAGGATAAGCTTGCTCCCGCTCCCAATCGCCGAAGCCGGTGAAGATCAGTATATTTGCCCGAAATCCTCAGCCATTTTAACTGCAAGCGGAGGTGCAAACTATGCCTGGAGCACCGGCGATAATACACAATCTATAACAGTGTTTCCTCCGGCTTCTGCCATTTACCAGGTAAGCATTACCGATACTAACGGCTGTAAAAATTCCGATAGCCTTATCATCTTCGTCCGGATAGCTCCCGAAGTTGTAACGAGTGCCGATACAGGCATTTGCCCCGGAATTCCTGCCTATCTCATGGCAAGCGGAGCAGCACATTATTCATGGTCGCCACTAACAGGTCTTTCAGATACAACAACCTCCTCAGTTCTTGCTTCACCCGAAGAAACCACCACCTACACTGTCGTCGGAACCGACGAATACGGCTGCAAAGACTCCGCAACAGTTAAAGTAGAAATCATCGAATGCGACTTTACAATTCCTAATGTTTTCACTCCCAATTCCGACGGTAAAAACGACATTTTCTTCCTCGACTATAAAGGAAACAAAAAATACGACCTCAAAATCTACAACCGCTGGGGAAAAGCAATTTTCGAAAGCACCCGGAAAGATTATTTCTGGGATGGAACAATTAATGGAAAACCCGCCGCTTCCGGAACATATTTCTACATTCTCCTCCTCGACAAAACCAAATACTCCGGCAGCCTTACCCTTCTCCGCTAATTACCAGCACACTAGCACTTCACAAACAATTTCCTGAAAAATACCCATTTTCAATAACCTGGTCAGGAGATCACAATCCACCTCTAAACGCCTCATCTTTTCAGAATAAAAAAAACTGCTTGTCCTTTGCGCTTTTTGGCGCCTTCTTTGCGTCCATTGCGTTTAAAAGAAAGTTTGAAGGGGACTAGCAGTTAAAAAAAAACAGTTGGCAAGAATCTCTTCTGCCAACTGCCAACTGCCTTCTGCCTTCTGCTTTCTGCTTTCTGCTTTCTGCTTTCTGCTTTCTGCCTCCTGCCTCCTGCCTCCTGCCTCCTGCCTCCTGCCTTCTGCCTCCTGCCTCCTGCCTCCTGCCTCCTGCCTCCTGCCTCCTGCCTTCTGCCTCCTGCCTTCTGCCTTCTGCCTTCTGCAAACCGCCTTCTAATCCTCCTCTTTCTCCTGTTCTTCGTAAGTCTTCAGCAACTGAGTCTGAACATCAGCAGGAACTTGTTGATATTCTATATATTTCATTGTATATGTTGCGCGACCACTGGTTAATGAACTCAGAGTTGTAGAATATTTATTTAACTCGGCCAATGGAACCCTTGCCTTGATCTTCTGATAAGCACCTTCGCTTTCCATTCCAAGGATCATCCCACGGCGATTCTGTAAATCCGTCATTACATCACCCATTTTATCTTCCGGAAGAAATACCTCTACCTCATAAATCGGTTCAAGAATCTTCGGTCCGGCATTTTTGAATGCTTCCCTGAATGCATGCCGACCAGCAAGTTTAAAGGAAATTTCGTTCGAATCAACAGGGTGCATCTTGCCGTCAAAAATATTAACAACAATATCGCGTGCATATGAACCTGTTAACGGACCTTCTTCCATTTTTTCCATGATACCCTTCATAATTGCGGGCAAGAAACGTGCATCGATAACACCTCCTACAATACAACTGTGGAATACAAGCTTTCCACCCCACGGCATGATTTCTTCCTGCCTGCCGCGGATAGGAAATTCTGTCTGATCTGCCATTCCTTCAGTATATGGCTGAATCATCATATGTACCTCTCCAAACTGACCTGAACCACCAGACTGTTTTTTGTGGCGGTACATCGATTTTGCAGGTTTAGTAATAGTTTCACGATACGGTATCTTTGGTGCAAGATATTCAACCTCAACCTTATAAACCCTTTCAATAAACCATTTAGCAATATTTAAATGCAATTCACCCTGACCATACAGAATGATTTGTTTAAGTTCCTTTGAATATTCTACAATAAGCGTAGGATCAATATTGTGAAGTTCCGTAATAATTGTGCCCAGTTTCTCATCTTCAGCCTGATTCTTAGCTCTGATAGCAACTCTGAATTTAGGATCCGGAAATATCATTTTTGTGATAATATCTTCGACATGCTTGCCTGAATTCAAGGTCTCATTGGTGCGTGTATCCTTTAACTTAATGGTAGCAGCAATATCTCCGGCCATAACCTTATCCAGTTTTTCACGGTTCTTGCCACATACAGCAAATACCTGGCTGATACGTTCTTTGCCACCACGGTTGCCATTCTGCATATCTGTTCCTTCTGAGAACTCACCAGCGTAAACCTTAAAGAAGGAAATCTGTCCAAGGTGCTGTTCTATAGAGGTTTTAAAAACAAAAGCACAGGCAGGACCAGTAGCATTATATTTCATTTCTTTGCCTTCCACTGTTTTGCGGGATGGCATTTCTGTAGGATCAGGACAGGAGGTTGTAACAAATTCCATTAAACGGCCAATACCGTAGTTCGGCTTTGAAGCAACACAGAATAATGGGAACATCCCACGTGAAATTATTCCGAGTTTAATCCCTCTCTGTAATTCTTCTTCTGTAAGGGTGCCATTCTCAAAGAATTTCTCCATAAGACTCTCGTCGCCTTCTGCTGCATTTTCAACTAATGCATTGTAAAGCTCCTCTGCCTTTGCTTTCTCTGAATCCGGAATATCCAGAACTTCGGGTTTACCACCACCCTGAGGATATTTCAACATCTTCATCTTTAATAGGTCGATGATAGAATTGAAACTTAATCCGGGGTTAACAGGATACTGAACAGGAGTAACATTGTTGCCAAAGGCAGATTTCATCTGACGAAGCGTCTCATCAAAATTTGAATTCTCATGCTCCAGATGATTTACCAGGAAAACAAGAGGTACGTTATTCTTTGCAGCATAGCGGCCGGCAATTTCTGCTCCAACCTCTACACCATTCTGTGCATTTACCATTACAAATGCAGTATCACAAACTGAAAGGGCAGCTACCACCTCTCCAAAAAAGTCATCGAAACCCGGGCAATCTATTATATTGATCTTCTTCCCGTTGTATTCAGCATACATCACTGTGGATGATACCGAGTTTTTGCGTTCCAGTTCGATGTCCCTGTAATCGGATACGGTGTTACCGTCGTCCACAGATCCCCTGCGGTTGATCAGCCCGGCTTCGAATAGCATGGATTCGGCCAGGGTGGTCTTACCAGATTTTGCACCACCTACAAGGGCGATGTTTCTGATGTCTTTCGTTTGATAAACTTTCATTGTTAGACTTAATTAGACATAAGTTAGGTATTCTTTTTGTTTAAAAAGGATTGCAAATTTAGAAAAAGAAAGCTAAGAAGCAATGCCTGCTCCCATCATTTTAAGCTCCCCGTAAATACCCTGCCAGCGCACCTCATCCATCTTTGAACCAACTACTTCTATTACCCTTCCGGCAAGTAAGGATCCTATCCTGCCACAGAGCTCCGGCGAAAATCCTCTAGTCATTCCATATAAAAACCCGGAAGCATACAAATCGCCGGCTCCTGTTGTATCAATGCATTGAACATCAATCACTCCCGCTCTGTACAATTCACCTCCACTACGAATAAGTGAACCCTGCTCTCCAACCTTTACTACAACGGTTTCAACATATTCGGCAATCTCTTCGATGGCTTCCTCCGGCGATTTTCCCGTAAATGCCTTTGCCTCATCTTCATTAGCAAACAGAATGTCAACATATTCTGTTACAATATCAGTCAGAAAATCAAGATTGGATTCCACCACATTATAACTTGCCAGATCAATGGCAATCTTTAAACCTGCCTCTTTCGCCATTACTACAGCTGCCCTTACAAGTTCATAGTTCTGAACCAGGTAACCTTCGATATACAACATATCGTAGGCAGCAAAAATATGCGGATGCAGATCATTCGGAGTAAGCTCTATAGCAGCTCCCAGGTAGGTGGCAAAGGTGCGCTCTGCATCTGTACTCACAAGGGCAATCGCCCTCCCTGATGGAGCAGTGCCCGCTGGAAGAATTGGGTTAATATTGTGCAACGACATATCATTTCTGAAGAATTCACCATATTTATCATCTCCAACTTTCCCAAGGAAACCAGTTTCTACCCCAAGTCGTGCAAGACCATGTATCGTATTCGCTGCAGAACCTCCCGAGGAAAGACTCTGCTCAAGGTGCTCAGTGCCCTCAAGTACATGTCCCGAAAACCGAAGATCCACCAGTTGCATACTTCCTTTTGGTAATTTAAACTGCTCCAGAATCGTATCATCCTGCAGCTTTGTCATAATGTCAACTAAGGCATTTCCTAAACCAAGAATTTTCATATGTCAATTTATTTTGATTTTATTATCAACTATATTTTCCAGGATAACATACCACGGCCTGTCCTCCCAAGGCAGGAATACTTTAAATACTGCCCTTGCAAAGGTAAAAGAAAGTCCTGCTACTTTGAAGCACTGTTGAATTCAATAATTATTTTATCCAGATGTCACAAATTGTAACCGGTTCGCCAATCAGACACAACGAGATCTATGAACAATTTGCACTACTGTGATATTGTGTTAAATTTGCCCTAATGAATGTCATTGATACTAATATTGGAACAATTCAACACCTGTGTAAAAATCATAGGGTAGATAAACTTTACCTGTTTGGTTCAATGTTAGGCAATACTTACAATGACAATAGCGATGTCGATTTTATCGTCCGTTTTCAAAACATCGACCTACTCCAATATGCTGATAATTATTTTGATTTAAAATTCTCACTTGAAACTCTGCTGAGAAGACCTGTCGACCTTCTTGAAGAACAATCTCTTAAGAATCCATACTTTCTGGAAAACGTTAATTCCTCTAAACGGTTGATTTATGGATAATGAAATAAAAACCTGGCTTTTCGACATTCAAATCGCTATCGAAGAGATTGAACAATTTCTGCCTCTTGGCAATATAATTTTTGAACAATACAAGAACGACCTGAAAACATAAAGAGCTGTAGAACGGAATCTGGAAATTATTGGAGAAGCCGTAAAACTGATTGTTGACAAGGATTTTACAATTGAGATAGCTCACTCAAAGAAAATTATCAGCCTCCGAAACAGAATCATTCATGGCTATGATGTTATCTCAGATGAGCTTATATGGGGTGTTGTTATCAATGACCTCCCAAAATTACTTAATGAAATCCGTAATTATCTCAAAACGTAAGGCCTCGAATTAAAATCAAAAAGTCCTTAAATAACTGGTATTTAAGGACTCCCGACTGATTTGCTCCCCCTGCGGCCGAAAGTTGCAACTATATTACACCCTGTCTGACTACAGTGTTTTATGGAAAGTTAGTACTCAAAGTACTGGTAAGCTGAATGTTAAATAAATTAATACAGGATGCCATTCATAAAACAATTTGTAAACTCTTCTCCATTCCCAAAAATCACTTAGAAAAAGTTCCCGTTAATTGACACCTTTGAAGAACGGTTATTCCTATCACAAGAAAACGTCACCAAAACTGCCTGATGATGTTTGGATTTTGTGGAAGATTAGGACGCATTAACCAGAATTTCAATCCAGTTTCAATTCGTAATTTGTACTTCGGCCTCCTGCTTCTTCTTTCTGTAATATATTCTTGTTTATCAAATCGTTAATGTCTCGTATTGCCGTGTCCTTAGAACATTTCGCAATCTTTGCCCATTTTGAAGATGTAAGCTTACCGTCAAATCCATTCAAAATTTTGTTTAACAACTTCTTCTGTCTTTCGTTAATTCCTGTTTTGGCATGCTTATTCCAAAAATCAGCTTTAATTAATACTCTATTCAAAACTGTATCAGTCGAGTTCAATGCATTAATCAAACAGCTTAAAAACCATTTAATCCATTCAGTTATATCAAGGTTTCCTTTTTGAGTTTTTTCAAGTATGTCATAGTATTGTTTTCTTTCAATCCTGATTTGAGCAGACATACTATAAAACCGCTGTGTACTTTTATCTGATTGTGCTAATAGCATGTCAGTCAAAGCTCTGCTGATTCGTCCATTTCCATCATCAAAAGGGTGTATAGTTACAAACCACAAATGGGCAATGGCAGCCTTTACCACCAAATCGATTTCCTCTTTTTCATTAAACCAATCTAAAAACCGGTTTATTTCCGCTTCAACCAAAGATGAATCAGGAGCCTGAAAATGAACCTTTTCCTTTCCCATCGCTCCCGATACTACCTGCATTGCACCTGTAGAATCTTTTCTCCAGTCTGCTACGGTAATTTTATACATTCCACTTCTCCCTGTTGGAAATAATGCTGCATGCCAGTCAAAAAGCCTTTCTGATGTTAATGGGTTGAAGCAATTATAGGTAGCATCAATCATCATTTCAACCATTCCATCAACATTTCTGTCCGCTTCAATTGAATCTGCTATTTCCATACCTAACCTTCTGGCTATCGAAGAACGAACTTGGTCAGGATTTAAAAATTCATCTTCAATTTCTGTAGATTTTAATACATCAAGAGTCAAGGTTTCAAGTGTGGCTTCATTTCTTAGCTCAAACCCTAATGATTCCATTCTTCCTAACAGTCGCCCTTGCAAATTTCTAACTTCGCCTAATAAGCTAACGAACTCATCAAGTTTCCAGGAAAAATTTGGCCAAGTATCTAATTGGTAAATAAATGCTCTCATTCGTCGCATATTTTGCAACAAATATACATCATATTCGTTGCATTTAACATTATCGTTGCAAATATTGCGTCAAATACAGGGATTAATCGTTGCATGGAGGTTTTGATGATTTGCCCTTTCTTACATGGATTCTATAGCTGCCGAAGAGCTAAAAAAGATGAGATTAGGCACTGTAGTTGCAACATTGTCTGGTAGGGGGTATAAAAAAAGTCCTTAAATGCTTTAGCAATTAAGGACTTAGATAATTTTGCTCCCCCTTCAGGACTTGAACCTGAGACCCTCTGATTAACAGTCAGATGCTCTAACCAACTGAGCTAAGGAGGAGTGTTATTCGAGCCGCAAAAGTAAGAAGATTTTTAAAACCACCAAATACCAATGCTATTTTTTTTAATTTTACTTCATGAACCCGAATCTCACATTATATGTAAGTTCATCAGATAAGTTCGCCGACTGCTGGGATCCCTTCTTCAAACTCCTCCGGAAATTCTGGCCTGAATGGAACGGCCCAATCATCTTCGCTACTGAAACAATCCCCTTCTCATACCCTGGTTTGGATATAATCTGCCCCTGCGTTCAAAAAAATAATCCTAAAAAACTTAGCTGGTCAGAAATCACCTTACAAACATTATCATATGTTAAAACCACCCACATCCTTCTCCTGCTCGAAGATTACTTCATCAAAGCCCCGGTAAATCATAACGAATTCACAGCTATATTTGAATTAGTGTTGAAGGAAAATTACAGCCACCTCATGCTCATTGGCATGCCCGGCAATAATATATCTACAAAATATCCATTCCTCCTCGAACGCGCTCAAAATGCTCCCTACAGATTCTCAACCCAGGCAGGAATCTGGAAAACCGATAGATTTAAATTTTACCTCCGCCCCCACGAATCCCCCTGGATGGCCGAAAAATGGGGAAGCAAACGCGCCTCAAAAACAAAAGATAGCTTTTACTCAATAAATCCCGACCATATCAAAAAATATGGATATATTATCGACTACTATATCCGTGGTGGAATAACCAAAGGAAAATGGGTCGATTCAATCCCGGATTTTTTTCAAAGCCAGGGAATCACTTCAATCGACTATTCAAAAAGAGGATTTTACTCAGAACCACCAATCCCGCCCATCCACAAACGCATTCGCAATAAACTAAACCGTCTCCCCTCCGAAGTGAAATCCTGGCTTAGCCTAATTTGCTAAATATCAAACTATTAACCCTGTCAGGGTTGCAAACCCCTGACAGGGTTAATAGACGAAAGTTGTAGTTTATTTGAAGTATTCGACAGTTTTTTGGAGACCCTCGGGGAAGTTGACAGAGACTTCGAAGCCTAATTCCTGCCGGGCAAGTGTGATGGAGGCGAGGGAGTGTTTTACATCGCCGGAACGGTTGTTGTCGAATACGGGTTGGATCTTTGTTCCCATTATTGTGTTGAGAAATTGCATGAGTTGCAGCAGGGTGTAACGTTCGCCGCAGGCAATATTGAATACTTTACCGGCAACACCTTTTGCTGTGCAGGCGAGAATATTTGCACGGATATTGTTTTCTACGTATGTAAAATCTCTGGATTGGAGGCCATCACCATAGATAACAGGCGACTCGCCCTCGCTGATCATGCGGATAAACTTCGGAATAACGGCGCTGTATTGAGAAGTCGGGTCCTGTTTGGGTCCGAATACGTTGAAATAGCGCAATGCGACAGTTTCCAGTCCGTATAAATCGTGGAAGACCTTACAATATGCCTCGCCGGCATATTTGCTGATTGCGTAAGGAGACAGCGGCATTGGCGGCATGCCTTCTTCTTTAGGCAGGTTTGGATTGTTGCCATAAACAGAGGAAGAAGCAGCATAAACTACCCTCTTAACTTTATGTTCTCTGGCGGCCTGCAGAACATTCAGGGTGCCAAGAACATTTACTTCATTTGTGGTAATTGGGTCGGCGACAGAGCGAGGTACCGAGGGTAGGGCGCCCTGGTGGAGGATAAAATCCATACCCGATGATGCTTTGCGTACGTCATCAAAACTGCGCAGGTCTGCCTCATTAAGTTCGAAGTTAGGATGCTTGAGGAATCCGGCGATATTCTCTTTACGGCCAGTGGCAAAGTTATCGAGAATACGTACGAAATTCCCCTGGGCCAGAAGGCTTTCGGTGATATTAGAGCCGATGAATCCGGCACCACCGGTTACAAGGTACTTATGCATAAAGAATTGTTATTATTTCGGCTGCGAAGATATGGAATTATATGTAATATTGTTGATCAGGTCAGGTATAAAACTCTGTCTGAGTAAAAGTGTATATGTGTATATTTGCAGAATTAACAGACACTAATGAAGTTATCAAATCCGGGAGAATTAAGTTGGTACGCGCTGTACACGAGAGCGCGGACAGAGAAAAAAATTGATAAACTTTTGCGCGATACAGGGATTGATTCATATGTACCGCTGAAGCGAATCCTCAAGCAATGGTCAGACCGAAAGAAGTGGGTAGAAGAGCCCCTGATCCGCTCGTATGTATTTGTGCGTATTTCGGAGAAGGAGTATTTCGATGTTGTGAAAACGATGGGGATTGTAAGATTTATCACGTTTTCCGGAACAGCAGCAGCGATTCCTGATTGGCAGATAGATTCGCTGAAGATATTGTTAAATGGCAATGAAGATTTTGAGATGATCTCGGAGAAATTGCAAGCCGGTGCTGCTGTTGAAGTCGTTTCGGGGCCTTTGGCAGGATTCAGAGGAGAAATGGTGGAATGGAAAGGGAAGAAATCTATTGTACTGCGGATTAATGAAATAGGCCTGGCACTAACAGTAACGGTTTCCCTGGCATCGCTCAAAGCATTATAAAGAATTCAGATATCCTACCCTGGCAGGCTTGCAAACCCCTGCCAGGGGTAAACGACCTCCCCTACCCTGGCAGACTTGCAAACCCCCGCCAGGGTTAAACGACCACTTTAAAACTCAATCCATTAAATTTTTGCTGCTATCTATCAGTTCAAACATGCATTTTATTACTTCATTGTTTCATAAGAAATTTTTTGAGTACATTTGTTACTCATAGTTTACACCCCACCTCACTATTAAATGTGAGTCACCGGGCGAAGCTGTGCCCCCCTCACAAATGCTCGATACCCTTATCACTTCTAAAACAAGGCTGAAACTTCTTCTGAAGTTTTTCCTGAATTCCAATACCACCTCCTATCTCAGGGATCTGGAAGGCGAATTCGGGGAGTCTACAAATGCAATTCGCCTGGAACTTAACCGCTTCGAAGAAGCCGGACTTCTCAATACAGAACCACGAGGTAACAAAAAGATCTTTCAGGCAAATACAAAACATCCATTATTTAAAGATATAAACAGCATTGTGCTGAAATATATAGGCCTCGACCAACTGATCGAAAGAGTTATTACCCAGCTCGGCGGAGTACAAAGTGCCTACCTCACCGGCAATTTCGCCAAAGGCCTCGACAGCAAATTCATTGATGTCGTTTTAATTGGAAATCAACTAAATTCAGATTATCTCATCCATCTGATCTCCAAAGCAGAAAGCTTCGTAAACCGCAAAATCCGATACGTCATTCTCGAACCCGGTGAGTTCTCCGATCATATGGAAGAACACCCAGAGGCCTTGCTCCTTTGGAAAGTCTAGGGCCAGAAAGCAGTAGGCAGTAACGCTTAACCCTGTCGGGGGCTTGAAACCCCGACAGGGTTATTATAACAAGATAGTAAGAACGCACCTCCTGCCTCCTGCCTCCTGCCTCCTGCCTTCTGCCTCCTGCCTTCTGCCTCCTGCCTCCTGCCTTCTGCCTCCTGCCTTCTGCCTCCTGCCTCCTGCCTCCTGCCTCCTGCCTTCTGCCTCCTGCCTTCTGCCTCCTGCCTCCTGCCTTCTGCCTCCTGCCTCCTGCCTCCTGCCTCCTGCCTTCTGCCTCCTGCCTTCTGCCTTCCGCCTTCCGCCTTAACACTTCAAATCTCTATCAACAATGCCAAACCCTAAAATAGCCCTCATTTCCGGCATTACAGGCCAGGATGGATCTTACCTCACAGAACAACTCCTCGAAAAAGGCTACACTGTTCATGGTATTATCCGTCGCTCCAGTTCATTCAATACCTTTCGCATCGATCACCTTTACCAGCAAAAAGGTCTGCTGAACAGTAGATTATTTCTCCATTATGGCGACCTCACCGACAGCAGTAACCTCAACCGCCTGGTCGAAAAAGTTAATCCCGACGAAATCTATAATCTTGGTGCTCAATCACATGTTCAGGTTAGCTTTGAAGTACCCGAATATACAGCCGAAGTAGACGGCATAGGAACACTCCGCTTCCTCGATGCCATCCGCGAAACAGGCGTAAAGACAAAATTCTACCAGGCCTCTACTTCAGAATTATACGGAAAAGTTGCAGAGATCCCTCAAACCGAAAAAACACCCTTTTATCCCCGTTCCCCTTATGCAGTTGCAAAATTATATGCCTACTGGATAGTGGTAAATTACAGGGAAGCTTACAATTTATTCGCCTGCAACGGAATCCTCTTTAATCATGAATCCGAACGCCGTGGTAAAACCTTTGTCACAAGAAAAATTACCACAGCAGTAGCCAATATCCTTACCGGCAAGCAGGAGAAACTGCGCCTTGGCAATCTCGATTCCAAGCGCGACTGGGGTTACGCACCAGAGTATGTAGAAGGCATGTGGCGCATGCTTCAGGCTCCCGAACCCGATGATTACGTACTTGCCACCAACGAAACACATACAGTAAAGGAATTTGTAGAAGAATCCTTTGCCGTTTTAGGTGAAAAAGTTTCCTGGGAAGGCGAAGGCGTTTCCGAAACCGGCAGCATCGGAACAGCATCCAACAAAAGAGTTGTCGTAGAAATAGATCCCCGCTACTTCCGCCCCACAGAGGTCGATATCCTCATCGGCGATTACAGCAAGGCCAAAGCCAAACTCGGCTGGGAACCACAAACCACCTTCAAAGACCTCGTGAAACGCATGACCCTCGCCGATTTCGAAAAAAGATCAGTGGCAGAAGGCAGTAAGCAGTAGGCAGTAGGCAGTAGGCAGTAGGCAGTAAAAAACTTTTAACCCTGGCAGGGTTGCAAACGCCCGCAAGGGTTAAAACGCCAGATAAATGAACAAAACAGATAAGATTTACATCGCAGGTCACCTTGGAATGGTTGGTTCCGCCATTCACAGAAACCTGTTATCAAAAGGCTTCAGCAACTTTGTCCTGCGCAGCCTCGATGAACTCGATCTTATTCGTCAGACAGATGTAGAAGCCTTCTTCGAAAAAGAAAAACCCGACTACGTCTTCCTGGCCGCTGCAAAAGTCGGCGGCATCATTGCCAACAGCACTTATCGTGCGCAGTTCATCTACGAAAACCTGATGATACAGAACAATATCATCCATTCAGCCTATAAAAACAATGTAAAAAAACTACTCTTCCTTGGCAGCAGCTGCATCTATCCCAAAAATGCGCCCCAACCGATGAAAGAAGAATACCTGCTCACAGCTCCCCTCGAAGAAACCAACGAGCCCTACGCTATTGCAAAAATTGCAGGTATCAAAATGACCGAAAACTATTACAGGCAATACGGCTGCAATTTTATTTCCGTGATGCCCACCAATCTATACGGCCCCAACGATAATTACGATCTCGAAAAAAGCCATGTCCTACCCGCACTCATCCGCAAATTCCACCTCGGAAAATGCCTCGAAAACTCCGACTGGACTTCCATCCGCACCGACCTCAACAAACGCCCGATAGAAAGTATTTCCGGACAAAACTCCAAAGAAGAAATCACCCAAACCCTTATAAAATACGGCATCACCCCCTCGCCTCCTGCCTCCTGCCTCCTGCCTTATGTCTCCCTCTGGGGAACAGGAGAAATCTACCGCGAGTTCCTCCACGTAGACGACATGGCTGATGCCTGCATACATATTATGGAAAACGTTTCTGCCGATACACTATACAAAGATCTTAATCAAACACATATTAACATAGGAACCGGAATTGATTCCACCATTAGAGAACTCGCCGAAACAATCAAAACAGTAGTTGGCTTCACTGGCGAAATCCAAACCGATCCCACCAAACCCGACGGCCCAAAACGCAAACAACTAAACGTAAGCCTGCTAAACCAACTCAACTGGACTCCCAAAATCGAACTCACAAAAGGAATCAATTCAGTCTACCAAAACTATAAAAACACACAAACACTCCAAACTAACAACTGTTAAACTTTTCACTTAATAAACTTTTCACTTTTTCACTTTTTCACTTTTCACTTTTCACTTTTCACTTTTCACTTAATAAACTTTTCACTTTTCACTTTTCACTTTTCACTTGATCCGTTTTCTCGATCTCCAAAAAATCAACGCCCAATACGCTGCAGAGCTTAAGAAAGCCGCTGCAGACGTAATCGATTCCGGCTGGTATCTTTTAGGAGATAGAGTTAAAAAATTCGAAACAAAGCTTGCAAGCTATATCGGAGTAAATCATGCGATAGGCGTAGCAAACGGTCTCGATGCCCTTCGCTTAATCCTAAAAGCATTTATCGAGCTAGGTTACATGAAAGAGGGCGATGAAATTATCGTCCCAGCCAACACTTACATCGCCACTATCCTGGCCATAACAGATAACCGCCTCACCCCGGTACTTGTTGAACCTGATATCAATACCTATAATCTCGACATCTCACTGCTCGAATCCCACATCACCTCCCGTACCCGTGCTATTCTTGTAGTTCATTTGTACGGACAAATTTGTTGGAGTGAAGAACTAGAGTCCATTGCCAAACAACACAACCTCAAAATCATCGAGGACAATGCCCAGGCAATAGGTGCTGAATGGAATACCAGGAAAAGCGGTTCACTCGGAGATGCAGCAGGTTTCAGCTTCTACCCGGGCAAAAACCTGGGCGCCCTTGGCGATGCAGGTGCCGTAACCACTAATGACGATACCCTTGCCACCGTAGTCCGCAGCATAGCAAATTACGGCAGCAACCAAAAATACCATAACCAATACCAGGGCCTCAACTCCCGCCTCGACGAAATGCAGGCCGCTTTTCTCTACATCAAACTATCCCATCTCGATGCCGAAAACCAGGCCAGACGCGAAATCGCCAATTACTACTGTAACCACATCACAAACCAAAATATCATTATACCAACAGCTAGCCAACCCTGTCGGGGCTTCAAGCCCCCGAAAGGGTTAAACGACCCACTCCAACCCTGTCGGGGCTTCAAGCCCCCGAAAGGGCTAAACGACGGGTTAAACAATGTCTGGCACCTCTTCGTGATCCTTACTAAAACCCGCGATCAACTCCAAAACCACCTCACCCAGAACAACATCCAAACCCACATTCACTACCCCATTCCGCCCCACAAACAGCAGGCTTACAAACACTGGAACCATCTCTCTTACCCCATCACAGAGCAAATCCACAACCAATGCCTTAGCCTCCCCATAAGCCCTGTGATGACAATGGAAGAAGTCGCCCTTGTATGCAAAGCAGTTAATGAATTTGATGATTCAGGGCTTTCTTGAAAGCAGAAGGCAGAAAGCAGAAAGCAAGGGGGCCCTACTCATTCTTCATCAGCAAATTAATAAGGATTCACTCCCACTAGAAATTGAAGAAATAATAAATATCCAGCCGCAAAGTAATAATAAGGCAAAACCTTATCAGGTTAAGCAGGTAAGGAATTTGATTCTCAAATACAAACTTAGCCCATCAAGACCATGAACCATAAATATGAAATAATAATCTATTGGAGTACAGATGACAATTGCTTCATTGCAGAAGTTCCTGAATTAGCAGGTTGTATGGCAGACGGAATTAATTATCAGGAGGCGTTAACCAATATTCAGGTTGTTATTGATCAATGGATTGAAACCGCTATAGAATTAAAAAGAAACATCCCTCAGCCCAAAGGTAAATTAATGTATGCCTGATAGTTTATATTAGCATGTCAAAAGTGAAAAATGAAAAATGAAAAATGAAAAATGAAAATTTTGCTAAATCTGCAATTTGTTGACTGATATCCTAAAGTGTCTTTAATGAAATAAACATTTACAAGGTTTTATATGCCATAAATATTTAGATTGTTCGGTTTTGTTTTCTTTTTCTATTCGAATGAGGGACAAGAACCAATTCATGTACATGTGCGTAAGGCTGGAGGATTTGCCAAATTCTGGATTGACCCAATAGAATTGGACTTTTCACAAGGAATGAAAATTGCTGATATCAAAC
>CAIXZF010000115.1 GCA_903923925.1 uncultured Bacteroidales bacterium
GCATGCTCGTTTCATAATTTGTAAGATTAATGATTAATGCGCTAAGATAAAGATTGTGCCTCGAGCACGCAAAGCGCCTGAGATCCGGACTGGATTTTTATGCGTCTGTGTGAAAACCACAGGTTTGTAATGTATATTTGATTAATTAATTTACCCGATAAGTCATTATTTTGCATGAATAAAATTCTTTTAATCACTCTATGTGTTTCATATTCTATGTGTTCCTTCGGGCAAGAGGCCAGAGAAATTATGAGGGAAACGCTTGATAAATGTCAGAACATCCATTATGGGTTCTGTGAAACAACAAAGTACTTTAAATCAATTGCTGCTAATGATACTTCTGTCAGCAAAGGGAAATATTTCTTTAAAAAGATACAAGGAGATACCCTATTCCCAATGGTATTTCATACCTATGGGATGAAGAATTCGAAGTGCATCTTTGAGTCTATCTACACAGGTCAGGAGGTTGTTAATCTCAGACTGGAGGATAGTCTTGCAACAGTAACTGCGATATCAAAGTGGAGTTCAACTATTCGAGCTAAAAATTATTTAAGGTATATGTACTCCCCTTTCTGGCACGAGAAATGTAAACCCATTCTTCATGACTCAGATATTGTAGCTAATAAGTATTCGATAGAATTACTGGGAAAGGTCACTTTAAATAAGCATTTATGCTATCATCTTCTTTGTGTGAGTTATCCAAAATTTGACAGTTCTGAGAAATTGAACTTGGAGAGGATAGAACTTCAATTGTGGGTAAATATCTCGGATTATATACCGGTTCAATATAGCTATCATATGGTTGTGTTGTCAAAGAATGACACCATGGTTCAATATGAAAAATGGACACTCGATAACTATGATCTTACAAACACGGTGGATGAAAAATTATTTACATTGCAATCAATTCCATCTTATTGTAATATCAAAGATTACGCAGGTCCACAGAAAGAGGTCGAATTGTTGCCAGTTGATACCATCGCCCCAGCATGGGAATTGACCTCATTGAGTAATGAAAAGGTAAGTTTGGAATCCTTGAAAGGAAAACTTATCCTAATCGATTTCTTCTACAAATCCTGTTATCCCTGCAGGCTTGCTTTGCCTGTTTTGCAATCGTTACATGAGAAATATAAGGACAAAGGCTTGGCGATAATAGGTGTTGATCCATATGATAAACGGGAAAGCAATATTGCGGAATTCCTTGCGAAACGAGGTGTAACATATCCAGTCCTTCTGCAAGGAAAACAAACTGCAAATGATTATCATGTTACCGCTTATCCAACGATTTATCTGATTGACAAAAAGGGAATCATCATCAATGCACATTCAGGCTATGGTGAAGGAACTGAAAAAGAACTTACAAAGCTGATTGATAATAACCTGGATTAATCAGGATACTAAATGTATGACAATTCTGTATGGACATGCCACAGCCAGTCCCACCTCCGGTTTTCTGTATGGGGCTGTCTCAAAAGTTGATTCAGCCTCTTTTTATTTATAATTGTTCGGTTTCATTATCTTTCAACAATTATTTGGGCTTTTTGCTCAAGGCCGCATGGCCCCGTAACCGCGTTAGCGACATTGGCTGGCGCTGCATAATATCCGGGCTCTGCTTAATACCCCACAGCGTCAGGCACAGTCGCGTTGCGGTTACGGGGCCATGCGGCCTGAGCATTTTGGTGCTTCAAACTTTGACAACTGTTTGTTTGATCGCCCCAAATAAAAATATCAGATTATAAAAAAGAGGATGTTCCTGGTCGGACAACAAAATGAAAGCTCAATAAATTGGTAATCAATTTGTTGGGCTTTTTTTATAAATGTTGAAACATTTGAGATTTTTTGATTAGTAGAATTATTAAAATAATATCACACCCTAGGAGATTAATGAAATTAACTAGTTGAATAAACATATTTGGCGCAACCCATCTTATAAATTTTAGTTCATTTTACACAAAGTCAATACTTTGTATCACTTTTATACTAACGCTCAAAAAACAGCTCGACAGGTGGGTAAAAAAACTTCTTTTAAGCGAGTTTCACATGTCACTTAATCCTCATAATGTGGTAATCTTTGAAACTATAGGTTTTCAATTTATGCCGTTCATTTAGAATGGCTGAGTAAATTACTATTCCACTGACCAATCCCCCCAAAATACCAAAAGTTTCCCAATCAAAACTGCCATATTTATAGTTCCAAATCGGAGTAGTTACAAATCCTATGAAAAGAAATAATGTTTCAAACCCGAAACCAGGTGTAGTCTCAGATTTGCTATACTGGATATGGTCGATATTTTTAAAATAGATTTTCTCAAAATCAAGAGAACGCTTGAGTATAGCAGTATGACCATGATATACATCAGAAATACAAACCCACCCCGCTTTATATTTGGCTTCCCATTTAATATTAATGTTTGGAATGGTCTCATATTCCACTTTTGTCGGAAATCTATCATTAATTCTGATTTGAATAAAATCCGGACCTATATCTGTTATCGTTCCCTTAAACTTAGTAGAAGAATTAAACACGATGATGGGATGATTTTTCTTAATAATTACCCTGCTGCCCCCACTTTTAGACTTTACTTTTATCTTCGAAAACTGTCCATAAGAGACAGAAACAAATGAACACAGAATTGCCATTATGAAAAAGCTGATTATTCTCTTAATCCACTTATGTTGTATACTGTAAATCATAGTTTCCTTCTTTTACGATACTTCTGTCGCATCCTTCTTATAAAATTGACATTACAAAAAATAAAATTGTATTGAGTTCATTGTCAATGATATATAGCTTTATTGAACAAGGATAAACAAAAGTAATGAATTAACGGAAGCGATTCAGGAAAGTTGCCAAGGAAGAGCAGCTGTTCAGCTTATTTTTTGATGGTGGCAATAGTTCAATCTCTTTCCTTTTATCCTCTATAAGATTATCAAGGTGTTCAAAATTCGGCCTTTCCTGTCTTTGATTTGACAAGGCCAGAGATAAAATTGAGTTTGCCGATTTCTGCTACCTTTGCAATACAAACTCACAATCCAATAATGAAATCCCGTCAAAACAAAAAAGAATCTCCTTCAGAAACCCTGAATTACCTCGATCAAATTCCCCTTCGCATACTTACCCATCAAATTGAAGCTAACGGCCTGGTTACACTTCTTGTTCCCCGCTTCGAATCCCGGTTCTGGCGCAAATTCATGAACCTCCCCGAAAAGAAAAGCTATATCTATCTTCACCTCGATGAATCCGGCTCTGAAACCTGGCTTCTCATCGACGGAATTAAATCAGTCCATCATATTTGCACAGAACTCACACTAAAACTAGCCGAGAAAATTCATCCCACCGAAGAAAGAGTAACAAAATTTCTCACACAACTCTATAAAAACAAATACATCTCTTTTATTGGCTTGGCTAAAGTATAGCGCTCACTCTCCCTCTCACCTTATCAGCCAGGCTTTTGCTGATTACAATCAAAATCCAGTGCCGTCAGTCACAAAATATAGGTAGAAACAAGTCTACAAATCTATCAATTTACCAGTGAATCAATTGACTGGTAGCGATGTTTTTTGCCACAAAGTGGCGGCATGTATGTATCTGTTACGGTAATAAGATATGTTATAGCCCATCACTTCTTAACGTTCCTTGCGTTAAAAAAAACCTTCCATCCTAAAGAAAATAAAGCAATAACTATTATAAACAAACGAGGGCGTCTCACTTAAGAGACGCCCTCGTTCAATTCAGCAGAACTCTGCTTACTTGGTAAGAACCATCATCGTTGATTTAACATAGTCCTTAGTTGCACCCTTTACTTCCATCTTGTAAGTATAGACGCCAGGAACTAATGAAGAACCATCGAATTTAACCTTGTAAGTATTAGCATTCTGGTCAACATTGTTAACAAGAACAGCTACCTGATCTCCAAGGATATTATAGACAGTCAAAGTAACTTTTCCATCTTCAGGAAGGTTGTAAACGATTTCTGTTACGCCCTTGAATGGATTTGGATAATTGCTGATACTGTATTCATTAGCAGCAACAACCAATTTAGGATAAGTTAAATTAACATTCTGAATTGCAGCAGCACTCTTGTCAGAAATTTCGCTAACACCATCAAGTGTAAGAGCTAATTCACCGGCAGCAACACCACTGATATTCTTTGTCTTTAGGTTCAGCGTAAGGAGAGCATCCATATTGCTGAGAGTAATTTCCTTCATACTGTACCATGAAATTCTCAATTCGCCATTGTTAGCAGTGTAGAGAACATCACTTGAGTTGCCGTTATTAACAACAACACCTTCTACGTCAACCAGATTTTCAGGATAGAATACTACCATTGAGATAGCGCCTACCTTTAGTGAACCGGTAACATTTACAGGCAGTAAGAAAGATTCGTATGATTTGATTTCTTTTACACCAAGGGTGTTAAGAGATACTGTAGCAGGAGTTTTTACGTAAGGTGGAGTGTATGAACCATTAACATCACCAAAACATAAAGCACTGAAATTATTGATCACATTACTTGAGCCTAAAACAACTGTATTAGCCTGGAATAACCAATCACCTGCTGGGAAGCTGGAAATCTGGTTTACAAACCTCTTAGCTGCCATGAGAGCATCAATTGAGTTAACTGCTGCATCTGCATTAACATTTGCTGCAAGTGCTCTGAATGGTGCCAAAGTGCTGATTCCAGCAAAATGTTTCAGAATCAGAAGCGCGTCAGCTGAGTTAACACCACCCCAAGGTTTGCTACTTGCTGCGCGAACAGTGTATGAACCAGGAGTTAAGCTGCCGAAGTTATAGTGACCACTATTATCAGTTGTAGTTGTTGCAACAAGTGCAGAACCCTGCATCAGGTTAACACTTACATTATTCATTACAGAACCTGCTGTATTGTCATAAGCAACTGTACCACTGATACCATATTGTGCACAAACTGCAGCATGGATTGTCTGGGTAGCAAAACCTGAACAACCATTCTGATCTGTATAAGAGTAAGTGATTTGATAATCACCAGCTACTGTAGCATTGAATTGTCCACCTGTTACAAACTGACCACTATAAACACCACCTGCAGGATAACCACCGGTTAATGTTAATGAACCTGCGCCTAAGCAGAATGTGTTTGCAAACTGAGCTAAGCTAACAACTGGAGCACCGTAAACAGTGATCGACCTTGAAGCCTGACCTGAACAACCATTAGCATCCTGATACATATAAACTACTGAATAAGTTCCAGCACCATAAGTGGTAGGATTGAATGTTGTAGCTAAAGTACCATTAACATAGTATGAACCACCAGCTGGTAAACCGCCACCGAGTACTATCGGACTTGAACCGAAACATACACCGCTGAAAGAAGCTAGAGTAACATATGGAAGAGCATCTACTGTGATGTTCTGAGTTGCAGAATTTGCACAACCATAACCATTAGTGTATTCGTAGGTAATTGTGAAAGTACCAACTCCAACACCTGCTGGATCAAATTGATTAATCTGGATACCGTTTACAAAGTATACTCCACCTGCTGGTGAACCTCCGCTAAGTGCGAATGCTGCTGAACCTTCACAAACACTTGTGAATGGGCTTAAGCTAACCTGTGGTAAAGGAGTAACAGTGATAACTGCTGAACCATTCATAACGTATTCGCAAGTTGTCAGACTTACAGACTCAACTGTATAGGTTCCGGCAACACTGTAAGTACCAAATGATATAGCTGAACCAGTTCCAACTTCAACAACACCTGTTGCATTTCCGTCAAGCATAAGCTGATAATAAACACCAGCCTGTGAACCATCAAGTCCAACTGCAACACCATTACCAAACTGGCAGGTTACACCACCACCGGTAACATTGTATACTGCAGGTGCAGGATTTACAGAAATGATTACGTTTTCGTAACCAGGATTGAAACAGAATGCATCATGTAGTTCACCAAATGTATAAGTAGTAGTTACACTAGGAGATACAGTGAGATCATATGTATTTGTTAACAGATTATTAACCTGTAACAAACTTGAACCATTGTAAATTGTGAATGAGAACGGTGGTACACCTGTGATATCAAGGCTGATAGTTGACTGCTGTCCAACACAAACTGTGGTAGGAGTTGCAGTGACAGTCATTTCTGGCCATCCCTTTGTGATAACATTTACAGTTCCTGTCATAATGTTGCTACATCCGCTGATTGGATTAGTTGCAACAACCCAGTAGAATCCAGAATCAGCAACTGACCAAACAATTGGCAGACCATTTCCGGCTACAGCACCTTGAACAGAAATAGGTAGAGTTGTACCAGCATAGAATTTATATAACTGGTAGTTAATTCCCTGGCTAGAGCAATTCAGGATAAGATCCACGAAACAACCTGTACAACAGATTGGATTTGGAGCATTGAATGTGCAAGCATCAGGAATACCATATACAGTTACATACTGTGAATAAGAATTAGCACATAAACCATTGCTGTAAGTATAAGTAACCATATAAGGTCCACCAACACCAGCAGCAGCAGGATTAAATGTATTACCAACTACTCCAGGACCACTGAAAACACCACCGGCCATATTTGCAGTTAGAGTAACTATAGGCTCATTCACACAATAAGTTGCTGAAAGACCTGAGAAGAATACATTTGGTATTGCACCAACACTTGTTGTATGACTTACACTGCTTGAGCAACCATTACCATCAGTAAATGAATACGTAATAGTATATGGTCCGCCAATACCAGATAATTGTGGATTGAAGTATGCAGTTCCATTGTTATTGTCAATAACTCCCTGACCACTGAATGAACCAAGTGGTGCATGGTTACCAACAAGTAATGACATCTGAGCATCAATACAATATTCAGGATTCAAGCCTGTAAAGCTAACTGCAGGTAATGGGTTAACAACGATACTGCTATAAGCAAATCCTTGGCAACCTGTACCATTTGTATACTGATAGGCAATAGCATGTGAACCTAAACCAGCTGTAGCAGGGTTGAAGCTTGTTGCTGCAACTCCATCAACTTTGTAAGAACCACCAGCTGGTAAACCACCTGTAAGAACAAACGGAGCAGCATTTACACAAACTGCAGCATATTGAGGAATAGAAACTCCTGGAATCTGAGTTACGCTAACGATAGCTGAACCATTGGTTACATTATTGTAACAACCGTAGAAATCACTAACCCAAGCTAAAGTATAAACACTTGTAACAACTGGTTTTACGTAGAAGCTATAAGGATTTGTAGTAATACCTGAATGTGTAACAGTTGATGATCCATTGCTTAAACCAAAGCTGTATGGAGCTGTACCAATACTAAAGTTAACTGTCAATAAAGCACTGTCGCCAGCACAAATTGTTGAGTTACCACTTAGCATTGCCTGAGCTGTAGGATAGATGACAACAGTAGCACTACCGTTCATCCATGTCCAGCAACCAGTTTGCATGTTGGTAGCTTTGATAGTATAAGTACCACCAGTAGTTGAGTAATCATAGCAGAATGGCTGTCCGTTACCATATTTAATAATTCCGGAAGCTACATTGTTGATATAGATCTCATAGGAGATACCTGTTTGTGAACCACTAAGGCAAACAAATACGTGAGTACAACCTAAGCAGCAAGCACCACCACCAGTAACGTTAAATACCGTTGGAAGAGGAGTAATTACTACAATAGATGTTCCGTTCATAACTCTGTTACAACCTGTACCATTATCATGAGCTACAACTGTATAAGTACCAGCTACTGTCTGATATCCAAAACTTAATGGACTGCCAGTTCCGGCTAATACCTGTGATGTTGCTGTAGAACCAATGTACAGAGTGTAAATAGTACCTACCTGTGATCCGCTCAGACCAACAATCACTCCCTGACCACCAGCGCAGTATGAACCACCACCGGTTACAACAAATGAACTTGGTGAGTTTACAGTAATTGTTGCACTTCCACTACCTGAATTCTGGCAATGAGCGTCAACAACTGTAGAAATTGTGTAGGTTCTTGTATTACCAGGAGTTACGATAGTATCCCAGTTTGAAGTAAGAATATGATGTGAAAAACTGTTGAAACCATCGTTTACAACAATGTTCCAAGGAGCAGTACCAGTTAAGGTAACATGTAATGTTGCACTTAAACCATAACATACAGTTGCACTACCGCTAATTGTAGCAGTTGGTAAAGGATCAACAACTACTGTTGCAGTTCCTGTCATATTCCTTGTACATGTAGTTTGAGGATTGAAAGCAATTACTGTATAATCGCCAGCAGCTGTAACACCACAGAAACTTAATACTGAGCCTGTACCAGCTAGAGTTGTTCCAGTGTAGATATTGTTAAGTAATAATTTATACTCAACACCTGTCTGTGATCCACTTACGTATACACAAACACCAGAACCTCCAACGCAGTAACGACCACCGCCACTAACATTGTAACCATTCATACCTGGATCTGGAATAACAACAGCATCGCCGTTCATAGTACTGGTACAACCTGTAGTTGCATTTACTGCTACAACAGTATAGATACCAGTTGTCTGAGGACCAAAACTAATTGCTGAACCAGTACCGGCTACAGTTGCAATAGGACTTGGAGTACCTTGTCTGAATAACTGATAGTTAACACCAGCCTGTGAACCGTTCATACCAACATAAACTCCAATACCACTGCAGAAATAACCACCACCGTTCACCTGGAACTTAGTTGGATTTGGATTAACAGTTACAGTACCAGCATTACCTGTGTTGTAACAAACTGCATCAGTAACAAGAGAAATAGTGTATGTTGTAGTTACACTTGGAGTAACACTATAATTGTAATCAAATGTTGTAACACCAGTTACACCACTGTTTACGTTAAGAACTGAGTTCGTTGTGCCGTTGTTAATATGAACTGCCCAATATGAATCTCCTGTTAAGTGGATATTCAAATTAGCGGTCTGACCAGCACAAATTGTACCATTATCGATAGTAGCTGTAGGAGGAGCCTGTTCAACAACAGTAGCAGTGCCACCCATCATTGAAGCGCAACCAGTTACAACGTTTGTAGCTATAACAGTATATAAACCTGAAAGCTGAACACCACCAAAAGAAATAGCGTTGCCTGTACCTGCTACGATAACCCCTGTTGGATTTCCGTCTCTTAACAGTTCATAGCTAATACCAGTTGATGAACAAGCTAAACCAATAGCTGGAGGAATACAACCGAAGCAGTAAACACCACCACCAGTAATATAACATACTTCTGGTAAAGGATTAACAACTACAGTAGTAGTAGTACCACTTGAACACTGATGCTCATCAACTACATTAACTGAGTATACACCTGCATTAACAGCAGTTGCATTAGCAATACTTGCTGTAGCGCCAGTTGCTGTGAAAGCGTTTGGACCACTCCAGTTGTAGTTAATAATACCAAAACCAGTTGCAGAAGCAGTTAGGTTAATTGTTTCATGTACACAAACAGGTGTGTTACTAGCTGAAGTAACAACTGGAAGACTCCAAACTGCTAAAGTAGCAGTTGCAGAAGCTACACAACCATTAGCATCAGTAACAGTAACTGAATATACACCAGCATCAACAAGAGCTGCAGAAGCTAATACAGGATTTGCAATTGCAGAAGTAAATCCGTTAGGACCTGTCCATGAATAATTGAATGGGCCAGTACCAGCAGCATAAGCATGTAGTGTTAGAGTACTACCAATACAAGCTGATGAACCACCAGCTGTAACAACTGGTAAAGGATTAACAACAACAGTTGTTGAACCAGTATTAACACAACCATTAAGGTCGGTAATCTGAAGTGTATAAGTACCTGCATTTGCAAGAGTTACACCATTCAATACTGGATTAGCTACAGAAGAAGTAAATCCGTTTGGACCAGTCCATAAGTATGTAAATGGACCATTACCGGTAACAGTACTTGTAATTGTAACATTTCCACCAATACAAACAGGTGATGAGTTAGCAATACTTACAACTGGAAGTGCCCAGATTGTAATTGTTGCACTACCTGAACCAGTATTTGTACAACCGTTACCATCAGTTACACTAACAACAGTGTAAGTAGTAGTTGCAGTTGGGCATACACTGTAATTGAAGCTTGCAGTAGAAGCAGTAACAGTAAAGTTACTTGTACCATTGCTTACAACAATCTGCCAAGGTGATTTTCCAGTTGACTGGAAATGAATAGTTGAACAGCTACCATAACATACTGAATGAACACCAGTAAGAACAGTAGTTGGTAATGGATCAATAATAATTGGAATACATCCGATCATATTGTTAGTACAGCCTGTTGTAGGATTAGATGAAACAACACTGTAATAACCAGGAAGTGTATGATAACCGAAAGAAATAGGTGAACCTGTTCCTGATACAGTCATAACGATTGAGTCAGCCTGGCAGCAGCAAGCATTGAGTAACAATGTGTACTGAACACCAATCTGTGAACCGCTTAATCTGATCTCACGACCGTTTCCACCAATACAATAGTGACCACCCCCCTGAACATTAAACCATAATGGTAATGGATTAATATGAATCGTAGGATTACCTGTCATCCAATTTGTACATCCGTAAATGTTTGTTGCAAGTACTTCATAAGTTCCACTTACAGCCTGAGGACCGAAAGTAATTGTTGAACCTGTACCTGTAGCAATTCCATCTGGAGCAGCTACTGCAGCACCATCTTTGTATAATCTGTAGCTAGTTCCTAAATCTGAACCTGAAAGTGCTACCTCAACACCACTACCAGCACATGTAGAATTACCACCTGGTAATATTACACTGAAGATATTTGGTCTTGGATGAACAATTGCATTTACAGTTGTAGTACTAACACACTGATGACCAAGACTGGTTACAGTTAATGTATAAACTCCTGAATTAACAACCTGAGCATTAGCAATCACTGGATTCTGCAGATTAGAAACAAATCCGTTTGGACCAGTCCAGCTGTAGCTTACGCCTTCTGGATGAGTTGCATTAGCAAATAGATTTAAGGTCTCATCAGCACAAATCGGAGTTGGACTCTGATAAGCAGATACAATAGTTGGCAGAGCAACAACGCAAGCCTGACCATTAAAGAAATTAGTTGTCAGAACATCACCATTAAGCTTACTCAACTCACATGCACCCTGTGCAACGAGGTCAAAATTCAGAGCGTGACATGTTCCACCAGCATTTAATCCGTTAAATCTCAGATCAAGGAAATGGAATGTGCCATAGTTGCTATTTACAGTATTTGAAACATCAAAATAAGAAATACCAATTCTGTTTCCACTAGCGTATACAGATAACTGTAATGGGCTTAACTGTGAATTCAGGTTAATATAGTTCGTATATGTGAAGTTTGTATTATCATAATAGATCGTCAATGAAATAGCATTGATAGAATCTGCATGTGTGAATGTAAGTGGAACAAGAATATCACTGCTTACGCATGATGAAACGTTTCCAGCATACACATTAACAATAGGATCAATTGAAAGAACTCCGGCAGGACTATTAACTGTGTTACATGGACCAGAAACAACAGCACGATATTGATATCTTGTCATTGAGTATGGGCAAGCAGTTAAATTAAGAACTGAAGTAGTTACACCACTATAAATTCCGCCATTAGCTAAGTTTGTCCAGGTTGAACCACCATTGGTAGAAATCTGCCATTGAATAGCAGCATTTGAACCACCAGCTGTAACACTGAACGATGCAGCCTGACCTTCATCAAGATAAGCATTCGCAGGAGGAGTAACAATACTAACAGGAACATAATAAGCTAAAGTAGCTGAACTGTTCATAGTGTTGTAGCAGTAGTATGGTGCATTATTACGTGTACCAACAACTGTATAAACACCAGCAGCAAAAGTTGTAGATGACCAGGTAAGAGCAGGACCCTGTAAATAGTTTCTTGTTAAACCTGTTGGATTACCATTGAAATAAAGTTCATAAGTAACTCCAAATTCGCTGAAATTCTGTCTGATAACAACTTGTGTTCCCTGGCAAACAGTCAAAGTCTGACCACCACCCTGGAATGATACAAAGTATTTGTTAGGTAAAGGAAGAACAACAACAGCAGCTGAACCAGACATTAATTTCTGGCAACCAGTTGAATTATTTACAGCCATAACAGTATATGTACCAGCAAGGGTAACATTCTGGAATGTAAGTAAACCATTAACACCTGGCAGACTTTCGTCAGGAACCATTACGTAACCGTTTCTGTAAAGATGATAAGTAACACCAAGGTTTGAATTGTCGAGATTGATATCAACACCTAAACCTGAAGCACCACTACCAGCTGAACAATAACTTCCACCACCGCTAACTGTATATACAAGTGGTAAAGGATCAATCACAACAGTAACACTGTTATTCATCATCTTTGTACAACCACTGGCATTGTAAACAGCTTGTACTGTATAAACTCCAGTAGCAGTCTGAACTCCGAAATCGATAATAGTTCCTGTACCAACCATTGAAATACCAGTATAGGTACCATCAAGGATCAGTCTGTAAGAAGCTACAAAGAATTCTGAATTACTCAACCTGATATGTACTCCTGGAGCTGGGATATAATTGCAATAATGTCCGTTGTTGTCAACAGTAACACTAAATGCATCAGGAATCTTATTAACTGTAACAGTTGAAGTAGCATTGCTTGTACAACCATTTGCGTTTGTATAAGTGTAGGTAACAGTTTTAGCACCTAATCCAGCTACTGCAGGATAGAAAGTACCACCAGTTACACCAACACCACTATAAGTACCACCTGCTGGTGTACCACCTGTAAGAACAACACTTGCAACATCCTGGCAAACTGCCATTGGAGCAAAACTGCTTACAACAGGCAGAGCGTTAACAGTAACACTATGAGTTGCTGTATAAGAACAACCACTAGCATTTGTGTAAGTATAGCTAATATTATATGTTCCAGTTACACTTGGAGTAAAGGTTGCTGTACCATTTCCATGGTCTGCAATACCATTACCACTGAATACGCCATGTAAATCTGTTGGGAAGCCAGTAACTGTTACTGCTGCTGCACCATTACAGAATGTTGAAACTGGCATGCTTAAGGAAACAGTTGTTGCAGGATAAACAAGAACAGTTACAAAACTGATTGCTACACCACATGCACTTGTTACCCTAACTTCATAGGTAGTTGTAACTGATGGGAAAAGTACAGGAGTACTTGGATATGAACTTGCTGTTGTGATAGCGGCGCCACCTGCAACAAACCACTGGTAAATTCCACCACCTGAAGCTGTAAGCATTGTGCCTTCACCTTGACAAATAGTATCATTTGGACCAGCATGTGCTACCGGAGTATTGCCAGTTGTAACAACTAAAGGAGCAGAAACTGCAGAACAACCAAAATTATCAGTAACTGTTACTGTAAATGAGGTGTTGCTGTTTGGCTGTGGGATAACACTTGGATTTTGAGTTCCAGGAATTACTGCAGGAGAAACTACTGAAGGACTTGCAGCCCAAACAAAGTTATATGGAACATGTCCACCACTTACCATTGCATTCAGGTTAGCTGTTGAACCGTTACAAATATTATAAGTAGTACCTAAACTAACAACAGGAGGTGTATTTACAGTTACTGTAAATGTACCAACTCTGTAACAACCACTTGTTACATCAGTTACTGTAACAGTATAAACTGTAGTAACTGCTGGAGTAGCAACAGGATTCTTAATACTTGTACTGCTTAAACCAGCAGAAGGAGCCCATGCGTATGTGAATGGACCAGTTCCAATAGTTGGAGCATTTAAAGGAATTGTTACAGATCCACCAGGACAGATACCTGCAGTGTTGCCACCAGCAAATTCTACATTTGGAGAAGCTCTTACAATTACAGAAATCTGAGCATATCCTTCGCAACCATGATTATCAGTAACGGTAACATGATATGTTGTTGGACTTGATGGAGTTGCAATTGGTGAAGCAACAGAAGCACTGCTTAAACCAGCAGCTGGACTCCAATTGTAACTTGCAATTGAACTACCTGAACCAAAAACTGAAGTAGCACTTAACGTTGCGCCTAAACCATCGCAAACTGTGATACTTGTTGCACCACTATTAATACTTACAACAGGAGGAGTATTAACTGTAATATACATAGAGTCAATAGCTGTACATCCGGTTGGATCATAAATAGTTACATGAATATATTTTGAAACTGTTGGATGAGCAAGAACTGATCCGTAACCATTTGGTGATAAATCAGCAAGTGGACTCCAGTTAAAATCGTATGGACCTGTTGAGATCTGAGCATTTTTAAGAATAGCGTGCAGAATTGTTGTACCACCAACACAAATAGTATTTGTCTCGGCAAACAATGAATCTTTCAAAACATCTACAACAATAGTTTGTGAACCTGACATATTACTCATACAATACGTAGGAGCTCTGTTGCTCTTGCCTTTTACAGTATAAACACCAGCCAAAACCTGATTAGGTTCGAACCAGAATGCTGTACCAGGACCTGCAAATGTGTCAACTACAACACTATTTCTGTATAAATAATAGGTAACACCATTTTCAGAACCATTTAGACCAATTGCAATGCCGCCTGTGTTCACACAATAGTGACCATTAGGATCGTTCATTACAACCTGATAACCACTGAATGGTAATGGATTGATATTCACATTCCACAGAATTGATAAAGCACGTGTACAGTTTGTTGCATCTGTAACACTTGTGATTTCGTAGGCTGTAGAATCGTTTGGTGTAAGTGTAAGTGTATAGTTAAATGGTGAAGTTGAACCAGTAACACCAGCAACGATACTTGTCTGACTGATACCTTTAGCTTTCCAGGTTACTGTCCATGGGGCTGTTCCTGTTAAAGTGAAAGTATAGCTTGTTGATTCACCTCTGCAAAGAGTAGTTGAAGCAAATGCACCTGTTAAGGTAGCTTTTGGCATAACTGTAATCGTTTTGCTTGCAGCTGAAACACAACCATTAACGTCTGTATAAGTGTAGGTAATTGTAAATGTACCTGCTGTTGATGGTGTAAAAATACCACCTGAAACACCAGTTCCGGTATAAACGCCACCAACTGGTAAACCACCTGTTAATGTTAATGGAGCAGCATCAATACAAATGTTTGCATAATTTGCATTTCCAGTTAGTAAGGTAACAGTTGGAAGAGCATAAACAAGCAAAGAAGCATCTGCGCTATTTGAACAACCGAATGGATCAGTATAAGTATAAGTAACTAAATGACTACCAACACCGGCAGCAGTTACATTAAATACACCAGCTGTGATAAAACCACCTGAGTAAACTCCACCTGTTGGTGAACCACCAGTTAAAGTAACAGGAGCATGATTAATGCAATAACCTGCAGGAACAAAACTTAATGATGGACCTGGAAGAGCTCTTACAAGAATCGTTTTGCTGTCTGATGACAAACATCCGTTTGGAGCAATATAGGAATACGTAATAACCTGATTACCTGTTCCGGCTAAATCTGGATTGAACATACCATTATTAACACCATTACCACTATAAGTACCTCCAAGTGGTAAACCACCGCTAAGTGCAAAAGGTGCATGATCGATACAATAATAGGATGGAGAGAAACTAGCCAATGTTACAACTGGTTTAGGAATAATACCAATCAAAACAAAATCTGATGCTACACCGCATGAACCAGAAACGGTACAGGTGAACTTAGCATTGCTTACAGTAGCTCTAACATATGGATTAGCAATATTTGGATTAGAAATATACTGTCCCGGAGGATAGCTGGTCCAAGAATAATAATAACCACCTGTTGCAGTTAACTGAATTGAATCACTTAAAGTTGCTGTAGTAGCTTTACATACTGTAGCAGCATTTGGGTGAATATCAACAGTTGCATACCCTGAAACAACGGTAATAGTAACATTGTCAACATCGGTAAATCCTAAAGCATCAGTAACAGTTACTGTATAAGTAGTTGTACTGTAAGGATGAGCTACCGGATTGTAAATTGAAGTAGATGATAAGGTAGCAGCATTGTTCCAATGATAGGTATATGGTGCTTTTCCTCCAACTACGTGAGCATAAATCTGTGTATTAGCAGTATCACAAACAGTTGCATCATAATCAGCATTTGCCTGTAATTCAGGATAAACAAAAACTGTTGCATATACATAAATGGTATCTACGGAAGAACCAGTAGAATAATCCCAAATTTTTGCTGTATACATCGTTGTTACAGGAGGTGTAGCGATTGGTTTCTGACATTGTGTAGGAATACAGCTTGTGCCGCACTCATTTACATTGCAGGATAAACCAATAGATGGCGACCACCTTACATGATATGTTTTCTTTCCGGCAATAATTTGAGGCTGTCCACCTTTAATAAAAAGGTCGAGTGTATCTCCGGCTACGCCTTCGATGTTTACATTTGGACATGAACCAAATAAAGCAGGGTTTTCATAAATCTTTACGTTATCGAATGCAAAACCTTCATCAACAAATGTATTGCTGTTTGAATGGAAATACACGCGAAGTTTAACACTTGATTTACCACCTAAACCAATCAAACGATGGATTACAGTTACATAACCTGTACCACTCGACTGACCGGCCCAAACTGGGTTACCAAGATTTGTTGTATCATTATACCAGTTGGTAGCATCATATAAATTTCCAACTGGATTCCAGGTAAGACCACCATCAATGGATGACAGTACGCGGGCTCCATCATTATGGGCTTCACTTCTGTATTTAACATCCATTTGGATCATTGGGTTTACATTGAGGCTCATATCAAAACATGGGCTTTCAACATATGACTCCTGGCTTGCAGAATAGTTACCCGTTGTTTTGGTAACCCATGCTTTTGTACCAGAAGCTGCGCCATTGATAAATGTTTTCGCAGGAGTTCCAAGTGCCCAGTCATTGTTTGCACCATATGAATACCAATATGAATCTGTGCCATCGAAGTTCTGTGTATAAGGAAGATCCCCATCATCAGAAATTGCAATAACAGGAAGATTCCTGATTGGAATATTTTTCAGTGTATCGTTGCTGGTTTTTAAATCACCAGCAAGTGCTACAGAAAATTTGCAAATATGCACACCAACAGCACTAAAGTTGGCATGAGTAGCAAATGTATACGATTTTACTTCTCCCGGATTAATGGTTGTTGTAACATGTTCTGGAGTAATCCAGCTTATACCATTATAATAAGAGACATAATAATCATTCTGTGCTACCTCACCCTTATTTTCGATTTCCACCGTAACTATTTCTGAATTCGACATGCTGCATTTTGAAACTGGAGCAATCGAACGTTTTACAGAAAGGTCTTTGTCATAAGGAAGTACATTAATTTTATAGTCTTCAGCTTCACCATAGGAGAAGAGTCCGCATGGACCTGAATAACTAAACGAACTGTAAATAACGCGCATTGTTGTAACACCAACAAGAGCTGTCATTGGTACAGCAACATTAGCTGTAACTGTAAATGGAGTATATATACTAGTTGTACCTATACCAACGGTTACCTTTTCTGTACTTACATCAAAAGAACCATCATGGTTCCAGTCAATATAGGCATCAAAATAACCAGCCCAAGAAGAATAATCACAGGTTTGTGCAGTTACACTGATAGGGTATGTAAATCCCTTCCTGATAGAAGGAGCAGCAACGGTTCCTCTGAAATCAGTATAACCTGTAGCTGAGGTACAAGTACTGCTGTTATTTAATGTTCCCAGAGTAACATTAGTGATGTCCTCATAATTAATATAAGAAGAACCTGTAGCACAATAAACATAAAGTTCACTTGCTGTAAATGACCAGACTGGACATCCAGTAGCTGAACCAATAACATTAGTTGGAACAACCTTCCAGTAATAAACCTGACCAGGTGTCATTAAAGGAGGAGTAAAACTTGCTGTACTCACGTTGCCAATAAAAGCAGGTGGGTTAGTAGTACCAAAGTAAACATCATAGGTTTCTGCCATTGGAGGAGAAGTCCAGGTAAGTGAACCATTCCTTGGCTGAGTTGTGGATAAATTCGAAGGGCTAAATGTGGTAACGCAAGAAGGTGCTGCCAGTTCATAAACAGAAACAGCATCCATTGCAAAATTATTACCATAAAAACTTGTTCCCAGGAAGCCAATTTTAATACTGCTAGCTCCAGCATAGGCATCAAGGTTAATCATATGTTTTCCCCAATATGTATTAAGATCATATCGGAGTATTGGAGTACCAACATTTGTCCATACGGTTCCTCCGTCTGTTGAAACCTGTACTTGGATGCTCTCATTATAGCCAGCATAACCAGGGTCATGCGACATATAAAATTCTACTCTTGGATGTATAGCACCAGCAAAAGTAAATACCGGAGTAATCAGTCGTGATTGTGTACCACTTGAGTAAGAAAATGCACTGAAGATTGCCATGTAACCACCCTCATATGGGTTCATAGTAGGATAAGACATCGCAGTGGTAATACCCCAGTTTCCAGTACCGGCAACCTGCTGTACAAGCCAGCATGGGTTAGTTGCACCAAAACCGAATGAGTAAGGAAGACCCAAAGTAACACATGGTGTAGTTGCATTAGCACTTGCACCTCCCGAATAGTAATTAGCAGCTGTTACAGAGTAGGCCATATAATAATAAGTGGTAGCCGGACTCAAAGGAGTATGAACATAAGAAGTAGCTGCACCATTATAAATAACAGTACCTGTTCCAATTGTAGCTCCCGCAACATAAGGGGTGGTAGCGGTAGGAACAGTAAATGAATTGGTAGTACTTGCAACTACCATAACATTATTACTACTTGCATTTTTCGTCCATGCAAGGTTTATAGTAGTTGGATTCGCTGCTGTTGCAGTAAAAGTAGCCGGATTTAATACCGGTGGAGTAAGTTGCCAGGTAAAGCGAATATTTGAACGCATTGTACTTGTTGTACCACTAGTCTGGCCAAAAGCCGCGGTTCCATCACTTTGATAATACAAATAACGATTATCAGCAAAGGTAGTGTATGCCATTGAGGCGTTACTATTATATGTAGTTATATCCGTACTGATTTGTATCAGGATATTGGAAGTACCATCCCACTGAAAGGGAGTGGTAAGAGTATGAGTATTAATACCTGCAACAGGATTATAGGTTGCAGTTTGGTAAACCAAAGCTGGCGTGGTTAAGAAGGCTGTACTCGGAAAAGCTCCGGTAGTTGTCAATCCGGCATAAAACCTGTAATTGCTCATGTTTGTACAACCATTCGTTGCAGTTACATTGAAGCCGATTTGAGTAATCCATCCGGCAGTCATCCCCGCCGCGGTTAATTCCGAAGCCTGATAAATAAGCTGTGTTTTTCCGTTACCCCAATAATGCATATAACCAGTAGGTTGGGAACTACTGGCGTTGGTAGCTGTCCCACTCCCAATGGTATACACCGTCTGGCCGATGGAGTTAAATGATATCCCGCCAAGTATCAGAAGCGGAATTAAAAGCGTAATTACTTTTTTCATATAAGCATAATTTAAGTTAATTATTGATTGATTCTCTATTTTCTTGTCCGGGTAATCATCATAGTAATTTCCTGTTTTTGTGCATGTTGTCGTTGTAAACGATTTTGTTTCCATAAGCGAACCCTTATTTGTTTTGTTTTGTTTTCAAAAAATATAGACGTATATAGGGATTTAACCTGCAAAGTAATAACATAATACTCGAAATTACAAAAAAAACTAAAAAAAATTGCCCGACACTTGCTTTTAAACAACTTTGGGGTCCAACTCCTTAATTCTCAATGTTAAATTCTAACTATACTTACTATTTCCAATATATATTTTCCTTATCGTCTTCGTACTAGCGTATATTTTATGGTTTTATTTTATACTATGATGAATTCTTTTTATGCCACTTTATACTTGATTTTATGCACTAAAGTTACAATTTATCTCAACTGCAACAGGCTTTCTGTAATATTTATCTCTCTATAACCCAATGATAACAGCAATTCTCAAACTATAATTACTTCAATTAATTCGTTTTCAGTTAATTACAAGGCAAGCTTCATATCGCACAAATATAACCAAATTTCCCCAAATGTAAAAAGTTTTTTCCTTCTCCCATTCAGGTAATTGTTAATTTTCGTTAAAACCACGCCTTTAACGCATTTTAATGCTTAAAATTTTAAGCCGGTTTGAGGAGCTCAGTTTTACGAGGTTAAATTAATATAATAAGTACGAGACTGCAAAGGATTTTAGGAAAAATATTAATAAACAATTGTTAATAACTCAAATTCAGTAATTTTGCGGGCATAACTAAAAGAACTAACCCATGAATGAATTTGTAAATGATCTGAATCCGCGTCAAATCTGGAAAAATTTTGCCAGTTTGCTCAATATCCCACGTCCTTCGAAGAAAGAAGAACGCATAATCGCCTTCATGAAATCCTTCGGTGAGAACCTAGGGCTCGAAACAATTGTGGATGAAACAGGTAATGTTATTATAAAAAAACCTGCCACTCCGGGTAAAGAAAATGTAAAAGGTGTTATTCTTCAGGGTCATCTTGATATGGTTCCGCAGAAAAACAGCGACAAGGTTCATAATTTCGAAACAGACCCGATTGAAGCAGTACTCGACGGAGACTGGTTGAAAGCAAACGGAACTACTCTTGGGGCAGATAATGGAATGGGTGTTGCAGCAGCAATGGCGATCCTCGAATCGACAGATATTGCGCATGGTCCGATAGAAGCACTTTTCACCATCGATGAAGAAACTGGTATGACGGGTGCCTTCGAACTCAAGGCTGGAATGCTTCAGGGCGATATCCTTCTTAATCTTGATTCTGAGGATGAAGGTGAACTTTATGTTGGGTGTGCCGGTGGTACAAATGCAAATATGAAATTTTCCTATTCTGAGGAAGCAGTCCCAGAAGGATGGCAGGCATGGCAACTTGTTATAAAAGGTCTTAAAGGTGGACATTCCGGACTCGATATTAACCTTGGTCGCGGAAATGCAAATAAACTGATGATCCGCTATCTCAAACATGCTATTGCAAAACACAAGCTGAAACTTGCTTCTTTCGAAGGAGGCAGTCTCAGAAATGCAATCCCTAGAGAAGCTTTTGCAACTATTGTTGCTGAAGCGGGTAAAGCTGAAAAACTTCAGGAATGCGTTGCTGAGTATTTCGAGATTTTCAGAAAAGAACTTTCAGTAACCGAACCTTTTCTTGAATTCAAGATTCTTCCAGCCGAAATGCCTGCCTCTGTAATTGACGATTCAACAACAACACGGCTTATTCATGCAGTTTACGGATGCCCGAACGGAGTAATCCGCTTAAGCGACTCACTTGCCGGACTGGTAGAAACTTCAACCAACCTTGCAATTGTTAAATCAAACAAGGGAACGATAGCTGTTCATTGCTTACTGAGAAGTTCTGTGGATTCTGCCAAGGAAGATTTAGAAGAAATGATCTCAGGGATTTTTGAACTTGCCGGTGCTACTGTTGTTCTCGACGGAAAGTACCCAGGCTGGAAACCAAACCCCGACAGCACTATTCTGAATGTGATGAGTGACACCTATAATAAACATTTCGGAAAAGTTCCTGAGGTAAAAGCAATTCATGCCGGACTTGAATGTGGAATATTAGGTGGAAACTACCCACACTGGGATATGATATCCTTCGGACCAACAATGCGTTTTCCGCATTCTCCCGACGAAAGAGTGAATATTCCTTCTGTGGACAAGTTTTACACCTTCCTCACAGAAACCCTCAAAAACATCCCGGTAAAATAATTTTAGAAATAAATTAAGAATTATTTGGGACTTATAAATTAATTCATAACTTTGCACCCCTTAAAAACGGATACCAATGAGTAAAAGAACATTTCAGCCGTCCAATAGGAAGCGCAAGAATAAGCACGGCTTCAGAGAAAGAATGTCTGACCATAATGGTCAGAGGGTTTTATCAGCAAGAAGAGCCAGAGGCAGGAAAAAGCTGACCGTTTCAGACGAGTATAAAGGCAAGTAACCTTCCCTTTGGGGATTTATGATATTTAAAAGAAGATAATCTTTCGGTTATCTTCTTTTTTTATTTTTTATACCTTCGTAGCTTCTTCTAACTTAAAGATCATTTGGAATGAACAAGGAGTTTATCAACAAACAGCTGTTGCCTGTAGCTGCAGGAATTCTAATTTTTATTGCAGTTATCCTTACCTACTTCCACCCATTGCTGGAAGGCAAACGTTTACAACAGGATGATATCGTGCGGCATAAAGGCATGTCGAAAGAACTGGCCGACTTCAGAACCCAAACAGGTACAGAAGCACTCTGGACTAATTCCATGTTTGGTGGAATGCCGGCTTTCCAGATTTCGACACTTTACAAAGGAAATCTTACGACGTATTTCGATAAAATTTTCCAGCTGGGACTCCCCCACCCTGCTAATCTCGTTTTCCTTTACGCACTGGGGTTCTTTATTCTCCTGCTAACTCTTAGAATAAACCCCTGGCTTTCAATTGCCGGTTCGCTCGGGTACGCATTTTCGTCCTACTTTTTCATCATTCTCATTGCCGGACATAACTCCAAAGCACATGCAATTGCCTATATGGCACCGGTGATCGCAGGAATATTGTTGTCGTACCGGGGGAAATACCTTCTGGGTGCCGTAATAACGATGCTTGCACTTTCGCTGGAAATATCAGCTAATCATCTGCAGATAACGTATTACCTGATGATAATGATTATTATTCTGTTCATTACACAGCTGATTATGTCGGTTATTAATAAACAGATTCCTTCGTTTATTAAGGCCTCCGCTTTCCTTTTTATCGGGGCATTAATTGCTATCGGACCCAATATCAGTAACTTATGGACTACATACGAATATAGCAACTATACCATTAGAGGAAAATCGGATCTTACGTTAAACAAGGCCAATCAAACCAGCGGTCTCGACAAAGATTATGCAACTGCCTGGAGTTATGGCGTTGGAGAATCGTTTACACTCCTTATCCCCGATTTCAAAGGAGGTTCCTCTCGCGGTGAACTTAGTGAAAGCAGTGAATGCTACAAGGTTCTGGAAGCAAACCAGGTGCCAAATTCAAAGGACATTATCAAAGGAATGCCGCTCTATTGGGGGCAGCAACCCTTTACTTCAGGACCTGTTTACGCAGGCGCAATATTTATATTTCTTTTTGTGCTCGGACTTTTCATTGTGAAAGGACCTGAAAAATGGTGGCTTTTATCTGCTACAGTTGCTTCAATAATGCTGGCCTGGGGTCATAATTTTTACGGATTAACAAATTTCTTTCTCGAGCATGTGCCTGCCTACAATAAATTCAGGGCAGTGGCGATGATTCTTGTAATAGCGCAGTTCTGTATTCCATTGCTCGGAATGCTTGCAATTCAGCAGATTTTCAACAAAGATGCAGATCAGAAAAAGAATTTCACCGGACTCAAAATTGCACTTGGAATTACCGGGGGCTTATGCCTCATTTTCGCACTGATCCCTGGAACCTTCTTCGATTTTACCAGCGCTGACGATGCCCAGCTAAAAACCTCAGGTTTCCCCGACTGGCTTATTACAGCCCTGATTTCTGACAGGGAAAGCCTCCTGAAATCTGACTCTTTCCGATCGCTGATTTTCATTTTATTAACCGCTGCCGGCTTATGGGCTGTTATCTACAAGAAAATTAAACCAAACTACTTTATCATTGCCTTTATAGTGCTGGTAATTGCAGACATGTGGCCGGTGAATCTGCGCTACCTGAACACAGACAGTTTTGTACGCAAAAGTGTAGAGCAAACACCGTATACACCCACTGCTGCCGACGAAATAATCTTAAAAGATCCGGATCCTAACTACAGGGTGCTTAACCTCACTGTTAATACATTCAATGATGCCAGTACATCTTATTTTCATAAGTCAATCGGAGGCTACCACGGCGCCAAATTACGCAGGTTCCAGGAGTTGAAAGACTACCAGATCGACAAAAACAATATGTCGGTTCTGAACATGCTCAATACTAAATATTTTATTGTTAAAGGTGAAAATAACGCTCCTACACCTCAGCAAAATCCAAATGCTCTGGGGAATGCATGGTTTGCAGCTAATTACAAGTTTGTACCAAATGCCGATAGCGAGCTATTATCACTCACAACCTTTGATCCCAAAAAGATTGCTTTTATTGATCAGATCTTCAAATCGCAACTATCTGAATTCAAACCAGGAGCAGATACAACTGCTTCCATAAAACTTACAAGTTACAAACCCAACGATCTTCAATACGACTATAAATCTTCTACCAATCAATTATGCCTTTTTTCTGAGATGTATTATGACAAAGGATGGAATGCATTTATTGATGGCAAAGCTGCTCCCCATTTCCGTGCAGATTACGTGCTGCGCGCTATGGTAATTCCGGCGGGTGATCACAAAATTGAATTCAAATTTGAACCAAATTCATATATTGTCGGAGAAAAAGTATCATTCGCTAGTTCTATCCTGATTATACTGCTGGTGCTGGGGTTTGCCGGGTTTGAGCTCCGTGGCATCTTTAGCCGGAAATGAAAAAAGTTCTGATAATAACATATTACTGGCCCCCGAGTGGTGGGGCCGGTGTTCAGCGGTGGTTGAAATTTGTAAAATACCTGCGCGATTTCGGCTGGGAACCTATTATTTTTACTCCTGAAAATCCTGAACTTCCAGAAACAGATCTTAGCCTTCTGAATGATGTTCCCGAAAAGCTGACAATACTAAAAACACCCATCTGGGAGCCCTATAATTTCTACAAAAAGTTTACTGGAAAAGCAAAAGAAACACGAATCTCAGCAGGCTTTCTGAAAGAAGAGAAAAAGAGTAAATTTTCTGATTCCATTTCTGTATGGATCAGGGGGAATTTTTTTATTCCGGATGCCCGGAAATTCTGGATAAAACCTTCTGTGAAATTTCTTTCCGACTATCTGAAAATTAATAAAACAGACGCAATCGTATCCACCGGCCCTCCGCATTCCTGTCATTTAATTGCCTTAGGCATCAAACAAAAATTGAATATTCCCTGGCTGGCCGACTTCAGGGATCCCTGGACTGGCATAGATTTCTACCAAGATCTGAAATTAACAACATACGCGGACAAGCAACATAAACAATTCGAAAATCAGGTGCTAAAAAACGCTGATTCGGTTGTCGTAATCAGTCCTACTATGGCGGATGAATTTCAATTGCTGTTAAATAAAAATTACACAGTTATTACGAACGGTTACGACGACTCAGATTATTCAAATAATCAACGTATTCAACCCGACAAATCCTTTAGTATATCACATATAGGTAGTCTTGTTCCTTCCAGAAATCCAAGGTTATTATGGGAAGTTCTTGCTGAAATGATCAACAATGGCCATCCGCTGAAAGATTTTCTGGAAATTAAACTTGTTGGTAAGGTTGATTATTCAGTATTTGAAGAAACTGAAAAACTGGGTTTAAAATCTTTTATTACAAAGATTGAATATTTGCCGCATACTGATGTTGTAACACTACAAAAACAATCACAAATTCTGCTCTTATTAATTAATGATACGCCAAATTCAAAATCAATTCTTACAGGAAAGTTTTTTGAATATCTGGCAGCGCAGCGCCCCATTTTATGCATTGGTCCTGAAGACGGGGATGCCGCTAAAATACTGGAAGAATGTGCTGCCGGAACTTGTGTTGATTATTTAAATAAAGAAAAACTAAAGAACGTAATTGATCAATATTTTCACGAATATAAAAATGGAATATTGCAAATTAATTCTGCAAAAACTGCGCAATATTCCAGAAAGAATTTAACAATGCAACTTTCGCAGGAATTAAACAGAATAATTAACTAAAATTAAATAAAATCGCTCAAAAATATTCTGACATATGTTAGCTAAAAAAGACCCTATTTACGTCACCCAGCCTTTTATGCCGCCATTGGAGGAATTCAATGAATATCTGAAGGATATCTGGGATTCGCGCTGGCTGACCAACAATGGGAAATTCCACATACAGCTTGAGCAGGAACTTTGTGACTACCTGGGGGTAAAGCACCTCTCGCTATTCTCAAATGGAACTCTCGCCTTAATAGTAGCCTTAAATACACTGCGGATTACCGGCGAAGTAATAACAACACCCTTCAGTTTTGTTGCAACAACACATGCGCTGCATTGGAATAGCATCAAACCTGTTTTCGTGGACATTGAACCCGATTATTTCAACCTGGATGTATCGAAAATAGAGGCCGCAATTACTCCGAAAACCACTGCGATAATGCCAGTACATGTCTACGGAAACCCTTGTTATACAGAGAAAATAGATACTATCGCTAAAACATATGGCCTGAGGGTAATTTATGACGCCTGCCATGCCTTTGGAGTAACTCAGAATGAAAATAGCGTATTAAATTCCGGTGATCTTTCTGTATTAAGTTTTCATGCAACGAAAGTCTTTAACACCTTCGAAGGGGGTGCAATTATTTGCCATGATGAAGGCACTAAAAAACGTATCGATTTCCTTAAGAATTTTGGCTTTGCAGATGAGGTAACCGTAGTTTCTCCGGGGATTAATGCCAAAATGAATGAGATCCAGGCTGCCTTTGGATTATTGCAATTAAAGTATCTTGATGAAAACAGAATTAAGAGAAAAATAATTGCAGATTTATACAGGGAGCAGTTAAAAAATACTCCGGGAATTTCGATGCTTTATGATATTCCGGGTGTTAAACATTCGTATAATTATTTCCCTATTGTTGTTACAAAAGACTACAAAATAAGCAGAGATAAACTTTATGAAACCTTTAAGGAATACAATATATTCAGCAGGCGGTATTTCTATCCTCTCATCAGCGAATTTTCAACTTATAGCGCTTTAAGTTCAAGCAATCCTGACAATCTGCCGGTTGCCACAAGCATAGCAAAGCAGGTACTTTGTCTTCCGATTTATCCTTCTCTGGATTTACAGGATGTAAAAGATATCTGCGAAATAATTAACTCATGAAGTTAAATTTAAGGGAATTATTCAAGTTATCAGCAATTTACACCCTTATAGGTGCACTCCCTCCATTGCTACAGCTAATTGTTCAGCCTGTAATGGAAGGAAAAAACAAGCTGGGCCCGGTTGATTTCTCTCAGCTGGCCATTCTTGAAACCATTATTTCCCTTGTTTTCGTGCTTACAATTCATTCGGTAAGCTATTCTATAGGAAGGTTGTATTACGATTACATGGATGATGCCAAGGGCTATAAGAAGCTGGTTGCAACATCCTTCATCTCTGTGATCGGAAGAGGGTTGCTATTGCTGGCAATTGGATTCATTTTCAGCCGGCAGATTGGGGCATTATTTTCTCAACCGGCCCTGCAAAATTTTCATTCTTATGGTTATGTTGCAATTATATCAGGTATCAACAGAGCATTAATTAATGCGGCAAGCATTTTATACAGAAATGAAAAAAGAGTATTCAGATTTGTGATAATCAATGTCGGACTTGCTGTTTTCAGAACCTTATTTCAGATAATCGGTGTTTTCTACTGGAATATGAGTTTCCTTGGCTATGCCTACGGAACTGCAATAGGCAGCACAATTGTTGTGCTTATTATGATGATCGTAATATTCTACCGTAGCGGTGTTACTTTCGACCGGAAAATATTCCACGAAATGAATGTTTACGGAAGGCCGCTTTTCTATTTTAGCTTGTTGAATTGGGGTTTAAGTTTCTCTGACAGATTTTTTCTGGAATCAAATCCGGTAACGTTGGGAATTTATGATAATGCATTAAAATTTGCCCTGGGAATTCAACTTATTCTGCAAGGTTTACAATCGGCATCTCAGCCTGAAATATTCAGGTTTATGAAGGAAGGAATAATGGAAAAAATAGAAGAAATAAAAAAGATTTCCAATATTCAGATTTTGCAATCAGAATTATTTATCGGGCTTTCGATTTTACCAACAATGTTGTTTTTATTTCTATTTTATAAAACAGATGTTAGGCTTTCTGCAGGTATTATCGGCATAGTTTACACCAAGTACATTTTAATCAGTTCTATGATTATTTTTGCTATGCCTTTGTACTATATGAAAATAACAAAAGCATTTTTTTATATTAATTCAAGCGTTGTCATTATTAACCTGGGATTGAATTACTTACTTATACCTTTTTGGGGTTATTATGGGGCAATTTCAGCATCAGTTTTAGCATTACTTGCACAAACATTATTAATTTATTATTATCAGAATAAAAGAGTTCCTATTCCATGGAATCTGACAAAATTATTATGGTTTCCTATATCACAGGTAGGAGTTGCAATAATTCTGGAAATAATTAAAATAGCATTTAATTTACCAGCAGTTTTAATGTCGGCAATTTTATGTTTTTATATTTTTTCAGGGGTATTTATTTTATATCAGAATGAAATAAAAATGTACAGTAAACGAATTTATTTTTTTCTGAATAAAAACAAATTTCAAGTCTGAAAAAATAACACAAAAGGCAATATAGCCCTGCCTTGTTAAGACGATATTACAAATTTTCATAAACCTCGTTAAACAGATATTCTCACATGGACGTTCTACCTGCTCTTTTAGGTAATACTAATATTGCAGGATAATGGAAGTATCATAAATCTCCGGAGGAGATTAATGAAATTGGGTTGGGGTTAAAATGGAAGGTAAATAATCTTCGGGGTTGGCTCTTTCAGGTTTGGGATGAGAATTTATTTCTCAATAAATTCCGCAAATGAAATCTTCATATCAGCAATAACTTTTTCACTTCCGAATTCTCTCTGAAGTACAATTCTGTTCTGTGCAATCTGCTCATCAGATAATGCATCAAAAACAGCACTATCGTTTACCTGAAAATCACGTTGAAGGCTGAAAATATGTATGCCGATACGTTTAAAATAGGTGTATATTGTGGTAAATTCGTTGACATAAATTCTTGCACCAAGCCAGGCAGCACTGATAATATTTCCAATAGCCTGTTGCCTGTAGTGATTCATTATTACACAGGAACACGTCAGGTATAAGGCGTTGTACTCATTTAACTTCATGAAATCATTAAGCGGAGTGAAGTTATCTCCCAGCACTTTTTTGCCATATTCGTTAATGTATCCTGCATATTTCATATTCCCGTAACTAAGCGGGACAATTACCTTTCTGTCCTGAAAATCGGCTCCGGAAATAAGCTCGAATGCCTCCGCATGATTTGATGTAAAACTGCTGCTGTTTCCAATTAAAATATTACCCCTTTTTACTACTTTTTTATCTAGTAAATCTTTGCCAACAAAACCTTCTATCGTAGAATAAATAAACCATAATGAAGGCCTTTTAATGTTGGAATATTGTTCAAAATACTTAATTTCTTCAGGCATGAAATGAACAATATAATCCATGCCTTTAAACACACGATGAAGTGAGCGGTTGAATAGTTTCTGCAGTATTCGTTGTACCGGAATAAATATTCTGTAGGGTGCCAGTTTATAATAAATCCTGTTGGTAAGTGGTCCATGAAAATGATGCGGAAAAATATCAGACATCGAAATCTCAGCTCCATAAAGATCCCAGCTTAAGGGAGGCCTTTCGGGCTGATTTTTAATTAAATCAAGTGCCACAGTTGCATTTGTAAGCAAGAGGCTGTGAAATAACACCAATGAGTAGTTTTTAACAGTAAGCCTGCCAAGAAATTCATAGTATTTATCTGAATTAAGCTGATAATATTGAATTTCTGAAGTTGTGCCCGAAGAATCAATTGTTGGCTGCCTGCCAATGACAACATATTCGCCTGGAATGCCAGCAGACTCAAAGCAATCACGACCTAATTTCAGGAATGTAGTAAGGCCCGTAAAAATATGAAGTATGGTCATATAGCCCTTTAGCTAAAGAGATTATTGTTCCTGTAATTTTCTTTTTTAACTACAGCAGGCATACCAACTGCTAAGACATTATCCGGAATATCCTTTGTTACAACGGCTCCTGCACCAACAACACAATTTTTACCAATGGTTCTTTTCTGAATAATAGTTGCAGAGGATCCAATAAATGTATTGTCGTGTATTGTAACATTCCCGCCTATATTCGCTCCTGGTGATATGCTGCAATAATTACCAACAATTGTATTATGTTCAATAATACAGGATGAATTAATTACACAAAACTCACCAATAGTACTTTCAACATTAACAAAAGAATTACTGAGAACAACAGTTCCTTGTCCGATTGAAGTATAATTGGCTACACAAGATTTAGGAGATATTATGCTTGGGAAAATAATATCAGAATTTATAGAATTAATTTTCTGCACAACTTTTTGCCTGTTGAAAACATCACCAATTCCAACAACAACATTATTGGTTCCATAAACTTCAAGGCAGTTTTTCAGAATTGTTTCATCGCCAATTGTCTTATAATTCAATACCCTGCTTCCTTTTGGCTGAAAAGAATCTATGAAGCCTACAATTTCATAATTCAGCAATTCTAATACTACTGCAATGCTTCTTGCATGGCCTGAAGAACCAAAAACTATTATTCTATTGTTCATCTTTTAGTAATTTGGGGATTTCATTCATCATTTTAAGTTCAGTTCAGTTTTTATTGTATAGTCCATTGTTCTGTATAGATATAGCATGCTTACAATTATATTTATATAGCATTTTTGGCTTGCTGTATGCTTGTGTTAAGTTCGAAACCGATGATTAGAACAAGGGAAAAAATGTAGGTCCAAACCAGGAGAATCAGGATAGTACCTATGGATCCGTAGAGGGCATTGTATTTTGAAAAATTCCGTACATAAAAGTCGAAACCTATGGATGAAATAACGGAAAGGAAAGTAGCCAGTGTAGAACCTGCAGAAATAAACCTGTACCTGGTTTTCTTCACCGGGCCCAGGTAAAAGACAAATGAAATTCCGAAGAAGAAGAGTGCAACCAGCACTATCCATTTCGCTGCCAGTAAGGCATAGATAATAAGCAGATCGTTTAAAAGGCCAATTGATTCCATGTAATTGAGAACAAAATTTCCAATAGTAAGCAATGCTATTGCAACAATTGTGAGAAGAGCGAGAATAATAACCAGAAGCAGTGAAATAAAACGTTGTTTAACAGCTTTCCTTGTTTCTGATTTGTGAATACTCATATTGAATGCAAGAATCAGACTGTTAATTCCGCTGGTTGAGAAATACAGAGCCATGAGAAACCCGAAGGAAAGCAATCCACCCTGTTTCCGGGTGATAATATCGAATACTGTAGATTCGATTGTTAAATAGGCATTTTCGGGCATCAGGCCCTTTAGCAGGCCCATTAGAGTAGTTTCAAAATTGGCAATTGGCAAGTACGGAATTATTGTAAAGAAGAAGATTATAGCAGGAAAGAGGGCTATAAAAAAGCTATAAGCAACAGCAGAAGCCCTTGAAGTAACAGCGCCTTTGGAGATAGCAAGGTAAAAAAACACAGCCACTTCATAAACCGATAATCCCTGAAAACCCGGGAGAGATATCTGTTTACTAAACTGGATCAACCTGATAATAAAAGAAAGTCGAAGAAGATGCTGGATTAATTTGGGTTTCATAGCTTTAGATTACAGCTTTGAGGCTCATATCGAGGCTATGAATCTGGTGTGTTAAGGCGCCAACAGAAATAAAATCGACTCCGCAGGCGGCGTAATCTCTGACATTTGCGAGTGTTATGCCTCCCGATGCCTCTGTTTCGAATCTGCCATCAATCAGGTTCACTGCTTTTGTGATATCCGGCAAAGCAAAATTATCGAGCATTATTCTGTGAACACCCCCGAGAGCGATTATTGTTTCAACATCTTTAAGTGAACGTGCTTCTATTTCGATTTTCAGAGGCTTTCCAAGAGCGATCAGGTAATTTGCGACATCACGTATTGCTTCTTCAATTCCGCCTGCATAATCGATGTGATTATCTTTAATGAGAATCATATCGAACAGGCCAAATCTGTGATTCAGGGCGCCACCAATTCTCACAGCATCTTTTTCAATGAGGCGGAAATTCGGAGTAGTTTTACGGGTATCGAGGATTTTTGCCTTAAAGCCAGAAACAGCATCCACATATTTCCTTGCTACAGTGGCTATTCCACTCATTCTCTGCATGAAATTAAGGACCAGTCGCTCGGAAGTTAAAATAGAACGAGAGGAGCCTGAAACAAAGAAGGCGATGTCTGAGTGTTTAACTTTATCTCCTTCATTCAGCAGCAATTCGACAGAGAGTTGCGGATCAACAAGGTTAAAAACCTTTTTTGCGACATTTAAGCCGGCAAGGATTCCATCTTCTTTAAGGATAAGTTTTGCTTTTCCGGAAGCTTTTTCAGGAACAGTTGAAAGTGTTGTATGATCACCATCACCAATATCTTCACGGAGTGCGGAAATAATAATTTCGTCGAGAGTATTCATTGTGGAAGAATTAAAAGGCATTTAAAAGGCATTATTCTTCTTCAAACTGTAGTTGTTGAATATATTGTACATCAGAGACTTTTTTCATGAGGAAATAGGTTCTGAAAGACTTTCCTTTTGCAGAAACATAGGTTCCTATAAAGAATTGTGAACCATCTTTAGACGCGCCCTGATGATTAATTTTAAAAGACTTTGGAGGATTCTTGGCAAAGAAATCCCTGACAATCTGTTCAGCCTGTGCTTTGCTGCATGTAATTTCGTTACCAGGTAAACTCAGGTCTATTGAAGAATTAAAGTATTTTGCAAGCGCAGGAGCATTGGCACTTCGAATAGCAGAAGCAATATCTTCTCCGGAAAAAGCTGTTAATTCCAAGCCACTTACAGCAGGGTTTGATAAGCATGTAAGATTGTAATTTGCAAACAATTGCAGTTGATTGAAGAAGCAAAAGACAATAATGCCAAAGAATATTTTAATTGTTGTTTTCATTGCTGTTGCTTGTTGCAAATATCAAACCAAAGTTAGATGAAAAATGCCGATTGCAAAATCAAAACAAAAAAAAACGTGAACAACTCCAATTCTGACTAAATTTACATCACCAATACCGAACATGAAGATTAGTCTGATATGTATAGGAAAAACCGATGCCGGTTATTTAAGGGCAGGAATATCTGAATATTCTCAGCGTATTTCGAGGTATTTGTCATTTGAAATAATTGATATACCAGAATTAAAGAATGTTTCTTCATATTCGGGGTCGCAGATAAAGGAAAAAGAAGCGGAGATTCTGATGAAGAAGTGGCCGGCAGCTGCCTTTACAGTGTTACTTGATGAACATGGTAAGGAGTTCAGATCTGTAGAATTTGCAGGTTTTTTACAAGGCAGAATGAACATGGGAATTAAGCATCTGGTGTTTATTATTGGAGGATCTTACGGCTTTAGTGAAGAAGTGATAAAGAAGTCGGATTATCAACTTTCATTGTCAAAGATGACTTTTTCGCATCAGCTAGTCAGATTATTATTTACGGAGCAGCTATACAGATCGATGACAATACTAAGGAACGAACCCTATCATAACGAATAAGCCAGACTCATGGATGTATTTTTCGAATATAATTCACTCTGGGATCTATTTCTAGCTCCGATATATCTTTTTGTAATATTTTTCATAGCGTTCCGAATAGCGAATTCCAGAGAATATAATGAATCATTCTATACGTATTTTACAACTGGTCTGCTGATAAAGATTGCCGGTGGCCTATTTTTTACCGCGATATATACTTTTTACTACCATGGTGGAGACTGCCATGCTTATTTCCAGGGGGGCAGGTCATTAAACAATATGATTTTAAAGGCGCCCAGTGTCTATTTTTCGGTTTTGGGAGGAAACACTTCAGACGAGAACTGGTCGTATTTCGACGGATCAACCGGTTATCCTCCCCAAACATTATTTTCAAAGGGAGGGGCAAATTTTGCAACTGCGAGGTATATTAGTCCAATCTTGATGTTATCCTTCAATTCGATGATTGTCGGCACTTTGCTTTTGGATTGTTTTTCGTATGCCTGCATCTGGAAGTTTTTTAAAATACTTTGCAATATCTACCCTGGCATGTCGAAAAAACTTGCACTGGGTATTCTTTTTGTCCCATCACTTGCTTTCTGGGGTTCAGGAATTATGAAAGACACCTTTACATATTCAGCTACCTTATTATTAACAGCGAGTGCATATACAATTTTCTTTTTACGAAAGAAAATACTTATCAATCTGTTTTTCATGTTGTTGAGTGTTATTTTAATAGTAACACTCAAGCCCTATATTTTAATTGCCCTTATTCCCGGATTAGGGTTAAGTATAGCTTATTACTATTCAAAGTTATTGCCCAACAAATTAGTTGGGGCTGTTGTGGCTCCTTTATTTGTTGCGATAGGGTTATTAATCGGGGGTTGGAGTCTCGCCATGCTGGGATCACAGCTAGGTACTTATTCCACAACAGAAGGTATAATTGAAAAAGCCCAAATTAGCCAGAAGGACCTTTTAAGAACAGACCAATATGGGAGCAACAGTTTTAATATTGGTGAATTTGATCCCAGTATAGGAGGAATGTTAAAAAAGGCACCAATAGCAATAACTGCAGGAGTTTTCAGGCCGTTTATCTGGGACGCAAGAAACCCGGTAATGATAATTTCGGGTATTGAAAATTCGTTGCTGTTGTTTTTATTATTATTTCTGATGTTCAAACTCGGATTTAAGCGTTTCCTGAATTTTATTAAAGAAGATCCGATTGTAATGTTTGCATTCATCTTTGTGCTGATCTTCGGTTTCTCGGTAGGAATAAGTACAGCAAACTTTGGAGCCCTGGTAAGGTATAAGATTCCGGGAACTGTTTTTTACACAACAGGTTTAATGATTTTATGGGGGCGGTACAGTGAATTTATCAAGAAAGATGCAGGTATAAGCAGCAGCACATCAGAAGGAAGGAAATAGCGCATTTCGATATTTCGCATCTGCAGTGAAGTTCCGGCACATAAGAATAAATACAGGAAAAGAAAATAGGAAAGTATAACAAATGCTGCTAATCGTGTTCCGGGAAATTGAAGCATCATGAAAACTGAACCAGCAACGCCAAGCATGATAAGCAATGACCGGTAATAAAAGAGTAAAGAGGCTAGTTTGCGGGTGAGAGAAGCATTATCGGAGAGGCTTGATTTAAACAGAGCTTTTTGAAGGTTCTTCAATGGAACTTTTAAATAAAAATTCGCCGGATTATACTTTATCTGATTCTGTCTCAATTCGTTAAACAGCTTTTTAATTTCAGCATTGCAGTTTGGTTCATCGAAAGGGGGCTTCCAGAATCCTGATTTATGGCTAAATCCGCTTCCACAATTCTGGGCAAGCAGGATAGCCTTCTCTAATTTCAATGAATCCTCTTTATTCAGGTAAGCTTCATCAGGAAATACAACATGCTGATTTTTAATTAGCTGTGTATATTGTGGCTCCCATTCAGCTTTAACTGCATAGGTATATTGCAGGAATGCAGTAACATCTTCATTCCAATTATAAAATCCGCGGATATCCTGAGTAAGAACTATTTTCCCATGTAAAAAATAATTTCGTAATGGCCATCCTGCGTAAACCAGTGTAAAAAAAAGCACAAAATAACAACATGAAATAATCCTTTTTCTCAACAGAATTTGCTTATCCAGAATACAATAAATCAAATACAGCGGTACTAAAAGTAAAGCCTGAGGGCGGCATAAGACTGAAAGTGCAATAGCTGAAGCACTTATTGAATATTTAAACCTATTATTAGAAAGCAAGTACCAGAATGAGAGTACAATGAGAAACACTGACAGCTGTTCTGAGTACACAACAGGAGTCCAGACTATGCTAAAGGGGTAAAGCGCAAACAGAACTGAAGAAATTATGCCTGTTCTGGCGGAGCCTGAAAGCTTAACAGTAATTCTATAGATGTAGAACACCAGCATAGAATCGAGTGTAATCTGAGCGGCTGCAACAATGGGGAATGCTCTTTCCCAACTGAAGCCAGCAAGAATATAAAAGAAGCCAATAAAAAAAGAATAGCCGGGCATGCGGCCGAAATATCCGAATTCGAGGCCAGGATTAGCAGTATATGTGCCAGTTTCGAGCAGACTTTGAAAGGATCCGGCCCAAGCGTAGGTATCGCCATCAACAAAAACATTTTCTCTGCCAAAATACGCTTTAGCTACAAATAGTAAGAAAACGACCCTTACTAAAAAAGCGATCAATATGACTATTCCAATCGGTGATTTTGCAAAATCACGAATGGTATTAAGCAATTCACCTTTAAATTTCATTCGTGTTTTCGCTAAGGTCAATCAGAAGATCTTTATAGTTTTTTACAGGTATAATAGCAGGCTGGGATCTGTAATTCAGGGCGATAAATGACAAAAATAATGAAATCAGCAACGCCATGAGAAAGATTAGAATTAGGCCTGAAGATGCAGAAGTGGCCCAGCCGGGAATGGCCAGCTTTGTGAAATATTTTATTCCTATAACACCTATTAAGCCAATAAAAGAAAGTAGAGACAGGAAAATAAATGTTATCAGCAGCCTGACGGCAACCACATCAATATAAACAGAAACAGCACTCAATCCATGCATTACGAGTGCAACAAAGCTCATTTTCGATTTGCCGGTAATTCTTTGACCTCTGATCAGAGGCACTATTGTAAAAGGAATTTTGCTTCTGAGGATACCGCCCGTATAATGGTTCCAGATTTCAGGGATATAAACCAGCTGCCGAAGCATTTTGGCAGGAATAAGGCTGAAGTTTCCAAACGAAATCCGATTCCCGGTAAGAATTCTGAAGAAGATCCTGTAAAAGAAGTAGTTTAAGCGGAAAAACATGTTTTCTTTACGGTTAAACCTCCCGGCAAATACAATTTTATCAGGATTCAGAGAAAAGGCATTCATAAGAGCAGGAATACTTTCAGGAGCATCTTCTCCATCAGCATCCATAACAATTATCCCCAAATGGTCGCTCAGGTTATCATGGATCCACGACAGACCAATTGCAATTGCTCTCTGATGTCCAAGATTTCTGCACAGATTGATTATAGTTACAGTTCTGTCATTACTAACAGCCAGACCAGGTTTTTCGTAGGAACCGTCGTTAACAAGCACGAATTGTGCAAAAAAACCATTTAGCTCAGCAGTTTTATGAATAGCCTGAATCAGTTTTTCCGCAGAATGCCAATCATTGTAAACCGGCATTAACACAGTTACTTTATTCATATCCTTGAGTGTATTTAAGCATCCAACGTTGTAAAACGATTAACTGCCATAAACGGTTATATAAGTAATCGTGGTTTTTATTCAGGTAATTATCTTTCAGCTTCTTTACATATTCAAAATTAAGAAGTTCGGTTGATGAAATTACATCTTCATTCAAATAATCATTGATAAGGTACTTCAGATCAGTTTTAAGCCAACGTTTTAAGGGTATTGAAAATCCTTGTTTTGGCCTGTTAAAAAGCGTTTCCGGCAAGTAATCAAACAGTAGTTGTTTCTCGATATATTTGAAAGTATTCCCTTTAATTTTAAGTGAAGGTGAAATATTCAATGCATATTCCACAATTCTGTAGTCGAGAAGCGGAAGACGACATTCGAGGGAATACAGCATTGAAGCCCTGTCGACTTTAACAAGCAGATCATCGCGAAGATAGTACTGAAGGTCGAACAATGCCTGTTTTTCGACTTCAGAAATATTTTGATTGCTGATGTTACTTTCATCTTCAACAAAATATGACCGTACTTTAGAAGGTTTTAAAAGCTTTTCAATTTCTTTTTGCGAAAACAAATACTGCTCCTGTGAAAACAGATGGCTGCGGAGAGAACCTGACAAAGGGAAATCGAGTAAGCCAGCTACCCTCCTTCCGCGATTGCCATATAGTTTAAGCAACCGAAGCAACAATGGCCTTGATACCTTTAGCAGAGGATTGTTGATCCGTTTAACCCAGTTATAGACTCCATAACCATGGAAAAGTTCATCGCCTCCATCACCAGATAAAACCATTTTAACGTTTTTCCCTGCCAATTTTGAAACCAGCATTGTAGGTAAAAACGAAGAGTCGGCGAAGGGTTCATCAAAAATATCCATTCCATCAAGAATCATCTTTATTGCCTCAACAGGTCCAAGCAGATGAGTCGTATGATTTGCTCCAAGACGTTTCGCAATTTGAGCAGCGAAAATGCTTTCGTCCTGCTTTGAATTTTCAAACCCAATAGTAAAGGTATTTAAAGCTGCAGGCACATGTTTTGCAGCAACAGAAGCCACAAGAGCAGAATCGATGCCACCGCTCAGAAAAACTCCATAAGGAACATCGCTGATCAGCCGCAATTTTACAGAATCATTCAAAAGCTCATCAAGGTCGGCTTTTGCAGTATTAAGATCGGAAATTTTATTGTTCTTTATCTTCTCATAAACATTCCAATATTTCTGAATCTGTAATTCTCTACCATTAAAGGTAGCAAAAGAAGCCGCCGGGAATTTATTTATCTCACTATAAACAGACAAAGGTTGTGGAATATACCCTAAATGCAGAAAACTATTTATTGCCTCAGGATTTATTGAAACTGACTCGCGAACTGCTTTGATTTTTAAAAGAGATTTTAATTCAGAAGCAAAATAAAATTTAGCATTTTTCAGGAAATAATAAAGCGGTTTTACTCCGATTCTATCACGGAATAAATGCAGCACTTTCGTTTCCTTATCAAGGATAACAAAAGCAAACATTCCATTAAATAAGTTAACACAATCTGATCCGAATCTGATAAAAGCTTCGAGGATAACTTCGGTATCAGAATTCGTTACAAATTCTGCATTAATTTTTGATTTTATTTCCTTGAAATTATAAATTTCTCCATTAAAAATAATAGCATAACGCCCACATTTGCTATACATTGGCTGATTAGCTTCTTCGCTAAGATCGATAATGCTAAGACGACGGTGGCAAAGGCCAACTCCACCATGAATGAATTTACCAGATGCATCCGGGCCACGATGAAAAAGCTCCCTGCTCATTAAATCGAGGATCAGGTTACCATCAGAAACTGAGGCATCAAAATAACCTGCTATTCCACACATAATCCGATAAATTTTACCATTTCAGAAGTCTGATGTTTTCTTGAATATACATTCGTATTTTTTATCTCCGGGTTTAGGTAATTTCTCATACTGAAATCAACAAATATCTGATCAAGTATTGAAAATAATTCACTGGAATTATTAACAATAAATCCAGCATTTAATTCAGTTATTATATTGTTAAGAATTGAATTATCATTTTTAAAAAGGAGAATATTCCTGTTTACAGAAATATAATCGAATATTTTAGCATTCAACCAGTTAACATCCGGGATAGCAAACAAAAGCAATAAATCAGATTCAGAAAGCTGGTTCATGTACTCATTATAATTCAATCGTGGATAAATATTAATATGAGAACTAATATTATTTGCTGCTTTAATAATTCTTTTTTTATCATCAGGATAAAATGCCAATCCAAAGAAATTAATTTCGAATTTTATTCCCGGATATTTATGATTTATATTAATTAAACTATCAAAGAATTCCTCCACTGGAAAATGTGAATATAAACGACCAGAATAGGCTATTTTTAATGTATTATTTGTATTAATTATTTCATTATTTTCTGATAATTTATTCCATTCATCAAATCCATTAAATATTATTTTTGATTTAATTTTAAATGGCATAATATTAAGAATATCCTTTAAATATGGTGGTGCTGCAGCAGTTATTCCTGTAGCATTTCTAAGAATATTCTTTTCAAGTTTTTTATTTAAAATGCCTGATAATACAGATTCAAAATTATTGTTAATTTTAATCATATTATTTGTTGAAAATCCATCACGATAATCAGCAATCCAAGGGGTATTAAATTGTTGTGCTAATAAAGAAGCATATTTAAAAAGAATAAAGGGTTCCATTGTTGCAATAATGCATGAAATTTGATTGCTTTTTAAATACTTTTCAGCTTCAAAATAAATATTACTTGTTGAATCAATTTTAAAATAAAAAAAGCGCAGATATGAAAAAATAAATGATATAATTTTTCTAAAATATCTGAATTTATTATCACCATATTTTATCAGTAATTTATCTCTGAAATTTGCCTTATACGGGCAGCGGATTATCGTTCCTTCAGGATTCGTTTCAGTAGTAGTATAATTGATGCCTGAGGACAGGATTGTATCAGAAGGTTTATAGATATCCTTATCCCAGTGTCGGGTAATTACAACCGGATACAGCCCGTTCTCAAAGAAGTATTTATACCAGCTGTACGGACGCGCTGCTCCTACCGAGAAATATGGAGGGAAGTCATAAGCCAGAATCAGAACTTTCTTCATTATGGAGCAGGTCTTTTGTTTGTGGGCCTAAATTAAAAAGTGCATCAAGTACGCTTAATCCCGGAATAAAACCATCAAAAAGCTGTTTGTAAACGGGAGGTTTATAGGAGCTGTATTTTAAAGCGATATTGTTTTTCTGAAATAAAGCAGGATCATTATATTTTCTTGCGCCATTTCCGGACAAATACAAATCAGCATCGAGTTGTCTGCAAATTTCCACTAATTGTTCAGATTTCTGAAGTCCGGATATTTTGAGTTCAGATGCAAGAATACAGGGTGTTGAGATCTCAAGGCAGCTGCAGCAAAGCGAAATCAAGGCGATATTAAGGTCGGAAAGATTCTCGAAATCAGAGAGCAGAACGGATTCTAAGCGTGGAAAATACAATTTAAAGAAAGGAGAGTGTATACAGGCATTTGTGATTAAACTAAGGTGTTTACGAGCCCATTTCTGATTTGTATCAATCTGTATCTGATTTATTTTCTTAAGTCCAGTTTTATGCCTTACAGGAACAGTAAGTTTAATCATTCCCTGAGGACTTTTCAAGCGTGTGCGATTTGTAAGTGATTCGGCATTTCCAGATTCGAAATCTACGTTATCCTGGATAACGAAGAGATCTACTTTGCTGATTTTATAGAAATACCCTAACCAGGGAAGGTAATTGGGTTGATGAACAGCAACAGACTTCATTGGTCAGGACAAATTAGTTTTCAATTTACTATAAAACTGGAGCAATTCTTTACTTTCATGCTGCCAGTTAAGCGAAACTCCGGCGTTTTTACTATTTTCCTTATAGAATCCAATGTTCTCCAGGATTTTCTTCAGTCCGTCAAGATAGGCATTTTTATAGTCGGGAATAATACAAACCCCGGCAGAATATTTTTCGACGACAGCTGCGATTTCAGGCTGTACAGTAGCCAAAACAGGTAAACCGGCTAGAATATATTCAAATAATTTATTGTCGAGCGCGAGCCAATATGAAAGATCGGATTTGTTGTATGTAGGAACCAGGCCTACATCGCAGGAGGCAAGGTAATTTCCGATTTCGGGGAAAGGAACTTTGCTGTGAAAGTAGATGTTCCTGTAATCTTTAGACTTCACATAATTAACAATCTCTTTTTTTCCGCCCTGTTCACCGGCAATAATAACAAAGGCTAAACCCGGCTGATCGCCCACTTCATCAATTACCTGTTCGAGATTCAGAGTTTTCGGATATATTGCTGATCCAATAAATACAAGGATTTTTGTGGAATCCTGAATATCAAATTTTTTACGCAGGAATTTGGGGTCTGTAGTAAAATCGACTTTAACGGGAATATTGCGGATAGTTAGTGCTGGATTTTTCAGTTTAAAATATTTTTCCAGGATTGCAGCTATCGACTTATTAACTGTGATAAGGTAGTTTATGTTTTTTGCGTTATTCCTTTCGCGGGCGATCTGGTATTTCCTTACAATCCATGATTTCAGAAAAAGGATTTTACTTGAATAGTTAGAAACATTTAACGGCCATGAATGGAATAATTCGTGAGAATCATAAATCAGAATGCAATTTGGCAAAGATTTTTTAACAGAAGCACCAAGGTGAAGCATCAGCTGATCGTGACAATGCAGAACATCCGGTTTTTCTGCGATAATTATTTCTTTATGAATAAACAGCAGATTTGTTTTCCAGAAGTCGTGGAGTTGAGGATCGAAGATTCGTTTTATTACAACAGAATTACGGATTTCGTTATCCGGAAGCATTGAGTTTTTAACACAAAAGAGCACAACATTGTTAGCTGCAGCAGCCAGTGATTCAGCTTCCCGCTCCACTCTCCCGTCGTTTGTGTAGGAATTATCCAGCAACATCACAATTTTCATCTAAGCGATCTCATTATGTTTGTGAAAAGTTTAAATTATCCAACGAATTACTTCGAAAGCTTCAGCGAAACGTGATCCAATCTGAGTGCCACGGGTAATAGCCAGCGATCTAACAAACTCTTCCGAATAATACGCGCGAAAGTACTGCGATTTATATTCGAGTACAGCTTTCACTTTAGTATTGATATTTACTTCATCAAGTGAGGAGAAGCAGGTAGTATTCATTTGAATTGTGTTCCAGGGGAGTTCGTATCCCAGAACATTGCTTTGTTTAAAAGCCCGGATAGACTCATTGTAAATAACCTGATGGTCCTGGTGAAAATCTGAAGAAGCGGGTGTTAGCACCAGCCAGGGTTTCAGTTCCTTATTCAGCTTGACCATATCTTCGAGAATATCCTGGCGTTTATAGGAGAAATATCTCACATCATACTCGCAGATTCTCAGATCTTTAATTCCCAGTACGTCGGTAGCACGGCGAACTTCCTCTCTCAGCGTTCCTACAGGAAAGCCTTCGGGAGTACTTGAGTCGCAGGAAGAAAAGGCAACATAAGTAATATTATTCCCAAGCCTGATAAATTTATCGAGAGTTCCTCCGCAACCGAATTCGCCGTCATCAGTATGAGGTGCAAGAACAAGTATTGATTTATCTTTAATATTTTTTATCATAAACGGGAGGATAATAGCTGAAAATTATTTTGTTAAAGATATCAAAAGAGGAGTTAAGTCCATAAACAGAGTGAATAAGATTGTTGCCGGCTCTTCCGAGTTTTTCGCGAAGGGCCTGGTCCGCAATGAGCTTTTTGTAGTTTTCGATCCAATCAGTTTCATTGTAGGAAATCAGAAGATGTTCTTCATTAACTACTTCAGGAGCAAGGCCATAAGGCACTCCAATCATTGGCAGACCGGTGGCAAGGTAATCCATTACTTTCATTGTTGATTTACCCTGGGAGTGGATAGAGATGTTTTCGGGATAAATTCCGATATCCGCAGAATTCAACAATTTGAAGAAGGTATTGCTATCCCAGGTATAGTTTTCGATATTCAGGGAAGGATGCGAAATGCTCTGACTGCAGATAACGATAAGGCGGACCGGAATAATTTTATTTATTATTTCAAGAATCGGGAGATGGTTAATCAAATGGGTACGATTGTGGAACAGACCAGTCCAGAGGATCCGGAGTTCATTTTTTATTGAGTAGTCGGTTTTTGGAAAATACTGCTCTGTATTTACAGCAATTTTCCACATATAAACCGGTTTTTTATATTTTTTAAAATTCTGAAGCAGGAAATCGTTGGTGAGGGTTACTTTATCGACATACCTAAGCGTATTTTCAACAAGAATTGGTTGAGAATAAAAAACGGCATCCCAGAAATCGATGGTAATATTTGAATTCAGTTTGCGTAAAAGTCTTTCAAGGTAAGGGTAAGTGAGGTCGTAGTAGAGCGGGAACAGTCCTCGTTGAATAAAAGCAGCCTCATAATTTCTGGCTTTTAGAACCTGGAGGATTCTTTTCCAGAGTACATCGATATAAAACCAGTACTGTACATATTTTGGTTTACTGAACACATTTCTGAAATGATCATCGGTGAATAAATCACAGATATAGAATTCAATATTATTTTTCTCAAGGAAGGGAACATACTCCAGAAACCTGCGAATATAGCCATCAGAACCGATGGCAGCATAGGGAAACATAATGATTGACTTCAGTTTTCGTGTTCGCGGGATGATTGGGCTAATTACACAAAGAAATATTATAATTATCTGCAATATATTAATCCATAAGAGGAAAGCCGGATAGGCAATCCTTTCGAGGTTACGAATAAATACAGCTTTTAGATTTATCATAATTACGATAGTGTTCTGCAATATTGAATTCGGGGAATGTTCCTGCAATAATAAGAGTTATTCATCAGTTTTGGTCTTCCGTATTGCTCTTTTTCGACACAGAATTGTTAAATTTGCTGTTAAATAAGGAAAAAATGGCAAGAATAGCAGTATTTCCGGGGTCTTTTGATCCGTTAACGAGAGGGCATGAATCTATAGTAAGGCGTGCTGTCCCGCTTTTTGATGAAATATTTATTGCTATTGGCGAGAATGCAGAAAAGAAAGGCTTCTTTCCCGTTGAAAAGCGAATTGAATGGATTGAGCGTGTTTTCGGGGATTTGCCAACAGTAACCGTATCGACATACAGTGGATTAACAGTTGAATATTGCAGGAAAATCGGGGCTGAGTTTATCGTTCGGGGACTAAGAACATCTGCAGATTTTGAGTTTGAAAGAAGTATTGGACAGATAAACAAGCAATTAGAACCAAGTGTTGAAACTGTATTTTTTCTGACTACGCCGGAGTTTTCAGCATTAACCTCTTCTATAGTTCGGGATATAATCCGGCATGGTGGTGATCCGCTTCCATTTATACCGATTGGTTTGAAGCTGATTTAATTAAACACTAAACAAATTTCATCAATCTCCTATGGAGAATTCAAGCAGGGGTCGAAAAAACCTACACTATTCTGAAGCTTAAGCAAACAATAAAACTGAAGTGCAAAAACACAAATCCTCCATATTTATTTCGAATTGTTTGGCAATTCTGGCTCTCCTTTATTCCTTGTCGGCATACTCGATAGAAACAATCATAAGCGGAAAAGCTGAATGGTTTAAAGGAGAAAAGATAAGCTTCAGTAAATATGGCGATTACATTAGCAATATTGAGGTTGTACTAAGTTCGGCAATTGTTGACAGCAGTGGAGAATTCCAATTGTTATTTGATTTAAAAGATACTATTTCGGGAAAAATTGAGATTGGCTACCAGGAGTCCGGGTTTATAATTTGCCCTGGTACAGATTATCAAATTCATATAAACAGCAGAAGTATAACAAGGTTATCGCAGGCCTTAAATCCCTTTATTGAGAAGGCATCGCTTTCGATAAGAATAATTCAGCCTGAAGGGATAGAACTCAATGGGGAGATTTCAGAATTTCTTACACTGCTTGACACTTTTTTGCTCCTGAACAAGACCAATATTGTTGTATCTCAGTATAAAAATGCATACGACAGCCTGGTTTTAGTCCTTGCTGAACGGTTTCCCGGAAATGAAAGTAGTTTCCTGGGAAAGTATATCCGGTATAAGCTTGCAAGTTTCGACGGACTTGTTCACCGTTTAACCGAAGAACAAGCTGCTAAAAGGTATTTTATGGAAAGCAGGGTTTTGTATAGTAATCCATCGTATATGGAATCCTTCAACCAGTTTTTTGAGGGTTATCTTCAACGAAACAGCATTAAAATTCCAAAAACAGACCTGGTTTACTGCATTAACAAGTTAACAAGTTTTAAGGCACTGACCGACAGCGCCGGTAAAGACAAAATTCTTCGAAATGAAGAGCTTCGGGAGCTGGTTCTGCTTAAGGCGCTGAGCGAATTATTCTATTCCAAAGATTACGACAAATCGAAGATTTTAAAGATGCTTCGCGAAGCAGCGCAATCGAAGTTCAGCGAACATAGAGAGATTTGCAGAAATCTGGAAAATAGCCTGATGCAAATGCAGACAGGGGCATTTTTACCAGATTTCAACTTACAAAATCAGTCGGGAATAACAATTAACAGGGAGTCATTTAAGGGGCAATTTATTTATATTTCCTTTGTAACAACGTGGTGTGAAGGATGTCTGCGGGAGCTTATTTATATTGAAAAACTTAAAGAAAAATATAAGGGAAAGGTTGAATTTGTGACGATTGTTTGCAATGAAGATTATGCGTACATGAAGAACTTTTTAAAGAATCATCTGAGTTGGAACTGGACGTTTCTAAGTCTGGATCTTAACGCAGGATTATTGAAAGATTTCAAAACAAAAGCCTTTCCTGACTTTGTTTTTGCAGATAAAGAAGGGAAGGTACTCTCCTACCCTGCCAAAAAGCCAAGTGAAGGGATTGAAGTGGTGATTGAAAGGGTTTTGGCTGGGAAATGATAAAAACTTAGTGTGCTAGTTTGACTGATGTGCGGATGTTAGCTGGAAAAAAGTGAAGTGAACTTTGCCGTAGTTGCGGGTGTGGTGAAAAGCGGGGTGGGATGAGAAATCGCTGGTGGGACCATGTTCAAGGATCAGCCAGCCCTCTGGTTTTAGGGTAGAAACAAGGATTTTATCGGGTAATTCGTCAGCATGTTCCATATCGTAAGGAGGGTCTGCAAAAACGAGATCGAATTTTTTCTGGCTTCGGAAAAGAAAGCTGAATACATCAGCTTTCATCACTTTAATGTTGATAAAGCCCAGTTCTTCGATTACTTTTGAAATGAAAGAAACACATTTAAGGTTATTATCAACAGCCACAACCTCTTTGCATCCGCGGGAAGCAAATTCGAATGTAATGTTTCCAGTACCAGCGAACAGATCAAGAACTTCCATTTCAGAGAATTCGAGAAATGTATTAAAAATATTAAACAGGCTTTCCTTTGCCAGATCAGTTGTTGGGCGGACAGGGAGGCCAGTTGGAGGATTTATCCTTCTTCCCCTGTGAGTACCAGTTATTATTCGCATGCCAGGAGATAAAAGATGTTATCGAGTTGAAGTTGGTTAAGACCTTTTGATCCTTTAGTGTACTTTTCTGTTTTCAGTGTAACATTAAAAGCTAATGAAATATTAGGAATTGCTTTTTTAAGTGTTGTAATTACAGCTGATTTGGGACCAATATCTCCACTAAAATCAATACCATAATCGTTAGCATATTCAAGTGAATGTATTGTATTTAAAAGAAAAAATAAGGTTTCATCAGGATCAGAAGTGATAATCTGGTTGTAATACCGGATAGTATTATTATCAGGAATAAGAATCTCAATACCATCTTTAAAAAAAGAACAAAATACCTTATTGAGAGAAGTTTTCTTACCGGATAATTCCATTCTGAATTTGTTAATTAAAACAGTACCAGAATGATAGAGCGCAAAAACACCATTAAAGATATCCATTGCAGTTTTAACATAGGGAGGAACAGCTGCAAGCAAATTGATTTTTAATTCATCCAGGCGGTTTATATTTGTCGGGAGAGTGCTTATTTCTTTCTGATGCAGGATAAGGTAATAATCCCTTTCACCTGGGTCGAACCATTCATCTGGAACCAATTCGAAAGTTGAAGTATAGAACATTAACTTACAGCTGGCAAAATCGGTAGGTTCGCAGGGGAGTTTTTCTTTAAGGGTGAACAACAAGTCTCTAACAGACTCATTATCTGTACATTCAGCAACAACAAGGAATAAAAGAGTTTCAGAATGCGTATCAGCGATTGCTAATTTGCCCTGATTATTAGAAATATCGAGTAATAGCGAACAAATGCCCGGGTTAAATTTGCTTAACTGTTTGTGTTTGAAGAGTGTATTTATTTTAACTGCCATAGTTACAAACTTGAGTTCCAAAATTAGAACAATTTATCGTTGTTCAAGCCAGAAAAAAGCCATTAACTTTGCCGGGAGGGAGCAAATATGGAAATAATCACTTTACTACTTATTGGAATCGGGCTTTCGTTTGATTCCTTTGCAGCATCCATTACAAGTGGTGTTGCGAAGAATAAGATCAGGTTCTGGCAGGCGACGAGGATAGCGTTTTCGCTGGCATTTTTCCAGGCACTGATGCCTGTTTTAGGCTGGCTTGTGGGAATACGAATACTGCACCTGATACAAACTATAGATCACTGGATAGCTTTTGGATTGCTTTTAATTCTGGGTTTAAAGATGATTTGGGAGAGTTTACAGAAGAGTGAAGAGGAAAAAAACTTTGATCCGCTCAATCTGCTTGTGTTGCTCGGCATGTCGCTGGCAACCAGTATCGATGCCTTTGTTGTCGGAATAAGTTTTGGCTTTCTGAAGGTCAATATTTTACTGGCAACCTTTGTTATTGGTTCAATAACATTCATTATTTCGATGCTTGGAATACTTTTCGGAAAAAAGACAGGCAGCAGATTCGGAAAGAAAATGGAAATCGTCGGAGGGCTGATTCTAATAGGGATAGGCACAAAAATTCTTATCGAGCATCTCTATTTCCAATAGTTTATTCCAGATTTATCATTTTAATGTTTCTGATTTCAGAGTTGGTTCTTATATTCAATAAAAACATGCCTTTTGGCTTGAGAGAAAGGGGAAATGAATGCATACCCGGGTTTAAAACGCCAGAATAAATTGTTTGAATAATCCTTCCCTGCAAGTCTGTAATTATTACGTCCGTATTTTCCGTTCTTTCTGTGTTAAAGGTTAAAACAGTCTGATTGCAAAAAGGATTAGGAGTCAGAGTTGGTGAAATCGAAAGATATTTATCCGGATCATCAATGCCAATCGCATTATTGTAACGCATTCTGGCTCTAAGCGCAGAGGCTTTGAGATCTTCAGTATAATCGCCACCGATAAGGGCGAAAGCAACAACGAGGGAATCGCCAGGAGGCAGCAGGAAAGGGCCGGAGCTAAGCATATCGGCTACATCATTGCCGGAAGTTTGCATACCAGCCTGATTACGGAATGATTTAAGTGCCACATACTTCTCGTTAGTTGAAAAACCATCAGAAAGATTAATGCTTGAATTTGCACCATTCAAATCGAAGGCATAATGTTTTACCGGGCCGTTTGTGATAAGGCTGATGCCTGTCATTGGCCAGCCATCAATATAAAAAGTATATCCCATGCGTGTTGCAGAATCCCAGGCCACGCGGTTTGAACCCGCAGTAAAAGTTGTTATATCCCAATCAAGGAAGATCCCTGCATAAAGGAAATTTACTGCTGCAGAAGTTGTGTTCCTGATTGTATATTCATAAATAATATATTTTTTATCCTCTACATTGTTCCAGCTGTATGTTTTCTGTTTTATTTCGGCACCAATTGCAGATGAAGCAGCGAGAGAATCATTGAAAACAGCCTGTGTTTCAACATCTGCCTTTAGCGGATTTGCAAGAATATGAACCTTTTCAATTGTTTTGAAATCGTTATCATAGCCGGTATGCGCTGCATTAATAACAGCATCGGAAACTTTTGTATAGGAAGCTCCCAGCATAAATCCGCCACTTGAGAGGTAGGAATTCCAGTTATTGTAACTAAAACCGATGCCCTGGCCATTGTAATCATCGTTGTATCCAATCCTTCCTTTGCTGGTAACAGTGGTTTTCAGTGTTCCATTCGAAAGCGTGAGGAAATCAGCTGCGAGAACGATTGGTGTAAATTCGAATGTTTTGTGATAAGCATCCGTATATGTAAGCTTCAGAAAAGCGGTTTCAGATGTTTGCGCAGCAGGATTTACAACAAATCTGAAGGGGAGGTTTAAATTATTAACAGAATCAGAAGCATTGAGGTTTCCCGGAGTAAATATACTGTCGATTAGTGTGATTCCCGGAGATGTGGAAGACAGTTTAATACTCAGGCCAGGGGCAAGACTGAGGTAATTGAAGAAAACTGCTTTCATGGCTACAGTATCGCCAGGGCCGGGTGACTGAGAATTTGAAACCTGGTAAACAACACTTTTCAACCTAACAGAGGATAAGCTATCCTGAGAAATGGCTTTTAAAAGGTTAATTCTGCCCATCCCGAGTTTGGTTGCGTAAGGGATATTGGGAGCAAGATAATCGATGCTATCGCAGGAAACACGGAGTTTCTCAGCAAGCTGGAGTGCTGATAACTGTGGATAATGCGATTTAACAATAGCAGCCGCCCCAGAAACTACAGCCGAAGCCATTGAAGTACCGGAAAGACTTTTATAGAAATACGGATAATCCCAGGTGGAAAGTATGTCTTTCCCGGGAGCACAAACATCAACAAAATATCCATACGTGGAAGCATAGCCAGAATAGACGAACATTTTATTATCACTGGCATCTGTTGCAGCCACACTCAATACGTTATCGTAGGAAGCAGGATAATACGGAATTTCGAGTCCATCGTTTCCTGCGGCTGCAACAACCAGGGCATTTCTGTTAAACGTAGCATAATTTACAATATCCTGACCGAACTGTCCGGCAGTATAAGGTGCACCCCAGGAGCAATTAATTACGGCACAATTATGATCGGCAGCATAAACAATTCCTTCGAATGCCCTGGTAAATTGTCCGGCAGCATTCGCAACTTTTACGGGCAAAAACTTACATTTGAACCCCACGCCTGCCACGCCTGTGAGATTATCAGTGGAGGCAGCTGCAATGCCGCATATAAGAACACCATGAGAAGAATTGCCACCGCCGGGTGCCACCTGAGGATCGTTGTCATTTTCGCCTAAATCCCAACCCCGGAAATTATCGATATACGTGTCGTTGTCGTTATCGATACCATCAACAGGATCGTTATAGTTATATTTCAGATTATCAATCAAATCCTCATGATCATCGTCGGTGCCTGTATCTGTGATCCCAATAACGACAGAAGAATCGCCCTGTTCAAGCTCCCATGCTTCGTATGCCTTTATCTTAGCGATATAATATTCGTTCCCGATTTTAGGGTCGTTTGGAATATACATCGGAAGCGGAACAAACTTAGGTTCAACATATTCAAAAATGCCTGTATTTCTGAGCATACCAAGTACTTTTCCAAGAGACAGGCCGGATTGGTAATGCACTTCATAAATCAGTGAGATATCAACAAGTGGAAATCCAAAAGCATTCAGTTTTTTTTCAGGAGGCTGATGAAGAGGAAATACTTTAGCAGTCTGATTCACTTTAAGAACATCAAAAAGTTGGTTAAGTTCATGGTTATTGATTTTCTGAGACTTACAAGAATTTCTGTATTCAGGTTTTACTTTCGCCATTAAGGTACCTTTTAAAATATACGATTCATTCTTATATTCTGATTGCGCATTAACTCCTGACAGGAGAATACAGAGAGCGCATAAGAGCAAAAAGAACTGTTTTGTAGGCATTGTCATCAATAGTGACTTTTGATGCACAAAAATATAGCATAAATCAAAGGATTTTAACAAATCACGAAGAAATCGGCAATAAATGATTTGAAATGCAGACAGCTAAGTCAGTGTTTAACAAATTTCCGGGTAAACACAGTAGTTCCATCCGTAACTTTAAGCAAATAAAATCCGGGGTTAAGAGATTCGATCCGGATTGTATTTAATTCGGCTTTATGAAGTTTGCCTGTTTGCCCGGTTGATCCTAAAACATCTGAAATTACATATGCAGCATTCGGTTTATCCACATCATAGTCGAGGTAAAGCTGGGTTGTAGCTGGATTTGGATAGAGCTTCACTTTTGCATATTTAGCGTCGTAGGAGTTAATTCCTGAAAAACTACCTTGTCCGCATGGAGTTGAATCGTTTTTGAAATAATTTCTGACCATATCGATTCGTTGATTCATAACAGTAATTGCTGCAGATGCATTTGTATCTGAATAATTACGCCCTGTAACGAAAGCGATATCGAGAGGTTGCATTGTTGTTTTATTAATAACGAAAGGGCCTAAAATTGCAATCCCTCTTCGGTCGGCGGGTGGATTGCCGGTTTCCAGTTCAGTCCATGAAGGCCCGGAGCCACCAGCTCCAGTTGTAAACCCGGCAGGTTGAATACCATCTGTTCCCCAGTTACAGGGATCGGTAAGCGCGGGAAACATAAACCTGCATTCAGGTCCTGTTGCACCACTGCCCGGATGCCCGTTTCCTCCATAACTGCAAGCTTGCCCATCGCGCCAGTTTCCCCTGAGATAGCTAATGTATTCAGAACCAATTTGAGGGTCACTGGTTGGGCCTGAAGGTGAATTATTGAAATACCGGGATCCCATTAGTCCAAGGCGTTCATCGTCGCGATCGCCATTGCCAAAACCGAAACCATTAATACTCATATCGCAAGGTGAATGAGTGAGCGAATCATATTGAGGATCATCGAGTGTATTAGGTTCCATAAAAGGACCAGCAAGAATCGTAAGTGACTGAGCCGGAGGAAAAGTCCCATAATGAGCTGGAAGACCAGTACCATCAACATTAGTGCCGTTGTAAAAAAATACAGAGCCACGTGAAACGTCAGTTCCAACATAATCGTCCCACAAAGAACCTAGATCTCCATCAATAAACAATCCAATTATGCCTTCACCATAGTCGTAGGTAGAACGGTTATAAACCTCAAGATGCATAAATACAGTATTCCAAAGGGCAGAATCCTGCTGACAATCGAAGGCATAGGTCATTGAATGAATTTCGACACCTAAGGCCTCTCCCTGTGTTTCAGAGTGAATACCTGCCTTATCATTATATATACTAAAAATAGCCATATCGCCACGTATTAAAGGATAATCTCCTTTCAACGGATTGTATACATTGTCTCCGTCCACATCTTTAAAAGGTGCAAGTTTAGCCGATTCACCGAGGGCGGTATTGCCATTACCCGGCCAGGTAGCTATTGCAGTTATCGGAATATAGCCCGGCTGCCACCAATGTGAGTTGTGCCATGCAATTTCAGAACGCCTGAGTTTCCATACTTTAGTCCATGTTTTTATATATTGATTATCATAATTTGTTGAAACAGGACCGGAATAAAAATCCTGTCCCGGAACTCTGTACCGTTCAGCGGCGATATGATACTGACCGTTAACATCGCGGCCGGCAATCCACATACTGAAATTAAATATACTTGATGCCTGGCCAGATTTAGGAACAACATAATGGTTCCCTCCAGTCAGATCCCAAAACTGGTTACCATATGAGTTAATAAGAGCACTCACATTATTGATATTGAGTGTATCTCGACAAGGATTTTCGACAAACACAGATACCTTAGAATTAATTATTGCAGGGTTCACATAATCAAGCAATTTGTATAAAATATTAACCCATCCGTGCGCATAAATGGAAGGTTTGAAGGTGATTGTATTGTAGGTATAGGTTCTTATACCATATCCATTTGCAGGAGATCCTACAAAAAACAAATACAGAGAATCTCCGTCAGGGTCATAATCATTGGCAAGAATATTAACAGTTACACTATCACCATATGACACATATGCTGTATCATTTATAGCAACAGGAGGAACATTCTGGGCCAGAATCCTTAATGTTGAAAGGAAAAACATGAATAGAAAGTAATTTGTTTTCATACCTTTAGATTTTCCATTAAAGATAATTTCTGAAAATCCCGGAAGCAATACAAAACCAGATAACGGTTGAGTATTTTCAGGATGCGGTAGTTTGCAAGGAGAAGACAGTATAAAGTTGAATTAAGCCTGTGAAGGAGGAATCATTTCCAAGAAGGAAGGAATTTCCGGAAGGAGTTTAAACGCCTCAGTTTTGTGGTCTATTGCGATGCAATAATGGCTTAGTCCATTGGTGATAAGCAGCAATCCGACTTTGAATTTTAGGTTATACCTGGCGGCCTGTTCAAGCGTCGACTGACTTAATTTTACTGAGGGAGCTTTGCACTCAATCAGCAGAACCGGTGAAGTATTTTTATCGTAAACGAGTGCATCGAATCGTTTTGATAAGGTATTGATTATTAGTGCCTTTTCAACAGCGATAAGGGAAGAAGGAACTAATTTCTCCTCGATCATGTACCATAGAATATGTTGTCGGACCCATTCTTCTGGAGTCAGGACTACCCATTTTTTTCTGACCACATCAAATACAAGCTCTCTCCCATCTTTTGCGATTGTCCGGATTGGAAATTCAGGAAAATTCAGATTTCGGGTCATTGCTTAAAATTGATTGAGGAAATAATCCCATAATGGATCTGATGGAGGGCGTGCTACGACATGGACAAGTTCATTTTTAACAGGGTGTATAAACTTTAAATCCACAGAATGAAGGTGAATAGAGGCGTTGTTGTTTGAACGGGGATATCCATATTTCAGATCCCCTTTGATAGGGCAGCCAATGGCAGACAATTGGCATCTGATCTGGTGGTGGCGACCAGTTAGAAGATTGATTTTCAGAAGATAGTACTGATCACTATGAGCAATAAGCTCGTAAATGAGTTCAGCTTTCTGTGCATCGGCTGAAGGTTGTTTTAGTGCGAAGGACTTATTCTTCTCCGTATTCCTTTTAAGGTAATGTACCAGATGATCGGTTTGCATCGGGGGCGGATTTTTTACAACAGCCCAGTATGTTTTCTCGAGTTTTCGTTCTTTAAGTAATTCGTTCATACGTGTAAGAGCCTTGCTTGTTCTGGCAAAAGCAACTGCTCCGCTCACAGGCCTGTCGAGACGGTGAATTACACCCAGGAAGACCTCACCAGGCTTGTTGTATTTTTTTGCGATATATTTTTTGACTGTTTCACTAAGGGGTTCATCGCCGGTTTTATCACCCTGAACAATCTCCGAAGGGAGTTTATTAACGATGATAAGATGGTTATCTTCAAAGAGAATCCTTTCGGAAATATCAATATTGTTCTCTTTCATTCGGGAAATCAAGTGATTTTATATCCGTAATGTAGGCTGAAACAGAACCCTTTATTTCTTCACTCAGGTTATGATAGCGGCGCAGGAAACGGGGCGAAAACTTTGTTGTTATTCCGAGCATATCATGAAGCACCAATACCTGTCCGTCGACTTTGCCACCTGCTCCGATGCCGATAATAGGAATTTTAAGTTCAATTGCAACGCGGGCAGCCAGAGCTGCAGGAATTTTTTCGAGCACAATGGCAAAGCAACCGGCCTCTTCGAGCAAATGCGCATCTTCTATAAGTTTGTTTGCCTCATGTTCCTCTTTTGCTCTTACCACATAGGTGCCAAATTTATGGATTGACTGAGGAGTTAGTCCAAGGTGCCCCATTACCGGTATTCCGGCAGAAAGAATCCTGTCGACTGATTCAATAACTTCGCGTCCGCCTTCGAGTTTAACGGCATCGGCACCTGATTCCTTCATTATCCGGATTGCAGAATTCAGGGCCTCCTTTGAATTTCCCTGATAGGTACCAAAGGGCATATCCACAACAACCAAAGCCCTGTTAATACCCCGAACCACAGAACTGGCATGATAAATCATCTCATTGAGGGTAATTGGCAGGGTTGTGCGGTGGCCGGCCATAACATTTGAAGCGGAGTCACCTACCAGGATAACTTCAATTCCAGCCTCATCCAGAAGCGTTGCAAAAGAAAAGTCGTATGCGGTGAGCATCGCTATTTTCTCGCCACGCAGTTTCATTTCCTGAAGTACGTGTGTGGTTATCTTGGATGGTGTAAATCTGTTTGGTGACATATGCCTGATTTTTCGCAAATTTACATTTTTTTAAACCCTGACTGATAAAATGGCTCTGAGATCGTCCCGATTCGTAAGTATATTTTTCGTGATTGTTGTAACGAATTGTTTTTCTGTTGTTTATGCTCAATATTTCAGTCTGGGACAGGATCCGTTTTCCACGAAATGGAGGCAAATAAGCACAGAACATTTCAGGTTAATTTTTCCAGACAGTTTCAGGCTTGAGTCGAACAGGCTCGCAAACATGCTTGAATCCTCATACAGCCGGGTAAGTGCAAGTATGGTTGCTAAACCGTATAGGATTCCCTTAATAATTCATAACCAAGGTGTTATTTCGAATGCAATTGTTGGGTTGGCACCAAAACGCATGGAGTTCTTCACTACTCAGCCACAAGATATGTATTCTCAGGATTGGCTGGATCAGCTGGTATTGCATGAAATGAGGCATGTGATGCAAATAACTCGTACGAAAACAGGCTTTGGGAAAGTACTTCCATGGTTTTTTGGTGAACAGATTACGGCAGGAATAATCGGTGTTTTCCTTCCTTCATGGGTAATAGAAGGGGATGCGGTAATTTCTGAAACTGCCTTAAGTAAAAGTGGCAGGGGTCGTGTTCCAGCCTTTGAGATGGAGCTCAGGGCACAGCTTGTTGAGAAAGGCAGTTTTTCATACGACAAGGCTGTATTCGGTTCGTACCGGGATTTTATTCCTGATCAGTATGTGCTTGGATATCATCTTGCTGCAACAGGCAGAAAGAACTTTGGTGCAGCTATGTGGTCGAAAGTATTTGAAGAAGTGGGCAGAAAGCCTTTTTTGATCACAGCCTTTTCTCATGGAATAAAAAAAGTAAGCGGATACAGCAAAAGCAGGTTCTATAAGGAAAGCATGAAGGAACTATCTTCAATTTATGGGGTTCAATCCGAAACTAAGAAAAAGAATTCCCGAGAAGCCTTTTATTCCTACCGTTGTCCGGCTTATGTAAACGATTCAACAGTTTTTGCATTAAAAACCAGTATTGATGATATCGACAGATTTGTAGTACTTTGTAAAGGTAAAGAGCAAAATTTATTTACCCCCGGCCAGATACAAGATAAGCTTATTTCAGTAAATGGCAGGATCTACTGGGCTGAAATTCAAAATGATATACGGTGGGAACAGGAAAGTTATTCTGTTATTAAGGAATTCGATCCTGTTCGTAAAAAGCTGCAGACTTTATCAAAAAAATCAAGATATTTTGCTCCCTCTATATCAAAATCGGGGACAAAACTATGCGTTGTGGAAGTAGGTAAGGATTATAAAAATAAACTTATCATTCTGAATTCAGCTTCAGGAGAAGTTCTTAAATCAATACAACTACCAGAAAACCAATTCATACAGACGCCCGTTTTTGATAATACCGGAATGTGTGTTCTGGCAACTATCATTGGCAAAAGTGGGAAAAGTATAGGTTTAATCAGGCTGGATTCGGGTACAGTGAGGTATCTTATTCCATTTGCTGATTATGAAATCTCACATCCAGTTCAAAATGCTGAGAAGATCTATTTCATTGCCGGGTATGGAGGCATCAGTAATATTTTTTCAATTGACATGAATGGCAACAACTTACGCCAGATAACGGATTCAAAATTTGGGATTGGGGAGTTTTCTGTATTTCCAAAAACCGATCAGATTTGTTATTCCGATTACACTTCCGATGGTTATCGGATCAGGTTTTCGTCCATTGATCCGGAAATTTTACAAAAACCGATCTCCAAGGCGTATTCAATTTCAGGACTTGACAGCATCATTGCCAGGCAGGAAAATACTTTGGCAACAGGCAGGCAGACCACAGAATACAGGAATAATTCAAAATCAGACAGTGTTTATGCTGTAAAAACATATAAGCGAATCACAAACTTGCTGAATTTTCATAGCTGGGCTCCAGTGTATATAGATGCTACTAATCAAACATTTAACCCCGGAATCAGTATTATGTCGCAGGATTTGCTGAGCACTTCCGTTTTCACAGCCGGGTATGAATACCTCACGAATGAGGACGTTGGCAGATACCACTTTTCTTACAGTTACCAGGGATTTTATCCTACCATAGACTTCAGTTATGAAGGAGGCGACAGGGCTGGTCAGTATTATTCGAAGGCTGAAAATATTTACAAACGATTCACCTGGAAGGAACAAACTCTAAAAACAGGGATTACTTTACCTCTTGATTTTTCCAGAAATAAAATTTTTCAAGGCCTTCAGTTTTCTTTGAATTCTACCTGGTTTGAAACGAAGTTAACAGATTTAAAACTGACAAATTTCTTTGAGGGCAATTTCCAAAGCCTTGATTATCGGATTTATGCATACAGCTATTTAAAGTCGCCGCAGAAAAACATGTATCCAAAGTTCGGTATCACAGCAAATTTTCAATACAAGCATACGCCATTGGGTGGCAAAAATCTTGGAACAATTTTCAATGCAGGAACGCAGATCTTCCTTCCTGGCATCATGAAGCACCATGGAGGAAGAATAATTCTTTCATACCAGCAGCGGACTCCCGAACTCTATACCTTCTCTGACCTCAGCATTGTTGTGCCTGGATATAGTGGCTATACCGGCAATCAATTCCGCTTGTTCTACACAGATTACAAATTTCCGTTCTGGTATCCTGACCTGAGCATTCCTTCTGTTTTATATTTGAAAAGACTAACTGCCAAGTGTTTTTATGCGACATCAGAAAGCGATAAGCAAGGAATTCCGGAGAAGTATACAGCAGCTGGATTTGAACTCAGTTCAGAAATTCATCTCTTCAGATTTTATGCCCCAATTGATATTGGTTTCAGAAGTATCTACCAGGCAGATTCGAAAGTATGGAAAACAGAAGTTGTATATCAGATCAATTTCGACCGTTTTATGGGTAATAATAAATTCCGCAAATACCAATATGCAAAGATGTAAAACTTCGGTATCTTCGCGGCTCAAATACCAATTGTGAGATGAAACATCGTTCGTTAGATCACGAAACTGAAATACAAGAAGTTATAGATAAAAGTATTGTTTGTCATGTGGCCATGGTTGATGCAGAAAACAAGCCCTATTTGCTGCCATTTAATTTTGGCCGGGTTGGAGAAGACATTTTCCTGCATTCAGCACAGGAAGGCAAAAAGATGAGAATTCTCCATTCGAAACCTGATGTTTGTGTGGCATTCAGCACTGATTATCACCTGCGATACGTTAATGAAGAAGTAGCCTGTAGCTGGAGTATGAAATACAAGAGTGTGCTAATTTATGGCAAGGTGGAATTCATTGAAAATGAAGATGCTAAGATTGCAGCCATGAATGTTATTATGCAAAAATATGCAGGCAGGGATTTTGGATATAATATGCCTGCAATCCGCGAAGTCTGTGTATATAAGGTTATAGCTGATGAAATTACTGGCAGGGCTTATGGTTATTGATTTCAATATTAATTTTTGATGACAGAATTTCTGAATATTATTGACACGCAACTACTTATCCTGGTAAATGGTTTTCACATTACATTTACCGATTATGTAATGGCTATTTTCAGTAACAGACCTATTTGGACACCTCTTTACCTGTTGCTGATGTACAAACTATATATGCTTTACGGCAAAAGATCATGGATTCCGATTCTGGGTGCTTTTGCTCTGATTGCACTGGCAGACCAGGGAAGCGTACATCTTTTCAAGAACGTTTTTATGCGATTACGACCTTGCCATGAACCTTCACTTGAAGGCAAGTTACATTTGGTTGATGGTGAATGCGGAGGGCAATATGGTTTTATCTCATCGCATGCTGCAAATACTTTTGCTATAGCTGTTTACCTTTATGGCTTTTTGAAGAAGGATAGCTACTGGCTTGCAATTTCCTTGCTGGGGTGGGCATTTATTGTTTCGTATTCAAGAGTTTACCTGGGGGTTCATTATCCGGGTGATGTATTTATCGGAGGGCTTTTCGGTGCTCTGCTTGGTTTCCTTATGCGTTTGATAATCAGAAGATTTGAATTACCGGGTGCAAGGTCATCCAAAGCAGAATCAACCTATCGTTTCTGAGAGGTTCAGGCAAAAAAGGCGTACACAGAATTAAATTTTTATTTGTCGAGAGGTTTAATCAGCTCCGCCCAAAGCAGGTCCTTGAGTTTTGACAAACCAGTATTCGTATGCGATGAAATAAATACAGAAGGAATGCTCGCAGGAACTTCCTTTTTTAACTGTGTAAGCAACTCATCATCAAGAAGATCAGATTTTGTAATTGCCAGCACTCTTGATTTGTCGAGAAGCTCCGGATTATATTGCTTCAATTCATTCAATAAGATATCATACTCATTCCGAATGCTTTTTGCATCTGCCGGAACCATAAAAAGCAGCACAGAATTCCGTTCGATATGTCTGAGAAACCTTAAGCCCAGGCCTTTTCCTTCATGAGCACCTTCAATAATACCGGGGATGTCAGCCATAACAAACGAACGTTCATCACGGTATTTAACAATTCCCAGATTAGGTCGTAGTGTAGTGAAGGGATAGTCGGCAACTTCTGGTCTTGCTGCAGAAACTACCGACAAAAGTGTTGATTTTCCTGCATTTGGGAATCCGACAAGGCCAACATCGGCAAGGATTTTTAATTCGAATATTTTCCAGCCTTCTTTTCCTTCCTCACCTGGCTGCGCAAACCTGGGAGTGCGGTGCATAGAGGTTTTGAAATAATCATTGCCCATTCCACCTCTTCCGCCAGGCATAATAATTACCAATTGGCCATGTTCAGTGATTTCGCCTTCAACAAGCCCCGTTTCAGCATCTTTAACCACAGTTCCGAGCGGAACTTCGATGATTATATCGTCGGCATCGGAACCTGTTCTCATGCTGCCAGCGCCATTGCCACCGTCTTTGGCAAGTAAATGCTTTGTATAGCGGAGATGAAGTAATGTCCAGAGCTGATTGTTTCCTTTCAGGATTACATGTCCTCCCCTTCCACCGTTACCGCCATCGGGTCCGCCACGCGGAGTAAGCCTTGTGCGGATAAAATGAACTGATCCACCGCCACCATTACCAGATCTGCAATAGACCTTAATAAAATCAACAAAATTTGAAGTTGCCATTTATTTTACAATAGAATAAATATCTGGCAGGTTCCGGCCAAATCCATCATAATCGAGGCCATAGCCTACGATAAAATCGTTCGGAATTTCAAGCCCCACGTAATCAATGGGGTATGTTTCCGCAAAAGCACCAGGTTTAAAGAGTAAGGTAAGCAGTTTAAGTGATTTAGGGTGCTGATTCTGCAATTCAACTCTTAGCTTACCAAGTGTAAGTCCAGTATCCACGATATCTTCAATAACAATTACTTCGCGACCTTCAAGATTCTGCCCAACACCAATGAGTTGCTGAACACTTCCGGTTGAGGAGGTTCCTGTATAGGAGGAAAGTTTAACAAAGGAAATCTCACATTCAATTGTCAGTTTTTTAAACAGATCAGATGCGAACATGAATGATCCGTTTAATACTGCTATAAATAAAGGTTTCTGGTCCTTGTAATCTGAATTTATCTGCTTTGCAATACCATCAACAACATTGTCAATTGTTGAGGAATCGAGATATTTTGCGAAAGATTTTCCGTTTACTTGTATCGATTGCATAGATATAAAAACGGCAAAAGTAGTGAAATTCTGCAACATACATTGAATAATAATTTACAGCAGGTGAATTGATCTTTCGTATTTTTGCAAATTAAAAACTAAAAGTATGCATCCAAGAGTAAGCATTATAATGGGTAGCACATCCGATTTAAAGGTGATGGAAGAGGCTGCTAAAATCCTGAATGATTTTGAAATTCCTTTCGAAATCAATGCGTTATCAGCACACCGTACACCTGAAAGAGTTGCCGAATTTGCAGAAAATGCATATTCAAGAGGAGTTCGGGTAATTATTGCTGGTGCCGGCGGTGCTGCACACTTACCTGGAGTAATAGCATCGATGACGCCTGTACCAGTAATCGGTGTTCCAATAAAGTCGTCCAATTCAATCGATGGCTGGGATTCTATCCTCTCAATTTTACAGATGCCTGCCGGGATTCCGGTTGCAACAGTTGCACTTGACGGTGCGCGAAATGCCGGAATTCTGGCCACTCAAATTCTTGCTACTGGCGACGAAGCCCTGATGCAGAAAATTGTGGAATTCAAGAATACACTAAAGAAAAAGATTCTGGAGGCCAATGAACAACTAGCAGCAGTTAAATACCCTTTTAAAGTTTCCTGATCATTGTAATCCCATCTCTAAACGGCAATAAGAGCTTTTCAACTCTGTTATCTTTAGCAACAAAGTCGTTAAAAATCTGGATGGAATTGGTTTCGAAATCTCCACTGTGGGCTTTCGAAAGGATTTTTCCGCCCCAGAGGGTGTTGTCGGCAAGGAGTAAGCCTCCTGACTTTAGTTTATCGAAAACCAAATGGTAGTATTCCAGGTAGTTTTCTTTATCCGCATCGAGAAAGATGAGGTTAAACTCCTCCTTAAGGTCTGGGATAATTTTCAATGCTGATCCTATATACAGTTTAACTCTGTCGGTAATTCCTGCCTTGGTAAAATTATCATTAAGCAAATCCTCAAGTTCGGGATTAATTTCGATAGTATGGATAACTCCTTGCTTTTCAAGTCCTTCAGCCAGGCATATTGCAGAATAGCCAGTGAAGGTTCCAATCTCAAGAATGGCTTTGGGTGCTGTGAGCTTTGAAATCATCGACAAAAATCGTCCCTGCAAATGGCCGGAAAGCATCCTCGGAAAAGGCATTTTAATGTAGGTTTCTCTGTGAATTTTATAGAGAATATCGCTCTCAGCACTGGAATGCTGCTCTGAATAATAGAGTAATTCGTCGTTTATCATTTTGTTTTTCTCTCATTTTGAAGCACAAGGCGACTCATGCTATTTTCATTAAAAACCTCATTCGCGGTTTCAAGGATGTTCTCAGAAGTTATAGATTCAATTTTTGCTTCAATTTCAGATAGTTCTTCAATCCTGTCGTAGATCATCATCGACTTTGCTGCCGAAATCATCTGGTTAAGGTTCGACTCCATCGACAAGGCCATCTGGCCGATATATTGCTGTTTTGCCTTGTACAACTGAACGTCGCCCAATTTTTTTTCCCGGATTCCCTTTAATTCAAGATATACCCTGTCGCTTGCCTTTTCGAGCGACTGATAATCGGTGGCAAAGTAAATCAATAGTTGTCCTGAATCGGTAAACGCTGAATAATTTGATTCCACATTATAGGCATATCCAAGTTTCTCCCTTAAGGAATAGCTCAATCTTGAACTCATAGCTGGTCCACCTAAAATATTGTTTAACAATGCTATAGAGTACTTATCCGGATGATAGCAGGAATAAGCAGGTGCACCGATAATGCAATGCGACTGCGAAGTTTTCCCCTTTATCACAGCATCAAAGGGTTTATAGGATAAAAGCGGATCCTGATAGAAATTTTTTAAAGCAGCTAAGTCAGGTTTTATGGCTTTGGAGAAATATTTTTCTGTCAGAGTACAAAGTTTGCGGAATGGAATGTCTCCGAAAGATGAAAGTATCATATTTTCCGGTTGGTAATGCAATTTGTAAAATGCCAGAAGGTTCTCAATGGATTGCTTTTTTATTCCTTTCGGAGTACCTAAAATACTTTTCCCCAATTGGTTATTGGGGAATAATTTTAACTCAAAGTGCTCATTAACTGTTTCATACGGCAATTCCTGATATGAATGTATTTCATCAATAACAACCTCTTTCTCCTTCTCTACTTCTTTTGGTGGAAAAATTGAGTTAAAGAGGATATCGGTTAGAAGTTCGATTGTCCTTTCATAATAAACCGGCAGGAAAGAAGCATAAATACAGGTCTCTTCCTTAGAGGTATAAGCATTAATTTCAGCTCCTACGTCCTCTAAGCGGGTAAGAATATGATAGGCTTTGCGGTGAGTAGTTCCTTTGAATAAACAGTGTTCGATAAGGTGTGCTAATCCATGCTCATGCTCTTGTTCGTCGCGGGAACCCGCTTTAATAACGATGCCCAGATGGGCAACTTCTGTAGCGGAAGGCCTGTGAACGATTTGCAATCCATTGGGTAAGCTATGATGTTGGTAGTCCATGCGAATTTGAATATCTGGATATAAAGGGGGCAATATCCGTATTTTTCAGCTAAAAACATTAATTTCGTGCAGAATTATCCGGATAAAGATGTCGATAACAGTAAAAAACATTTCAAAGTTCTATGGAAGTCAGAAAGCACTCGACAATGTGAGCTTTCAAATCAATCCAGGGGAAATCTGCGGTTTTCTGGGCCCGAACGGTGCAGGGAAATCCACTATGATGAAGATCCTATGCTGTTTTATTCCACCAAGTTCCGGTGAGGCCGGTATCTGCGGTTTTGATATTACAGAGCAAAGTATTGATGTGAGGCGAAAAATTGGCTATCTGCCTGAAAACAACCCACTTTACCTCGACATGTATGTAAGAGAATACCTCGGGTTTATTGCAGGAATTCACAAAATAAAAATTAAAGCCGATCAGCGTATTTCGGAAATGATTGCCTTAACCGGCCTTTCGATTGAACAAAACAAGAAGATAGGTGCTTTATCAAAAGGATACAGGCAACGCGTTGGTTTAGCCCAGGTTTTGCTCCATGATCCGGAAGTTCTTATTCTTGATGAGCCAACTTCAGGATTGGATCCAAACCAGCTGATTGAAATCAGGAACCTGATTCTGACCATCGGAAAAGAAAAAACAGTTATGCTTTCTACTCATATTATGCAGGAAGTTGAAGCCATCTGCGACCGGACAATTATTATTAATAAAGGCAAAATTGTTGCCGACGATAAGACTAAAAATCTAATTCAAGGACATAATAAGCTGGAAGAAGTGTTTCAAAACTTAACCATATAAATCTGATTATCAGATACTAATCATTGTTAAATTGATATTTCATATTAAATAAAGAAAATATATCTAAATTTGCATCACTAAATTTTAATACAAAAAACATAAACAAATGGCATATTTTTTTACTTCTGAGTCCGTATCTGAAGGCCATCCAGACAAGGTTGCCGACCAGATTTCCGACGCACTTCTTGACGAATTTATCAGCAGGGACCCCGACGCAAAAGTTGCGTGTGAAACTCTGGTAACAACAGGTCTCGTTGTTGTAAGCGGTGAAGTGAGGACTACTCAATACGTTGAAATACAAGATATTGTAAGAAAAACTATTGCTGATATCGGGTATACGAATGCCGATTACCAGTTTGAAGCAAAATCATGCGGTGTTTTGAGCGCAATTCATGCACAGAGTGATGATATTTATCAGGGTGTCGACAGGCAGAATCCTGAAGATCAGGGTGCCGGAGACCAAGGTATGATGTTTGGCTATGCATGCAAGGAGCAGGATAATTTCATGCCCTTTCCAATTGAACTTGCTCATGACCTTCTCTTTGAACTTGCCGACATACGCAAGAATCATTCGCATTTAATGCCATACCTCAGACCTGATGCAAAATCGCAGGTTACTATGGTGTATGATGATAATAATCAACCAATTAATATCGATACCATTGTTATTTCAACTCAGCATGATGAGTTTGAAAATGCTGGTGATCCTGAAAGGAATACACGCGAAAAAGCAGAAAAATTCATGCAGAAAAAAATTGCTGAAGATATCCGCGAACACCTGATTCCAAGATTATTAAATCGCTATGAATCAAAGAACAACACAAATATTCACAGGCTTTTCGAAGGTGATTTCAAACTGCTTGTTAACCCAACCGGAAAATTTGTGATCGGTGGTCCACACGGCGATACCGGTTTAACAGGCCGGAAAATTATTGTCGATACCTACGGTGGACGTGGAGCTCACGGTGGTGGTGCATTTTCAGGCAAAGATCCGTCGAAAGTTGACAGATCGGCTGCATATGCAATGCGTCATGTTGCTAAAAACCTCGTTGCTGCAGGCGTTGCCGATGAAGTTCTCGTTCAGGTTGCATACGCAATCGGTGTAGCTCAACCCGTTGGATTGTATGTTGACACCAAAGGCACTGCAAAGGTTAAAGATGCTTCAGGAAATATTATGAAAGACGGAGACATTGCTCTTAGAGTGAAAGAATTAATCGACCTTCGTCCGTATGCTATTGTTCGTCGGTTAGGCCTGAAAAACCCGATCTTCCTTGAAACCGCAAAATACGGTCATTTCGGCAGAGATTACTATTCGAAAGAAGTTGAAGTATTCTACGGTCCTGAAAAAGATCCTGCAGTTATCAGCAGAGATAAGAAAGGCTCGATTGGTTATTATAAGATGATCGACTTTTTCGCCTGGGAAAAGCTTGATCTTGTTGATACATTTAAATCAGCATTTACAATCTGATCTTTGATAATCAATAAAAAAAGAGGATGACCCCAAGGGGTCATCCTCTTTTTTTATTGATTGAAAATGGATAAACCAGGGACAATCAGAATATTATTTTACTACGAGTTTTTTTGTAGAGAAAATACTTCCATCAAGAACAAGGCTGTAAAAATAAACACCTGTATTCAGGTCGCTGATATTGAGCTGAAGTTTGCCTTTACTACCTTCAAGAACCTGACTTTTAACAACTTCACCTAAGAGATTCTTTACAATAACTTTTGCATCAGAATACTTGCCTGAAGGAAGAGAATAGGTAAATGAAACAACTTTATTTGCTGGATTCGGGTATGCGTTCGAGAACGACACTTTTTCGGAAGGATCATTAATCCCTATTGCACCGGCATTCCAGTCGATATAAAAGGCTACAGAGTCGTTTGGATTGTTTTTATTGAAGAATGTGTAAAGCACTCTGGATGTTCCAAAATTCCCATTTGCCATATAATGAGCAGAAAAGTCAACATTATTGGTAACTCCTGCACCCAGGTTAACAGGATCTATAGACAAATACGTGCTTGGTCCGTAGCACAGGCCCCAGCAGAAATAACTTTCAGAACCAGCAACATGGGTAACATCAAACTTTTTCACGTGAACATCAACACCAACAGCAGAAACGTTGGTTATATAGGCGAAACCATCAAGTAAATTACCAGCATCACCAGAAACCATAAACCCGGAACCATTGGGAATGGGTCCATTATCATTTGTAAGAACAAAACTCTGACCAAAGGAGGTTAAGGTTCCGGCAATTAATAAACCCAGGAGTATTAATTTTTTCATCTTTTTAAATTTAATATTATTTTCAAATCAAGACACAAAGATAGTGAAAAGTTGCCCCGGATATCAACAATCTACTTTTGAAAATAATTTATAAAAGTTTAGCATAAGTGAAAAAATACGCTATTTTTGCCCTAATTGCATTGGAAATGAAAAGAATCATCCTATCTATCCTGCTTGGTTTCTACTTTCTCTCTCTGTATTCACAGGTTGAAAAGATTTCTCTTATTGAAGAATTTACCAATAATTCTTCTACACCCTGCGCTATTCAAAATTCAGCATTTAATTCTTTAATTAATTCAAATTCAGGAAGATCAATATTAATTACCTATCATACGAACTGGCCCGGAAAGGATGAAATGTATACTCCGGCAAGCAATGAAATTACCAAAAGGTCGAATTTTTACAATGTTACAGGAGTTCCTTTCAGCACGATAAACGGCAAAGCAATAAGCGGAAATAATTATAGTGGTGCTGCTGCAAATCTTAGTCAGCGAATTCTTGACGAAACGTTTTTACAGGAATCTCCTGTGGAAATTTTACTAACACATGCAAAATCAGAAAAAAACGACAGTATATTCATTCGCTTAGTCCTTAAAGCATTACAACCGATTACCGGCAACAACTCTTTATTTCTTGCAATTGCCGAGCATACAATTGAGTTAAAACTTGCACCCGGAAACAATGGAGAAACGGATTTCCATAACGTTATACGGAGAATGCTTCCCGATGCAAATGGGAAGCTGCTACCAGGAAAAATTGATGCAGGCGATTCCATTGTTCTCAATTATCGCTGTAAAATGGCTGATATGCTTGATCCGATGCAAGTTTGTGTAATAGCATGGATTCAGAACATCTCAACAAAGTCGATTCTTCAGGCTGCCTGGTCCAAGCCGGTAGGGCCTGAATATCATGACGCAGCTATTGTTTCTGTGGATTATCCTGAGCAGAAACTTTGCGGAAATGCTATTTCTCCTAAGGTTGTTATTCAGAATTTTGGTGATCCGACGCTTAACAATCTTGATATTTTATACAGCATAAACAGCGAACCACCTACTACCTATGCCTGGTCAGGTAGCCTCGATTTTCTTGAAAAACAGAAAATCAGCCTTCCTGCATTAATTTTCACTGCGCTTCCGAACAATAATATGCTGAAGATCGTAGTAAAAAATCCGAACAGCAATTCTGATAACAATCCATATAACGACAGCATTGTTTCTTTCTTCGATGCTTCAGCTTCATCGGGTTCGCCGGTTAAACTTGAGCTGCAAACCGACCAATATCCTTGCGAAACATCCTGGAAAATTATTAATTCATCAGGCCAAATCGTTAATTACGGAGGAAATTACACTACGCCTAATTCGCTGATATCAAAAAACATTGAGCTCCCCACAGATGAATGCTACACATTTATTCTAAGCGATCAGGGTGGAGATGGTATTTGCTGCAAATACAGCAATGGATTTTTTCAGCTCAGGAATCAGAGCGGACAGATAATTGCAGAAGGTTCAAAATTCGGCAATGAGGTGACAGTTCCATTCAGAATTACTGAAAAAGAGATTGTTGAAGATTTAGAAATAATCACCGATTTCCAGGTATTTCCAAATCCTTTTGACAATAATGCCACAATTTCAATATTTATATCAAGGGATATGAATGTGAAAATCAGGGTTTTAAATGAAATGGGACAAATAGTTTTTTCACAGGACAATGAAGCTTTACCTGCAGGAAACCACACCTATGAATTAAACGGCGACAGCTGGGCTCCTGGAATCTATGTCGTAAAAGTAATTACGGGTGACAAATTGTTAACAAGAAAACTCACACTTACGAAATAAAAAATTAATATTCAATTGTTTATATTGACTGGCAGCATTGTCGGTATTCTTATTATCCTCAAACAAAATCCCATGAAAAAATTTTTCCTTCTGATCGTTTTAGCTGGTTTTACCTTAAGCATGTTCGGACAAACCCAGCGATTAGTGCTGGCCGAAGAGTTTACAAATGCTTCTTGCAGCCCCTGTGCTTCGCAAAATCCGGCATTTGATGCACTTCTGCAGGCGAATCCAACAAAAATAACTTCTGTAAAATTTCACACCAATTGGCCTGGAGTTGACCCAATGAACGCACACAACGGAACCGATGTTGCCACCAGGGTAACCTATTATGGAGTAACAGGAGTTCCCTATTGCCGCCTTGATGGTGTTGCAACAGCGGGTTCATCGTATTCTGGTGCACCAGCAAATTTAACTCAGACAAAAATTGATCAGGAATATGCAATTCCCTCACCCTTTGCGATGCAATTGCGGCAGGTGCTTTCACCCAACCAGGATTCCGTTTATATAACACTGCTTGTAAATGCAACGCTTGCAAATACCGGCTCCCTGGTTGCTCATGTTGCTGTTATTGAAAAGACGATCCATTTTGCAGCAGCACCGGGATCGAATGGAGAAACAGATTTTAAAAATGTAATGGTAAAGCTATTGCCAACAAAAACAGGAACTGCCTTACCAGGCACTTTTGATGTTGGGGATTATTCATTAATTCGTCTGGCATGGCCATTACCAACCTGGATTTACAATAAAGCCCAACTTGCTTCTGTTGCCTATGTGCAGAACAATGCCAATAAATCTGTTCTTCAGGCAGTAAACAGTTCTGCTACAGATATTGTTCCTTTATATACAAACGATGCAGCGCTTATAACAATTTCGAATGTTGCTGCTACAATGTGCTCAGAAAGTATTGCACCGGGAATAACTCTACAGAACAACGGCAATCAGGCACTAACTGCCTGCGATGTTGAATATTATGTAAACGCTGCTCAGCCAACTACCTACCATTGGACCGGCAATCTTCCTTTTCTTGGAACAGCTACCATGCAGCTTCCTGCTGCTGCCTTTGTTCTTGCAGCATCAAACACCCTTCATGTAAGACTTTTAAACCCGAATGGAGTTACAGACAATTACATTAAAAATGATGCGTCTACCGTTACATTCGCTAAAGCTCCGGTAACAACAAAACTTGTGAATCTGGCTCTTAAAACTGATAACAATCCTGCACAAACAACCTGGGAAATCCAAACTGCCACAGGAACCATTATTGCACAGGGTGGGCCTTATACACAGGCAAATACCGTTTTGAGTCAGCAAATACATTTGCCAGGCGATGATTGTTATCAGTTTATACTTCATGATGCTGGCGGAAACGGGATTTGCTGTACAAGCGGATACGGTTATTACCAGTTAACAGATTCGCTTGGTGGCGTACTTGCTCAGGGCGACGATTTCGGTTCACAGGTAATCCATGCATTCTCCGTTGACCAAAGTTCCGGAATCGGCGAACTAAATATTCTGAACCAATTAAACGTTTTCCCTAGTCCTTTCAACTCACAAATTACTGTTAATTACACACTTAATGTTCCAAAAGACTGTGTGATTGAAGTATTTGATGCTATTGGCAATAAAGTAATCGACAAGCAAATCGGTGGAATTGCAGGAAAAAATACCTGTCAGCTCGATGCCTCTGTATTAGCTTCAGGCGTTTATATGGTAAAGATTTCAGCAGGAAGTTCGGTAATTACAACTAAGATCAGTAAGTAATTTCAACTAAATAGTATCAAACTGATTTTAGCAGGCCTCCATCGATAGGGATGTTTGTGCCTGTTATGTAAGCGGCGAAATCCGATGCCAGAAAGGCCACCAGGAATGCATATTCTTCTGGTTTCCCAAGACGCTTCATGGGTACCTTTTCTGTTGTAATTTTCCTGAAATCAGCGAATTCCATTTTGCTGTTCTCAGCCTGAAAATGCATCAGACTATTCAATCTTTCAGTATCAAAATATCCTGTAAGAATAGTGTTGACAGTGATATTATTATGAGCAACCTCCGTTGCCAGTGTTTTTGACCAGCTCAGGAGACTTGTTCTGATCGTATTCGACAAAGCAAGATGCATCAAGGGTTCTTTCACAGAAATAGAGGAAACATTAATTATTCTTCCAAAACTTTTCTCCTGCATCCCTTTCAGTGCTTCAAGCGTTGTACAGCAAACAGTTTTGAACAAAAGGTTAAATGCCTCCTGATAGTCAGCCACTTTCTTTTCCAGTATTGCACCTGCAGCAGGTCCATTTGTGTTGTTTACCAGAATATCGACTGTGTTCGTTTTAAAATAAGCAGCTATAATTTCCCTGAATCCTTCAAAATCGGAAAAGTCGGCTACCAGGTATTTATGTTTCTGACCATATGCCGTCGAAAGTTCATCTCTAACGCTTTTTAGCTTGTCTTCATTCCTGGCCATCACTGTAACAGTGGCTCCGCATTCTGCCAGTTGCATTGCAATGGCTTTACCTATTCCCTGCGTACTGCCACCAACTAATGCGCTTTTATTTTGTAATTGAATAAGCATAAAGCTAAACTGCGGATATAAGGTTAAAACAGGCTGTCCAGCAAAGAATTGTCTGCAATGTTGGGGATAGTGATCTTTAGCAGAGGCTCCTGCTGCATGGCACGTTTAATGGCAAAAACTGCACCCGGATTCCGAGCCCAGCTCCGGCGGGAAATCCCGTTGTTTACATCCCAGAATAGCATGTTTTTTAGCCTCCGGCTTGCATCGTCGCTGCCATCGAGCAACATCCCGAATCCACCATTGATTACTTCTCCCCAGCCAACACCTCCGCCATTGTGGATAGATACCCAGGTAGCTCCCCGGAATGAATCCCCGATAACATTCTGAATTGCCATATCCGCAGTAAAACTCGAGCCATCATAAATATTTGCTGTTTCACGGAAAGGGGAATCGGTGCCTGAAACATCGTGATGATCGCGGCCAAGAACGATAGGTGCTGAGATCCGACCTTCGTGGATAGCCTCGTTAAAGGCTTCAGCTATCCGCATTCGGCCATCACTGTCGGCATACAGAATGCGTGCCTGCGAACCCACTACAAGTTTATTCGATTCGGCAGCCTTAATCCAGGTTATATTATCTCTCAATTGCTGCCTGATCTCCTCAGGAGCTGTTAGATATAAATCCTCAAGTACTTCGGCGGCAATTGTGTCTGAAATCTGAAGATCTTCGGGCTTTCCTGAGGTACATACCCAACGAAAAGGCCCGAATCCATAATCAAAACACATTGGACCCATGATATCTTCCACATAGGAAGCATACCTGAAACGGCCATCAGGCTGCATTATATCTGCCCCTGCCCTGCCTGCTTCCAGAAGGAAGGCATTTCCATAATCCCAGAAATACATTCCGTTGGCGGTCATAGTGTTAATTGCTGCGACATGCCGCTTTAAGGTTTTCTGTACTTCTAGTTTGAAGGCTTCAGGTTCTTCGCGCATCATCCTCACCGACTCATCAAAGCTGATTCCAGCAGGATAATAACCACCCGACCAGGGGTTATGTAAGGAAGTCTGATCTGAACCCAGTTCAACTTTTACGCTGCCGGCAGCAAATTTCTCCCATAAATCAACAATATTTCCTTGATAAGCCAGCGAAACAGCTTCTTTGGCATCTCTGGCTTTCTGAATTCGGGCAATCAGAAGGTCCAGATCATCATATACTTCATCTACCCATCCCTGCGAATGCCTTGTCTGAGTAGCCTTTGGATTAATTTCAGCAACAACGCCAATCGCTCCGGCAATAACAGCCGCCTTTGGCTGTGCACCCGACATTCCACCTAGTCCTGATGTTACAAATACCTTTCCGGCCAGGCTCTCATTGCCATGCAGCCGACCGGCATTCATAACAGTAATGGTTGTTCCGTGCACAATTCCCTGCGGACCAATGTACATATACGACCCAGCCGTCATCTGGCCATACTGTGTAACACCAAGGGCATTAAACTTTTCCCAGTCATCCGGCTTCGAATAATTCGGGATCATCATGCCATTGGTAACAACAACCCTCGGAGCCTCCCTGTGTGAGGGAAACAATCCCATCGGATGACCAGAATACATCACAAGTGTTTGTTCCTCAGTCATTTCTGAAAGGTACTTCATCGTAAGCCTGTACTGTGCCCAATTTTGGAATACAGCTCCGTTTCCGCCATATGTAATAAGTTCGTGAGGGTGCTGAGCAACTTTATCATCAAGATTATTGGTAATCATTAACATTATCGCCGCAGCCTGCAAACATTTTGCCGGATATTCCGAAATAGGCCGGGCATAAATCTTATAATCGGGCCTGAAGCGATACATGTAAATCCGGCCGAATTTTTCAAGTTCTTCAGCAAACTCTGCTGCAAGAATGGTATGATGTACCGGATCAAAATAGCGTAATGCATTCCGCACTGCAAGAACTTTATCGGCTCTTTTCAGAATATCTTTTCGCTTTGGTGCATGGTTTACATCTGGATTCCAATCTTTAGAAGCCGGGAGTTGGGCTGGAATGCCCTGTATTATTTCGTTTTGGAAGGTATTCATGATGATGGGGGTTTTTCAGAAGGCAGAAGGCAGGATTCTATGTGAGCTATGTGCCTATGTGGTTGGTTTTTTTTAACCACTTAGGCACTTTGGTCACATCAGGAAAATGGGAGAAAGCTTTTTATTCTACTACGATAATGAGGAATTTTGAGGCTTCCCAGAAACGTGTTGGCTCGTTGATTACAAGCTTGGTAATGATCTTTCCTTCTTTAACAAGAGTGTAAGAACTTGCAGGGTGGCTTGTTTTAAGAGTAGCAGTTTTCGTGTTCAGCGGAATTTCTTTTAACTTAGTGATATCCACCTTTGTGAGGTAGGTTTTATCAATTTCGCTGGTGAGTTTTTTGTTTTTACCGATTCCCAGAAATCCTCCGGATTTTTCAAGAATACCTTTGCTGATAAGCTCTTTTGAAGTACCGAAGGCATAGTAGGCAGTATTTAATTCTGCAGTTTTACTTTCAATAACCTCTGATTTTTTCTGACTCTCAGTTCTAACTGAATCGACCCTGGCATTCAGTTCTTCAACTTTGAAATTCATCTTTACAAGCTGATCCTTCAGGCCGGTGATTTCAACATCTTTTTCCTCAACTTTTTTACTCAGGCGCTGGATAACTCTTTCAAACTCTTCCATCTTCAGGTTGGCTGCTTTCAATTTTTTGCGCAAGCCTGCGATGGTACGTTTGTTTTTATCCATCAAATCGTTAATAGAGGTAATATCATCATTAATCCTGTCGCGAACATTCTGGTTCATTTCAGGATTGCCTTTGGCATCCGTAGAAATTACGTTTTGCTTGGCTTTAATAACATCCAGATTTTCTTCAATCTCATTAAATGCCTGGAAAAGCATATTAATTGTCGAATCCTTTTTCAAGGTTTCAGTGAGCAGCTTCGAATTTTCACCTTTAAGAGTATCAACTTCGCCCTGCTTACAACCCCAAGCAAAGGCAACTAATAAGGCCATGGCAAAGAACCAGAATTTTGTCTTCATTTTTATTGATTTTGATTTTTAAATATTCAATTGAAAAGAATATACCAAAGGGTGGCAAATATACGAATAAATCAGATTTTATCCTGTGAATTTTTTAATATCTGATAGAGAAACTCCCTGGCTCTGAAGAGTTGAGCCTTAACAGTGCCCAGTGGAAGGTCGAGCTCAGTAGCAATTTCTTCATAGGAAAGTTCCTGAAAGTAGCGCAATTCAACGAGGTTACGGTAGTGTGGTTTAAGCTTCTCAACAACCTGCCTCATGAGGATTATTTTCTGTTTCTTCATGAAACTTTCTTCAGGATCTAAGCCGTCGGCAGGAAGTTTGTTTTTAATATCTTCACCATCCTGAGAATCATTATACCCACGGTCAATGGAAAAAGTGTACTTCTTTTTCTTCCGGATAAAATCGATACAATTATTGGAGGCAATTTTAAACAGCCAGGTACTGAAAGCATAATCGGGGGTGTACTGCCGCAGATTTTTGAATGCCTTACCGAAAGCTTCAATCGTAAGATCATCAGCATCCGTGGCATCATTTGTCATTTTCAACAACATGAAATACAATGAGTCACGATAATTATTCATCAACTCTGCATAGGCACTCTGGTCGCCCTGCTCAATGGCCTGCTGAACCAGTCTGTAGTCCCTAATGGCTTTATCTGTCAGGTTAGGGTTTATTTCCATTTATGTTGTTTCGAGATGCTTGCTGTCAATGAAAGAATTGGATTGAAAAGGATGAAAAACAACTCGAATAGTGGCAAATATAACAACAAATTCTTTTCTGCTAGTTTTGCCATGCATTTTTTGTGGATAAATAGAGCTGAAAACATTCTTAATCCGAATAACGCCATCACATAATAAATGTTATACAAAGACGGCAAAAGCATAATGAACAGCAGGTAAAACATAAATTGTGTCACAATAAATCCGGAAAGCAGCATTTTATGTTTTGGTTTGTAGAGCTTACCGGTACTGAAATGGCGCTGTTTCTGTCTTACCCATTCATTAAAATTTGTTTTAGGTTCTGAAATGGTATGGCTTTCATGGCTGATTTCAATTCTTGTATTCAATCGCCTGGCAACGCCATTAACAAAAAGGTCATCGTCGCCGGAGCGGATCCTGTAATGCGAAATAAATCCCTTTGTCTTGTAAAATAAGGATTTTCTGTACGAAAGATTTCTGCCCACACCCATATATGGAACTCCTGCAAGTGCATACGACAGGTATTGCATAGCCACGAACAGCGTATCGAAGCGGATTAGTTTATTCAGAATCCCAGGCCTGGTTTCATAACCACCATAGCCGAGAACAATTTCTTTTTTATCAACGAAATTTGACTGCATCAGGGTAATCCAAAGTGGACTGGCTGGCCTGCAATCGGCATCAGTGAGAAGTAAAACGTCGTATTTTGCCGATTTTATACCTATCGACAGCGGGAATTTCTTACCGGAGAAAAAATTCAGATTTTCGCTTATTGTTACAATGCTGAGGCGTGGATATGTTTCAGCAAAACCTTTCAGTAAAAAGGAGGTTTCATCGTCGGAACCATCATTCACTACCACAACTTCGAACTCCGGATAATCCTGTTCAAGGATCATTGGGAGGTTCCGACGAAGGTTGCTGTAATCATTCCTTGCGCAGATAACCACCGAAACTGGTTGCTTGTTATATATCTTGTCTTGCTTGTTAAAAAAGGCCAACCGACTGAATATCAGCCAATAATAAAGCAATTGTACCAGGGTAACAATGGCAAAAAGTGAAAAAATCAACCATAAAATCAACTCATATGCAGGTAATCCGGACATATTATCCTCGTTTCAGTGGGCACAAAAATAGATATTCTACAACAATAAGACTTATCTTTGACAGTTTTTTGAACGATAGTTTATATTATGTCGAATTTGTAGTGCTTTCTCATTCCCTTGAAATTTACTCTAACTCATACAGATCCAGGCTCTTCCGCCCGTCGTGGCACGGTAGAAACTGATCATGGCATTATTCAGACCCCGGTTTTTATGCCAGTGGGCACAGCAGGAGCTGTAAAAGCCATCCATATGCGCGACGTAAAGCAGGAAATTAAGGCTCAGATTATTCTTGGAAACACTTACCACTTGTACCTCCGCCCTGGTTTAGATATTCTCAGAGCCGCCGGCGGACTCCACAAATTCAATGGTTGGGACAGACCCATTCTTACAGATAGTGGCGGATACCAGGTATATTCACTTGCTGCCAACAGAAAATTAAAAGAGGAAGGTGTAATATTCCAGTCGCATATAGATGGTTCCCGCCACACATTTACTCCTGAAAGAGCGATTGAGATCCAAAGAGTTATAGGCGGAGATATTATTATGGCTTTCGATGAATGCACTCCCTATCCCTGCGAATGGGAATATGCACGGAAATCGCTGGATCTCACACATCGCTGGCTCGACAGATGCTTTGTTGCTTACAAGAATTCCGAAGGATTATACGGGCACAGCCAGGCTTTGTTCCCTATTGTGCAGGGCAGTGTTTATGCTGAACTGCGCAAAGAATCTGCCGAATTTATTGCTTCACGCAATGCAGAGGGAAATGCCATTGGCGGACTTTCGGTTGGAGAACCCGCTGACATAATGTATGAAATAACCGAACTGGTTTGTAACATCCTTCCGGCCGACAAGCCCCGCTATTTAATGGGCGTTGGAACTCCGGCCAATATTCTGGAATGTATCGCTCTTGGAATTGATATGTTCGACTGCGTTATGCCGACCCGGAACGGAAGAAATGGCATGCTTTTCACCAGGGAAGGTACAATGAACATGAAAAATGAGAAGTGGAAAAACGATTTTTCTCCACTTGATCCGGAAGGCTCTGTTTTTACAGGCCATGATTATTCCAAAGCTTATCTGCGGCATCTTTTTGCCTCAGGAGAAATGCTTGGCCCGATGATTGCAAGTATCCATAATCTCGGCTTCTACCATTGGCTGGTAGAAGAATCGCGCAGGCAGATTGAGAATGGCACTTTTGCAAGCTGGAAATCCGGAATGGTTAAAAAACTGAATATCAGACTATGAAGAAAATCATCGGTCCTTATTTCAAACCCCGGATCCTTGATCTTTACATTACCCGTAAATACCTGGGTACATTCTTCTATGCAATAAGCCTGATCGTTGTTATCGTAATCGTTTTTGATATTTCTGAAAAAGTTGACGATTTCATGGAGAAACAAGCTCCCCTGAAAGCAATCATTTTCGATTACTACCTGAACTTTATCCCCTATTTCATCAACCTTTTCAGCCCGCTATTTACATTTATTGCGGTAATTTTCTTTACTTCCAAAATGGCAGGCAACACCGAAATTGTTGCTATTCTCAGCAGCGGTGTAAGTTTCAGTCGCTTGCTTCGCCCCTATCTTATTTCCTCACTCATTCTGGCTATCATGTCGTTTCTGCTTGCAAATTTCGTAATCCCCTACACGAATATGAATCTGCTGGCATTCGAAAAGGCCTATATCAAAGACCAGCGAAAGAAACCCGGTTTGGACGTACATATGCAGGTTAGTCCAGGAACTTATATTTATATTGAAAACTACAATAAATCAGAAGACATTGGATATAAGTTCTCTCTGGAGCATTTTGCTGAGAATAAGCTGGTATACAAGTTACATTCAGAATATATCAAATGGGATAGTCTGAAGCAGCACTGGGAGCTCAAAAATTACTTTACCCGTAAGATTAACGGCATGGATGAGGTGCTTAAGAACGGTCAGCTGCTCGACACCACTATGAATTTCCTGCCCGGCGATTTCAAGGTTTCTGTTGAATCTGCAAAAACAATGAAATTTATGCAACTACGCAGATTTATTGAAAAAGAAAAACTGAAAGGAACTGAGAATGTGATAGAATTTGAGGTTGAAAAACACAAAAGAATCGCCTTCCCTTTTGCAACTGTAGTTTTAACATTTATTGCTGTTTCACTTTCAAGCCGTAAGGTCAGAGGCGGAATCGGAGTCCATCTCGGGGCAGGAATTGCAATCTCATTTGCTTTTATTCTTTTCATGCAGATTTCTACTACATTTGCAATCTATAGCAATCTGCCGGCCGGAATTGCCGTGTGGATCCCAAACATTATTTTTGGTATCCTGGGCATCTATTTGCTGAGAATTGCACCAAAGTAGGTTCTGTATTTGATGACTTTCAGGATTAAAACATATATTTGTATCATGAAAAAAATTATTGCCATTCTGTTGCTTCCACTGCTGTTCCTGGGATCCTGCTCAACTGATTTCGAAATAAATGCCGACTGGAAAGACATCACTGTTGTATATGGATTGTTAAACCAGAATGACAGCATTTCATACCTGAAAATTAATAAGGCATTTCTTGGCGACGGAAATTCGCTGATTATGGCTCAGATTGAAGATTCAAGTTCCTATTTCAACAATCTTGAAGTTAACGTTGAAGAATGGCAACTTAACCCGGCTGGCGACCCAAGCGGAGTACCAGTGAAACTTCTGAATATTTTTTCTTTTGATACCACTACCGTTTATGAAAAAGATTCGGGAGCATTTTATTACCCCAGACAAATCGTTTACAAATCGCTGACATACCAGAAATTTAACCAGGATAACCTCTACAAACTACAGATAACCAACAAAATAACAGGAAAACAAATTACCGGACAAACTATTCTGGTTAACAACTTTAACCTGAAGCAGCCAGGACCCAGCACTAAATACATCAAACTTAAAACGAATGAGTCGCATGTGGAATGGATTACCGGTAAAAATGGCCGCAGGTACGAGGTTATGATCCGCTTTCATTACAAAGAACTCCCCTCAACAGGAGGACTGGATACTGTTTACAAGCAAATTGACTGGATACTGCCAAGCATGAACTCTGCCGAATTAACCGGTGGCGAACTTATGTCGCTTCCATATACACCAAAATATTTTTATACCCTTTTACAGAATAAGCTTCCAAAAGATCCTTCAATTTCCCGATATGTAGGAAAGGTTGATTTTATGGTAAGCGTTGCCTCCGATGAATTCAGCACCTTCCTTGATGTTGTGGTTCCAAGCAGTTCTGTTGTTCAGGAAAAGCCCGATTACACCAATATGACTAACGGTATCGGAATTTTCTCAAGCCGCTTTCAAATCAAGAAATCGCTCATCCTTGAATCTACCAGCGTGGATACGCTTAAGACGCTGGGGCTGGGGTTTCAGTAGGCGGCTAGCAGGAGGCAGGAGGCAGGAGGCAGGAGGCAGGAAGCAGAAGGCAGAAGGCAGAAGGCAGGAGGCAGGAGGCAGAAAGCAGAAAGCAGAAAGCAGAAAGCAGAAGGCAGGAGGCAGGAGGCAGGAGGCAGAAAGCAGAAAGCAGAAAGCAGAAGGCAGAAGGCAGGAGGCAGAAAGCAGAAAGCAGAAAGCAGGAGGTGGTTAACCCCGTTAGGGTTGCAAACCCCTGACGGGGTTAAACCTCGCTTATGTGCCGTTTTGTCATACTGCTTGACAAGCTTATCCATCAGTTTTTTTTCAACTGTCATTTTTTCCTGAAAACCTGCCCATGATCCATATGGCATAATGCTTGCTGTGGCCTTTGAAACACGAAATAATTTTTTAACAATCAGCATATGGGTAAGATCATTGGAATAGACTTAGGAACAACAAATTCCTGTGTTGCCGTAATAGAAGGCAATGAACCTGTTGTTATTCCCAACAGTGAAGGAAGAAGAACCACGCCTTCAATCGTGGCATTTACCGAAAACGGAGAACGTAAAGTCGGAGATCCTGCAAAACGCCAGGCGATTACCAATCCGACCAAAACGATTTCTTCTATTAAACGATTCATGGGAGAGACTTTCGATCGCATGACCAAGGAAATTTCGCGTACTACCTATAAAGTTGAGAAGGGTGACAATAATACTCCAAGGGTAAAAATTGACGATCGTCTTTATTCTCCGCAAGAAATTTCAGCAATGGTACTTCAGAAAATGAAGAAAACTGCCGAAGACTATCTAGGAACCGAAGTAACTGAAGCAGTAATCACTGTACCAGCCTATTTCAGCGATTCACAGCGCCAGGCTACAAAAGAGGCAGGAGAAATTGCCGGACTTACCGTTCGCAGAATTATCAACGAGCCAACTGCAGCAGCATTAGCTTATGGTCTCGACAAAAAACATCAGGATATTAAAGTAGCAGTATATGATCTTGGTGGAGGAACATTCGATATTTCTATCCTTGAATTAGGAGAAGGTGTATTCGAAGTAAAATCAACCAATGGGGATACTCACCTTGGTGGCGATGACTTCGACCAATGTGTTATCGACTGGATGGCTGATGAATTCAAGAAAGATGAAGGAATCGACCTGCGTCGCGATCCTATGGCATTGCAACGTTTAAAGGAAGCTGCTGAAAAAGCAAAGATTGAACTTTCAAGTTCTACATCAACAGAAATTAACCTTCCCTATATTATGCCGGTCGACGGCATTCCGAAGCACCTTGTAAAAACACTGACCAGGGCTAAATTCGAGCAGCTGATCGACAAGCTTGTCCAGGCAACTGTAGAGCCTTGCCGCAAAGCATTATCCGATGCAGGCCTGAAAACAGGCGATATCAATGAGATTATCCTTGTAGGTGGTTCAACCCGTATTCCTGTAATTCAGAAAACTGTTGAAGATTTCTTCGGAAAAACACCTTCAAAAGGTGTAAATCCAGATGAGGTAGTAGCTGTAGGAGCTGCAATTCAGGGCGCTGTTTTATCGGGAGAAGTAAAAGATGTATTGTTACTTGACGTAACTCCTCTTTCACTTGGTATCGAAACACTTGGTGGCGTTATGACCAGGCTTATTGAATCGAATACTACTATTCCGACAAAGAAATCAGAAGTATTTTCAACTGCTGCTGACAACCAGACTTCTGTAGAAATTCATATTCTTCAGGGAGAAAGGCCAATGGCAAATGCCAATAAGAGTATCGGAAGATTCTTCCTCGACGGATTTCCACCTGCACCACGTGGTGTACCTCAGATTGAAGTTACCTTCGACATTGATGCCAACGGTATGCTGAATGTTTCGGCAAAAGACAAGGCAACCGGAAAATCACAGCACATCAGGATTGAAGCATCTTCAGGTCTTAATGAATCTGAAATCAGGAAGATGAAAGAAGAAGCTGAAGCCAATGCTGAATCTGATCGTAAATTAAAGGAAGAAGTTGACAAGATCAACACCGCAGATTCACTGATCTTTCAGACCGAAAAACAGCTTAAAGAGTTTGGCGACAAACTGCCAGCCGATAAAAAAGGTCCTATCGAAAGTGCTCTCCACGATCTGAAAGAAGCACACAAAAATCGTGATGTAGCAGGTGTTGAGTCATCAATGAATACCTTAAACGCCGCATGGCAGGTAGCCAGTGAGGAAATGTACAAAGCAACTCAGGGTCAGCCAGGCGCCGATCAGGGAGCAGCAGCCGATCAGGGTCCTCAAGGCGGTGGCACAAAGAATGATGAAGTTACGGATGTAGATTTCGAAGAAGTAAAAGAGAAATAAATCCATCATATAACCTTCCCTTATCAAGCAGGCTGTCCCTAAAAAGGCAGCCTGTTCTGTTTTACTTAAAACTCATGTATTCTCATACCTATATTTTTGTATTTTTGAGGACGTTCAAAAATACAGGGTTTTGAAAATTCACAATCATAGTCCGATTTTCGGAGGACATCCATAACCTCCTCATTTCCATAAGGATAAAATCAGAAATCCATTCGAAAGAATCGTACACTATTGAACGTTAACATGAATAGTTTTCAATTGATTATAGCGTCATTACTAGTACTGGCATCAGGAATTTTCATCATCCCTTTCCTTTCTGCACGCCTGAAAGCTATTGTCAACTTCATTTTCGTACTGCTAATTTCACTGCTAACTTCCATTCCGGCAGTTTATGCATTGATGGGGAATCCAACCGAGCTGATCCTTCAGGGAACTGCATTTTTTGGCAAAATCCCTCTCCGAATCGATGCACTTTCTGCCTGGTTTATGCTGATAATCAACCTAACATGCATAAATGGAGCACTTTATGGCATCGGTTACATGAAATCCTACCAGGAGCAAAAGACGAATCTTTCGGTTCATTGGGTTTTGTTTCTGATTTTTCAGTCGTCGATGCTTTGGGTTTGCATGCTTCAGCAGAGTTTGGCCTTCCTGATTGCCTGGGAGTTAATGTCCTTATCCTCACTATTTCTTGTAGTTTTTGAACATCAGAAAACACAAACACTTCGGGCAGGGATGAATTATCTGGTGCAAATGCACATCGGAGTAATTTTTCTTACCATTGGTTTTATCCAGATTTATTTTACTGAAGGATCAACAGATTTTCATGCGATAGGTACATATTTCGCAACAAACCCGAATTTCTGGGTTTTCCTTTTGTTCTTCATTGGTTTCGGGATAAAAGCTGGATTTATACCCTTGCATTCATGGTTGCCGCATGCACATCCTGCGGCTCCTGCCCATATCTCCGGGGTAATGTCGGGAGTTATCGTCAAATTGGGGATCTATGGGATTATCCGTATCGCCCTTTTATTGAAAACTGACTTAATTCTGATAGGAGAATCTCTTCTGACCCTGTCGGTAATTACTGCTGCATACGGAATTCTGAATGCCGCAATTCACAGAGATTTGAAGAAAATGCTTGCATATTGCACAATCGAAAATATCGGAATAATCGGCTCAGGAATTGGTCTTTTCATCATTGGAATGGGAATGAATAAACCCCTCCTGATTGTTCTCGGGCTTAGTGGCGCCCTGCTTCATACGCTCAACCATTCCCTCTTCAAATCGCTGCTCTTCTTTACCTCCGGTTCTGTTTACCAGCAAACCCACACCCGGGATATGGAAAAACTTGGCGGTTTAGTTAAACAAATGCCACAGACAGCAATCTTTTTCCTGATCGGTGCACTTGCAATCGGCGGATTGCCTCCTTTCAACGGATTTGTTTCTGAATTCCTCATTTATTCGGGTTTTCTGGCAGGAATCCGAAATACCGGACTAATTCACTCCACACTGATGATACTTTCGCTTTCAGGTTTTGCCATTGTCGGGGGATTATCCTTACTAACATTTACAAAGAGTTTCGGAACAATCTTCCTTGGGAGCCCAAGGGATCAGCTGCATACCAAACCGCATGAAGTATCGCTGGGGATGCGCATTCCGCAGATTGTAATTGTCGGGATCATGCTTTCAATAGGCTTCTTCCCTCAGGTCTACTTTTCAGTGATTCTTCACACAATCATCTCCATAGTTCCTTCATTTCAGTTCCAGGATGCTTCAGTTTTATCTCCATTGAATAACATTGTAACATTAATGGCTGAAATAGGTCGGTATTCCATATTATTTCTGATTCTGATTTCATCGGTTATTCTTATTCGATATTCGATTGTAAAAAAACGGGTTGAACAGTTTAATACTACCTGGGGATGTGGCTATATTGCACCGAATAAAAAAATGCAGTATACGGGCAAGTCGTTTTCGAAAACACTTGGTAAACTCCTGGGATTCATCGTATCAGAAAAGAAAAGATATACGGAACTTTCTCCTCAGGAAATTTTTCCACAGAGCAGAAAACATTCATCACATTACACCGATTTTTTTGAACACAATATTATACATCCGTTAACCGAACGCCTTTTATTCAGCCTGAATTATTTTCAGTTCATCCAGAATGGCAGAACACAAACGTATGTATTGTATGGAGTATTTTTTATTATTATCATATTTCTGGGAACATTGTTTAAATTCATCTGAAGTTGATTATTATAGCATTACTGTTAATATTGGTAGCTAGTTTCCTGGGAATCCTTTTTCTGAAAGTACGATATAAAGGCATTCTTACAGTTCTGGCTGTTTTCATGACTGCCAGTATCAGTGGCTTGTATGCAATAAAGGTATTGCTTGGAGGGAACATTGAGTTCATACTCAGCGGAACTTATGTAACAGGAGAAATACCCCTCCGTATTGATGCACTTTCAGCCTGGTTTATTCTGCTGATAAATTTCACAATACTGACTGGGGCTTTATATGGACTTCAATACATGAAATCCTATAGAAAGCAAGCAATAAACATTTCGCTGCATTGCCTTGCCTTTCTTGGAATTCAGACCAGTCTTACTGCTATTTGCATCGTACAGAATGCTATTGTTTTCCTGTTTTTATGGGAAATTATGGCCTTGTCGTCCTTCATTCTTATAATCTTCGAACATTACAGGCAGGAAGTAATTAAAGCAGGCATCAATTACCTGATCCAGGCACATATTGCAATTGTATTCCTGTATATCGGTTTTATCTGGGTAGGAGTTCGGATGCACTCATATGATTTTAAGGCAATTACAGAATTTTCAGCCACATTCCCCCAGCTTACAAGCCTGGCTTTGTTTCTTTGTTTTTTCATAGCTTTTGCTATTAAAGCCGGGTTTGTACCCTTCCATACCTGGTTGCCTTACGCCCATCCCGCTTCTCCTGCACATATTTCAGGGGTTATGTCGGGGGTTATTATTAAAATCGGGATCTATGGTATTCTCCGCTTAATTTTATTGATACATACTGATTTTGTGGTTCTTGGGGTTATTTTGCTGATAATTTCGGCAATAACAGGTATTTATGGAGTTATGCTGGCTATTATTCAGCACAACCTTAAGAAACTTCTTGCATACCACAGCATAGAGAATATCGGCATTATCGGGATTGGAATTGGTTTGGGAAGCATTGGTTTAGGCACGAATAACTACCTTCTTACAACACTCGGTTTTGCAGGCAGTTTGCTTCATGTTCTGAATCATTCCCTTTTTAAATCGGTTTTATTCTTCGCTGCCGGAAATGTTTACCAATCGGTTCACACCCTGAATATTGAACATCTGGGGGGATTAGTGAAGCGAATGCCTCACACTTCTGTTTTGTTTCTGATATCTGCACTTGCCATTTGCGGTTTGCCTCCATTTAATGGTTTTGTGTCGGAGTTCATCATTTATACCGGCCTGTACAAGGGAATGCTGGGCGAAAATATGTTTCCGGCATTTGTAATGTTGTCTTCAATTCTGGGCATGGTGCTTATTGGCGGACTTGCACTGCTTTGTTTTACCAAGGCCTTCGGTGTAGTATTCCTGGGAAAATCCCGCCATAATTCACATAATATCCCTGTTGAAGCTGGCGCAGGCAAGCTAATCCCTATGTATATGACCACAGTGCTGATACTCGCCATTGGTCTTTTTCCGGGCTTTTTCATCCAGCTCTTATCAGAACCTCTGAAACTTTTTACAGCAAAGTTGTCATCACCGGCAAATACAGCCGCTTTTGCATTGAATATCAGCGAAACGATTAAATACATAGGATGGAGTTCGATAGGATTTATGGCATTATCAGGTATTATTTTCTTCCTGCGGAAAAAAATTACGAATCTGCATCCTGAACGACTTGAACCAACATGGGGCTGCGGCTATACAGGAGAAACCGAAAAGATGCAATACACCGCCAATTCATTCGTGCGCTCTTACCGGAAACTTGCGAAACCTTTGCTGTCGATGCACAAGAAAGAGCTTATATTCGATACTACTTTTCCTGGAAAATCTACCTATGAAACTGCTCCAAACGATAAAATAGAAGAAGTATTTATTGACATTCCGCTTAAAAACCTGAAGTTCTTCTTTGGAAAATTCAGTTTTCTGCAGAACGGCAAACCTCAGTTTTACATACTCTATGGATTTGTATTTATTGCACTTGTACTTGCAATTCCATATTTGTATGATGTAATAAAGTCATTCATTGCGTTTTTAAATCAGTTGTAACATGATAAGTTTTGTAGTAATCATTCTTGCAAGCTTATTTTTCTCAGGAATTATTGTCCGAACGAAAAGTATTGCTTCCGGGCGAAAAGGTCCGGGGATTTTTCAGCCAATGAAGGATATATTCCGCCTGTTGAAAAAAGGATCGGTATACAGCGAAACCTCAAGCTTTGTATTCCAGATTGCCCCCAGCATTTATTTTGCATCTGTTTTAATGGCAATCATGGTTATTCCTTTTGGAAAATCGGAGGGCATTATTTCCTTTGACGGCGATTTTATTTTCTTCGCCTATATACTCGCCCTCGGGAAATTTTTCAGCATTATTTCGGCAATGGATACCGGCAGCAGTTTCGAAGGAATGGGAGCAAGCAGAGAAGCCTTGTATTCCCTGCTTGTTGAACCAGCATTTTTTATTCTCATGGGTTCTTTTGCACTTTTCACAGGGCATACTTCTTTTCACGACATATTCATCTCCCTGCATTTCGGATCATACGTGGCATATGCACTGGGCTGCCTGGCAACATTTGTTCTGATTATGATCGCCATGATTGAAAACAGCCGTATGCCAATAGATGATCCCAAGACTCACCTTGAATTAACGATGATTCATGAAGTTATGATTCTCGATAACAGTGGCTTCGATTTAGGTTTGATACTGCATGCCAGCAACCTGAAATTTGCAATGTACGGTGCTCTGATAGCTAATTTCTTTATCGACACTTTACCATTTTACCTTACCATACCGATATTTTTTGCAGTACAGCTAATTTTTGCAGTAGCAGTAGGTGTTTTCGAATCTTTCTCTGCCAGGTTCAGGATGAACCATAATGCCCAGTTTATTTTTGCATTAACCTCAATTGCACTGCTGATATTCTTTGGAGTATTGATGGTAATTGGAAAATTTATTTAACACTACGTTTATGATAAATGTATTTCTGATCACATTCGCAATGACATTGATATACCTGAGTATTGCAAACCGCATGCTCAGCTATATCAGGATTATAGCCTTCCAGGGATTGCTTTTATTTGGGGTAAGCTTCATGGAATTAGGCGAAATGAACACTGTTAATCTTATTTTCATTCTGCTTGAAACCATTGTATTTAAAGCCATTGCAATTCCATTACTTTTAAATTACATCATCAAGCGAAACAAGATTACCAGAGAAGTAGAACCTTTTCTGCCCAATTTTATCTCACTGATTATTGTAACGTTTATCATCATTATTACCTTCCTGTTTTCCAATATTATCGTCGACCCAAACCTCAATAAAATTTATTTCGTAGTTGCGCTTTCGGCATTGTTTACAGGCCTTTACATCATTATCACCCGAAAGAAAATCATTACCCATGTTATGGGATTCCTGATAATAGAAAATGGCGTTTTTATTCTGTCGCTTGCCGTTGGAAACGAAATGCCGATGCTGGTAAATACCGGTATTCTCCTCGACCTTTTTGTGAGTGTGCTTGTTCTCGGAATTTTTGTAAATAAAATCGGAGATGTGCTTAAAGATGCCGATGTTGAGAAATTACAAAACCTTAAAGATTAACAGATAACGTATCACATTATGATTGCAGCATATTTAATATTCGCATTTGTCATCAGTACGTTATTGTTTTTTAACAAGAACCGGCTGTTGAATTATTTGCTGGCTGGGGCCTTCCTGATTGCCCAATGGTGTTTTACTATATATGAATATACCCATAAGAATGCTGTTGAGTTTTATGGTTTTTTCAGGCCGGATGCACTTGCAGTACTGCTGCTGATAACCTTGAGCATTATTGCAATACCGGCATATTATCACAGCTATGTATATATAAAGAAAGATGAAAAAAATGCAGGTCACCGTGGCATTTACTTTTCTGCAATGACAATTCTTATTGCTGCTATAGCTGCAGCCTATCTTTCTAATCATATTGCTGTTACATGGATTTTTGTAGAATTGACCACACTTTCTGCATCGGCGCTGATTTATCACCGCAGAAATGCCAATTCGCTGGAAGGAACCTGGAAGTATATTTTTGTATGTTCTATCAGTATAACCTTTGTTTTCATCGGTATTTTATTTCTGAGTATTGCCTTGCAACAGGCCGGACATAATAATCTGTCATTTCCGGCGCTTCTTCAGCATGCAAAAAGTTTGAACATCTTCTGGCTCAGGCTGGCATTTATATTCATTTTTACCGGATATACTGCTAAGCTCGGCCTTGTACCGATGTATACAGCCGGAATTGATGCTAAAGACAAAGCCCCGTCGCCGGCAGGTGCTTTATTATCAAGTGTTCTGATGAATGTTGGCTTTGTTGGAATTTTCAGATTCTATGAGGTCATTGCTGCCACCTCAATTCATCATTGGGCAAATCATATCATTATAATAGCCGCTCTTCTTTCAGTATTCATTGCTACAGTTTACATGCTTAAAGTAAAGAATATCAAACGAATGCTTGCGTACTCAAGCATTGAACATACCGGAATTGTGATGCTGGGCCTGGCAGCAGGAGGAATCGGGTATTACGCAGCCATACTTCATATTATTCTCCATGCCTTTACCAAATCAAGTATGTTTTTCCAAATCGGGCAGGTTTACCGGGTGTTTAAGAGCAAGAGCATTTATGATGTTGGGAATTACTTTAAATACAATCCCACAGGAGCAATCGTCATGCTTCTGGCTTTCATTTGTTCTACAGCCATGCCGCCTTCAGGTTTGTTCGTTAGTGAATTTATGATTTTCAGATCCCTGTTTGAAGCTCATTATCTGTTTGTGCTCATAATGTTATTGTTTTTATTAACCATTATTATCTGGGCATTCGGGAAAAACGTTTTCAAACTCCTTTATACACCCGCTGTAGGCTTTAACGACAAAAATGTTCCGAAAATAAATCCTTATGAATCGCTTTCGCAGTTTATTCTGCTGGGACTGGTTATTTACCTTGGGATCAATCCTCCGGCAGAATTTGTAGCCCTGATAAAAGAAGCAATACAGAATTTACCACAGTAATCACTTTATCCTGCAGCTCTGAACAGCAAAGAGGGAAGCAGTAAAATAATGATCATGTTAAACTATATTTCAGTTAAAAATAATCAGTGTATTCCGTTTTCTTCGATTCCAGTTTTGGAATATGAGCAGTTTCTCGACTATAATACTTCCCTGGTAAAAGAAGAATCTAATCATTGTGTGAACTATTACGGAATTCGGAAGCAGGGCAAAATAGTTCTTATCTGCTGCATTGCCAGCGATGCTGATGGCTTGATTCATATTTCTTCAACAGAAGTTAAACCTGAAGTTCAACTTGAGTCGTTTACGGCCCGACATCTGGCCTTTCATATTTTCGAGCGGGAGATCCATGAGAATTTCGGCATCAGCTATATTGATCATCCCTGGCTGAAACCGCTGAGGTTTCCCTTCAACAGCTTTGATAAGAGTTCAGGAATTGCCAACTATCCTTTTTACAAAATTGAGAGTGAGGAATTGCATGAAGTTGGCGTTGGCCCCATTCATGCGGGAGTTATTGAGCCGGGGCATTTCAGATTTATCTGCAATGGGGAACAGATACTGCACCTCGAAATTCAACTGGGGTTCCAGCACAGGGGAATTGAAAATCTTTTTCTTGAAAAGAAGACCTTGCTGCAAAGAACAACTCTGGCTGAGAATATTGCAGGCGATACCGTTGCAGGGCACACCACCGCATTTGTTAATCTTTGGGAGAGTTTATGCAACTTCAGTCCGGAAGCGGATTTGCAGTTTGCCCGCACGCTTGCTCTTGAACTTGAACGGATTGCAATACATACAGGAGGTTTAAGTGCTATGTGCACAGATGTTGCCTACCAGCTGGGGAGTTCTGTATTTGGACGTTTAAGAACACCGATAGTAAATTATTTTCAGATCTGGGGTGGAAATCGCCTTGCCAAGGGACTTCTCAGGGCAGGAAAAACCAATTTTCCCTTCGACAAAGTACTTGAAGAAAAACTCCAGACTGTTTTCAATGAATATAAACCTGATTTCGATGAAATGTGCAAAGAAACATTTTCTTTGCCAAGCGTGCTGGGCAGGTTCGAAAAAACGGGAGTTGTAACAAAAGAACAGGCTTTATTGACAGGAGCTGTTGGCATGACTGCCAGATCGAGCGGGGTTAATAAGGACATCAGAGCCTCTCATCCTCACGATTATTATCAGCTTTCAGAACATCTGCCTGTAATTAAAAAGCATGGAGATGTGTTCTCAAGGGCACAAATCCGCAGGGAGGAGATCAAACAATCCATAGAACATATCCGGAAATTGTTGGAATCAATTCCGGATGAAAACAAGAAAAGACAGGAGTTAAATCCTCCTTCATCCGATAGTTTCGTACTATCGCTGGTGGAAGGCTGGAGAGGCGAAATTTGTCATTGTGCCATCACTGACGAGAACGGTGAGCTGACGCATTACAAGGTTAAAGATCCTTCTCTTCACAACTGGCTTTCGCTGGCACTTGCAGTGAGGAATAACGAAATTTCCGATTTTCCAATATGCAATAAGAGTTTTGATTTATCCTACTGCGGGAATGATTTATAAAAGAAGAAGTTTATGATTCGAAATTTAATGATACTTGCCCACCAGGGAAAACAGTTTATTCCCGATCTCACTTCAGCAAGCGTTCCCGGGATTTTCAGGGGCAGGCCGGTTATCAGCCGGGAGGTGATAAATGAACAGCAGCTTGCTTCACTTTGTCCAACGGCGGCAATTGCGGTTAATCCATTAAGCATCGACATGGGAAGGTGTACCTTTTGCGGAGAATGTGCCTTTGCCTTTCCCGGTAAAATCAGCTTCACTACCGATTACAAAATTGCATCGAACGAAAGAGATGCATTGATTATCAGAGAAGGTGACGATAGGCCTGTACTTCTTAATGCAGGCTTAATCAGAAAAGAGATCTCAGAATTCTTCAGTGGTTCATTAAAATTGCGGCAGGTTTCAGCCGGTGCCGATAATAGCTGTGAAATGGAACTCAATGCCTGTGGAAATGTAAATTTTGATATGGGCAGGTTTGGAATTGAATTTGTTGCCTCACCCCGGCATGCAGATGGGATAGTAATTACAGGGGCCATTTCAGAACACATGGCTGAACCTTTGCAGATTTGTTATGATGCCACTCCTGAACCAAAAATTATCATTCTTGCTGGCATAGATGCTATCAGTGGTGGAATTTTTGAAGGCAGCCCGGCATTGAACAGATCATTTCTTGATAAATACAAAATAGATTTATATGTTCCTGGGAATCCGGTTCATCCGTTAAGTTTTATCAATGGGATTCTTGAACTTATAAAAGTTCGAAAAAAAAGTTAAAAAATTGAAATCCCAAGCATTTCTATCCCAATTTTTATTAACTTGCACATACTATGTTATTGTATATTTATACTTGATAATCAACTAATTATAAAATAAATAATATCGAATTATGAAAAGGATTACGTATTTTTTTATTGCAATGCTGCTTATGTGTTCAACAGGCCAGACAAAGGCTCAGTTATCGCTCACAGCAGCCTCTACAACCTACACTATTGATTTTCAGACTACCATCCCCGGAGTGAATGTCGATGCATTTAGTTCAACAATAACCACTGCTTTTATTGCAACTCCACCCGCTTCAGGCCAGCTGGATGCAAATGGATGGGCGTTTGTAAAAGACGGAGCTGTTGACTCTGTTGCTGTTACCTTTCCAGGAAGTGGTGTTGCTGACTTTACAGCACTAACAGTACCCGGAGGGGCTTCAACACTTGTTGGCTGGGGTTCCTGGAATATTGCCAGTCAATCATCCTTTGCCATGTTACCTTCCGGTTCAAACGGAACACCTGGTACACTTACACTTAAAATTACAAATAACACAGGAACTACGCTAACTCAAATGGATATCAGTTACTATATTGCTGCCTATAACGATCAGCCGCGTGGTAACAAAGTTGACTTTCTGTATTCAACAGATAATGTTACTTATGTAAAAAATCCGGATCTTAATTTTACTTCTACTGCTGTTGCCACAAGTGCATGGGAATCGAGTACAAAATCAAAACAGATTAGCGGATTAACTATACCTGATGGTGGCACTTTTTATATCCGCTGGGCGTTTGCTGATGCAACAGGATCTGGTTCAAGAGATGAGTTTATGCTTGATAACATTACCGTTATGGGTACAGGCGGCAATCCGACTATTCCAACAAAACTTGTTTTCACCTCCATTAACGGAGGAGTATCTCCATCGGCAAATACTCCATTTTCTGTAACAGTTCAGGCTCAGAATTCTCTTGGACAAGCAGCCAGCGTATTAACTGATAAAATTGTTACTGTTTCGGTAGGAAACGGCAGCGGCACCCTGGGTGGTATTCTAACAGGAACAATGTTAGCAGGCAGCAACAGTGTAACTATTTCAAACATAACCTACAGTATTGCAGAGAGTAACGTAACTTTGGCCGGCGCAGCACAACTACTATCATCAGCTGGCAGCGACCCTTTCAATGTACTTACTGCAGCTGATCATCTTACTTTTACAACTACTCCTGCAACAGGAACAACAGGGCTTGTAATCGGAGCAATTAGTATTGAAGCCATGAGACTTGACAATACAGTTGATCTTAATTTCCATTCATCTGTTTCTCTGCTGGTTTCCAGCGGGACAGGAACAATGACGGGTACAACTACAAAAATCGCCACTGCCGGAACCGCAAACTTTTCAGACATTGTATTATCTGCGCCGGGAAATTACGTATTACTGGCAACCGCCGACAATGTGAGTATCGGATTAAGTGGGACCATTGTTATCGGCCAGGGTATGCAGATGACAGAATTGGTAGTTCCAAAATATATTGGTTCAAAATCAGCAGCTTCGGCAAATAATTGCCGCACAACCTATGCTGTTTGCCTTGGTTTTACATATTTACAGCCAAGTACATCTTATGATTTAAGAACAAGCGTGGCATTAACATCAGAGGCAGTAACTTCCTTTGGTGCTGGCAATGTATGGACTGGCACAGCCTTTGGAAGCAACTCCGTTACAGGCTATTTCACCACAGATGCCAATGGAAACTCAGGACCAGTTTGGGTTTATTGCCAAACTACAGGAAATGCAAGCAGGTTTGATGCCGGCCAGGTTCACAATCTCAGAATTGGAATCACTCCTACAGGAACTATTATGCCATCAGTACCATCCTTTGTAGGCACTAAAACCATTACAGCACTTGATATTCCGCTAACCCCACGTACAGTTGCCACAACCGATGACGGCGCCTTTGTGCACGGACATGCAGATGCCAGCTGGTCGGGGAAAATGTTGATGATTTATAATAATGTTGATGGTACAGGTGATCCTCTTTTTAGTTACCAGGTAAGACAAACAACTCCAACTCCTGCTGCGAATACCGAGCTTCCGGGGGTTATTGATTCTATCTGGAGACAGATATCAGGTGTAGCCGGCGACTGGGCAGCTGTTGTACCAGTTGGTGAAATTAATGCAAACGGTATCCGCCGCATCGAAGCACGCAATGCCGACAACACTGTTTTTGCTTACCTTACCGATGCTGATGGTATCTGGCCGGGTGCAAATACAACTACTCCTGTACGCAGGGACATCCTCTATATTGATCAGACTGCTCTTGCCTCAACAACGCTTACCGGTCAGGTTACCTATGCCAATACGATCAGTACACCCTTAGATTCTGTGCATGTATACGTGAAAGACGCAATTGGAACTGTGGTTATGGACGGACTTGCCAACAACGACGGGTATTTCAGCTTCACAGGCCTTGCGAATGGAACCTATACACTATCTGTAACTTGCACTAAGCCAAGAGGTGGTGCTAATTCTGTGGATGCTCTCGGAGTACTGAAGCATTTCGTTGGAATGACCGTACTGACAGGTCTCAACAAAACAGCTGCCGATGTTAGCGGCGGCTTGCCAATGGTAGTGAACTCACTTGATGCATTAATGATTCAACAGAATTTTGTTGGGTTAATCTCAGCATTCCCTGCCGGAAGCTGGTGTTTTGAAACGCCTTCTGTTGTAATTAATGGCGGTGGAACCTATACTCAGAATATCAAAGGACTCTGTATTGGTGACTTGAATGGTTCATTTATACCTGCGAAATAATACTTTAGGATTTTTCGTTTATGAAGAGGTTGTTCCGCTTACGGGACAACCTCTTTGTTTTTTCTAAAAGCATTTTGTAGTAAGATCCTACTCCGAAGCAGAGGATATGCCATGGCATGTCCATACAGAATGTTTGGAGGTTTCTGAGCCGGCAATTAATAAGATTGTCGTCAATTACATGTTTAACAATTAACCTGGTTTCTGCCATGGTTTTAGTGTGCTCATTTGCTGGTGCAAGCCATGAATATCATGCCTGCGCAGGAACAAATCGGTAAGATTCATGATTTTTGTCAGATCAAAAAGTGTATTTTTGCTTCTTCATATTTCATAATGAACAGATACATCCTAATATTCTATTTTCTTATTGGTATGCTGCCATTCTCAAGGCTTGTAGCACAGCAGTCCAAACCAATGAGGATAGAAATTCCCTGCAGTGACGATGTGCGGCCTTTCGAGCTGGTATCTCTTGGTTCTAAAGGAGTTCTGGTGTATTATAAAACTGAGCATCCCACGGCTAAAAACCAGTTTAACTGGATCTTTACCTTTCTTGATATTAATCTGAAAATGCGATGGACAAAAGAACAACCACTGGATGAGGTTTTTGAATATAAAACAATGTTTGATGAAGGTCGCTTACTCTTCCTTGTTTTTCAAAACTCCGGCAGCAGGGGAAAGTCGGACAAGATGAGAATAATCCGGCTTAACAAATTGAACGGAGATTTATCCGTACTAGAAGAAACGATTCCTGAAAAATCGTCGATTATCAAATATCTAATTCAGGATTCAGTATCCTTTACCGGACTTAACACACATGATGACAAAGCAATTGTACATATCAGTTCACTGAAAACAGGCTTATCTGCTTACCTCAGGCCAGAATTGGATAATCGTTCTTACCTGGAAGATATTTTGCTTGATTCAGCGGACAAAACAATTACTTGTTTATATGAGTATTTCCCCGTAAAAAGGCAAAGTGTATTCAAAATCAACACTTATACTTCTGATAACAAATTAGTTAAAAGCCTTCCAGTCCTTGATTTCAGTTCATCAGAAAAGGTAATAAATTCTGTAAAAATCAGGAGAATCGACAGTAACAGAACCCTTTTGCTCGGAAGTTATTCGAATGATAAAAGCAAAACTGTTGATGAGGCCGACGACAGGACTGAAGAATCGACTGGTTTTTTCAGCTGTCTGATCCGGGTTAACAAAATTGACAGTTGTTATTTCTATAATTTCCTGGATTTCAAGAAGTTCTTCAATAAAATAAGAGGGAATCAGGCTATCTATGAAAACGGAACAAACAAGAAAAAGGAGGTTTCATCAAACTACCGGCTGTTACTTCATGATATCATCAATAGCAAGGGTCAATTTCTTTTTGTAGCAGAGGCCTATTATCCTGAATATCATACAGTAACAAACTGGACCTACGATTATTACGGGCATATGATTCCAAATTACTACACCATTTTTGATGGGTATCGTTACAATAATACCTTTATTGCCGGATTCGATAGTATTGGCAGACTTGTGTGGGACAACAGTTTCGAAATCAATAATATACTTACTTTCAAGTTACGCAAACGGGTAACAACTTTATTTGATGGCGACCAGATTATTATGGCATACAATTACGATGGTAAGATTGCCTCAAAGGTTATCAAGAAAGATGAGACTATCGAAAATATAAGTTTTTCTGAAATAGAATTCACAGATAGTCGCGATCGCCTGGTTTCTGATGACAATAGCGATATGAATTTCTGGTATAATAATTACTTTCTGGCTTTTGGCTACCAGAAACTTAAGAATTCATCCAGAAGCTCCAGCCGCCGCGACGTCTTTTACATCAATAAGGTAACGTACAAATAAATTACATGGCAGATTGATATAATGGTAGACTGGCAAATTGATAAATTGATAAATTGGTAAATTGATAAATTGATAAATTGATAAATTGGTAAATTGATAAATTCCTACATTTCGTCAGAAATCTCAATTCTGCTTCGTGTACATGACAATTGTTGATTTTTTATGTCCTTTGTACTTGAAAATGGCGAAATAAATCAATGTAAAAATGTAGCAATTTACCAGTTGATCAATTATATGGCAGATTGGTAAATTGATAAATTGGTAAATTGATAAATTCCTACATTTCGTCAGAAATCTCAATTCTGCTTCGTGTACATGACAATTGTTGATCTATTATGTCAAATGGA
>CAIXZF010000116.1 GCA_903923925.1 uncultured Bacteroidales bacterium
CCTCTCAGGACCCCTAGACATCGTAGCCTTGGTGAGCCGTTACCTCACCAACTAGCTAATGTCACGCATGCCCATCTTAAACCGCCGGAGCTTTGATTACAATGTGATGCCACATCGTAATGTTATGGAGTATTAATCCCGATTTCTCGGGGCTATTCCCCAGTCTAAGGTAGGTTACATACGCGTTACGCACCCGTGCGCCGGTCGCCACCAGATATTGCTATCCGTGCTGCCCCTCGACTTGCATGTATTAAGCCTGCCGCTAGCGTTCATCCTGAGCCAGGATCAAACTCTCCATAGTAAAAAGAAAGTTAGTTCCATTTAGACCCGTTATTCTCTGTTTCATTTATTGATACAGGGATATTTTTCTCTGCTAGACTTTTTGCTTCAATAGTTCAAAGAACGTTTTTTTTACTTTCCCTTCCCGTCTTTCATTCTGCATCTATCTGTAAGGGGCTGCAAAATTAATCATTTATTTTATTCTACCAAACTTTTTTGAAAAAATATTTCAACTTTTTTTTTCTTATCTCTTTCACTGCTTTTTCAAAGATCGTTTGTTCGAATTAGGACTGCAAAGGTAAAGGCTTTTTTCAATCTGGCAAGTTTTTTTGAAAATAAATTGATAATAATGCAATTCATTGAAAAATAGCATAATAGGGGACTATTTTACACGTTATTCAGCAAATTCCTTATTTTATTTTCATTTTATTATATGGTTTTTGCAATTTTTATTCTCGTACCTTTGTTTTAACACTTCTAAAACTACTAACAAATGAAATTACTAGTCAATAAAAAAATTCTGACATTGAGCATCATTTTCTTGATTATTTCTCCTTTTACTGGCCGGGCTCAATACGATATCTATAAAAATCAAAAAATACAATCTTCCTTCTGGGATAAAGTTTTTGTTGGAGGGAACCTGGGACTACAATTTGGTACATCTGCAATTATTGATATTTCTCCAATGGCCGGTTATAAATTTAATGATAATTTCGCTGCCGGACTTGGTATAACTTATTTGTACTACAATGATAAAACCTATACGCCGAACTATACTACCACTATATATGGTGGTAGAATTTTTGGACGGTATTATCTTCCTTCTTATGATAATCTGTTTTTACACTCAGAAATTGAATTGCTGGATTATGATTTGTTACTTGTTGATCCGTATAATAATTATTACAAGCAAAGAATTACTGCTAACAATATTTTAATAGGGGGTGGTTATAGTTTACCTATCGGCGATAATTCCAGTATTGACTTATTAGTATTGTACAATTTAAATGAAAATGCAAATTCTCTTTATACAAATCCTATCATAAGAATGGGAGTTTCTTTTGGATTATAATAATAGCCCAAATGATATTTTTTCAAATGGGCTATTATAATGGTGTAGTCTAAAGTTATTTTGCAGGAATCTCAATTAATACATCTAATGTCAGTTTCCAGAATCTGTCCACCGTTTCGATATTGATTCGTTCATCAGGAGAATGAGGACTACGAATTGTTGGTCCAAATGACACCATATCCAGTGCAGGGTACTTTTCTCCAATCAATCCACATTCCAGGCCAGCGTGTATTGCCCTTACAATAGGGACAAGCCCGAAACGTTTTTCGTAAAGCTTGCTGGTTAATTCTACGATTTCAGAAGTGGGGTTTGGTGTCCATCCAGGATAACCTTCTCCATGTTTTATTTCAGCACCTACGGTTTGAAATACGCTTGCAACCATATTTGCAACATCATCTTTAGCTGATTCAATGCTGCTTCTTTGACTCGTTGTTATTATAATGGTGTGCTCGTTCGTTTTTACCGATGCCAGATTCGTAGAAGTTTCAACCAATCCTGGTAAAACTGGAGACATTGCGATCACTCCATGAGGACATGCGTAAAGCGAATTAATCAGTTTATCCCTTACATCTTTTGTTAGAACCTTTTCTGGCTTTTCAACAGAAGTTAGTTTTACCGTCAAACCATTATCAGTATATTGAAGCTCATTCTGAATATCTGTAATGAGTTTTTTAATATAAATGTTGAAGTGCTCAGTTTCATTTTCAGGTATGGAAATTATTGCATATCCTTCTCTGGCAATAGCATTTCGAAGATTCCCAGCATCAAACAAGGATAATTTTATGTCGAATTCCTTTGAAGTATACCATAAAAGCCGATTTAATACTTTATTCGCATTGCCCAGGCCTTTATTAATATCATCTCCGGAATGCCCTCCTTTTAATCCCGCTACATTAATTTTATACCCGGTATAATTAGCTGGTAGAGGTTCCCATGCTGCTGGAAGGTTAATAACAGTATCCTTTCCGCCAGCGCATCCAATAAATAATTCCCCATCATCCTCGGAATCGAGATTTATCAGGATATCTGCTTCAAGAAAACCTGATTGGAGACCAAATGCACCTGTCAATCCTGTTTCTTCATCAGTTGTAATCAGGCACTCTATTGGACCATGGTCAATATTTATTGCTTCCAGGATGGCTAGCTGCGTGGCAATTCCAATGCCATTATCAGCCCCTAGTGTTGTTCCGGTAGCTATAACCCATTCACCTTCTATTCTTGGAAGGATAGCATCGGTATCAAAATTGAAAATTACATCGCTGTTTTTTTCACAAACCATGTCCATATGGCTTTGTAGAACTACAGTTTTTCGTTTTTCAAAACCTGGTGAAGCAGGTTTTCTGATTAACACATTCCCAACTTTATCAGTTAGAGTTTCAAGATTATGTGATTTTCCCCAGTTAATAAGATATTCCCTGATTCGCTCTTCCTTTTTTGAGGGTCGGGGGATTTGGCATATCTCATTAAAGTAATACCAGAGTCGTTCCGGTTTGAGATTTGAGAGTGGATTTTCCATGTTGTGCAATTTTATTTTGTGCAAACTTAAGTAAAATTCGTTTTCTTTGTTTCTTAATCCTATCAACTGAACAATTATGGAACTTAAAGCTGCAATTGAAGCCCGGACAAGCGTCCGCAATTTTACTGAAACACCGATTCCCGTGAGTGATTTGAAGGAAATGGTGCGACTTGCTGCCTGTGCTCCAAGTGTAAATAACTATCAGCCTTGGAAATTTGTAGCTATTCTCAACAATGAATTGATGGAGGATATGGCTGATGTTATTGTCAGAAAGATATCTCAGATACCTTCTAATGAGTCGAAAGTTGCACAAAATGTTAAATCGCAGGTGGAATGGTATGCTACTTTTTTTAAAAATGCACCTGCTGTGATTGCTGTTTGTATGGAGTTGTATGAGACCATCCTCGAAAAAGGTGTCGACCTTTCTCATGATGAAATCAATAAAATGAGGAATTATCCGGACATTCAGAGTGCTGGTGCAGCTATTCAGAATCTTCTTCTTGCTTCAGTAGATATGGGATATGGAGCTTGTTGGATGAGTGCACCAATGATTTCAAAATCAGAATTGGAGGTCATGATAGGGATTGAAAACCCCATGCAACTTATTGCATTTGTTGCAGTAGGCGAACCTGCTCACCCATTAAAACCCAAGGAAAAGAAAGCTGTTGATGAGGTTTTTTCTGTGATCGGGTGATCATATTCTCAGAATAAAACAAACCTTCATGCATTCTTTAATCTGTGGCCCTAGTCTGTCATTTTTTAGGAAAAAGATGGCACCGATTTGATGATTAATTATGGGAGATTGTCTATTTCCATCAATAAATCAAATACTTATAGTTTTAAAACCTTTTTTATAGCAATAACCTGATCCTTACTCTCAAATTTAATCGTATAGAGTCCCTGAGCGAAGGTGCTGAGATCAATTATTCCTGAATTTCCAACACTTACTTCCCTCACCAGATTTCCATATAGATCATAGAATTCGAGAATAATTGATGCAGGGATCGAGGGGGAAATCTCAAAATGCATGAAATCAGCAGTTGGGTTAGGATAAAGTTTGACCCGGAATCCATAATAATTTATTTCTCCGATTCCTGACCACATCCAGATACTCGACCGGATAGCATGATTGTTATAGTCTGCAATGTAGAGACCGCAAGCGGAATTTCCTCCAATTCCTGTAATTCCCCGGGGAAAATTAAATTCTACAGAGTCTTGCCAGATGGGGCCGTTTTGAAATCCAGCCTGACCATTGCCGGCATAATCAACAACTTCGCTGGCATCTGGCGAAAGGAACACCACACGGATCCTGCTATTATAGGTATCGGAAACAAAAAGTCTGGGCCAATCGGGGCCTTGTAAATACCATAATTCTGTTGGAGTATTAAAACGTGCTGTAAATCCCGGCCCGTTTGCATGGCCACCTTGTCCGTTTCCGGTGGGGCCACTTCCGGCAACTGTCGTCACAATTCTGTTCGTATCGATCCGGCGGATCCTGTGATTATAGGCATCGGCAACAAAAATATTCCTGTTTTCATCTATACTTAAACCTGCAGGTGTGTAAAATCTTGCTGACGTATCTGCTCCGTCAACGTATCCACCAACACTGCCAACACCTATTATTGTGCCTCCTCCGGCATATGTTGTTACTGTTCCGTCTGGTGTAATCTTTCGAATCCTGTGATTCCAGCTATCTCCTACGTATAGATTTCCTTGATTATCCCTGCAAATTCCCCGGGGGTAATTGAATTTAGCCATGTCGCCTGAGCCATCCTGGTAACCAGCAACTCCGGATCCGGCAATTGTTGTTACAATTCCAGTGTAAGAAAGTTTGCGGATACGTTGATTTTGAAAATCGCAGATGTAAATATTGTTGGATTCATCGCAACAAATATCAGCGGGGCTGTTGAATTTGGCTTGTAATGCCGGGCCATCAAGATATCCTGCCGTTCCGGTTCCTGCTAATATTGAACTTAATCCCTCGTAAAGTACCCTGATCGTGTGATTATCTGCATCCGAAACATAAAGCGGACTGAAAGGTTGCCCGTTATCGGCTGACATGCAAAGTCCAAATGGATGGTTAAATTGAGTGATTCCGTATATCCCATTCGTATTTCCAGGGTTGCCATTACCAGCAAGAGTGCCGACAGAATTTATCTGGGCATATCCGAATATTGAAAACAATGAAAGGATTAGTGCAGAAAAAGTACTTTTATCCATGTATTTCCGGTTTATTAGGATGATTTCTAAGCTAATGATTTGCAAAGTTACATCAGAAACACCCCATTTTTACATGAATTAGACCGAATTTGGACCTAATTCGGGTGCTGGAAGCATGGATAAGCGAAAATTACCGGACTATAGCTCAGCTCGTTTTCAGATTTTTGATTGTAGCCAAGGGATTTCCGCTTTTAAACACGGTATTTCCAGCTACAAGGATGCCGGCACAGGCATTTTTCACCAAAGAAGCATTTTTCAGGTCAACATTACCTTCCAACTGGATCAATGCATCACTGATTACGTGCACTTTTTTTTCCCGTACTCCAAGATAATTCGGGTAACATATCATTTTTAAGATCAATCTTCTGTATATTTGAGAATGCTATTAGGAGTTGAGTTTAGCGAGATGTTATAGGCAATGGGAGTAAAAATGTAATATACAGAATTAATGAAAATAATAGAAAAATTTAAACTGCTTACATTTTGTGTTTTTTGTCTGATTTCAATATTTTTGAGAGGACAAGGCACTATTTACCGGGAAAATTATTTCACTTTGGGAAATTCCTACCAATGTCAATATTATGAAAATATTAAAAAGGACACTTTAATCATCTCAGGGAATAATGTCATCTGGGATTTTTCAAATGCAGCGCCAACAAATCAATTGGACACTCTACAGGCAATGGATCCTTCTACAACAGTTTTTTTTAACGACCCAAATATGAATTACAACGTTTCAAATCTTTGTCTATATGAACCCCAAGGGATGTCTAGTTCTTATGATGATAATCTTTATACTTATTTCTTAAGTTGCGATTCCTCAATTCAGTTCATTGGACGTTGGGCGTATAATGGTGCTTGGGAATCCTGGTATTATCATTTAACAGATTTAGAAACATATTTTCAATTTCCTTTCTCTTTTGGTGACTCCTTTCAAGATTCCTTTTCAGGAACAAGTTATGATATGTCAGGTTCTGGCCTTCACACATTTCATGGAACTAATGATGTGGTTGCAGATGGTTTTGGAACTCTTATTTTACCTTCATCAAATTACACAAATTGTTTACGATTAAAATCAGTGAATAATACTACGGATTCATCATCAACATTTGGTATTACTCATTTTACTCAGATTACATATACTTGGTTTCAATTGATGCGTAATGGACCAATATTAGAAATTCAAACTGATACTAATTTTTACTACTTCAAAACCATATCTTACTACGATAACCCACTAGTCGGATTAAATGAGTACAAAAGAGCTGATGATATAACCGTTTACCCAAACCCATTTACAAATAAGATTTTTGTTAATTTTAATCAACCACAAGCAAATAAAGTCTTTCTTAGGCTTAAAGATAACATTGGACGGGATGTCTTTACAAGTAATATGAATGATTTCGACAATTCCGTAATAAAATCCTTAAATATGATTGATTTACCAAATGGAATTTATTATCTTGAAATATTTGTTGATGGAATTCAAACAACAAAGAAATTAATAAAGATCAACCTAATTAATTAATAACCACTGCCCATAGCCTGGGCTTATCTCCAGGGCTTTGTCCAACGCACAAGGCTCACCACACAAAGCCCCGGCGCCAGGCCCCGACCGTTAGCAGCACTTCCCTCAATGAACGATATATAAGTTCTCGGGATAACATAGTTAGAGAATTGAAATAACTAAGTATTGGTAATTGAATGATTATTAAATAATTACAAAAATGCAATTTTAGATCTTAATCAACGACACCCTAAGGCGACATTAAATACGATACCACATTAACAATCATCGTTCCGGCAATGGATAATTTTGAAGAGTACTTACGACAGGGTGAACCAAACAAAGCTGAAAAAGCAATAGTTTGGAAAACAGCTATCGGTCTACAACAAGTTGACGGACTAAAACCCTCCGACTATCTGATTGAAACAGCCAGGCAAAACATCGAAGGGGACATAACTATTGAAGAAGTAAAACAAAGAATAGATAGTTATTATAAACAGCATCCCCAAATAGATGACGAAAACCGCACTGAGGAAGCCGATAAAGTTTCAGCACGGATTGCAGAAATTTTGAGTGAACAAACATTTACGTTTTCACCAGCAGAGTACATTTCTATTCATCGAAGATTGTTTCAGGGCATTTACAGTCACGCAGGAAAAATTCGTGATTACAATATCACCAAGAAAGAGTGGGTATTAAATGGTGAAACAGTTTTATATGGAAGTGCCGAGAGTTTAAAAGCCACCTTGGAATATGATTTTGAGCAAGAAAAAAAGTTTACTTATAAAGGATTAAGTCAGCAAGAAGTTATAGAACACCTAGCGCAATTTTTTTCTTACTTATGGCAAATTCACATCTTTGGTGAAGGCAATACACGAACCAAAGCGATCTTCTTAATAAAATACTTGCGTACATTTGGCTATATTGTTAACAACGATTTGTTTGCAAAGCATTCATTGTATTTTCGAAATGCCCTGGTAAGAGCGAATTACAATGACTTCGCAAAGAATATTCACGCAACAAATGAGTTTTTAAACCGATTTCTCGAGAACTTGTTGCTTAGCGGAAACCATCTCCTGAAAAACCGGGAGATGCATGTTCAATTTGCAGAGTCGCTAATTGACCCTGTAAAGTCCAAAACTGACCTTGTAAATGACCTTGTAAAAGGAAATATCCTGCAGCACTTAAACCAAAACCCAAAAGCAATATATAGTGAGCTTGCCAACAAAACAGGATATTCTGTGGCAACGATAAAAAGGCATATTAAGGAACTAAAGAAAATGGGAAAAATCGAACGCATCGGAAGCGACAAAACTGGCTACTGGAAAATAATAATGCTTCCAGAATAAAATATAACCCCCCAATTACCGGGCTATAGCTCAGCTAGCTTTCAGGTTTTTGATTGTAGCCAAGGGATTTTGAGCTTTAAACACGGTATTTCCGGCAACAAGGACATCGGCACCGGCTGCTTTTAGCTTTGGAGCATTGATGAGATCAACACCACCATCAATTTCTATAAGAGTCTCAATGTTTCTTTCACGAATCATGGCCTTCAGCTTCATGATCTTTTCATAAGTTTGCTCAATAAACTTCTGTCCTCCAAATCCCGGGTTTACCGACATGATCAGTACAAAATCCAGGTCACACAAAATATCCTCTAATAAAGCAACTGGAGTATGCGGATTTAAAGCAACTCCAGCTTTAACTCCAAGATTTTTTATATTCTGAACAGTTCTGTGAAAATGGGGACAGGCTTCGTAATGAACACTTATCCAATTTGCTCCGGCATCGCGGAACCTTTCAATATATCGGTCAGGGTCTAAAATCATTAGATGGACGTCAAGTGGTTTCTTTGCACTCTTTCGGATGGCATCTACAACCGGAAAACCAAACGAAATATTGGGGACAAACATCCCATCCATTATATCAAGATGAAAAATATCAGCTTCACTCTGATTAATCATTTCAATATCACGTCCAAGGTTGGTGAAATCAGCAGATAGGATGGAAGGTGCAATCAACATAATTTGAAAATTTGGAAGTAGTCAATTTAGGAATTCTGGTAAACAATTTTCTAATAAAATAAATCTCTTAGTGGCTTAAGTGGTTAAAAAAATAAACCACTTAGGCACTTAGGCCACAATAGAATTCTGTATTAATTTCGGAATAAAAGTAACCAAATATTCTTATGCATCTTTATAGAATTAAAAAAAGCGGACAGAAGTCCGCTTTTAAAATATTATCCAAGATATGTTTTCAGGATTTTACTCCGTGAAGTATGTTTCAGTCGTCGGATTGCTTTCTCCTTAATCTGCCTTACGCGTTCTCTGGTAAGATCAAATTTTTCTCCGATTTCCTCAAGAGTCATCGGATGGCTTCCGTTTAATCCGAAGTAGAGTTTAATAACATCCGCTTCTCTTGGTGTCAGAGTTGAAATGGCCCTGTCGATTTCCTTTCTCAAAGATTCGTAAAGTAGTTCAGTTTCAGGTGTTGGACCATCATCATTTCTGAGGACATCATACATGGTGTTGTCTTCATCCTGAATTAACGGAGCATCCATTGAAACATGACGGCCACTGTTGCGGAGAGATTCCTTTACCTCATTCTCGGAAATTTCAAGCATGATTGCAATTTCATCCGGATTTGGCTCCCTTTCATATTCCTGTTCGAGTTTGGCATAAGCTTTATTAATCTTATTGATCGAACCGATTTTATTTAATGGAAGTCTTACAATTCTGGATTGTTCAGCCAAAGCCTGAAGGATTGACTGGCGTATCCACCATACAGCATAGGATATAAACTTAAATCCTCTGGTTTCATCAAATCGTTGAGCAGCTTTTATCAGTCCCAGATTTCCTTCATTAATCAAGTCGGGGAGACTTAGTCCCTGATTTTGATATTGTTTGGAAACTGAAACTACAAAACGAAGGTTCGCTTTTGTCAGTTTCTCAAGGGCGGCACGGTCTCCCTGCTTGATTTTCTGAGCAAGAGTTACTTCCTCTTCCGCAGTAATCAACTCAACCTTGCCGATCTCCTGAAGGTATTTGTCAAGTGAAGCGGTTTCCCTGTTGGTGACCTGTTTGGTAATTTTTAATTGCCTCATATAATAGTATTCATTATTGTCATCAGGAAACTTCTACGGAACTTTGCCTACTTTGTTTCAGAATTTTCAGTATTCTGAGAAGCAGGAGGTGGTAAAAGAACTTTTCTGGATAGTTTTAATTTACGGGTCTGAGGATCAATCTCTATTAATTTAACTTCTACCTGATCACCAACCTTGAAATAAGCATTCAGATTCTCTATTCTTTTATGATCAACCTCCGAAATATGTAACAATCCGTCTTTACCTGGCATTATCTCTATAAACGCTCCATAAGTCGCAATGTTTTTAACAGTGCCCTTATAAATTTCACCAATTTCAGGTTCGCCTGTAATTGCCTTTAATCTGCGTTTAACTTCTTCAATAGCTTCTAGGTTTGCTGCAGCAATATCAATTACACCTGTCTGTCCAACTTCTTCAATTACAATGGTTGCGCCTGTTTCACGCTGCATTTCCTGAATAATTTTTCCGCCTGGTCCAATTACAGCGCCAATATACTGTCTGTCGATAATCACCTGAACGATTCTTGGAACATGAGGTTTATAGTCTGCTCTTGGTTCTTTAATAGTTTCTTCAATTTTATCAAGAATATGCAAGCGACCTCTACGTGCCTGATCTAATGCTTCTTCAAGAATTTGATAAGACAATCCATCACATTTGATATCCATTTGACAGGCGGTGATGCCATCACGTGTTCCGGTTACCTTGAAATCCATATCACCCAGATGATCTTCATCGCCCAGAATGTCGGATAGAATAGCATATTTTTTTGTTGAATTATCAGAGATAAGTCCCATCGCGATCCCGGAAACTGGCTTCTTGATATGAACTCCGGCATCAAGTAATGCAAGTGTACCGGCACAAACTGTTGCCATTGAACTTGAACCATTTGATTCAAGAATATCAGAAACGATACGGATTGTGTAAGGATTTTCAGGCTTACCAGGCAGCATATTCTTTAAAGCACGCATGGCAAGGTTCCCATGTCCAACTTCGCGGCGGCCTGTTCCTCTGTTCATTTTAACCTCTCCTGTTGAAAAAGCAGGGAAGTTGTAATGTAAGAGGAAGTTGTTTTTTCCTTCGAATAAAGCACCATCAAGAATCTGCTCATCGAGCTTAGTTCCTAAGGTAACGGTTGTAAGAGACTGTGTTTCACCACGTGTAAAAACTGCTGAACCATGAGCCATGGGTAAATAGTCAACTTCGCTCCAAATTGGCCTGATTTCATCGAGTTTACGACCATCCAAACGGGTTCTTTCGTTAAGAACAGCATCACGAACAGCTTTTTTCTCAATATCGTGGAAATACCGTCCTATAAGAGGCTTCTTTTCAGCTTGTTCTTCAGGAGTAATTGTTTCCAGGAAGGAGTCATTAATTTTTCCAAATGATTCCTTACGTAAGCTTTTGTTGGCAATACCTGATTTTGCAACATCATAATACTGCTGGTAATTTGCTGCAAAGATCTTCTCGTTTAATTCCTGGTCGTTGTTTTCGTGGCAATAAGTACGTTTTACCTTTGCTTTTTCAACCATTTCGGCTAGCTCAACCTGGGCAGCACATTGAACTTTAATTGCTTCGTGAGCAAATTTCAATGCCTCGAGCAGGTCGGCTTCGCTGGCTTCTTTAAGTTCACCTTCAACCATAATAATTTCGTTGAGGGAAGCAGCAACTGTAATGTCGATATCGGCTTCCGGAAACGATTGAAGTGAAGGATTAGCAATAAGTTGGCCGTTAATTCTTCCGATTCTGGCTTCAGAAATCGGGCCGTTAAATGGAATATCAGATACCATGATTGCTGCACTGGCGGCTAAACAAGCCAATGATTCAGGAGCAACTTCTTTGTCTGATGAAATGAGATATACTAAAACCTGTAATTCAGCATGGTAATCACTAGGGAACAGTGGCCTTAATGCCCTGTCTATAAGTCTTGATACAAGTATTTCGTGTTCAGATGGCCTGGCTTCTCTTTTGAAAAATCCACCCGGGAACCTGCCGGTAGAAGCATATTTCTCCTGATAATCAACCGATAATGGAAGAAAATCAACGTTTTCGGCAGCATCTTTTTTGGTAACTACTGTTGCTAATATCATGGTATTGCCCATACGGACAACTACGGAACCGTCGGCTTGTTTTGCAAGCTTACCGGTTTCAATAGTAATCTCTTTTCCGTCAGGCATTAAGAAGGCTTTCCTGATTCCTAAGTTTGTGGTCATGTGTGTGTGTAAATGGTTAATGAATAAAGCAAAAAAAAGGCAATTGGGTAATTGCCTTTTTCCTTGAAAAACAATGAATATTGTTTATTTCCTGATGTTTAACTGTTTGATCAGTGTTCTGTATTTCTCAATCTCTCTCTCTTTCAGATAAGCAAGTAAGCGTTTTCTTTTTCCTACCAACCGAACAAGTGAGCGTTGGGTGAAAACATCCTTTTTGTTTTTTTTCAAGTGTTCGGTAAGATGTTTAATCCTGAAAGTAAACAGTGCTACCTGTCCCTCGGTTGAACCTGAATCTGCTTCTGATTTTCCAAATTGCTTGAAGAAGCTTTGTTTAATGTCGCTGGTTAAGTACATATTATACGCTTATTTCGTTTTTAAAAAGGTCTGCAAAATTACGAAAAAATATTTATGTTCCGCAAGAAGTTGCAAAAAACTTTTTAATTACTTATGTCTGGCTACAATCAAGTCCAGATAAACCGGTAAATGATCACTATATCCGCCTTTGTAAACTGGTCCGGAATAGGTTCTGAATGCCTTGGTCCCCGTATTTTGTGTATCCTCCTCCAGAAGGAAGTCCTTGTCGAATATGCTGTAATTTGTAATACTTATTTCAGAAGTTGCTGGTATTAGTGATGGTGACACTATGATCTGGTCAATTATATCCCAGTTTCCCCTGTACTTATGGCTACCATGAACCGTTTTTGTATTTTTCATCAAACTGATGAGTTTTGTAGAGTCACTAATGTTTACTAATTCGGAGATATTATCTGCTTCCGGACCTTCATTCATATCACCCATTATAATAATATTTGCTTTCTGATTGTATCTGAAGATAGAATCAACCTTGTGTTTTAACAGTCGTGCAACAAATTGCCTGCGGGGTGCAGAAGAGGCTGCACCACCGTAGTTTGATGGCCAGTGATTCACAAAAACGTGGACAGTATCAGTGTTCATCAGTAAACCCTTACTATATAAAATATCTCTGGTTCTGGCTGCTGTATCAAAAGGAAAACGAATTCTGAGATACTCTTCCTCCAAAGGTTTGTAGCGTTCAGGATCATAAACCAAAGCAACATCAACACCTCTTGGATCTGGTGAATCCTTATGGAGGAATTTCAGATTGTATTTTTTTAAAGGAGAATCGCCCACTAACTGCCTGAGCACAAAGGCATTTTCAATTTCAGCCAATCCAACCATTACCGGCGGCGACCAGCCTCCAACAGCAATAATTACTTTGCTGATGTTGAAAAGCTTCTTCCGGTACTTTGTATAGCTCCAGTGCTGTTTCCCGCTAAAAGTAAAATCGTCATCTTCAGTAATCGAATCATTAAACGGATCGTACAGATTTTCAACGTTATAGAACATGATCCGGGCTTCTTTTTTTTTGAGATTATCCTGAGAAAATGCCGGGTTTACTGAGAATATCAATGTAAAAAGTACTGTTTTGAAAAAAATAACTGTCAAGAATCCTGTTATACTTCTGAAATTTGTTTTCATGAAATTAGAATTAGTTTCCTATATAGATGGATGTCCAAAGGCTGAACGGACTCTTTAAAACAACTTTTTTAATAATCAACTCAGAACCAACTTCTTAAATAGCTAACATTACAGAAGTGACTTCAGTTTTTAATATTGGTGGTTTGTTTCAGACGCAACGTCATCGAGCAGTAAACGTCAGGTTGTTCATTAAAATAATAGGAATAGAATATTTACACATTATAGAAGCCTGTAAAATTCAAAGTATTGATATAGTGGAAATTATATTCTCATTATTGGAAATGCATCTCAAATATAAAAATAGAGAAAGTAGTATTAATATAAAAAACCAATAGTATGTTGATATATGCGGTTTATGATTTATATTTAACAATAATTTATCTGCTTTGCATCTGTTTATGTAAATTACAAAAAGTAGTTTTAACCCATTAATATAATAATGTATTATTTTGCTTCTTACTTAACAATAATTGTTAAGCAAATTGAAAAAAAATGCAATTTTATTATTACTATATTATTTGTCTTCTTTCTGCAACATGCAAACAGTCAGTCTTATACTGTTCAAAGCTATACCGCATTTTCTGATATGAAGTGTTTTCTTGACACTGGAGATTCAATATGGATAGGAACGGGGGGAGGTATTGCCATTTATCAAGTAGTAAGTTATTTCATAATAATTCCGGGCAATTCATACCAGCTTCACCTTCACCCTGGATTCTTACTTTGCATCCAATAAGTTTTGCTTGTGATTCTCTTGGTGTTTTTTGGATAAGTGGACTTAATAACGGTATATCTAAATTTGATGGTTCAACCTGGTCGCATTATGATTCAACGTATACGAGCTTTTTTAATAGCAATAATTATGTGCAGACTGTATTTGTCGATAGAGATCAAAATATTTGGTTTGGAGCATACCTTGCCGGTGTTGACAGGTTTAATGGCAATAGTTTTAATGTCTTTGATCTTTGTCCGACGATAGGAGGTAACCGGGTAAGAGATATCGATTTTTTTTCATAATTCAACTGGATTGATGACAACCAACTTTGGACTTAGCAAGCTAACAGGCAATCAATGGACTAATTACCCTAGTGCAATGGGAGAATATTTGTGGCAATTACAGGGTGTTAAAGTTGATTTGAATGATACCTGGGTATGCAATAGTTCAGGCCAGGTATTCAAATTTGACCTGAATGCTAAATGGTCACAGATTCCATTGCCTCAATATTCGATATTATCGATGTATTCTGCTATGAATGGTATTAAATAATATATGGGTCGGTTCATAAACTAGGGTTTGGCATTTTACAATGGAACGCTTTGGTCATATTATAGAATGGATAATTCCTGTTTGCCGGGGAAAATGATTTATTTTATAAACGAAGGGCCACAGCATAGAATATGGGTTGGAACTGAAAATGGACTCGGAATACCTACAAAAGATCCTACTACTTCAAGTGATGATCCCACATCAATTATTAATTCAGATTTCCGTATTTCACTAAATCCAAATCCGGCGAAAGATTTTGTACAAATCTCCTCATCAAAACCATTAGTAAACCCAAGACTGGAAATCATAACAACATCTGGTGATGTAATAATGAAAGAAACAAAATTCGGTTCATTTAATGCGATTTCTTTGAATGTCCATGAAATAAAGAGTGGATTGTATTTTCTGAAAATTGAAACTTTACATGGTAGCGTTGTGAAGAAAATGGTTTTACAACGATAGTTTCGAAACTGAATTCCATTCAAATGGGTGTTCTACTTTCAGGAAGATGCCAAAGGTGCATTAAAAGATGTATTTTTTATGAATTCCGGGTTCTCCGCGTTTATTCTTCGAAAAGCTTGTATTTTTGATCTTTCATTTACAACAAAAGGCAATAGTAAATACTGGTCAACCGAAACTCACGAACCAAAACAATGGACGCACTCACTACCATCCTCGAACACCGATCAATCAGAAATTTTCAGTTAACATCAATTGATGATACTATCCTGAATAAAATATTAGAAGCTGGAACCAGAGCTTCAACGACTGGTAACATGCAGGTTTACAGCATAATCGTTACAAAAGATCCTGAAAAGAAAAAAAAGCTTTGGGAATACCATTTCAAACAGAATATGGTGCTTCAGGCACCGGTAATCCTTACATTCTGTGCCGATTTCCACCGCTTTAGCCAATGGTGCCGCCAAAGAAATGCTGAGCCAGGGTATGATAATTTTCTTTCGTTCTATACAGCATCCATCGATGCCTTGCTTGTATCCCAGAATGTTGCTCTGGCTGCCGAATCGTTCGGATTGGGAATCTGTTACCTTGGCACTACTACATATATGGCTCACAAACTTATTGAATTTTTTAATTTACCGGATGGTGTTGTGCCTGTTACAACTATCGTACTTGGGTATCCTGCTGAATCGCCGGAATTAACAGATCGTTTGCCGTTGAAAGCAGTTATTCATGAGGAATTCTATCATCAATATACATCTGAAGAAATTGAAAATCTGTATTTTGAAAAGGAAAACCTGCCACTTACTTCAAGATTAATTGAGGAAAACCAATTAGATAATCTTGCTCAGATTTTTACACAAAAGCGATATACAAAGAAAGATAATGTTACTTTTACAAAAATATTTCTTGAAGTTATTACAAAACAGGGTTTTATGAATAACGATTAGAAATAACATATATATGCAATAATATCAGCTAATAATAAAAAGTACAAATTTTCAAAAGGAGATTTTATGAATAAAATTGTTTTAGTGGTTTTTTTTATGATTGGAATTTTCTTAAATAGTTCAGCATATTGTCAATTTGACCTAAAGGGAAAGTTGAATAGCAGAATTGATACTAAAATTGATAAGGGGCTTGATAAAGTTGAGGAGGGAGGAAATAAAGCTCTGAATAAGAAAAAGGATAAAGAAGAGAAAAAAGAAAATGCAGAAGGAGAGCAAGCAAATGAAGAAAAATCTGAGCCTACTGGTGATGCAAAAAGCCAATCTCAGAAGGTTCAGGATCAAAAACCTTCATTTCAGGCTTATTCTAAATATGATTTTATCCCTGGTGATAAAGTGATTTATTTTGATGATTTTTCGCAGGATAACATTGGTGATTACCCGACAGGGTGGTTTACCAACAAAGGCGGTGAGGTAATGACCACCAATATTTTTCCAGGCAAATGGTTTATGATGAAGGAAGATGGGCAGCAGTTTTTAGAGAAGCTATTTAACCTGCCTGAAAACTATACTTTGGAGTTTGATGTTATCCCACTGGCACCTGAAGGGACTGAACTCCAGGCGATTCCGATGGATTTCAATATTCTCGCTGCTGAGCCAGGCGATCCTTATCCATCAATGGGGGTTCCTGGCAAATCGGGCATTGGCATTCGTCTTACAACACCAAATGGATACCACGCCTACTCAGCCTATGCCGAAGGTAGTTACACCATTTCGGGTGATTACTCCAAAGAACAGGGTTTGTTAAAAGCAAATGAGGTAAACCATGTAGCTTTCTGGATTCAGAAAACAAGGGTGAGATTATATATTCACGGAGAGAAAATTTTCGATCTTCCAAAAGTTTTGACCTCTGGGCATCAATATAATCAATTCCGGTTCAACATGGATGGAGAAAGTGCTCCTTTGTTTACCAATTTCAGAATTGCGGAAGCCGGTGCTGATATGCGCAGCAAACTATTAACAGAAGGGAAAATAGTTTCTTATGGTATTTATTTTGATTCAGGAAAAGATGTTGTAAAGCCTGAATCATACGGGACATTAAAAGGGATTGCAACTGTACTTACAGAAAATCCTGGAGTTAGAATAAAAATTGTTGGACATACTGATAGTGATGGTGATGATAAATTAAATATGACGCTTTCAAAGAAGAGAGGAGAAGCTGTAAAATCTGCACTTAACAGCCAGTTTAATATTGATCTGTCAAGAATGGAAGCCGATGGCAAAGGTGAAAGTGAAGCGGTTGCTCCAAATACAAACGCAGAGGGAAAATCTAAAAACCGTCGTGTTGAATTTATTAAATTGTAAGTAAGGAACATTAATTATCAATATACTAATGAAGGAAGAGATTCTGAAGATTATTGAAGTACTTAAATCAGGTGGAGTTATTTGCTACCCTACTGATACTATCTGGGGATTAGGTTGCGATGCAACAAACCCCAAAGCTGTTGAAAAAATTGGCATAATCAAAAGGAGGACTGATTCGAAAAGTATGATAGTTCTATTGTCGGATGACAACCAACTTGACAAGTACATAAAAGCAGTTCCGGATATTGCCTGGGATTTACTTGAGCAAGTTGAAGAACCGATAACAATAATTTATCCGGGAGCTAAAAACCTTGCCTCTAATGTTATTGCTGATGATGGTAGTGTGGGCATCAGAATAGTTCATGACGAGTTCTGTAAAGCTCTTTTAAGATCATTCGGTAAACCGATTGTATCTACATCTGCAAATTTAAGTGGTGAGCCACATCCAGTTTCGTTTAGTCATATTACTCCTGAATTGCTTTCAAGCGTCGATTATGTTGTTGATTATAACAGAAATAGAGTCCATTATATTAAACCTTCTTCAATAATAAAACTTGGAATTAATGGTGAAATCGAACTTATCCGTAAATAATTTGTTATGCTACGGAAATGTTCTTTTTAAACTATGAATAAACAAGAAATAATTGAAGCTGTTACTGACAGTAAAAATATCAAAGCATATTCGGTTAACACAGTTGACAAGACTACTTTGCAGAAGTGGTATGAATTGATGACTTTAGGTCGTGCTCTTGACGACAGGGCTCCTAATTACCTGAAACAGGCATTGGGATGGTCTTATCATGCACCTTATGCAGGGCATGATGGAATACAGCTTGCAATAGGGCAGGTATTCGAAAAAAACAAAGACCATCTGTTCCCATATTACAGGGATATGCTTACTGCAATATCAGCTGGTATTTCTGCAAAGGAGATTATCCTTAATGGAATTTCTAAAGCTACAGACGTTGCAAGTGGTGGAAGGCATATGTCAAATCATTTTGCTAAACCTGAATGGAATATTCACAACGTCTCCTCAGCCACTGGAAATCATACTTTACATGCAGTTGGTGTTGCCAGGGCAATAAAATATTATAATTCAGGTGGAGTTGCAATAAGTTCCCAGGGGGAGTCTTCTACTTCTGAAGGATATGTTTATGAAGCAATTAATGGTGCCAGTAATGAAAAATTGCCGGTAATTTTCGTATTTCAGGATAATGGATATGGCATTTCAGTTCCTAAAAAGGAACAAACAGCCAACCGATATGCTGCCGATAATTTTTCAGGTTTCAAAAATCTCAGAATTTTCCATTGTGATGGAAAGAATGTTTTTGATTCTATGAAAACAATGATAGAGGCGAAAAATTACGTAATCGAAAATTGTTTGCCTGCTATTGTTCATGCCAGTTGTGTCAGAATTCATTCACATTCTAATTCTGATAAACATGAACTTTATAGAAACGATGAAGAAATTTCCTGTACAAAAGCCGCTGACCCACTTCTAAGGTTCAGGAAGCAACTAATTCATTCAAAGCAGTTTGCGGAGAATGAACTACTGGAAATAGAAGAAAGGACGAAAATAATAGTTTCTGAAGCACACAAAGCAGGAATGGCTGCACCATCTCCAGATCCCAATTCAATTTTCGATTTTGTATATCCACCTGCATTTGTTTCTGAAAAATATCCCGAAGGAATTCCGGGAAAGGATGGAAAAAGTCTTAAGCTTATACAGGCTCTTAACGAAACATTAAAAGAGGAATTCAGGAATAATCCGGATACATTTTTATGGGGACAAGATGTCGCTAGTAAAGATAAAGGTGGAATTTTCAATGTAACCAAGGGAATGCAGGCTGAATTCGGAAATAAAAGAGTTTTTAATGCACCCATTGCTGAAGATTTTATAGTTGGGACGGCAAACGGATTCAGCAGATTTGACAAGAAAATAAGGATAGTTGTTGAAGGTGCAGAATTTGCAGATTATTTCTGGCCAGCGATGGAACAATTAATAGAGTTATCTCATGATTATTGGCGCTCAAACGGGCAATTTTCCCCTAATGTAACTATAAGATTAGCCTCAGGAGGGTATATTGGTGGAGGTTTATATCATTCACAATCAATAGAGGGTGCACTCTCTACACTGCCAGGAATACGCATTGTCTATCCTTCTTTTGCTGATGATGCTGCCGGTTTACTTCGTACTGCTGTGCGGTCAGAAGGTCCAACCATTTATATGGAACCCAAATCATTGTATAATGACCCAGTTGCAGAAGCAATTGTACCTGAAGGATTTGAAGTCCCATTCGGAAAAGCCAGGATAAGGAGAAGTGGTAATGACTTGAGTATTATTACATACGGGAACACTACTCATATGGCCTTGAGAGTCGCAGAGCAGATTGCAAAAGAGCATAATAAAGAAATAGAAGTCCTGGATCTTAGGTCATTGATCCCTTTAGACAAAGAAGCAATTATAGCGACTGCAAAGAAAACCTCTCGTGTACTGGTATTACATGAGGACAAAGTTTTTGCAGGATTTGGTGGCGAGATAGTTTCAATTATTAACGAAGAAGCATTTGAATACCTTGATGCCCCAGTAAAAAGAGTTGGATCAACTTTTACTCCTGTAGGATTTAACAGGATCCTGGAAAAAGCAATACTGCCTGATGATCAGAAGATACACCAGGCAGCATTAGAAATATTATTCTATTAAAATCAGACCTTTTCAGGCCTGGGCGGTTGGTCCGCCCAGGCTGAAAGGCATACCTTCGAATTCGGTTTCCTTTATCTGACCGTGAATTGCTTCAAACTTCTGCACATTCTCTGCCAATGCTCTGAGTAATCTCTTTGCATGCTGAGGTGTAAGAATAATTCTTGATTTCACTTTTGCCTTTGGAACTCCCGGCATTAGTTTTACAAAATCAACAATGAATTCTGATTGTGAGTGTGTTATGATAGCAAGATTTGAATAAATCCCTTCAGCGATTTCATCAGTTAATTCGATATTAATTTGGTTTTCAGGTTTTTGATCTGCCATTTTTTCTATTTATTATTAGTCTTCAACTTCTGAAAATTCTCTCTTCGACTCTAAAAGTGTCAGATATTCTTCCTTTGATCCTACAATTAGGCTATCATATTCTCTTAATCCAGTTCCTGCAGGAATTAAGTGACCAACGATTACGTTTTCTTTCAAGCCAAGCAGGTCATCGGATTTTGCAGCAACAGAAGCAGTTGTTAATACTTTTGTTGTTTCCTGGAATGAAGCTGCTGAAATCCAACTCTTCGTCTGTAATGATGCTCTGGTAATACCCTGAAGTTCCTGACGAGCAGTTGCAGGATGTGCGTCGCGTGATTCAACAAGTTTCTTGTCTTTTCTCTTTAAATTAGAGTTTTCATCACGTAATTTCCTCGCACTAATGATCATACCAGGTTTTAGCGTCTGAGAATCACCACCATCGATAACAACTTTCTTTCCGAAAATGTTATCATTTTCCTCCTGGAAATCATGAATATTGATGAGTTCACCTTCGAGGAATTTAGTATCTCCCGGATCTTCAACTTCTACCTTGCGCATCATCTGACGAACAATAACTTCATAGTGTTTGTCATTGATTTTTACACCCTGCAGACGATATACTTCCTGGATTTCATTTACGATATATTCCTGAACCTTCATTGGACCTTTAATTGCCAGAATATCTGATGGAGTAATTGCACCTTCTGAAAGAGGTGTTCCTGCTTTAACATAATCGTTTTCCTGAACAAGTATCTGTTTTGTAGTAGGAATCTGGTAACGTTTTTCTTCACCTGATTTAGAGGTAATGATAACCTCTCTATTCCCACGTTTCAGTTTCTTTCCAAATGTAACGATACCGTCAATTTCTGCAACTTTTGCTGGATCTGATGGATTTCTTGCTTCGAATAACTCAGTTACACGAGGAAGACCTCCAGTGATATCCCCTGATTTACCAATAGCTCTAGGGATTTTTACCAGTACTTCACCGGCTTTTATTTTATCACCATCATTTGCAGAAATATGCGCTCCAACAGGAATGTCATAGAATTTAATGATCTCATTACTTCCATCAACAATATGAATAGCAGGATTCTTTGTCTTCAGACGACTTTCAATAATTACCTTATCGTGGTAACCGGTTTGCTCATCAGATTCAATTCTGAAAGTAACATTTTCAATAATACTATCATACTTAACAATACCGCTTACCTCTGAAAGGATAACTGCATTGTAAGGATCCCAGTCAGCAATAAGATCACCTTTTTTAACTTCTGTGCCATTCTCAATATACAAGTTGGCTCCATATGGAATGAAAGATGAAGTAAGTACGATATGAGTATTTTTATCTGTAATACGCATTTCTGCAGAACGTCCAAGTACAATGTCGTATTTAGTACCTTCAGCATTAGTGTATTCCACTGATCTTAATTCCTCAATTTCTAGAATACCTTCGTATTTTGCAATTAACTTCGATGAAATTGCTATGTTTGAAGCAGTACCACCAACGTGGAATGTACGCAGGGTTAACTGAGTACCAGGTTCACCGATTGATTGAGCTGCAATAACACCAACTGCTTCACCCTTTTGAACCATACGACCAGTTGCCAGATTACGTCCATAACATTTTGAACAAACACCTTTCTTTGATTCACAGGTTAATACAGACCGAATCTCAACTGCTTCAATAGGAGAATCTTCAATAATTCTTGATACAGGTTCTGTTAATTCCTGACCAGCAGAAACAATAAGCTCTCCACTTTGAGGATGATAAATATCATGCAAACTAACACGACCAAGTATTCTGTCATAAAGTGTTTCAACCACTTCCTCGCTCTTTTTAAGAGCAGTTGTTGTTAATCCGCGTAAAGTTCCGCAATCTTCTTCTGAAATGATCACATCCTGAGCCACATCAACCAGACGACGTGTAAGATATCCGGCGTCAGCTGTTTTCAAAGCTGTATCCGCCAATCCTTTACGAGCACCGTGTGTTGAAATAAAATACTCAAGTACGCTTAGCCCTTCCTTGAAATTTGCAAGGATAGGATTCTCGATAATTTCACCGCCTGTAACACCTGATTTCTGTGGTTTAGCCATCAAACCCCTCATTCCGCATAACTGGCGAATCTGTTCTTTTGATCCCCTCGCTCCAGAGTCAAGCATCATATAAACAGGGTTAAAACCCTGATCATCTTTTGATAACTGCTCCATCAGAACATAGGTTAACTGGGAATTGGTATGTGTCCAGATATCAATGATCTGATTATATCTTTCGTTATTTGTAATGAATCCCATGTTATAGTTACCCATAACTTCCTCTACTTCATTATTCGCATCGGTAACCAATTCCTCCTTTATCGGTGGAATAATCAGGTTTCCAAGGTTAAATGACAGACCACCTCTGAAAGCCATTGTAAATCCTAATTCCTTTATATCATCAAGGAATTTGGCAGTTTTGGCAGTACCTGCTTTTTTAAGTACTTCACCAATAATGTCTCGAAGAGCTTTTTTAGTAAGAAGCTGGTTAATATATGGGATTTCGTCAGGTTTTACCTGGTTAAAAATTACGCGTCCAACGGTAGTATCAATTGTTTTATATACTCTTACACCATCTTCAAGGTATGTTACCTTAACAGTAATTTTTGCATGCAGGTCAGCTTTCTTCTCGTTGTATGCAATAATAACTTCTTCAGGTGAATAAAATGCCATCCCTTGCCCCTGTACAATCCTGCCTGGTTCAGTAACCCTGGCCTTTGTCATATAGTAAAGGCCAAGAACCATATCCTGTGAAGGAACAGTAATAGGAGCGCCGTTTGCAGGATTTAAAATATTATGTGAGGCAAGCATTAACATTTGTGCTTCCAAAACAGCAGCATTTCCAAGCGGAACATGCACAGCCATTTGGTCACCGTCAAAGTCGGCATTGAAAGCTGTACAAACTAATGGATGGAGCTGAATTGCTTTTCCTTCAATAAGTTTTGGTTGAAATGCCTGAATACCTAATCTGTGTAGGGTAGGGGCTCTGTTAAGCATTACAGGATGTCCTTTTAGAATATTTTCAAGGATATCCCAAACAACAGGATCTTTCCTGTCAACAATTTTCTTTGCAGATTTAACTGTTTTAACAATACCTCTTTCTAATAATTTCCTGATAATAAATGGCTTGAATAATTCTGAAGCCATTTCTTTTGGTAGTCCGCACTCATTTAATTTAAGTTCAGGACCTACAACAATAACAGAACGACCAGAATAGTCAACCCTCTTTCCAAGAAGATTCTGGCGAAAACGTCCTTGTTTACCTTTCAAACTGTCGCTCAATGATTTAAGCGCCCTGTTGGATTCAGTTTTAACTGAATTAGCTTTTCTGGAGTTATCGAAAAGAGAATCAACTGCTTCTTGTAACATACGTTTTTCATTACGCATAATTACATCAGGAGCTTTGATCTCGATCAATCGTTTTAACCTGTTATTTCTGATAATCACCCTACGATAAAGATCATTTAAGTCGGATGTAGCGAATCGACCTCCATCCAGAGGAACTAAAGGCCTGAGTTCTGGTGGAATTACCGGCACAACTTTTACAATCATCCATTCCGGATGATTTTCAATATGACCGTTTGCTTCTCTGTAAGCTTCAACAACCTGAAGACGTTTAAGTGCTTCAGCTTTTCTCTGCTGAGAGGATTCATTATAGGCTTTATCTCTTAATTCGTATGAAAGCTGATCCAGATTTATGCGCTGCAACAGATCGTTAAGTGCATCAGCACCCATTTTTGCAATAAATTTGTTAGGATCACTATCATCGAGATACTGATTTTCTTTAGGTAGATTATCGATAATATCGAAATACTCTTCTTCTGTAAGATAATCAAGGTATTTTATACCGTCTTTCTCTTTAACACCTGCATTAATAACTACATAGCGTTCATAATAAATGATCGCATCTAGTTTTTTACTTGGCAAACCCAGCAATGCACCGATTTTATTCGGAATCGACCGGAAATACCAGATATGAGCTACCGGAACAGTAAGCTGAATATGCCCCATACGTTCACGGCGTACCTTTTTCTCGGTAACTTCTACACCGCAGCGGTCGCAAACAATACCCTTATAACGGATACGCTTATATTTTCCGCAATGGCATTCCCAGTCCTTAACCGGGCCGAAGATCCTTTCACAGAACAAACCATCCCGCTCAGGCTTGTAAGTCCTGTAATTGATGGTTTCGGGCTTCAAAACTTCACCGCTCGACATTTCCAGAATATTTTCAGGAGAAGCAAGACTTATTGTGATTTTTGAAAAATTACCCGGTATTGATGTTTCTTTTCTAAAGGCCATATGATGATTGAAACTAATTACTGAATAAAGAAAAATTATCTTTCAAAAGAGATATTTAGGCCAAGTCCCCTTAATTCATGAACCAAAACATTGAATGATTCGGGAATACCAGGAATTGGCATATTTTCTCCTTTAACAATAGCTTCATATGCTTTCGCCCTGCCGACAACGTCATCTGATTTGACAGTCAGGATTTCCTGCAATATATTGGCTGCTCCAAATGCTTCAAGTGCCCAAACCTCCATTTCTCCAAACCTTTGACCTCCAAATTGTGCTTTACCACCAAGAGGCTGCTGAGTAATGAGCGAATATGGCCCAATTGAACGAGCATGCATTTTATCATCAACCATATGATGAAGCTTTAGCATATAAATATATCCGACGGTTGCTGGTTGATGGAATCTTTCGCCAGTGCCACCATCATACAAATATACTCGTCCATTGTCAGGCAGACCAGCATCCTTCATGTATTGATTGATCTGATCAATTGTAGCACCATCAAAAATCGGAGTTCCGAATCGGAGTCCTAATTTACTGCCAGCCCATCCCAGTACAGTCTCATAGATCTGTCCAAGGTTCATACGTGATGGAACACCAAGTGGATTTAATACAATATCAACTGGGGTACCGTCTGCAAGGAAAGGCATATCTTCTTCACGAACAATTCTGGCAACAATACCTTTGTTTCCGTGTCTACCAGCCATTTTATCTCCAACCTTCAGTTTTCGCTTCTTAGCAACGTAAACTTTTGCCATTTGTACAATACCATTTGGCAATTCATCTCCAACGACTGTAACAAATTTTCTACGATTATAGACACCTAATAATTCCTTATATTTGATTAGGAAATTATTAATTACCTGGCTGATCAGTTGGTTTTTATCCTTATCTGTCGTCCATTTACCTGGATTTACAGTAGTAAAATCCAATGCCATGAGCATTTTGCTGGTAAATTTTGATTTTTTTGGAATAAGGACCTCTTTAAAATTATTGACAACACCCTGAGAAGTCTTGCCATTAAGCATGATCATCAGTTTGTCGACCAATTTATTTTTTAGTTTTTCACTTTCTTTTCCAAAGTCATCATCAAGTCTTTTTACAACATCTTTTTCCTTGGCTTTGGCTTTACGATCTTTAATTATTCTGGAGAAAAGGCGTTTATCAACAACTACTCCCTTCATAGAAGGAGGTGCTTTCAGAGATGCATCTTTGACATCGCCTGCTTTATCACCAAAAATGGCACGAAGAAGCTTTTCTTCAGGAGTTGGGTCACTTTCACCTTTTGGTGTAATTTTTCCGATAAGAATATCACCTTCGTTTACTTCTGCACCAATTCTAATCAGACCATTCTCGTCTAAATCTTTGGTTGCTTCAGCACTTACATTTGGAATATCATTGGTCAGTTCTTCAATACCACGTTTGGTATCACGAACTTCCATTGTGAACTCTTCAATGTGAACAGAAGTAAAAACATCCTGTTTAATAAGTTTTTCAGATACAACAATCGCATCTTCAAAGTTATAACCCTTCCAGGGCATGAATGCAACCATTAAATTCCTGCCTAAAGCAAGTTCTCCATCTTTTGTTGCATACCCTTCACATAAAACCTGTCCTTTTGAAACCTTTTCGCCTTTACGAACGATTGGACGCAAGTTAACACAGGTATTTTGGTTTGTTCTTGAGAATTTTGTTAATTTGTATCGTCTTACATCATCCTCAAAACTAGCCAGTCTTTCGTCTTCATCACGGTTGTAACGAATAACTATCTCTGTAGCATCAACATAGTCAACAACACCATCACCCTCTGAATTAATCAGAACTCTTGAATCAGTAGCTACCTGTTTTTCAATGCCAGTACCAACGATTGGTACTTCCATATTAAGAAGAGGAACAGCCTGGCGCATCATATTAGATCCCATCAATGCACGATTGGCATCATCATGTTCCAGGAACGGAATAAGAGAAGCAGCAATAGAAGCAATCTGGTTAGGTGCAATATCGATAAGGTCAATTTCTTTTTTATCAACAATAGGGTAATCAGCTAAATACCTGACTTTAACTTTAGAATTTGATATCATTCCGCTGTCATCCATCTCGGTTTTTGCCTGAGCAATAATTTTTCTTTCTTCCTCCTCAGCGCTGAGATACATTGGTGGAGCATCAAGTTCAATTTTACCTTCAACAACCTTATGATATGGTGTTTCGATAAAACCTAGTTTATTAATTTTTGCATAAACGCATAGGGAAGAAATAAGACCAATGTTCGGACCTTCAGGAGTTTCAATTGTGCACAAACGACCATAATGAGTATAGTGAACGTCGCGCACCTCAAATCCAGCTCTTTCTCTTGATAGACCACCGGGTCCTAAAGCGGAAACCCTGCGTTTGTGAGTAAGTTCAGCTAATGGATTTGTTTGATCCATAAACTGGCTAAGCTGATTGGTTCCAAAGAAAGAATTAATAACAGATGAAAGTGTTTTCGCATTAATGAGGTCCATAGGGGTAAATACTTCGTTATCCCTGACATTCATTCTTTCTCTTATCGTTCTGGACATTCTGGCAAGACCAACACCAAATTGTGCATATAATTGTTCACCAACGGTTCTTACCCTACGGTTACTTAAGTGGTCGATATCATCAACCTCAGCTTTCTGGTTAACCAGTTCAATGAGATATTTGATAATAGAAATGATATCTTCTTTTGTTAATACCCTGATTTCTAATTGGATATCAAGATTTAATTTTTTGTTAATTCTGTAACGTCCCACATCTCCAAGATCATATCTTTTATCAGAGAAGAATAACTTTTCGATAATTCCGCGAGCGGTTTCTTCATCAGGTGGTTCTGCGTTTCTTAACTGTCTGTAAATATATTCAACAGCTTCTTTCTCAGAGTTAGCAGTATCTTTCTGCAGCGTATTGAAAATTATTGAATAATCGAGAGAGCTGTTGTCTTCTTTATGGAGAAGAATGCTTTTTACTCCTGAATCAACAATGAGATCAACATGTTTATTGTCGAGCTCAGTTTCTCTGTCAATAATAACTTCTGTTCTTTCGATTGATACAACTTCTCCCGTATCCTCATCTACGAAATCCTCTACCCAGGTTCTTACAACACGAGCGGCTAACTTTCTGCCAATTACTTTCTTCAGTGCAGCTTTGCTGACTTTAATTTCTTCAGCGAGTTGGAAAATGTCAAGAATATCTTTATCACTTTCATATCCGATCGCACGAAGCAGAGTAGTAACCGGTAATTTCTTTTTTCTGTCGATGTAGGCATACATGACATTGTTAATATCTGTTGTAAATTCCATCCAGGATCCTTTAAAAGGGATAATTCTGGCAGAAAACAACTGAGTGCCATTAGCATGACGGCTTGTTCCGAAGAATACTCCTGGGGACCTATGCAACTGTGATACAACAACTCTTTCAGCACCATTGATTACAAAAGTGCCTTTTGGTGTCATATATGGGATCATACCAAGGTACACATCCTGAATAATAGTCTCAAAGTCTTCATGTTCCGGGTCGGTACAATATAGTTTGAGTTTTGCTTTCAGCGGTACGCTATAAGTAAGCCCACGTTCAATACATTCTTCAATAGAATATCTTGGTGGATCAATAAAATAGTCTTTGAATTCGAGGACGAAATTATTGCGGGCATCTGTGATTGGAAAGTTTTCTGCAAAAACTTTATAGAGTCCTTCACTTACCCTGTCGTCCGGATGGGTTTCCAATTGGAAGAAATCCTGAAAGGACTTTATCTGTATCCCAAGAAAATCAGGGTATTCTGCTTTGATCTTTGTCGTGCTGAAACTGATTCTTTCTTTGCTCTTCAAGGCCTGGGTGATTTAGTGGTTATTTTCAAAAAACGGGTGGTTAAAGAAACCAACTTATATAAATAATAAATAAGTTATAGACCTCTATTCTCTTGGAATAGAAGTCTATAACTTAAAGGATAGCGTGGAAATCCGCACTATTTAACTTCGACTTCGGCGCCAGCTTCTTCAAGTTGAGTTTTCAGAGCATCGGCTTCATCTTTGGTTACACCTTCTTTAATGGCTTTAGGAGCAGCATCTACAAGTTCTTTAGCTTCTTTCAAACCAAGGCTTGTGAGTTCTTTTACAAGTTTCACAACAGCTAGTTTGTTAGGGCCTGAGAACTTCAGGATTACATCAAATTGAGTTTTCTCCTCTACTGCAGCTGCAGCTTCAGCAGGAGCAGCAGCAATGTATGCTGGTGCAGCGGCTGCAGGCTCAATGCCATACTCGTCTTTCAGAATCTGTGCTAACTCGTTAACTTCTTTAACGGTAAGGTTAACCAACTGTTCTGCGAAAGCTTTTAAGTCTGCCATTTTTTTATGTTTTAATTGATTTAATAATTGATTTTGTTAAAATTAAATTACTCAGGTTTTTCTGATAATGTTTTAAGAACCCCAGCGATTGTTTGTCCGCCTGTTTGTAAAGCAGAAATAACATTGCGTGCAGGTGTTTGTAACATAGCCATAACATCAGCAATAAGTTCATTTTTGGATTTGATATACATTAACGAATCCAATTCTTTATCACCAATATAAGTCATTTCCTCAATGTAAGCGCCCTTTAAAATAGGTTTGTCGCTTGTTCTGCGGAATTCCTTAATAAGTTTTGCTGGTACGTTACCAACTTCAGAGAACATTATAGAAGTAGAACCTTTGAGCACGCCATAGAGTGATTCATAATCACGATCACTTTTTTCCATGGCTTTTCTAAGCAGGGTGTTTTTCACCACTGTTAGTTGAACGCCCCGTTTAAAGCACAGTCTTCGCAGTTTGTTTGTATTCTCTACATTAAGATTTGAAATGTCAGTAATATAGAGATAATTATTCTGTTTAAGCTGTTTTGCCAGGGATTCAATAAAACCGTTTTTTTCTTCCTTTTTCATAGTCCTGTGTTGGTTTTCAGTTTAATCAAACTTGGTTTAAACTAAATCGATTTCTGTTCAACACGAACCCCTGGGCTCATGGTGCTTGACATAAATATACTTTTAATATATGTACCTTTAGCAGCAGTTGGTTTTAGTTTGATGATAGTTTGAAGGATTTCCTTCGCGTTTTCAATAATTTTCTGATCATCAAAAGAAACCTTTGCTACAGAGGTATGAACGATACCGTATTTGTCAACTTTGAAGTCGATTTTACCTGCCTTTACTTCAATGACAGCTTTACCGACATCCATTGTAACAGTTCCGGTTTTAGGGTTAGGCATTAATCCTCTTGGGCCAAGAATCTTTCCGAGAGCACCTACTTTAGGCATTACGCTTGGCATAGTAATAACTACGTCAATGTCTGTCCATCCTTCTTTTATTTTCTGGATGTAGTCGTCTAAACCTACATAGTCTGCTCCGGCAGCTTTGGCTTCATCTTCCTTGTCCGGTGTGCAAAGAACTAAAACACGAATAGTTTTACCTGTACCGTGAGGCAAGGTAACTGTACCTCTAACCATTTGGTTCGCTTTTCTGGGGTCAACCCCAAGACGAATATCCATATCGAAAGAAGAATCAAACTTTGTTTTAGTAATTTGTTTCACAATCTTTACAGCCTCCGGCAAGGCATAGGCATTATCCTTATCGAACATGCCCATTACGGCTTTCTTGTTTTTTGTAAGCTTTGCCATTTCCTTGTTGTTTAATTAGTTTGGCTTATATAATTTGTGAAACTATGCATTATGACCGGCAAAAGGTTTATCACCTTTAATAGTGAGGCCCATGCTACGTGCGGTTCCTGCAACCATATTCATAGCTGATTCCATTGTGAATGCGTTTAAGTCACCCATTTTGATTTCAGCAATTGTTTGAATTTGATCCCAGGAGACCGAACCTACTTTGTTGCGATTAGGTTCCGGGGAACCTTTTTTGATACTGGCGGCTTCCATGAGCTGCACGGCCACAGGTGGCGATTTGATGATAAAATCAAAGGTTTTATCTCTGTAAACAGTGATTATCACGGGGATAATCTTCCCTGCCTGTTCTTGCGTACGGGCATTGAATTGTTTGCAAAACTCCATGATGTTAACACCTTTAGCACCCAAAGCCGGTCCTACTGGTGGAGAAGGATTGGCAGCGCCGCCTTTGATCTGCAACTTGATCAGTCCAGCAACTTCTTTTGCCATTGTTTTAGATTACGTTAAATGATTAAAAAATGCGTTAATTGATACTATTTACTCTTTGGCTACTTGCATGAAACCCAGTTCAAGAGGTGTTTTTCGTCCAAAAATTTTAACCATTACTTTAAGTTTCTTTTTCTCTTCGTTGATCTCTTCGATCACTCCGCTGAAACTATTGAAAGGGCCATCAATAACTGTGACGGTTTCGCCTACTATAAACGGGATTGACATTTCTTCACCTCTTTCGGATAATTCGTCAACTTTTCCGAGGATACGATTGACTTCAGATTGCCTGAGAGGATTCGGTTCGCCTTTGGTTCCCAAAAATCCCAAAACACCCGGGATGTTTTTAATTATGTGAGGAATTTCTCCATCGAGTACAGCCTCAATAAGGATATAACCCGGGAAGAAATTTCTTTCCTTACTAA
>CAIXZF010000117.1 GCA_903923925.1 uncultured Bacteroidales bacterium
ATGAGGTATTTGTATACGCTTAGTTTGGTTTTTATTTGCCTGAATCTTCAGGTATTTGCAAGCAGTGTCACTCCCGGGCAAGCTTCTGTTGTAGCAGAAAACTTCTTCAAAACGATCTTCTGTAATATCAACTGTAAATCAATTGCCCGGTGAAATTGATAAATTAATATACTGCTAGATTTTTACATTGCTTTATTCCGCCATTTCTTCGTTCAGAAGTAACATTAGATGCCGCCAGCAACAAAGAATGGAAAGTATTGAAATGCTTTCCATTCCTTGCGGAGTTTTTTGCCACAGAGTGGCGGTATGTATGCAACGGCTGAGTTATCATTCTGTAGGTCCATGGCATGGCCTTGCTTCAGATTATGGCCTCCTGACTTCGACAACTTTTGTTTATTCAATTTGCAAATAGCTAAATAATAGCACGTTGTTTGTCAATATTCTACATGATGGGCGCTACCTATCGTTAATGAAAAATACCCATTCAGTGCTTGGAATTAATTGTTACTTTGGTAAACTGGTAAACTGGTAAGCTGGTAAACTGGTAAATTGCTGCATTAAGATTTGGTTTGGTACAATTGCTTATTCTGGTTGCTCCTTGAATTCAAAATAACAACATCGTAATTTGTTGCAAGCCCAGGAGGCTTGAATTTTAAACAAAAAAAGCCGGTCGAAACCGGCTTTTTTTGTTTAAAATATGGAATGATTATTCGCCTTTCATCTCAACCCTGCGGTTTTTCTGGCGTCCTTCCGCTGTATCATTTGTTGCAACAGGCCTTGCTTTTCCATACGCTTTAGTACGTAAACGGTCTGCGCTGATTCCTTTATTTACAATATACATTTTAACTGCAGCAACTCTAAGTTCACTGAGTTGTTGATTGTATTCATCACCTCCAACATTATCAGTATGGCCTTCTATATTGATATTAAATGTAGGATATTTCTTCATAATATCAACCAGTTCCTCAAGTTTTCCCTGTGAGTATTTGGTTATAGTTGAACTTGCGGTCACAAAATAAACAACCTTTGCAATTTCCATAATCTGATCGCCTGCACCTGAGGTTTTCAGAAGCCTGTCGTTAAGTTTCTTGATTTGTTCTTCAAGTGCTTTAATTTCAGGTGAATATGGGGCTTCTGGTTTTTTATTTCTCATTGCATTCAAACTGTCGGCTAATTTCTTAACCTGATCGTTAAGTTGCTTTGTAAGATCAGCTAAACTGTCAACCTGAGTAACTCTTGCTTTACCTTTCAATGCTTTGGTCATATCGTCGTCTTCAGCTGGCCCTGTTGGTGTTCCTGAACGTTTTCCAAAACGATAGCCCAGGGTTACTTCATGTCCGCCAAAACTGTTTCCCAAAACTCCACGATCCTCAGTAGTTGGTAATGGAGTATCATATGAATACATGAAAACTACATTACGGGTAATTTCACCTCCTACACTTAAAGCAAGAATTGTATTCCTTTTAAATGTTACGGCAGCCAGATATTTTTCTTTGTAGCGTCCTACAGCAGAAATATCAAAGTTTACAGGAGAATTCTCAGTATATCTTACTACGGCAATAGGCTCAATATTCCAATTGTCGTTAATCTTAAAATCATAAGAGGCATGACCAATAAAGTGCTGTTTAAAAGACTGAAGGTTCATACTTTTCCCATTCAGACCAGGCGACCATACTCCGATATTTAATTTCTGAAAACGGTATAATAATCCGCCGCCAATTATCAGTGAAGTTTGGTTTAATTCTCTTTTTCCTTTGGTTATTGGATCATTCGGATCAAAAACATTCGGATCTGTAATGCTGTTAACACTCGAAAGATCGATGTTCTTTTGATTGAATCCGCCTAATAAGGAAAAATCAATGAAATGCTTTTCAGCAACTTGTAAATGGTAGGTGTAACTTGCGGTGGCATAAGTGTTTGAAAAAATATCACTCTTGTCATTCAGTACATTTATTCCTACCCCTACTTTCTTAGCTATCGGAGCATTCAGATTAAAATCAAGGGTTTTTGGAGCATAATTGGTATTAAGCCTTGATTGTCTGTAACTCACATACGCCTCAGGAATCCCGTATAAACCTGCATAGGTAGGGGAGAGGGTATATTTATTAAGAAGGAATTGGTAATAATATGGGTACTGTTGACCAAAAGCAAAGTTGGATATTCCAAAAACTGCCAGGATGATTATCAGGTAAAGTCTTTTCATAATCTCTTGGTTTTATTATGTTGTGTATAATTAATACGAAATGAATATTGTTATTATTTAGCTTCGGTCAGTATGTTTAAAGCACCACGATATGGACCGCTTTTCTTTTCTGTAACATAATAGTAGTATGTGCCGTCGGGTACAAGGTTGCCGGAGTATTTTCCATCCCAGTTGTTCTGATAATTACTGTTAGAATAGACTTCATCACCATAGCGGTTGTAAATTTTTACATTCCAGATTTCATCCGGCATTAAAAAACTCTTTATTTTCCATACATCATTATATCCATCATTGTTTGGAGTAAAAAGTGGCATCGGATTAAACGTTCCGTCATAAACTACTTCAGCCGTTAATCCAAGTGAACTGCTGCAGCCGAATTCATTTTCAACTTCAACAGTATAATATCCTGATTCTGTAATATTTGTACTCGTTCCTGTACTTCCATTCGACCAAACGATTTTAGTATAATCGCCTATGACATTCACAGTAGCAACAAGAGTCAATCCTTTGAAAAATTTAAAGTAAGGATTACCAGGCGCTCCTGAAACAGGCTCCATGGTATATGTTAACGAAATGTGAGGTACATCATGTATGGTAATTTGTTTCGTAAATGATCCTATACAACCGTTGTCCGAAGTTAAGGTTAACATCACATTATAATTACCTATGCTGCTGTAGGTATAGGTTGGATTTTTGGCATGACTGATAATGTTGTTGCCGAAATTCCATTCATAACTAATACTATCACATTGCTCTGATGTAGATTTGTCCGTGAATTTTGTCAGGTCACCCAAACAGAAATTCTCAGCATCAAAATCAGGGTAAACATCGCTCATAGTTACCTGATGATAAATGGATTCCATATGGCCATTGGAAAATTTTACCTTATGCCCGATATCATAAACGCCTGGACCATTCGGCAAAAGAAAGTCGAATTCACTAATGTTGGTATTGGAAAAAATCAAATTTCCATCCAGATCCCATAAGTATTCAACTACTGTAACACCAACACCTGAAGGATAAACCGGTATACTTTTAAAATGAGTCATTTGTCCTTTGCAAGCACGTGTATACGTGTATTCTGCCGCATATTGCCCATACCCGGCTGTAAGGAAAAATGAAAATACAATTAGCGTTGCTAAAACTTTTTTCATAGTACAGAAATATTTATTATTACTTTATATTATTCTAAGTAAGCTACCAACCCCAAAAATATATAATAATTGCAAAAAATGCAAACAAAATATCATGAGTTATTAACGTCAATATTACCACGACCTTAACAGATCGTAGCTTTCAAGTTTAAGATAATTAACAAATGTAGGATAAATTTGTTTAAATTTAACAAAATCTTAAAAAATGTCTTGTTTTAAAGGCTTTCCGACAGACGAACAAAATGAGATGCTTCTGGCTCTTATCAAGCTGAAAAACTGCTCTTTATGTCCTCATACTTGTAATGCGGACAGAACTATTTTTAAAAACGGATTTTGTAAATCAGGTTCAGGTTTTATGGTTTCATCTATTGTTGCTCACTATGGAGAGGAACCAGTTATCAGTGGAAGGAATGGAATTTGCAATGTGTTTTTTGAACATTGTAACCTGCAATGTGTGTTTTGTCAGAACCACCAGATTAGCTGTAATTCTACTTTTTCGAAGCAGGAACCACCAAACCTGAATCAAATTATTTCTGAAATTATAGAATATCTGGATTCAGGATGCCATGCTATCGGGTTTGTTTCTCCTTCACATATGGTCGAACAGATGAAAATTATTATCAATGCTGTTCACCTTTCGGGAAGAAATCCTGTTATTGTTTACAATACAAATGCTTACGACAAAGTTGATGTTCTGAAGTCGCTTGAAGGAATAGTTGATGTTTATCTGCCAGATATGAAATACATGGATAGTACCCTGGCGAAAAATTATTCAAAGGTTAACGATTATCCTCGCATTGCTGGACTTGCACTTCAAGAAATGCACAGACAAAAGGGAAGCACATTAATTACTGATGAACAGGGCAGAGCCATAAGTGGTCTTATTATACGTCATTTAATTTTACCGGGTGAGATAGAAAACTCAAAAAAAGTATTGAACTTTATCGCTGATGAGGTGTCAGAAAAGGTAAATATTTCATTGATGTCGCAGTATTATCCATGTTACAATGCATACCTTCACCCTTCTATAAATCGCACTTTAACAGAAGCTGAATATAATGAGGTTATAGAAGAATTTGAGAAATTGAATTTTAAAAATGGTTGGTTTCAGGATCTTGGAAGTTCATCGGACTATCGCCCTGACTTCAGTAATAAAACGCCTTTCTAATAGGGCTTTTTATCTTCAAAGCTTATCCATTCATCAAAGGCTTTCATAGCTTCTTTTCTCAGAAGTTGTTCGCAGGAAATAGAACGATCTTTTAAATTGATATTTATCTGATCGTATATAAATGAATCGTCAAAGCCTGCTTTTGCTGCATCGGCTCGGCTTGCGCAATACCATATTTTACTGATATGTGCCCAATAAATAGCTCCCAGGCACATCGGACATGGTTCGCAACTTGTATAGATTTCACACTCATCCAGAAAATAAGATCCAAGTTGCTGGCATGCTGAACGTATTGCCATTATCTCAGCATGAGCAGTGGGGTCGTTTAATTTTAGAACCTTGTTTGAGGCTCTTGAAATTACTTTTCCGTTTTTTACAATGATTGCTCCAAAAGGCCCTCCTTCTCCGGTTTTTACATTTTCCCTGGCTAGCTCAAGAGCTTCAGCCATTAGCAATTCATGGTGATCACACATACGTATTAGTATTATCTTTTGAATGGTAAATTTAATATATTTTTATCCGACCATCGACTTCTTTTACCACTATAATTATAGAAAACAGCAAGATTGAAACTATTTAATTAAATTGATATCGTCAAAATAAACGTTTTCTTGGCCCATTAAGGTGATTATTTAATTAAAACGGCATATGATTCATTCTTAAAATGTACTGCACTTATTATCGAATACTCTGTGAACAGCCTAGTTTGCAATTAGATATATGTTGAAAATTTTGAAAGATACTTGTTTGGGCGTTCGAAAAAATGCGTAACTTGTGCCACTATTTCATTAAACTAAAATTAATGTAAAAACTAGTACTTATGAAGAAACAAAGTTTACTGTTGTGGTCAATTTACATCGTTGTCGGGCTCGCATTTCTTATCTCCTCACAGTCCATCGGACAATCTCTTAACACAGCTGTATCCGGGGACGGCGCATCCCTGGAAAAGGCTAAAAATCAAACTTCTGATGAATATTTTAGCATTCTGAGGAACAACCAGGTTACGGGTATGGTTGACCCTAAGGATGTTCTTGTTGCCCGTGGCAAGGTAGCAGACATGATCAAACAAAAGAACGGAAACGCACTCGGTCTATCCTGGGATGAAATCGGTCCTGATAATTTCGGCGGCCGGACCAGGTCTATTATTTTTGATGTTACCTCGAGCAATATTCTCTATGCGGCTGCAGTTACGGGCAGCGTATGGAAATCAATTTCAGGTGGTTCATCCTGGACTAAAATGTATGTTTTAAACAGTTTTGGTAATCAAACTGATTCTGTTTTAAATGCCACAAGTATTACCCAAACTCCCAATGGAGTTATTTATGTTGGAACTGGGGAGTATTTTGAAAAACAGTATTCTCCTGTTGGTACGGTTTCTGGTATTGGCACTGGTTTAGGCGGCGTTATTGGTAGAGGACTTTTCAAATCGACTGATCGTGAGAATTTTACTCTTGTTGCAGGTACTCAGCCAACTGCTAATAGTACAACGGCCGACTGGGCCTACATCTCAAAATTGGCATGTACTTCTACCGGAAGGTTATTTGTTGCAACCAACAAAGGTTTAAAGTATTCTGACAATGGTGGTGATAGCTGGACTCTTGCTAAAGCCAATGGTGTTGATCTTACCGAGAATGCTTTTGATATTAAAGTTGGTACAAATGGTATTCTTGTTGCCGTTGTTGGTAACAAAGTTTATATCGCCGAAAATGGTGATCCTTCTTCATTCGTTAGTCATTCTACCGGAGGAGCAGGCAATCTGCCTTTATCAACCTTGCTTTGCCGTGCTGAATGTGCTATTGCACCCTCAAACCCTGATGTTATTTATGCAGTAACTGCAAAATCTTCTGGTGCTCTGGAAAATATCTACCGTTCGTCAGATAAAGGTACTACATGGTCAGTTGTTGGTCCGGGCGGATCTGCAGCTTTCAATATTTTTAATACTACAAACGATTTAACATCTGGACAGGGATTATACGATATTGCAATTAGCGTGTTCCCTAATAATCCTGACCAAATTATTGTTGGTGGTGTTAATATGTGGAAAGGTATTAAAGTTGACAATGGATTTTATTCATGGGAACAGGTTTCAGATGGGATCTTTCTACCTTCACTTTATCCTTTGTATGTTCATATCAATCATCATCAATATGTATTTCATCCGGCAAATCCGGAAACTGTTGTTATAGCAACTGATGGCGGTATCTATATGTCAACAAACGGAGCAACTTCCTTTCAGAATTTGAACAGGAGATTCAGTGCCACTCAAACCAATAGGGTTAGCTCTTCATACAAAGGAGAAGTTTTAACAGGTACCACTAATAATGGTACAATCTTTATCAGCAGACAGGGGATTTTACCTCAGGCTGGTGAAAAATTATTAGGACCTGATGGCGGGTGCAACGCAATTTCATTTATTTATCCGAATGTTTATTTTGCCTCTACCCCTAACTGTGGTATTCGCAGATCCATTGATAAAGGCGCAAATTTTTCAACATTTAACGCTTCTGCAATGAGTGGAATCACTGGTGCTTATGTAACTCCAATGGCATTCTGGGAAAGTTTCAACGATCCGACTTCTTTGGATTCTACCCAGTTCATTTCGTTTGATACGATTGCAATGGGGCAGCAAATGGTAATTAAAAGTAGAAATGGAAACTATCCTTTCATCACCACAAACAATACAGGAAGTATTATTTTTCCTCACGATACAGTTTATTTTACAGATCCTGTTCAAACAAAAATGTTCCTTGGTGCAAACGGAACAATCTGGTTTACAAAGCAAGCCCTCGATTTTGCAGTAACCCCTGAATGGTTTAAATTAGCTAACTTCTCAATGACGGTGCAGTGTATGGCTGTTTCTAAAGATGGGGATAATTTGTTTGCCGGAACTCAGGATGGGTATTTACTCAGATTTAAAGGCATTTCATCCTGGGTAAGCACTACTGTTAACAGTATGGAAATTGATACTATAAAAACTTTCCCGGGACGTGTAATTACTTCAATTTCTGTTGATAAACAGAATTTGAATCATGTGGTCGTCACCTTAGGTAACTATGGTAATGCAAACTATATTTATGAATCAACAAACGCTTTAGCTGCATTGCCTGTATTTACTTCTAAACAGGGAACTCTGGCTCAAATGCCCGTTTATGCAAGCGTAATAGAGATGAGTAATAGTAACCGTGTTTTACTGGGAACCGAACTTGGCGTTTTCGCAACAGATAATTTCTCTTCTGCCACACCACAATGGTCTTCTGAAATTTCTGGTATGGGTGATCTTCCTGTTTATGACCTCAAACAGCAAAATATGCTTTGGTGGCCATTGGTAGAAATGAACGATACCGTTTCTATTACCAATTACGGAGCTATTTATGCTGCTTCACACGGTCGCGGAGTATTTGAAAGCAGGAATTTTGTGGGTATTGATGATCCAAAAACTCCAATAACTGCTTCAAATTCGATGATCAACATTTTCCCTAATCCAGTTAGAGATATTGCAACTATCGCGTATCACTTAAATGGAAATGCTTCTGTATCATTCACAGTTGTGGATATGATGGGCAGAAATGTTCTTACTCAGGAAATTGGTAAGCAAACTAAAGGAGAGCATCTTCAGACAATAAACACTGAAAATTTACCTTCCGGCTCATATGTTATTCGCATGAATGCCGGTAAAGATTCATCAACAGTTAAATTCGTTGTTAACCAGAAATAAGAGGTTAATTACTTAAAATAAGGTTGAAACTAAAAGAGGATGTTCCATATATGGGTCATCCTCTTTTAGTTTCAGAATAAATCAGCCCACTAACACACAAGCAAATTAGTAACACTGCTAAAGCTTTGTTAATTGCTTCTTATCTCATTTTCGTCCTTGGAGTTTTTATTATACCGCTTTCCAAAATTGAATGACAGATAGAAACTCGCAAAAAAGTTTCGGGGTGTATTAAATGCCATTATAGAAATTGATTGCGGATAAAAATCACAGCTGGCACCAACTTCAAGCGCTTTCACTCTGTCATTTTCTGCACCAAACTCAAAATTCAAACCAACTTTACCATATAAACCCGGATGAATTTTGGTTTCAGGAATACCATAATTAATAGGTGCTCTTCCAAAAATATTCTCATAGAAGTGCTGGGAAGGATCAAACCGTTCTGTTGTCAGATAAAATGGATCTGAAGGATTCTGAGTGTAGTTTATAATGTAAAGGTAAACTGGCTTTACAAAGCCGATTGATGCTCCTGCATGATAAAGATACCGTATCTCAACCCCTCCCCAGTATGGTTTTCTGTTCATTTGTTTCTCATACCCGATACCGCCTCGCAGAATGTACAGCTGATTTAATTTTCCATACACATAACTTTTACTATTGTCGGCAAAGGGATAAACTGTTTTAATTTCTTTGGGCGCCTTCATAGTAACAAATTCAGCCTCGAGTATTCTTCGCTTAAAAACAGAAATACTGCTGCCACGAGTAATTCCAAGTCCGAATCCATTCGAATGAGCAATTAACCTGAAAATAGATTCTTTCCTGAGAAAAAACTCCTTATCGGTGCTGTCCTGATCCAGAATCTGAGCGGAAAGGCTTCCTGAAAGACTACTTAATAGACCAACTAATACAAATAATACTCTCCTTACCATTTCGGATGAAGTTGAATAAATAGTTCTTTAAACGATTACTCAGTGGTATCCGATTTTTTCTACCTGAAATCTCTTTGCTTCACCTCCGTAAGCAGGGCATCCTGCTCTGGGAGCTTTACACGCTGAAAATAATACGATCATTCCTAAAATAAAAACGACCATTATTAACATTTTCTTTATCTGTACATTCATGATTTATTGATTTTACTTTTAAATACGGTTTGAAGGCAATATATTTACAAAGTTAAGTTAATTCACACACTTAAAACCATATGTTGCCTTGTTTTATTGCACAATGGTTTGTTGATATTTTGATTATCAATGGAGAACCGCATCGAGCCTGTACTTGAAGAGAGTTGGAAAAAAATATTGGAAAATGAATTTCATCAGCAGTATTTTTCAGATTTAAAGAATTTTCTTATCGAGGAGAAAAAAAGTTACAGGATTTATCCACCTGGTCCATTAATTTTTTCTGCCTTTAACTTTACACCTTTTGATAATGTAAAAGTTGTAATACTGGGCCAGGACCCTTACCATGGCCCCGGACAAGCCCATGGATTGTGCTTTTCTGTGCCAGCCGGTATAACTTTCCCACCATCATTAAGGAATATATTCAAGGAACTTCTCTCTGATGCTGGAATTCCTGTTCCAATGCACGGAAATCTGGAACCATGGGCAAAACAGGGTGTATTACTCTTAAATGCAACACTAACTGTAAGAGCCAGGCAGGCTGGAGCACATCAAAAAAGAGGTTGGGAGAATTTTACCGATAATGTGATTACAGCACTCTCATCACAAAGAAACAATCTCGTTTTTATCCTCTGGGGAAATTATGCAATTGCAAAGAAATCGCTTATAGATGACTCAAAACATTGCATTTTAACAGCTGCTCATCCTTCTCCATTCTCTGCCGACAGAGGTTTTTTTGGTTGTAAGCACTTTTCTTCTACAAATAATTATCTGATAGGTAGAGGGTTAAGTAGAATTGATTGGAATTTGTATTGAGATTTCTCAATATTGTAAAACTTGAATACTTTCTTTTTATATTGCGCTATTATTCACCTAAATGCGTACAATATGAAAAAAATGACCTTCTTATTTTTCCTGTTTGTGGGATTTGGCCTTAATTCTTCCTTTGCCGGAGGATATCAGGTTACTTTGCATGGGCAGAAACAAACCGGAATGGGACTAGTTGGGACTTCAATTACGTTCGATGCAGGTTGTCTGTTTTTTAACCCTGGTGGGCTGGGGTTTGTAAAAGACAAAATTAGTGTTTCGGCTGGTGTGAGTTTCATTAAATCAATGGTGAAATTTCAAAAGCAAGAACCTTCAGTTTATGAAGCAGAAACTGATAATCCAATGGGAACACCGTTTTATTTCTATGCTGCTGGAAAAATAAACGACAAATTAAGCGTCGGACTTGCTGTTAACACCCCATATGGTAATAGTTTGAAATGGGGAAACGATTGGGCTGGTAAATTTCTTATTGAAGACATTAAATTAAAAGCCATTTTCGTGCAACCCACTGTTTCTTACAAAATTAACAATATGTTGAGTTTTGGTGCCGGTCTGGTTTATGCTTTCGGTGATGTAAACATTAACAAAGCAATTCCTGTTTCTGGCGCAGGAAACACTGATGGACAGGTAAATATCAGTGGTAAAGCCTCAAGTTTTGGATACAATCTTGGCTTACTATGCAAACCAACCGAAAAACTGCAGATCGGAATTGATTACAGATCTAAAATTGATATGAACGTAAAAGATGGAGATGTTACTATGACAGTTCCCTCTTCTCTTTCTACTAATTTCCCTGCTACCAATAGTGTAGATGCAACTTTGCCATTACCTGCAAATCTTGACTTCGGTGCTTCCTATCAATTAAATGATAAAGTTCTTGTTGGGTTTAGCGTAAATTACGTTTTATGGAGTATTTATGATTCTTTAATTTTCGATTTTAAAAACAATACTTCTGCTCTTACTGATTCCCATAATCCACGGGAATATAAGAATACTATAATCTATAGAATTGGCGGACAATATGAAGCCAACGAGAAATTTGCTTTCAGAGCTGGTGCTTACTATGATCCTACTCCAACCAATAAAGATTATTTTAACCCTGAAACTCCAAGTCTCAATAATATCGGTCTTACATGTGGATTCTCCTACAAACCGGTTAAAAAGCTTAGTGTCGATGTGTCATTTTTATATGTGATTGGTAATGAGCGCGAAGCCTATTATACTCCGGATAATTTCGGTGGAAAGTTTAAAAGCCGTTTTTACATCCCTGGCTTCGGTCTTACTTATAGTTTATAATCCTTAAAATCGAATAATCATGAAGATCAAAATAGTATTATACTTGTCTGCAATTGCCCTTCTAACAACCTGTAAGCCTGATATGAAGGAGTTTACACCATCCGCGGGGCAGGCTGATTTTTCAAAATATATTTCTATCGGCAATTCACTAACAGCTGGATATGCCGACGGCGATGTATATAAATCCGGTCAGCAATATTCTTATCCAAACATTCTTGCAGGTCAAATGAAACTTGTAGGTGGTGGAAATTTTAACATTCCATACATGTTCGACGAAAATGGTCTTGGAAGAAAATTAATCTTAGGCTACTCTACTGATTGTTTGGGAGTTACCGGTTTAGGTCCGATTCCTGCAGGTCCTGGACCCAATATTGCACAGAATATGCAGAATATTGGTGCCCAGGGTCCGTATAATAACATGGGAGTTCCCGGACTGAAATCTTTCCACCTTGGTATTCCGGGTTACGGAACAATGAACCCATATTTTGGACGATTCGCCAAAAATCCTGCAACAAGCAGTGTACTTGGCGATGCAGCACTTATCGGACATACATTCTTTACATTTTTTGTTGGAAATAACGATGTCCTGCTTTATGCTGTAAATGGTGGTAATGAAGGACCGGAAAGTATTACACAAATGCCTGTTTTTCAGGGATCCATTGATGCTGCTATTGGTGCAATGATTGCAAATAATGCTAAAGGAGTTATAGCCAACATTCCTGATATTTCTGATATTCCGTATTTTAAAACTGTTCCTACAATGGGACTTGTTTTAACAGAAGCTCAGGCCACTCAGTTAAATGCAGGTTATGCTGCATACAATGCCGGGGCTCAGCAGGTAAATGTACCTCAGATTGTATTCCATGCAGGTCCTAATGCATTTGTTATACAGGATACCCATTCACCATACAGTCTAATTGGCGGTTTAAGGCAAATAAAAGCTAATGAGCTTATTTGTTTGTCGGTTCCTCAGGATTCGCTGAAATGCAAATATTGGGGATCACAAAAGCCAATTCCGGCAAAATATATTATGGATGAATCTGAAATCACTGCTGTGAAATCTGCTACTACAAATTTCAACGCTTATTTGAAAAGTGTTGCAGCTGAAAATAATCTTGCTTTTGTTGATTTCAATACGTACTTCAAATCATTTGTAAGTGGACTGACATTTGATGGTATTAAGCTATCTGCAACCTTTGTAACAGGAGGATTGTTCTCTCTTGATGGTGTACATCCAAATCCTAGAGGGCAGGCTGTCATGGCCAATTATTTTATTGATGCTATCAATGGAAAATATGGTTCGAGTATTCCAAAAGTAAATATTTCAGATTATCCGGGAATTACCTTCCCTTAGAGTCAGTTTTCGTTGCGTTCCAATTCGCGACGGTTGTCTTTTTGTTTGATTGTTTCCCGTTTATCAAACATTTTCTTTCCACGGGCGAGGGCTACGTCAATTTTGGCGAGCCCTTTCTCATTTATATAAAGCATAAGCGGAATAATTGTGAAGCCCTTTTCCTTAACTTTTGTTTGAAGCCTTTTCAGTTCTCTGTTATTTAACAACAGCTTTCTGTCGCGCCTGGGCTCATGATTATATATTGTACCATGGGAATATACAGAGATATTCATGTTTATCACCCATAATTCATGCCCCTTAAAAACACAATAAGCTTCTCCAATATTCGCTTTGCTTGCTCTGATCGACTTGATTTCAGTACCAGTAAGCAACAATCCTGCTGAGAAAGTATCAAATATAAAGTATTCAAAACCAGCCTTCTTATTTTTTATTACAATGCTATTTGCCATAAACTGTCCTTGCCCTGAGCATTAATTGTACTTTTCTGAATGTTGCTTATTATTTATTCGACAAAATTAATCAGCAATCCTGATATTCAATTGATAAATATCAATTAATTATTGATAAAAATGTTAAGTGTCTGTATTCCGCATTGTACTTATTATGTAATTTTGCAATTCAAAACGAAAAAGTATAGTGAAGGGATTTTTACATAAAGGTTTAATAATTAGCTGGGCGTTGGCAGTATTCTATCTGCACCTTGGCTCCCTTGTAAATTTCCATCAACATCATCTTTGGAAAAAATTCCTTATTCCTACTGTAATTGCAGCTAAAAAGGAAAAAAAGGAAGAATCAGCCTTTGTGGTTAAAGTAAAATATCATTCGGGAAATGCAGGTTTTAAGTTTGATCCTGTAACCAGCAAAGCATTCGCATTTAATTATTCAGAATTTTCAGGCAATTCAGGTCTGATATTGTTTTCAGGAGATATGTCTGTTTGTCAGACTGACCTCCCGCGATCGCTGTCCTTGCGAGCGCCTCCCATCGCTTAATTTATTGCTGACCACGTAATCTGGCTTGCTGTTTCATTTATATGAAGCAGTGGTCTTTAGTTATGTATATTCAAATTTTTAATAATCAATTAATTTAAAATTAAATGAAAACTACTACAAGAATTATTGTTACTGCCCTCGTACTCATCTCAGGTATTAATTTGAGTAAAGCCCAAACATCGCTTCAAAAGGATTCAATTGCCATGCTGGCATCTTATTCCAATGAGGTTTATTATAGTTTTACTGCTGGGCAAGTTGCTTCTGTTGCCAGAAACCAGTGGGATATTGCATTCAGAACAAATATTATGAGTTCGAGTATATTAGTCAATGATGGGGTTGGAGTTACTCTTTATAGCTATCCAAAAACAGATTCTTCTGGTTGGGCATCTGCCTGGGACACAACAGGATTTTCAACATGGTCTCCTCTGTACAATGATCCAACCGATTGGGAAAACGGTGCCTTTAGCCGCACTGCTACTGGTCATCCTGATTATGGATGGGGTGTTTACAATAGTATTACACATGATCTTCGTGGGGATTCATGCTTTCTGATTAAAACCCGCGATGGCGGTTTTAAAAGGATTTTTATTGCTCGTAAAATTTCTGTTAACAATACTTATATTTTCCGTGTAGCTAATCTTGATGGTTCAAATTCCACTGAAATATCTTTTGCCTGCACTCCTTATATGACTAAAGATTTTGTTGGTTATGATCTACAGACCATGCGGGCTGTTGATTTTCAACCAGCTAAAAATTCATGGGATATCCTTTTTACAAAATACATGTCGGTTCAACCTGATGGTACTCCTTATCCTGTTACCGGAGTTCTTAATAATGAAGGTATTGGTGCAAGTAAATTTGCTCAGGTTCCGGTTTCATACAACAATTGGGGCCCCCAGGAATTCGATATTTCACGTTCACCAATTGGTTGGGATTGGAAGTATTTTGACATGAATCTCTTTACGTATCAGGTTGATGATTCATTGGTATATTTCCTGAAAAATACTGAGGAGAATGTTATTAAACTGGTATTTGAACGTTTCGATGGTAGCAGCACCGGCAAGGTTGTGTTCTCAAGAGGAATTGTATCAGTAGTCGGAACTCCGGAAATTGATTTTTCTACACGTAAAATATCAACTTTTCCTAATCCTGCTTGTGATTTAGTAAACTATACACTAAGTTCTTCGATTAACGGAAATGCCACGATTACTATAACTGACCTGGCCGGCAGAACAATGTCCTCAAGAAATATAGCAGTAAGATCAGGGCAGACAATTATTGGTAACATCGATGTTTCAGCTTTACAATCTGGTCTGTATCTCATAGATTATCAAGTAGGTACAAACAGAGAAAGCCACAAATTAATTATTCAGAAATAATGTTTCAGCGTTATTATATTTTCATGTTGATTGGTTTGATTTCAGTAACGCTGGCCGTAAGTGCATACGGTCAGCGTACTGTTATCAGTGTGTTGGATGAACGTAGTAATGAAGTTGTTCCTTTTGCGAATGTGTGTCTGGAAGGTCTTAAAAATCCTTCACAAAAACATCTCATTACAGGGATGGATGGCAAAGTTACTGCTGAGATTAGCGAGAAAACGAAACTTGCTGTTTCGTTTATTGGGTATACTACATACCTGGATACTATTTCTCCGGGGAAATCAGTAATTGTATACCTGCGCCCAACCGTTCTAAGAATGGATGAGGTTGTTATCACTGCTCAATATGCTCCTGAAAAAGCGGATAAATCAATCTACAGAATAAATGTTATCAATGCCAGGGAGATTGAGCAGAAAGGCGCTACCAATATGGCTGATCTTATGAAAACTGAGTTGAATATGAGAGTCAGCCAGAGTAGCGTTTTGGGGTCAAATCTGAGTCTTCAGGGATTGGGAGGACAATATATAAAATTCCTGATCGATGGTGTTCCTGTTGTGGGCAGAATGAACGGAGAAATAGATTTAAACCAGTTGAATCTTAATAATGTTGATCATGTTGAGATTATTGAAGGTCCGATGTCTATAATTTATGGCAGCAATGCCCTGGCTGGAGCTATAAATGTTATTACTAAGGAAAATAAGGCATCTGCTTTATCTGCGCAGGTTGAGTCCTATATTGAGTCGGTTGGTGTTTATAATTTTAATGGTGGCATATCGGGAAACCGTAAAAAACATCTGTTTTCACTTGATGGCGGCAGGAATTTCTTTGGAGGATATGATGCTGTTGATACGAGCAGATCAAAATACTTTAAACCAAGCAGACAAATGTTTGCCAATAGTTACTATAAATTCAATTCTCAAAATTTCAAACTCAAAATAAACGGAGAATATTTTAATGAACTGCTCGAATCAAAAGGGAATATCCCGCTAAGTTCTGTAAATGTTTTCGATTCATATTTTACAACAATACGATACAGTCTGAAAAGTGATATTTACAAAAAAATAAACGAGCAGACGTATCTGAATTTTCTGGTTTCATATTCAGATTACAACAGGGTAAGGGATACATATTACAAAAACCTCACTACCCTCGAAAAAACATTAGTTCCTGATCTTAGAGATACCAGCGAGTATAATACATGGATGGCCAGGAGTATTTTTACAAAAAACAATACAGATAAGAATTTGAATTTCCAGGCCGGATTTGATTTTAATGAAGAAAGAGTGAGTGGCAAGAAAATCGATAATACTTCTCAGAAAATCGGAGATTATGCAGCGTATATGAGTGTGAAATGGAATCCTGAAAAAAAGCTGAGTATTCAGCCCGGATTAAGAGGGATTTATAACACAAAATATAAGGCTCCTTTGGTTTATGCTGTGAGTGCCAAGTATGATTTTACAAAGAATCTTGGTATGCGGCTATCGTATTCAAAAGGATTCAGATCTCCGGATGTAAAAGAACTTTATATGTATTTTGTCGACAATAGTCACGATGTTAAAGGAAATCCTGATTTACTTGCAGAGTCGTCAAATAATTATAGTGTCAATATTGCCTATCAGAAAGATGCAAAGATTAATTCATTTAGCGTTGAATTTAGCGGCTTCTATAATCATATTGTAAATAGCATCGACCTTGTTTTTGCAAAAGATAACGGACCAACCAGCCCTCCTTTATACTCGTATACTAATATTGGCATGAAGAAATCTGAGGGATTTACAGTTGACCTTTCTGCAAATTTTTATCCGAAAGTTTCTGTTCGGGCCGGATTCGGTGAAACTGGCGTTCTGAATGTTCTTCAGGTTGCTGATCAGAAAGAAAGTAAAATGTTCTGGTCTCCGGCTTTTAATACAGAGGTTGTTTACAAACCATCAAAAGGAGATCTGGCAATTTCTTTATTCTACAAATATACAGGCAAGAGTAATCATCTGTTTAACGACAGTCTCGAAATACGGGAAGGATGGATTGCCGATTACCATACATTGGATCTTTCACTTTCCAGAAGTTTTTTTGGTAAACGAATTAAAGTTTCTACTGGGGCAAAGAATATTTTTGATGTAAAAATGATTGCCAATATGGGCAGTAGCGGTGGTGCACATAGTGGCTCAGGCGGAACCGACCAGGCAGTAGCATGGGGGAGAACGTATTTTATAAAACTGTCATACATTCTGAATAAATACAACTGAAGCACTATCCATGATAAAAAGCAATAGTTCAGATTCTGTAATGTTTAAACCAGCTTTTGGCAGATGGAAATCAATAATCTTTATTATGATTCTGCCGTTTGTCATCGTTTCTTGTTTTAAAGAAGATGAGAAACTACCACCCTTGCCTCCGCCCCCTGCTGGAGTTGTTTTTGATACAGCAGCAATGACACCTTTCTATAAAAATCAGATATTTTATGATTTTGGTACAGGAAATACTGTTGAAACAATTTTGAAAACAGATTGGGATCTTGGGTTTTCATGCGACACAACAGGGGTTCGTATAATTCTGAATACCAGCAATTTTATGAAAATTGCTGATGCCAATGGCCAGGCATTTGGTGCTGTTATCGACACCAGCGGTTTCGATTGGAGATTTGACAAATCAGATGGTAATCCTGATTCTGCAGCAATTTTGAATTGGCTTAATATCAGTGGTTCTGATACACTTTATTCTGGTCATACTTTTGTTGTTGACAGAGGAATGGATGAACAGGGCAACCTGAGAGGTATGCGGCAACTTGTATTTGATAGTCTGAAAGGAAATACATATTATTTCCGCTTTTCAAATTACAATGGAAGTGGTATTAAGAGTTTCTCAATTACTAAACAAGCAGGTGTAAATTATACCTATTTCTCATTTGCCGGTTCTGGTTTGGCAAAACCGCTCGAGCCACCGAAAGAATCCTGGGATATACAATTTACCCAATACACCACACTTTTGTATACAGCCGAAGGCGCCGCCTATCCTTATCTTGTAACTGGTGTATTGCTTAATCCATACAAAGTAAAGTCAGCTGTTGAACCTGTAAAATCCTTCGAATCGATTACCTTAATTGATGCTGAATCCTTGCAGTTTTCTTCTGCTCTCGATGGAATAGGATACGACTGGAAGTATTATAGCTTTGAAACGGGGAATTATACTGTCGTTACGAACAAAACCTTTATTATTAGGGATTTCGAAGGTTCTTACTTTAAACTCCGCTTTGTTAGTTTTTACAACCAACTTGGGGAAAAGGGATATCCTGTCTTTGAATTCCAGAAATTATAGACCTGTTTAATAAATAGATTTGCCCAAGATTACATTAGCTTTTTCAATCAGAGCGATAATGTAATTCCTGCCATAATATTTATTGGCGCCTGCGGAAAATATCCGTCCATTTTGCTCTCCTTATTTTCATAATAGTATCTGTAAATCCAGGCATTCGATTCATAGTTCTCAGAGAAAACATTGTTAACCTGAAAATAGATGCGAATGTTTGAAAACATAGATGAACTCAATGTGTATGAGGCTCTTACATTATTTACAAGATATGCATCGAGCTTCCTGCTGCTGCTTGAAGTGTTGTCAATAAATTGGCTTCCTACATACTTTGCTGTCCAAGAGGCTACTAATCTTTTTACGGGAGTCCAGCTTAAGGTATTGCTGCCAATAATCGAAGGACTGAAATTCAGGTCAGTTTCACCAAGCTTTCTACTGATTTGTCCTCCGTTATCCCAGTCATCAACAAATTCGGTGAATGATTTTATTTTATTTCTGCTCAAGGTAAGGCTGCCATCCCATTTGAGGTTTCCAGTCAGGGCTAATCCTAGTATCAGTTCTATTCCTGCTCTGTAACTTTGAGGTACATTTGTCATTATTGGAGCTCCTACTGCATTAATTTCCCCTGTTAATACCAGCTGATCTTTGTAATCCATATAATAAGCACAGATGCTTCCACTAACAGACTTGTAAACAATGTTATATGAGGTCTCAATATTTGTTAATCGTTCTTGTTTGGGCATATTCCCAGGGTCAGCATCCTGATAGTTACTCCGGTTTGGTTCACGGTTAGCTATTGCAAACGAAAGCTGCAAATTCTGGTGTTTATTGATATCGAAATAAATTCCAGTTTTTGGATTAAGGAAGTTGAAATTATGTGTCTGATCAAGTAGTCTGTAATTCTCGTCCGGACCACTCAATGAATAATTGATTGACCGATATTGTACGTCAGCATACAGACTAAGTTTTTTCAGAACCTGGTATCTTAATTTGGCGAAAAAGTTAAAATCTTTTTTTATTCCTTTATTTCTGTACCATTCATAATCCCAGGTGTTCTGCTGAAATGCATTTTGTGTCCAGTTTATTTTTCCGAAATGTGCACCCTCATAATGATTCCAGGCACCACCCAATATGCAATCAAATAAATTTGTGGTATGATTAAGTGAATAAGTGAGTCCGTAAAAGTCATTTTTAAGCCATTTCCTTGTTATTAAATCAGTTGATGATACTGTGGTATCCATAGTACTTAGCTGATAATTAGTGTAATCTTCACCTTGCACGAATTGTTCATAATAGCCTTCCCCATGAGTATAGTGAAATGCTGTATTTATTGATGTACTCTTGTTTGTTGAATACGAATACATAAGATGATAATGACTCTGACTATAGTCATCAACTTCATTTCTGTAAAATTGCATTTTGCCGTTTGCATCATAATACAGTCCATTTACATTAAAAGTCCTGTTTGTGTCCAGAATTTCAGAAGGAACTCCATCCCATGCCTGGTATGTACGTTCTTTGCCAGTAAAAATGTTTATCCTGAAAATACTCTTCTTAGCATGCAGAGTTCCGGTTAAAAACATGGAGTTGAGGTCAGAGGATGCACGATCAATATACCCATCTGATTTAATTTTCGATACTCTTCCATCAATACTCCATTTGCCTTGAATCAGGCCACTGCCGAACTTAAGTGAATGCCGTCTGCTATTGTATGAGCCGAAGAAATTATCAATTTCCCCATAAGCTTTATCACCTGAAGGTATTGTTTGTATGTTTATACTTGCACCAAATGAGGCAGCACCATTCGTTGAAGTTCCTACTCCTCTTTGTATTTGTATATTGTCTATTGATGATGCAATATCCGGAATATCAACCCAATAAACTTCCTGAGATTCAGGGTCATTAAAAGGAATGCCATTAACTGTAACATTAATCCTTGTCATATCAGTGCCCCGGATTCTTAATCCTGTATAGCCGATTCCTGTTCCTCCATCTGAAGTTGTTACTGTTGATGGTGCCGATTCTAAAATATACGGAAGATCCTGACCTGTATTCAATTCGCCAATATCTCTGTTGCTGATGATTTTCATTGAAGCTGGCGCCTTGTTGGGTACTCTTGTGGCAGAAACCAGGATTTCATTCATTCTGATACTGCTTGGATTAAGACAAAAATTCAGCTTTTTATTGGACTGAAGTGTGATTTCTTTAGATGAACTTTCATAGCCAATGTAGCTAACAGTTATTTTGTAAACTCCCGGATTAAGGAGTTTTAATATATAGTTTCCCTGTAAATCTGAAGCTGTGGCTATCTTGCTGTTTTCCAGTCGTATAATAGCTCCGCTTAAACTGTCACCAGAAATAGAATCTGTTATTTTTCCGCTTAAATTAAACTGACTGAATACTGAAACTGATAAAAGTACCAATATGGATATAAGGAATATTTTTCTCATTATATATGTTTATATATGTTCAATTGCAATACTGTTTTATTGCGATTATTTTTGAACATCATGAGGGGAGAAGGAGCAGCATTTTCATTTCCCTACGCCGGCATTACCCGGATCAGGTTATAAGGGTATGATCTCAGCCCGTTTTTTAGGGCACCCCGTTTGATGTAGCCACAAAGATAGCTAATAATTCATCCGATTCTTTTTATCTTTGATAAAAATCTGAAAATGCATATTGGAATTTTAAACGGTCCGAACCTGAACCTTACCGGAATAAGAGAGGAAGAACATTATGGAAATCAGGGATTTAATGATATTTTAGAATCCCTGAGACTAGAATTCCCTTCTATACAGATAGATTATTTTCAATCAAATACGGAGGGTTTAATAATTGATAAACTCCACGAATGGGGTTTCGAACTGGATGGAATAATACTCAATGCTGGTGGATATACTCATACTTCTGTGGCAATTGGTGATGCTGTTAAAGCAATCAAAACACCCGTAATTGAGGTGCATATGTCAAATGTTATGAATCGGGAGGAATTCAGACATATTTCATATATATCTCTAAATGCCATGGGTGTAATTAGTGGATTTGGCGCTGGCAGTTACAGCTTAGGCATTACAGCCTTTCTTAAGAAATGAAATTCAGGAGAATTTTGCAGGCGAAAGTGCAGAAAATTGTTTTTTACCCTTTCCATAATATACAAGAACAATAGAGCCTTTGTAAATTCCATTCACTTTCCTGTGAGGAATGCGGCTGCGTTTAATCTTTAACTGTGTGAAGGATTTGTAAAAAGAAACATATGCTTTCGCAACAGCCACAGAATCTTTGAAATAGCCTTCGGAAAGGAATTTCATGCTTGCTGTAAAATCTAACACCAGCCGGATAAGAAATACAGGCAGCAATTTCGAAGGAGGCAGGTTTTTATACAAGAGAATAAGGTTATTTCTGAAATTCAAATATGTTTTTCGGGACGAAATTTTGGGAAGAGTTCCTCCGCCTACATGAAAAACCGTTGAATCGGGGCAATACATAATCTTATAGCCTGCATTTTTTAGCCGCCAGCAATAATCGATCTCCTCCATATGTGCAAAAAAATCATTATCAAGGCCACCAAACTGCCGGAATAAATCGGCTCTTACAAACATGCAGGCACCTGTTGCCCAGAACACCTCCTGAACATCATTGTATTGCCCAAGATCTTTCTCAAGTGTATTGAACAGCCTGCCACGGCAGAATGGATAGCCGTATTCATCGATAAATCCTCCCGCACCTCCTGCATATTCAAAAGCTTCGCGGTCGTGGAAGGCAATGAGCTTAGGCTGACACGCGCCAATATTCTGATCCGCATCCATTAAGGAAATTACCGGTTTAATCCAATTGGGTGTTACTTCTATATCAGAATTTAGTAAGACATAATAGTCTGATTCAACATGTTTAAGTGCTTCGTTGTATCCTTTTGAGAACCCCCAGTTCTGCTCATTCCTGATGATTCTGATTTTAGGATAGGTTGTCTGCAGAAATTCTACAGAATCATCGGAAGAGGCATTATCAGCAATAATCAGTTCTGCATCATCACCAGTATGCAAAATAAGCGTAGGCAGAAACTGCTCCAGGAACTTTCTTCCGTTCCAATTAAGTATGACAACTGCTACGCTCAAAATTGATAGTTTTTGGTGGTTTTGAAAGATTAATTATGATCTGATCTTTTATGTTTCCAACGCCTGTGCGACCAAAGCCAATTGTCGGGATGATTATTGATTGTACTTTCGAGTAAACGAACATGAGCTTCAGTTATTTCGTATTCGGCGGTTTCTTTAGGTTTATCGGTAATTAGTTTGAGTTCAACTTCATAAAACCCTCTTTTTACCCGTTGATTGTCGAAGAATATTACAGGTAAATCCATTATTTTGGAAATCTTCTCAGTACCCAGAAAAACAGGAGTTTCCTGGTTAAGAAAAGGTGTCCAGTAATTAATTTCTGTATCAGTGGGAGTCTGATCACCGGCAATCATAGTCATATTAACGGAGTTTTTATGCCGTATCATCTCTTTGAGAACATTCCGATAATCTATTTTGCCAGTTTGCTGGAATTTCATGCGCATTGAAACAATCCACTTGTCGAAAAAAGGATCTGTTAGGGGTTTTACAACAGCAAATGTAGTAAATCTCCTGTCGAGCGACAGCCTTACACCCAGCCATTCCCAACTTCCAATATGTCCGGTACAGGCAATAAAACTTCTGCCTTCATTCAGATATTTTTCTGCAACTTCAAAGTTCTTAATTACAAGCCTTTCCCTGATCTGTTTTTCTGTAATACCGTTTATTTTAATTACTTCAACTATTAAATCTGCAATATTGAGGTAATATTTCCAGGCAATTTTTTTAAGTTCTTTAGTCGTTAGCTGTGGGAAAGAATTTCTGAGATTCGTCATCACCACTTTTTTCCGGTAGCCTATCACATAATAAAGAAGAATCCTGATTCCATCTGCTTTCAGCCGGAGAAGCCAAAATGGCATTTTAGACAAGCTCCAAACACTAAATCTGAATAAAAGATAGATAAATTTCATAGCGGATCTTCTCACAATGGACAAAGGTAAATGTTTAAATTAAAAAACCCATTTTCATTTACTGAAATGGGTTTTTTAGTAAAAGCTGATTCTTTTATATTATCTGGGATTCAGAAAGAGATTTCCTGATTTCCCTCCGTAATGCCCGTTCGGAGCGAGTTCATCCTTGTCGAGAATCCCGATCTGCCGGTGTAATTCTGCCTGCCAGTTCGGATTATTGATCTCGCCTTCCAGATTAGAATGAATTAAGGCATATTCATTCTGAGAAAGGTGCGGATCAGCGAAAACAAATTTGATATCTCTTTGGCTTTTAGATAATTGGTAATAATGCCAGATTTGGTAAGGAACAAATCCGTAATCATCCCTTCTGTAATTTCCGGATGATTGTTCATCCCCTATAAACATTCCGCTGCCACTGGCCTCGAAAGGTTGATCTGTTATTGTATTTGGTGGTCCGTAACGCAGATATATTCGTCCTCTGTCTGTATCATAGCCTTTTTTATTCGGAGTTTTGTATGCAGCATTAACAATCAAAACCTGTTCTCTGTATGCAAGCCACGATTGTTCAGGGTTGCTGCCGTTACGCTTTATCCAGAAATTCAGAAAATATTGCTGCATTAACTGAACATCCATCTGAGGTAATTGATTGTCAATAAATAACTTGTCGATTTCAGACGATATAGGGTTTAAACATTTAATGTATTCCTTTAAGGTATCTTTATTCGTGATTTTTCCAACAAATGAATTTTCAACAACGAGTTCCTGAAGATCATTAATATTGAACTGAACACTAGGGTTACTACGCTGAAAAAACAAACTGTTGCTGGCAATAACCTCGTTCTGCTGGTTTCTTGCCTCAACTATCAGGTTGTAATTTCCTGAAGGCAGTTTCGAAATATCTATTTCCTGCAGGAAATTATTTACAGGTTTAGCTACCTCTTTTTTCGTGCGGGCATATTCAGGAAGGCTTTTGCCTGTTTCGTTTGAGTTAATAGCGAAGGATATCAGAAATTTATTTCCTGCTCCAATGGTAATATCAGTATGATACAGTTCAGTATAAAAACTGAGTTTATTTTCATTCGGTGGGTAATAATCAAATACATAGGGCACCAGATCTAATCCGCTTTTAGATAAAATAGTAGGCGTTTTTGAAGTAGAATATGATCCTACAAGCTGAATTCCGGAAATACTGACCTTGTCCGCAGGGTAAAGTAATTTCAGGTTTTCAATACTGCTTGATTCAGGTTTTTTACTGTTAATGTCTTTTATACTGAATTCAAAGGTATAATCCCCGTTTGGCAGCAAAAAACGTTGCTGATCAATAAAACTGAAGTCACGTTTGGCAGTGTCTTCAACCTCAGGGCTTTTTAATTCATATTTTTTAAAATCTTTTACAGCTTCCCCTTGCTTAAAAATCATAGTAATGGCAACGGTTCCCTGGAATTTACCATTGGAATTCTTGGTAAAAACAAGACTTTTGGAATAAATTGAAAGGTAAGATTCCAGAAAAGGCCCGTCCTGTGGCGACTGGAATGTGCAATACGACAGAAAAGCCTGAATATTTCCGGCCTGAAGACCCCAAATTGGCAAAAACAGGAGAAGGATATTGAAAAATTTTCTCATGATTGTGTAATATTATCTTACAAAGTTAATTTAAATCTTCAGAGAAGTCAATGAAACTCGACGTTTCCTGCATTTATCAAGACAAAACAGAAAACCTTGCTGATAAATTTTTTTGAAAGAGAAATTGTTTTACTTTTGCAGCATCAACCGGAGAGATGGCAGAGTGGTTGAATGCGGCGGTCTTGAAAACCGTTGACCCTTTACGGGGTCCGTGGGTTCGAATCCCTCTCTCTCCGCAAGCGACGAGAAAAATGTACCCGCGATCGCGGGTATATTTTTTTGGAGAGATGCCAGAGTGGTCGAATGGGACGGTCTCGAAAACCGTTGTACTGGTAACGGTACCGAGGGTTCGAATCCCTCTCTCTCCGCTCAGCTTAATTAAATCCAAACATTCCCACACTACATCCATCGCCCTCCTAATGCATGTCTGAATGGCCAGGGGATGAAAACCAGTATCACTATAAGGCCAATGAGGTAATACAAACGAATCTTCTTGTGCTTATTAATAGCTTCCGTTTGTTTTTCAGCAATTGTTCTTCCTAATGTTACAAGTGCTATCGCTGTAATCATCCCGAATAAGTGCTCCAGTCCAAAAAAACGGAATTGTTCAATTTTTATCCATCCTGGAATAAAAGCTACTTTTGCTGAAGTCATATAAAGGAATGCTCCAAGCAGTAGCTGAAAATGAAGACTTATCATCGCAAATAAATTCAGTATTTTATCTTTCTTTCCATAGGTGCTTTTTCCTGATAAGGCATTGATTATTGCATAAATCAGTAATATCAGTGCTACCCAGCGTAAACCGGAATGAGCATTCACCAAAATATTGTTTGTCATCTGCGTTTTTATGAAAAATTAGTTGCTCTAATGAACAACACTTTTGACCATATCCTTATGAACAATGATGTCGATTAATTTAAGCTTAATGTAATCTTCGTGAAAGAAATAATAACCATAGTTTTTGTTCAACTCAGGGCCTCCTGCTTTCGAACCGGCTCCAGAATCTTTTAACAAATACCAGGTAGTCCCATTCTTTTCAAGGTATCCTACAATATGCATTCCGTGATCATCGGTAGTTGATCCGTTTGAAAAGCGCATCTGCCGGGCATTTTCATCAATATAAGCCGACGGAATATCAAAAGTTGGTACAACTGCTGCCTGGTAATCCCTGGCATCAAAACCCGCCTCTGAAACATCGCCTCCAATACCAACAGTATACCCCTTACTGATAGACTTTTTAATAATATCCATATAAACATCAAGTGGAACATTGTAATAGTCAGCATTATGCCACCAGTTATCTGGTACAACATATTCAACTTTTTGACCATAAGGTTTTTCCATCAGAGAAATAATGTCAATAAAATCATCAAGATTTATTTTTAGTACATCCTTCAGGTATTGCTGTGGAGTATATTCCTTTCCGGCAACAGTAACTTTAGCAGGAGGAGTACCCAGATGATGATTCATAATGTCTTTTATTGTGGAAATAACAAGCTCTTCGTTCCAGCTGTTACTTGCTTTAACCGATTTCATGTAGGCCGACATCTCCTCAAACATTTTCTCATGATTATGATAAACCTGTCCGGGTAAAAGGCCATTGTAATCCGATAGCGGAACAATTCCATATTTCTTCCATTCCCTGATTACAGCATTGCATTCAGAACCCTGGTCAAAAAGAGAATTCCCTCTTTCCTGAACAAATCTTCTGGCTTTTTCAACGTATTCCCAATAAACGGTATACATTTCAGATAGTTTTATTTTTTGCCCGGTCTGCCTGAAGATTTCTGTTTCTAAAAACGATGTGCCTGAAAAACACCAGCAGCTGCTCGTATTTCCTTGAGAAACGGGTGAATTATGCCACTGAGTCGTAAATTGATCTTTCGAAGCAGGGATCTCCATTCCGCTCATGTCTATTTTGAAGGAGCGTTTTGGAGGAGAAAGGGATTCTTTCATCTCAAATTCCTGGATACCACTCATGATAAACTTCTCAAAGAAACCTTCTTTGTATGTTTTATAAATGGCTTTGTCTTTCCTCATTGGTTGTGAAACTGCCACTTCAACGAGTAAAATGCTGATAATTAATGCTATAATTTGTTTCATTACAATGAAAAATATTGATTATTATTTTAAATTATGTTTCAGAATATTGTTGGTTCTTTTCTCTGGTTTGAAGAATTCTCCATAGGAGAAAAATGCAAATAGAAAGGATAGTCAGCAAAATATTTTCATTTTCTATTGACATTATTCCATTTTCTGTTTTTAAACAAAAACAATATTATCCTTGGCAGTAATTTTCTCACAGTAATAACAATGTAGTTTTATTTCTGTTTTTGAAACAAGTTCGAAACGAGTCTGAATCTGTTCATGATTTGTGATGCAGTTCGGGTTGAAACATTTAACGATCTTAAGTATTTCGTCAGGTACCTCAACCTGTTTTTTCTCAGTAACCTTATAGTCTCGTATAACAATCAAAGTGGCCTGAGGTGCAACTAGAGCTATCTTATTGATTTCCTCAGGTGCAAAAAATTTATTGCTGATTTTGATTATTCCCTTTTTGCCGTATTTCTGACTGTCGAGGTTCGTGCCAAAAAGAATCTGGTTGTCGGCAGATTCCAGGCCCAGGATTTTTATAACCTGAAACACGCTATCTGCTGGTATATGGTCGATTACTGAGCCATTCTCAATGGCTGAAACCTGTAATTCCTTGCGTAATTCTTTGTTTTCCATTACTTTACTCCTAAAATTGATGCAACCAATGCTTGTCTTACGTATACTCCGTTTAATGCCTGCTGGAAATAATATGCTTTTGGATTATCATCCACATCGAGGCTAATTTCATTCACTCTTGGCAGCGGATGCAGTACTTTCACATTTTCTTTTGAATGTTTAAGCATATTGTTTTTCAGGATGTACGCATTTTTAACTTTTTCGTACTCGATGGGGTCGGAGAATCGTTCCCGCTGAATACGGGTCATGTAAATAATGTCACCTTTTGGAATGGCCTCATTGAGGTCGGTATACTGATAATATTCCAGATTTTTGTCTTTAATATATTTTTTAACTGAACTGGGGAGTTTTAGTTCAGGTGGAGATACAAAGTGAAAACGAACATTAAAATTTACCAGGGCCATAACATCCGAATGCACGGTTCTGCCGTATTTCAGGTCGCCTACAAAAACGATATCAAGGTCGTCGAGCTTTCCCTGGGTTTTGCGGATAGAATACAAATCAAGCAAGCATTGGGTTGGATGCTGATTTGCACCATCACCAGCATTAATAATGGGAACTGTGGCAACTTCGCTGGCGAATCGGGCACTTCCTTCTTTTGGATGCCGCATAACGATCAGGTCGCTGTAATTACTAACTGTTAATATGGTGTCTTTCAGCGATTCGCCCTTTGAAACACTGGATGAGGAAGCCTCTGAAAATCCCACTATTTTACCTCCAAGCCTGGAAACTGCGCTCTCAAAACTTAGCCTGGTTCTGGTTGATGGTTCAAAAAACAAGGTGGCAACAACATAATCCTGAAGAATTTTCTGTGTTGGCTGTTGTTCAAATTCTTCTGCAAGATCCAGAATCCGGAGTTGTTCCTCCTTGGTGTAGTCATTAATGGAAACTAAACTTCGTTTTTTCATTCGCCCTGATAATTTATTGTGAATCAATAAAAAATATTGTGTTAACCGGGCTTAAAATTAATTAAAATTGGTGTTAAGAAAATGTGGTGTTAATAACATTTAATATTAGAAATCGTTTTGCCAGTGTTATTTGTTTGCTATTCTTGAAAAGTGTCCTCCGTAATCGTAATTAACTTTTAATGAGCTATATTTGCATTGATAATTAAGGTTGAATGATATTCAATAATTAACCCCCCAATGAAGGTACTACTTGATATTCCTGATAATAAAGCTGCTTCTCTATTGGAGGTTTTAAATAGCATTTCCTACCTGAAAACAAAACCATTAACAGATGCCAAGGCTTTATTGATGGAGGAATTAAAGGATGCTGTTGAAGAAATGAAATTGATAAAGGCAGGCAAAAAGAAGGCCCACGATGCAGAGGATTTTTTGAATGAGCTATAATGTAAAAACTATAACTGTTTTTGAAAAGCAGGCAAGACGACTTTTAAGGAAATATACTTCATTAAGAAAAGAACTTTTTGTTTTGGTTAAAATCTAAAACAAGATCCGAAAAAGGGTACTCCTATAGGAAAAAGTTGTTATAAAATAAGAATTCCTATTCCCGATAAAGTTAAGGGTAAAAGTAGTGGAGCAAGAGTCATCACAAATTTTGTTGTCAAAGATGAACCAGTTTACCTTTTAAGCATATACGACAAATCCGAACAAAATAATATTACGGATAAAGAGTTGGTTGAATTATTAAAGTATATTCCTGAATAAGATAAATATTGCGTGTTGTATTCTCTCATAATGATTATTATCTCGCCAGCACCACCATCCTCTATTCCTTTATCTTTGCCGACTCTATTGAAATGATATAATTTCCATCCCATTGTTAATATTGTTCACATAAGCATCATTACCTCTTACCTTATCGTGAATAGCCAGACCGCCCATTCCTCCTGCAAAAACAGAATTGCCAATACTGCTAATTCCTGAAACAATATATAACTATAAATGAACAATGTTAATAAATAATACAAATTATGGTCCTGTAAACCGCTAATAAAAAAAAGCACCCCGGATTTGAGGTGCTTTTTTATAAGTTTTTTATTTACTATACAAGATTATGTTTTTTGACAAAATCATCAACAACACCAACCAAATCTGGTTTGCCAATTTCCTGCAAGTCGTAATAACACCTTGTGTTTGGTTTGTTAATCTTAACAATACGGTTAAGGTCGATTGGGGTAGCAATCAGAACAGAATCACAAACTGTGTTCTCGATTGTAGTCTCAAGATCCTTTACCTGTTGGTCGCCATATCCCATCGCTGGTAATAAAGTGCCAATGTTTGGATAGGTTCTGAAAGTATCAGCTAATTTGCCGACAACGAAAGGTCTTGGGTCAACAAGTTCTTTAGCACCATAACGCATGGCAGCAACAGTTCCTGCACCAAGTTTCATTTCACCGTGGGTAAGTGTTGGGCCGTCTTCAATAACTAATACACGTTTACCTTTAATTAAGGACGGATCATCTACTGAAATAGGGGAGGCTGCATCCACAACAATTGCAGTTGGATTTTCCTTTGCAATATTGTTACGTACAATCTGAATATTTTCGGGGCTTGCGCTGTCCATTTTATTGATAACTACTACATCAGCTAAACGCAGGTTAACTTCTCCCGGGTAATATGAAACTTCATGGCCTGGACGATGTGGGTCAACAACAGTAATTGTAAGATCTGGTTTGTAGAAAGCAAAGTCGTTGTTTCCACCATCCCAGAGAACAACATCGCATCCATCAGGATCATTTTCAGCTGCTCTTAAAATAGCTTCATAATCAACACCAGCATAGATTACGTTTCCACGTACTACATGTGGTTCGTATTCTTCCATTTCCTCAATAGTACATTTGTGCTTTTTCAGGTCCTCAACAGTGGCAAAACGCTGAACTTTCTGCTCAACTAAATCGCCATAAGGCATCGGATGGCGAACAGCAACAACCTTTAAACCTTTTTCCATTAATAACTCGATAACACGCCTTGAGGTCTGGCTCTTTCCACTACCTGTGCGAATCGCACCAACAGCAATAACAGGTTTTGTGCTTTTTACCATCGTTTGTTTAGGGCCTAAGAGCATAAAATCAGCTCCGGCAGCATTTACCTTAGAACTCATTTTCATAACATGAGCGTAGGTAACATCACTATAAGCAAAAACACAAACGTCAACATTAAATTTTGCGATCAGATCCTCCAGATCTTTTTCAACATAGATAGGAATGCCATCAGGATATAGTTTACCGGCAAGCTCAGCCGGGTATTTGCGTCCAGCAATATCAGGGATCTGTGCAGCTGTGAAAGCCAGCACATTGTAAGCATCGTTGTCCCTGAAGTAAGTGTTGAAGTTGTGGAAATCCCTTCCTGCAGCTCCAATGATAATCACGTTCTTCCTGTTCATAACATCCTGTTTTTTAGTTTTTTAAGATATTGATTTGTTAGTAAATCAGTTTACAAAGGTAGGAACTTAATTCTCAATAACAAAATCAATCCTGAATGTATCAAGCTATTGATAATCAGATGTTTTACATTCATTACAAAAAAAGAAATACCTTTGCAGGCCAAACTCTTCAGAACTATGAAATTTGAAAACAGTATTGCTCAGAAAACGAAAGAAGCAATCTATACTCTTTATAATGTAACTATCGAAACTTCTGTTTTAACTATTCAGCGAACAAAGAAGGAATTTGAGGGTGACTTTACACTGGTAACCTTCTCATTAACCAGATTTATTAAAAAATCTCCGGATATTCTTGCTGAAGAACTTGGAAACTGGCTTGTTAATAATGTTGATAGTATTGATCGGTATAATGTTATTAAAGGATTTTTAAATCTTAATCTGAAGTTTCAGGTTTGGAATGATTTTTTCAATTCTGATCTTGCCGGTTCAAACTATGGACTTAATGCCAGTCCTTCTGAGAAGCCTTATATCGTCGAATTTTCCTCGCCAAATACAAATAAGCCTTTGCATTTAGGTCACATCCGTAATAATTTACTTGGTGCTTCTGTATCTCAGATTTTGAAGGCAGTAGGGAAGAATGTTATCAGGGTAAATCTTGTTAACGACCGCGGAATTCATATCTGTAAATCAATGCTTGCCTGGCAGACTTGGGGGAATAATGAAACTCCTCAATCATCAGGGTTGAAAGGCGATCATTTGGTTGGAAAATATTATGTTCTATTTGAGCAGAAGTACCGCCCTCAGGTTAATGAACTGATTGCTGCCGGAAATTCTGAGGAAGATGCTGCTAAGATGGCGCCTTTGATGATAGAGGCCCAGGACATGCTTCACAAATGGGAAGCAAAAGATGATGCAGTAGTTGAATTGTGGAGAATGATGAATTCATGGGTTTATGAAGGTTTTGATATTACGTATCGACAACTTGGAATTGAATTTGAGAAAACCTATCATGAATCAGAGACTTATCTTTTAGGTAAGGTGATGGTAGAAGAAGGACTTCGGGATGCTGCATTTTTTCAAAAAGAGGATGGTTCTGTCTGGGCAGATCTAACTGCTGCAGGTCTGGATGAAAAACTTTTGATGCGTGCCAATGGCACTTCTGTTTACATCACCCAGGATCTTGGTACAGCTCAGGCGCGATACGATTCGTTTCTACCTGAAAAGCTTATTTACGTAGTTGGAAACGAGCAGATTTATCACTTTGATGTGCTTAAGTCATTGCTGAATAAACTTGGCCGCTCATGGGCAGCTGATATATTCCACCTTTCATATGGCATGGTTGAACTGCCGCAGGGGAAAATGAAATCCCGAGAAGGAACGGTAGTCGATGCCGACGATCTCCTCCAGGAAATGTACAATGTGGCTAAAGATACCACAGAGGCACTTGGTAAAACGGATACCTTTTCACCTGACGAAGCAGATAAACTGTATTGGATGCTTGCACTCGGAGCATTAAAGTTCTTTATGCTAAAGGTTGATCCGAAAAAGAGTATGCTTTTCAATCCTCAGGATTCCATCGATTTCAACGGACATACAGGCCCGTTCATACAGTATACGCATGCAAGAATTCAATCATTACAAAGGAAGGCTAAAGATACGATCGGAGATTGGAGTACTGATGCCAATATTGAGAAAACTGGTATTTCAGAAACAGAGTTATCCCTGATTAAAACGCTTTATGAATTTCCTGCTGTATTGAGCCTTTCTGCCGATAATTATAGTCCTGCCTTAATTGCGAATTACGTGTACGAATTGTGCAAGGAATATAATCGGTTTTATCAGGAGGTCCCTGTTTTAAAAGCAGAGGACAAGAATGATATTTATTTCAGGTTGAAATTGTCAGGGTATGTTGGAAAAACTGTAAAGAAATCCATGGCTTTACTTGGAATTGAAGTACCAGATAAAATGTAATAAACAGTCGGAATGTAATGTGTTGTTTTATAGTATGAAATAAAAAAGGCTGCCCTTGAGAGGCAGCCTTTTTTGTGTTTAGGATCTTATCATTATTTAATGATAAGCTTTCTTGTACGTACTTTATTTCCGTCAGTAAATCTCAGGTAATAAATACCTGTTGGATAATTCGACAGATCGTACTGTTTGGAGAATTTAGAATATCCATTGTTGGTAAGCTTCTCTGAAATAAGCTGCTGACCAACATTATTGTATACGTCAAATGTTTGAGCATTGTCAACATTCTCAATAGTTACAGTGAAAGAACCTTCAGTAGGATTCGGATAAACTGAAATAACTTCCTGCATATCGATCTCAGGAATACCAGGACATGGTACCCATGTTACAATTACTTCATCATGCTGCTGGCAGCCATTTAAGGTAACAGTTACAGAGATTGTTGTAGGGTTATTCAGACCGTAGCCTGTTGAATCAGCAATCAGAGTATCATTTTCAAATCCTGTGCTCCAGAGGTAGTTATCGTAAGGTGCCTGACCAGGTACTTGTGATACAGGTACAAGTGTTACTCTCATGTTTTCACAGATTGTAATATCCGGACCTAAAGTTACTGTAGGAATAATATTAACATTAATTCTTACCGAATCAAGGCCTTTACATCCTTTTACGTCAGTTACAGTTAAAATATACCATGTTGTATCAGTTGGTGAAACAAGTGTACTGGCTGTTGCTGCGCCACTGCTCCATGCATAGGCTGTGATAGCACCGTTTACACTGGTACCTGACCCGTTGAGGGATACAGGAATTTCGCCGGCACAAATGGTCTGATCAAATCCTGCATTCGCAACTGGCAGATGAAGTGCATTAACCTGAATGCAATCAACTGCAGTACAACCAGCAGCATTCGTTACAGTTACACAGTAAATAGTTGTATCTCCCACATAAACAGAAATTGTTGAAGTGGTTGATCCCTGACTCCAGAGATAAGAAACTCCTGCTGGAGCAGCAACCGCTGTTAAAGTAGTAGTTGTTCCGAAACAGATGTTAACATCCGGACCTAAGGATACTGTTGGCAATGCAGAAACAGTAATAGTGTTTGTTGCTGAATTGATACATCCATTTGGATTAGTGTAGGTATAAGTTAAGGTATACGTACCGGCGCCAACTAATGCTGCATTGAAGTTATTCAGCACAACACCAGGACCTGTATAAGTACCACCAGCTGGTATACCGCCACTCAATGCAAAACTTGTATAGTTTGCACATTGTGTTGTCAGCGAACCTGGCCATGTTACAACAGGAAGACTATTAACTGTAATTGAGTTTGTTGCTGAGTTTGTACAACCATTGCCATTTGTATAAGTATACGTAATGGTATGTGTGCCAACACCTGCAACTGATGCATTAAAGTTGTTACCAGTAACACCAGCGCCACTGTAAGTGCCACCACTTGGGAATCCTGTATTGAGTGTGAATGTTGTAGAATTAACACATAGTGCAGGAAGTGTACCAGGGAAACCAACAGATGGTAAAGGATTAACAATAATAACATTTGTTGCTGTTCCGACACAACCGCCGGCAGTAGTATATGTGTAAGTCAGGATATGCGCACCAACACCCGCAAGCGAAGCATTGAAGTTTGAACCACTAACACCAGGACCTGTATAAACACCACCTGAAGGAACTCCGCCAGATAATCCGTAAGTAGTTGAATTCACACATTGTGCAACAAGTGAACTTGGCCAGAAAACGATTGGTAGCGGATTTACTGTAATGGTGTTTGTTGCTGTTGCAAAACATCCTGAAGAATTAACAAAAGTATAGGTAAGAGTGAACGTACCTGTACCCGAAATTGAAGGATAGAATTTGTTATTAACAACGCCAGGACCACTATAAGTACCATTAATTGGCAATCCGCCTGTTAGAGCAAGTTCAGTGCTGTTTGCGCATAAGCCGGATAATATACCAGGCCAGGTAACAACAGGTGCTGCATTTACAGTTATGTTAGAAGTTGTTGAAGCAGAACATCCATAGGAGTTACTAACTGTATAGGTAATTACGAATGTTCCAACTCCTGAAACTGATGGGTTGAAATTATTACCTGCAACACCGGTTCCTGAGAAAACACCACCTACAGGGTAACCAAAGCTTGTCAGTACAACAGCTGATGCGTTCTGGCATACAGTTGGTAATGGGAGCAGATTGGCTGTTGGAGCTGGTAATACAGAAATGGTATTTGTAATAGAGTTTGAACAACCGTTCAGATCATTGTAAGAATAAGTGATAATATGAATACCAACACCAGCTAAGGCAGGGTTGAAATTAGAACCACTAACTCCTGTACCACTATAAGTTCCACCTGTTGGAAGACCACCAGACAAAGTATAGCTTGTAACAGAAACGCACTGACTTGACATTACTGTTGGCCATGTAACAATAGGAACATTAAACACAACAATTGTATTTGTTGTACTTGCCGTACATCCGTTTCCATCAGTATAAGTATAGGTGAGAGTATGTGGGCCAACTCCTGCTAAAGCAGCATTGAAAATATTAGCTGTTACACCTGCACCACTATAAACACCACCATTTGGAGTTGCACCACCCAGGAAGTAACTGGCTGAAGTAACACACTGTGATGTTAAACTATTAGGCCAGGTTACAATTGGAGCAGCATTTACAAGGATAGTCCGTATTACTGAAACAGAGCAACCACCTGAAGTTACAGTATAAGTAATGGTATGTGCTCCAACTCCCGCAACTGCAGGGTTAAATAAATTACCAATAACCCCTGCACCTGCAAATACGCCTCCATTAGGAATTACGTAAGTTGACAGAAGCAATGAGCCTTCATTAACACAAACATTTGGTAATTGCGAGAAGCTTACAACCGGAACCGGAGTAACTGTAATGGTATTGGTGATACTGTTGATACAACCGTTTACATCAGTAACAGTGTAGGTTATTGTGTGAATACCTAAGCCTGCAAGATTTGCATTGAAGTTAGAACCAGAAACACCAGAGCCAGAATAAACACCACCCGTTGGTAAGGCTCCACTTAATGGATAAAGGGTTGATGATTCACATTGGTCAGCAAGTGCGCTGCTCCATGTTACAACTGGAAGAGCATTTACAACAATCGTATTTACTGCTGTTCCGATACAACCAGAAGCATTGGTATATGTGTATGTTATTGTGTGAGTTCCTGCACCAGCCAGCGAAGCATTAAAGATATTGCCTGTTACACCGGCACCAGAATAAACACCACCTGATGGTAAACCACCAGAAAGGAAGTAGCTGGTTGATGAAGCACAAAGTGGACCAAGACTACTTGTCCAGGTTACAACAGGTGCTGACAGTACGTTAATAGTTCTTGTAGCTGAAGAGCTGCAGCCATTTCCATCTGTAAATGTGTATGTTATAGTATAAGTACCTGTTCCTGCAATTGCTGGATCAAAGGAGTTGCCAGTAATTCCTGTTCCTGTAAATGTACCTCCAACCGGGGATGCATACGAAATCAGAGAAACTAGTCCATTATTACTGCATACAGCTGGTAATGCTGAGAATGAAATTACAGGAAGCGGAGTAACTGTAATAGTGTTTGTTGTTGAAGATGTACAACCATTTACATCAGTATAAGTGTATGTGAGAACGTAAGTTCCTGCACTTAAAATTGAAGCATTAAAGTTTGTACCACTAACGCCAGCACCACTATAAGTTCCACCACCAGGTAATCCACCTGAAAGTACATAAGTAGTGGCTGAAATACACTGGTTGGATAATGCAGCTGACCAGCTTACAACTGGCAATGCATGAACTGTTATTGTATTTGTAGCAGAAGCTTCACAACCGTTTGCATCAGAATAAGTATATGTTAATGTATATATGCCAGCACCAGCTATTGATGCATTGAAAACATTTCCATTAACACCTGTTCCTGAATAAACTCCACCAGCTGGTGTTCCTCCACTGAGGAAATAAGCAGTTGATGTAACACATTGTGCAGTCAGGCCATTTGTCCATGATACAGTTGGAACTGATAATACAGTAATGTTTCTGCCAACAGAAACAGAGCAGCCGTTTGCAGTGTAGGTATAGGTAATTACATATACCCCTGGAGTTGTCATTGTGAAAGTGTTTCCACTTACGCCTGTTCCTGTGAATGCTCCACCAATTGGAGTTACGTAAGATGTAAGAAGTATGCCGCCAGCATTTGCGCAAACATCAGCAATAGGAGCGAAGCTTACAACTGGAACAGGAGCAACAGTAATCGTATTGATTGTTGAATTTTCACAACCATTAGCATCCGTATAAGTGTAAGTTATTGTGTGGATTCCAACACCTGCAAGATTTGCATTGAAGTTGCTTCCCGATACGCCTGCTCCACTGTAAATGCCGTTAATTGGTGTAGCACCAGTAAGAGCATAAGTTGTAGCTGATAAACATTGATCCGGAAGAACTGTGCTCCATGTTACTACTGGTAATGAATTAACAGTAATGGTATTGGTAGCTGAAGAGACACAAGCGTTTGCATCAGAATAGGTATATGTTAATGTATATGTACCAGCACCAGCAATTGATGCATTGAAAACATTTCCATTAACACCTGTTCCTGAATAAACTCCACCAGCTGGTGTTCCTCCACTGAGGAAATAAGCTGTTGATGTAATACACTGAGCAGACAGGCTATTCGACCATGATACTGTTGGAACTGATAAAACAGTAATGTTTCTGTCTACAGAAACCGGACAACCGTTTGCAGTGTAGGTATAGGTAATTACATATACACCTGGAGTTGTCATCGTGAAAGTGTTTCCACTAACACCTGTTCCTGAGAATACTCCACCAATTGGAGTTACATAAGATGAAAGAAGTATACTGCCGGCATTTGCGCAAACATCAGCAATAGGAGCGAAGTTTACAACTGGGACAGGAACAACAGTAATCGAATTGGTC